>JARVKA010000009.1 GCA_029775915.1 Nitrososphaeria archaeon | reverse complement strand
ACCCTTGAATACCGGCCTTTGGCGCCGGTGACGGCCGTTCGAATCTGCCCCGGGCTACCAATATAACCCTTTGAGATACCTCACAATTCAAAGCGTTAATGGAAAGTGGCTGAGCTATCGCTGTAGATTTATCCAATTTGTTAACAATCTCCTCAACTATTCTCTTAGCTAGCATTTCAACTACTTATGAGTTATCAAAATTTGCCTAGTGGGAAGTGAATATAATCAGATAGTGAAGCCATTGTGTAATGAGTACGTTAAGTGTAGCGATCTACCCCTTAGTAGTAGAGTTAAGAAATAAATTCTTGAAGCACTCAAATCCTAAGTAAAAAAGCTAAAAAATAGAAAGTCAGGATAGATTTGCCTACCTTAGTTAAATAAGGAAGTTAATAATTAATATATCCGAATTTCTCTGAGATTCCAATAGAATTGCACCCTTTTATACTGCCGAGAAAAATTCGCTGAAATCTTCAAAATCCCCCTCAAAGCTTCCATATGGAAGAAATAATATTTAAGATAACAAAAATGGAGCTATTTAACCTAGAGTAAAGAAAAATATAGTTTCTTAAGAGTGGATTAATGGAATAATCTACAACCAAAAGAAGAGTAGGATTTTGAATATCGGCCTTAGAATAAATTATTTTTGATGTTTTTGTATTGTGTTTATCTTTATAGCTTCATTAATTCGAACCAACGCTTCATTCATCAATCGTAACTCTTCTTGACTAATCTCCATAAATCCATAACGAGCCTTTACATACTTTTCTGTAAAATACTTTAAGTTTGATTCGCTTGTTGGAATTATAGGTATTATTCTATCTCGATATTCAAATGGTGTTTCATTATGCATTCTAGGATACCCATAAGAAGTCATTAATTTTAAGAATTGGCGATAAAGCTCTCTTGCAGATGGTATAGATGGATAAATAACTTCTTCAACTATAATCTTAGTGCTAACTCTTCCAAACAATCGCATTAACTTGATTAACGTATAAATCAGCATTTTCAACCAATTGATTAACTTTCTTCTTTGTGGTTCAATCTCGGCTACTCGCTCTACTCTTATGAATTCAGGTTTAGGCCTTGATAATATTCTCAAGCCATGAATAATTATAAACAGAATTAAAATGACTAAAGCAAAGATTAATCCTAACATTAACCAATATAGGAGACTTCCTAACCATGGAGGAAGAGGTTGTCCAGAAATAACCTCTTCCTGAGGAATAAAGCCTCGAGAACCTTTTGGTGGCTCTGATGGTAAAGGTTTGGGATTTGGTAATAAACTCAAGATATAGAGTATAATATACCATAATTGTGTAAGTAGGTATATAATCACCTCTAAGAAGGATTTGATGAGATTTGGAGAAACTATCGTAATAAAAATAATTCCTAAGAGTAGCATAGTAGCGGAGCTAGTAAGTGGGAGCCAAAGCCATCGATTCTTTATTGAAACATACTTATCTTCCATCATACTATCAAGGTGTGATATTGCTAAAGCTAAGAGGCTAAAGAAGTAAAAGCTCAAAACTATGAAGGGTGCTTCATTTAAAACAAAACCTCCTCCAACTTGTATTAATACTACTAAGTAAAGCACCACAATACCAACTTGAAACTCCTTTAACTTATATTCAAATTCAAGACTTTGCCTTGTTAAAATCGCACCTCTAATCCAAAAAAAGCATGTTATTATAATAAAGACAAGTTCAACTGGAAATTGTGCATATTTCCAATTAAAGTAATTAACCCAATCGATAAGTCTTGTAACCCATGCAAAGTTAAAGAATTTGTATTCTTTAACCGTGCAAAAACTAATGGACATAAAAATGGTTAAAAGGGCTGTAGCAATATGAGCACAAGAGAATAGAAAGGGGTGCAATTTGAATCTTTGCAAAATTCGAGTCGAATAAAAAGCTATAATAAATGACATTAGGATTAAAAGAAGGAGATTAAAAAATATTACATTCATAGATTGGGTGAATAATAAGATGAGTGGGAGGAGCCAACATATCTCAGCCATTATTACGGAAAAGTATAAAGTTTCTTGCCTTATATTAAGACCAAAAGTTCTTTGTAACTTAACCATAAGCTCCGCCTTGAGGTTTAATTGGAATAATTGTAATCTTCTCAAATAATAATCCAAGATCTTCCTCTCCTACATATAAAATAGCGACTTTATGGTGTGCTTTCAAATTAAGGATTAATGTTAAGTTTTGCTCATTTAAAGAGTTTATAACGAATACAAGAGTTACACCATTTGGGAATTTATCTCTCTCAATGTCGATTATAGATTTAAAAGATAAACTTGGGTATGGCTGAAGCTTTGCTAAACACTCTAATATTCTTGTCAGTTGATTTGGACTTCGAGAAACCGCTACCTTTACATAATCTCCACCTTCAAGGTTATTGCCATTCATAAGTAAACCAACTGGAATCTTACGCTTAAGAGCATCGTATGCCAATGATGCAGCAATACTAATGCCCCATTCTAACTTTTCCATATCTAATCTTCCTTCCTTATCCTTAAAGCTCTCAATATCAAGTAGGATAATGAGGCTTAACGCCATAGTAGCTTCATAAGTCTTAACTTGAAGTTTACGAAGACGAGCACTTGCCTTCCAATGAATCTTTTTGAATGCATCTTCTTGACGGTATTCTCTTACCCCTGAGAATCTACTCGGATCTTCAAATAATGTATAAAGGGATACTTTTTCACCAAAATGGTGCTTAAGAGGGAGGTATAAATTTTGAAGAGGTATTATCTTTGGGTATACAATTAAATATTGAATATCATAAATTTTAATACTTTTTGTGAAAAAACCGAATACATCTCCAGAACTCATCGTTATGGGTCCAATAGGGTAATATCCTCGAGAAGTGCAATAAATAGGGAAACACCATCGCATTTTTCTGAACCAAGGTATGTAAGTCAAAACTCTCAATGGCGCATTTTTAGTAAGTAGTTTAGATGGGAAATCCACGTATATGTCTAACCATCCAAGAGGGAGTGGCTTCTTATTTAGCACTTGTATCTCAAACTGAACCGTTTCCCCCGGGAAGGCGCGGTATTCATTAAGGATCCCCTTATACTTTATATTATTGAAGCTGAATTCGCTCCAACCTAAACTAATCAATGTCGTTATAAGAAAGATGCTTGATAAAATTGCAAGGGAAGCATGATTAATAAGAATACCTAAAATTAACAATGCTGCAACTATGGTTATGAAGGGCCAGTAAAATATCACTACTGGACCTTCTGGTTTACGAATAAAACCTTCCAAGCTCTTTTCAGTCATCTCGCGCTATCCTTCAACTGGGACTGATAATACAGAGATAATATTATTAATTATATCTTCCTTTGATTTCCCCTTTATTTGAGATTCTGTATTCAATATAATGCGGTGCGCTAAAACTGGTGTGGCCAAAAATTTTACATCATCAGGAATTACATAATCACGCCCTTCCATCGCTGCTAACGCTTTACAAGCTTTGAAGAGATGCAAAGTTGCTCTTGGGCTTAATCCAAGTGCGATATTCGGATTTTCTCTTGTCGCTCTCACAATATCTAAGATGTATGCTCGAATAGACTTCTCCACATAAACCTTCTCACACACTCTTTGAAGGTTTAACAATTGTTGAATCGATAATACAGGTTCGAGTTTATCAAGAGGATTACACCCTTGAAAGCGTAAAAGTATTATATCCTCCTCTTCTTTTGAAGGGTATCCAAGCTTTACTCTCATCATGAACCGATCCAATTGAGCCTCTGGTAAAGGAAATGTGCCCTCTAACTCTATTGGGTTTTGTGTGGCAATAACCATGAACGGCCTCGGTAATTCTCTAGTCACACCCTCCACTGTAACTTGATACTCTTGCATACATTCAAGTAAGCATGATTGAGTTCGTGGGGTTGCACGGTTAATCTCATCTGCTAACACAATATTTGCCATAATTGGACCAGGTCGAAACTCAAAATCATTCGTTTTTTGATTAAAGTAGTAAACTCCTACGATATCTGATGGGAGAACATCTGGTGTAAATTGTATACGTCGAAAACTACAACTGACTGAGCGAGCAAGAGCACGAGCGAAAGTTGTCTTCCCAATACCTGGAATATCCTCAATAAGTATATGCCCTTCACAAAGAAGCGCTATTAAAGCAAGTTTAATACTATCTCTCTTTCCAACGATAACTCTTGATATATTATCCAAAACCTTATCGATCCACTCTTTAATCATATTCTCACGTCATTAAAAGAGCATATGATCTTTTATGTTTTTATTCCTTTTCTATTACTTTAAGACTAATTTATCTTTTGAAAATTATATATTGGAGAGCTCTTTTTATCCCCATTAAAAGTCTTAAATTTTCATTAATTCAGTTAATTAAGATGTATTATTACAAAATCTTATTTAAGAATGAAGTTTCCAAAAAACCAACCTACTAAAGTTCCAAGAATAATAATGGTAATTACATAAATGATTGCTTTTTTAATTCCAAAAATTCTCGCTATTGCTAACCAATTCGGTAAACTCAACCCAGGCCCTGTAAGAAGAAGAGCGAGAGCTGGGCCTTTACCCATACCTAATTTTATAAGTGTATCAACGAATGGTGCTTCGGTTAAAGTGGCAAAATAACTTACAGCTCCAATCATCGTAGCGAGAAAAGAAGCATTTATTCCATTCCCACCAAGCCAATTTTTAATCCATTCTTCTGGTAGTATCTTACCTATTATACCGATAATGAAAACACCAACTAATAAAAGAGGAAAAATGATTTTAACGAACCACCAAACCTCTCTCAACCAATCTTTAACCTTATCCCTTGGTATTGCTTTTGAGGCATAAATTATCATAATTAATGTAGAGATAGCCCAAATAATAACTTTGTAGAGATAATGTTTACCTATTGCTAAATAATTGGGTAATAAAAGTGATAAAAGTATTAATATAAGAAGGATAAAAGCCTTTCTTTCAATTAAGCTCTTCTCATTCAATCTTTTTCGTGTAATAATTATCTCATCTCCTTTTTCATTACTAAAGATAAAGCTCATTAAAAAACCGATAATGAATGCCATGAGTAAAGCAGCTAAGATTCTTGATATAGCAATCTCATATCCAAGAATGCCTCCTGTATAAATAAGCGCGAGAATATTTGCTGCTGGTGCAACCCAAAGAAAGATAAAAGTAACACCAACCCCTGCACCACTATGATAAAGCCCACTCGCAATTGGAATAACTGTGCAAGAGCAAACGGCCAATAAAAAGCTTGAGATACTTGCTAAAGTAAAAGACTTAATCTTATTGACTTTTTCACCTAAATAACTCAAAATAACTTCACGATTGATGAATGTTACTATCGCACCTGCAAGAAGAAATGCTGGTATAAGGCATGTTAAAACATGAGCTGCTATATAATCTTCTAAAGCGAGAAGGCCTGCGATAATTAACTCATCAATCATACTATTTCCCTTCTTTTTACATTAAGTGATTATTCCTTAGATACTCTATCGAGAAGCCACTTCTTCACTTCCTCATATGTAGGTATTCTTCCTTGAGATACAAGTTCATTATTAATAATAATTGCTGGAGTGAGCATAACACCATGCCTTGCAATTTCTTTAGGGTCTTTAACCTCTTGCACATTAGCATTAAGTTGAAGCTCAGATAGAGCTTTGAGTACTAACCTCTTTGTTTCTTGGCATCGAGGGCAACCAGTTCCAAGGATTTTTACAGTTCCCAACATTCCCACTTAAGGAAATAAGTTTATATGTTTATATATGTTTTGTTTAACAGAAAATTTGAGATATAAATATTTATTCATTATAAGGTATGTTTATTGATATTTAAATATGATTCAACTTACTATACCTTTATGATTTAAATTATTAACATTATAGGCAATGTATAAATAAGATTGCTTCACTAAAATGATTGCGATGAAAATAGGTTTTATCGGCCTTGGAGCTATGGGTATTAGAATAGTAACGCGCCTCTTAAAGGCTGGTTATGAACTTTATGTTTATGACATAATTAAGGAGAAGATGCAAAGCTTAATACAATTAGGAGTGAAACCTTGCAATAATCCAAAAGAAGTTGCAATAAATTCAGATATTATTATGATGAGCTTACCAGACTCTAAAGCGGTAAAAGAAATTCTTTTAGGGGAAAATGGTGTTTCATATGGTGTAAAGGAGAATTCGATTGTAATCGATTTAAGCACGATTGAGCCAACCATTTATAAAGAGTGTGATGAAATTTTAAAAAAGAGGAATGTAAAGCTTTGTGATGCGCCAGTAAGTGGTGGTACAGAAGGAGCAGAAGCTGGAACATTAACGATTATATTTGGTGGTGATGAGGATGCTTTTAAAAGAGTTCAAGAAGTTTTAAAGGTAATTGGAAAGAATATTTTTTACGTTGGCCCTTTAGGCTCGGGCCAAATCGTTAAATTGGTTAACAATTCAATGGCTGCAGTAAATTTAGTTGGTGCTATAGAAGCTATGGTAATGGGTATTAAAGCGGGTATTAACCCTAAACTACTTTATGAGATCATATCTGTAAGTAGTGGTACTAGCCGAACTTTTGAAAGAAAATTTTCTAATCACATTTTTAAAGGTGATTTTGAGCCTGGATTTAAAGTAGATTTAATGTATAAAGACTTAGGGGAAGCATTAAAGTTAGCAAAAGAGCTTAAGGTTCCAATGGTAATGGCAAGTGTTGCGCAACAATTATTCGGTATGGCTAGAACTATGGGCTTGGGTGATAAAGATACTTCTTCTTTAATAAAGGTATTTGAAGATTTAACAAAGATTAAAATTCCAATATTTTAAAGCCCCATTAAAATTTATACTTTAAATATTTATTCCAAATAATTGATGTGAAATAGCCAGCTATAAATCCATTAATAATCCCTGAGATTATTATGGTTAAATATAAAATGGGTAGCATAGGCATTAAACCTATCATAACTGTTACGTAAAATGTGAGTAATCCTACAATCGCTGTACTTAATGTAAGAGCTAAAATAACTCTATTAGTTCTTACATCACCTTGAGGAATTTTAACTTTAAATAAATAAAAGAGAGCATCTATTAATACCCCATACATTATAGAGAAGATTAAGCTGAATGGGGCGAGTGTAGGCCTACATAGAGTTATAAGTATGCCACTTATCGTGGCTACATACGTAGCTCCCATTCTTTTCAATATTAATGATGAAAGTGCGAGTAAAAGAGCTTGAATAATAATAAACATCTTATCTATTGGTGTTGGTAAAAATAATTTAGAGGTAAATATTATAACACTAAAGATGGATGTAATCGCAACTTTATTAACTTTAGAAAAGGTCATCAAAACACCAATATGTAAGCCTCTAAATAATATTTTTGCTTATTTTGTGATTTAAAAGATAAAATTTTATTTTACCATCTTTCGTACTATTTCTAATTTTTTGAAAAAGGTTCTTCTCTAAATCTAAGCCCTCACTAGTTAAGTATTATCCCTAACTCATCTATTAATTTATCACTTCATCTGACCTATTATAATAGCATCAGCAATCATTTGGTTATCTCTTATCTTCAATCTTTAAATAAATCTTAACTGCATTCGCAATTTTCTTTATTCATATAGAAGGCAAAACTGTAATATACATTTTTGTTAATCATAATAAAAATTCCATAAATAGCCTCAAATCGATCTTTGCATTAAAATAACACTCTCTCTTGCTCTACCTATTTTTATAGTTCTATCTCTTGTAACAACTCTTTTAGCAGCCACAAATATCTTATCAATATGAAAACCAATCCTCTCTGCAAGTTCTGCGATTAATAAATCACAAGGGACTATGCGATCTGGAAAAGCACCTTCAGCAATAACTAAAGCTATCTTCGCCCCAATCTTTGATACCCTCCTAATTTCCTCAAGTGATTTATTAATATCGCTCAAGTAAGCTTTTGCCGCTAATGGTAATTGAAGCTCAGGAAATGGATCATTTTTCACATTAGTATTCATACCAATGTAAGAGCGAAGCGAATCAACCTTCACATGTGGAAAGAATAACTCATATTCAATACGATAAACTTTTGTATATTCAATCTTATTGAGATAAGGTGGTGATGTAATTATTGCATCAAATTCTTCATCAGTCAAGAATTTGAGATCCCTTGCATCACCAAGAATAACTTCCACATTTGAGCCTTTACATTTAAACCTTTTCAAATCCTTAATCATTTTCTTTATAATAGCTTTGAATACCTTTCTTAAAGGGGGGTGTGGCTTTTTATGAATCCTTATATATGAACCATCTTTAATTGCGTAACTCACTTTATTCGCTGAATTCATTAAAGCTAATGTAAAAAAATTCCTTATTTTTGGATCCTCAATTTGCTTTATCTCCTCTTTAAAAAATGCTATATCCTCTAAAGCATATTTTGAAAAAGCGGCTTTTGTAAGCCAACTTAATTTGCCAATATCACACTTTCTAAAACCCTTCTTAAATAGCATTTCACTAACCTTATTCAACTCATCTATATCATAATCAGCCAATTTAACTTGAGTTACAAAAACCGCTAAAGGTGAAGCATCCACACCACAAGCATCAATTCCAAACTCTTTTGCTACAAGTAGAGTTGTGCCAGAACCACAAAATGGATCTAATATTTTCATACCTTCTCTCACCTTAAAAATATCAAAGATTTTAATAACAAAATCTCTTGAGAAACCTTCTTTAAAATAAAACCAATTGTGTATGGGAACTTTCTTATTTGGTATAAAGGTAACTAATTTAGCCCATTCCGGTTTAGGCTCTAATATACTAAGATCGAGCATATTCATA
Source organism: Nitrososphaeria archaeon (assembly GCA_029775915.1). Lineage (GTDB taxonomy): Archaea > Thermoproteota > Nitrososphaeria > Nitrososphaerales > JANXEG01 > JANXEG01. The sequence goes on along the minus strand of JARVKA010000009.1, from coordinate 43,647 downwards.
AAATGTTAAAGTTGGGGTTAATTTAATCCTTAACGCTATTAAGCATTTTGAATAAAATTTTTAAGGTTAATAATTTTTAACAAAATATAATCAATATATCATTAATCCCTTCTCTTCCAATATATTATGGAGTTTATTAATCGCTTTATAAACCTCAACCTCTTTCTTTGCTCCAGTACATACAAGCTTACCTGATGCAAATATTATGAAGACTGTTTGAGGATCATCCATTCTATATATCAATCCTGGAAATTGTTCAGGTTCATAAAAACTCCTCTTTAAAATTTTAGCCGCATCTTCAATCTTCACCCTTCCTCCAAGATAAGCTGCACCTACGATATTTTGAATCTTAATCTCAGGCTCACTCTCAATATTCACTACATCTTTTAACCTTTGCATTAAAATTTTTACCGCTTTATGTACTTGTTCTTCAGATCGAGCACCTGTACAAACGAGTCTGCCCGATGGGAAGATAAGTGCAGTCATCTTTGGCTTCTTCAACTTAATTATCAATCCGGGAAATCTTCTCGGTTCATAATTTATCTCTGGAATACAATTAATCAATTTATTGAGGTTCAATTCTTCTTTAATCGTAGCGGTAGCTACCACATTCTCAATACCGATAATGGTCTTAACTTGTGGCACTTTCACTCTCTTAATGTTGAATCACATTTATTAATAAATAAAGATAAGATTAATGAATAATCTACCAAAAGGTCAAAACCCAATTAAATTTATCTCAATAAAATAAATCCTTGTAGGATTCATAATTTTTAAAAAGATTAAAATGCACAATGGTAATAATACGTGGAATATCTGCTTTTATTTATTGTAACATTTGTTACAATAAATTAGCAACATATTTTTATAAAACCACTTTAATAGGCTTTTATGGGCGATTGAAGATGACCCCCAAACCCTATTATGTAAAATTCGAGACACCAAAAGAAATTTCTGAAGCTGCTTATGAAGCATTAAGGCAAGCTAGACAAACTGGTAAGGTTAAAAAAGGTACTAATGAAACTACAAAGGCTATTGAAAGAGGATTGGCTAAACTTGTTGTAATTGCTGAGGATGTAGAGCCCCCTGAAGTTGTAGCTCATCTCCCAATACTTTGTGAAGAAAGGAAGGTTCCTTACGTTTATGTACCAAGTAAAGCTCAAATGGGCTCGGTATTGGGTATAGATGTAGCTGCTGCTTCAGCTTGTGTGATAGAGCCTGGTGAAGCTCAAGGTTTGATAGAGCAAATAATTAATGCGATATCAAAAATAAATAAGTCTGCAGGGCGGTAACTCTTGAGTAAAGCGCAAGAGGAACGTTTAACTCCCGCTGAAGTTATACAAATCGTTGGTAGGACTGGCGTATCTGGCGAAATAATTCAAGTGAGGGTTAAAATTATGGAAGGTCGGGATAAAGGTCGTATCTTAACTCGGAATGTAAAAGGCCCAGTTCGCCTTGGAGATATATTAATGTTAAGAGAGGTAGAACGTGAAGCTCGTAAGATTAAGTGATTAATCTTGTATACAAGTAAAAAATGCTCTTTTTGTGGTGGGGATGTACCATTAGGTCGAGGGATTATGTTCGTTAAGAATGATGGTTCAGTTCGGTGGTATTGTTCATCGAAATGCAGAAAAAGCGCTTTAAAATTGAAGCGTGATCCTCGTAAACTTAAATGGACCCGCTTTTATAAAATGGAGGTAAAGAAATGATTGAGAGAACTTTAATTGTAATAAAGCCTGATGGTGTGAGAAGAGGTTTAATAGGTGCGATTATTTCAAGATTTGAAAATAAGGGCTTTAAAATTGTAGATTTAAAGATGTTTAGAATGACGAGAAAGCAAGCTGAAGAGTTTTATGCCCCTCATGTAGGAAAGCACTTTTATGAGGAATTGATATCATTCATAACCTCAGGGCCAGTAGTTGCAGCTATACTTGAAGGCCCATCATCAATAAGTGTGGTGAGAAAAATGATTGGTTCAACAAATCCTTTGGAAGCCGCTCCTGGAACTATTCGTGGCGATTATGGTTTAGCTATAACGGAAAATCTTATACACGCTTCAGATTCGGTTGAGAATTTTATTAGAGAATCCAAAATCATTTTTTCCTAGATATTCAAATTTTAATAAAAACTTATTTGATAATAAATCCCATCATGATAATAAAGTTGTAAGCATGAGGTTGATGATTTGACTAATCAAATAAGGCAACCAGTGGTTGTAGTATTGGGCCATGTAGATTCAGGAAAGACCTCCTTATTGGATAAAATTCGTGGTACTGCAGTTCAAGCAAGAGAGGTTGGAGGAATGACACAACATATAGGTGCAAGTTTCTTCCCAATTGAGACATTAAAGCAAATTTGTGGACCTTTATTAGCCTCATTTAAAGCTGAGATTCGCCTTCCCGGTTTATTAGTAATAGATACACCAGGGCATGAAGTATTTGCGAATTTACGTAGTAGAGGGGGTTCAGCGGCTGATTTAGCGATATTGGTGATTGATATTTTGAAAGGCTTTGAGGTTCAAACTTATGAGAGTGTGGAAATTTTAAGGAGTAGAAAAGTTCCTTTTGTAGTAGCATTAAATAAAATAGATTTAATACCTGGTTGGAGAAGTGGTAATACTCCTTATTTTACTAATTCTTTAAAAATTCAAGATGATTCAGTAATTAAAGAGTTAGATGAAAAAATATACAACGTGGTTGGAAGTTTTTCACGCTTAAATTTCAAATCTGAAGCTTTTTATCGTGTAAGAGATTTCACTAAAGAGATTGCGATTGTGCCTGTGAGTGCTAAAACTGGTGAAGGCATACCCGAGCTTATGGCGATATTGATAGGATTAGCTCAACAGTATTTAACGAAGAGACTCACTTTAACCTCAAAATTGGCGCGAGGCATTACTTTAGAGGTGAAGGAAGAGATGGGTTTAGGTTACACTGCTAATGTGATACTTTTAGATGGTACGTTAAAGGTTGGCGATACTGTGGTGTTAGGCAAGAGAGATGGTGCTGTAGTAACTAAGGTTAAAGCTTTATTTATGCCAAAGCCATTAGATGAAATGAGAGACCCCCGTGATAAATTCACACCTGTTGAGTTTGTAAGTGCTGCAGCTGGTGTTAAACTCATTACTCAAGATTTAGAAGGAGTTTTAGCTGGTACTCCTTTATTTGGTGTTGAAACATCTAATGATATTAAAGAGGCGATTAAATCAATTGAGAGTGAAGTTAAAAGAGTTTTTATTAATACTGATAATATTGGTGTAATTGTTAAAGCTGACACTCTCGGCTCTCTTGAAGCTATTGTAGAGATGTTGAAGCGGAGAAATGTTCCGATAAGAATCGCTGATATAGGTCCCGTGACAAGAAGGGATATAATTGAAGCGAGTACTGTGGCAAAAGTTGATCCTTATTTGGGTGTGGTATTAACCTTTGGTGTTAAACTATTACCTGATGCAGAGGATGAAGCTGCTAAGTATAATATCAGAGTTTTCTCAGATCCTATAGTGTATAATTTAATTCAAAGTTATTTGGACTGGGTTACAAAAGAGAAGGAAGCTGCTGAGCGCTTAGAGTTTATGAAATTAACACCACCTTGCAAATTCCGCATACTTAAAGGGTATGTGTTTAGAAGGAGTAATCCAGCGATTTTTGGAATTGAGGTTTTATATGGTAGACTTAAGCAAAAGGTTACGGTTATGAATGAGAATGGTAAGACTATTGGTACAGTTCATCAAATTCAAGATAAGGGTGAAAATATAAATGAAGCTTACGCTGGTTCACAAGTCGCTATCTCTATGATGGAGCCTATAGTAGGTAGGCAAATCCATGAGGGTGAAATTCTTTACACACTTCCTGATGAAGCCGATGTAAAGCTTTTGAAGAGTAAATATATGCATAGATTAAGTGAGGATGAGGTTAAGGTTTTAGATGAGATTATTAAGATTAGACGTAAGGTAAACCCATTGTATGGCTTTTAATAACATTTTTTATTCATGAGTTTATAAAAATGAGCTTAATTTTAGATAATGCATCTTAATATCATTCAGAATTAAAACTAAAAGTATGAATAATGTTATTATTTCACCAGCACTTAAATATAACCAAAATAAATAGTGGGGAATTAGAGATATGGCTGAGTTTGAACAACCCCTTGATAAAAAGATAGTAAGGCAATTAGTTCACAAACTCACCACACTGGAGAGAAGGGATCGATTCTTAATAAAGGATCGCTCATCTGAGAGAGCTGCTTTAGAAGAAGTATTCGATAAATCTACATTAATGGTTTTATACCATTTAATGAATTCAAATGTTTTTAGATATTTACATGGTGTTGTAGATTCTGGCAAAGAAGCTAGGATTTATAGAGGTGAGCGGGAGGATGGTTCGAGTGTTGCAGTTAAAATATTTCTCGTTACTACTGCTGAATTTAAAAAAAGATTACCATACATTATGGGCGATCCAAGATTTAATAGAGTTAAGAAAGGTATGAAAAATATTGTTGAATTATGGGCTCGTAAAGAATATAGAAATCTTGTTACCGCTTTTAACGCTGGAATTAGGGTCCCTCAACCAATCGCTGTAATGAAGAATGTTCTTGTTATGGAGTTTATAGGTGAGGATAACCATCCAGCACCACTTTTAAATGAAGTTGAAGTTACCAAAACCGATTATAAAAAAGTTATATCTATAATCAAAAATATGTATAGAAAAGCTAAACTTGTTCATGCCGATCTCTCTGAATATAATATCTTTAAGTGGCATGGGGAATTGATAATCTTTGATTTAGGTTCAGCAGTTGATCTAGGCCACCCATCAGCCCATCAATTCCTCATGCGTGATATATTTAATATTAATCGATTCTTTATGAAAAGAGGGATTGATGTAGAGTCTGAATCCATTATCTTTAAAAAGGTGGTTGATAATGAGTTTTGAAAGGGTTATAAAATTACCACTTGATCGAATTGGCGTATTAATAGGTAAAGGTGGGAAAGTAAAGGCTGAGATTGAGAAAAAGTGTGGAGTAAAGATTAAGGTAGATAGCAAAACTGGAGAAGTATTAATTAAAAGTACTGGTAATCTTACAGAAAGCTTACCATTAAAGGCTGTTGATATAGTAGCTGCAATAGCGAGAGGATTCTCACCAATGAGAGCTTTTAGATTACTCGATGAGAATACCGTTCTTAATATAATTGATCTAAAAAATTACGCTGGCAAATCTAAAAGCAATTTGCAAAGAATAAAGGGTAGGATTATAGGTTTGAATGGTAAAGCGAGAAGAATTATCGAGGAGCTTACAGAGGCGAATATTTCGGTTTATGGCCATATGGTAGCGATTATAGGTGATGTGGATCAAGTTAAGACAGCTACAGATGCTGTGGTAATGTTAGCTACAGGTAGTCCTCACAAAGTTGTTTATAATATGTTACAAAAAATTAGAACAAAAGCGAAAATGGATAGGCTTAAATTGTGGGAAGGGGGCGAATCGTATGTCTAAATCCCGAGTAGTTTATACTGAAATCTCTCCGAGTGAATTTTTTTATAGAAATAGAGATTTAGCTGGTTTCACAAATCCATCACGTGCCTTATATTCTGCGGTTAGAGAGTTAATTGAAAACTCTCTTGATGCTTGTGAGTTATTCCAAATATTGCCCGAGATTTATATTAGAATATCTGCTTTAAATGATTTACAACCCGATCCTAAACCCTACGTGATTAAAGTTAAGGATAATGGTCCTGGTGTAGATCCTAAATATGTGCCTAACGCTTTTGGGAAGATCTTTTTTGGCTCAAAGTTTCTATTGCGTCAATCAAGAGGTATATTCGGTATGGGTGGCACAATGGCAATATTATATGGTCAGATTACTACAAATAAGCCTGTAATCGTATCCACATCATCAGATGGTAAAACGATTCACACTTTTGAACTTTTTATTAATATTCAAGATAATACGCCAAATATTGTTAGAAAGGCTCAACACCCAGCGAATGGAGAGACTGGAACATCAGTTGAAATAACATTAGAGGGGGATTTTCAACGCGCCTCACTAAAGATTTATGAGTATTTAAGGCAAACCGCAATGGTAGCGCCTTATGCAAATATCACTTTTATGGATCCACAAGGTTTTATAACGATCTTTCAAAGAGCGACACAAATTATGCCAAAACCCCCTCAAGAAACCCTCCCACATCCCTATGGTATTGATGTAGAGGCTCTCAAAAGGATGTTAAGGCAATCTAAGCAAGATACAATGTTAAAGTTTATGTATAAAAATTTTCATAGGGTGGGCAAAAGAATCGCTCGAAAATTCCTTGAATATGCTAATATTGATTTGAATCGAAGTCCAAAGTCTCTAAATGATGATGAAATTGTATCATTTGTTGAAGCTTTGCACAATTATAATGGCTTTCTTCAACCTGATGCAAGTTGTTTATCTCCAATTGGCGAGGAGATTTTAGCTGCAGGAATTAATAAAGAGTTAAAGCCTGAGTTTATCGCTGTTACTACTCGCCCACCATCAGCTTACTCTGGCTTCCCATTTATTGTGGAGATAGGCTTGGCTTATGGAGGGAAAGTTTTACAGCCAGGTTTAAAGCTCTTTAGATTTGCAAATCGTATCCCTCTTCTTTATGATGAAGCTAATGATATATCATGGAAGGTTATTCATGAAGAGGTTGATTGGAAACGTTACAAAATACCTTCGGACGCTCCTTTAGCTATAATAACTCATATTTGCTCAACAAAAGTTCCTTACAAAACAGTGGGTAAGGAGTATTTGGCTGATAGACCTGAAATTGAGAGGGAGTTAAAGAATGGCATTCGTGAAGTATTGAGAAGGTTAAGTTCATATTTATCAAAGAAAGGCTCGATGGAGATGATAAAAAGGAAGATTAATATTTATGAGAAATATTTACCACTTATTGCACAATTTTCTACTGAGTTGAGTGGTGCAAAAAGATTGCCGCAATACAAAAAATTAATTGGTAAAATTGGGTAGTTATAAAATGAATCATGAAAAACACACTCCAATAAAGATTAGCCGTAAAAAAGAGGAAGTTAAGCAACAACTTAAAAAATTGGGTATGATGATTTATCAATCTTTAAATAATGGAATATTTCCCGAAGTAATCTTTCCAAGTAGATCTGTAAGAAATATTGTATACAATGAGGAGTTAAAACAATACGTGTTAGGTCAAAGTATGGTGAGAAGGTCTTCACAAAATATTAAACATATCCGGCCTTTCACTCAACTCATATGGTTAGCATCTTTTGTAAATAAATTGATAAATGAGGGAAAAACATCCACGCTTCGAGATGTTTTTTATTCTTCTCAAGCATATGGTATAGATTTTACTGATCAAGATGAATCTGATGAGATGATAACCGATCTTGAGGTATTATTGGGAAGGGCTAGAGAGGATTTTAATGTATATCCTGAGGAGCGTTCAGCGATTTTTGGTGATCTTACTATTGAATATACCGTCCCGGGTTATGAAGGGAAGAGACTCAATTTAGCCTCACATCCAGATGGTTATTTAATAGGCCCAAGTCTTAGCACAGCAGAATTTATAGATACATCGGCTGAGATGGTGATAGCTGTTGAAAAAGGAGGTTTATTCACTAGATTTGTTGAAGAGAATATTCCTAAGAGGTATAAAGCATTAATTATCGATACCGCTGGCCAACCTCCACGCTCCACACGCTACATGCTGAGAAGATTGAATCAAGAATTGAACTTACCCGTTTATATTCTAACGGATGGCGATGTATACGGTGAGCATATAGCGATGGTTATTATATCAGGGTCAGCAAATGCAGCTCATTTAAGAGAATTAACGGTACCGTCAGCCAAATGGATCGGAATTTGGGGCTCAGATATTATAGAGTATAAATTGCCTAGCGTTCGACTTACTGAAGCTGATATTAAAAGAATTTATGAGTTGAAAAAAGATCCAAGGTATAAGGGTGGGATATGGCAAAGAGAGCTTGATGTATTCTTAGAGATTAAAAGAAAGAGTGAATTAGAAGCTTTCTCTAAATATGGCTTAACTACAATTACTGATAAATACTTGCCCAAAAAGTTGAGTGAAATTAAGAGTTTTTAATAGAAAGGTCTAATAAGTTTATTGGTGAATAGTATGGCGATGTCAAGCTCAAAGAAAATTATAGAAACTAGATTGGATATTCTCATTCGAATTCTCGGATTGATATTTGTGATAATTGGCATTGTTATTTCTTACATTACCGCTACCACACCACTCTTAGAGCAAGTTTCAATGGTTTTTTACCTAATATCAATTTTATTTATAATATCTGGAGGTATAGCTTTAATAAGTAAGTTAAGGTAATGGTGATGATTATGTCTGAGAGGATTCGAATAGCTATCGCTGGTGTAGGAAATTGTGCGAGTGTATTAATTCAAGGATTGCAATATTATGGTAAAGATGATACATTACCAGGTTTATGGCATCGAGTAGTTGGTGGTTTTAGAGTTTCTGATATTGAGATTGTTGAAGCTTTTGATATTGATTCCAATAAGGTAGGTTTGGATTTAACTGAAGCTATATTTATGCCACCGAATAATGTAGCAAAGTATGTTAACCTTAAGAGTTTTGGTGTAAAGGTAAGGGAGGGTATTTTACTCGATCGATTATCACCCTATTTGAAGCAAGCGATTAACTTAAGTAATAATGAAGTTAGCATTGAGGATATAGCCAAAATTCTCATTGAGGGTAAGGTAGATATTTTCGTGAATTTAATCTCATCAGGTATGGATAAATCCTCTTATGCTTATGCAAAAGCCGCACTTCAAGCAAAGTGTAGCTTCATAAATTGTACACCATCTCCTATAATCTCTAATGAAGAATTGGTAAAGGGGTTTGAAGATTCAAAACTCGTATTGATTGGCGATGATTTAATGAGCCAATTTGGCGGTACCGTTTTTCATAAGGGAATTCTTTCATTTATGCATAAAAGAGGGGTGAAGGTTTTGAAGAGTTATCAATTGGATGTTGGTGGAGGTTTAGAGACTTTAAACACGATAGATGAGGAGATTAAAGCGAATAAGCGCATATTGAAAACGAATGCAATTATTAGTGAAATTCCTTATGAATTTGAAAGTGTTGCGGGTACGACAGATTATGTAGATTACCTTGGCAATAATCGAGTTAGCTACTTTTGGATTGAAGGTGAAGGCTTTCTTGGTTCACCAATCAAAATAGATATTTATTTGAAAACAAGAGATGGACCGAATGCAGGTAATATCCTTTTAGATGTTATTAGAGCAGTTCAATTCGCAAGGAGAAATGGATATTATGGTTTGGTGAATGAAATTTGTAATTATGGTTTTAAACGCTCTCCAAAAATAATGAATCTTGATGAATCTTATCAAAGATTTAAAGAAATATACCTTAGGTGAATGTTATAAAAATTTTACCATCTTGTATCATAATCTGCACATAATTAAAAAAGTATCATTAAAGAATTTATTAATTAAGGTATGAAAAGGTTTTATCTATATGAAAAATGCCCATATTGTGCCAGATACTTTACTACAAAGGTTGCATTAGAGCTTCATTTAGAATTGGATCATGAGTGTTATCAACATAAAGCTCGTCAAAATAAGAGTTTAAACACGAATAGATTCTTTTTATTTAAGAATACATATTGATTCATTTATTCAACGATTATTTTTTCCATTATTTTATCTTGCCCTAATTTAAATAACTTTAATGATTTATGATTAAATAGTAGAACTTATCAAATATGAATAATGCTTAAAGAAAATCAAGAATTTACGAGCATTATCTTTGAGCCTATGGGTAGGAGGATTAAGGTAAAGCTAGGGGATAATATTCTTCGCTCCGCATTGAGATCGGGGATAGGGATTAGGAATGAGTGTGGTGGTATATTCGGTAAGTGTGGTAAATGCAAAATTATAATAAAAGATCAATCTAATCTGAATTCTCCTACAAAGGTTGAGAGGGAGCTTTTAGGAGAGTCTGAGTTAAAAAAAGGTTATCGACTTGCATGCCAATCGATTATACGTGGGGAGGTTAGAGTATTTGTGCCAGAAGAGAGTAAAATACGTAAACGAAGGCTTCAAATTTTTGGTATTAAAAGAGAAGTAAGGTTAAAGCCAACAATTAAGAAATTACATATTAAAATCCCACACCCATCAATTCAAGATAATCGATCTGATGTGGAGAGAATAACTTCAACTATAAAAGAAGTTTATAATATACATGAGTTAAAATTCAATCTTGAAGTATTGAGAGAGTTGCCTAAAATAGCAAGAGATGCGAATTGGGATCTTACTATAACTTTAATGGATGATGGAACGGTTATATCGGTTGAGCCAAGGGATACTACTAACTCTTTATACGGTGTTGCTATCGATTTAGGAACCTCTAAAATTGTAGCGAGTTTAATCGATTTGATAAATGGTAATTTGATAATGTCTAATGGTTTTGATAATCCTCAAGTAATTTATGGTGAAGATATAATCTCACGAATTACATACGCTGCGATTGGTAAAGAGCAACTTGATGAATTGAAGCGCCTCGCTGTTGAAGGTGTGAATTCAATAGTAACTGATTTATGCAAAGCAGCGAATGTGGATATTAATAATGTTTATGAGATAGTTTTGGTAGGCAATACCGTTATGCATCATCTTTTTCTTGGATTAGAAACTAAGTATTTAGGATTATCACCATACGTGCCGGTAATTAACGATCAATTAAATTTACGTGCGAATGAATTGAATATACAAATAAATAATGGTGGTCGAGTTTATTTACCTCCAGTAATAGCCGGCTTTATCGGCTCAGATAATACAGCAGATTTACTATCTACCAATTTTTATGAAATTGAAGATATGAGTTTGATGATAGATCTCGGTACTAATACTGAGATTAACTTAGGTAATAAGGATGAGATTCTTTGTTGCTCCTGCGCTTCCGGACCAGCGTTTGAGGGTGGGCATATAAAGCACGGCATGAAAGCTGTAGAGGGTGCTATTGAGAAAGTTTCTATAAATCATCAAACTTATGAAGCACATTATAAAACGATTGGTGGGTTGAGACCGATAGGAATTTGTGGTTCAGCAATGATAGATCTTCTTGCGGAAATGTTAAAGTGTGGTTTAATAGATAATAGGGGTAGATATAGAAATGAAGTTAAAACTCCTCGATTAAGAAAGGGTGAATTTGGTTACGAATATGTGGTTGCGTGGTTTAATGAGACAGATATAGGTGAGGATATAGTTATTACTCAAACAGATATAGCTGAATTACAATTAGCAAAGGCTGCAATATATTGTGGTTGCCGTATCTTAATGAAAAGAAAAGGGATTGAAACAAGGGATATAAAGAAAGTATTCATTGCTGGAGCTTTTGGAGGCTACATTAATTTAAATAATGCAAAGATCATTGGACTCATTCCTGATGTACCTACGGAGAGAATTGAGTTTGTTGGTAATGCTGCTTTATCTGGAGCTGAAATTTTATTAAAATCAAAAGAATTACGAAAAGATTTAAAGAATATTTTGAAAAAGGTGAAATATGTAGAGTTAGGCGCTCAACCAGATTTTAATGAAGAATTCCTATCTGCATTACCATTCCCACATTTGAAAAAAGAACTATTCCCATCTGTAATTAATTTAATAAATACCCATTAATAAAAAATAAAATCTTTAATAAAGCTTCAATACCTTGAATGATTATCTATTAATTACCGCTATTCTTCAAGAAGGTTTAGAAATTTACAAATCAATAACTATTGTGTTTTTAACAAATCCCTATACTCAAAAAGCATATCTCCAAACTTGTGTTTAGCTTTTAATTTAACTCTTACTGCATCTTCTTGTGCTAAACGAAGCTTACCTTTATCTTCAAAGAATGTTTGTTTATCAATTCTTAAATATAATGAACCATGCTCATCAATATACTTCCACAACTCTAAACTCATTAAATTTTTATCGATGTTATTTAAAGATGAAAATAATTGTTTAGCGAATTTTTCAGCATTATTACCACTCAATTTTGCATAATAAAGATAAATCGGATTTCCAAAATGCCCCTCCATTTTTCTCACTTTAAAAATTTCTTTAGGGATTGATAATTTCTTCATAACATTCTCTAAAACTTTTTCTTCATTCTCAGTTGCATGAATAATAAATGAAATTTCAGCTGAGGATATTACCAATCCTTAACAATTAAAGCAGCTTAGGAGATATAAGGATTATTGTTGGATAAGGTTTAAGGTTTTTTAGATAATATATCATCTTAAATTATGGGGATTAATAATATCGATTCAAAATTATCTAAATATTAAAATTCAACTCATTCTCTCCTTACTTACTTTGATATGTATTGCTATTAATCTTTATGGTATTGAGATAAGTCTTCAAATTCTCACACCTGTTATTACAGCATTTATAATTGATGTAATTATTCATTTTGTAAAATTCCAAAAATTAACTATTCCTTGGGGCGCGATAATCTCAGGAATGATTATAGGCTTAATGAGCATAAGAGCTCAAGCTTTATATATTCCATTTTTAACAGCAGTTGTAGCGATTATTTCAAAACACGTTATAAGAAAGCGTAAAAAGAATATATTTAATCCAGCAGCTTTTTCACTCTTAATTGTTAGCTTCTTATTCCCTAGAGAATTTTACTTGAATCATTCAAATTACTTATTAGAGCGTAGTAGCGTATACTTTGCTTATTCGTATCTTCGACTGAATAAATGGGAAGTATTAATTTGGAGTACACATTGTGCAATAGGGTTTGCATCAAGTATGGCTATAATCGTTTTAGGTTTATTGATCGCATACAGAGCAAGAAAACTTAACCTTACTCTAAGCTTTCTCATCACTTATGCCTCTATTTTCACAATTTGCGCTTTATACGTAAATCAAGATGTTTCAATTAGGTTACTCATCGAATTTTTTGGTGCAGGAGGTGGCCTCTTCTTCTTTACATTCTTTATGCTTACCGATCCGCCCACATCACCTCTACACAATCAGAATATTTACGGAGTTATAACAGCATTAATGGCATTTATTCTTCGTTTTATCATAAATCCTATACAATTCCTTCTTATTACCCTCATACTCATGAATGCATTAGTTGATTTAATCGATATAAAACTAATCCAATTGAGTAATTCAATCAAAAAGTTATTTCGTGTTTAATCTTGAGCTTATTAATTATTGTAATTTGGGATGAAGTGAGAATAACGGATAATTATTTGAAAACTTTAAAAATTACAGAGATTGAGTATTTCGAAGAGAAGAAGATGATTTCTCGAGACTTACCACCATCTTACCATCGATCGATTTTTAGTAAGGTGGGTGAGGGAAAAATATGCCTCGGTATAGAGTCAACAGCTCATACCTTTGGGGTTGCACTCACTCAAATATCTGATCGTAAAGGAAGGATTTTATGTGATGTAAAGAGTGTATATCAACCTCCTTCAGGATCAGGAATACATCCCCGTGAGGCATCAAGATACCATGCAATGAATGCAGCGAGTGTTATTCATAAAGCTCTCACCATGGCTGGTGTTGATATTAAAAGGGTTGATGCAATAGCTTATTCAGCTGGTCCCGGACTTGGCCCATGCTTAAGGGTTGGTGCGGTTTCTGCTCGAGCTCTTTCTTCATACTTTAAAAAGCCTTTAATTCCGGTTAATCACGCATTAGGCCATATTGAATTATCAATTATGTTAACTGGAGCGATAGACCCCGTTGTTTTGCTAGTAACGGGCGGGCATACTGCTATTACTGCTTACATATCTGGTAGGTGGAAAATCTTCGGTGAAACTCTCGATTTAACGATTGGTCAATTAATCGATCAATTTGGTAGGGAGGTTGGATTTAGCTCACCTTGTGGAGCTAAAATTGAAGAGTTAGCTAAAAAATCTTCGAATTATATACCATTACCGTATAGTGTGAAGGGTAATGATGTTTCTTTCTCTGGTATATTAACAGCCGCTAAAAATATGCTTAAAGAAGGAAAAAAATTGGAGGATTTATGCTATTCTTTACAAGAGACTGCTTTCGCTATGTTAATCGAAGCTACTGAAAGAGCTTTAGCATTCTCAGAAAAAAAGGAGGTTTTATTGGTAGGTGGTGTAGCTGCCAATTTAAGACTTCAAGAGATGCTTAAAGAAATGTGCCATCAACATAACGCTCGCCCTCTAATCGTTCCATTAAGGTATAGTGGGGATTGTGGTGCTCAAATATCTTGGACTGGTCTCTTAGCTTACTTATCTGGTGTGAGGGTTGATATTGAGAAGAGTTTTGTGCACCAATCTTGGAGATTTGATAAGGTGCTTGTGAAATGGAGATATTAATCAAAAGAGGGGCTGAAGCTAGCTTATATCTTACAGAATACTTTGGAGAGAAGGTTATAGTTAAGAGAAGGGATGCTAAGCCTTACAGACATTCTCAATTAGATGAGGAAATAAGGAAGCGCAGAACATTACAAGAAGCGTTATTTTTAATGAGAGCTCGTGAATTAGGCGTTTCCACACCTTTAGTTTATTTAGTGGATACAAAGAGGTGTGAGATTATTATGCAATATATAGAAGGGAGGAGGATGAAAGAGATTATCGATTCATCAAATGGTGAATCGATTGATGAATTATGTATAAAGTTGGGTCAATGTATTGCAAAGCTACATAGAAAAAATTTTATTCATGGGGATTTAACCACTTCCAACTTTATTCTTTCAAATGATGGGAATTTAGTGTTAATCGATTTTGGATTATCCTTTTTCTCCCAAAGATTGGAGGATAAAGCGGTAGATCTTCATTTAATCAAAGAGGTATTAACAAGTGCACATAAGAATAGTAAAAAAATCTTTGCAAAGATTTTAGAAGGTTATGGCACTATAGCTGGGGAGAGTATGGTTAAAGTTTTACTTAACAAAATTAAGGAGATAGAGCGAAGAGGTAGGTATGCACGTGCAGGATAGTATTAAAAAAATATACTTTGCTACAAGTAATATTCACAAATTTACGGAAGTAAGTAATATACTTTCAAAGTATGGGATAAATGTAATTATGGTAAGAAGAAAGATATTGGAAATACAAAGTGATAATTTAATTGAAATTGCTACCCAATCTTTATATAACGCTTTGAAGAGCGGTACAAAAACCCCTTTAATATTAGAGGACTCAGGTTTATTCATACGCAGTTTAAATGGCTTCCCTGGACCATATTCATCCTATGTTTATCGTACTATAGGTTTGAATGGTATTTTGAAGATTTTGGAAGGTGTAGAAGATCGGCAAGCTGAATTTAAATCGGTGATAGCTTTTGCAGACAAATCTATGAATATTAAGAGCTTTATAGGTGTAGTTAAGGGAAGAATATCATATGAAGCTCGCGGGACTTATGGATTCGGTTTCGACCCCATTTTCATCCCCAATCATTTATCTAAAACCTTTGGAGAGATGCCCCCTCAAGAGAAGAATAAATATTCCCATAGGGCTAAAGCTTTGATGAAATTTATTAATTGGTCACTCAAAGAAATTAATAAATAATTAGAACGTGATTGTAAATTTTGTTTACCCAAATTTCATATTAAGGTTAACATTCAATATTCAAATTTTATATATCGCAATCTTTATTTACAAATAATAATAGCGATTTTAATGATAGAAAATGGCAAGGACACACTCACACAGGCGTGGAAAATCTCACTCCACTAGACTCGCCTCTCGACATATTCCATCATGGGTTACTTATAGCCCGGATGAAATCACCGCTTTGATTGTGAAAATGGCGAAGGATGGATTAACTCCTAGTGAAATAGGTATGAAATTAAGGGATGAATACGCCATCCCATTGGTTAAACCGATTTTAGGCAAATCGATTACAAAAGTTTTAGAAGAAAATAAACTACTCCCTCCCATACCTGAAGATTTGAGCAATCTTTTAAGGAGAGCGAGTAGGATTCAAGCTCATCTCAAAATTCATAAAGGTGATAGAAAAAGCATTCATGCTTTAGAACTTTTAGAAGCAAAAATACATAGATTATCAGAATATTATAAAGAGCTGGGGAAGTTACCACCAGATTGGAAATATTCTGCAGTTGTGGCACAATTAGCATAGAGTAATAAGCATGGGCGATTTTGAAAAGCTTTTACAAAAGGCTGAAGAAATTGCTAAGCGAATAATTAATGTAATTAAGGCTGGGAAGAAAATCGCTTTAATAGCTCATATCGATGCGGATGGTATAGCTACTGCAAGTATTCTTATCAAAGCTATTTATCGGAAAAGTGGTCGATTCATGGTTAGGGTTATTGGAGATTTAGAATTACAATTGTTGGATGAGCTTAAAGAGAGCGATTATGAGTTATTCATCTTTTGTGAAATTGGTGGTGGATTGGTAAATGAGATTATTAAAAGACTTCAAGATCGATGGATTATAATCGATCATCATAAAGTATCCAATGAAGAGTTAAGTATGGATAATGTTTTTAATGCATGGCAATTCGGTTTTAATGGTAGCGTTGAGATTTGTGGCGCTGGTATGGCTTACTTCATAGCTATAAAAATGGATGAAAATAATGTAGATCTCTCATATTTGCCTGTAATAGCCTCTTTAGCTGATAGGCAAGATCAAGGCATTAAAAGATCTCTTATTAGCTTAAATGAAAAGATCGTTAATGACGCTTTAAAGTATGGATATTTAAAAGTTACTACTGATCTTCTCCTTCATGGTAGAGAGACAAAACCCATACATGAAGCAATAGCCTCTACAACTATGCCTTACATCCCTAATTTATCAAGTAATAGGGATTTATGCCTCGCTAGTCTTACATCTGCAGGTATTAAATTAAAGGATAATGGGCGATGGAGAACGATTGCTGAACTCTCCAATGAGGAGAAGATGAAGGTGGTAGAAGTGATAATCCCTCATTTAAGCGGAGCTGTTAATAAAAAAGTGGAAGATTTGATCGGTACAGTTTATACTTTAATTAAAGAAGATGAAAATACACCATTAAGAGATGCAAGAGAATTTGGAACTCTTTTGAATGCATGTGGTAGAATGGGAAGGGCTAGTATTGGCATATCCATTTGCTTAAATGATAGAGATCAAGCTCTTCAAGAAGCTCAAAAGATTCTTGAAGAGTATCGGCAAGATTTGAATCGTTATTTACAAATCATTCTCACCGATCAATCGAGGGTAATCGATAATGAGATGTGGTCTCTTATAAATGGTGATGGATTGGTAAATCCGAATATGCTCAGTCCATTAGCATCGATATTAGCTACTATTCCTCGATTTAAAGGTAAGTTAATATTGGTTAAGACTATTATGAATAATAATGAAGTTAAGTTTTCAGTGAGATTTGGTATAGATTGTGAGCCATTTATTAGCCTCGCATCTTTAATTAATGAAGCCGCAACTCAATGTGGAGGTTTGGGAGGAGGTCATGATACAGCAGCTGGAGCTAGAATTCCACTAACCAATGTAGAAAAATTTTTAGAATTTATCTCCCTTAAATTAAGGAGTTTGAAATGAGGGAAGAGTTAAAGTTGGTAATACATTGTGAGAATCATCGTGTGGCAGAGAGTATATACAAAAGCCTTTTACCCGATAATGTTAACTTCCCTCAAGGGTTATCTATGAGTATGGATATAAAAGGTGAGGATTTAATAATTGATATTCATTCCTCAAAAAGTATGGAAACTTTAATATCTATGGTTGATGAGTTATTAGAGAATGTTCAAGTCTTATTGGGTGTAATAAAGGTGGTTGAAGATTAATGCTGGATATTAAACTTATTCGAGAAAATCCTGAGTTAATTAAAGAGATGTTAAGAAAGCGTGGTATAAGTTTTCCTTTAGATAGATTGATAAATCTTGATCAAACTCGAAGAGCTTTAATTACAGAAGTTCAAAAGTTGAAGCATCAAAGGAATTTAGTATCGGAAGAGATTGGTAATTTAAAGAAGCAAGGTATGGATATTTCAAAAAAAATTGTTGAGATGAAGGATTTATCAAATAAGATTCAAGAGATAGATTATAAGATTCAAGAGATAGAGAAGGAATTCAATAACCTCATGCTTCAACTTCCAAATCTTATCCATGAATCTGTACCAGAGGGAAAGGATGAGAATGATAATGTGGTAATTAGAAGTTGGGGAGAACCGCCCCAATTCGATTTTGAGCCTAAAGATCACATCGATCTTGGTTTGAAGTTAGGTTTAATCGATTTGGATAGAGCTGCTAAGGTTGCTGGAGCTAGATTTTACTATTTGAAGGGCGATTTAGTACTTTTAAATTACGCTTTAATTCACTTTGCACTCGATTTTATGAAGGGAAAGGGCTTTACTCTTGTTCAACCGCCATATATGTTGAAAAGAGAAGCAATGTCGGGTGCTATTATCCTATCAGATTTTGAAGATGTGATTTATAAGTTAGAAGGTGAAGATTTGTATTTAATCGGTACTTCTGAACATGCTTTAGCTGCAATGCATATGAATGAAGTTTTGGATGGTAAAGATTTGCCATTAAGATATACGGGTATGAGCCCTTGCTTTAGAAAAGAAGCTGGCGCACATGGTAGAGATACAAAGGGCATATTTAGAGTTCATCAATTCGAAAAGGTAGAGCAATTTGTGTTTAGTAAACCTGAAGATTCTTGGAAAGAGCATGAGTTTATGATTAGCAATGCTGAAGAATTCTTTAAAAGATTGGGAATTCCATATCGGGTAGTATTATTATGCTCTGGAGATATGGGTAAAGTAGCTGCTAAAACATACGATTTAGAGGCTTGGTTCCCAGGTCAAGGAAAGTATCGTGAGGTCGTATCATGTAGCAATTGTACAGATTATCAAGCTAGAAGATTGAACATAAAGTATAGAGATAAACCCCATGAAGAGGCTAAGTTTGTGCACACTTTGAATAGTACTTTAGTAGCTACTGAGAGGGCTTTAATTGCTATTATGGAGAATTATCAACAAAAGGATGGTAGTATAGCTATTCCAGAAGCTTTACAGCCTTATATGGGTGGTTTAAAGGTTATTACTGGGTAAATTTTAATTTTTGTGAAGAATTAAATTATTAACACAAAAAACTTTATGATTATCGTAATTAATATTGCTTATAGAAAATGTGATGGATTAACTTGGAGGATGAAATCTCATATTTCTTCACTATGCTTGGCCATCCTTTAAGGAGGAAGATAATTCGTTATCTTGGTGAGCATGAATTTGGTAGTTTTACCGATCTTAAAGCTTATTTAAATGTTAGTACTGGCACTCTTTATTATCAACTTGATCTCCTTAAAAACCTCATTGAGCAAAATGAAGATAGAAAGTATTATTTGAATGATAAGGGAAAATTTGCATATCAATTATTATTAAAAAGTAGTGAAAAATTAACATCGAGCCGCTTTATTAAGCGTGATTCAACAATAACTGGTTATATCACTTTATGGCTCATAGGATGGAAGCTCATTTCTCATTTATACGCTATGCCAAAACTCTCAATTCTTATCGCCACTCTAACTCTTATTTATGGTGCTTTAATCACATATTTATCGGAATTATACCCACTTATTCTAATATATGTGGAGTATTTGCCAATCCAAAAATTTTACATACCTATAATCTTCATCTTTGGATATTTGATGATTAATATCCTTGCAAATCTAATATCCTATATTGTTTATAGAAATTCTGAAGGTGTAAAGTATCTCTTTTTAGGCTCAGCTTTTTCACTCATCCCTAATCTTATATTGCCAACGGTATATGTGATAACAAAAAGTTTTCAAATTACATTAACAAGCCTCCAAGTTCAAATTCTCATGATTGTTGGGATTGGTTATTCCCTTTGCTTTCTTACCTCAGCCATATCCCTATCTAAGGGATTGGGTGCAGAAAAAGCTGCTCTTTCAGCCTCCATTACACTTTACATTTCATTAGCGTTGGCGTTCATTTTATCTAATATTTACTAATTATGAAATCTTATTCGAAAATTCCGAATATATCATCCTTGTAAATCTTCGAAAAATTCGAAAGAAAAGGCTCAAAAACCTTTTTTCTTAATTAAATGGTGTGGGAATATGAATCGTAAAATCGTATTGATAGCAATGGTGGCCATTTTAGTAGTAACGGTAACGATAGGTTTAACACTTTCAATAAGTGAAGCATTTAGAGCAGAATCAAGAACATCAACACTCTTTGACCATTCTAAGCTCGCTCAATCAAGAATTGGTTATTCATTCGGAGTAGCATATATCGATCTCAATAAATGGGGCTTTAAAGGTCCAATAGTGCCTACAAATCGGGGCTGGTTTGGTAATTTAACTATAAATGCTGACCAAGCTAGAGCGATTGTTGAAGCGGACATTCCTAACTTCAAAATAGGTACAATTTCTTCTTCTAAAATGGATTGGATTATTCCTATAGAAGATGATAAGGGTGTAGTATTATCAATTCGAATAAGTAAGATTAGTGCTCCAACCGTAGAGCAAGCGAGGAGTATTGTTGAGGAATCATTAAAGAAAGGTTGGAGTGCTGGTGAACCAAAATTAATGGGAACTATATACATTGTTCCAATTATTGACTCAAATAATTTAACGATAGGTTACGTAATGGTTGATGGAAAGAGTGGTGAGATTCTAAGAAGGCCTTCAACGATACTTAAGATAAATAGTGAACAAGCTAAGACTATAGTAAATAATGCTATAAAGGAATTTAAAGTTGGTGAAGTAAAGGATAGAGTTAACGTATGGGTTGTGGGTATTAAATACAAAGATAAAGTGATTATGAATATAATTCTTGCGAAGCTTAATACACCAACATCCGAAGATGCTAAAAAAGTTGTTGAGGAATCATTAAAGAAAGGTTGGAGTGCTGGTGAACCAAAGCAACTCCGATTTATTTACAATGTACCGATCATTGATTATAAAGGTAATACAATCGGTAATGTAAAAGTAGATGGCAAGACTGGTGAAATAATGCCTATTGCTCTTCCACCGCTACGTAAGTAGGTGTGAGAAAAATGTTAAGGAGAGTACTGTTGGTGCTAATGCTCGTGGCAGTACTCTCCAGCCCCACTTTTTTTGCTCAAGCTGATGGGCCATCTATAACCTATGTTCATGCAGGATATAAAGATTCTCGATACACAGGATTTAAAATTACAATACCAACACAAGATGGTGGTAAGGTCGATATTACTTTTGCATGGGAGATAGCATCTGAAAGAGGCTTGAGAGAAAGTAGCACTTCTTTAAGAGTTTATGATACATATCCAATACTCCAAATGGTAAAGCTTTTAAAAGACGACTCACTCGATTACTCATTAACTTACATCCCACTTTACTTAATACAATTTGATGATATGAATGGTGATGGTATTCTTAATGTAGCAGTAAGAAAGAGCTTGAATAAAGAACTCTTTGATGAAGAGGTTAATTGGAATCTTAATAAGGATAAAATTCTTAAAATATATCCATTAGCACCTATGCTTAATCGTTTTGAGCGTGGTGAGCAATTATGGTCTTGGACATTTAATGGTCCAACTGTAATAAGAGCTGAAGTACCATTTGAATATAAATGGAGTATATCAGCATCGGTTAAAAGTTTCAATTGGCGCTTTATAGATTACAAATATAAATTTGAAAGGGATACCGTGAATATACGCCTCGATTATCATTTAACTCTTGAGCGCAACGGACCGAAAGTTAAGATTGGGTATAGTATTGATAATATGAAGTGGCTCTCTGGTGAGGATGTTAAATTAGCACTCATTTCAGCAGTTCTTTATCATGGTAAGAATGAGGTTATAATTAAAGAGGAAGGCAAATATAAAGACTTTTTAGAGATTAAAGATCAAAGAGTAGCTTTAATAGAGAAGGTTAGCGAATCTGTGAAATCTTTAATAACTCATAACCCAGATGCAATCATAGATGGTAATTATCAAATGAATGTTGTAATTTCTACTCTTCAACCAGTATTTTTAATATCAACACCTATAAATGTGCCTGAAGGTGTTAATGTGAAAGGGTTAAATCCAAGCTTTAGTGAGAATATAAATTGGCATTATCGTATGGTATTTGCTCATCAACTCACCTTCCCCCACTTTAATGAGAAGATCTTTCAAGATCCTGAAATTTTTTTATTCGCACCCCTTTATATCCCATCACTAATAAATCTCACAAACTTTCAATGGCTCATTATAATTGGTATGACTATCTTTATAGTTTATTCATTACTTAAAGTAATATTGCGCAAATTATTGGTGAGTTATTAATGAATAATATTAATTTATTTAGCATAAAAAATACCTATAAGCGCATAAGCGTGTATAAACTCAAGAAATACTATATTGTGACTTTCATTTGCTTAATCTTTCTTACACCCATACTTATAAATCTACAACCTATTTATGGTGCACAAAATCCTGGCAACTTACCAAAAAATGCATTACAAATAACATCTGGTAGGTATTTATTTGATTTTTACGATCAAGATCAATGGTTTAAAATAGATTTACAACCTGGGCAAAAGATTAGTATAATTCTTGTAGTTCCTGGTAAAGCGAGTTTAGATCTATATTTATACTCACCAGATACTGTAGATGGCTACACTGGACTTTTAGCATCTTCAGAGAATTGGGAGTATATGGATGTAGGTGGCATTGAGAAAATCGTTTATGTAACAGAGAGAGCTGGTTTTCATTATATTAGGGTTAAAGGTTTAGTATATTATGCAAGACCTGCTACTTATGAGTTAAAAGTTTTTGTAAGTGATTTTAGAATAGTTTCAGTACATTGGGGTGAGGTTAACTCAAAGTTATCTGTTGCACCTGGTGATTCTGGTGTACCATTAACGATTATGGTAAGCCATCAAGTTAATTACACTATAACATCACTCATTGCATCACTCAATCTCAAATATCCTTTCTCTAATACATTAGGTGGGGATAAAACTACATCATTTTATAGTTCAACAGTTAAACCTGGAGAGATAGCTACCTTTACATTTATTCTTAATGTAGATCCTGAGGCTAAGATTGGTAATTATAATTTAACAATGAATATTGAATATTATATGGTATCAAAGGATGGGCCTATTCGAGCAATTCCCGTTGAAATCGAAGTGAATATTCCTCTTTTAGGCAAACCAAATATCATCATCTCAGCAAATTCAAGTTATCTTATTCCAGGAGGCTTGAATGAATTATTATTAAGAATTGAGAATACGGGATCGGGAAAAGCATCATCCTTTGAAGCTACTTTAACTCTTCCCAATGGTGTAGTAATTGTAAATGGTGATAATAGAATTGGTATTAAATCTATTGCACCGAATGATGTACTTTATAAAAAGTTAACCATTCATGTAACTAATAATTTAGCACTTTCAAATATTCAAATAGCTATCTCAATGTCTTATAGAGATGGATATGGCTTTTTACAATCCTCAAGTAGAGTAATAGGGTTTAATATCTTACCTTCTGAATACTCAATTATAGAAATTCAAACTCGAACTTCAAACCTTTTACCAGGTATGATTAACAAAATCCCCATCTTAATAAGAAATTTAGGACCATTAACAATTAATGATTTAGAAATTATATTTTCACCACCAAGTGGTTTAGCGATTATAAGTGGTAGCAACTCTCTATACTTTCAAAAACTTGAAGGATTTAGCGTGAT
Organism: Nitrososphaeria archaeon; assembly: GCA_029775915.1. GTDB lineage: Archaea > Thermoproteota > Nitrososphaeria > Nitrososphaerales > JANXEG01 > JANXEG01. Next base: position 19,969 of record JARVKA010000009.1, on the reverse strand, counting down.
TGAATCTCCAATCTCAATTTATGTTTCCCCATCAGCTGAAGGATCCATGATACAATTGCAGTTATCCATATCTTATCGTAAGCCAGACGGCTCAACTCAATCATCAATTAGAGTTATAGGTTTTAAAATTGCTAAAGATTCTTCAAGTTTTTTAAAAATATCTCAAAATATAAGTTCGATAATTCCAAATACTGTAAGTAAATTATGCATAACTGTAACAAATACTCGAAGCCAACCTATTCATAATTTATCTCTATCGATTATAGCACCATCACCAGCAATTATAATCTCAGGGGATAAGCAAACATATTCAAATATAATTCAACCAAACGCCAATACTTCTTTTATTGTATCGTTATTAGTACCTCAAAGCTTTCAAGGAAGCTCTCTTCAATTACAGCTCACACTCACATACTTGGATGAACGTGAGATAACATATACAGAGAGTAGAGTGATAGGACTATCAATTAAGAAGTTAATAAGCCCAATCTTAATCTCACTTAATGATAACATATTAACCGCTGGTATTGTTAACAATCTTGGAATTAAAATTACCAACATTGATGTAAATCCGATTTATTCAATTGTAATAACTTTATCAACACCATCAACTACAATAAGTTTAGCTAGTCAAAATAAATGGTTTATTGAATCTATTCCAGCAAAAGGTAGTATTACCATATCGCCAAAAATCTTCGCCACACTCGATTCAATTGATAAAATTTGCACACTTCAAATGGATATGAGTTATGAAGACTCTTCTGGTATATCCTATTCTGAAACTCAAATTATCAATCTTGCTATACATGGCCTTATATATATGACGATTCAAGATTTGGAAGTTTCACCATCACGAGTTACGCCTGGGGGTAATTTTACCATTGTGGGCAATCTTCTCAATCGTGGAAATACTCCAGCCATGTATACAATTGCTAGTGCACGTAGCACAGCACCATTCATCACGTGTGTTCCACAATATATAGGCCAAGTGGATACGAATGTAATAACTCCATTCAGTATTACTGCACAAGTTGATCGAAGAGCGAGAAATGGAACATACCCTATTACAATAATTATAACTTACAGTGATAATTACAATAAAACTATGAGTGTTACTACTTCAACAAGTATAACTATAGGTACTTTTCAAGAGCAAATTAGAGTAACCCAACCAACAACACAACAAACATTGATTTTAGGTATGACATATATAGGCTTGGCTTTCTTTACAGCATTAGCTTTAATTATTATTCTTACGATAATTGTATTGTTGAAGGTTCGAAAATCGATAAAAAAGACTGCACAAGAGTCAGTAGTTAAAGTTCTAATATCTCCCAATAGAATATTTAGTATGAAGTTTATACTTGGTGATTTAAAATATTGGGTGATATTTAATGCGTAAATTTTTATTAATATTCGGTATAGTTTTCATCGCTGCAGCTTTAATAACTTTAGCATATTCAGATACGCAACTTAGAATATTATTATTCGGCCTCCCTCAAACCTTTAATCCAAGCCCATCGAGTAGAAGTGGTGCTCAATTAGCAATCACTTCAACCGCTCTTTCGCAACAAATGGGTTATTTAAGGGTTATTTCTTACCTAATTGGAGCGAGTGGCTTAGCTCTTATTATTATAGGTTTATCATTACCATCAAAATTAAAAAAGGAGATAGAGCCTCAAGAAACTCAAGAATCTTCACAACCCCCTCCTTGGGAAAGTTTTGAAACTCCTAAAGAGGAGGCTAATCAATGAGTATTGTGTGCGAGAATGTTCATAAAGTTTATACGAGTGGTGGATATTATACTCCAGCACTTAGAGGAATATCTCTTCATATAAATGCTGGAGAATTCGTTTGTATAATGGGGCCATCGGGCAGTGGCAAATCCACACTTTTGAATTTAATGGGTGCTTTAGATAGACCAACAAAGGGAAAAGTATTCATCGATGGTGTAGATTTATCTCAGCTTAATGATTATGCCCTTGCTGAACTTAGAAATCAAAAGATTGGCTTTATATTTCAAACTTTTAATCTCATTCAAAGAATGACCGCATTAGAAAATGTTGAAGTACCTTTACTTATACGAAATATTCCAGATCGAGAGATAAGGGAAAAAGCTCGAAGAATATTAGGTTGGGTTGGATTAGCTAATCGAATTCATCACACGCCAGATAGATTGAGTGGAGGAGAGCAGCAACGTGTAGCTATAGCTAGAGCGCTTATTACCCAACCCAAAATAATTCTAGGTGATGAGCCTACTGGTAATATAGATACGAAAGCAACTCACTCAATTATGAAATTATTAAAATATCTTAATGAGAAGTTGAAGATTACTATGGTAATCGTTACACATAATATGGAAGTTGCGGCTTATGCTCAAAGAGTCTTTCATATAAGAGATGGTGTGATTGAGCGAGTTGTAATTCATAGTGATAAGAGTAAAATGCATAGTGATTAAGGTGGGATTATGAAAATATTACGAATTATAAAATTCGCTTTTGGAGCATTGAAGAATAGAAAGTTAAGGGCTATTTTAACAATTCTCGGTATTACAATCGGTCCTGCTGTAATAGTCGCTTTAGTTGGTGCTACACAAGGGTTTGGTGCTAGTGTTACTGAACGATTCAATAAACTTGGTTTAACAACAATCTTCGTTATGCCAGGTATGAGATCTAGTTTAAGAATGGATGATACAGTAGTGAGAACTATTAGCCAAATACCAAATGTAGAAGTTGTTATACCATATTACAATATTAGAGCTACAATTAGAAGTGGTAGTCAAACTAAAGATATTTCAATAATAGCTTTAGATATCTCTAAGTTAAAGTCGATATTGCCTGGAATATCCCTTGAGGAAGGTGAGTTTCCAAAAGCATTATCTCAAGCTGTTATTGGATCGAATATAGCAAATCCACAAGATGGCTCTCAAGGTGTAACGCTTAATAATGTTATTTCAACATCGATTAATACACGCATTGGAACGAGAATTGTAAAAGTAAGTAGAGCTTTTGTAGTTAGTGGGATACTTAAACCATTCGGGCAAAGTTTCTTTATAAATCCTGATGATACTATCTTTGTACCAATAGGTATTGGCAAATCATTAACTGGTTCACAAACATACTCGGGCATTTACGTTGTCGCACGTACAATTAATGATGTTAGTAATATTCAAAATGCAATATCAGACTTGTATGGCAGTAGGGTTAGAGTAGTTGCTGTTTCTGCAATGCTATCTAATATTCAATCGGTAAATGAAAGCATCTCAGCAATTTTAGTCTCTGTAGCTTTTATGTCGGTAATAGTCGCTTTTATCGGTATAATGACAACGATGTTTACATCGGTTCATGAAAGAACAAAAGAGATAGGTATTTTGAAATCACTTGGTTACAGCCCAAGGGATATACTTGGTATATTTTTAGCAGAAGCGACTTTAACTGGTGCATTAGGAGGACTCATCGGCATAATTCTCGGCTCATTCTTATCCTTTGCTATTATAGGGATGTTTGGTGGAGGGGGTTTAGGATTTATTGGTTTTAGACCACCTGGGCAAGCAGCTACCGCTATTCAATCAACAATTATTACGCCTATAATAACGCCTGAATTATTAATTGGAACATTCGCCATGGCAGTAGCGATAGGTGCTTTAGCTGGATTATTACCATCTTGGCGAGCATCAAGAATGATCCCTGTAGTAGCATTGAGATATGAATGAAATAATATTAAAATGGTATTTGAAATAAATTATGAGATTAAGTAATGGATTATTTAATAGCGATAGGCTTTTAAGCAATTATTTAACGCAAAATAATCGTTATGAGCGATATAGATGAATTAGAAAGGCTCAAGCAAAAGAAGTTACGAGAGATGATGAATCGAATTAAAGGTGAAAAGCAAGATTTACCAAGTGAACCGATTGAACTCACTGATGAGAATTTTAAAGAAGCTATTCGTAAATACCCATTATTAGTAGTGGATTTTTGGGCTGAATGGTGTGGTCCATGCCACATGATCGCTCCAATTATAGAAGAGTTGGCTCGAGAGTATAAGGGTAAAATCGTATTTGGAAAATTAAATGTGGATTTAAATAATGCTACTGCAATGGAGTATGGAATAATGAGTATACCAACATTATTAATCTTTAAAAATGGAAAGCTTGTGGATCAAATCATAGGAGCTATGCCTAAGAAAATTTTAGAATCTACAATAACACAATATCTATAATCTTGATGCCTTTACGAGCAATATTTTTAAGCCTTTACATCGGTGGACCATGAAGCGTCCATTCTGGAGCTTTAGCATTAATAATACAATCAGCCCTTGGTACATAAGGCTTGATATCAACAATTGGTGTACCTTCAAAAAAATCTAATCCCTTTACAATTAAAGTAGAATCTTCCACCTTTAAGAGTTCAACAACACAAAGCCCGATTGGGTTAGGCCTATCGGGACTCCTAGATGCAAATACTCCAATTATAGGTGCTCCAAGATGTCTTTTAGGCTTAACCTTAATCGTTTTTCTTTTTTCTTCTTTATCACTAAGATGAAGCCAACCAATTATAATTATATGTGAGAAATCATTTATTCTTTCTAACCCTTCTATAAAATCATTGTAAATTCTTATTTTAGCTATTTCACCCTCACATTTCTCAACTACTCCTATAGGTCTCAATATGTAGCTCAAGAACTCTCACACTATATAATAATAGTAGATATATTTAAATTCGAATTGGTAAATTAGGGTTGAGTAAAATAATTGAACCATCTTTAATTAAATAAATCTTCACCGCATTACTTCAACACCTTCTTTATACGCTTGATTCAATTCTTCAGCTAAATTAGGATCTGAATTTACATTTGGTGTAAAGGCTTGAGCGTAAGGATGGGCTACTATAAATGCTATAATACTTCGATATCCATTTCTCTTAATTATTCTTAATAGGTGAATATGCTTACGACCACGTAAAGTTGGACAATCTGGATATTTAGCGTAATAACCATTAAATTGAATCGCAGATTTTAACTCTAAAAAGCCTTGCTCATTATTTAAACTTAAAATAGAGTAATCAAGCTTAGAATCTTGAATAAAAACCTCTTTAGAATTAATAACCCACCCATACAACCAAGGGATTAAATTCAAATTAATAGTTTGTTCAAAAGCTTTAGCTTGCAATTTAGTATCGATTAAAGCGATTTGCTCTTTATTTACCTTTATACCAATTAAAATAAATTCGTTCTTCTTTGGTGATTGAGTTTTTAAGCATACCCCTAATGAACCTCGATAAATTAAATCATAAAGGCGCCCTGTATTACGCAATAATGCTAATTTCTCTTCTCCATTAATCTTTACCCTTACAGTAAATCTTGTGATTCTCTCTATAACCTCACAATTCACCATTTTTGATAATTTAAACAAGACTTGCAAATTGTTAATTGCAAACTTATTTTTGCAATTTTCTTTAATTTAAAATTTTCTAATATTGAAACCATTCACTATTATTCCATTTAGTGTAAGTGTGTAAGGAAAAATTTTAATTTTTCAAAAAAATCTAACACTAAAAATGTTCAAAAACTTTAATAAATTTTTAACACTCACACAATCTTTAATTTTTGTTTTGAATGAATTTAAATTCTAAGCATGGGTTTAAGAATAAAATTTTATTCTTCTTTTAAAATTTTTTTATAAAGTTTTGGATGAGTTATATCCTCATTTAAATCAATAAATTTAACCCTTAATTTTTTATTAAATTCGAGTGGTAACTTAGCTTTACCGAGTATTTCAAATCTATACAAAGCAGATTTATACCAATTCACACCAAGATTTTTTCCAACTTTAAAACCCAAATTGTAAGCGAATTCTTCATAATTCAAATTACCGTAATCCATTGGATAAGTTGAGAAGCCTTGAATTATATCAGTAATAACACAATTCATTTTTGAAAGGAGCTTTTGTATAGCTAACCATTTTTTAAGTGAGGCTTCATAAAGAGTTAAGCCAAAATAACCAACACCATTTTCTTTTAAGCAACTCACACCACGTATTAAAAATGCTCTTAAACCAGAATATGTTTCAAGGGGCTCTGAAGAGAAAGTATCAAAATTTTCATAAAGATCTTGAGGCAATGGGTTAGATACATCATACTCTATAAATTCAATATTAAAGCCATAATCCTTATTAATAGATTTTATAAACTCACCTATCCTTTTATCAATATCTAAGACTGTTATACGTGATGGTAATTCAGTTAAAGATAAAGCGATACTTAATAAATCATCATCACCAATTAAAATAATACTCTTTCCATCCAAATCGCCATAATAATGCATTAAAGCAACCCTTGAAATCACATCTTGTTCTAACATATAACCTTGAAAGAAATCAAGATTTGGACGTGGTCTTTTCTCAATTATACGCTTAAAACCTTCCAAAATCTCTTTAAATTTCATTCTTGGAATTATACGCTTACCATAGCAATTTGAACAAATATCTACCTTAAAATTTAAACTCTTTAAATTAATGTTATTCTTACCCTTATCGGTTAAATAAAAATAATTACCATCAGTAGTAATAATACCTTTTTTATAAAGCGTTCTCAACGTTGTGATAAAATCTTTAAGAGAGCAATTTGATTTATCGAGAAGCTCCCAAAAAGTTTTATTTGAAGTTGCAATTTCATTTAAAATTTTAGCTTTTATCTTCTCCAATCACATCCCTTCTGATAATCCTTTTTTTAACCTTTTTTGGTTGAAACTCTGCTATTAATAACTCGAAAGCTTTCAAAGCTGGATTATCATCCCCACAAGTAAAAATATCTAAAGCCATATAACTATATTCAGGCCATGTATGAACACTTAAGTGTGATTCACTGAGAAGATAAATGGCAGAAACACCATAAGGTTCGAATTGATGGAATTTTGAAGATACAACATGAAGACCGGATTTAATAATTATTTTATCTAAAATTACTTGAAGTTCCTCCACTCGGGATATCTTTTTGGGGTCTACGCCCCGAAATTCGGCGATAATGTGGATGCCCATTACGGACACCCCATATCGTCGAACTCCCGAGCTTGGTGTAATATAAACCAAGCATAACTTGTCTTATCCCTTTGTTTTTTAGGGAAATCTCATATATAAATTTTGTTTTTAAAAATGGTAAAATTCATAAACTTTTACTCACAATATCACTTTAATTTTAAATCTTATTGAAAAATATTTGAGAAGGCTTATAGTAAATTCTTAAATGCTCGATTAAATTTATATGCAAATATTAATATAGGAAGCTGTATAATGGTGGTGATTAATTATGAAGATAGTAAATGTTAAAGATGCGAAAGTTGAAAAAAGATCTGGAGGTATATTTTTAGGCACTGTAGAAGTAACCACTCTTTTTGATGAATCTATGGGCTCTGAGGAATTTAGAGTTGCAATTGTAACATTTCCACCAGGTGCTAAAAATAAATTTCACATTCATGATCATGATCAATTACTTTATGTAATACAAGGGAAGGGTATAGTTGCGACTGAAAAAGAGGAGCGATTAGTAACTGTTGGTGATATTATATTAATACCTGCTGGAGAGAAGCATTGGCATGGTGCTACAGAAGATTCTTCCTTCTCTCATTTATACGTTATGAGGGTTGGAACAAAAACAAACTTTTAATTAGAAAATTAAAAATGTGATGATCGGAATATTGATATTGAGGTTGCATTAATGTTAAATCTTCTCACACTTAGAATTTTATTATGCCTCATTATGCTAACATATGCTTCATATAGTGATTTGAAGAATCGCGAGGTGGCTGATAAACTTTGGATCATTTTTTCAACGATCGGTATTATTACATTAATTTATGAATTCGTATTCGAAAGCATGTTATTTAGCAAATTTTTATCAATAATTATCTCAATTGGCATTACTTCAATTATCGCTATTGGACTTTATTACGGTGGTTTTTATGGTGGTGCTGATGCAAAAGCACTTATATCACTATCATTTTTACTGCCTATTTATCAACCACCTTACTCTTTATATCCATTCTCACCTATAATCACATTCACCAATTCAATTCTCTTAACTTTAGCTTTACCAATATATTATCTTATTAAGAATTTAACACGCATAATTAGAGGTAAAAAAATCTTTCAAGGTTTTGAATCTGAGCGTTTATGGAAAAAGTTCTTAGTTTGTTTACTTGGATACAAATTAAATACTAATGAGAGGAAAAGGTTTTACTTTGCTTTAGAGGAAGTGAAAAATGGGAAGCGTAAATTCAAAATCTCTTTATTAAGAGCTAATGAAGATTACCTTCGAGATAGTGGTGTATGGGCAACGCCAGCTATACCTCTAATATTTTACATAACTATAGGTTTTATAATCATGTTGGTAATTGGCGATTTATTAACTATATTAATTTACTCCAAATTATAAAATGATTTATTATTAATTCAACAAACTTGATATTTAAAGAAGGTAACTTTCGATAAACTCAGCTACACCACAACCATAAGGCTTATTGGTAATATAATCTGCTTTAGCTTTAACTATCTCAGTAGCATTAGCTACTGCAATGCCGATATTAGCTTTATCTATAACTTCAGCATCATTCTCTCCATCTCCAAACGCTATAAAGCCACCTTTAATATTTAGCAATTTTAAAGCCATTTGAACACCTCTTAACTTATTAACTATTTTTGGCATAATCATAACTGTATCTACATTATACTCTATTTTAGCATCAACACCAGATTCATTAATGAGTTTTTTTATAAGCTCTTCAACTTCCCTCTTAACCGATATAATCACATCAAAAGTTTCAATAGGTATGTTAAATTTTAACAATCTCTCTTTAATCTTAGAAAGATCATCAAACCTTATAATAATTTTTTTACTATCTTTTGGAAGGTATATTACAGCACCATTTTCAGCAACTATCGCATCAACCAACTCAATAATTTCATTATGGCTAATGAAGAAGCTTAAAGGTCTGCCTGAAGCTATAATAATACGCCAACCTCTCATTCCCTTAAGCCTTATTAAAGCTTCTAAAGCTTTAATCGATAAGTTAAGATTCTCATCAGTTAGTGTTCTATCATAATCTATCACTACTGCTGATATCATTGATAAATTTAAACGCATTTCTATTGATTATTAATAAGGTGTGAATAGATTTAAACGCTCACTTCCAATTCGTATATTTTCTTAATAAGCGATTTGAAAAAAGTTTTACTATTTTAATATTTTGTAATTATAGCAGGCTCTGTTAACTTAAGGCTTTTGACTTAGGGCTACAGCCTTTTCCCCATGTTTATAAGAGTGAGGATTGCCTTTCCGGTAGTCCTCTACAGCCTCTACCTCGTAGCCTTGAGCTTCAAGTCTACCTCAAGGCTCTTAAGCCTTTTATGGATAAGAGCCACGTGGCGGTCTGGAAGTGGGGTCCAGAGGCTTCAGGAGGTTCTTCAAGGCTATGTCGTTGTTCCTCTTGGATAAGACAGCCATCATAGTTAGGGGCTTAGTGGCATGGGTATGGGTCGCCTACGAGCCAGAGACGCTTCCTAAAGTTTTGGCTCTCTTGGACTAGGAATAGCATCCAGGCGAGCTATTCCTGACGACCTTGGCTTATGAGAGGCATCCAATATGAATGGCGCCCTTATTACTCGAAGGCGTGCACCAAGCTCGAGCATCGTAAGTATGAATTCAGCTGGTTCCATGAGGTGATAGAGAGAAATTCAGAGGCTCAAGGATAGACTGAGTGCTTCAACGCAAGAGGAGGGCATGCATACTGGAATATGTTTAGAGGTGGCTAACCTATCCAGCTATTCAGCCCTGAGATGATGTGGATAATCCGTGACATTAATGGGTGATAGAAACGACCTTAAGTTAACAGAGCCTTATAGCATTAGGGAAACTTTATTTAGGTTGAATGTGTTAATTAACACATACACGTAAATTTAATTGGAGGTTTTTATTTTTTGGAAGAGGTAACATTACCAGTATTACCTTACGCGCTTGAGATTGATGAGAAAGGAATGGAGAGGGATCTTCCAAAAGAAGCGGAAATAGCTCTTCTTTTTCTTTTAATTGAATCCGAATTTAAAAAACTTTTTAAAAAATTTAAAGGTATTGTAAAAATTTCATTTATAACTAAAATTTATTACCCATTATGGATTGCGCCTTGGAAAGAAGATATTGGTTTGATTATTGATGGTTTGAATATTTTCCCTCAAATTATATATTATCATGAAATTCCAAATTATACAAATTTTATTGAAGGAATTAAGAAATCATCAACTGAAGAATACTTAAATAAATTAAGAGAGTATTCATTAAACTTTCTCGATTTCAAAGGCTCTAGATCACTCATTATAAGCATTTTTCCGAGAAAAGATATAATTTTTGATATACAATCATGCATTATTCATTATAAGAAGGATAATATTACTAATGCTCTCTCTTTAAATCCTAAACTCTCTTGGCAACAAGTTTCGAATTTTATTCAAATTTTAAAAGAGTCTGAAGCAGATATTAAAACACTTAATGGTATAAGAAAAGATCTTATAGAGAAGACTAATGAAGAGATAGGAAAGCTAAAAAAGGAGATTGAGAATATTCAAAAAAGATATTCAACAAAGATTGAAAGTGATAAGACTGAAGATAAAATAAAAGAATTACAAGTTGAGTATCAATCAAAGGTTGATGAAGTTAATAGAAGAATGGAAGAAGAGATTAAAAGCTTAATGAGTGAATCAATAATAATACAAAAAGAAATTCAAAATTTACAAGAAAAACAAAAGGAATACTCTAAAGTTTTAGAGGATTTAAATGAGCAAAGTAAAACTCTTTCTAAGCAATTAGATATACTACAACGTAAACGTAATGAGTTATCTAATAAACTTTTGAGTCAAACAGCTCAACTTGAAACTTTGAAAATGGAGCGGAATAAACTCGAAGATTTAGCTGAAGCACGTAAAGGAATTATTGAGGAATTGAGTTTAATAAGAGAGCGCCTTTTACAAATTAATGGAGAGATGAATAAGATTGGTGAATTTACATTACAATTAGAGCGTGAATTACGCCAAGAGAATGAAAAAAGAGAAGTTCTTCAAGACTCATTAATAAAGTTGAATAAGCAAATAGGTGATTTAGAAAGGTTGATAAAAGATTCTAACTTATTGATTATGGAGAAGAAAGATCGTTTAACAAGCATATCTTATCAAATTGAAGATGTCAAGAAAAGGCGGCATGAGGAGATTTTAAAAATAGATAAAGAGTATAGGGTTAAATTTGATGAAATGAGGGATAGAATTAAAATATTGCAAAGTGAGATGACACAAAAGATTGAGAATATAAAAAGATGGATAAATGAAATAATAATGAGAACTGATAAGATAGTATTACAAATTGATAGATTAAGTGAATTAAAATCTTCATTTATTCGTAACTTTCTTTATGCATCGGTTTATCTCCCTAAAAACTTAAAGTTCGATACTCCAATTATGTTGGAGATACCTTTTTATATGGTATGTTACGAGACAATGGGTGAACGTAAGTATAATTTTTATTCACCTATAGTTATTAAGCGAGTTTATAAAATACTCCCATTTAAGAAGATATACATTCGAATGAAGATTTTCGATCAAATTATGAAGAATAAGATATATGAGTTAATGGAGCAGGATTTCTCATTCGAAAATGAACTCCTCAATTGCTGTATTAAACTTAACCTACTTGAAAGGTCTGGAATATTTGAAGATTTAATTAAAGGTATTAATCAATTAAAACTTAGAAAGCTTATTTCTAATAAGGAGGCTAGTAAAATAATGGTATTTTTATCAAAATACGCTTTAAAGAGGGGCAAGAGTTTAGAAAAGCATGATTTAAGATTTGAGGGTGAGTTTGAATGAAGATTTGTGCAGTTAGCCAATCTTTCTTTCCATATACTGGAGGTGTTTCTTATTACCTACTTTGGCTCGGTTGTTGGTGCAATAAAATTGGGCATAAGTTATACGTGATACACCTTCGCCCTAAAGATTCACCCGTTGAGGAAGAGATTAAAGGCATAAAGGTTTACCGTGTGCCGAAAAATGATTTAAATCCAAGAGTTATAGAGGGTTATACAAGATTTAAAGAACTTATTTTAAAGGTATTTCATTGTGTAGAGGCTTCTGAGGAGAAATTGATAAATAAGCATCTATATGGTTTCAATGAGTATTTAATAGTTAATACGGAATTTGCTAAAATGGTTAAGGAGGTATATGAAAAGGAGAATTTTGATCTTTTACATGTGCATGACTTTCAAGTATTACCACTTGGATCGATGTTAAGAGATCTTAAAGTGCCTAAAATCTTCACTTGGCATATTCCATTCACTAGTAAAGTACCTAAAGTATGGATAGATTTTATCATCAATTATATGAAAGAGTATGATAATGTGGTCTTATCTACAAAATCTTATGTGGCTACCGCATTGCATCATGGCATGCCTTGGAATAAAATATCTTGTATAGCTCCATTTGTAACAGTAGAAAAACCTGAAATTAATGAATTTAGAAAAAAATATGGGATAAATCATGATGAGAAAATCATTCTTTGTGTGGCAAGAATAGATTCTTTAAAGGGTCAAGATAAATTGATTAAAGCTTTACCTAATATTATTAAAGCGATTCCTAAAGTAAAATGTGTATTTATTGGTAATGGTTCCATGACAAAAGAGGTATTGAAAGCAAGTGAAAAAAGAATTTATGATCAAAATTTGAAACAACTTGTAAAAGAATTGCAATTACAGGATAAAGTGATCTTTACTGGAAGTATATCAAGGGATGAGTTAATGCAAGCTTATGAAGCATGTGATGTAGTAGTTTTGCCTTCAATTATGGAAGGGTTTGGTTTAACTATTGCAGAAGGTATGGCATTTGGAAAGCCCGTGATTGGATCGGCTACAGGTGGTATAATGATGCAAATTTGGCCTGGAGTTAATGGTTATCTTTTAAAGCCCAACGATGTTGAACAATTATCACAAGCGATTATAACGATTTTATCAAATGATGAGTTGAGAAAGTCATTAGGAGTTAAAGCGAGAGAGATTTATGAAAAGCAGTATAGTTTAGAAAGGGGTGTTAGAGATAATTTAGATTTATATGAACGTGTATTAGCTTTAAATTCAAGGATAAAAGTAGCAACTACGATATCTTAATCATAATTCTTGTGCAAATTACACATTATTTATAATTTAATCTTAAATAACAAACGTCAGGAGGCATTCTTTTATGCCGAGTTTGCTCATACATTTCCAAAATCTTTATCACACCATCCAAATTTATTCCAATCCTTTTCGCAACTTCTTCTCTTGGTAAAGCTTTATCAAATGTGAGATAAAGTATTTGATCAATAATTTCATAAGGTAAGCCAATCTCATCTTCTGCAGTTTGATTTAACCATAATCTTGGGCTACTTTTCTTAATAATTACACGCTCTGGTACGCCTATTACCCTTGCTAACTCTTTCACTTGGGTTTTAAATAAGCACGTGAGAGGATTAAAATCCACACCTCCATCACCATACTTTGTAAAATAACCTATTAATACCTCACTTCTATCACTAGTGCCCATTACGAGCCGATTCAAAAGATTTGCATGATAATAAAGTATACACATTCTAATTCTAGCTCTTAAATTACCTTCTGCTAATCGATCTACCTTTAAATTTTGCATAAATGCTTTATGAATAGGCTCGATCTCAATAATCTTATACTCAATATTTAGCATATTAGCCACTTCTTTTGCATCCCTAATATCTTGAATTGGTGTAATTCTTCTATCGGGCATAATTAATGCTAACACTTTATCATTACCTAATGCTTTTGTTGCAAGAAATGCAGTTACTGTTGAATCGAGACCTCCACTCAAGCCTAAAACAACACCATCCTTTCCCGAACTTATCACTTTATTTCTAATACATGCTTGGATTTGTTGAATAATCATTTGATAATTTAGAGATATTATTTCTTGGAGCACACTCATAATTAACACTTATTAAAAATTTATGGTTAATTTAAATTAATAAATACTATCATACATAATGATTCATTAAAGTTGAATTAACTTTTTTGGAATATACTTTAGCGTTAAGTATATGAGAAGATGATCTCTAACTTGCCGAGTAATAAGAAAATTCTTTCGCACATACTCTCTCCCCCTCTCACCCATTTCTTTTGCTTTTTTTGGATTTTTTAAGAGAAAACGTACTTTAGCAACCGCTTCTTCAATACTATCAACTAAAAAGCCATTCACACCATTAATGATTTGAAGGGGAATTCCTCCTGTATTACCGCCTACAACTGGTGTACCCTTCCATAAAGCTTCACTAACGGTAAGTGCAAACCCTTCTTTTAATGATTTTTGAAGTACCACATTAGAGCCCCTTTGCATAGCATTAATATCGAGATCTGCATGGGGAGGAAGTATTAATATATGAATATCTTTATCATCTTTAGCTTGACGGAGAACTGATTTATAAACTTCTAAACCCTCAGGATCATCGGTAGCGAGTCCACCAGCAAGAAGAAGTTGGCAATCGATAGGCTCGCTAACAAATTGAGTCATATCGAATAACTCTCCTCCTCTCAAGAACCTTCCCAATTCTATAACCCCTTCTGGATTCTTTAATTGTTGGTAAACTTTTATAACCCCTTCTGGATCTTTTAACTTATCAAATCGCCCAATTTGAGATATGAGTGGTTTTTTAAGGTTTAAATCATACTTCTCAAGAATTTTTTTAACTTCATCTGTTTTCATATCTTTATTTTTAGGGCTAAGAGGATCGATAGATGGAGGTACAATGAATTGCCTTATTAACAAATCTCTTTTTGCAAATTTATCTACATGAAAAACAGTTGCATCATATTGTGCAATGAATTCTTTAAAGAATTCCCAAATTTGAGGATTTGGTGTGGAAACATCAATATGGCATCTCCAAATCCACTTACCTTTACGTTTAGGAAAGTATTTTATTAATGCAGCGGGTTGTGGATCATGTATAACTACAAAATCTGCTTCATTTAAAATCTCCATCTCTTCAGCATTTAACTTATTAATCTTCAAATAATAATCAAACATATCTTGCTTAATAGTTAGTTGCATCCCATGAAGCGCATTATGAAAACTTTTAGTTATTCTAAAAAACATCTCATCACCTTTAATAACGTACCATTCAGCATCTACACCACTCTCTTTAAGGAGTGGAATTAATTTCTCAAGAATCTCTACCACGCCACCACCAACTCTAGTTGAATTTATATGAATAACTTTAGCACCCGCTAACCTTTCTCCAAGCCCTTTTATTTCATCTAAAATTTCTTGTCCTACGATGCTCCGATAATCATTAAGACTAACCATCAAATTTATATCACACTCCTTCATAATTAGTCTTTCTTTAATGTGTATTTAATACCGTTATTCAAGCATTGAAAGAGATTTTAGAATCTTTTTTGAATAAGACTTTCAATCTCAAATGCGATTCTCCTTGCATCATCAGGCTTCAAATGGATTTCATAATTTCTTTGACCTCCTCGATATTTAGCTAAGATTGAAAGTTTGAATAAATGTTCCCCACCTGGAGTAGTTGGAATAGCTTCAAGTGAAACTGAAATTATATCACTTATCCGAATGATTGGAAAATCAACCCATCTTAAGAGATTCTCTAATGCCTCTCTAAGTATTGGTTGTTGAGCAACAAGATTCTTTAACTCTTGAATAGTTGATTCATTAATGCTTAAACTTAAATATTCTGATGTTAATTTTACTGAATTTCCTAAAGATTCAATAATTATCATAAGGTTACCATAATATTTTCGCATAAACGAGCTTATAAATATGTATTAAGAGCTTTGGAAAAAATCTAAAAATAATATTCAAAATTTTATAATTTGTTAAGAGTTTTTGAAACTATACCTTTAAATAATTCATTTAATGTAGAAAGGGTTTGAAGATTTAGCATTATGAAAAGTGAGTTTAGCAATAAAAGATTGGAAAGAAGTAGGGTTTTGATTACTATAAATCGATTGTTAAGATCTTATATATTATTATCCATTGCTTTGATTATGGGTTACGCATTCATGCCACTTATAAATCTCTTACCTAAAACTTATTTACCTTTACTTGGTTTGCAACCAAGCACTATGTTATTTTTAATTATTAGTGCACTTTTTATTTATTCGTTAATAGGGCTTATTAGATCTATACTAAGCTTTCTTAAAATTCAAAGTGTGATTTTACAACATTTACCTGGATTAGCGAGTGAGCATCCCAAAACTACTACGAAACTTTTTCTCAATTCACTTACATTAATGATTATTTTAATTTTATATTGGATATTCTCACCAGCTTTATATTTAATCCCTGGGATTGGAGAGTATATCGCTGCAGGGACTCAATTGGCTATAGCTGCTATTATCTCTCTCTTCTTTTGGAGTTTAGGCAGTATGATTTATCAAAGCTTGAATAAAAGATTGAATATGAAAATTGAGGAGTATCAAGGTATGAACACTTTGGCGCTATTAAAAATGAGAATTCTTAAAGTATTCACATATTTATTACTCACACTCACATTAATGATTATAGCTTATGCTTTATTCCCAGCTATTTCTCTTGGAGTGAATATAACAATCCCAAGTACTAATCTCGCTTTAGGAATTGTATATTGGATTGTAGTTTTAGCTGCAATAACCCTCTCAGTCTTCTCACTTATAAGAAATCTTATAGGTTTATTCGGATTTGAGCCAGAGATTCTTTTGAAAATTCTTCCAATTTTGGATATGCAAAGAATGTCAAAATTAAAAAGATTTTCTTTAAATTTAATGATTGTAATGATCATTTTAATATCTTTCTTTGTGATATCTCCTTACATTAACTTAATACCAACTATAGGGATTTATTTAGGAGCAGCGGGTCAAGCGGTAGTTGGAGCGATTGTAGTAATATTCTTTTGGGACATTGGTCGGTTTATATATTTTGAGTTAGAGAAGGGTTTTAAAGAATTGGAAAAGAGCTTAACATTAAATAAATCAATTAATTCATTATAAAATCTAAACTTTTAATTTGATAATTATTCTTGCAAAGTGATAAAACTATTAATCATCATTTTTATTGAGAAGGTTTAAACGCTCCAATTGTTCAGCCCTTTTAGTAGCTGCTGTAACAGCATCTACCAACATTGCACGAAAACCACCCCTTTCAAGCTTCAATAATGCCTCAATCGTAGTACCAGCTGGTGTTGCAACCATATCTCTAAGCAAAGCAGGGTGTTGATTCGATTCTAATAACATCTTTGCACCACCCAATACCGTTTGAGTCGCCATTAATAATGATATATCTTTAGGAAGTCCGAATCTAACACCCGCATCAGCTAAAGAATCTATTATAAGAGCTATGTAAGCTGGACCGCTCCCAGATAACGCTGTAACAACATTTAAATATCGCTCATTCACTTGAACAACCTTCCCCAACAGGCTTAAAATCTTTATCACTGCTTGAACTTGCTCACTTGAGCAATTTTCAGAATGAGCTATAGCGGTCATACCTTCACGAACCGATACAGCAAGATTTGGCATCCCTCTTATAATAGGCGTGTTTTTTGGAAGATATTTTGAAATATACTCTATAGGTGTAGCTGCAGCGAATGTTAAAACGATCTTTCCCGGTGTGATCGTTTCCCCAATCTGCTTTGCTACAGTCTTTACATCGATAGGTTTGACTGCGATAATAATTAAATCGCTCTCTTTTACTACTGCACTTACACTATCTAAGCATCTTACATTATACTTTTCACTTATATACTTGGATCGGTCTCGATCTATCTCAAATATACATATTTTAGAGCCCTTTATTTGAGATTTGAGAAAACCTTGTATTAAAGCTTCACCTAGCTTCCCAGCCCCTATAATCCCTATAGTTTCAATATCCTTCAAATTCTTCATTTTATGCCCTATTTTAAAGGGCACTTGATTATAAACATAGCGCATTGCTCTTGGATATTTTAACCTAACGTTACATATGGAGAGTATTTGCATAGGCTCTGATGAGCTAAGATTGTTGTATCAAAGGAGTAGAGCTTAAGGAAGAGGTATATATCAAGTATGTCATGAACTCTCTGGTTGATGTTGTTTATAGAACCTTTTCATTATATGTTTGAAGTTCTGAACCATCTCCCTATCCGTTCCTCTTACCAAAGGTTACATCTATCAGTTTAACTCTATCGCTGTAGAGCCCGATCCTCTATCCATAATAATCAAATGGCTTCATAATCCGAGTACTCTCCTAGATGATGCATGCACCATAGAGTTTCTTGTCTTTTATAGCTAGAGCGTTACGTGTAAATCTTCACACGCCAGACTTAGCCTTCATTGAGCTCATTATAATGAATTTCCCACCAATTCTCATTGGAATTATGTTAGCTGCCATATTCGCAGCCGTTATGTCGACTGTAGATGGTATGGCTCTCACAGCTGTGACATGTTGGGAGAATGACTTTTTACAGGAAGTTCTAACCCTATCGTGAAAAAGGCGATCTTAACAGTCCAGCTGTTCAAAAGAAATGCGCTTCAGATTACTCAAATAATTATATGGACACTTTTTTGCTTCGTTGCAAAATTGACTTTATCATTTAGTTTTGTAAGAAATGGTGGTATGTTACTACGCCTCCATCAGCTATTACAAGGCCAACAACAAAAGAGTTCAGATACCTTAACTACTCTTGCCTATTAACCTTTTCAGATAACATCTCTATAAGCTTTTAACCTCGAAATCTTTACTTATAAGCTCTATCTTGAAGACCCAAGATACTGTTAGTTTTAGGTTTACGTTATTGCTAGCAGTCTTCCAGGGTTTGATGAGGTCTTATCCAATTATAAAGTATGAAGAAGTTGAGGAATAAGTTGATCTTTATGAGTCCCTTTCTTGTCTAGAAGTTGTTATAAAATCTTCTCATTCGATCCTTAAGTGTTCGAAACCATCCGCATTTCTTAGCCTGAAGGTTTAATGTCTCCATCTTAAATCATGGTTATGCAATGCTGTGGATACATGCCCTCGATCTAGGATTAGGGCTTATTAACACATGTTTTAAGACTTGCTTCAGGAAAGATCGGGATTGTCAAGATAACGTTCTCCATTTTGTCTGGTCTATTTGACCTTAGGCTTTTTGTTCTATTTTACCCTCTCCATACTCTATGAGTGGACTGGATTACCTTGTGAGGATAGTAAAGGAGGCTAAGATCTTTAAAAGGAATAAAGTACCGTTGCAGGATAAGGTTCTTTCAGCCCTCATGCATTATTCAGGCTCATCCTTGAGAAGTATAGCAAATGGAGAGGCTTCACATATGAAGCTGTTAGACAATGGTATCATGCCTTAAGAAGGGTGTTGAAGGAGCCTGAGAGGAAGCTGAGGAGAACCATAGCTATAGATGAAACCAAGACCAAGCTTCATAGCGAGCAAGTTTATGTATGGATGGCAAGAGATGTGGATACAAGAGAAGTCCTTGCAGTAAGAGTATCATATACAAGAAGTGGGTTGGATGCAGAACTCTTTCTCAAGCAGGTTCTTCAATATTGTGAGAATAAGCCCTTAATACTCGTGGATCACGGGCCTTGGTATGTGGATGCATTGAAGAGGCTAGGATTGAAATATGAGCAAGTAGCAAGAGGTAAGAGAAATAGCATAGAGTCTTGGTTTCGCAAGGGTGAAGAGAAGGCTTAAAGCCTTTTACAATAGCTTCCCATTTAGAGCATCTATATCATCAATAACTAAATTCTTAAACGTGTTCATCAAGCTTTATAATCTAGAGATCAGGTTGGGCTTATCTTGACAATCCCACCTATAATGTGATGTCAAGTTTTTAAGCTCCTTTATACTAACTTATTTGAGGAAATATGCTTCAAAAGATAGGCCATATTTATGAATTAAAACAAAAGCTTAGAATA
>JARVKA010000008.1 GCA_029775915.1 Nitrososphaeria archaeon | reverse complement strand
AAGCAAAAATGAACATTGTCATAAACGGGTGTGGCAACCGCTGTGCCTCAAAAGTCCTGGAGAAAGCTGGGAAAAGAATCGACTACGAAATTGACATATCCAAATACCTGCAAAAAGTACCCACACTTGACATCTACGAGGCAGATGTCAAGAAAATAGCCAAAATAATAATCGACGAGGCAAAAATATAGAAGCCAAAATGATTTAGAGGCCTAAAGAAGTGGAAAATAAAGTCGTTAGCCTAAAAATCGAGCAGATTCTAGGATTAGAATCGCCGCTGATAGCTGTTAAAATAGTTAAAACAGAGGAGCAAAAACCAAACATAAAGTCTCCACCACAGAAATCCAGATATTGTCAACTTCTCATGCTTGCTCGAAGAGGCCAAACACTAATGTTGACTGCTGAGGATTTAGCCTGTCCAGCGGCTAAATCAGCCTTGGGCTTTGCGCCTTTGCCAGAGAAGATCGCAAGTGGAGAAATGCTTTGTTCCTTGGGACTTTATATGGCCAAGGAAGCTGCTGCAAAAACGATGAGCATGATACCTCGAATAAAACTTGGGGAGGCAAAGGCAGTAGTCGCCGGCCCCTTAAAAGATTTTATTTTAACGCCGGACGTCGTTGTTGTTGAAGGGCTTCCTGAACAGGTAATGTGGCTTTGCCTAGCCAGAAACTTCAAAGAAGGGGGGCGCCTCCATTTCAGCTCATCAATCTTCCAATGCTGCTGCGTAGACGTGACAGTGGTTCCCTATATTACAGGCGAGGTTAACATAAGCCCTAGATGTTACGGATGCCGCGAAGCCACAGACATACCGCCCGAACACATGTTCATGGGAATTCCAGCAAAAATCATTACAGAAATTGTTGAATCCCTCGAATATTTGTCAAAAAAGGCTATGCTAGCTGTCAGAGAAAAGCGCGTTTATAAGGCGTATAGGACGGCTGTTGAAGGTAAGCCATTATGAGTGAGGATTTAGCCGAACTCCTTTTTGCGGATGTTATTGTGAGAAAGATCGAGATTAAGGAGATTTCGCCTTGTACAGCTGACCCTGAAAGGATTAAGTTTTTGGCGCAGGCTGACAAGCCCCTAGAAGATGTTTTGCCAATTCTCTATTTGGCTATTCCAAACGCTAAATACTCTGAAAAGCTCGGCGCATTAAGCTACATGCACCAGCAACACTTGATAACCATTTTCGCTAATGGCAGAATCAGCATGACCTATGTCAAGGACAGAAACGAGGCAAACCAACTTGTCGAAAAGCTTAGGCGACTGATAAACCGCGCCATCATATACCTGAAAACCTATGGAAAGCCAAACCCCGAAACCGTTCAAGCCAAAAAGGAGCTGACACCCATAAAGATTTACGAGCTGCTCCCAAAGACAAACTGCAAAATGTGCGGAGAACAAAGCTGCTTCGCCTTTGCAGCCAAGCTCCTAAACGGCGAAAAAACATTGCAAGACTGCCAACTGCTGGACTCAAAAGAATACAATGCCTTCAAGTTTCAGATTGAAAGGATGATTAGTCCGATTAAGCTGAAGTAGTTACATTCAAGAATTGTTCTATTATTTTCTAAGCATAACACCTAATATGTAACAATGTTATATTTCAACCTATGCACGGATCAAAGCATCATCGCTGTGGATGTTGGCATGAGTACCCAGAAAGGAGATGGATACAATTCCTAATCATGCGTGTTCTTTATGAAAAGCTAATGCATGGCTATCAACTGCTCGAAGAAATTGAAGAGAGAAGTTGCGGATGCCACAGGTTGGAACCGGGCTCCATGTATACGCTTTTAAGGCGGATGGAAGAACGCGGCCTGCTAGAATTTTTAAAGGTTGAGAGATATGATAGAGGAGGTTACGTTAGAGGAATACAAGAAAGCATATAGAGAAATAGTGATGGAAGAGGAAAGGAGGAGCTTTCTCGTTCATCTAGTAGTGTATGTACTGGTTAACGTAATGTTAATAATCATCAATCTCGTTTATTCTCCCAAGGTTATCTGGTTCTTCTACCCGCTTATAGGTTGGGGAATAGGCATATCGATGCACTATCTATTTGGTGTCTGCTGGCTGGAGAAAGGGCTAAAAGAAAGGGAGGCAAAAGCGGAATATAGAGCAAGAGAGGCTAAAAGAAAATAGCACTTCAAATGAAATACATTCCATATTCACATCGGATTCTATGATAAACGCCTAAAGCGGAAATCACACATCTTCCTAAAATAAAGATTTTCATCAAACTTCTCTAGTTTTAATGCATTTTGTTTTTCATGGTCTTAGTTTAAACTTATGATGTAACAAAAAAGTAAAATTCAAGAGATATATCGAAGATTTTATATTATTATATTGGCGAGATAGGAATGAAGGCACAAGTTTTAAGAAAGATTGCAAGGATTGAAGAAAATCCTTTAGAATTATTAAATTTACCTATTCCCCAACCGAGTTATAAACAGATTTTAATAAAGGTTTCAACTTGCGGTATTTGCCATACTGAATTGGATGAGATTGAGGGGAGGATTCAACCAAAACTCCCAATTATTTTAGGCCATCAAGTTGTTGGGAGAGTGGTAAAATTGGGCTATAATGTAAGTAAGTTTAAATTGGGAGATCGGGTTGGTGTTGCTTGGATTTACTCAGCTTGTGGTGAATGTTATCAATGTAAGAGGGGTTATGAGAATTTATGCAAATATTTCCAAGGTACAGGTTGTGATGCTAATGGTGGTTATGCTGAGTATATGGTTATTTCAGAAGATTTCGCTTATCCCATTCCTGAAGGATTCAACGATTTGGAAGCAGCGCCCCTTTTATGCGCTGGAGCGATTGGTTATAGAGCTTTAAAATTAACTGAAATGAAAGATGGTGAAATAATCGCATTTTATGGATATGGAGCTTCAGCTCACATCGTTCATCAAATTGTAAAATACAAATTTCCAAACTCTAAAGTTTATGTTTTTACAAAGAGAAAAGGTGATGCATCTAGTGAATTAGCAAAAAAATTTGGTGCTGATTGGGTTGGTGAGACTGGTGATACTCCACCAGAAAAATTCCATCGAGCGATCGATACTACACCAGTTGGAATACCAGTAAGAGAGGCTTTAAGGAATTTGGAGGATGGTGGTAGATTGGTTATGAATTTAATAAGAAAAGAAGAAAAGATACCTGAGTTAGATTACACATTACACCTTTGGGGCGAGAAAGAGATAAAAACTGTAAAAAATATTACGAGAAGAGATGTTCAAGAGTTTCTCTCATTAGCTGCTGAAATTCCAATTAAACCAGAAGTTAAAGAATTTAAATTAGAAGAGGCGAATCAAGCTTTAATCTCATTAAAGCAAGGGAAGTATAAAGGGGCTGGAGTTTTAAAAATTGAATAAAGCGCTTTATTCATGCATTACATTTTTTATCACATATTTAACTCTAAAAGTCCCAGTATCGTATTCTTTAAAATTTGCAATCTCTATATCAATATTAATGAGCTTCTTTAACTCATAAATAAAGTCTTCAAAATAATCATAAACTCCACAACTCTCACAAAAAGGGCCTACAAATTCTAAAATAAACTCATTTTTACCCATTTTAATTAACTTTGCATTAGCTTCTGGACTTCTATACTCATTATACTCATTTATAGCCTCAATAATTGCATCTTTAAGAGATTTCATTAAGCACAATCTATATTGCTGAATAAATGTTATTCAATTATTTAAGCGTTTATTTGAGAAAAATTTAGCCATTTAAATTTGCTACAAATCTTGAATTATGAGAATAAATTATCTAAAAGCATCATTATTGAGAAGCCAATTATCAATCCGAATGTAGCCTTTCTCCCAAATCCTTTTTTATGGCTCTCAGGCACCATCTCATCAACTATTACAAAAAGCATAGCGCCAGCTGCGAATGCTAAGCCCCAAGGTAAGATAGAATGCGCTAAAGAGACTAAAATTATACCTAATAATCCGCCAAGAGGTTCAACAAGCCCAGTTAAACTAGCGTATCCAAAAGATCTCACTTTACTGTATCTCTCTCTTAAAAGAGGTAAAGCTACAGCCAAACCCTCTGGAGCATTTTGGATACCAATAGCGGTAGCTATAATTAAACCAGATTTTATATCACCCGAGCCAAAACTCACACCAACAGCCAAACCCTCTGGAAAGTTATGAATGGTAATAGCGATTATAAAAAGCCAAAGCTTTGGGAGTCTTGATGATAATCCCTCATATCCAGCAACGGGGTGGAAGTGTGGTATGAAGCGGTCGATAAAGTGCAATGTTAAAGCACCTATCAATAAGCCAATAACAGCTACAAATGGTCCACCAAATTCAATTGCAGGGACTAAAAGGCTGAAAGATGTTGCTGCAAGCATAACCCCTGCTGCGAAGCCAAGTAAAATATCTAATGCATCATCAGAAAAATTCTTTTTAAGAAATATTGAAATTGCACCAACTCCAGTAGCCAAACCTGCTAACAAGCTTGCAATGAAACCAATATAGATTAAATCCGTATCCAATTTAAGCTAATGAATTATTATAAAAATGCTTAGATTTTAATAATACTATTCATCTTTTTTATGTTATGAAATATTGTGATTTAGTGATTTAAATTCAAGCTTATTTTTGCAATCTTATAAATTCAAAAGGTTTATAGCCTAAGGGTGTGAGTTGTCTTTAAAGCACTTCAAATTTTTATGAAGAGAGAGTTAATAAAAATCATCCTTTTAATTGATTTATAACCTCTTCCAAAGTTTTTGATATATTCTCAATTTTGCTTTGAAGTTTATTGAGCTTTTCTTGAATTCCAGCTTTTTCTTTTCGCTCTTTTTCTAATTCAAGCTTGAGTCTCTCAAATTCGTCTTTTGATGGGCCTTCCTCTCTTATTAAGAATGATAAAACTTTTTCACCACGTAAAAGCATTTCATAAGTCTCTTTTACGAGTTTTCCAGCCTCAGTCTTACCAGTTAAATGAGAGCGTATCGTTTGCTCACCTCTACCAAGCTCCTCAGCTATTTTTGGAATCGTCATATTCGCTTTCTCTCTTGCAAGAGCTCCAGCTGCTACTGCTAAAGAGTCTATCCATGTTATACGATCTCTCGGATCTGTGCTACGCATTTTCTCAATTACATCTTTTCTCGAAACCGTTCCTAAGAGAAGAGTAGCTTCAAGCTTTTGAATATCCTCCCTACCTAAAGGCTTTAATGGAACTTCAATATCACTCATGAGCTTTCACCCCCTTCAATGAATCCTCTTGGAGTCACTTTTATAATTTTCTCGGGATAAACTATTATACCTTTATTTGTTATATCAAAGGGATGCCTTCTCATAGAATGGCTCGTACCTCTCATTTTCCAAATGATAATTGAACGTTTAAGCTCACCTTGAAATTCATCTAAATCGAGTCTAATAATACCATCAGCTGCATGCTCAACTCCGGGGCCACCAAAACCCCGATCTGTAACACTTACTTGGGAGATAAGAAAGCCCGTACAACCTAAACCAGCAAGAACCTTTTTAATTAACATAATTGTTGATCTTGCTAACGTTGGTTTAGTCATGTAAAGTGTTGAGATAGAATCTATAACAACTCGTTGAGCATTTAAATCGGTAATCGCTTGCTTAACCACATCTAAAAAGCTTGGAACATCATCCGGATCTTTAATAACATACCTTTCCTTTTTTGCTGCTTCACCAATTCCAGAAGTAAAAGCATCAACAATAGCGAACTTACCTTCTTGCTCAAATCTTCTAGGTTCCCAACCGAAGCGATCCATATTAATTCTAATTTGAACGGGGTGCTCTTCTAAAGTTACTAAAATGCCAGGTTCACCAAATTTAAATCCTGCATACAAAAATTGCTGACCGAAAATAGACTTACCAGTACCAGGACCGCCAGATAATAAAACCACATTTCTTTGAGGTATACCGCCATTCAATATTTCATTCATCCCTGGAATACCCACATCAACTCGATCTCCCATTCAAAACCCTCCAAAATTTAATTCATCTATTTTTCAAAAGATAACGTAGCATATAAATTTTCACTATTTAATAATAAAGTTTCAAAATTTTTTGTAATGAAAATTTCTTTTACAAAGGTGCATAAGTCTCAATAATGCATATTAATAATTTCTCAAAATACTTGTTCTTTTTTAATTTTATCAATATTGATAAAATTTTAAATGAAGAGTTAAAGAAAAATAAATTAAGGGTTTATATTGGAGGACCTCTATCCGTGATTTTGTATTTACTTAGCATCACCCTCAATACGTTGTAAAGCATCACAATCATCACCTCTTTATTCTTATTCTGCCATTTTATTATAATGAGAAAGAAACATATAAATTTTTCGCATTATAAAAAATTTTTAATATGGGAAAAAATTATAAAGATCTGCAAAAGTATTTTTATACAAAGGGGTGGGGAGATAATGGCCTACAATGAATATTCGATTGAAGTTAAGCCTCAAAGTAAGGTAGTTGAGATTAGGTTTGCTTCAACTATCACTTTAGATATAATAGAGGATGTGCTAAACCGATTGAAAGGTTATGTTGCTGAAAATTATCAAATTAAGATGATAGGTTATATTAATAAGCAATCAAATTACTTGAGAGCGTTTATGCTAGCTCTTTCCCTTTTTGGTAATGAAAATCGTGTGATTTTTGAAAATAAAGCGAGATTTAAAAGGGCTGAGAGAAGATTGATGAGAGGAAAAGTTAGAGAGCTTAGAGATGAGGGTTACAATGTGAAACAAATATCGGAGAGATTGAATATTCCATTGAAAACCATTTATAGATGGCTTAAAGATTGATATAAATTGGAAAAGATTTTAATTTATTATTAAGAATTTATGTATTTTGGATTGAATTTTAATATTGTGGAGTTATCCAATTCTGCCCTGGCTTTCTTTTCAACATGTATCTTTTAACAAAGATTGAGCGATTTCTAACTTTGGGTATTGGTGAAGTTTTAGGTCTAGCCTCTATCTTAGGTGTTTGGCTTCTTACCTTTCCAGCTTTTGTAAGTGAACCATGTGTGGGCATATCTCATCAAATAAATTTGATTATTAGTTTCTTAAAAGCTTTTTGTTAAATACTCAAGATTAAGGGGTCGATTAATAAAAATAAAGAAATAATAAAAATAATCATGTTGATGTAATTTTAATATTGCGTTAAATCTATCGCTTTTATTTAGCAATTTTCCGTTTCTTCCAAACTTGAAGGTAGATTACGATAATAGCAATAATTACGATAACTTGAGCCAATACTCCAGTAAGTATATTGCCTAAATGATAAACGGTATCCTCAATCTTTAATGGAGAGAATAAAGGTTGATTAGTTATAGGATCTTTAGAAGATTCAACCATTACTAATATGCTTTGTACAGGGCTCCACGTTGTTAAATCGATTTCATATAAACCATTCGGCTTCTCTATCGCTTCAATACCATTAATTGTAATTGAAGCTTTTTCAACAGGTGAATCATCAGATTGATACTTTAAAATCACTGTAACCTTTAATAAACCTGGAAAGAGTGATTGTAAATGATGCTCGATTTTAAGCTTATCGAATGTGATATAAATGGTATTGGATTTGAAATTGGTTAGTCCATAAGATTTATCCACTATGCTCTTTACTGTGTATGGGTACCTACCGATTTCATTCTTCATTGTATCATCATTTAATACAATACTGCCATTGAATGGTTTACCATCGTATAAGTAATATGCATTCCATAAAATATTCGCATTCCTTCCAACTTCGATTCTTTCTACTGAAGATAAAGTTACATTCACACAATCGAAGATAACTGAGATAACATTTGATGTAAATGTTTTTAAACCATACTTGCCATCAATAATTTTACTCACAGTATAATTGTAAAGGCCAACATTAAACTTTGTAATGGTATCATTTAAAATTATATCACCTACAAACTCGCTATTATCGAATTGATAATAAGCTTTAGTAGAAATTTTTGCACTACTACCAACATCTATTCTCGATGGATATACAGATAGTTTTACATTTACCGTATCCCAAATTGCTGTAAGAGCACCAATGGAATCCAATCTTTTATGAGAAGATAAACCATATAACCCATCTTTAATATCATCCACTTGAAATGTTAATTTGCCAACTCGATTTAAAGATATTTGGCGCTCCCATCTATTATTAATTGATGACCACTCCATAGGTAATGAACCATTTAATGTAATTGAGCCACAATCCTTTGTAAATTCAGTATTATCGTATTGATATCGAACTTTAAGCCAAATGGTATTTGGAGAATTCCAATCAACCCTCTCCTTAACCACACCGCCTTGATAAACCTCTAAACGATCCCAAATAATATCTTGAGAACCCGTAATATCATTCAAAACGGTTATGCCATACTTATTGTTAGATACTGAGGTTACATAGTATGTCTCTTTACCAACTGTATTAAGTGAAACATTCAATTCCCATCTTTTTTTAATTGGGTTATATTGAGCTTGCATACCACGAATCAATACCGAGCCATCCGAAACTATCTCATTATCGTATTCATAATTTAATTCGAAATAAACTGTGGATTGAGTACCAATATCAACTCTAGAATCACTCGCACCTTTATTGCTAACTTTAACCCTATCCCATATAATCGATACAGATCCAGCCAGATTATTGAATGTTTTCAAACCATAAGCTCTATCTTGAATACTAGATACGGTAAATTCTCTCATACCTACAGTTTGTGATGAAGTGGATAATTCCCATCTCAATAAAAAAGAGTTCCATTTTGCAGGTTCATTATTAATCAAAATAATACCTTTATCACCATCGAATCTCATTCGATCATATTCATATATAGCAGAGAACCATACGGTAACTGATGAACCAACATTAACACGATAATCACTCGCACCTTTCACTACTATCCCTACTCTATCGAATATCACTTGAGCTATTACACGATTTATAAAATGAGGACCACCATTCGCGTATGTAGTGAGCCAAACCTTCTTGCCTATTGTTGATTGGCTATATAAAAATGTTATCCAACCCGAGTTATCAGGTTTATATGCCGTGCCATTCACATATATATCAAATCCAACCACATTACTTTCATCACTCTCCCATATGTAATGCATCTTTATTACAGCGGTTGAGCCAACATCCACACGCATATTTGAAGCTTGATTTAAAATTACTTTATCATACTCCCATTCCGCTTCAATAGTAAAGTAACTGGTCATAATTACAGTGGCTGGATTTGATATACTTGGAAATCCTATAGGGTTTCCCTCAATAGGATTCCATCTTGCAAATACATATCGAGCAGTAGTACCAATAGTGTAAGGAGATTTTGCTAGTATAGTAGCACTAGTTCCTTCATCATACCAATTATCACTAGTTTGGCTACCAGATTGTGATACAATGCTACCACTAATACCCGTTCTTAATGATAAGTAATATTGGGTTACGGCATAAAAGTTAACAGTATGATAAGTATTCATAAGTATAGTTGGTGTTTCAAATCTTCCAAAACTTTTTCTCTCAACACTTTGTGCTTCACCACTATCAATACTCCATGACTTTAAATTCATTCTAGACTTTTCAGCAATTACATCCCATGTATAATCAGTTACAACTTGAGCATAAGTTTCTTCATCGTACCAACCATCATCAAATTGGCTATTTAACCAATTTACATTATAGCCTCCATTAACCATTAAGAAGTATTGTTTTATGCTGTTAAAGATTAATGTGTGATAAGTGTTAAAATTTATAGAAATTGAGAAGCTACCAGAGACTGCTGGTGTTATTGAATAAGTAATCCCATCTAAAGTATAACTAACAATTCTCTCACGGATTTTATTAGGTAAAGATACTTTAACATATAAGCAAGAAATTGTTACTTGAGTATTTGCATCGAACCAATTGTCATTAGTTGGGCTTGGTGGATCACATATAATACCCGTGCCTCCAGATATGGATAAAAAGTATTGTGTCACACCTTCAAAAGTTACAGTACGTGGAGAATTCATTGGAATATTGATTGAGTATAAACCAGAACTACTTCTTGGTGACACATCGTAATATGTTGTACCATCATGCCATCTCTTTAAATTACTTCTAACTCGACTTGCAATTTCATTCCATACATAACTACATGATACCGTCGCTACCGAGTTAGCATCATACCAACCCTCTCCACTCCCAGTAGCGCCTATAGGTCTATTTACAGTTAAGTAGTATTGTGTTTTGAAGTTTATAGAGATAATTTCATCATTATTTGGTACTGTATAAGTGAGTTGGTTGTTTGTGACAGTTCCTATACTATCAGCTGAGAATGATAAAAACACATATCTCATCCCCGAACCTCCACTTTGAGGAGAATTCACATAAATCGTGTGAGTATCACCAGGTTGCCAATCGAATGATATTGGCGTTTTATAAGCTACGTTATCAACAATAACATCCAAATTTGGAGGGTTACTAGTTATAGTAATTGTGACCGTTTGAGCATAAGCTAATTCATTAAGTGCTATAAATGCAAATAGTAATAAGAATGAGAAACCAATTAATAATAAAATTAACTTATGCAAACGCATCCATACCACTTATTTATTACCGCATAATAAGTACTTTGTTATAAATTTGAAAAAGAATTTCTCATTTTTATTTATTAATTAATCCCATAAATCTTGAACCCAAGAAATAATGAAAGTTGTAAATTCTAAGTTGATAAAGTATTTTAGAGGCAAGGTTCATTTATATTTAGAAATCTTCACTCATTTGGTGGGATGTGAAATGATGTTTATATTAAATGATGAAATTAATGGAGGTTCGATCATTTAGAATGGTGCAAAAGACTATAATAACTACTAAGATTAAAGGTGTGCAAATCGCTAAAGTAGGGGTTGGTGAAACTTTACATGAAAGAGTTACATGTGCGATTTTAATCGGTTTATCAAGCTATCTTAGCCTTTCTTTTATTCCATTCTTACCACAATCTTTAACGATTCTCTTCTCAATTCTATTTTTATTAATAACATTAAGAGATACTACTGTAGCTATATTTAGCTCATTCTTCATCGTTAATTTAGCCCTAGGTTATCAATTCGGAGCTTTAATAGGTAATTGGTTAGGAACTTATTTTATCTTCGCTTATATTCCTTTAGTCATTTTTCTTACTGGAAGAAGTATAAAAGTTGAGGGTGCAATAGGTGCATCATTGGGCTTATTAGCGAGCGCGATTATGCTCACACCATTTTATTTCATAGCTATACCTCTTATCATCTTTTTTATAACTACTTATCGAAAGATTGGTAGGATTAATCCAATAATCACATTCCTCGCTTATTATATTCCAATTCAAATTACAGCTACAGCCACAACTTTACCAAAGTTAACTGGATTGCCAATTTTATACTCTTACGCAAATCCAAATTTTTATCCAAGTGTTGAAGTTTTAACATTTACAAATATTATAGGCCCTATTGTGAATAGTGGAAGAGCGCTTAAGGGCGATCCTGAAGCATTCACTTATTGGGTAGTGCAATACTTTACGGGGAATTTCGGTATAATAGCCTTTATATCAATAATCTTATTATCAATATCATCTTGCTTAATTTTTGAAAATTGGATATTATCATTAGAGAAAAAAGGATTTGAATTAAAGAGGTTAAATCGAGTTACTCACTTTATCTCTAACCTCATAGGTTGTATTGTATTCGCCATGCCAATTGTGATTCTCTCAAATGCTTTAGGTTATGTAACCGATCTTCAAGGGATTATTATACCTTATCTTGCTATATCATCTTTAGGTTCTGGATTTGCAAATTTGATAAAGTTACAAATGGATAAGAGGCAACTTATGTTAAAGCTTAAAATGGAAATTGAAGAAAGGGCTGAAAAAGTTTTAAAGAGAATTGAGGATTTTCAAGCACAAATTGATAAAATTAGAGCTATTTTTAAAAATATTATGATTGAGGATATTTCCGCATCTTTAAGTGAGACGATTAATCAATTGAATCTAACATTAACCACATTAAATGTGATGAAAATGATTGATTTACAAGAGCGATTGAATAAAATTAAAGAATACGAGCAATCTATCGATTTTATGTTTAATCATTTAATTAAAAGAATTCAAGATCATTATGTAAAGGATTTAACAAGATTTAGAGATACTTTTATTAAAGCTTCAAGTTTGAATGTTAAACAACCGATTGAGATTCCAATTATTGATCAAAAGAGTATTTTAGAGTGGGATCTCGAAAAGATAATTGAGGCTCAAAAAAAGTTATATGAAGATGCTAAGATTAATTTGCAAAATTTGAGTAAGACTTGTAATGAGGTTTATGAGACAATTCGCCAAAATATCGATCAAGATTTTACACTTCCAACTGTAGAGATAGCGAGGCAATTTATAGAGCAAGGGGATTTGGAGAAGGGGGCTGAAATAGCTATTGAAGCCCTTGAATCAATAAATGAGAAATTTGGTAAAAAAGTAGGAAAATTTGCTCAATTAATGCGGAATTGGCTCATTTCTTTGAAAGAGCTTCTTAAAGTGTATGTGGAACCTAAGGTAATGGTTTATCCAATGGTGAATTTAGAGGCTGAAATGAAGCTTTTAAATGAAGTTGATATAATAATTAATGAAATTGTGGATAAACCGAGTATTGTTGAAATTATCAATCTTGCAATTACACAAAAAAAGATAGTTAAATTCACTATAGAGTTAATGAAAATTATTGATAATACTTTGAGAGAGATTGAGAATGAGATTAATAAAAGAGTGCCAAAAGGATTTGATTGGGGAAGGGATGATCAAATTCATAATCTTGTTGAATCGATTGTGCATGAGATTGAGATTTCTTCAATCAAACTTAATGAAATCTCATTCGATTTATTGAATAAAGCTTATAAAATTTTAAATACTGAAATGATTTTACTCGATCGATATTTATTGGAATTTGAGATTATTTTAAATTATCCAAATGTTGACTCATTAATCTTTGTGAAATTAAAGAGTAAAGGTGTGGTTCATGCAAATGAATTACCCTTTAATTTCCCTGAGCATTATATGAAGCTTTACTCGGCATTTCATAAAGATGTTGTATTTGATGGTATTGGGAAGAGCTTAATCCTTCAAAATATTGAAAAACGAAAAGAGAGTATTTAATTCTTTAACAAAGTTGAAAAATTAGTAATAGTGAAAATTAAGTTTTCATTTACGTGTAAATCCCAATTTTCTCGTTAACATAATACCTAAAATTATCCCTACAATTAATCCCACTATTAAGTAACTTGATGGAGTAATTTCTTTAATTCCAATGATTTGGGGTTGAGTAGCATTTATCATTTCTGTAATAGTCTTTTGTGGTGGAGTATAGGTTTTGGTTATTTCTTCCAATTCTTCAGGATAATATTCAAATGCTCTCCACGTATTTGGATTAAATTCATTTTCGTAATCTTTAATAACAGCATAACCGTTGTGAACGAGCCAATAATTTACATTTAAAAGATGAGTTTTATTATGCCTTATATAAACAACAGCTACAAGTCTATTATAACTATCCATAACATATTGATCATCAATATCCAAGTAAACCTTTTTATTAAGAATCAATTTTGTTAATGCTTCTTTAGCCTCATGATAAAATGCTTCCCATCGCTCAGGAGTATTTATATCAGCCAATCTCACCCTACCAATTGGAAAAGCATCAAAAGTATCTCCATCAATCACTTTATAGACTTTAGCAGTAACATCGATTTCAAAAGGATGGGAGTAAACATGAGGTATAATGATCACAATAATTATATTAACAAAGAGAAGTAATGCGATATAAATCGTTAAAATATTGAAATATATCTTATTCATAATTACCATGAATTTTTAATTTCCAAATTTATTTAAATATGATGTGAAATGGGAATTTGCTTGTAATTAACGCCATTAAATTATCAAAATTTTAATTCACTTTTTTCAATATAAGTTGATTAAGTATTTATTTAAGATTAACTGAAGATGAATTAAGATATAAAATTGAGTAATGGTAATGTTAAGTTTTGTCCAGAAGGGCATCCAAACCCTCCTTATGCAAATTATTGTGGTATTTGTGGTAAAAAGATTGAAGTGATAACTCAACCTATTAAAGAGCAAATCACACCTATTGAGAAGATTGAGCCTGAATATTGCATTGTTGGATTAGGAAGCACAGGTATAAAGATTCTTTCAAATTTATGGAAACGCATGAAGAAGCGTAGTGAACATTTATCATTTTTAGGAATTGATAGCGAAGCACTCTCTGAAGATGTATATGGTGCTTTGCCTCCTAATATTATACATAAGATTGGTAAAAGATCTAGAGGTACGGGCCATTCATGGAAGGTTGGTGAGAGGTTAGCTTCAGAAGATCCATCAATTAAAGATCTTTTAATTCAAGCTAAAGCTGATAAGGTTGATGCAGTATTCTTCATTTGCTCTCTCGGTGGGGGTATGGGTAGCGGTGCTGCACCATATATTTTATCAATGCTACAAGATTGGGGAATTAGAGGTGGGAGATTCATTCTCGCAATTATGCCAGCCGATAATGAATCTGATCAATTGCATTTTAATGCATATTGTGGCCTTTCACGATTGATAAAATATAAATTGAGATTCAATTCAGATTTCATCATACTTGTGAATAATACAAACTTAGAGTATTATAAAACGGTGGATAGATATGGTAGAGAGATTATTGGTAATGAAGTATTGGCAGCGATAATTGATATGATGATATCAATTGGTGATGCGGGCGTGCATAAGCGCATTAATGTGAGTGATCTCACAATGTATGAGCGAACGATGGGGGTATTTCATTTCTCACCTTGTATCGCATTGGGGCATAGTATGAGAATTTACAATGGACTTACAAAGGTTCTTGAAAGTGCATTTGCTAGACCTTTAATGCCTATCGATCCAAACTCAGCTATATTCACATATTTATTCCTTCAAATATCAGAATCTTTAAAGGAAAAAATGAGTTATGAGGAGTTATTGAGTGAGTTTGAGACATGGAGGCAATACAATTTACCATTAACCATTGCATCATACTTTAGCTTATCATATACTAAGGATCAAATGGATAAAATGGATCTTTTACTTTTGATTGGAGGTTATCTTTTCGAGCCCTTTATTAAAAGGAGTTATGATGGTTATCAAAGGGTTAAAAGTGCTTCAACTCAACCTCCAGAGGAATTAAAAATTATTGAGGATACACTTAAAGAATATACGCAAAATCTCAATTCGATTCATCAAAAAGCTAAAAAGGGCTCATATCAAATTTAAAAATAAAGCTTTTAATCTCTTACTTACTCTTATAATTGGATGATAATTGCAAGAGCAGCAAAAATTTTGTTCAAAGTGTAATAAAACTTATCCAATTACATTAAAGTTTTGCTTAGTTTGTGGCTCACCATTAATTGAGCAAATAGCTCCAATTAAATCAGAATCCTTTAAATCTCTTAAAGATGAATTATCTCCAACTATAATTAAGATAAAGCATGAAGAGGTTAAGGTACCATCATGGGATAGTTTTGAGAGGGTTGTGAATAATTTGGATAATTATGGCAAGCTTATTAATGAGATAGAGGTGGGGATTAATAATCTTGAAAATCGATTTATAAATTTGAGTGATTCTTTATCTAAAGTTCAAGAGAGTTTATTAGAGGCGATAGAGCTTCAAAAAGATAATTATCAAAAGTTGAGTAATGAATTTTCAGTAATTAACACTATGATTAATAATTATATGAATGATTTATTAATGTCAGTATCATCCATTTGGAGGTTTGTGAGAGATTTGGAATCATCATTAACTCATCGATTTAATAATTTGGAAGAAAAAATCTCATCACTCATTAGATTTATAGAAGCGCTTAAAAATGAGAAAAGTTTGATAAATAAGGAGGAATTAAAGAATGAAAATAAATAAAATTTTTATTGGATTGATTTGCATCTCGCTCTTAGCTTTATTTTTATTAAACTTACCATCAATTATGGCTCAACCAGCTGGACCATACATTACCGATTGGAGAATTGAAGATCCGAATCGTATAGATGTAACGAATAAAACCTTAATCGCCGGTGGGACATACACAATATACTTTAAGGTTGTGATTCGAGCAGCCCCTCCTGGTGTAAATTTGAGTTTGGAAACCCCATTAGTAAAGGTTGGTGATGTTTATTGGAGGTTGTATAACAATTACTCAGGTATTAATACAACCAAATGGCAACCGGGACGCTCAATTCTCATCTTCAAAGCGGTTGAAGGGGTGGCTGATTTATCTTTAATTGGAAAGATACCTGATAACTATACTATTAGTAAAATCGCACCTAGTTATGAACTTCACTTTGAAAAGAGTTTTCCAATCGTTATTTTACGCTATGTGAGTGGGGCTGAATTGGATAGAAAAGAAGTGAGAGTTACTGATAAAACCATTATTCAATATTCAAATTTAGTAATGGAAAAATCAAAACTTGTTAATACTACAATTACAGACACAAACTTTGCTGCACTTTATAATTCAATAATTAATTTAGCTAAAAAATATAGTTCAATTGGGGATGTGAATAGAGCTATTGAAATTTTAGAATTATTACCTAAAAGGGAAGGTTTTCCACCACCACGTGAAGATACAAGTATTTATCTTTATGGTATTGGAGGTTTAGGGGGTATTGTAGTTATACTCGCTATATTGCTTATGAGAAGCCGTTCTTATTCAAGCTTTATTTTAAGAGAAGTTGATGAGCAAGTGAGGCAATTAGATACATTATTAATTCGACTCACAAGAATTGATAAAAGCTTAGCTGGAGAAGTCAACAATATAAAAGAGAAGTTACAAAAGATTGGTAGGGGATAATTAATGTCGATGGAGATTAAGGATTATTCCATTCATTTGATAGGGATTGGTGGTACTGGTGCTAATATAATTGAGACCTTTTTGAAATCTCCAGAGATTTATGATTTACTTAAAAGGAGTGGGGTTAAAGTCTCTTGCTTAGCTATTGATGTTGCTGATCATGATATTTACAGCCTTCAAAGCACTTACGATCGATTTAAAGAGGGCTTAAAAGCTCATGGTATTGCAAGTGATAAGATACAATTAACCGCTCGCTCAGTAAAATTCCCCGCACCTGAAGTTATGTTCGAATTTATTGAGAATTATCCAAAATTCCTTGAGCAAGAGAAAGCTAGAGTCCCATCAGATTATAAACCATGGTTATCATCATCGATGGAAATACCACCATTATCTGGTGGAGTTGGTAGGAGAAGAGCGTTATCTAAAGCGATTTATGGGCTTAATTACTATTATTTGAGGCTTATAGATGGCTATCTTGAGAGATTTAAAGAGGAAGTTTCATCATCAACTCTCACACCAATCATCTTCGTTATATTTGGTATTGGTGGTGGAACGGGTAGTGGTATGGCAGTAGATTTTGTAAGGCATTTAAGAAGAAAATTGGGCGGTGGATTCCCTATAATCGGTCTTGGAATTTTACCATGTGTGGGTGATGATCCTCCAGCTAAAGGTTCATCAGCTTATGCATCTATGATTGATTTAGAGTTATTACTCAATCGAAGTAAGAATGGTTTTGTAAAGAAGATGTTCGGATCTGTTTATGAGAATCCTTATACCGCATTCATTATGATGCCCCTTGGACCAGCATTTAGCAATACTGGGAGTTTAATCGATGCAAAAAAGATTATTGATGAAGCCATTGTGGATATTTTAATAAACTCAATAAGATTCGATTTATCAGATCTTTTAAATAATATTGGAGCAAGTTTGGATCATGGTGATCGATGGATACACACTATAACCACACTCAAAATCTCATACCCTATTAATGAGCATATATCATTAATAAAGTTGCAATTAAATCGCTTGGATAAGCTTCGTATGTTGAGAAAGGATAAATTGGAGATTTATAAAGGTGATGCAAAAACTGGTTTAGGAGGATTAGAGAGAATTATCAATCTTTGCTATAATGAATTAGCTCAAGTTTATAAACAATGGCTTATAGAGCGCGGTTTATATGAGGAGAGCCGTTTTGAGGAAGTGATTAATGAGTTCATTTATGAGGATAAATCTATTGAAATGAATTTCAGTATGCAAGTGAAAGGTGTGGAGGATCAGATTAAGAGTTTAATGGAAGAGGTTACAAAGCCTATACAAGCAGTGGGTTTAGAAGCACGTGAAGGTACGCCTGAAGCTAGAGTTCGTGGATTGGTTCAAGAGGTTATTGAGCAAACAAAAGAGATTTCAAAAACACGTACTATATATCACGAATTTGCAACAAGAATAATTGATGATTTAAGAAGTAGTATAGCGAGTACTCAAAGGCTTACAGTAAAGCAAAAGTTACTATTAGAAGATTTAATAGATGTAGTTGCATTAATCGATTCATACCTTAAAATCTTTAAGAGATTTATGGAAGTAAAGAGTTTAGCAGATAGATTATATAAAGAGATTTCAAGATTGGAAAAATCAGAAGCTCATGAAGCTGCATTAAATATTATTCAAGGTTTACAAAATCCAGAGTTAGTAATTCTCTTTTCATTAATACCAGCACTCATTCAACCACCAAAAATCGAGTTAAAAATGATTGATTCACACTTGAGTAATATGAGAATTATGAGGAGGATTTTAAGTGATCGATTGGAGAGGATGAAGATTCAAAGAGAGAGTGTAATTACAAGGATTAAGAATTTGGAGAATGAAAAGCAAAGGCTTTCACAAGAAATTTCTAAATCAAAACTTAGCATAATCTCATTTGGTAAAAGAAAGTTTTTAGAGGATAAGATAAAGGATTTGGATAAACAACTTATCCTATTAAAGGCTGAGCTTGAAGATTGTGAAAGCGAGTTAAATAGAACCCAAATGAAGCTTCAAGAGTATGTAAGTATAGAGAAGAAGTTTGAAGTTGATTCTGATTATAGAAAGTTATTAAGCGAAGTATCAAATTTAGCAGATGAGTATTATGAAAAGTTGAGTGGGATTTCTAAAGATCGTGGATATTATGATAGAGTGGCTGAGATTACTGAAGAAGAGAGGCTTCGAATTATGCAAAAGATTTTGAGTGAGGAAGAGGCTTCATTAACTCGTGAAACTATACTTAATGAGATTATTGATAAAAGGCATTTAAAAGAGTATTTGGTTGGTACTTTGAGAATATTAAGACTTCCAAGTGCTTTAGGATTAACGAATGAGTTTCGAACTGAGTATATGTGGGTAACGGTAGTTGCGCCGAGAGGGATTTGGGATCAAGATTTAGCATCAGAGTTAAAAACCACTTTATCTGGATACATTTTAGGCGATGCTTCTCGCTGCATAACCATTAGAGAGATCGGTTCTAAAGATCCTTGGACGATTAGATTTTTAATAATTGCATCGAAAGCGAGAATGGAAGAGTTAGAGGTTTATAATGAGATGAGGAGTTTATATGAGCGAGCTAGCCGTACAGATAGGATTCTTTCACATTCATTCTTATTGGAGCAAGGTATTTTAGCATCGAGAGA
The DNA here is from genome assembly GCA_029775915.1 of Nitrososphaeria archaeon. Classification (GTDB taxonomy): domain Archaea; phylum Thermoproteota; class Nitrososphaeria; order Nitrososphaerales; family JANXEG01; genus JANXEG01. The sequence continues at coordinate 35,255 of JARVKA010000008.1, read as the reverse complement.
TTTGGATAAAATACCGATTGATGAGTTGAAATTACAAAAATTATTAACATAACTATAAGGCTTCTAGAATCTTTTAGAGATTATTTTAATTTTTCCAATCTTAAATCATAATTAGCTTAAAAGAATTAATCTTCTGCTTTTTGAGGATTCAAGTATGAAAAATACTCTTGTAAAGCCAATTTATTTGAAACTTCAGGATCTCGAATTAAACGAGCCTCAATCTCCTCCACAAACTCTTTATTAAAGCCTCTTGGTAATGTAATATTCTCATCTATTAAATCTAAAGGCCATGGCAATCCAGTAGCGGGATTATGAAAGTTTTTAAAATAAGAGAGTATAAGTCTCACATCCATATCTTTATGAGTTTCAAATTCAAAAGGTGATGCATTACAACATCGAATGTAATACCTTGCAGTTTGCAAAAACTCATCCACGTTCATACCTAAAGACTCTTTAATTTCTTGACTTAAATTTCCCCTTGAAGCCTCATAAATCTCATCCATTGTAACATTCTTCTTCTCATGTAACACTATACGCCTATATAAATTCCGGAATCTACTATAAAAATTGAATGAAATGGCTGAACCAAATAACCATTTATAAGAGAACCAATGTTGGATAGGAAGAATTAAAGACATAATATACTTATCATTTGCATCTATGCAATGATCTTCATTGCCATGAAGATATACAAGCCAACCATCTAAAGCATTCGTTCTCGTACGCTTAATAATACCCACAACCTTTCTCGATTTTAAAAGATCCCAAGTTAAATCTCTTACATCCTCAGTTAAATCCATACCAATGCTGTATCCATAAGCATTTAAAGGTTCATTATTAATTAAACAAGCCTCTATTCTAAATCCATAAAAGCTACCATCGATTAAAATATAATCAACATTCTTCTCTTCTAAACAATGAAGAGCTACTTCTCTTTCTAATTTACATCGAAACATATGAAGGATTTTTTGAGTTACATCTTGGCTACCGATTTGATCGTATGTAAATCTACCAGCACGATAACCCTCTTCAACAAAATCCCTACCCTCAAAAATCATATAGCCCGCGCAATAAGTTCCAAATCTGCTCCCCAATCTCTCACTCGTTGATGGTGAGTTAGAACCATCAATTACTGCTACTCTTAAATCCTTCCAATCATCACTATCGGGTATAGGCTCTGTTCGAATGTATCTCTTTAATTCATTTATTCTTTTCATCCTTTCTAATAATCTTTTTTTGCACCTCTCAGCCTCTTCACTCGCATGTTGAAAGAATTGATGTTGAAGTTGAACAGGTAGTTTCAACCAATCTGATACTTCTTTAATCTCCATAATTCACACCTTATTACTCGATTTCGAATGTGATAAGTAATGGTATAGGTGATGGATTCATACTACCCATAAAGTAAAAGTGGCCTGGTGGGAGTGAGAGGAGGAATCGAGGGTCTATATTGAATGGTGAGAGCCAATTACCAGCTTCATTCATATCTAATGGGTGTATCTTACCTATAAATTGCGTATTTAAATTTCTCCTTACTGCAGCATTAATTCCAATTTCACCAGCGATGCCTTGAGATAAAAGGCAAATGGACAGTTTATGGGTTCTTCCCAAAGCGCAAAGATCGATAATTATATCAGTAGTCTCTTGCTGAATACCTTCAGGCTTAAATGGGCAGTATTGGGGGCCTTCATCAATCACTAAAGCTAAATAAAGATCTTCATCATTTTGCATACGCTCCATTAAATAATTCGCTAATGTAAGAAACACGGAAAGTTTTTCATCTTTACCAGTTTTCTTCATATCTATAATCAAAATGTGCTTTTCCCTTGCTTCTTTCAATATATCCTTTGGCGTTTTCGTTCCGAGAATATTTTGAATATCGTTATCAGTTAATCGTTTGTAAGCTCTTTTAAATCTTTGCTCCTCTTCAAAAGGCCTACCACTTTGAAGCCTCTTTTCATTCACTGAATGGATAATCGAGCCTTCTAAAGCGATTCGAAATTCTTTCACACTTAAGCCACGCCATTTCTCACTGTAAATGAAATCCTCTAAAGCTTGTAGTATAGTTCCACCACTAGTTGAATATCCAAAGTGGCCCATCTTCTTATCTAGGTAAGATACTACTGTATGAGCATCTAAAGCTATATCAGAAATACTCAAAACTTGATCCTTTGGATAATAAGGAGCATAATCTCTACCTTTCCAATCCAAAACGATTACATCATAACCTCCCTCCCGTAAAAGAGGTATGATTTGATACCTTGCAAGATAAGATTTACCACCACCTGTAGAAGCAAAGATCCCAATATGGTATGAGATGAAATCAGCATTCACAGGTACGCGCCAATTCGGATGGCCTTCATAATGACCTATAGTTAATTTATGCTTATTGCCAGCGAGAAGCTTCATAGGCTCATCATTATCCTCAAAGATCTTAACTTCAGAACCTGGTGCTATAATCTTTTTATTTTGTTGTATGCGCCCATTAACAATTTCGCCAATAACTGATAAGGAAAAATCATAAGTCTCTTTAGCGGTAGATGGATTTCTACCTATTCTTGCGTAAGCAACACCCGGATGGTAACTACTAGCCCTTAAATTCTCATTGCACCCATGCCCCTTTCTCAAAATCGCTAAAATTTTACCACCATTTCGATTCTCAACTAAAACCAAATCTTCAACCTTTACTCTCTTTTCCTCATTCTCCCTCAAAATAACCCTTGCCTCAGTCTCAGAAGACTCACTCGCTACAACACCAATTGATCTCAACATATTTAAATCATTCAAATGGAAATCACCTTGCTAGATAATAACTCAGCCAATTGCTTACTTCTCGTAGCTACAACGATTTGTGTACATAATTTTAAATTAATAAGCACATCCCTTAAACCTTCAATACCTTTTTCATCCAACCCCTCCTCAGGTTCATCAAGCAATAATAAAGGAGCTTTCTCCAATCGATTTGCAGCGAATAATAATGCGAAGCTTAAAGCTACATTCTCACCAGTACTCATTTGATGTGAATAAAGCCATTGATTGCCAACCCTTCCTTTAACGATTAAAACTTGCCTACCCCTAACAATCTCAGTATCAAAATCGATATCATCAAACCTTTGATATGGGTAAATCTTTTTAAAAGCCTCTTTAAAGGATGATTTTAAATTATTTAATTGCTCACTTCTAACATCATTCACAACATCGATTAAAGCTAATTTAATGCGCATCAATCTATCTCGAAATTGAGTGAGTGAGTTTAATCTTGAATTTATTTCATCCAATGTTAACTTTGGCACTTGAGTAATTAACGATTTATAATCATCAATTTGCTTAACTAAACTTTTACTCTTTATCTCCAATTCTAATTTCTCTTGTGTTAATCGAGCTTTCTCATCTAAAATACGATTTGCAACTTCAAGATCTCCAGGTAAAACTTCAACTTGAGGTAAAGCTCTCGATATCTCTTCTTCAAGAAGTTTAATTTGCTCTTTAAGAATATTCATCCTTTCAAAATTCTTCTTTTCAACCTCTAACCTCTTCCTCTTCTCATTTAATAAAGCTTCAAGATCGGATATTCTCGATATTAAGCTTCTATACTCTTCATCATAATTCTTAAAGCGCTCTAAAATATTGGGTTTGATTAATGATCCACAAAGTGGGCAAGTAACGATCTCCTCAATCTTTTTCCCTTCCAAATCGAGTGTTTGCATCGCAGCTTCAAGAAAAGCGATTCTCTTTTGCATAGCATTATACTTCGCTTCCAACTCACTCACCTCATTCTTTAATTCTTCAGATGGTGGAGGGATTGATGATAATTGAGCTTTATAACTCTCTAACATTCTTTTTTTACCTTCTATCTCAATTGAGCGTTTAATTTGTTCATCCATTCTTTTCTTTATACTTTCAGCCCAATTGTATAAAGATGAGTCTCTTTCCATTCGATAATTAATCTCTTTTAATCTATTCTCTACACTCTTTAATTCTTCCTCAATTTTGCTCAATCTTTCTATTGATGCTTGAGTTTGTTGAATTAATGATTTGTATTGTGATAATTCGATCTGCTTTTTATCTATAGGAGCAGTTGTAATTGCTGATATAATTTGATCGTAATCGGATAAGCCGAGAATTTGATCGAGTTTAACCAATTTCTCCATAGGTGCTCCGATGAAGAGTTTTGCTATCTCCCTACCCTCAATAAATATCTTCTCATTAATATCTAAAGGGGCTTTTAAATCGGTTTTTAATTGCGATGGCTTTCCACGCCTTTTCATTCGCTCAATAAAAAATGGTTGATTATTGTAATTACCAATAATCTTTACCCACATAAACTCTGAATCTGTGTGAATTAAATCGTCCAAATTCAAACCACTTACAGTAAGGCCTGTTAAACCATAAAGTATAGCTAATAATCTACTCGTTTTACCCGATCCCATACTTCCATAAAATACGCTTAAATCATCCAAAGTGAAAGATTCTTTAATAAAGCCTCTAAATCCAATAATCTCAACTTTATTCAACTTCAGCAATCTCTCTCACCTTCTCCTCTATAAAATCTCTTATTTGGCTTGAGGATAAACTCAATAATTTCAATGCTAATTCAAAATCCTCCATTGATAATTTTTCTTTTAACTTTCTCTCTACATCACTTTTAACTTGTGACATAATTTTCCAGCATAAATTTATTAATATGAGAGATAAAAATCTTAAGTTTATTATCGGTATAACTTTCATCATTATAAATTCTTTATGGATAATCAAACTCTATCCAGTTAATAATCTAATTATTTTCAGTATAATCATAACGCAATTAATAAGTATTAGATATGGTAACCTAATGGTGCTTATGACTTTAAAAGTATTGTTAATTACGGGGAGAAGTTTACGCCAAGGTGTAGGAAAAGAGTTTGGAAAAAGTGATGAAAAGTATATGGAGAGTGTATCTTTATGTGAAATTTCACCAAAAGACTTGGAGGCTATTGGTGCAAAATCTGGAAGTAATATTCGAATTAAAACTCAACATGGTAGCGTGGTAGTAAAAGCGGTATCATCAGAATCGATTAAGCCTGGTATGATTTTTATCCCCTATGGTCCATATGCAAATATACTTTTAGGTGGTGATACAAATAGCTCTGGTATGCCAACATTTAAAGGTGTTTATGCTGAGATTGAGCCAGCGATTGAAGAACGAGTTTTAACTATTAAGGAGCTTGTTGAGCAGTATTATTCGAGGTGATAAATATGGTTATTTATGAAAATGTTTTATGCTCAGTTTGTGGATGCCTTTGTGATGATATTGAGGTTACGGTTGAGGAGAATAAAATTGTAAAAGTAAGGAATGCTTGTGCAATGGGTACCACAAAGCTTCTCAATTATTACAAAGAGCGCAATACAAAGCCACTTATTAAAAAGGATGGGAAATTAATACCAACCAACTTGGATGAAGCTACGAGTAAGGTTGCTGAAATTTTAGTAAATGCGGAGTATCCATTAATTTATGGTTGGAGCTTATGCTCATCAGAAGCGATTAAAGTTGGTATTGAGTTGGCTGAGGAAGTTGGTGGTGTTATAGATAATCAAGCGAGTGTATGTCATGGCCCAGGTATTCAAGCGCTACATAATAGTGGTTTGCCAACTTGTACTTTGGGTGAAGTTAAGCATAGAGCGGATTTGATTATTTATTGGGGATGCAATCCTGAAGATGCTCATCCAAGGCATCTTACTCGTTATACACTCTCACCAAAGAGTAAATTTATAAAAGATCCTAAGGAAAGAAAATTGGTTGTAATAGATGTTAGAAATACCATTACCGCTAAAAAAGCAAATTTATTCATTAATATAGAGCAAGGTGCTGATTTTGAACTTATATCAGCTTTAAGAGCAGCTTTAAAGTTTGAGGAGATTGAGGAGGAGCGTGTAGCTGGATTAGCTGTTGAGCAGATTGAGGAATTTGCTGAGATGTTAAGGAGTTGTAAATTTGGTGTGATATTCTTCGGTCAAGGGCTAACTCAAAGTTTGGGCAAATCAAAGAATATCGAGGCTGCAATCGCTTTGGTAAAGGATTTGAATGATTATACAAAATTCGCTCTTATACCTATAAGGGGCCATTACAATGTAGCTGGCGCTAATGAAGTTACGGCTTGGCAAACTGGTTTTCCATTTGCTGTAGATTTCAGTAAAGGGTATCCATGGTATAATCCAGGTGAGACTACCGCGGTAGATATTTTGAGAAGGGGTGAGAGTGATGCTGCCCTTATAGTTGGTTCAGATCCATTAGCCCACTTCCCTAAAGAAGCAGCGGATCATTTAGCTAAGAATCCTTTAGCGGTAATCGATCCAGATATATCTGTGACAGCTTTAGCTGCTGATGTAGTGATACCATCTGCATTTACTGGTATTGAAGTTTCTGGTACTGCGTATAGAATGGATCGCGTAGGACTTTTAATGAAGAAAGTGGTTGATCCTCCTGAAGGTGTTTTAAGTGACGAAGAAATTCTTCGAATAATTTTGAAAAAGGTTCGTATATTAAAGGGGGTGGCTTGAATGGCTTTATTAATTAAAAATGGTATAGTTTACGATCCATTGAATAATATTAATGGAGAAGTTATGGATATTATGATTGATGGTAATAAAATCGTTAGCTCAATAAATGAATCAAAAGCTCAAGTTATTGATGCTTCAAATAAGATTGTAATGGCGGGTGGTGTTGATCTTCATTCTCACATAGTTGGTCCTAAAGTTAATTCTGGTCGTATATTAAGGGTTGAGGATCATTATAAAGATCTTGTAGCTAAAACTCGATTTACTCGCTCAGGATCGGGATATTCAATACCATCCACATTCGTTACAGGGTATAGATATGCGATAATGGGCTATACTACTGTATGTGAGCCAGCGAATCCACCTTTAAAGATGATCGCTGTGCATGATGAGTTGAATGATATACCGATGATTGATAAAACCTCATTCATATTATTTGGGAATAATTGGATTGTAATGGAGTATTTAAAAGAGGGGAAGATAAAGGAATGTGCAGCATTTATCGCTTGGGTATTAAAGAGAATGAAGGGTTATGTGATAAAAATTGTAGATCCAGGTTGTGAAGAGGAATGGAAGTGGGGCAATGATATAGAGGGTTTGGATAAGGAAGTTAACAACTTTGGTATCACACCTAAAGAGATTATTAGAGGCTTATGTGAGGTAAATAAATTATTATCATTACCCCATCCTATTCATGTTCATACCAATATGCTTGGCACACCTGGTAATTATCGGATCACTATTGAGACTATGGATTGCGTTAAGAATATAGCAAATAATAATCAACCTTTAATACACATGACTCACGTACAATTCCATAGTTATGGAGGCTCAAATTGGGCATCTTTATCTTCAGCTACTGATGAAATTGCTGATTATGTGAACAAGAATAAGCATGTTACCATAGATATGGGTCAAATCATCTTTACCGATACTACCACCATGACGGCTGATGGTTCATTCGAATATAAGTTACAAAAGTTAACTGGGGAGAGATGGGTAAATAGTGATGTTGAGGTTGAGGAGAGTGCTGGTATTGTACCTATTCATTACAGAAGGAATAATTATGTTCATGCGGTAATGTGGGCGATTGGTTTGGAGTTAGCTTTGCTTGTAAATGATCCATGGCGTGTATTTATGACTACAGATCATCCAAATGGTGGCCCATTCACATACTATCCTAAAGTAATATCTTGGTTAATGAGTAAAAAAGCTAGAGAGAGAGTTCTTAAGAGAATACCAAGAATGTCGAGAAGGAGAACTAATTTGGAAGATATTGATCGTGAGTATAACTTTTATGAGATAGCTATAATTACTAGAGCTGGTATAGCGAAAATTCTTGGCTTGAAGAATAAAGGCCATTTAGCACCAGGTGCTGATGCGGATATAGCGATTTATGATTTTAATCCTAAGCAATACGATCCATCTCGTGATTATAAAGAGGTGGTAAGAGCATTCAGTAAGGCTGCATACACAATTAAGGATGGTGAGATTGTTGTGAAGGATGGTGAAATAATAAAGCCTGTAATAGGTAAAACATTTTGGGTTGAAAGTGAGATCTCAAGAGATCTGGAATCTTCAATCGCATCAAGCTTAAATGAAAAATTCCGTGATTATTACACAGTGAGTGTGGATAATTATGTGGTTCCTAAGGATTACTTGTATAAACCTTGGCCTATTCAAGTAAAGGCTAAAATATGAGGTGATAATCATGGCTGAAATAATTCTCACACTCAAGCATAGTCTTAAAGTGCCTTTGGATGCATCTATTATATCTCCAGATAATTTTGCTGGTAAATCTATTAATGAGATCTCATCATTAAAGTTATGGAGAGGAAATAAGCAAATCACACTCGGTGAGGTTTTTGATATTAAAGGTGAGGCTGGATCTAATGCTAATGAGACGGTTATAACGATTAATGGAGATTTATCGAAAGCAAGAAGGATTGGAAAAGGTATGTCAAATGGTAAAATTGTGATAAATGGTTCTGCAGGCTTATACTTAGGTGAGGATATTCGTGGAGGCGTAATTACAGTGAATGGTGATGTTGGATCATGGGCTGGTGTAGGTGCTAAGGGTGGATTGATTGAGATTATGGGCAATGCTGGAGATTTTCTCGCTTCTTCTTATCGTGGTGCTAGAAGTGGTATGGAAGGAGGTATGATTATAGTTCATGGTAATGCAGCTAACGAGGTAGGTGGTTGGATGAAGAATGGTACTATTAAGATTATGGGCAATGCTGGAATTTTTGTGGGAGCGAATATGCAAGGTGGATCGATATTGGTATCGAATGATTGCGGAGTTAGAGCTGGAGCTGGTATGAGAGGAGGTAGAATTGTAATATTAGGATACATACCTTCAATTCTTCCAAGCTTTCGAATTGAAGAGATTAGAGCGAGTGTTAAGGTAAATGGGGATAAAATTTCTGGACCATTTTATTTATTTAATGGTGATTTTGCAGAGGGAGGTAAAGGAAATCTATTTATAAATGTGACTAAGAATCCTCATTTAAAGCGTTATGAGCAATATATACCCTAGGTGATGAGTATGAGTGTGAGTGTTAATAAAATTGCATTTAAAATCGTTCAAGAGATGATTAATAAGAGTGTTGAATTGGGTATAATTGTGGAGAAGGTTGAGAATGAGGCTACAATTATAGATGCGGGTATTAAAGCGAGAGGTGGTTACTTAGCGGGTAAGTATATGACTGAGGTTTGCTTAGGAGGCTTAGCTGATGTTTCATTAACACTCGCTAATTATGGTGGATTAACCTTACCAACGATTTGTGTAGCATCTGATTATCCATCAATCGCTTTACTCGGCTCTCAATATGCGGGTTGGAGAATCTCTGTTGGAAAGTATTTCGCAATGGGCTCTGGTCCAGCTAGAGCATTATCATTAAAGCCTAAAGATTTGTATGAGAAGATTAATTATAAAGATGAATCAGATGTTGCTGTAATCGTTTTAGAAGCTACTGAAAAGCCAACTCCAGAAGCTATTGAGTATATAGCTAAAGAATGTAAGGTTGAGCCAAAGAATGTATACGCAATAGTAGCACCAACATCAAGTGTAGCTGGCTCTACACAAATATCTGGTAGATCTATTGAAACTGGATTGCATAAATTTATGGAGTTAGGTATGGATTTAAGTAAAATAAAGTGTGGATTCGGCCAAGCGCCTATCGCACCCATACATCCAAAATTCACTCAAGCTATGGGCCGTACAAATGATATGCTCCTTTATGGTTGCACAACTTATTATGAAGTAGAGTATGATAATGAAGATGAATTAATTAAAATTTTAGAAAAAGCACCATCATCATCCTCAAGTGCTTATGGTAGACCATTTTACGAAATCTTTAAAGAAGCTGGATTTGACTTTTACAAAATCGATCCAATGTTATTTGCACCCGCTGTAGTAACTGTTAACAATATCAAGACTGGAAGAATATTCACATACGGTAAGATCAATTCAGATATTCTGAAGAGATCTATAGGCTTAAGTAGTTAATACAATTTTTCGATACTCGAGCTAATACGGAAATGAGGTAATACTTAATTAAGTCTTTACCGAAATAATTAAAATAATTACATACTTTTTTACCATAAAGCTTATAGGTAAAATCAAAAGTAGCATCTATATTAATGAGAATTCATCTTATGGTTACAATACCATTGTTTTTGCAATCTCAAAATATAAAAAGATTTTTAAGTTATGAGAGAATGGTTATAGGGGAATCATTTGAGCGATGAAATAACCATACCATATAATGAATTTAAAGAGCGAGTGAAGCGTACACAAAGGATTTTAATAGATAAAGGTTTTGAAGGCTTAGTCGCTATATCAGGTTATTGTGAAAGAGAGGGTAATGTTTGTTACTTAACGAATCATCATACATCCTTCCCTCCAATTAATGATGATGAATCAGTAATGGGTTGGGGGAATAGTGCAGTAGTACTTGGTGTAAATGGAGGGCCTATCCTCATCGCTCCATTATTCTATAGAGAGGATATGATAGTAGGCGTAGAGGAGGTTAAAACCGATAGAAATCTACCAAAAATGATCGCTGAAGCCATTATATCTAAGGGGTTAAAGGGTAGAATCGCTTTAATTGGTAGTGATATTATCCCATTATCCATTTATCAAGAGTTGAATCGTTTATTACCTCAAGTAAAGTTTGAGCCAGCTGATGAGATTCTTATAAATCAAAGAATGATTAAAAGTGATTTTGAGATTAAATTAATGAAAAAGGCTTGTAAAATTGCGGATTTGGCTTTGGAGGAGTGTATGAAATTTATTAAACCAGGAGTTAGTGAGAATGAGTTAGGTATTATAGCTAGAAAGGTAGCTTTGGAGGCTGGTGCTGATTATATAGTTAGAGATCGGGTTTATTCAGGGCCTTGGGCAGGAAAGCAAAGATGGCCCTTTACTACGAATAGGAGGGTTAAAGATGGAGAACTTGTTTATGTGGATCTTGTTGGTTGGTATAAGAATTATGCATTTGATATGTTGAGAACAAGAGTTGCGGGAAGGATGAGTAAAGATCAAGCCCATTTAATCAAAATCGCTCAACAATGCACAGATTATATGATTAACTTATTAAAGCCTGAAGATTCTGTGAAACAAATTTATTTAAAAATAGCTGAATTTATGAGTGAGATGAAGATTCAAGGAGGACCTTTTGGTCATGGTATAGGGATAGAGGTTGTTGAAAAGCCTATCTTTCATCAAAATAATGATACAATACTTAAACCAAATATGATTCTTTGTATAGAACCTAAGGTAACTATACCAAAGATTGGTACAGCGAGATTTGAAGAAGAAGTTTTAATAACTGAGAGTGGTGTTGAAATTTTATCACATTGCCCTAGAGATTATTAAGCACCTATTGAGATGAGATAATTTTTATAAAATTCCAAAAAGATTTTTATAAGAAATATGGGATTTAAGAATAATAGCCTTATTAAGCTTGCTTGAATGATAATATCCGTCCTCATAATTGTATCTTCTTCAATTCCAAATCAATATTAAGATTTTAAAAGCGAAATTCATAAAGTTCTTTCAATACCAAAAAGATATTAAATTTGTTATACGGTAAATCTACATTTAAATAAAAAATTGAATTATTTAAAGGGTTATCTTAGCTATTTAACGATAAGTAATACATTAAACAATCCACAAATTTTTAACGTGGTAAAATTTTAACTAAGCTTAAAATTCATTACCATTTATCACACATACATATATATGATTATAATAGGTAGGTTAGGTAATATTAGGGTAACAAAAATAATATAACATACATTAATGCAAGCCTTTTGTGATAAATGACCTTAAAGCTCGGTCTTTTAACGAGGAATCAAAACTCATGGTGCTCAGCTAGAATAAGAAAAGCGATGATAGATCATGGTATTGAACCAATATGCTTCTCATTCTCCGATTTAATAGCTCGTGTAGGCTTTAAGCCATATGTTTCAATTCGTAATCATGAAGATTTTATTTCAGAAATAAAAGGTGTAATAGTTAGACCTATTGGTAGAGGATCTTTGGATGAGATTATCTTTAGATTAGATCTTTTGCATAAGTTAGAGAGGAGTGGTGTGGTAATAATAAATCCTCCACTCGCTATTGAAAGAGCTGTAAATAAATACCATTCATTAACCATATTGGAGGAGCATGGTATACCAATTCCAAAAACCATTGTAAGTGAAAATCCGGATAAAATGTTGGAAGCCTTTAATGAGATTGGTGGTGATGTGGTATTAAAACCAATCTTCGGCTCTCGTGGAATGGGTGTGTGCAGAGTATCAGATTTTGAAATAGCAAGAAGGATATTTAATGCTCTTCATTATAATCGTAATGTGCTTTATGCACAAGAGTTTTTACCACATGGTAATCGTGATATTCGAGCTTTTGTTGTTGATGGTGAGGTTATTGCAGCCATGTATAGAAGATCTGATAGTTGGAAAACGAATATTAGTCAAGGTGCTCAACCCATACCTTATAAACCATCCAAAGATGTTGAAGATTTAGCGATTAAATCTACTCAAGTTTTAGGATGCATAGTGGCTGGTGTGGATATATTAGAGACTAAAGATGGATACTTTGTAAATGAGATTAATAGCCAACCGGGTTTTAGAGGTTTGCAATCTGTAACTAAAGTGGATATAGCGAGTAAGATTGTTGAGTGCTTAATAAAAAGGATGAAAAAATGATTGAAAAAGCTCAAACAAATATAATACAATTGATAGGTTTGAAAAATATCCCATTAATAAAGCCTGGTGATGATCTTGGTCTTTTAATATGTAAAGCGGCTGAATCCCAAGGCACAAATTTAATGAATGGCGATATATTAGTAATTAGCCAAAAGATCGTTTCAAAAGCTGAGGGGCGCATCGTAAGTTTAAAAAGTGTTAAGCCTAGTGATTTTGCATATAAAGTTGCGAAATTAACAAAAAAGCCACCTCAATATATTGAATTAGCATTACAAGAAGCTCAATCTTTAATTAGAGTTATGAAAAACCATTTTATTACAGAAACAAAGTTAGGATGGATTTATCCTTATTCTGGTGTTGATTTATCGAATGTTTCAAATATGAATGAAGCAACTTTACTCCCTATAAATCCAGATGAATCTGCTTATAAAATTAGAATGCGTGTGAAAGAGATTACAAATTGTGATGTAGCAGTAATTATTAGCGATACTACTGGTAGACCATTTAGAAGAGGTTGTGTAAATGTTGCAATAGGTGTTTCAGGCATTTCACCAATTTTAGATTTCAGAGGAAAGAGTGATATTTTTGGTAGAAAGTTAAGGGTTAAGATGGTAGCAATAGTTGATGAGTTGGCTTCAGCTGCAGAATTGATTATGGGCCAAGCTGATGAAAAAATACCTGTAGTAATTGTAAGAGGTTATCATTACGAAATTAATAATAATGCTAATGCAAAGCTCCTTCAAAGACCTAAAGAAAAGGATTTGTTTATTGGAAGTTGGGAAGATAAGGTTTCGCAATAAAGCCTTATTGCAAATATTGTGAAATAAAGGATAGTGAGTTGAATTTTATGTATTGAAATGAATTTGAGCGGTTTAATAAATAAGATTTGATTTAAGAATGTATCTAATCTGCTTGATAAAAGAAAATTTATAACACAAGCTTGTTGAAAGGAATGTCAAAATAATTATTGGCTTTCAATTCTCTATATGAGATTCCATCTTCAGATAATGTTTGCCTCCTCACCCCTCCTATTTCCCTCAACCCCTTTACCTTCAATCATTAAAGCATTCTCATATAGCCTATTGAGGTTAAAATCCCTTAATTCTCTCTATATCACTCTTTTTTATAATCCCCTTATGCAAAGCGGTAGCTATAAGCACGCCTGAAACACCCAACTCTTTTAAATATTGTATATCATTAATACTCCTTATACCACCTCCTATTAATATTGGGATGCTTATTGAACTCAAAATCTTTTTCACTAATTCAATATTTACACCACTCTCTGTACCAACTTTAGATATATCTAAAAGAATTAATTCACTTACACCTATTGACTCTAATTTTAAAGCTATTATTAATGGATCCATACCATTTAAATCTAAGCATTTTGAGATAACTTTACCATTTATCGAATCAATAGATGGTATAATACGCTCTTTTCCGAAATTCTTTATCAAATCATTCAAATATTTAATTGTGGTTAAAGTCTCCGTGCCCACTACAACTTTACTCACACCTAAATTAAATAATTCATTAACATTCGAATTATTATCAATACCAAAATCTAACATAACTTTCATATTTGTCTCATTACAAATTTTACTAATTACTTTTAAATTATCACCCTTACCCATAATCGCATCCAAATCCGCTATGTATAGCTCATTAAAATCAAAGATATTTTTGAAAGCTTTTGCAATAACTATAGGATTTGATGTTGAGCATATTATACTTTTTATAGGGCGATATTGCTCTCTCTTACCACCAATCGCATGTACAACCTTTCCTTGCATAATATCCATAACGGGTATAATCCTCAAGCCGAATTATTTAAAGAGATGATAAGATATGAGGATTACTGTATTCGAGTATATTTCAGGTGGAGGCTTTCTCAATAAGCCTATAGATACCAGTATTTTGAGTGAAGGTTACGCAATGTTAGCATCGATATTAAGAGATTTTAAAGATATTGGTTGTGAAACGATAACTATTCTAGATTATCGTATAGCTCAATTAAAACCATCAATTAAAGCTGATAAAATTATAACAATATCATTTGAAGATAATCTTGAGGATATACTTTTAAACTCATTTGAATATTCCGATGCTTCACTCATTATAGCACCAGAATCTGAAGGTATATTATTTAATTTCGTAAAGTTAATGGAATCATCAAATACAACTTCATTGAATAGCTCATCAAAAACTATTCATTTATGCTCTAATAAAGCTATATTTTATGAAGTTTTGAATAAAAATAATATTGAAATTCCAATTACGAAAAAATGTAAATTTTCAAATGGATTAAGCTTTGCATACAATGTGGTAAAAGATTTTGGTTTACCTGTTGTGTTTAAGCCTATAAATGGTGTTGGTTGCTCTGGTTTAACGATAGTTAATGAGTATAATCAAATTGAATCAGCTTTTGAGAAGGTTAAGAGCGCTTCAAATAGCTCAGATTATCTCATTCAAAAATTTATTCATGGTATTCCAGTAAGTGTGAGTTTAATTTGTAATAATAAAGGTTGTAAAGCTTTAACTTTAAACTTACAAAAAATCGATTGTAATAATTATGGAAATCTTCGCTATATTGGTGGCACAATACCATTTATACATGAATATAGTGATTCTGCTTTAAAAATTAGTGAGAGAGTTGCAAAGTTATTCCCAAATCTTAAAGGTTATGTTGGTATAGATTTAATTCTTTCACCAAATGGTCCTGTAGTAATGGAGTTGAATCCTCGTTTAACTGTATCTTACGTTGGTTTGAGATTTGTGGGGAGTGAAAATCCAGCATCTTTAATTTTAAAATCCATTATGAGAGATGAATTGCCAAAAGGATTCAAAACTCATGGTTACACAACATTTTCAAAAATTTTCTTAAAGGGTTTGAATAAAGAAAAGATTTTAAAAACATACTCCATTGATGGTGTTTTAACACCACCTTTCGATATTAATGAAGAGGGATTCGGTTATGGGTTTATTATAGGATGGGGAGAGAGAATTAACGATGCTGAGTATTCATTAAATAGGGTGAGGGAGGAGTTGATTAAGGTGGTGATGTGAATTGCAAATTATGGGTTTGGATATAGGTGGTGCAAATACAAAAGCTGTGAGGATTGATATTGTGAATAATGGGGTTTTGAGTTTTCAAGTTATCTCTAAATATGCACCATTATGGCGAATAGGTAAGGATAAACTCCCAATTATTTTAAGTGAGTTAAAGAGGGATTTAATGAGAGATTCAATTTTGAATATTTTAGGTGTAACAATGACCGCTGAGTTATCAGATGTTTATGAGGTGAAAAAGGTTGGTGTTGAGCATATTCTCGATTGTGTAGAAAAAGTATTCTCCGGTGCAAATATAAAAGTGATTGATGCATACGGTGGATTAAAATCGATAAGTGATGCAAAGCGGGATTATTTAAGTGTAGCTGGTGCGAATTGGGCAGCTACAAGTTGGTTAGTGAGTAAAATCATACCAACATGTATATTAATAGATGTTGGTAGTACTACAACAGATATTATACCAATTATGAATGGTAAAGTTGTAGCGAAAGGATTTACAGATTTAGATAGATTGGCAAATGGTGAATTAATTTATACGGGTGCTTTAAGAACCAATATTGCAACTATTGTAAATGAGATTCCCATACATGGTAAAATGGTACGTGTGTCATCTGAGTTATTCGCATTATCTGGTGATATACACTTAATTTTAGGAAATATTAATGAAGAGGATTATGTGAGTGAGACTGCGAATGGTCGTGGTAAATCAAAAATAGAGGCTCTTGCTCGATTATCACGTGTAGTATGTGCAGATTTGAATATGCTGAATATGAATGATTTAAAAAAGATGGCTCAATATATTTATGAAGAGCAATTAAATATAGTTTCAAAAGGTTTGCTTCAAGTTTTAAGCGGTATGGATGTGGATTTTAATATTCCAATTGTAATTGTTGGTTTAGGTGGTAAGTTTATCGGTGGTAAAGCTGCTGAAAGGATAGGCTTTAAAAAGATTATAGATTTAGCTGAAATTTTAGGTAAAGATGCTTCTAAAGCAGCTTCAGCTTTAGCTACTGGTTTAAGAGTAGCTTTTGAGCATGGGGTGAGATTACCTAAATGGTTGTAGTGATAAAGATTGGTGGTAGTTTAATGAAATTCCCCAATGAGTTAAAAAATCTTATGAAAGGTTTAGTAAATTTAGCGAATGATGTGCTAATAGTGCCGGGTGGTGGAGCTTTTGCTGATGTAGTTAGAGATGTGGATCATGTATTTAATTTATCCAATGAGTTAACTCATAGAATGGCGATTTTGGGCATGGATCAATATGGCTTATTATTACACGGTTTGATTGAGGATAAATCTAAAGTGGTTTATGATTTAATTATAAACTCAAATGGTTTACTCACAATATTATTACCTTCTCAATTAATGTTAAAAGAGAAAGAGTTAGAACATTCTTGGAGAGTAACTTCAGACTCTATAGCTGCTTACATCGCTCATTTGATAAATGTAAATCGCTTAATTTTGGTAAAGGATGTGGATGGTATATTTAATAAAGATCCGAAAAAAGATGGTAAAGCTAAACTCTTTGAGAGATTATCTGCTAAAGAACTTTTATTGAATGGGGGTTATGGTTGTGTTGATGCTTATTTACCTAAGCTTCTTTTAAATTATGGCTTAATATGCTACGTGGTGAATGGTTTATTCGTTGATAGAGTAATAAATGTGATAAAAAGTAAGCCTACTTTATGCACTTTAATCACTCCAATTTAAGGAAATTTTTAATTATTTTTTATATTTAAATCCCACTTTATATTAACTATAAGGTATGAAGACGGTATGGCTTAATGAGATGACATGGGTTGAAGTAGAGGAATATCTCAAAAGTAATGATATAATTTTAGTCCCTATAGGAAGTACGGAGCAACATGGTCCAGCTTGCCCATTAGGTCTCGATACGTATGTTGCAATTGCTTTAGCCGAAGATGTGGCTTTAAAAACGGGTGTGATCTCAACACCACCAATTTGGTTTGGAGATTCTCCTCATCATCTTAAGTTTCCGGGAACTATATCATTGAGAACTGAAACTATTGTTGAGATGGTAAAGGATATAATTCGAAGTCTCGTTAAGCATGGCTTTAAAAAAATCATTTTTATTAATGGGCATAAAATCGTGAATCTTGATGCATTACATACTGCTATTCGTTATATGAAGGAGTATGAGTGCCCTAATGTATTCCTCGCTGTAATCGATCCAATTAAGTTGGTTTCAGCTGCTGAGATAAGAGATTTTGAAGAGCATCATGCTGGAGCACTTGAAACTTCACATTTATGGTATAAATTCCCCCATTTAATTAGAAAGGATAAACTCACTTGTGAAAAGCCAGATTTTCACAATATGTACTCAAGATTTGTTAAAATCGATTTATTTGCTGGTGGTGATACAATAGATGTAGCTTGGTCAAGTGATGAGCAAAAAAGTTTTACGAGTTCAGGAGTTATGTCTGATCAAACGAGAGCTTCCCCCGAATTAGGGAAAGAATTCCATGAGCGATTGGTTAAACTTATCGTTGAGTTTATTGAGTGGCTTAAAACGAAGAAGATTTTAAATTAGTTATTTTCTTAGGGTTTTATCAATAAACTACCCATTTAATTTATTTTTTATTTATGCTTACCATTTTACTTGCATTGTAATATCATTTATTATTTTTAATATTACTTTTTTAAGATTCGAGTTAGCCAATTAGATTCTTCTACTTGCTCTTCATCACTCGATTCTATACTAGATAATTTATATGCATCTTGTTCAGACATTAAAGGTTCTAAAGAGTTACCAATATTCAAAATATCTTGCCTCTCTTGTTCAATTTTATTCAGTAAAAGTGAGATAAATTGATTTGAGCTTTTGAATGCTTCAACTGTTATCTCACCACTTTTATATTGAACTTTAAGACTCACTAAGAAATCTCTTAACTTCTTCCTTTGTGCATCTAATTCTAAAATTCTTTTTTGTGTGAAAGCTTTAAGTTCTTCAATCTTCTTTTGTAATTCAACCATCCTCTCTTTAAAATTCTTTACAAGTTGCTCTTTCTCCTCAATCGATATTTCACCTTCATTAAAAAGCTCTTCAGTAGCTTGAATACGCTTTTGTAAAATTAAATTCTCTTTAGTGAGTTTCTCTGCTTCAACTCTCCAATGTGGTGATAGAATTACAGTATCATTATCAAATCGAGTATATTCAATTGGAAATTCACAAAAACCTTCATCACCACAATCTACACCAATCGATATTAATTTACCAAAATTATCAACGATTAATCCTGCAACATATCCAATGTATCTACCATAAACATCCTTAACCCTTTTACCAACCCACTTTTCAATATCTGATGCTACTTTACTCATTTTATAACCCTACTTCAAAAGATTATAAGAGATTAATTATTAAAAAGTGTCAAAGTTATTTTTCAATATGGTAAGTTTTTAAAAACCTCATTTCATAATTCAAAGTAGAGTATAAAAGTGTGAGAAAAATTACTATAAATTAAGAGGGTGAAAATTGGGGCAAAATGATTATTCAATAAAAACGATAAATTTAACAAAAATTTACAATGAGAAAGCTACTAAAGTTTATGCATTGCAAAATGTAAATATAGAGGTTTCAAGGGGTGAATTTGTAGCTGTATGTGGCCCATCGGGTAGTGGTAAATCCACACTTCTTAACCTATTAGGGACTTTAGATCGCCCAACTAGTGGCAAGGTTTTGATAGATGGTATTGATGTATATAAATTGAGTGATGATAAGTTAGCAGAGTTAAGAAATCGAAAGATAGGCTTTATTTTCCAATCATATAATTTAATCAATCGAACCACCGTTTTGAGAAATGTTCTTTTACCCGCTATTATTAAAGGAAGTGTGAGTAAAGATCAAATTAAAAGGGCTTTTGATTTATTGGAGAAGCTTGGGCTTAAAGATAAAGCTTATCGTAAACCCCTTGCTTTAAGTGGCGGTGAGCAACAAAGGGTAGCTATTGCAAGAGCTTTAATAAATAATCCTAGTGTGATTCTTGCAGATGAACCAACAGGTAATTTAGATTCAAAAAGTGGGCATGAGGTTGTTGAATATTTAAAATATTTATCAAAAGAGCAAAATGTTACTGTAGTAATGGTTACTCACAATCTTGAGTTGGCAATGAAGAGTGATAAAGTGATTAATTTAAGGGATGGGAGAGTGGAGAAGATATGGGTTCCTGCATAATTATTAGAGGTGGATTGATTGAAAATCTCTGAGAGTTTTCAATTAGCTATAAGTGCTTTAAGAGAGCGTAGACTTCGATCTAGCTTAACGATTCTTATGATTGTAATTGGAGTGAGTTTAATGTCTTCATTAAATGGGATAAATGCTGGTTTTTCAGAGTTTATAGATAAGCAATTAAGCGTTTTAGCACCAAATGTTATTACTGTATTGCCATCATCACCACTTTTAAGAACGGGTCAGCATGGTGGCTCATTAATCTCATCCCAAAGAGTAACTTTAACGGATTATACGGTAAAGACTTTGAGTTTAATCCCCGGTGTGAAAGATATAGCACCGCATTACAGAGGGAGTGTTAAATTAATATCATCAGGTAAAGTTGTATCGGGATCATTAATAGGTATCGATCCAACAAAGGTTCTTATAATCAATCCCGGATTGAAATTGCTTGATGGCTCACTCATCGATGCGAATGATCATATTGGGATAACTTTGGGTTATAATTTGGTTTACATACCGGGTGAGGAGCAACCATTCACAAGTGTTGGTAAAACTGTGATTGTAGAGTATAATTATTTGGAGAGAAAAGGAGGAGTTGAAAGAACTGTAGTTGTAAGAAGGAGTTTTATAGTTAGAGGCATTTTAGATCAAACTGGTAATACATTCACCGATTACGGTGCTCTTGTAACTTTATCAACAGCGAATAGTTTAATGGCTAAATCATACAAATATGATGGGATTTACTTAGTTACTAAAAGTATTGATGTGAATGATTATGTGATAAATAAGGTTAAAGAGATTTATGGTGAGAATATAGGTGTAATATCACCTGCAATAATTAAGCAAACTATAGAGGATATATTATCGGGTGTTAGAGCTTTTATTTTAGCTGTAGCGAGTGTTTCAATGATAGTAGGTGCGGTAGGTATAATGACCACATTATTCACATCAGTAATGGAGAGAATTCGTGAGATTGGAACATTAAAAGCTTTAGGTTGTCGCAATCGTGATATACTCTTAATGTTCTTAAGTGAGGCAATAATTATGGGGATTATTGGTGGGATTTTAGGGCTTATTGGCGGTATAATTGGTAGTCATATACTTTTAAAGATAGTTGGATTTGGTAACATTACTCAAAACTTTACACCAATCTTTTTAATTCAAGATTTAATATCAACTTGGATTATAGCAATAGTGGTAAGTGCAATCGCTGGACTTTATCCAGCTTGGCGTGCTTCAAGATTACCACCAATTGTAGCTTTAAGGCGTGAGTAATTATGCTGTAATTTCCTCTTCTTTAGTTCTACGCCTTGCAATAATAAGAGTTGATATTACAATTATGATGACTATAATTGAGAATATTATAATCTCAATAGGGATTGTTGAGATTATTGGAATTGTGGGAATTGGAATTATATAACTGGGCTTTTGCTCAATCTTTTCCTGAAGTGGCGTTATTATAACGCTCATCTCAAATTTTTCACTTCTCTCAACCCTTAATGAATCTTTATAATTTACAATTATCGTGATTGGATACTCTCCTTCAATCGATGGATTTATTATATCAACAGCTAAACTGAATGGTAGTGATGTATCTGGATCAAGATCACCAATGTAAGTTGAGCTTATGGGTTTAATAGGGCTTGTTGGTGGAGTTAATAAAGATATTCTAGTGAATAATGCTTTTGTATTACCCTCATTTAATATACTGCCTGTAATCATTGGAGCTTTGCCAATATAACTTAATGAGATATCGTGAATACTAATTTTGATTAAGCCTTGAACATATATGCCTAAATTTTCACTTTCAATTCGAATCACATTTTTCTCATCAATGTATTGAGTTGTGATTAAAAGATTGATTGCAGTTCCAGCCATTTCAGGATTAACATAAATCGGAATGCTTAAAGTCTCTATTCTATCTAAATTTGGAAAGTACCATTTTTGTGCACCAAGTAATGTTACACTGGGTAATTGTGATGATATACTCACAGTCATATTCGTTAAAGGTTTTGTAGCTTTATTAATCAAGCTAATATTAAGCTTATTGATAATACCAGCGGTAATATAACCACTAGCTAAAATCTCCATACTTGTTTTTACCAATGTTGGCGCAATAGTTACCCCTAAATATTTTACAGCAGTTCTAGTATTACCATCTTTATCTTGATAGGATAATGTGAGGGTAAGTTGTTGAGCAGTATTGGCTGCAGATATACTTGCATAAAGCCCAAATTTAATACTCACTCTCTCTCCAGGCTTAATAATATTAATCATCCAATGCCCATCACTTCCAACGAATGCTAATGGAGGTGTAACACCAATGGGTAAATTTAATTTAACATCAATTGAATACGCCGCCTCTTTACCCTTATTATGCAAAATTAAAGTAACATTATTACTTGAGCCAGGAGAGAGAACTGAGTTTTCAAAGTATGTTTCAAAGAATATATCTTGAATCTCAATTGATGATACTCTTAAACCAAGTTTTCTTAATGATGATTGAGGATTACCATATTCATCTCGATACGTAATTGTAAGTGGTAATTGATACACATTATTTGCTGCAGATATTGCAACGAAGATTTTAAAACTTATATGAACCTCTCCTTTTGGTGGAAGAGAATTAATAAACCAATGACCATCTGTATCTGAAAATGCGAATGGTATCGCTACAACTCCAGTTGGTGTTGCTACTTGCTCCGGTAAGGTAAGTGTAACATCGAGATTGTATGCAGTCTTACTCCCATTATTTTTAAGTATTAAAGTGATTTGATTCCCAACACCCGGTGTTAATACTTGATTCAATAAAAGTGCATTTATGGAGATCTTCTCAGCTTCGAATGCTGTAACCCTCACACCTAAATTTCTAACAATAGTTTTAGAATTTCCATATCGATCCTCATACTTAATTGTAAGTGGTAATTGATACACATTATTTGCTGCAGATACACTAACATGGATTGTAGCGGTTAAATACTCTTTAGTACCAGCATTTAAATTATCCAATACCCAATGCCCATCACCCTTCACAAATGTTAATGGTGAAGTTAATCCACTTGGTAAAGATAAAGTTATATCGAGTTTTTTCGCATCAACATTGCCACTATTGTGTATCGATATGATAAGATCATTATCTGAGCCCGGTATTAATGTTGTATTTTGTAAATCAGCCTTTATAACAATATCCTCAACCTCAGGCTTATCAACTCTCACACCGAGCTTTCTTGTTATAGTTTGTATATTACCATAGCTATTGTGATAAGTTATGGTAAGTGGCAATTCATAAGCTTGATTCGCTGCAGATATACTTGCATACAATGTGAATTTAATTGGAATTTTTGAGTTAACATTTAATTCATTAATTGTCCAATGCCCATCACTATCAACGAATGTTAATGGTGAAGTTAATCCACTTGGTAAAGATAAAGTTATATCGAGTTTTGATGCAATCGCTGTTCCATCATTCTGTATGTATAATGTGATATCATTATTAGTACCGGGCTTTAATAAAGGATTATCCATGAATGCTGAAATTATACTTTTACCCGTTACTCGAAAGTTAATTTTAATTTTGATTAAAAAGTTTGCACCAGATCTTCGAGTATAATTCACATCGAGATCAGCGTAATATCTTGATACAGATGCGTTAGGGGCTATATTCATTAAAAATTTTAATATAAAAGATTTGCCTGGAGCAACGTCACTATCATAAGCTGATGTTACCACATTCTCTGAAGGTATTGTAGCGCTAGTAAAACCACGCGGGAGGTAAAGAGTGCCAATTATCCCCTTAATTGTATCATAACCATTATTAAGTAAAATTACTGAGAGTATTACCGATTTATCACCTGGAGCTACTTCAATTGGGCTTGTAGGTGAGCCCCATACCGCATCTGCAAATATTACATCTTCTGTAGCTGCAATTGAATTAATAATTGAAAGATATTGTAGTGTGATAATAAGAATAATTAAAAAGCATTTCAAGTATCTAGTCATAAACTCGCTACCTTTAAATATCCCCATTTAAGCTCTTTATTAACTAAAAATTTGTAGTAAATAAGCATACCTGTCAATAATTCACATTTGATTGATTATTTGAATTTATGTTCAAATATATGAAGAACGTTTTATAAACGATTATAGATAAATTTTAACAATGCTTTATAGGTTTTAAATGAATTTTGCTATTAAAAATCCAATACCCATTAAGGCTTGAGTTACTAACACAACGAAAACGTTTGCAGCCAATGCTGGAATAATTCTTTCATCTGAATGGTGTTTAAGTGCAATGCGTATAGCTTTTATAGCGAATGGAATTGTTAAAAGGCTAATTAAAACATACAAAGGCATTATACCAATTATTGAGAATAAAATAATCCAACAATACATAAATATCGTTAAAGCTGAGTAAATCTTTGAAGCTTTTTCTCTTCCTAAAGCTATAACGATATTCTTTCTACCATGCTTTTTATCTGGCTCTACATCTGGAAACTCATTTAAGAATAATAAATTATGTGTTAATATGAGAGGAGGTATTGATGCGATTAAAGCGGTAAGGCTATATGTAGCTGTTTGAACAAAATATGAACCTAATACAGGTAATGCGCCAAGCCCTAAACCAGCAAAAATCTCACCAACCATCCATTTAGTGAGTTTAGTGGTATAAAAGTAAACACTAAGCGCACCTATTATAACGATTGGTGTTAAAAGCATGCCTTGAACGATAATGAAGTAAATACCTATTATAACACCCAATGTTAAACATGCTATTCCAAATTTATATACAGAAGAAGGTTGAAGAAGTTGTGCTGGAAGAATACCACTACCACCGCTAAATGGTGTTCTTTTCGTCTCTAAATCTATTCCCGATTTATAATCAAAGTAATCATTTAATACATTAACACTAATATGTAAAAGAATTAAGCCGATAAGTGCAAGTAAAGCATGAATTGGATTGAAAAAGCCTTCATATATAGCTACAGATGTACCTAAAAATACAAGAACGATTGAGAGTAAGAGAAAGGCTGGTCTCGTTTCTGCGAACCATACCATTAACTTCATACATTTTGATAAGGAAGCATTATAATATATAAATCTAATCTTTCTAATCTTTTATTTTATAATAAGAAACTTTTATGAAGTTTAATGCTTATCTCATGATTTCAAAACTTTACATATTAAAATATTAAATCCAATATTTCAACTCACTAATCTCATAAAGTTGATTAGAGAAAGATTTGTATATTCATTATTGCATATACTTAATGTAAAATATGCCTAAATTAATTGGAAGAGTGGCTGATGGTTCTACAGAAACGTTTGCTAGAGTAATATTGCTTAAAGACTTAGAGAGGAGTATATTTGCTGAAGAGTTAGTTTTAATTAAGAATGGTGGAGAGAAAGATCCTTTAAATCAAATATTGGGCGTTATTAGAGAAGGCTTAGGTAAGAATGAATTTCTTAATCATACTTCATATAGGCCTGATGTAGCTTATATGAAGTATGGTGGAGAGCCATCAGGAGCTAGAGAGGTTTATTCTTTTATAATAAAGCCTATTGGGATAATTACTGAAAATGGCATAGAGTTAAATCGAGCTATAATCCAACCTAGATCACCAGTATATTTGCTGGAAGAGAATGATAAGCCATTGGAATGGATCGCTAAAGGTGGCGAAATTTTATGGATGGATGCATATTTAGAAGGTCATGAAGAATGGAATATACCAGTAAGGAAAGAGTTTATCCCTTATCACGTTGCAGTTTATGGTTCTACAGGGAGTGGAAAATCATTCTTTACTCGCTATATTCTCATACCTTTATACATTAAAGCTGGATACAAAGTATTGATACTCGATTGGAGTGGGACTGATTACGCACCATACTTTCAAAACTCAAAGGATATTGAGAAGATCAATATTATGGATATAGCTTTGGATGAGGAATCGATTTTAAGCTACTTTGAGGATAAAACATACAACTTTGCAAAAAATGATAACGTTAAAAATGGTTTTGATGAATTTATAGAAGGTTGGGTTGAGAGAGTAAAAAATGTGCGTAAAAGTGCTAAAAATGATCAAGAGTTGGTTAAAGTTTTATACAAACAAATTAAGGAGCATATTCAAAATAGCATATCTGGAATAGAAAGGAAAGATTGGAGATCATCAGCTGAAAGAGCTATGAGAAGAATATTTCGAAGGTTAAAGCCTTCAGATTTACAACCAATAGTGGGCATTATAA
Organism: Nitrososphaeria archaeon; assembly: GCA_029775915.1. GTDB lineage: Archaea > Thermoproteota > Nitrososphaeria > Nitrososphaerales > JANXEG01 > JANXEG01. Next base: position 9,001 of record JARVKA010000008.1, on the reverse strand, counting down.
CCATAGAGGAACTTCTCAAAAAGTTTGATAATAAGAAAATACTTGTGATAGATATGGGTGGAGTATTAACAGAAGCGAAATTGGGCTTTTTCTTATCCCTCTCAAAATACCTTTATGACTTAATGGAGGCTGGGAATAATTTGAATATCGCTTTAATAATAGATGAAGCGCCACAATATGCACCTTGGGATCCAAAAGGAATTCAGATTGAAACATCAGAGATGATAAAGAATTTAGCAGCATTAGGCAGAAAGAGAATGCTTAATCTCACACTTATAGCTCAAGGAATAAAGGGTGAGATAGGGATAAATGCAGCAGTAAGGAGGAATTTAAATACTCAATTCTTTGGTAGAATACACCCTTTGGATGCTGGTGGCGAAGGTGGCGCATCAGAATGGTTATCACCCTATGGAATAACACCAGATCAAATGCTACAATTAAAACCAGGCAAGTTTTACTTTACAGGTGCTATGAATCCCTCACCAATCCCATTATTAATAACTTATAAAATCCTGAAGGGAAATGATAATGGCTGAATGGATATCAGAATGGGTAAAGCTCCCTCAAGATTTGCAACACAGATTCTTCGAATTGGCTGAAGAGGAATCCCAAAGACTTAATCAAACGATTCAAATGGTTGAGAAAGAAATTCAAAAGCTTAAGCAATCTTTGCATTCATACATTGATAAACTCCCAAATGTAGATTTGGTATCAAAGGTAGCTGCGGTGGATAGCTCCAGATCATTAAGATTAAGTGAGAGGCTTGGTATTAGATATGGAGTTTTTGCATCCGGTATTATTTACATTAAGGGCTTTGAGAGAGAAGAGGTTTTTGAAGCTGGAGTATTTAAAAGAAGACAAGCTTTCTCTGAAGAGAAGAGTAAATTCTTTTTCGATCTTTTAACAACTTACGTAGAAAGAAAACTCGCTTTAAAAGCTCTTCCAAATTCAGATTTAGTTATAATTGATGGTAGCTTCTTTAGTTTTTTATACTCAGCACTCAAAATTAAGAAGCAAGGTCTTTATAGCAAAGAGGAGGAAAAAATTGTTCAAGAAATATTTCAAGATACAGAAGCGTTATTAAAAAGTGGTAAAGTAATTGGTATTATAAAGAGAAGCCATACTCGAGTTATAGGGGGATACTTGGCATTAAAATATGGAAATAATCTTTTTACATCCATTATCGATAAGTTAATTTTATCCCTAATTATGCCAGCCCGCTCAATATTCAATTATCATAAATTAATTGGCGATAAAGTGGTTCACATATACAATTACATTGCGAGACATGCATCCACTCAACTTAAAAATATTTTACAAAAAGCAGAGAGTGATGTTTATGCACTTTTTGAGTATTTAAAATTAGATCCATCTGAGTTCAAAAATTTAAGAAGGATGCAAGTAAGAGCGTATGATTATGCTCCTCCTTGTGAAATTGAATACCCTTCAAGAATTGAAGTTGGCAAACTTTTAGAATGGATAGCTCAACCAAATTTCTTTAATGAAGCAACGAATTTACCAATGGCTTTAGATTTAGTAGATAATATGGTGAATTTATCAACAAAATTCACAGATGAATTTGTAAACGAGGTTGAGGGAAGAGTTTTAGAAATGATAGATAAAAATGGTGGGAATAGAGAGGCTGTGAGAGTCTTTTTCTCATTATTGAATCCACAAAAACTCTATTATTAGCAAAATTTAACAATTTATACTTTTGATTCACGCTTAATTTCATCTAATAAGCTTAACAATTGATCAGTAGCTTCACGTATATTCTTTTCATGGCTTAATATCAATCTACTCATAGCTTCCTTACCAATTCTACTAGCTATATATCGCTCATATAAATTGATAAACTCTTTAATTGTTCGATCGTATGCTCGATCAGCATTAATCAATTTCGATATTAAAGCTTGCATCTCAGGCATTTTTGATATTAATCCACTCTTAATCTCATTAATTCTTGAAGCTACTTTTGAATTAATAGCATCTATATCCTTCTTAACTCTCTCTATATCAGCTTTAGATATATGAGTTATAGATTTATCTCTCAATGAGTGGATAAGCTCTCCAATTGATGATAATTTTTCTTCAAAATTAGTTATTAAATCATCGATTAATTTTGCCTCAATTTTCTCACCAGTTAATTTAATACTCGTTAAGTAGAGAGAGATTAAGAATGAGAAGATGAATATAATATTAGCGATTGGCATTATAGCATTAGAAGCCCATACCCATCCAAATCTTATCGATATTGAAACTTTATCATCACTAAGTAATGAAGCATTCGATTTACGAATTATAAACCCTTTAGGCAATTCTTCAACCTTACCATCACTTATTAAAGAATACTTCTCAATTAAAAATCCACTCGGTATGTTAAATTTCAATATAAATTCCGATACTACACCTTGTATAGGTGGATTGAGAGGTATTAAAAGACTTATCAAATTTTCACTCATATTAATGAATCTTTTAGATAATGGATATTCATATTTAAATATGAGTGTACTTCCTTTCTTTAAAGGAAATTTAGAGATTGATTGTAAATCTATTGTGTTATTAAATAATTTTTGTGTAAACTTTTCGAATAATGGAGGGCTAGTTTCAGGAATAATTGTAATCATTGTTAAACTCGGATCGATTAATGATAATGGTAATTTAGATAATGTACCATCTGCTAAATTCTCTATTTTTATCATCTCTATTATGGTTATAGAGCCGGTAGGAGAGATTACAACTTCTCTCTCTATAAGAGGGAATTTTACAATTGAGAAGTTAGGGTTATCTTTAACTTGTAACACACCATTAATAATTTTAGATTTATTAGGTTCAATATTAAAAAATCTTGCACTCCAATAATTATAATTTGCAATCTTTGAATGATTAAAGTCTGATAATCCTAAAAATTCTACACCTAATGGTGATGTAATAATCGAATCTACTCTTTTTAATGGTAGATTAATGCTAGGGATTGATGTAATATTCACAACATAAGTTGAGCTACCCATTAATTTCAAAATATTCGTTAAATAAAATTTAATAGATAATTTTACATCAGATTTAGATGGTATTAAATAAGATTCTTTAGGCGAGATAGAAAGGGTTGTCCAAAGATTATTTACACTAATAGAGTATGTAAGTTGAGTTGGGCCTTTAATATTCATATCAGCGATATGTGATATGTATTCACGTGGATAATTTATTATTAAAGATGGTAATTGAGTATGAGTTTCAGCAAGATTAGATATAGTAATAATACCTTCAATGAGAATGAAGCCTTGTTCATTAACATTAAACTTATGATCAAGTGTGAATAATAAAGATGATTCTGATTCACCTTGTGCATTAAGAATGAAGATACTTATAGTTAAGATTAAATACATCGTAAAAAAGCATGTAAGAATTTTATTTTTAACTACCATTTGCACCATCAAAACAATTTTCAAAATACTATTTTTAGTTTATGTTTTTAATAACGAATATAATAATGTAAATGTTATGAGTTATTAAGAATGGTTAATCTTTTATAAGTTTTGAGAATTCAAATGGTGTCACATTTTTAAAGCCTTTAATTCTTTCACCATTACTCGTTAAATTGTAAAGTGGTATAGTAGTTTTAGAAGATAACCATTCTAATAGCTCTTTACAAAATTTGAGTTTCATAAGCTTAATCTCATATGATTGCACAATAGGCTTAGAGTATTCACCTATTTTATTACCTAAATCCATACCAGCTAAACCAATAATTTTTGCATTAAATCTTACAGCTAAAAATACAGCTCTATCACCATCTGTAAAGCCCCCAAAATTATAAACGTAAGGTCTTGGCTCTACTTGTGTTGTACCTAAAACTCGATTCAATTTTGGTACATAATTCTCTAAAGCCGGGATATTATCACCATGAGCATGAATAATCATGTATGCACCCTTTTCATTAGCTTTTATTAAATCTTCAATCCTCCCATCCAAATCACTCACTATAATGTGAGGAATTTTATTGATATTCAAAAGTGCTGTAGTAGCACCATTTGCAGAGATTAATACACAAGAATTAAACAAATCCACTTTTGATAATTGAATTAAATCATTCTTTAATGATGGACCTGCACCAAACACAATTACAGGTTTATGCTCAATCAATCTTTTAATATTTAATGGCTTTAATCCCTTACCTTTTAATAAATTGCTCAATAAATTTGCAGCTTTTTGATCATCATCTCGATTAAATTTAAAAGTAGAGATGATTTTATTATACCATAGCCACCATTCACTCAAATCTTTAAAATTCATGATCCAGCAATAACTCTTTGTATATATGATAAGCTCCAAGCGTAACCTACATGTATACATTCTTGACTTTTACAAAACTCACACCACAATATCTTTCTTACACCTTGATTCTTCACGTAAACATCTATGAGGCGTTTAGTCTCATTATCCCTTATCGTAACATGATCCTCATAAACATTGAAATGCTCAAATCTAGGCTTTTTCTTCTCCTCCAATTCTTTTAATTTGCGTAATTTATCTGTCATAAATCTTACAAAGCTTTTCGGTTCAGGCTCGCCTAATAAACGAGCGTTCTCCTTTTCTCTTTTATACTGCTCGTAAAAGTAATTGAATATATCTTCATCAACATTAATCGTTTTTAAACCTGTTCTTTTTGCGGGCATGTTCCTAAAAATTAGGAACATCTTAATATTTAAACTTAACTCATGAATTATCCAAAATATGAAATCGATTTTGAAAATTATTAAATTCTATCCTAAGAATTTATAATTTTGTTTACTTTTTCTTAACAATTTCAACTCGAGAGTTAAATAATTATGAATTACTATTAAACAATAGAATTTAAATATCGTAATTCCAAGTTAAAAAGGGATAATTATGGAGGATATGACACCTAAAGAAATCGATCAATTTTTAACTTGTGCACGTGTAGGAAGGATTGGAGTTATTACAAATGAAGGGCCTTACATCGTTCCTGTTGGATTTGGATATTCTAATGGTAAAATCTTCTTTCATACATGTGAGAAAGGGATTAAAATGGATAGTATTAGAAAGAATCCAAATGTTTGCTTTGAGGTTGATGAAGCGATATCTGATGCATCTTTAGCTAAAAGTGTTATCATTATGGGTTATGCGGAGATTATAGAGGATAGAGAAAGAATGATTCCATATTTGCAAAAACTCATAGATAAGTATCGAGTGCCAGTACCATTTGATGAGTATATGAGTAGACCTGGTCGAGATAAAGAAAAGGAATTGAGTGCGGTTAGAATTTGCCTAATCACTCCGAAGCGTGTGAGTGGGAAGAAGATTGTAAGAAAGGATAGTAATTTTTAAGATTTATTAAATGAATATATTTGTACACAAAAGACTTAAATAGTTCATAATTGCCCATTTTAGGCGGGAATAGGTATGAATAAAAAAATCGTTCTCCCAGAGGATGATATACCGAGTAAGTGGTATAATATAGTTCCCGATCTTCCATCACCATTACCACCTCCAATAAACCCTCAAACGTGTGAACCTATTAACCCAAAGGATCTTGAAGTTATATTCCCAAAGGAAATTATTAAGCAAGAAATGAGTCAAGATCGATGGATTGACATACCCAAAGAGGTTTTAGATATTTATAAAATTTGGAGACCAACACCTATGTTTCGTGCTAAAAGATTGGAAGAATTTTTGAAAACTCCTGCAAAGATTTATTACAAATTTGAAGGTGTTAGCCCACCAGGTAGCCATAAACCGAATACAGCGGTAGCTCAAGCATACTACAATATGAAAGAAGGTATTAAGAGATTAACTACAGAGACAGGTGCTGGTCAATGGGGTTCAGCATTGGCTTACGCTTGCTCATTATTCGGCTTGAAAGCTGTAATATATATGGTAAAGGTGAGTTATTATCAAAAGCCTTTCAGAAAGACTTTAATGCAATTGTGGGGCGCTGATATATACCCAAGCCCGAGTGATCAAACGAATTTTGGTAAAAAGATTTTGAAGGATGATCCGAATAATCCTGGTAGCTTGGGTATAGCGATAAGTGAAGCTATAGAGGATGCGGTTACACATGAGGATACAAAGTATACAATTGGTAGCGTACTCAATCATGTTCTTTTACATCAAACTGTTATTGGATTGGAAGCGATAAAGCAACTCGAAATGGTTGATGATTATCCAGATTTAGTGGTAGGTTGTGTGGGAGGGGGTAGTAGCTTTTCAGGACTATTTTGGCCATTTTATCAACAAAAGGTTTCTAAAAAAGCTCCGAAGGATGTTGAATTTTTAGCTGTTGAACCGACTGCATGTCCATCATTAACTAAAGGTATTTATATGTATGATCATGGAGAAACAGCGCGCCTCACACCATTGTTAAAAATGCATACATTGGGCCATATTTTTATACCACCACCTATACATGCGGGTGGTTTGAGATATCATGGTGCTGCTCCAACATTATGCTTATTGATTGAAAAAGGGTATGTGAGAGCGGTAGCGTATGATCAAGTTAGTGTATTTGAAGCAGCTTCATTATTCACAAAAACTGAGGGCTTACTCCCAGCACCTGAGCCTGCTCATGCAATTAAAGCGGTGATTGATGAGGCTTTGAGGTGTAAAAAGACTGGTGAGGAGAAAACTATACTCTTCTTACTATGTGGTCATGGATACTTTGATATGAATGCTTACAATGAGTATTTAGATGGTAAATTACAGCCTTGTGAGTATCCTAAAGATGAAGTTGAGAAATCTGTCGCCTATTTGAAAGAATTGTATCCATGGATAGATAAATTACCTTATTAAACAAATATTTTATTATTAAATTATTACTTTTTGATAACTTTATCCTAATGTAGCGTAATTTATTGATGCACACTTATATACTAATATAAATTAAATTATACTGATGTGGAGAAAAATAGAGGAGAAATTTAGCCGTCAAAAAAGTAGAGCCATTATTGCTAAAAAGATGATAGAATTGGGCATTAGAGTTGGTGAGGATTTGAGGCTTTATGTTGGTGATGTTGAGATAGATGATGTTGCATTAGCTCGCTCATTAAATATTGATAGAAGGGTAGTTAGAAAAACTGTGAATCAAATAATGAGTGATGATTACTTAAAAAATATATTTACACGCATAACACCTGTAGGTGCGAGTTTTGTTAATATTGCTGAGTTATTAGGTTGGAGCGTTTTAGTTATAGCTGCAGATCCTCATAAACCTGGTGTAATTTCTGGGGTTACATCAATTTTAGCAAAGTATGGAATTGTGATTAGACAAGCTTTAGCTGATGACCCAGATCTTGTAAGTGAACCTCGATTAACCCTTATAGTTGAGGGTAAAATACCTCCTGAAGCTATCGATCAAATCAGATCTTTAGATGTTGTAAAGAGCTTAACTATTATTAAATAGGTTATATAAAGGTATATTACTAATGAGAATGAATCTTCCCTTTTAGGAAAATTAAAAGTTGATAAAAATCCTTAATATTTATTCTAAAGAAGAATCATTAAAAAAGAAAAAAGAAATTGGAAAGTTGGATTTATTGGAAATAGTTAAGTCACGTTATTTAACTACTTTTTACAATAACTTTTAAAAGAAAGATTTGCTCATTCTAATGGGATGGGAATATCAAGTTGTATTTTTGAGCAAAAGAAAAACAGAGTTAAGTTAATGAGAATAATTATAGTCTCAATGGTTATTTTATTCATTCTACCTCTCTCCCAACCTATTTATGCAGAAATCAATCTTTCAGAATCTTTTGGTATGAATATAGGGCATGTGAATATAGAGCAGTTAAATGAAGTGCTTAAAGTTATTAAAAATGTTGGTGTAAATTGGATACGCATAGATTTCACTTGGAGCGCTTTAGAGTCATCTAAGGGCCAATATTCTTTTTCATATTACGATCAACTTGTAAATACAATTAGTAAAAGTGGAATAAAGATTTTAGCTCTTATTAGTGGGCCACCGAAGTGGGCTGAACCTTTAGATAAAAATATAGATGCATGGAAGGATTTCCTTAAAAAGCTCGTTTCACGTTATGGTGATAGAGTAAAATATTGGGAGATTCTTAATGAGCCAGATTCGGAATATATCTACCCACTCCCACCACGAATCTATGTTACTCTATTAAAAGAGGCTAGGGATATTATCAAACAAATTGATCCAAATGCAAATATAGTTTCAGCTGGATTGACTTCTGCTGGCCTCGATTATTTAGAAGATATGTATAAAAATGGCTTTAAAGGTTTAGCCGATATTGTAGCGATTCATCCTTATGCTCAAAATCCTTACTCAGTCTTAAGAATCACAAAAGCATTTAGAATGATTATGAGAGAGTATGGTGAAGGGAATAAACCTTTATGGGTTACAGAAATTGGCTGGCCTGTTAGAGGAGAGAGTGTTGGTGGATTTCTCAAAGGTGTGGGTGAAGAAAATCAAGCTTTATACTTACAACAAAGCCTTGGTGGCTTAATTGAGGGTTTGAAGGTTGATAAAGTTTTTTGGTTTAAAATAATCGATGGTCCAACGGGTTTGAATGAGACACCCTATTGGGGTTTAATAACTGAGGATTTAAAGCTTCGCAAATCCTTTATAATGCTTAATGAAATACTCTCTTGGTATTCCCTTCAACCCTTTAAACCTAAGATTGCAATCTCTCCATCAGAATTAAAAACCATTCAAGATGTAACGATTACTGTAGATTTACCAAGAGAGACGAATCTTGCATGGCATGTGGAGTATGAAGTTGCTCCAAACCTTTGGAGAGAAATAGGCTTGGTTAATAGCTCAAAGAAAGCTTTAACATGGAAACCACCAACATATGGGCAGTATAAGCTAAGAGCTAGTTGGTTTGAAGGGTGTTATAGCTCTTATTCACCAGAGTCTTTTCTAAAGGTTGGTGAAGAACCAATTCAACCCCATCCCTTTTTACCATCGGGCATTTCATCAACTTGGCTTAATTTCAGTGTAATTTTAATCATAATCTTT
>JARVKA010000007.1 GCA_029775915.1 Nitrososphaeria archaeon | reverse complement strand
GCTACCCGATGCGATTCGAGAATGAACGGGTCCATGATCATTATATCCTAAGCGATCCACTGCCATGTAATTTGCCATTCTCAAATAAGTTTGAATTTCAATATCATTTTCTAAAAGATTGAATACTTTTTCTATATTAGGCTCTTTTAAATGCGAGTAAATCAAATTTGGCGAGACTATAACCAAATCTTTTCACCTTAACCTTATTAGCAATTACCATTAACTTAAGGTTTAAGTGGTAATTTATGGCAACATGGATATTTACTCATGGAGATACAGATGGTATATGTGCTGGAGCTATAGCTTTAGCTGCAAATCCCAATGCCCAAATCTTCTTCACCAATCCATACGGGCTTATTGAAGATTTAACCATCGCTAATGATGAGGATAAAGTTATAATATGTGATATCGCTCTTTCTGAAAATCATTTAAAACAAATAATACAAAGATTTTCAAGAATTGCTGAGAAGGGTGAGTTAATTTATATAGATCATCATCCATGGCCTGAAGCTATATTAAAGGAAGATATGCCAAGTAAAATAATTCATGGATTGGCTTCTTCATCCGAATTGACTTACTCTTTATTCAAATCTAATATAGATCCTAAATTCTCTAGAGTAGCGATATTTGGTGCTATAGGCGATTATTTAGATAACACCCCATTTATTAAACATCTTTTAGAAAGATGGGATAAGCGAGCTTTATACTTTGAAAGTGGTTTATTAACTCAAGGGATTGAAGGGAGGAAGAGGGATTATGAGCTTAAAAGAAGTATATTATTCAAATTAGCGAATAATTTTTTACCTAGCTCAGATAAAAGATTGGTTGAGCTCGCTTTAGAGCAATCCCATTTAGAAGAATTGGCTATACAAAAAATTAAAGATTACATTCACTTTAATGGTAAAATCGCTTATACTCTTAACTTTCCTTTCTCTTTGGGTAAAGCTGCTATTTACGCTAAGGGATTGACTGATGCTTTAATAGGTATTGCTGCAGAAGAGCGAAAGGGTATGATCGATATGAGTTTAAGAACATCAAATCCAAAAATCGATCTTAATAAAATATTGAGATTAATTACTCCGAAATTTGGTGGTAGTGGCGGAGGACATTCAAAAGCTGCTGGAGCGAGATTACCAAAGGAAAAATTTGAGGATTTTTTAAATGAGTTGAATAAGAGCCTTAAAGAGCTTGATTATAATCAAATCTCGAAATCTTAGTTAATGATTAAACAACGATTGATATATATTTAACCAAAGTTAAGTAGGAATATGATAAAAATGAAGTCTTCACAAATATCTGGCTTTTATAAATTAAGCCCACGTGAAAGATTGAATATAGTAAAGGAGTTTGCGGGATTAAGTGATGAGGAGGCAGAGTTAATATACTCTATGTCTGGTTTGAAGTTGGATTTAGCGAATCGTATGATTGAGAATGTTATTGGTGGTATAACTATACCGCTAGGGATTGCAGTTAACTTTCTTATTAATAATAAGGATTATTTAATACCAATGGCATTGGAAGAGCCTTCAGTAGTAGCAGCTGCTAGTAATGCTGCACGAATGGCAAGAGTGAAGGGTGGATTCTTTGCTACAACCACAGAACCATTAATGATAGGTCAAATTCAAGTGGTGGATGTAAAAGACCCTTACAATGCACGTATGAAGATATTGGCTGCTAAGGATGAAATACTTGCTAAAGCGAATGAGCAAGATAAACTTTTAGTATCTTTAGGTGGTGGAGCAAAAGACTTGAATGTTAAAGTAATTAACACATTTACTGGTAAAATGGTAATTGTAGAGTTAATCGTTGATTGTAAAGATGCAATGGGTGCAAATATTGTTAATACAATGGCTGAAGCTGTTGCACCAATTATTGAAAGACTTACGAATGGCAAAGTTTTATTAAGAATCGTTTCAAATCTTGCTACATTGAGATTGGCAAGGGCTAGAGCGATTTTTGATAAAGATACTATTGGTGGTGAGGAGGTTGTCGATGGTATTATTCAAGCATATTCATTCGCTGAGTCTGATCCTTATCGTTGCGCAACTCACAATAAAGGGATTATGAATGGTATAGTAGCAGTTGGTATAGCAACTGGTCAAGATATAAGGGCTTTAGAAGCTGGTGCACATAGTTATGCTGCTTTAAAAGGATCATACAAACCTCTCACTACATGGGAGAAGAATGAGAATGGTGATTTGGTTGGTACGATAGAGCTTCCTTTAGCGGTAGGTTTGATTGGCGGTGCTACCGCTGTTCATCCAATAGCTAAAATTTGTATAAAAATACTTGGTGTTAAAACCGCTAAAGAGTTGGCTGAAGTTATGGCTTCAGTCGGCTTAGCTCAAAACTTTGCTGCACTCAGAGCTTTAGTTACTGAGGGTATACAAAGAGGCCATATGAAGCTTCATGCAAGGAATATTGCTATAATGGCTGGAGCTACGGGTGATTTGATCGATTTAGTAGCGCAAAGAATGGTTGAGGAGCGAAAGATTAAAATGGATCGTGCTTTAGAGTTAATTCGTGAATTTAAAGAAGGTAAAAATTAAAGAATTAAGCCTTTGTTAATTGAATAGCTCTTAACCAAACCTTAATCGCAATAAAGATTTCAATGATGATAATAATTACGCTCAAATAAAAGAGTGTTGATACAATAAAATCACTACCTTTAATATATTTTTCGAGTTGAATTTTGATTAACATAATTTTATCATTAATTATAAAGCTTTTAGTAATATTAAATCCATCAACTTCAACAATTGCTTTAAATATACCATTAATTGGTAATGAAATATTTCTTAAACTGATATCATTATTCCAAATAATACTAATTTCGGAACTTTTATTCAACCCTTCTCTAAAGATTTTGATTCTACCAGATTTTATGGGATTATCTAAATAATCTACAATTAAAAATGATACTCTACTGAGATTTACATTTATCACATTTTCAGTAAATGGCTTAAGATTTAAAATATTAGGTTTAGTTTCATCATTTAAAAGTTGTATTCCATTCACAATTAAATTAAAAGTTGTAGATACTTCATTATTATCGAGTAAAGCATAAGTTTCACCATCTTTAATTATGCTATCAATAACCCCCTTATCAAAGCTTATCTCATAATCCTTCACAATCTCGTGTGTAAGTTGATTAAGAATTTTAACCTTTGCTAATAGTGGGGTAATATCCGTGCTCCAAATTTTATCAACCCCATTAACTCTCAAAATTAGAATGAGTTGATATGTGGATAAATTTTGTAAATTAAGTGCAAATTCGTAAGGAAAGGTATTTGATAATGGATTTAATTCTACAAATCCCTTTACAGATTTACTAAAAACATCTGGGATAAATAAAAATTTAGTATTAAGAGTGTATATTAAATCATCGATTTGGAGATAAAAGTTAATAACTCCTATTGAAGGTCTGAATGGTACCAATCCACCCCTCCCTACCTCATGAATTTTTGGTAATTGTAATTTTAACCCCTCATTGGGTATTGTGGTAATATTTATTAACATCTTTGATGTTTTCGCTATAACTTCATTTGTGTAAATAATTACTGAGCGATTATCTTCACTCTTTATTAATGGTAAATCAATAGAAATTTCAGCCCAAACTGAAGCTAAGGTTGTGATTTTTAAGCTTGGTGCGTATGGCTTTAAAATTAAAACTCCAAATTGATTTGGATTTTGAATAATCTCTAAATAAATGGGCATATCGCCTAAATTAGATTTTGATGAAATGGTTAATGTTTGATTTTCAGCTTTTTTATCAATAAGAAGAAGCATACCACCTTCATGATTAATATTCTTTATAGCTATATTACCTTGAATAACCAATGTATCATTTTGTAAGGCAAATTTGAGCGATTCAACTCTTGCATTTAAATTAACACCTTCTAAATAAATTGGTATAACTTTACTCCATGTTGTTGAAATCACCTCTAAATACCATAAGCCTTGAGTATCAAATTGGTTGAATGTGTAAATAAGCGTTGGAGTATTGGGCATAACTCTTAACGATTTAATTACATTGCCCAAAGGATTTTTCAATCTCACCGATGCTCCATCAAACACATTTATCCAAAGTTGCTCAAATGGCATAAAGATTGGTGATCCAAGATTAATATCAAAGAGGCGTTTTGGTGAAAATCCTATCTCAATCTTAATTTCTCCAAAAGTTATAGGGATTGATGGTAAAGATAAAAATAATAAAAGGAGTGTAAGTAAAATGAAATAAAGCTCTTTTTTCTTCAATTAACTCTTAACCTCTTTAATATCTCCATCACACATATAATCGTTAATAAAATTGCAATTATAGGTAAACCAATCGATAAAAGTGGTCCCATAATCCATAATAAAATCACTGTTAATGTTACAGCTATTAAAATGGTTAAACCTATTCTGAATAATGTTGATTCAATAGTAGTAGGTTCTAATCGATTAAAATTCTTTTCTAAAATCAACTCATCTTTACTAAGCTCCAATTTAAAGTAAAAGTATGTGGCAGAGGTGATTATAAAGGTTGCAATTAACCATTTTGGCAACTCACCTATAGTTGATAATTCTGAGACGAATGAAAATTGTCTTGTAATATTTATAGGTGCAATGCTATTCAATATTAAAAATAAGAAATCAGCAAAGATAATCAAAGCTTTTAAACCAATGTATGAGAGATTATCAATATCCATTAAATAACCAAATCCTATATTTTCAATTGAATTTAAGAAAATTATGGAGATGTATCCAGCTATAGTGTGATTTATTGGTGTGGTAACGCTACCCTTTAGATTAACAACACTATCAGCTAATTTAATAATCCATAAAATCGGTAACATTATTACTACAGACCCAATCCAACTTAAGTAAAAATTTGATACAATTTGAATCATACTTCTCGCTATAAATATCGCTATAAGTAAAAGTAAGGATGGTGTTAAGATACAAATCATTAATAAAAATGTTCCAATCGTTTTGATACGCTCACTTTTTAACTCTTTACTGAAAGTTGACCATAAAATTACGAATGCTACTAATATTACATTTACCATGCCAACATTATATATAGCGAATGGCTCTGCAAGCCTCATAATATATTGATGGTATTTTATTAATGATGCATAATGAAGTGTAGGGAGGAGAAATCCAAAGAGGAATAATACTTTAAGCAAATTTATCATCAATGTAATCACACTTGAAGCCTTGTTAACAAATATTGATGTATGAGATTATCTAACAAATCATCAGGACCACAAATCTTAACCAATAAACCTTTTGATACACAAGCTGAGTATAACTTCTCTATATTTAGCCTCTCTTCATTATTTAATAACTCATAAGCATTCTTAACCTCAATACTCACATTATTTGGGGATGGTAAAAATTTTGAAGTATCGAGGATAAAAAGATGAATTAAATTATGTTTAATCTTCATAACTTTAAGCTTTGATAATAAAGGCTCTATATTGGAGATTGGATTAAGAATTAAAATAATCATTGCTTTTGAATCTTTATTTATTATCACATAATCTAAAAGTTTTAATGGATCATTCATCATTACAGGCTTAATTTCATTTAAAATGTTTAAAGCTCTTATAAAACGATCCTTACCTAAAAATGATTCAACTCGCACCTTACCGTATTGATTAAAAAAGGTGAGAATAACTTGATTTTCTTCCTCAATTAAGGTTAAAAGAGATAGAATCGCTTCTACCACTTTATTGATCTTCCTCCTTCCGATGTAACCATCATCCATAGCTTTATCATTACAAATTACTATAAATAATTTCATACTTTTTTGCTTCTCTTGCAACTTAATCATTAATTCATGTTCAGGTGAGTGTGCAACAGCTTTCCAAGCTATTAATTTATAATCATCTCCAAGATTATAATTTCTAATTTCATAAAACTCAGTTCCTAAACCCCCCTTTTGAAGTTGATGAGTTCCAAAGTATAATCGAGGTAGTAATATCTTTTGATTTTTAATTGTATCCATAAATTGAATTTTAGGATAAACTTTAATCACCGTATTAAGATCAACTTCATATGAAGTCCAGAAGAGCATTAAAGGATCATAAAAGCGTATTGAGATACCTTTAATGCTATGCTGACCATTCTCCAAAGGTATTGCACTATAGTTGAGCTTATACGTACATTCACCATCTAAATTAATGAGTGCTCGATTAAATCCAGAAGTGATGAGAAATGTATTAGGTATTTTATCCTCAATATCCAACTTACTTAATCGTTTATTCCCCATATTTTTAATGGTTAAATTAATATTTACAAAATCACCTACAAAGAATGGCTTTTGATCCACATTTCGTTCAAATTTAAGCCGCTTTAAGTTTTTACTTAATAAATGAAAGTGTATGGCTTCAATTGTGAATAATAAAAAAAGCACAATAGATGTAGCTATAAACATTGAATTAAAAATAATCCAACTGATTAAGATTAAAATGCATAATGAATTCGCAGTAACACTACCCCTAGCTGTTAATTTCATAAAGATTACCTCGGAGGTTCTGTATTACTCAAACTGTCAAGGATTATAGAGCGAAGCTCATTGTAATGAAATGGGTCGTTAAAAGATTTTGCCTCTATTAAAAGCTCAGGTTTTAACAATATTCGATGGTTTAATACATGGAATGCTAGTTCTTTAACATCATCGGGTATTACATAATCCCTTCCATAAATCGCTGCTAAAGCTTTACTCGCATTTAATAAATGGATTGAAGCTCTTGGGCTCCCTCCCAATATAACTTGCTTATGATTCCGAGTATTTTCTACAATGGAAGTGATGTAATGCATAATATCAGAGTCCACATAAATATTCCTCTTCACTACAGATTGTGCATTCAAAACATCATCTTTAGAGATTACAGTAGATATTGAGTTAAAATCAACATTTGAAGATGCGAGCTTAAGAATCTTTACTTCTTCATTGTGTGTTGGATAATCCATAATCAATCTAAACATAAATCGATCCAGTTGAGCTTCAGGTAGTGGATATGTACCTTCATGCTCAACGGGGTTTTGAGTTGCAATCACAATAAATGGATCATTTACCTTTTTAGTAAATCCTTCAACCGTTACTTGCTTCTCTTGCATCACCTCTAAAAGTGCGGATTGAGTTTTAGGAGTAGTTCTGTTAATCTCATCAGCCAAAATTACATTGGCAAAGATTGGCCCTTCTCTAAATACAAAGTCTTGCAACTTTTGATTAAAAACAAATGTACCTATAATATCTGATGGTAGCATATCTGGTGTAAATTGAATTCTTTTAAATCTCAACCCCATAGATTTTGCAAAAGCTTTAGCGAGAAGGGTCTTTGCCACACCAGGAACTCCTTCTAATAATACATGCCCCTCTGAGAAAATCGCTATTGTAAGCATTTTAATAATTTCATTCTTTCCAATTACTATCCTTGATACCTCGCGTAGTACATTTTCATAAATACGCTTTGGAAGATTATAATCGTTCATAACAATCATTTATTAAGGCTTTAACTTTCATAAAGTCTTTATATAACTTTTTAAACTCATTACTTAAAACTTTATTCTTTGAATTTACAGTAGCACACTCTTTAAGAAATACTTGAATTTCTCGATCGATTTTACCTTGATACTTACCATTTTTTAATAAATCTTTAATCTCTTCTCGAACTTTTTCTTCCATTAATTTTACCACTTCTTTAAAGTTTGGTGGAGACTCATTCAAACCTTTAACAGCTTTTGCATATTGGCTTTCACCATAAAGATTTTCCCTTTTATCATTAATATAAGATAAATCTGTTTGCTTCCTTATGTAATAAAGGAATACAATTATCAATATTAATGTGATGAATAATGGTAAAATTAACCATAAATCCATTTACTTCACACCATTTTCTTGCATAAATGAATCTTTACAAATTGAATTTAATATGTTAATACACGTGTTAAAATCTTGCTCAAAAACTTCTTTATTACTAAATCTAGTTAATTCATAAATTTCATATAATTTTGTAAAAAGATTAATGTTAAATGTGAGTTTATGAGCTTGATTTAAAATTTGGATTAATATCTCTCGTTCAGTAAGGCTTTTATCTATATTGAGTTTAAGTTCATTTATTATATAATCTTTCACATTCTTGTAAATTAATAAAATACCCTCACGATACTTTTTACTCTCATATAAGCTCTTTATTGTATTTAAAGAATTTGTAAGTTGAATCGTTTTACTATTATTATTTACGATTTGTAACTCACACTTTTTATACTTTGATTTATTTTTTAATGTTGGATAAATGAGGCCTATTAAAATTAAAATACCTAAAGCTGGGATTATTGTGGTTGTAAAGATGAATAAAAGTTGATGCTCTACATTTGTAGTAATAATATTCAACTTCTCTTGAATACCTCCACCTCATATTTATAAAGAAGGAGCTTGATTGAATCGATATTACGAATTTCAGATAATGGGAAAGGTTTAATTGGTGATAAAGAGATATATGAGATATTATTTAACTCTTTCAATTCTTTTACAAACATCTTTACCTCAACTTTATCATTTAAATTTAATAATACCAATTGAAGTTTTTTCACATTAATAAAAGGATACCAAGCTTCTAAATAATCACCAAACTCCATAACTCCTTCTTCACCAAATATATCGTAAAATCGTATAATAAGTGGCTTTACAATACTTTCATGGATGATTAAATTCACGAAAATCTCTTTATCACTTGCATTAAGCTTAATCTTCACATCATCGAGTTGATGATAATCTTTAAACGCTCTCAATACATACTCTCCTATAGGTAATGGTAGTATTGCATATCCATATCTATTGGTTAAGCGTGATGAAAAAAGGGTTAAAATAGATTTATTTGAATTTTCAAGAAAATTAACTTTATAAGCTTCAATTTGGAAATTTTGTAATGGATAAAGTGCATTATTTACCATTTTTGAAACTCTAACTATTACTCTAACTGTATGAGTTGATTGGTTTGATGAGTTAGATGTTGCATTAATTGAGGAATTAAGTTGTGCTGTAACTACTTTAATAGCGATATTCGGCAAATTATAACTCTGTATAAAGCTGTTTGATATAAGGAAGGCTAAGATTATCGCTAATAACCCTAAACCTCTTTTAATCCAATGATTTTGAAAAATTCCCAACCTTTTACTATTTGAGCTCCCAAACTTAAAAACTTGTTGATAATCCAAGCATGATAATGAGATTGTAGGGTAATGAACTTACGAAAATTATAAATTACATTGCATTCTTCATCATTTTGATTTGAGTGCATTGAAATTTAAAAGGTATTGAGCTAAAATATCGAAAATATTATAGCATAGACATTATAAAAGTACTTTAAAGATAAATCGAGGTAAAATTATGCTTAATAAAAACTCGAACAAAGTAAGGGAAGAAAAAATCATTTTGAAAATAGAAGGTATGCATTGTGCTGAATGTGCAAATATCATAGAGAAAGAATTATCTAAATTGAGAGGTATAATTAAAGCTTCTGTAAATTTCACTATAAAGAAAGCGGTTATTTTTTATAATCTTAATGAAATTAATGAGGGAAAGATTAAAGATGCGATTGAAAAACTTGGCTATGAAGTATATGGTATAGAAAGGGAAGAGATTTTAAATGGAAAAAGAGAGAAATACGAGGTAAGAAAGCAACTTATAATATTCTTCATAGGTTTGATTTTTACATTGCCAGTATTCATCATCGAAATTTTTTATTACTCTCCTAAATACAATATTTTACTATTTCTTTTAGCTACTCCAGTTCAAATTTTGGTTGGTTATAAATTTTATAAAAGCTCATACTATTCATTAAAAAATAGAAATGCGAATATGGATGTTTTAATTGCATTAAGTAGTTCTGTAGCTTATTTTTACTCCATATCCGCTACCTTTTTATTTGAAGGACATGTGTTTTATGAAGCTTCAACCACAATTTTAACAACTGTTTACTTTGGCTATTTCCTCGAAAGCTTAACAAGAAAGAAAGCTGAAGAGGCTATAAAAAAGTTGATTTCTTTAAAACCGAAAAAAGCCACTTTAATTGAGAATGGTAAGGAGGTTGAAATCCCATTAGAAGAGGTTAAGGTTGGTGATACCCTATTGGTAAAGCCTGGAGAGACTATTCCAGTTGATGGAATAGTAATTGGTGGTTATTCCAATGTTGATGAATCTATGATTACTGGAGAGAGTATTCCCATTGATAAAAAAGTTGGGGATAAAGTTATTGCTGGTACTATTAACAAATTCGGTGTGTTAAAAATAAGGGCTGAAAAGGTTGGTAAAGAAACTTTATTTGCACAAATAGTTAAACTCGTTGAGGAGGCTTTACTTACCAAAGCGCCTATTCAAAGAATTGCTGATAGGGTTGTTGGATATTTTGTTCCTATAGTGATTTTAATATCCTTTATCACGTTTTCAATTTGGTATTTTATTTTAGGCTCGAGTATCCTTTTCGCATTAACCGCTAGCGTTTCTGTTTTAGTTATAGCTTGCCCTTGCGCTTTAGGTTTAGCAACCCCTACCGCTTTAATGGTTGGTATGGGAAATGGTGCAAGGCTTGGTATTTTAATAAGGGATGCAGGAAAGTTGGAAATAATTCGTAAAGCTGATACAATCATTTTTGATAAAACTGGTACTTTAACTAAAGGGAAGTTGGAAGTGGTTAAAATAATTAATGAAAAGACTTTAGAGTTGGCTGCAATTGCAGAGAAAAATTCTGAGCATCCAATAGCTCGAGCTATAATCGATGCAGCTAAAGAAAGAAAAATTGAACCTAATGATCCCGAAGAATTTGAGGTTATACCGGGAAAGGGAGTTATTGCAAAATATCAAAATGAGGAAATTTTGGTTGGGAACCTAGCTCTTATGGATGATTATAAAATCGATGTAAAGGAGTTTGAAAAGGAAATTTCATCCTTACAAGAAAGTGGAATTACAACTATAATTGTTACTTTAAATAAAAAGGTTATTGGTATTGTTGGGGTAGCAGATACCCTTAAAGAATTTTCCAAAGAAACTATACAAAAGCTTGAAGAAATTGGATTAGAAGTAATTATGCTAACTGGAGATAATAAAAAGGTTGCAAGTTATATAGCTAAAGAGCTTGGGATCAAAAAAGTTTTAGCTGAAGTATTGCCACAAGATAAGGCAAAAGAGATTGAAAGATTACAGAGAAATGGAAAAATTGTTATAATGGTTGGGGATGGTATTAATGATGCACCAGCTTTAACTCAAAGTAATATAGGGATAGCTATTGGCTCTGGTAATGATATAGCAAAATCTGCTGGCGATATTGTACTCATAAAGGATGATTTAAGAGATGTTATCTCAGCAATAAAGTTAAGTGAGAAGACTGTAAGTAAAATCAAGCAAAACTTATTTTGGGCATTTATTTATAATATTTCTACAATTCCCATAGCGGCTGGAGTTTTATATCCTTTCTTTAAGATTTTAATCACACCTACAATTTCAGCTATTGCAATGGTATTGAGTGATATTTCTGTAGTTGGCAATTCCATTTTGCTTAAAAGGTTTAAGATAAGCTAATTTGGGATTGTCAAGATAATAACTTGAATAAAATAGATTAAATTTCTGTCTATTTTATTCACCTTATCTTAACAATCTCAGCTAATTGAATAGAGTGAAATAAAGTTTAATTCTAAGTCGTTAAAAGATTAAATGTTGTTCAGTATTATTAAATTTTTATTCAGAATTGTTTAAGTAATGCCCCATCGCTAGGGGTTCTAGCGAATAAATATGGGAAGAATTAAAAGCCTTAAATGTAGAGAATGTTCAACCGAATATGAACCTACACTTAAATATGTTTGTGATGAATGCTTCGGCCCCCTCGATGTTATTTATGATTATGATGCAATAAATTTGACAAAGGATAAGCTCAATATCAGGTCGAGAAATTTATGGAGGTACTTTGAACTTTTACCAATTCTTAACCCATTAAATATCATCGATTTAACTGTAGGCTTCACACCTTTAATAAAATGTGAGAAGCTTGGTAAGATTCTTGGTTTGAATCAACTATATATAAAGAATGATACGCTTAATCCAACTTATTCATTTAAAGATAGACCGGCTAGTGTAGGTGTCTCAAAAGCATTAGAGTTAGGCATCTCTTCTGTGGGATGCGCTTCTACTGGCAACCTTGCTGCAGCTACATCTGCATGTGCTGCGAAAGGTGGGCTTAAATGTTACGTCTTTATACCCAGTGGGATAGAAAGGGCTAAGATTGTTCAAGCTTCAGCTTATGGTGCTTATGTGATAGAGGTGGATGGAGATTATGATGATGTTAATCGACTTGCTTCCCAAGCTGCAGATTTATTCAATCTAGGTATAGTGAATATCAATTTAAGACCATACTATGTTGAGGGGTCAAAGACTCTTGCCTTTGAAATAGCGGAGCAATTGAATTGGAACTTACCCGATCATATCATCATCCCTATTGGTAGTGGTGCTTTGCTTCACTCAATGTGTAAAGGGTTTGAGGAGTTGGAAAGAATAGGGTTGATAAATGAGTTTTATACAAAGATAACGGGTGCACAACCTGAAGGTTGCTCACCTGTAGTTAAAGCATTTAAAAATGGTAATGAGGAGATAATTCCTATAGAGCATCCCGATACTATTGCGAAGAGTTTAGCGATTGGCGAGCCTGGTGATGGGTTGTATGCCTTAAGAAAGATTAAAAAACAAAATGGTTATGCAGAAAGTGCTAGAGATTTAGATATTTTGGAAGCGATTCAACTCCTCGCTAAGACTGAAGGGATATTTGCAGAGCCTGCAGGTGGTATAACTATTGCTGTATTAAAGAGGTTAGTAGAGCAAGGTAAGATTTCCAAGGATGAAAAGGTTGTATGTTGTGTAACAGGTAGTGGTTTAAAAAGTCTTGAGATTATTTCTACACCTATTTTAAAAACGATAAAGCCTGATATTGAATTATTGGCTAAAGTTATAGGAGTATGAGTTAAAGTTGGCTCGGATTAAAGTTTCCTTACCATCAATCTTCTCCCAATACACAAGTGGTGAAAGGATTATAGAGATTAATGCTAATACTTTAAATGAGTTGATAAATATTCTTATCGAAAAGTATGGTGAAGAATTTAAAAAGAGAATTTTAGAGAGTAATGATAAATTGAATCGCTTTATTAACATTTACATAAATGGAAGGAACTCAAGGCTTATAGGTGGTTTAATGGCTATACTTAAAGATGGTGACAGAATAGA
Organism: Nitrososphaeria archaeon; assembly: GCA_029775915.1. Taxonomy (GTDB): domain Archaea; phylum Thermoproteota; class Nitrososphaeria; order Nitrososphaerales; family JANXEG01; genus JANXEG01. The sequence goes on along the minus strand of JARVKA010000007.1, from coordinate 45,775 downwards.
TATTTTACCAGCGGTAGCTGGTGGTTGATTTGAGTTTATCAGATATTGAGTTAGATCGTTATTCTAGGCAAATCGTGTTGGATGATATTGGCTATAAAGGTCAATTAAAGTTGAAGGAAGCTAAAGTATGTGTAATAGGGCTTGGTGGATTAGGAAGTCATATCATCTTACAATTGGCAGGAATGGGTATAGGTTTTTTAAGAATTGTGGATCAAGACGTGGTGGATTTATCAAATTTGCATCGCCAATCGATTTATACTATGGATTTTATTGGGTATGCGAAGGTTGAGGCTGCATCTAATATTATACAGCGAATAAACCCTGATGTAAGGGTAGAGCCATTACCATTAGTTATTAATTATAAAACTGCTGAAATGGTTGTGCGTGGCGTAGATGTGGTTATAGATGGTTTAGATTCGATTGAAGCACGCTATGCTATTAATTATGCATGTGTTAAGCATAAAATTCCATTTGTATATGGTGCTGCTATTCGAACTTTAGCTGCAGCTTCAACAATAATCCCTTACAAGACACCTTGCCTCAAATGCATTTTTCCCAATTTACGTGATAATGAGCTCCCTAAATGTGCAATCGTTGGTGTTCATCCATCAATAGTATCTCTTATCGCCAGTATAGAAGTATCTGAAGCTATTAAGTTAATTCTTAATCAAAAGCCGAGCCTTGCTGGAAGCTTACTATTATGTGATTTGAAGGATCTTACATTCGATAAGGTTAATGTGAAGAGAGATTCAAAATGCATCGTATGTGGAGATAATGGAATTTTAGAATCAATACCACCCACAATTACGGTTATGGAGCTTTGTGGTAGAGGTGGGATGAGAGTATTTACCGTAGCGCCAAAGGAGATATTGAATTTAAATTTGAATGAGCTTGCTGATAAATTAAGTAATGATGGTTATAAAATAAATGTTAAAGGTAAGTTAAGCCTTACCTTCACTTATAATGAAGATACTAAAATTACTATACACAATACGGGCGTCTCGATTATTAATACCACTCTTTCACAACAAGAAAGTATCAATGCTTTAGAGCATATATTTAAAAAAGAATTGGGTATAAATTTAAGAGAATTTTTAAGGAATTTTTAGAATTCACATATTACAATTGATTATTTAACCTTCCCAAATTATATCCTTAAAAATACCCCTTTTTATAATGTTAAGCAAAAACTTTAAGCCTTGGAGATTAAATTTTATAATTTGGCGGTGGTCGTCTAGAGCTTAAAGCGGATAATTTGGTCTAGGACATCAAACCTATGGTGTGGAAGCCTGCCACGCTGGTAACCCGGGTTCAAATCCCGGCCACCGCACTCTCAATTTATCGGTAAATGTGAACTTGAAAGATTATATTTAATATTGACAATCTATTCTCACTCTCATTAAAAATTAAATAATAAATTTATTAAATAAAGATCAATCATAAATTTCGCATATTTTTACAATCAAGCGAATGATAATAACAAAAATCAATATGAGTTAAAATTTATCTATATTGTTAAAGTATCGGCTAGAGAGAATAATTAGATAAAATAGCTTTGATAATTTTATTCACTAATTCACACAATATTGTGCATTACTTTCAAATCTTTTTCAAAAATCTTTAACTCATTCGGAATTTCAATTTGAATTTTATCTTTAAGTGATAATCCTTTCTCTTTTTTCATATTCCAAACCTTTGAGTTGAAATTGATTAATGATTTTGTAAGCGACGTTAATTCTATACTCCATTTCGCCTCAGGAAAGAGTTGTTTATGAATACTCTCATTACTATACAATTTTCGCCAAATATACTCTGTGATAAAAGGAATTATGGGTGCTGAGAGTAAGAGTATCGTTTTTAAACAAGTATGCAAAGTATACCATGCAGCTTTTTGCTCTTCACTCGAAAATCCTAATCCATAAGCTCTAGCCTTAACCATCTCTATATAATGTGATGCAAATAAATTCCAAGAGAACTCTCTAATTTTATTAGCAGGTATGTAAAAATCAAAATCTCTATAACCCTCAAAACAATCATTTATCAATTTAGAGAGCTCACCAAGAATCCATTTATCTGAAGGTATTAAATTTACTTCAATTGGTTGAGGAAAGCATGAGATAAATCTTGATATATTCCAAAGTTTGGTGAGGAATTTTTTAACAGCTGCAATCTTCTTTTCTGAGCATCGAAAGTCAGAGCCTAACTTTGCCTCTGAAGCTGCCCATAATCTAAATGCATCCGCACCATACTTTTTCAAAATAGGTATAGGATCTATCACATTCCCTTTACTCTTACTCATTCTCTCTCCTTTCTCATCAACACCATAACCCATAATCCATACATGCTTGAAAGGCGCTTTATTTGTGAGTTGATAACATCTTAAAATCGTGTAATGTAACCAAGTTCTGATAATATCTTTAGCTTGAGGTCTTAAGGTTGTAGGATATAAAATATTGAATTTTTTCTCATCCCTTAAATATTCTGAAATATACAATGGTGATATACTTGAATCAACCCATGTGTCTAAAGTTCTAGTATCACCAATAAACTCATTATTGCCACACCGATTACATTTATCGAATGGTGGCTTATCCTTCCAAGGTAAATAATATGGTCCAGGCTCAGGCACATGAGGCTCACCACATTTCTTACAGTACCAAACAGGAATCTCTGTAGCATAATATCTTCTTCTTGAAATTGCCCAATCGATCTTTATTGAATTGAGCCAATCAAGTAGTATTTGGCGATGAGCTTCTGGATGAAAGATCATACTTTCTACTAATTTCTTTAATATTGGTACTTGATCGACTTGTTTTAAATAATATTCCTTCATAGGTATAATCTCAATAGGTGTACGACTTCTTTCGCAAACTGGTGTACGATGTTTAATCTCTTCTATTTTAACGATTAATCCCCTATTCCTCAATTCATCGATAATTTTTTTACGTGCTTCATTTACCGTTAATCCAGCAATAATCCCACCAACATCGGTAATTTTTCCATTCTCATTAATTGCAATAATCTCTTGCAAACCCAATTCTCTAAATAAAAGTACATCTGTGTAATCTCCATAACTACAAATCATCGCAACACCACTACCGAATTCTGGCTTTGCGCTGGGATGGGGTTTAATCTCCACCTCCCTATTGTAAATGGGTATGATTGCATGTAGATTATGTATATGCTTATATCTCTGATCTTCAGGATGAACAATAATCAATTGGCAAGAGCAAAGAAGCTCAGGCCTCGTAGTAGCTATAATTAAATCTTCATTACTTTCTTTAATCTTAAATTTTATATAAACAAGTTGGCTTGGTTGCTCAATATAACTTACCTCAGCATCCGCTATCGTAGTTCCACAATCTAAACAATAATTATTTGGTCGAGTAGCTTCATAAATTAAGCCTCTTTTCCATAATTCAATAAAGGTAGTTTGAGTTAATCTTCTGTAATCTTCAGAATCTGTACGATAATAATTCTCAAAATCCCCGCTCAAACCCATCATCTTCATAATTTCAATCATTTCAGCCTCTAATTCATCTAAAGCATGCTTACAAAGCTCAATGAATTTCTCTCTCGGTAAATCACGAATACTAACTTTATACTTCTTCTCCGTATATAGTTCTACAGGTAAACCATTCCGATCTATACCTATTGGAAAGTAAACTTCGTAATTCATCATTCTCGCTGTTCTAGCGATCATATCGATTTGTGAATAATGTGCTGCAGCACCTATATGCCAAGGCCTTCCAGATGGATAAGGTGGCGGTGTATCTATTGAAAAAATTTCACGTTGTGTATTGATATTAAATTTGTATATACCTTCTTTTTCCCATTGGTAAAAGATTTCTCGCTCTATTTCTGGATTCCAAGCCTTTTCCACGATTTTAGGATTGAAGCTCATATTTACTCATCACGTATCTTTATATTTTTTGTTCTGACATTGTATAATAAACTTATTCCTAATCAACCCATTAAATAATTGATAAATCGTTCTCTTATCCATCTTCTCTTAATGTATTGAATATTATCGGATTACTCATCATTTCGTGTATTGATAACTCATTTAATAACCCTTTTAATTCTATAGAAGAGCTTATTATTAATACTTCAAAGCTTTTTTTCATAAGGTAAATGTATTGCTTTGGCATCTTCCAATAATTTTGACTTAATTCTATTCCATTCAATGCACTCATTAATCGATTGAACGCTTCTTCAAACTCATCACTATCATTCTCACATTCCCATAAAATCCTCCATAAAAATAAATAATCGCTACCTTTTTTATAATAAATGAATTTATCACCTATCCATCCTTCAGCAGCTTTCATAGCTATCTCTATTGGAATATGTGTACCTAAAATTACAAATATAAAATGCTCTCCAAAACGCTCAACTTTAACTCGATCCCACCCTTCAACCTTCATTGAATCCAAATCTATCTCATTAAATCTCCATGCTCTCATATACTTATCTGGATGCATTATCTCTGTTGTACTCTTAGGCACTCTTAAGTATAGATTATTCACACCAATCCAACCTTGATCCTCAAACACTTTTTTTACAAATTTCTTCCCATAATTGTATGGGAATAACCAAATCTCTATTAATGGATCTTTAAAACTCTTTGATGAATTTTTAAAGCTTAATGAGAAATTCAAAAACTTCATATACATTTCAGCGGTTAATATTGCATCACCTTCAATTAAAGAATTCCAAGCTTGCTTTTCATCATGAAATTTGATTTCAGGTTGTTTAAAATGCATACTTTGTAAAACATGTGTAAGTTCATGAGCAAAAATCTCTCTTACTTTAAATTCATCAGTTAACTCAAAATAATCTCTCACTATGTATATCTCATGACCGATAGTAGCAGCTAAAATCCACCCCGATTGCTCTATGCGAATCTTTTTCAAACTCGTATTCTCAGGGATTAAAAATAATAATTTATAAATCTCCTCTTCAATCATCACCTCTCTAGAAGTTTCTTCTACAAGTCTCCTCCCCCAATTCTCTTTTACCCACTCTATCGATACCACACGCAAATCAACTGTATTTGTGAATGCTAAACCTCTAACCTTTACCAACCCTTCTATCACATCATTCAAAAGAGCTTTTGCTTTAATGAAATATTCATCTCTCTCAATTTGATGGGGCTTTATAGTGAATAATGAAATTGTTAAAAGGATAATTATAATTAAACTTCCAATAATAAGAAAGCGATTCTTTCTTAAATCCTTCATTAATATCATTTCCCTACGCTACATTTTTGTATCTTAAAATAGCGGCAATACCTCCAAAACTTTTTAACATATTCCCTTCTTCAGTTTTTGATGAAATTACCTCTACTTTACTTGCAGAATTTGCAGCTTCATCAGCTAAATATTCTATGAGATCCTTTTCCTCAATTTCATACTCCGTACTTTTACATTCATTACATGCATTTGTGATTATACGTTGCTTCTCCTTAATATATTCCTCATTTTTCACAACCAGCTCTTTAACCATACCACACTTCTTACAAGTTACTTTTAAAAATAAAGCTCCAATATCTTCAGAGACAAGAACCGTATCTACACTACCTTTACGAAGATTATTCAAAACATCATTTATACCATATATTGCTAAACCATTTGTAGCATTAACCTCATAAAGGAATTTTTGTACTAAAGCTCTTTCCTCCATCAATCTTAAACCTTCTAAAACCTTATCCGCTTTCTCCAAAGTTTCTCTCACACCTTCACTACCAGCGTAAGAAGTATCTATAATAGCGATAACACTTTTTTGTAAGCGATAATCTAAATATTCGCCTTTTAAAAAATCATTTTTAGTTGGGCCTGGTCCACTAATAATTAAGCCATTTATATTATAATCTTCAAGAAAATTCTTTTTTGCATGATTAGCAACACGATTGAAATAATATGTAATCTCCATATCCCTCAATCTCTCATACCTTCTTGCAGATTGACCTCCAGCACGTGTCTTTCCAGAAACGCCCGATGTAACCACTTCTAAAATTTCAAAATTATTTCCAGAAATTATTCCAAAACCAGCTTCAGTAGTATCGATTGATAAAACTCCTATTACCTTCTCTTCCTTTAACATCTCACGTAAAATATCTAAGTGAAAATGGTCATCACATCTATATAGGTAGGTTTGAATCGGTTTTGGAGGTATTACTTCATAAATCTTTACCACCTCACTGCCAGGCCCATTAGTAGGTAAAGCACCACAAAATATTACCAAACCATTTTCTGGAGTACTCTTATAAAGCTTCAATCTTTGCATCGTTCTTACTAAAGCATCTTGTACATGAGTTCGAGTAGTATCAGATTTAATATTTGCAGCTGTACCATACTCTTCTCTTAAAGAACTCATAACCTCATGTAATGCTTTATTTGGAGGTATATATAATGAGATGAGCTCTGTTCCTCTCCCTTTTTTATTAGAGAGTTCTGAGAGAATTCTCCTCATTTTATACAATGTAACAGAATCTACTTTAACACTCAATATATCCACCGATTAATTCAATTTTGACAACATCTTAACTTAAACACATATACAATTATAAATAGCTAACTATAAGCCTTACTATAGTTAATTTTATCGCTATAAGGAGCAATATGTAAATTCACAATAATCATCCCCTTTAGCTATACATTTCTCTTCTGATATTTTCACTTCTTTACCAAAGATCTTTGCTAATACACCTTCCAAATACCCTTTAAAGAAATAACTTTTAGCTTCTTTCTCCTTTCCTTTAAATGGCAAACACTCGAATAATTCATAAACCCTTATAATAGCTCTTGATTCAATTTTACTAAAATCGATTAACTCTGGTATGCCCCATCCTTTTGCGATTCTTTCATTTAAAATTATACTCAAAATCTCCTCATCACTCATATTATACTTACTTCGCAACCTCTCTACCTTTTCACCACCGAGTGCAAGGCCCATTTGATATATAATAAAAGATGCACCAGAACCAAAAATCTCATAAAGTCTTTTAAACATTCTTCCAATACTTTCAATCCTAAATGTTAAACTTCTTTCTCCTAAAACGAGTATGGGAAAATGTAAATTATCGATCATAAAACCTTTAATTTTAGGCTCATAAAAGCTCACTTTTAAAACTATATCAAGCTTTTTTAACTTTTCAACTACTTGCTCAGTTGTTATATTAACATTTGTTATATCAGCTATAAAACTAAAAAGAGCGTCTGGCTTTTCTGGATAAGCTGTTATGAATCCCGAGCAAATATTGATACCAAGCTTTGCTATAATGTTCGAGACTTTTGATAATGCACCTTTAATGTTCTTCATTTCAACTTGAAACTCTATTAATCTCCTTTCGGGAGAGTATATTCCTATGAAAAGATCTTTTTCGCGCAAGGATCCACGTTGTATTATAGTTGTTGATTTTATAAAGATTTTCATATTATTTTTTATTTACTATAAAGTCCAAAGTTTTTAGCGAAATTCTGCTATTAGCCTTAAACTTTTTATCATGAAAAGAAGTAAAATAAAATCTTAAAATCTTTAATAAGACTTACAATAACCTTCTAAAAAAGCAAGAGCGCTTATTTAAATGGCAAGCTGGACCTACTTGATCTACTAAATAGAGTAATGCATCTTGGTCACAATCCACAAAAATCTCTCTTATTTTTTGTACATTTCCAGAAGTCTCACCTTTTTTCCATAAACTCTTTCTCGATCTACTCCAATAATGTGCATAACCACTCTCTATCGTTTTTTCCAAAGCCTCTTTATTTACATAAGCGACCATTAAAACCTCACGTGTAGAATAATCTTGCACAACAACGGGTATAAGCCCGCCACCTTTCTCAAAATCCAATTCATTAACACTAATCATAACCTAACATTCACCCCATTCTCTTTTAAATACCTTTTCACCAAAGGTATTGGATACTCATCATAATGAAAGATAGACGCTGCTAATGCAGCATCAGCCTTTCCTATGGTTAAAACATCTAAAATATGTTTGGGCTCACCACAACCACCACTCGCAATTATTGGAATATTTACAGCTTCAGCAATCATTCTAGTTAAATCTAAATCGTAACCACTCTTTGTACCATCTTTATCGATTGATGTAATTAATAACTCACCAGCTCCAAGAGCCTCGCAACGCTTAGCCCACTCAATAGCATTCAAGCCTGTAGGTTTAGTGCCACCATAGGTATAAACCTCAAACCAAATTTCACCATTCTCTTTAACTTTACGCTTACCATCAATCGCCACAACTACACATTGTTGACCAAATCGACTCACTAACTCTTTAATGAGTAATGGATTTTCTACAGCAGCAGTATTTATAGAGATTTTATCTGCACCATTTGATAAAATCATCTTTACATCCTCCACACTTCTAATCCCGCCACCAACGGTAAATGGTATATCTAAATTGGATGCAACATTACGAACCATTTCTATTAAGGTTTTTCTCTTTTCTATAGATGCAGTTATATCAAGAAAGACTAACTCATCAGCCCCATCATCCCTATACTTTTTAGCGAGTTCAACTGGATTACCTATATCTCTCATATCACGAAAGTGAGTCCCTTTTAAAACTCTACCATGATCCACATCTAAACACGGTATAATTCTTTTCGCTAAACTCATATTCACACACCTTTAGATATTGAAATCACTTTTTTAAGGTTTATAATACCCTCATATATTGCTTTACCTAAAATCACACCTCTTACACCCAAATCTTTCAACTTTATTATATCATTAAGACTTCTTATACCACCACTCGCAAAAATTCCAACATCCTTAATACCCTTTATTAACTCAAAAGTGTTAAAGTCTGGGCCACATAATTCACCATCTCTATCTATTGAAGTGAGAAGAAAAAGTTTTACACCCCCATCTTTAAATCTCTTTAAAGCACTTTCAAGAGAAGTATTCGTTGAAACCCTCCAACCATTAATCATAACGATATTGTCTTTATAATCGAGAGCTACCATAACTCTTTCATCCCCATACTCTTTTAATAAGCTCTTTAATTCAAATGGGTTTTTAAATGCTAATGTACTTAAAACAACCCTATAAACTCCTTCTTTTAAAAGTTTATTTGCATGATTAAAATCTCTAATTCCTCCACCAACTTGAATTGGAATTTTAACTGATTTTATTATTGATGTTATTATTAATTGATTATCACCTTTACCTAAAACTGCATCCAAATCCACAATATGCAACCCATCAACACCTAAATTCATCCACTTTTTTGCAATTGCAATTGGATCATCACTGTAAATCTTCATTGAATTTGGATCACCTCTTTTAAGCCTTACTACTTTACTATTCATAAGATCGATAGAAGCCCATACTTCCAATTTATTCATCTCTTACAAAATTCAAGAAAGTTTTTTAATATTCGATTACCAACATCTCCAGACTTTTCTGGATGGAATTGAGTCCCAAAAATATTTCTTTCAGCTACAATTGCTGGAAATGTAATACCATATTCAACCTCTGCCACACAAATATCCGATTTATTAGGCTTTGGATAATAAGAGTGGATAAAGTATACCCAAGAGTTATCTGCTACACCTTCTACAATTTTATGAGGTTTTTTAATCTTTATACGATTCCAACCTATATGAGGAGTTTTTAAATTTTTTGGAAGTTTCAATACTTTTCCAGATAGTAATTTTAACCCATCTTCATAACCTTCTTCACTATTCTCAAAGAGAAGCTGCATTCCTAAGCAAATCCCTAAAGTTGGCAAACCTTTATTCACAGCATTCATAATATCCTCAATATTTTGGGTTAAATGTTTAGCAGCATGTGTAAAATTTCCCACACCTGGTAAAATTATGCCATTAAAATCCATTTTCTTACTCAAATGAGGTGTTATATGAACGATAGCACCCAATCTCTCTAAAGCACACTTTATACTGAATAAATTGCCAACACCATAATCTAACACAACTATATTCATCACATAACACCTTTTGAGCTTGGAATATCTTTACGCTTTAAATCTATCATAACCGCTTGCCTTAATGCTAATGCTAAGGCTTTAAATGCTGCTTCAACTTTATGATGATCATTATTACCGTATTGCACATGTAAATGAATGGTTGCTTGTAGAGAAAATGCGAATGATTGAATGAAGTGATAAATATCCTCTCTTGGAACATTTTCAATACCTTCCTTCTCTATCTTCAAATCGAATACACAAAATGGTCTTCTCACTAAATCTACACATGCATATGCTAAAGATTCATCCATAGGTATTATTGCGTATCCAAATCTCACAATGCCTTCACGATCACCTAAAGCTTTATTTAAACTCTCTCCAAGACATATGGCCACATCTTCAATAATATGATGTTGTAAATCTCCTTTAGCCTCTAACTTTATATCAAATAAGCTATGAGTGGCGATTGTTTTTATTAAATGATCAAAGTAATTTATACCAGTATTTACTTCAGCTATACCATTGCCATCTACATTTAATTCTATCAAAACCTTTGTCTCACGAGTCTCTCTTTTTACTCTTCCAATCCTCATCTCTAAAATCCCCTCAAAACCTTTGGTAATTGATTTACTGAGTGTAAAGCTATATCAACCTGTTTATTCAAGAAGAATTCCAATCGCTCTTTATCATTACAAACACTAGCAAAAAGGAATTTATTCACAATTTTATTAGCTCTCTCTTCCATTAATAAATCCTCAGTAGAATTACCTACATATATCACTTTACCATGAAAATAATTAGCAGCTTTTAAAAGAGGATAAGGTGATGGCTTAGCTAATTCTTTTTGCTTATCAAATGAACTCTCTTTTAATAAATCATCAGCAGTGAATACCATCGCTTTAGGATTGAAGTAATCCATAAGCTTTCCTAAAGTTTTTCGAGTCGCATAATAACCCCTACCTGAAACTATACCTAACTTACCTTCTCCAAAAAGGTTTGTAAGCTCAATTAAAGTCTCTTCTTTAATTATTAATTCTTCATTCTCTATCATCCCTTTATTAAACCAAAATTTTGGCTTAATTCCATAAACCCTTTCAAAAATTTCACTTCCTAAATAAGCTTCTTCAAAGAATGTTGTAATTAAATTTTCACCAATTGAATTTGGATAATTTAGAAACTCTTTAAAAGTTGATAAAGCTTCACCATTTAAAAGACGCTCTAAAGAATCAATACCCGAGCTATCAGCCTTTTCAGCAAATTTTAATAAACCATCACGTAATTCATCAATATTTATTTTCAAATCCTTTACACTCTCAATCTCTCTTAAATGGGAAGACACTATTATCAATCTCTCCTTAGGCTCTTTAGATTTATCCAAAAGATTTTTGTAAATATTTGTAAATGATCTTTGAAAATTTTGAGGGAGTTGTGAAAATATGTAAAGCAATATTATATATGTTGTATCCCAATCATTATTAAATCCTCCACTCGCTCGAAAACGGTAAATAATATTCATAGGTATTAAATCTTCAGGTAATGAAAAACCTAAGATTTGTGAGAGAATGTAATTTACAGTTATTTGAATCGTTTTATCATACGATTTACTTGCATCGATTAATACACCATCACAATCAAAAATTACCCCATCAACAAATTTGATTAAATTAATAAAATCCTTTCTTATATAACAACTATTTCCATCTATATTCAATTTAATATAATTCAAAAAATCACCCAAGCCTCTCTTTAATCGCTAACCAATGGTTATACAAGCCTTCTGCAGAAGCGATAATTTGAAGAGGTTCAGCAAATTTTTTCAAACCTTTTTTTGAACACTTTACCACATTTATTTGCTTAATAAAGTCTAAAACTGAGAGTCCTGAACGTATTGAAGCATACCCGCCAGTGGGAAGGACATGATTCGTTCCTACGCAATAATCACTAATAGCTACTGGAGAGTATTCACCAAGAAGTATAAGCCCTGCTGAATTGATTTTATCTAAATACTCATCAAAATTTTTTACCATAATCTCAAGATGTTCAGGAGCGAATAAATTTACAAACTCAATTACTTGCTCAACATTCTCACATATAGCGATAAATCCTTTAGTTGATAATGCATTTATTACAATATCTCTCCTTTCTATAAATTGTATAGTTTTTTCAAGAAGATTGATTATTTGATTAGCTATATTTTTAGAGATTGTTACTACACCACATATACTTTCATCACCATGCTCAGCTTGTGAGATTAAATCTCTTACTACATTATTCAAATTGGTTGTTTGGTCTGCAATAATTAATAACTCTGTAGGTCCTGCAAGCATATCTATAGCTACATCATTTGAAACGACCTTTTTAGCTAAAGTTACATAAATATTTCCCGGACCGACTATTTTCTTTACAGGTTTTATACTCTCTGTACCATACGCTAATGCTGCTATCGCTTGTACTCCACCAACTCTATAAATCTCTTTTACGCCACAAATATCAGCTGCTATCAATACGAGTGGATTCAAAGCTTTTAATTTTGAAGGTGGATTGCAAATAGCGATTCTTGGAACGCCAACAACGATTGGTGGTATAGTAGTCATTAATACCGAGCTTGGATAAGATGCTCTTCCACCCGGTATATAACATCCTACACTTTCAATTGGCTTAATATTACTAAAAATTTCAATATCTTCATCACAAATTCTCCATTTTAACCCTTCTAAATTTTTTCTTTCAACTCTCATAATATTATCCTTTATAATCTTCAAAGCTGAAATTTCTTTATCACTAACCTTTGAATATGCCTCATTAATCTCATCTCGCTTAACAATGATTTCATCTTTATTTAATTTCACACCATCAAACTTTTCAGTATAATCTATTAATGCCTCATCACCTCTTTTAATAACATCTTGAATAATATTCCTTACATATTGTTCAACTTCTTGACTTACCCATCCCGTAAACCTTAATTTATTCACTGTAATCTCTAAATTCTCTTTTGTGATTATCTCAATTTTTATCAATCTTTACCACTTTTCTTAAAAATATCTTCTAATGATAAAATTTGTTGAGGCTCATGCACAACAAGACCTTGAGCGAGTTTACGGAGAATTGGTAATAACCTTTGAAATTCTTGCTTATCTATAACGGTATTTACGGAGTACCATCCTTTTTGAGATAATGGGCTAATTGTAGGCTTTTTTAATGCAGGTAATTGTTTAAGAAGTTTATTCAAATTCTCTTTTTTTACATTAACAAATATGTGAAGTTTCTTATCGCTATCTAAAACACCCTTTAATAAAGTGAGTATATCATAAATCTTCTCACACTTCCATTCATCTTTCATTGCTTCTTTATTAGCTATTAATACAGCTGATGATTCAAGAATTTTCTCAATAATCTTTAAGTTATTTTGCTCTAAAGTAGTGCCAGTTTCCGTTATATCGATAATCATATCCGCTTCTTCTGGAGGCTTTGCTTCAGTAGCACCAAAAGAGAGATAAATTGTTACTTTAGAATTATTACCTTTTCTCCACCAAGGTGTAACGATTAATGGTTCTTCATCACCGTAAAGCTCTTTGTAAATAGGATTAGACTTTATATATTTTGAAGCGAGATTCAAATATTCAGTCGCAACTCTCAAATCTTTCCTATCTTTATGGAATGCTTTAAGTAAATCAGATAATGAATTTAAAGGAGAACTTTGTGGTATTGCGCATACCAATTTAACCCGACCATACTCTAAGTTCAATAGCTTTTCAACTTGCGCATTCGTCTCTAATATCCAATCCTCACCTGTAATACCTACATCATGCAGCCCTTCTGATACACTAACAGGAATTTCTTGAGGTCTCAATATTTTTAATTCAATCTCTGGATCACTAATTAAAGGTCTATAAGTTCGCTCACTACCATAAATTTTATACCATGCGCGCTCAAGAATTTTTAATGTATCCTTCTCTAATGAACCCTTCGGTATTGCGAATTTAACTTTATTCAAAACTCATCTCACCTTTTATTATTAGATTTGTAATATGCTTTTTTAACCTTATACATAAAGGGTAGTGCTTTTTATTAATGAAAATAATCCCCTTTTATAAAGATTCACCTTTAAAATCTTAGGAATTCTTATATTTAAATGTAGTTGTTGAAAGCAAGATTTAGTAAAGATAAAACAAAAAATTAAAAATTTGGTTATGCATTTTTGAGATAGAATTTATTTTAAAATTTAAATTAGATTTAATGATGTGATAAACTTAAGGTTATAATTAATGTTAGTGCCATATTTGAAAAATTAATTTTTTCTTAAAATCTTACGGTGCTGTTACGTTAAGGATGAGTTAATCTTATCCTTCATATATATTTTCATAAGGGAAAGGACACCTCTATCTATAGTGTTTACTTGGTTGAGGGCCTGAACCTCCGTGCCTCTTCTAAAGCATTGAGACCATTCATTAAAAGAGGCCATAAATCAATATGGTGCTGGATTCAAGAGCTCTCTCCTTTAGAAAGGCTCTTTCATGTTAGGAAGGTATCTATGTTCTTGATCAATGAAACAGCGAGTTGGTAGATGTGAGGCTTGGATATGGTATGCTGTGAGCTATATCAGAGAAGGTTTCTTGGGTTAGCTTGGTGGTAGAGCTCTTCTTAAAGGAGCTTGTAAGGAGATATGGTAAGCATATGGTATGGACGGATGGTGCCACATGGTACCTTGGGCATGCAGGAGCTTGGGGTTAAAGCATTGCACATACCAGAGGGGTGAGTGGTTGTATGAAGTTATGGAAAGAGCTATACAATATGTGAAGGATCGAACCGAATCGTTTGATGACTACTTTCCATGCATAAAGAAAGAATGCAAGCAAGAGCACGTAAGGAATTGGATAAGGCTCTTCTATCTACATAAGCAACCAGAGTATCTTAAACTCATAGAGTTAGCAAAGGAGGTGATCAACTTAAGGTAACAGCACCTACAACACCTTTGGTAAAGTATATAAGGCTAGAGCTTCCAAAAATTTTTATGGAATCAAAATTCTATACTTTACCTAAATTACCATATGGTTATGGAGATTTAGCTCCTTATATATCTGAAGAACAATTAAAAATACATCATACTAAGCATCATCAAGCTTATGTGAATGGTGCAAATGCAATATTGCAAAGATTGGATAATGCACGTAAGGAAAATATAGATATAGATATTAAAGCAACATTAAAAGAACTCTCATGGAATATAGGTGGGCATCTCCTTCACTCAATCTTTTGGGAGAATCTTGCTCCACCAGGAAAGGGTGGTGGAAAGCCTAGTGGAATGTTAAATGATATTTTAGAAAAAGAGTTTGGGAGTTTTGAAAGATTCAAAAAGGAGTTTTCCCAAGCAGCTTTAAGTGTTGAAGGCTCGGGTTGGGCTGCGCTCACATACTGTATGCAAACTCAAAGGCCATTAATAATGCAAATCGAGAAGCATAACACTAATGTGTATCCAGCATTTAGAATATTAATGGTCTTGGATGTTTTTGAGCATGCATACTATATCGATTATAAAAATGATAGAGCTAAATTCATTGAAGCATTTTGGAATATCGTTAACTTTGATGAAGTTAATAAAAGAATTGAGAGGTTACTAAAATAAGATACATTCACCACTATTTTTATTAAGCTTTAAAAGTTAAAATAAATAAACATTATTAAATATTATATATGTCGGAGTATGATGAAATCGATATAAAGATTTTAAAAGAGTATTTAAGAAATGCAAGACAATCATTTAGAGAGATTGCGAAAAAATTAGGTTTGGCTGTAGGAACGGTTCTTCAAAGAACAAAAAAGTTAGAGGATTTGGGCATTATAAAAGGATATTCAGCAATTATTGATTATGAAAAATTGGGTTATGAACTTACCGCTATAACCGAGGTTACTGTATCTAAGGGTAAGTTAATGGAGATGGAAGTTGAATTAGCAAAATTACCAAATACATGCGCGGTTTATGATGTGACAGGCTTATCAGATGCGATTGTAATAGCTAAATTCAAAAGTAGGCAAGAGTTAAGTGTATTCACTAAAAAGATTTTATCAATGCCTTTTGTAGAGCGAACAAATACAAAAGTGGTTTTAACCACTGTTAAAGAGGATTTTAGAGGATTGTTAAATGAATAAATGTTCAATAATTTAAATCATTTATTAATAAATATCCAGAAAATTACGAAAAATATATATAGATGTTTTTTATAGTATGGTATATTGGTTAGGTGTTTAAAATGCCATATATAAGAAACTCAAAGGGAGAGTTGATTCAAGTGAAAAGAAATGATCAAGAAGTAATTGATATAATCAAAAGAGAGAATATAAAATTTATCGATTTACAATTTACCGATTTACTTGGTAGATTCCACCATGTTACAATACCATCATCCACAATCGATATTGAAACATTTAAATCTGGTATGCCAAAATTGGATGGTTCAGCGGTTAAAGGATTTACAGAGATTTATGAGTCTGATATGGTTTTAATACCAGATCCAACAACCTTTGCTATTATACCTTGGTCTTCTGAGAGTTTAAAAGTTGCAAGATTCATTTGTAATGTTTATTGGGGCTCTGATCGAGGAAGATTCTCTAGAGATCCAAGATTTATAGCTCAAAAGGCTGAGCAAATGATTTACGAATTGGGTTATGATAACTCTTATTGGGGTCCTGAAATTGAATTTTTCGTTTTTGATCGAGTTGCTTGGGATACATTATCATCATATCGTGGTCAAAGTTATACAATCGAGTCTAAAGAGGGTGCATGGAGTGGTGAAGGTATAAATTATTCAACGAGATTTAAAGAGGGTTATTACTCTACACCACCCCAAGATACACTTATGGATTATCGAAATGAATGTGTGAGATTGTTAGAAGAGTATTTTTGCATAGCGGTTGAAGCTCATCATCATGAAGTAGCTACTGCAGGTCAATGTGAGATTAATATTCGTTACGATGATCTTGTGAGTACAGGTGATAGTGTAATGACCTTTAAATATGTAGTAAAGAATGTTGCACATTCAATAGGTAAAGTAGCCACATTCATGCCTAAGCCTCTTTATGGTGATAACGCTTCAGGTATGCATATTCATATAAGCTTGTGGAGAGGTAAAGAAAATGTATTTTACGATTCCAATGATGAGTATGCAGAGCTTAGTCAAATTGCAAGATACTTTGGTGGAGGTTTAATGGATCACAGTAGAGCATTAGCAGCGATTGTTGCTCCTACAACAAACTCATACAGAAGGCTTGTACCTGGTTATGAAGCTCCCGTTTATATCGCTTGGAGTATTGGTAATAGATCTGCAAGTATAAGAATTCCAATTTATCGTAAAGGTGATAAATTCATGAATGAGAAGAGGATTGAGTATAGACCTCCAGATCCATCAACAAATCCTTACCTTTGCTTCTCAGCTATAGTTGCAGCTGGTATAGATGGCATAAAAAAGAAGATCGATATGGGCGAGCCTATTGATGAAGATATTTACAAACTCACACCTGAAAGAAGAAGGCAATTGGGTATTAAAGAGCTACCAGGTAGCTTAAGAGAAGCGATAGAATGCTTAGAGAGTGATCATGAGTTTTTAAAGCCAATATTTAGTGATGATGTTATAGAAGCATACATATCTTTAAAGAAGAAAGAGGTTATGGAGGTAGATACAAGACCACATCCACATGAGTTTTATTTATACTTCGATATTTAAAAATACCTTTACGAAAAATCCTATAATAAATGTTAAGCCCGCTATCCCAAGGCTGATAATTATCATTTCTAAAAACCTTTTTCTGAATTGTAAATCTTTTGCAACTGAGATATAAAATGTGAATAAAAAGATGATAATAATAGCTATTATTATCGTTAAACTTAAGCATAAATATACATTTGTAAGAATCATGTAAGGAGATATTAAAAATAGAACTGTAAAAATATAAGCAATTCCAGTGTATATAGCTGCTTTAAAAGGATTTTTAGCATTCCCTTCAGATTTTGTTGATAAGTATTCTGATGTAGCCATTGATAATGAAGCTGCTAATCCAGTAATAAGCCCTATTATTGCGATTAATCGAGTATTTTGAAGGGTTAATGTGAATCCTGCAAGAGCACCAGTGAGTTCAACGAGTGCATCATTAAGACCTAAAACCATAGAGCTAAAATACTTTAACCTTTCTTCATCGATTAAATTTATAAGTTTTTTCTCATGTTCATCTTCATCCCTCTCAATACTTTTTGCATCGATTATGAATTCAGATACTTTTTCATAATTTGCTTTAGCGATCTTTTCACCTTTTTCCATAAGTTTTATTCCAAAAGTTATCCCAAAGATTTTTGAAATTAAAAAATAAATCAAAAATTTGATTTTATTTGGCTTTACATCTTTATTAGTATATTCTCTCCAAAGCTTATAATGTTTAAGCTCATCATCTGAAATACGCTTTAAAATTTCTTTATTACCACTCTCTTTCACCGTTTCACTTAACTTCTTATAAATAAAATATTCAGTAATTTCATTCTTTTGTGCATTTAAAATTACTTTTTTAACTTCCTCATTTAACATATAACCCCACAATCATTCCGTTATATTAAACGCTTAACATTAAGCTTTTCTTCCATATTGTAAATTTTTAGCGGAATAATGTTAGCAAAGAATTGCATAATGTAAAAGAAGATAAATAATAATTGATGTTTATCAATTAAAATGAGGGAGGCAACATTATTTTTTATTCACATGTGTTAAAATATACATTTGATCTTAAATGTGATTATCGTATCAAAATAAGAAGTAATAGAAATAGATATAATTTACATGGTAAAAATTACAAAAAATGTAAAAAGGTGCGCGCTTTGAAGACTATTTTATTCGTGTGTGTTGAAAATAGTTTTAGAAGTCAAATTGCAGAAGCTTATTTTAATAAATTTGCACCAAAAGGTTGGAAAGCTATAAGTGCAGGTTTAAAACCAGCGAAGAAGGTTCATCGAAATGCCATCAAACTCATGCTAGAGGAAGGGATTGATATAAGTCATAAAAAAACTAAGTTAATAACAAAAGAGCTTCAAGAAAAAGTTGAAATCGCGGTAATAGTTTGTAGTGGATCTTTATGCCCATTAATCCACTCTAAATACGTTGAAGAATGGAATATACCAGATCCAACTAAGATGCCTTTAGAAGGGGCGAGAAAGGTTAGAGATATGATAAAAGAGAGAGTTTTAAATCTTATAAAAGACTTAAAGCGCTAAGCCTTTAAATCTTTTGGATTATCATTTTTACGAATTATTTTCATCAAATATTTACCATTTGGTAACATACCATGATTATTATTCAAATAAATATATTTGCGTGAAGCTTGAAGTTGATTTATAGAATTTACAATCTCATCCAACTCTTCATCCAAATATTCATAATTATACCAAACATCTCTACCATGTAACCTAACATACACTACATCATTCATTGCAACTATATCACGAGGAAGCTCAGGAGCATCTACAGAGCAAAATGCTATACCTAAATCACGAAGAGCATTTATATTTCTCCACCATGATTCATCCCGAAACTCTATTACCGCTTTATTACCCAAATTCAATTCTTTAAAGAAATTGGTGAGAACCATCATGTTTTTATCACTATATTTAAAGCTTGGTGGCATTTGAAAAAGCCAAAAAGAGATTTTATCTTCCATAGACTTTAGAGGTTGTATGAATCTCTTCCATAATCCAATAGCTTTACCTCTTAATTTAGCGTAATGCGTGATAAAGCGATGCACTTTAATAGAAAAGTCAAAGCCCTTTGGGCTGTTTCTCCAAGCCTTTATCCATATAGGTGAGGGGAATCGATAAAAGCTTGCATTAATCTCTACAGTATCAAAGCCTTGTTTCACATACCATTCAAATGGCGTAGGCTTACCTTCATTCCAAAAGTAACTATAACCCGATGTTCCAATTTTTATTCTACTCATCTAAATCTAAATAATATTATGCTAATGATGAATATAAGTGAATTTAAATCAAGGATGGATAAGTCTTCATTAACTTTGAACTAAGTTTATAAGGATGGTGAATATAATCTTCCACTTTGAAGACGATGGCTAAAGAAATTTACCTCTTTGAGGAAGGCGATGGTACGAATAAGAAGCTATTGGGTGGTAAGGGTGCTGGTTTATGCCAAATGACACAACTCGGTTTACCAGTACCACCGGGATTTGTAATTACCACTGAAGTATGTAAAAAATATTATGAGGCTGGAAGGCGCCTTCCTAATGGATTAATGGATAAGGTTAAAGAAGCAATAGCTCATATTGAGAGGAAAACGGGTAAAAAGTTTGGAGACCCGCATAATCCACTTCTAGTCTCCGTAAGGTCTGGAGCTGCAATCTCCATGCCAGGTATGATGGATACCATTTTAAACCTTGGTTTAAATGATACTACGGTAAATGGTTTAATAGAGCAAACTGGTGATGCAAGATTCGCTTATGATACGTATAGAAGATTCATACAACTCTTTGGTAAAATCGTTCTCGGTATCGATGATAAATTATTCGCAGAAGTTTTTGAGGAAGCGAAGAGAAAATTAAGTGTGAAAAATGATTATGAGCTTGATGTAGAATCATTAAAGATTGTTGTACAAAGGTTTAAAGAAATTTGTGAGAAAGAGACTGGTAAACCCTTCCCTCAAGACCCTTACATTCAATTGGAGATGGCGATAGGTGGTGTATTTAAGAGTTGGATGGGAAAGAGAGCGGTTGATTATAGGCGAGAGTTTAAAATAACTCCAGATATTGCTGATGGGACTGCAGTAAATGTGATGGCTATGGTATTTGGGAATACTGGTTTTAATAGCGCTACTGGTGTAGTTTTTACGAGAGATCCAGCTACAGGAGCTAAAGGTTTGTATGGAGATTACTTAGTGAATGCTCAAGGTGAGGATGTGGTTGCTGGTATAAGAACGCCAAAACCGATTGATGAATTAAAGAATGAAATGCCTGAAAGTTATCGTGAATTAGTTGAGATTTGTGATCGATTAGAGCGATTTTATAAAGAACCTCAAGATGTTGAATTTACAATTGAAAAAGGTAAATTGTATATACTTCAAACAAGAGATGCTAAAATGAATGCGTTAGCTCTTGTTAGAACATCTGTAGATATGTGTAAAGAGGGTATTTTAACGAAGGAAGAAGCTTTATTACGAGTAAAACCAGATCAACTCGAACAATTATTACATAAAACTGTTGATCCAAAAGCTAATGTTAAGCCAATCACTAAAGGTGTAAATGCCTCACCAGGTGCGGCTTGTGGTAAGGTGGTTTTCGATGCAGATGAAGCTGAGCGGCGTGGTAGGAGTGGTGAGAGAGTGATTTTAGTTAGAGAAGAGACGAAACCAGAGGATATTCATGGATTCTTCGCTGCACAAGGTGTATTAACGAGTAGAGGTGGTAAAACGAGCCATGCAGCTGTAGTAGCAAGAAGTATGGGTAAACCGTGTGTAGTTGGGGCTGGAGAGATTGTAATTGATCATGAAAAGCGTCAATTCAAAGTTGGCAATGTAATAGTAAAAGAAGGTGATTTAATAACTATTGATGGTGCATCAGGAAATGTATACATAGGTGAAGTTCCCATGATTGAGCCACAACTTTCAACCCATTTACAAGAGTTATTATCTTGGGCTAATGAATTTCGTAAACTCGGTGTAAGAGCGAATGCAGATACACCAGAAGCTGCAAAGTTAGCAAGAAGTTTTGGAGCTGAAGGGATAGGACTTTGTAGAACTGAGAGAATGTTTAATGCTGTTGATCGACTTCCAATCGTTGTAAAGATGATATTAACAGATAGTGAAGAGGAAAGAATTGAGGCTTTAAATAAGCTTATGCCTATGCAAAAGAATGATTTTAAAGATATTTTGAGAGTTATGGAGGGTTATCCAGTAACTATTCGATTACTCGATCCGCCATTACATGAGTTCTTACCAAGATTTGAGGAGCTTTTAGAAGAGGTGAATCGCTTAAAATATTCAAAAGGCTTTGAATCTGAGCTTTTGGAGAAGCAAAAAATTCTATCTAGAGTGAGAGTTATGAGTGAGGTTAACCCAATGCTTGGGCATAGGGGTGTAAGAGTTGGTATTACTCACCCAGAGATTTATGAGATGCAAGTGAGAGCAATATGTGAAGCTGCAGCTGAATTGATAATTGAAGGTATTGATGTTAAACCACAAATTATGATTCCTCAAGTCGCGATTGCTGAGGAGCTTGTGGTGATTAAAAATATTGTGAATCGTGTTAAGGAAGAAGTTGAGAAGAAGTATGGAGTTAAGATACCGATTAAGTATGGAACGATGATTGAGGTTGTAAGAGCTTGTTTAACAGCTGATCAAATAGCCAAAATTACCGATTTCTTCAGCTTTGGCACTAATGATTTAACTCAAGGAACTTTCAGCTTCAGTAGAGAGGATGTAGAGAATAAATTTTTACCTATATACATATCAAAAGGGATATTGAAGCATAATCCATTCCAAACTATTGATGAAGAAGGTGTAGGTAAATTAATTAAAATAGCGGTTGAGCTTGGAAAAGCTGCTAACCCTGAGCTTGAGATTGGTATATGTGGGGAGCATGGTGGCGATCCAGAATCGATAACATTCTGCCATAAAGCTGGGTTAACATACGTTAGTGCATCACCATACCGAATTCCTGTTGCTATATTAGCTGCTTCACAAGCAGCTATAAAAGCAAAAAATAATTAATTTATTTTATGAGTAATTCCATAAGGGTATAAGTAAATCTTTAAATTCTAGGATTAAAATAAAAATGTGAGGGAGTTATTTTTATTTCTTCTCTTTCTTCTCCTCCTTCTCCTCTTTTTTCTTCTTCTTACTTCCGCAGCACGTCAAGCTCGACACCGATAATATCATAGAAAAAATCAATATATAATAATTATGTAATGATGTTAAGCCCAATATTATTCAGAAGATTAATAAAAACAAATTTTTACACTTTGAAATAATATTGTAATGCAATAGAATTTATAATAAATCTCATTTGAACATTTTCAAAAGCTAGGATTGAGCGTTTTTATATCCATAGCTAAGTGCTCTCAAAAGCTCAAAGGGTGTATGAAGAATACCGTTTCCTATATCAGATTGAATAATAGCTGTAAGTCGCTGTAATTCTTCATCACGCTTTAAATCATCTTTCAATTGCATTATTTCATCAATCTTTTTTAAAAGCAACTTTGAAGCATCAATCCTACTTTTAATTAAATCTACTTCATCTTTATTTGAATGAATTCTACGAAGCTCTGCTGTAAAGTATGCTACTCTATAAGTTAACTCAACGATATCTTGTGAAGAAAAGTTTTGTGTGGAGTAATTTATAAAATAAGCCCAACTTGGCATAGAATAAGCGTGGTAATGATTTAAAAGCGTTTTATACCTCAATCGAAATCCATGAGCAAATGGATATTCGAAAGCTTGGGAGCCTGGATCGAGAGATGGTGTAAGAGTAGATAAAAATGTGTAAAAATTTTTATTATGATAGGCTTTAGTTAATTTGAGACAGTATTTGAAAGTTTTTTGTACACTATCTTCAGTCTCCTTACCCAAACCAAGCATAAAGAAAAGATCGAATCTTGAGGCACCAGCTTCTAAGCTATGAATAATACAACGCTCTATTTCATCATTTGTATAATGCCTTCCTTGAGCCATTCTCACCTCTAAATCAGCTGATTCAGGTGATAGGGTAAAACCATAAGTATGAACACTCTTCGCTATATTATCAATAAAGTCTTTTGAGGCTGGTGTGAAAATTTCAAAAATGATTGGAATATCTATATTTTCATTTCTCAATCTACTTAAAAACTCTTCAACGTATTTATTACCACCTTGTCTCAAATCCCCAATTATATAAACAGGCATATCCTTTGTGAATGAAGCAATAATTGATAAATCCTCTATTAAATTCTTTGGGCTACGAAAAGCAATTCTTTCTCGACCATAAAATTGGCTATATGTGTAGCAAGAGCCACCACAAGTAACACAATTAAAGCTACATCCTTTACAAGTTAAAATCGCTGCCATAGGTGCTTTATCCCATAAATAATATGGTTTGTGATTATCATTAAGCATCCCTTTTAGAATAAAAGAAGCAAGGAACCACTTATCAACACTTAAGTGATTTAAGTCATTTGGAACGTATGTGATTGAATTATGATAAATTTTACCATCGCGATTCCTCCAACTTAAATTTGGTATAAATGAAAAGTCCTCTTTGCCTTTCTCAATCTCTCTTAAAAGGTATAATAAAGGCTCTTCAGTTGAGTCACCTTTTATAATGAAGTCTATTTGAGGGAAGTGCTCTAAAATTTCTTGAGCGTAATATGTTGCAGATAATCCACCCATAATAATTGGTACATTTGGGTGCAATTTTTTTAATAAGCGTGCAACTTCAAGACTGCCTTGAACATGAGGTAGCCAATGAAAATCTATTCCAAAGGCTTTAGCCTTTAATGAAGATAAATACTTCTCTACATTGAAATTAATATCTTTCATCATTCGAAGAGCAAGATTTACTATCTCAACGCTATAATGGTTTTGATGCAAATAATTCGCTATTGTCATAAATCCTAATGGATACATTTCAAAAACTGGAGTTGAAGGAACGGTATCACTTATCGGACCCCAAAATATGGGTTTCTTTCTGAAGTCAAATACGCTTGGCGGGTGTATGAGTATAAGATCTTTTCCTCTCAATTCTTCTTTAAGGTTATTAAAGAAGACTTTTATTTATCGCTTTACTTCCAAATTAATCCTTTTGTTGTAATATCGTAATTAAAGCTTGTAATGGAAAATAAGATTGATGTATAAATAATCCTTAATTTGTAAGATTCGTAATTTTTCTTAGGAGGAATACTTATAATAGAGTCTATATTGGATTATAGAATTGATATGACAACAGTTTTAAAACTTAAAGCATTCGGCTCTTTAATAAGTGAAGTGATTAGACCAGGTCTTTGTACCGGTTGTGGTGCTTGTGTAGCATCATGTCCAGTTCTCGCTTTAACTATGAAGGGTGAGCAGCCAGCGATAATAGATAGATGCATAAATTGCGGTATTTGTTATTATCAATGTCCAGAAACGAGTTATTCTATAGAGGAATTTGAAAAGAGCATATTCGGTAGAGTTAGAAGGGATGATGAACCATTTGGAGTTTATAAATCTTGCTTTACAGCTAGAGCTTTAAATCCAGATGTAAGAAAGGTTGGTACAGATGGTGGTTTCGTTACAGCCTTATTATTGTATATGATGGATAATGGTAAGATTGATGGCGCAGTTATATGCTCAAAAAGTAATACTGAGTTATGGAAAGCTGAGCCTAAAGTTGCTGTAAATAGAGATGAAATAATCAATAATGCTGGCACGAAGTACACAGTTTGCCCAATGATTTTAGGCTTATCAAATGCAGTAAGGGATCTTGGTAAAAAAAGTGTTGCATTTGTAGGAACGGATCATACAATCGTGGCTGTTAGAAAGTCTCAATTAATAAAAAATGAGTATTGGGGACTTGGTGGGTATGTGAAATTAACAATCGGTTTATTCTGCATGGAGTGCTTCTCCAATAGACTCTTGAAAGAATATATTCCAAATAAGGGGGTAGATCTTAGCAAAATTACAAAGTTTCACATAACAAGAGGGCGCTTTATAATTTACAGTGGTGATGAAGTCTTACTTAAAGCACCAATTAAAGAGTTAGATCCGTACGTGCTGCAAAGTTGCCATAAATGTTTATCATTAACCGCCGAATTAGCTGATATATCTGTTGGAGGTATAGGATCAGAACCGGGTTGGACTACAGTTATAATTCGAAGTGAACAAGGTGAAAAGTTCTTTAATGAGGCTTTAAATGCAGGTTACATTGAAGCTAAACCTTTACCAACTGAGGGTTTTAATACTGTTGTTAAATCAAGCACATTTAAAAGAAAGAAAGCAACTGAAAGTTCTGGAGCATAAGAATATAAGCTTACCATCAAATTGAAGGAGATACTAATTTAAAGTTTATAAATCGCTTACTTCTTCTTAAAGCAAGAGGATCCTTGGCACCACTTATTGATTTTAATGCATTCATTACCTTTCTTCTAGCTTTAACAATAGGTATAGGTACAGGTATTGCAGGTTATATTATTAGTAGGTTAATCACACCGTTGAAGTATTATGATAGTAAGTTTGAAAGATTTGAATGTGCAAACCCAGCGGTAGGTAAAGGGAGAGGTTGGTTTATGATGCAATACTATAGCTACTTAATAATCTTCTTAACCATTGAGCCGATTATGATATATTGCTTTGTTTTCTTTATGGTTGATCGCATATTATTCTTAAATGCAACTCAACTATTCATTATTATCTTGCTCATGATAATACCACCATTAATCTTTGGCCTTGATGCATCGAGAAGGCTTGAGTTATGGAGAAGTGGTGAAGTAACTTCAAAGGAAATGACATAAACTCATTATAATTGTATAACTTCAAACTCTTCATTAAACTATAACCCTTTATAATTACATAATAATGTAATCGTTGATTTTATAGCCCTTTATTAATTAAATAAAATTTAGACACATGAATTTTGCAATAAGGTAACATATTTTTAGGCAAGTGTATGTAATGGTTTAGCGAGTGATAGTATTAATGCATAATTCAAAAGGTTTAAGTTACCTTGATGATGAAAAGCCACGTATTATAATCTTTTGCGGAAAGGGAGGGGTTGGTAAAACGACTTGCGCAACAGCTACCGCTTTTCATTTTGCAAAAAATGGATTAAAAACTCTTATTATATCAACCGATCCAACACCCTCATTATCGGATATATTTGAGGTAAATGTGAAGGGTAAAATAACCCAAATAATAGATATTGAGAATCTTAAGGCTATTGAGCTTGATTATAACCTTATTATTGAGCGATGGAAGGAAAAGTTTGGTAATGAGGTATACTCGGTAATTTCATCATTCTTACCAATAGATAAAGAAATCATTGATTATATAGCTAACGCACCGGGAATTGATGAAGAATTTTCATTGAGTTATGTTTTAGACCTTTATGAGAAAGAGAGTTATGATGTAATCGTTTGGGATACTGCACCAGCTGGAGGCACTTTATCCTTAATTAAATTACAAGATAAGTTTTACAAGCATTTAAGAGATGCTGCTCGATTATATATGAGAGTACGTCATGCATTGGATATATTATCAAAGGGGAAGAGAGAGGATCCATTAAGGGTAATTAAAACATGGGAGGAATTGACTCAAAGGGTTTTCAATATGCTAAAAAATGAGAAAACACATGCTATAATCGTAACAATTCCTGAAGCGTTGGGTGTTTATCAAACAAAAAGGTTAATTGGTGAGTTTAAAGCTTTTGGTATTCATATTAGTCGAATATTAATTAATTATGTGATTACTGAAGATATTTGTAATTGTAAATTCCATATGGAGCGTGCAAATATGCAAAGAAATTACATTCGTATACTTGATGAGCAATATGGAAAGGATATCGGTTTAGCTTTATTACCACAATTATCACGAGAAATAAAAGGGATTGAAGCTTTAAAAAAGGTTGAGAGTTTGCTCTTTTAGAACATTCATCACTTTATCTATAAAAAGTTTAAATATTATATTTATTTAAATTACAATCTATTCGTTAAGCTTAAGTATAGTTCACTAATTTTTCAGAGATGAATTATTAGGTGCATATTATGGTCTTTTCAATAACGCGAAGTTTGAAATCTTTTGGAAAATTTCTTAGGCGAATTCTTATAAGAATTATTGAGAAAAGGCCTATTAGAGATATAAGAGATTGGGGCATTTCTTACTCGCTTTGGCCAGCTCACTTTACTACTGCATGTTGTGGGGCTGAATTTGCAGCAGCCTCAGCCCCACGATTTGATGCTGAAAGATTTGGTTTCTTACCATTCACATCTGCACGCCAATGTAATGTAGTTTTTATAGAAGGAACGTTATCGAGAAAGATGGCGAAAGCAGCTCGCATGGTTTTTGAGCAAATGCCAGAGCCAAAATTTGTTATTGCAATGGGCGCTTGCCCAATAGATGGCGGAATCTTTTGGAATAGTTACAATATCGTTTTAGCTCATAATATCCTTCCTGTAGATGTTTACATACCAGGATGCCCACCAAGGCCTGAAGCTGTAGCTCGTTCAATTATGATGCTTCAAGATAAAATCAAAAAGATGGGTGGTGCGAAGTATGATGAGCTTAAATGAACTTAAAGAGATGATAGAGAAAGAGCTTGGAGCTTTAGCATTTAAAGTGGATAGTGAAGCTCCAAATCTCATTATAATTAATGTTGAAGCTCCAAACCTTTTTGAAGTTGCTTTTAAGTTAAATCACATGGGTTTTGATCATGTGAAAGTAGTTACTGGTACGGATTATCCAATTGAAAAGAAAATTGAACTTGTATATCATGTATCATCTTATACAAATATAGATTTAGCTAAAGTAATAATCGCTTTAAAAATTAGATTGGATAAATCCAATCCAAAAGTTAAATCTTTAGTGAAAATTTGGCCAAGTGCTGAGTATCTTGAAAGAGAGACTTATGATTTAGTTGGGATTATATTTGAAGATCATCCAAAGCTTGAAAGACTTCTTTTACCAAGTGATTGGGATCAAATACCGCCTTTATGGAAGGATTTTAAAATAAAAACGGAGGGGATTGATGCTTGAGTGAGGATAAATTCATGCAAGTTCTTATAGGTCCTCAACACCCAGGTTCAGGCCATATGCGTTTTATAGTTAAAATGGATGGTGATATTATTAGTGAATTTGAGCCAGATATAGGGTATGTTCATAGAGCGGTTGAGAAGATAGCTGAGAGTAAAAGGTATATTCAGATAGTGCCATTGGTTGAGAGGCCGATTTTAGCCGATACTGCAAATATCAATCTTGGCTATATTCTTGCTTTAGAGAGATTATTAGGTATTGATGCACCACCAAGAGCACAATATCTTAGAACGCTTTTAGCTGAGATAAATAGGATTCATAGCCACTTGTATGGTTTGGGAATACATGGGATAATGATAGGCTCGTCAACTATATTCATGTGGTGCTTTGCAGATAGAGAAATATGGATAGAACTCGCTCAAGAGCTTACTGGAGCTAGAATCACTTACTCATACATGATACCCGGAGGTGTAAGAAGAGATCTTCCAAATGGATTTAATGAAAAGCTTTCAAAAGCTATAGCATATATGGAAGAAAGGTTAAAGGATTATGAGAAGATATTCATTAATAATCCAGTTGTAACGGCTCGATTAATTGATGTTGGTATTATTAAAAAGGATGATGCAATAAAGCTTGGTATTGTAGGTCCAAATTTAAGAGCATCTGGAGTAGCTTACGATGTGAGAAAAATTGAGCCTTATTGTGCGTATCCTGAGATAGATTTTGATATAATTGTGAGAAAAGAAGGTGATGCTTATTCAAGAGTACTCGTAAGATTTGAAGAGATTAAACAAAGCATGAAAATAGTTAAGCAAGTTGTGGAAAAGATTCCAAGTGGACCTATAATTAATGAGTCTTACTTAAAGTTAATACCGCCTAAATTGAGGGAAAAAGCGGAACAAACGGGTATATGGAAGATGCCAGCCATATTCATAAATCTTAAGCCACGTAAAGGTGAGGCTATCTCACGTGTTGAAGCTGGTCGTGGTGAAGTTACACATTATATAGTAAGCGATGGCTCACCAAATCCATATAGATTTAGAGTCGTCACACCATCTTTTAGAAATTTAATAGCCTTTAAATATACAATGCCTGGTCATAGATTGGCAGATATACCTGCAATTTATGGTAGTTTAGATTACTTCCCACCAAGTGCGGATAGGTGAGATGAATGATAAGTTTAGATCAAATAATTCGATTAATCTTCTTCCCTCCCATCTTTATAACTATTGTATTCCCAGGATTAATAGCGCTATTGATTGTTATTGTATTCTTAATATGGCTTGAGAGAAAGATAGCTGCAAAGGTTCAATTGAGGTATGGTCCACTTTACATATTAAAGCCACTCGGTGGAGTTATACAAACTGTTGCTGATCTTTTACGTTATTTATTTGCTGAAGTTATAATACCGAGAAGAGCTGATAAATTCTCATTTATAATGGCGCCCATTTTATCCTTCGGATTTGCATTCATACCAATTGTTGCCTTACCAATAAGTTCAAAGTATTTTGCCTTTAAGAGTGATCTCAGTTTACTTGTAGTATTGGCTTTATTAACTATAGCGCCTATATTCATTTTAATTATTGGTTGGGCGAGTGATAATAAATTCTCATTTATTGGTAGTTTGAGAGAAGGTTACATGATTATGGCTTATGAAGTTCCACTCTTCCTCTCAGTATTGGCTATGGCGATTTTATACAATACCTTGGATATTATCGAAATTGTTGAAACTCAATCCAAATGGGTTTGGGGTATTCTTTTAAACCCAATCGCAGCTTTCGTATTTTTAATTTGTACATTTATGATGACTGCAAGATTCCCATTCGAGATAAGTGAGGCTGAGCAAGAGATTGTAATGGGTCCGTTTACTGAATATACAGGAATAATCTTTGGACTTTGTATGTCTTACTCTTACATTAAGCTATACATTTTGAGCTTACTCTTCGCTTATCTCTTTCTTGGAGGTTGGTATCCAATAGTATGGCCATTTACATTAAATCCAATAATGCCTGGTATAATCACATTAATCAAGGGTTTAATCGTGATGATTATAGGAATATTTTTAAGAAGTGTTTACCCAAGGTTCCGCGTAGATCAAACACTTAGAATAGGTTGGGAGGGTATGTTCGTTTTATCAATAGTTGCGCTTATTTTATCATTCAGCTTGGTAATTTTGGTGAAGTAATATGATGATCCCTAAACCATCTACAATTAAAAGGCATTTAGAAGCTATAATTACTGGTTTGAAATACATTTTTGTTAAGAATAGATTAACATTAAGGTATCCTGAGATGGTACAATTGTTATCAGAAAACTATCGAGGCATGATTAAGTATTATATGGATAGATGTATAAGTTGTACTTTATGTGCGAGAATTTGCCCAGCTGATGCGATAAAAATGTATACTGTAGGTGAAAATAAATTACCAGGTATAAATTATATGAGATGTATCTTTTGTGGATTTTGTGTTGATATATGCCCAAAGGAAGCTTTAGAATTTACCAATATACACGACTTAGCATATTATACACGTGAAGAGCAAATACAAAAGCCGATTGAATTTTCTAAAGGGCCACCAAAACCAATATTTAAAAAGGAGCCGATGAAGATTGTAGTTAAACTTGATAAATCGAGGGGGTTGAAGTATGAACGTACTTAATCTCGAATTAATTGTTTTTATAATCTTTGCAATCATAGCTATACTTTCATCTATCATCGTTATTGAGCATAAATCACTCGTTTACGCAGCATCATTCTTAGCAATATTGGGTATATCGAATGCTGTATTATTCATTTTACTCGGCTATACGCTTGTAGCTTTATTCCATTTAGCAGTATACGTTGGAGCTGCGGTTACCTTCATACTCTTTTCAATAACGATGCTTAAAGAGGCACCACTTACAGATATACCCACAAGGGTTTTAGCGATGATTTTTACTATCTTTATATTAGCTACATTCACAATAATTTTGATTAATGGCGTATATGTGAATATTCCAACACCGAGTTTTATAGTAAGTTATAAAGCTCTTGCTAATGCTCTCATTACAAAGTTTTGGTTCCCCTTATTAATAGCCTCATTAGCATTAATAGTAACACTTATTGAGGCCATAACTTTAGCTAGAAGGGAGGTGGGTATATGATGTTAACCGCTGGAATGTTTTTATCAATTTCATTCATAATGTTAGCAATTGGGATTTATGGTATTGTCTCAAGAAGGAATATGGTGAGAATGCTTTTATCCGCTGAAGTTATCTTTAACGCAGCTTTACTCACTTTACTCATTTTATCCTCAATCCCAATCCATGCAGCTACTCAACCAGATAAGCCAGCAATTGGTGGTGCAATCGCTTTACTTGCTATAGGGATTGCAGCTGCTGAGATTGGTGTAGCAATATCAATAGCAATCCTTTTATTCCAAATTAAACAACACGTTGATGTTTATGAGTTGAGGAAGTTTAGAGGGTGATGAGAATGATCGTTTTAGATACTCCATTACTCTTCTCTACAATCCTTGTACCATTCATTTTCTCATTAATTATGCCATTTCTCGATAAGAGAGTAAGTGTGAAAACAATAGCTATCATAAGCACTCTTACATTATTGTATTCATTAGCAGTTATAACTTCATTAATATTGCGTTATGGGTTAAATGAGGGCATAGTCGATCCTATACACTTCCGTCATGCATTGATCGGTTCATTAACGATGCTCTTAGATAGCTTGAGTGGACCAATAGCATTCTCCATAGCTTTAGTAACAAGTTTTGTAGCTATATTCTCATTGCCATACATGAAGCATAGATTTGAGGAGATGGAAAAAGAAGGCACCCATCCTCCATCATGGGGTATTTATTATATGCTTTATGTAATGTTCTCAGCAGCTATGTTAGGTACAACACTCTCAACGAATCTCATTCAATTTTACATATTTTTAGAATTAACGTTAATACCAAGTTTCTTACTCATCGCTTTTTATGGCTATGGTGATAGAGTGAGAATAGCGATTATGTACTTAATTTGGACACATGTTGGAGCACTTCTCTTCTTATTGGGAGTTGTTGCAATCGGTTTCACAACCAAAGTATTCGATATATTGAATGTTGGAACACTCAAATTTAATATGGGAATTGGTGAAGGGCTTAAAGATTTAACAATCCCGGTAGCAATCGCTTTAATGATAGGCTTATTCGTTAAAATGGCTATCTTTGGTGTTCATATTTGGCTTCCATACGCTCATGCCGAAGCGCCAACACCAGTATCTGCACTCTTATCTCCAAACTTAATCGGTATTGGTGGTTATGCATTAATAAGAATTGTTTACATACTATTCCCAAATACTTTCAGCAAAGCCTCGCCATACCTTATAGCATTAGCGTTAATCACGATAATTTATGGTGGATTAATGGCTTTAGCTCAAGATGACTTTAAGAGATTACTTGCATACTCAAGTATAAGTCAAATGGGTTACATATTATTAGGAATTGCGAGTTTAACATTCTTTGGCATAGCTGGGGCAATACTCCATTACGTTACTCATGCAGTTGGTAAAGCGGTTCTCTTCATGGTTGCTGGTACAATAATAGTTCAAGCACATGGTCTTAGAAGTATAAGTAAAATGGGAGGATTTGCTACAGCGATGCCTATTACAGCAAGTTTGGCTTTAATCGGATTCATGCATATTACTGGATTACCACCAACACTTGGACTTTGGAGTGAAGTTTTAATCATTTGGGGGGCTATTGGTAAAATTATTACAAGCTCTTTACTCACTTTATTAATCTTTATCGCAGGGCTTACAATAGGTATAGGGATATCAACAGCTTACGCTTTTCTCACAATGAAGAGAATATTCTTTGGACATGTGAGTGAAGGTCATGTGAAGGTTACTGAAGGAAAATGGGAAATCTTAATACCAATTATTATAATTGGAGTGGTTGGCTTAATTCTATTCTTCTATCCAAGTTTATTCATCGATCCATTCCGCAACTTTTATGAATCACTGAGGGCATGAGTTTATGATTATATCAGAGCTTATAGCTCATTTAACTTGGTTAGCTCCGTACATTGGAGCTGCTTTAGCGCTCCTATTATTGAAGATTGGTAGAGTTAGAGATTATATCGCTGTTAGCACACTCTTTCTCAGTGCAATCTTCTCCACAATACTTTTAAAAGAAGTTTTAGAGAGTCATGAAGGCTTTTTACATTACTCGTATCCTTGGGTTAAAACACTCGGTATTAATGTTGGAATTTATATTGATACATTAGCTGTATTCATGTCTTTCATAGTGGCTTGGCTTTGCTTCTTAATAGGATTTTACAGCTTGAAGTATATGGAGGGTGATCCTGGACTTACTCGATATTGGTTCTTTTTCAATTTCTTTACTGGTAGCATGCTATTATTAGTTTTAGCAGACAATCTCATACTCATGTTTATTGGATGGGAAGGGACTGGTTTAGCATCCTATGCATTAATAGGCCATTGGTATAAGGATGAAGAAGAGAAGTGTGTAGGTGATGTAGGTAGAACTGCACTTGGCACATCAATGTTTTTCACACCAAGCCATAGTGGTGTGAGGGCTTTAATCTTTACAAGAATTGGTGATGTTGGCTTTATAATTGGTATAATAACACTTTACATAATTAATGGGACTTTAAGCATACCTGAGATTGCTAAAAATACTGAAGTATGGGGTGAGTGGTTAGCAGTTAGAGGCTTACTCCTACCTTTCTTATTGTTATTCTCATTGGGAGCTTTAGCGAAAAGTGCTCAATTCCCATTCCATGAATGGCTTGTAACAGCTATGACTGGTCCAACTTCAGTTAGTGCACTTATACATGCAGCAACGATGGTTAAAGCCGGTGTGTACTTTATGTTGAGATTCGCTCCAATCTTTTACCTTATATCAAAGCTTGATGGTGTGCATACATACTTCACAATAATCACTTATATCGGTGCTTTTACAGCTTTCTTAATGGCATCCCAAGCTATTGTAGCTCGTGAATTGAAGCTTGTATTAGCATTCTCAACAGCCTCTCAACTCGGCTATATGTTTCTTGGTATTGGTGCTGCTGGTTTGCTTGAGGAGTTTGTTGAAGGCTTTCTAGCATCCTTTAACCATTTAATGAGTCATGCAATATTCAAAGCATCCCTCTTCTTAGCGGCTGGTGGTATAATTCATACGGTTGAGTCTAAATATCTTGACGATATGGGAGGTTTATCAAAATATATGAAGGTAACATTCGCATCAACCCTTATAGCCGCTTTAAGTTTATCAGGCTTCCCACCATTAATGGGCTTTTGGACTAAAGATACCATACTTGAGGTAGTTAGTAAGACTGGTTTATTAATTCCTTTCATATTTGGGATTATAACCGCTAGTATAACTGCATTTTACTCTATGAAGATTGTATTAAGAGCATTTATCATCCCACCATCTCATAATGTTAAGCATTTAATAAAGGAACATAAAGTTCATGAAGCCCATCCAATAATGATGCTACCTTATACAATCCTTGCATTAACCTCATTAATAGTTGGGTTATTATGGTATTTCATGGCTGGTAATTTGAATAAAGCAATTACAAAGCATGTTCTTGGTTTGGAAGAAGTTCATATGAAATTTGCAGTTCATATCGACCCAATACTTAC
Organism: Nitrososphaeria archaeon; assembly: GCA_029775915.1. Taxonomy (GTDB): domain Archaea; phylum Thermoproteota; class Nitrososphaeria; order Nitrososphaerales; family JANXEG01; genus JANXEG01. Next base: position 10,434 of record JARVKA010000007.1, on the reverse strand, counting down.
TGGTTTATCTGTATCTATGGTGCTCATTGGTATTGGTTTAGGAGTTATTGCTTATACAGGGCCAACATACGCTAAATTTATTAATGAATCGTTAGCTGTAAATCCTTTACTTAAAGGTTTACATAATTTCCTTTATAATCGATGGTATATAAATCCCATTTATTATAGAGTTATAGTTAATGGAATGAGATGGCTTTCAAGAAGTATATTCAAATGGTTCGATACATTCATTATAGATAATATTTATCACATACTCATACCCAAAGTTACTACTTTAACCTCAATTCAAACATTTAAAGTAATTGAAACTGCTGGTATAGATCGAGGTTATAATAATCTTACAGTTAGAATCACTTTAATCTTTTCAAATATCTTTAGAAGTATTCAAACGGGTAGGGTGAATCATTATATATTGATCTTTATCATCGGTCTAGCTTTATTCTTAACATTCATATGGTTGATATGATATGTTTACGTATATCGAAACTTTAATGAATATCCTTGCCATAATTCTTGTATCATCTGGAATTATTACACCAACTTTGGATTACACATTTAAAAGAAGGGTTAGTGCGTATATTGTTTTATTTGTTATATTTATAGCTTCAATTATATCAATAGCTTTGCTCTACATTACTTACAATGTGAGTAATGTTTTACTTTACGATGGTGTGATTAAAGTTGATTTTTATGGTACTTTTCTTGCATTCTTAGCTACTATCGGTACATTATTGGTTTTAATAGCATCCATGTATGAGGTGAGAAGATGGAGTACAGCACCAAGTTTTTACTCACTTTTACCATTAACCCTTCTTGGTGTATATTACATAATCTTTCTTAACGATATTATATTATTATTCATAGCATGGACATTAGTCTCCGTAGCTTCTTACGCTCTTGTAGGAATTAAAAAAGATGAGAATTCACTTGAAGGAGCAGCAAAGTATGCTTTAATGGGTATTATCGCTACTACCTTTTTATTATATGGCTTAGCACTTATATATGGCTTAACAGGTTCAACCAAAATTCTTGATATAATTCAATATGCAAAACCATTGCGAAATGAGCCTCTCCTCATCATCGGGATTATCCTTTTAATAATTTCATTTAGCTTTAAAATTGGAGTTGTACCTTTTCATGGATGGTTACCAGATGTTTATGGCGGGGTACATCCATCAATTATCTCATTTATAGCTGGTGTTGTTAAATTAGTTGGTATTGCAGCACTTCTCAGAGTTATATACCCATTCGCTCAAATAATGGGTAATGCATGGTTAATTATCTTTTCTATACTCTCAATTAGCACGATGACTTTTGGTAATATTGCAGCTTTAGTTCAAAGAAATGTTCAAAGAATGATGGCTTATAGTAGTATAGCACATGCTGGCTATATCTTATTGGGCTTTGCAGCAGCTACAGGTGCAGGTTATCTTTACGGCCTTCAAGGTATAGCCCTTCATATCTCGACATACATATTTGCGAAAATAGGAATATTTGTAACTCTTGCTTACTTAAGTAGGATTGGTTTGAAGCTTGATCTTGAAGGTTTAAGTGGTTTGAGTAAAAAAATGCCTATAACATCTGTATCACTTATCATACTGTTATTAAGCCTTATAGGTGTGCCACCATTATTAGGCTTTTGGAGCAAATTCCCATATTTATTTTTATCAACCATAGATATAGCTCCATGGCTCACATTAATCGCGATTATAAATAGTGGGATTTCAGTTGGTTATTATGTTCAAGTGATAAAGTCTGTATTCTTTTTAAGTAGTAAAGCTGAGGGTGTTGAGAGAGTTAAAGATCCAGAGCTTATCGTAATTATCATCACCACTATTGTAACGATTATACTAGGTTTAGGAATCGCTCCATTTATAGCCTCAACTTTAACTTATAAGTAAAAAAATTTGTTAAATTGGCAAAAATTATTCGATTAATACAGCATTTATTTGATAAATCTCATCAGTTATTACATTACCTCTAACCAATTTTTTACGCTTTTCTCCTTTTTCAACTGATCTTAAACCTACACCTTTCGTTAATAAAACATACTTCTTCACACCGCCAGAAATATCACTTCTCATAGGAAAACCAGCTTTATCACTCCCTCCCGTGATTTTAATCTTACCCTTTATCCCTATTACACTAGCATCTACAATATCGCCAATCTTCAATCCTACAAACATTTGAGCTCTTTGTTCTTTAAGTTCATAAGTTGTAGCTTTACCCGTTTTTGGATCTGAGACTACAAGTTTAAATGTTGGCAAGTTGCATCAGCTTAAAGGATTTTTATACAAGTATTTTACTCTTACTTTATCAATTTTCTTGTGCGCTTACAATGAATCAAAATTAATCATAGATGGATAAAATTATTACTTTCCTCAATTTTTAAGCACTTTTAAAAAATAAAATTCTTGAATGAGCAAAAATTAATATATTTGATTTATGAAATCTCGGTTATATGATTGTAAAATTACCTGCGTATGCATGGTATGGAGATTATGAAATAAGTATAGAGCTACCAGATAATTGGGAAGTTAATATATTCAAAATGAAAGGGCATAACGCTCCCCGCTTAACTGAAGATCAAATAAGTGAAAAATTGGGTAAGCCTATAAATTCTGAACCATTGCATGAATTAGCTATGAATAAAAAGGAATGTGTAATAATTGTTGATGATCTTACGAGGCCTACGAAAGCATATCAATTAATACCTCATGTATTAAAAGAATTGCATGAAGGAGGAATAAAAGATGAGAATATTAGGTTTGTAATGGCAATTGGTGCTCACCATTGGATGAGATTGGATGATATTAAAAAGAAGTTGGGAGATGAAATACCAGAAAAATATAATGTGTTTAATCACAACGTTTTTGAAAATCATGTATTTCTCGGTAAAACATCGAATGGTACTCCAATACACATTAATAAAGAGGTTATGAAGTGTGATCTTAAAATAGGGATTGGTTGTATAATTCCTCATCTAAGTTTTGGTTATGGTGGCGGTGGCAAGATTATCCTTCCGGGAGTTTCATCAATTGATACTATAGCTTATAATCATTCCCAAATTAAAAAAGGAATAGGTGTTGGTTGTATTGAAGAGAATTTGAGGAGATTGGATGCTGAGGAAGCTGCGCGTATGGCTGGTCTCGATTTTGTTGTTAATGCATTAGTGAACCCCAATCGTGATTGTTGTGAATTAGTTTGTGGAGATCCGATAGTAGCTCATAGAGAGGGTGTGAAAATAGCTAAAAAGCATTATATAACTGAGACGGTAGATGCTGATATCGTAATAGTGAATGGTTATCCAATGGAGAATGAAGCATATAAAGTATTCGATATTGCTAATAGATCCTTAAAAGATGGAGGTGATTTAATAGTTTTAATTCATACACCTGAAGGGCAAAGAGGGCATTATTATGGTGGGAGGTTTGGTACCGATTATGGTGGTAGGGGGTGGAGAGTAGGTTTATATGTAGAGAAATTAAATAAAGTTGATAAGTTTTACGTGATAGCCCCTCACAATTCATTAGTAGATCATCAATACTTTGGATTGAATTCACGATGGTTTAAGAGCTTTGAAGGTGCACTTAAAGAGCTTAAATTAAAGTATGAGAATAAGAGAGTGAGAGTATCAATTTACCCATATGCTCCTATACAAATATCGAAGGATGATGCCTCAAAATTATAATTAATCTAATTATTTCAGTATTGATTTTATTCACAAACCTTAGTACATCTATATATATTTGTGTTTACTATAAATATTTGTGAGGAAGATGCCCATATACGTTCTTCTCTCCACTCTCACGGCTGAGGGTAGTAAGACGATTAAAGAAAAGCCTGAAAGAATTCTTGAAGTGAACAAGGAGATTGAAAGCATGGGTGCTAAAGTTATACATCAATATGCAGTTTTAGGACCTTACGACTTCGTTAATATACTTGAAGCGCCAGATAATGATACAGTATTTCGTATCTCAACTGAGTTATCATCACGTGGTACAATTAAGATTATGAGTATGCCCGCACTTCCCGTTAATGAATTCGTCAAAAGTATTAAGAAAAAGTAAGAAAAACCCACATTATTTTTTAATCACACCAAGTTTTCTTCTCAAATGTGATATAAGGCTGTGATTTACATGATACTTCTCAGCTAACTCTTTAGGAGACTTACCCTCTTTAATCTCTAAGATTAATCTTTCTCGCTCCTCTTTATTTAATCGATGGCTTCTAAGTGGGTAAGTTGAGCGAGGTTGTTCAGTTCCACACATTATACAAACATTCATATAATTCACATAGGGACTTCCGCACTTTACGCACTTCATATTCCCTCACAATTCTTAACTCTTAACTATATTACATTCGATTTATAATTTTTTAAAATTTTTATAAATTTTACGTAAAGCCAATACCCTTTTGTATGATTAATCTTCCATACTCATAACCTTTTTCAAAAGCCCTTATATTAAATCCTTCAGTACCCTTCGGGATTGATGAAAGAATCGATTGTCTCATTGCTTTATAACTAACGATATTGGTTATAACAGTAAAGAAGCCTAACATTAAAATATTAGCGACTATTCTTTTACCAAGCTCCTCAGCGATGCGAGTAGCAGGTATTGAGTAAAGATTTTTCACTCCATCAGCTTTTACTAAATCACTATCAATCAATATTATACCATTATTCTTTACACTCTTCACATAAGTATGATATGCCCATTGTGACATCGCTACTAAAACATCTGGCGATTCAATCTTTGGGTAATCTATTTTCTCATCAGATATTACTACATCTGCAACACATGCTCCACCCCTTGCTTCTGGACCGTAACTTTGAGTTAATACTGCATTCTTTTTATCATACAATGATGCTGCTTTTCCCAATATATAGCCTGATAATATTATCCCTTGCCCACCAAAACCTGCGAGTCTAATTTCCCACCTCATATCAACCACCAGCTCTAAATGTTTGATTATATACCTCAATAAAAGATGGTCTTTCAGTATCTAAAAACTTTCCAACGATGAAAGGTTTTCCTAATTCAATATTTCCTTCAATTGGATTTGCACCATATTTTATCCTTGCATTCTCCCTAAAGTATTCCATTTGAGCCAAACTATCACCAATTTTATTTGGCCTTCCATAACCGGTTGGGCAAGGTGAAATCACTTCTATGAATGTAAAACCTTTTTTTAAGAAGCATTCAATCATAGACCTTCTCAATTGTCTAACATGATAAGTAGTCCATCTAGCTACGTAAACAGCACCTGAGGCTGCAGCTAAATAGGGTAGATTGAATGGGTTCTCAATATTCCCATATGGTGTAGTAGTAGTCTTTGCGCTAAATGGTGTTGTTGGACCTGATTGACCACCAGTCATACCATAATTAAAGTTATTAACACATATAACATTCAAATCGACATTTCTTCTCGCTGCATGAATAAAATGGTTCGCTCCTATAGCGAATAAATCACCATCGCCACCAAATACAGTAACTTTCAACTCTGGATTAGCTAGCTTCAAACCAGTTGCAAATGGTATTGCTCTACCATGTAATGTATGGTATGAGTCTAACTTTAAATATCCTGGAATCCTTCCTGTACACCCTATTCCAGAAACTACCACAACTTTATCTCTATTTAATCCAGCCTCTTCTAACACTTTCACATAACAATTTATTACTATACCAATCCCACAACCTTGGCAAAAGATATGTGGTAAGCGATCACTCCTTAAGTATTTATCTCTTGGATGCTGTTCAATCGCAGGTTTAGTAAGCGCTTCTATTCCCTCTAAAGTTTTATATATAAACCTTAATGGTGCTGATTTCTTACACTCTATCTTTTCAGCCCTCGCCGCCTCAATAATTGCATCCAATATCTCACTAGGTTTATGAATCGCTCCACCCATTTTTGGTACAGCTATTGTATTACATAAACCAGATGCGCATCGCTCTACTTCAAATGCAATTTGGCCATAATTAATCTCAGGAATAACGAAGCCTTTTATCCTCTCAGCTAATTCTCTAATCCTTTTCTCTGGAAAGGGCCAAATTGTAATCAATTGTAATAAACCCGCTTTTATACCCTCATTTCTAGCTAATTCAATCGCTTTCATCGCAACTCTAGAAGTAATACCATAAGCTACAACGATTACGTCAGCATCCTCTACTTTAACCTCCTTATAATCTATAATTTTATCAGCATTATTTCTAATCTTCTCTACAAGCCTTCTTACCAATCGTTCTTGAGCTTCAGGATTCGTTGCTGGATAGCCACGTTCATCATGAGTCAAACCTGTTATATGGATATAATATCCTTCACCAGCATTTACCATTGGTGGGACTAAATCTTCATCTGGCTTAAACGGTAAGTAATCCTCTTTTCTTAATAATTTTGGCTTTCTTCTCTCATATATGTAAATGTCGTTTTTATTAGGTATGACAACTTTTTCATTCATATGACTAACAACTTCATCACTGAGTAAAATCACTGGCGTTCTGAATTGCTCTGAAAGGTTGAATGCTTTAATGGTAAGATTAAACATCTCTTGAGGTGAGGAAGGTGCTAATGTTATGATTTCATGAACGCCATGAGTACCCCATCTTGCTTGCATTACATCCCCTTGTCCAACTAAAGTGGGCAAACCAGTTGATGGACCCCCCCTCATAACATTCACTATAACACAAGGTATTTCACCCATTATCCCATAACCAATACCTTCCATCATAAGAGAAAAGCCTGGTCCAGATGTGGCTGTCATAGCTTTCACACCTGCACAAGATGCGCCTAATACTGCATTTATAGAGCCTAACTCATCCTCCATCTCTAAATAAATACCGTTTAACTTAATCAATCTTTGAGCCATTCGTTCAGCTATATCGGTTGATGGTGTAATAGGGTATCCAGCAAAGAATCTACAACCAGCTGCAATCGCACCTTCAGCACACGCAAAATTACCACTAATAAAATGCTCTCCAGTAAGAATTTCTTCATCTACCATAATTCATTACTCACCTTTTACGATAAATATTGCAAATTCTGGACAGATATCTTCACAAAATCTACAAAATGTACATCGAGAAATATCCTTAACTCTTGGAGGATGATATCCATATTTATTAAATCCATCAGAAAATTCCAACACATTATGAGGGCAATACTTTATACAAAATCCGCAACCCTTACATCTCTCTTCTATTATACATATTCGACCCTTTGAAGTTCCCTTTTGCTAATAAACCTTGATTAAAGTTTCATTCATTAATCTTCCAATATGTATTGAGTTATTGCAAATATAAAAATGTATATCAAAATAAACAAATTTTCAAATATTATAAGGAAAATAAACAAATTTATCAAATTTATTTATTTTTATTTACATTGATGAGAATATAGGGCAATTGTTTAAAATTCTTATTAAGAAGAATCTATATTTAAATCTTTAAACATAAAATAATGGTTCTCAATCTATTTTGGTGATAAATATTTAAATTAGCTCAAACTATTTTCTAGCTTACACTGGTGTTATGTTAATAATGGTATTAATATGCACTTATGAGATGAATAGAAATGGTTGAAATCCAAGTATTAGAGTGTAATGATAAAAAGATTAGAGTTTTATTGAAAGGTGTTGAGCGGAGCTACGCAAATGCGGTAAGGCGCTTTGCGATTAGTGAGGTCCCAACAATGGCTATAGATGATGTGGTTATTATTGAGAACTCTTCAATTATGTATGATGAATTAATTGCTCATCGATTGGGTATGATTCCTTTAAAAACCGATCTTAATAAATATGTTTTACCTGAAGAATGCGATTGTAAAAGTGCTTTGGGTTGTCCAAAGTGCCGAGTTTTATTAGTTTTGGATGCTGAGGCTAAGGATATGAGTAGAACGGTATATTCAAATGAGTTAATTTCCGAAGATAAATCTGTAATACCTGTAAGTGATTCTATACCTATCGTTAAACTCGCCCCTAATCAAAAAGTGAAGTTAGAAGCTTATGCAAGGCTTGGTAAGGGTAAAGAGCATGCAAAATGGCAACCTGCTACTGTATCGGTATTAATGCCAGTTAATGATAAAGAAGATGAATTCATCCTTTATATTGAATCTGTAGGTGCTATTCCAGCGTATGAAATATTTATTAAAGCGGTAGAGATTCTTGAGCGTAAGTTGAGTGAATTTATCAACAAGGTGAGTAGTGAGTATGGTTAAAATTGGTAATCCAATCTTTAATACAACGATTTATAGGTTAAGAAAAGCCTCAGCTAAAGGTCGTTATAAAATTTGGGAAGCAGCTGCTGAATATTTATTAAAGCACCGCTCTAAAAGGCCGTGCGTAAATGTAGGTAAAATATCCAAGTTAACAAAGAGTGGCGATAAGGTTTTAGTTCCTGGAAAAGTTTTAGGCGGCGGTATAATAAATCACAATGTAATTGTAGGAGCTTATAGCTTTACAAATTCTGCAAAGAGTAAGATCTTAAAGGCAGGTGGTGAAGCTTTACATATCTTAGAGTTTATGGATAGGTATCCTGATGGAAGTGGGGTGATTTTAATTGGAGGTTAGTGAAAAGAAAACTTCTCAAATAGTGGTAGATGCTCAATATTTAATTTGCGGTAGGCTTGCTTCACACGTTGCAAAGCTTTTACTTCAAGGTAATCGCGTAATCGTTGTTAATGCTGAAAAATCTCTTATATCTGGTAAAAGAGAGAGTGTAATTAATGAGTGGTTAGAGAAATTGGAGATTAGTAGCGTTGTACAACCAAAATATGGACCATTTCATCCAAGAAATCCAGCTCGAATCCTCACCAAAATGATTCGAGGTATGATACCCCGACGGAAGAGTAAGGGTAGAGAAGCATTAAAGAGATTAAGAGTTTATGTAGGCGTACCAAAAGAGTATAATCATGTGGAAAAAGTTACATTTGAGGATGCAAAAGCAAAAAAGCCTTTATCATATTATGTAATGTTAGGTGATTTAGCTTTACAATTAGGTTGGAAGGGTGAATAAAATGCCTGCAGCGAAAAAGGCAAAAGCCTTCGAGCTTTATTCAGGTTCAAGAAAAACGGCTAGGGCTACAGCGGCTATTATGCCAGGTAAGGGAGTAGTAAGAATAAATTCAATACCAGTTGAGTTAATCACTCCTGAAGTTGCGCGTGAAAGAATTATGACTCCATTAGAATTGGCTGGAGATTTAAGAGATAAAGTAGATATTGAGGTTAAGGTTAAAGGTGGAGGGTTCATGGGTCAAGCTGAAGCTGCCGCTATAGCGATTTCAAGAGCTTTAGTAGGTTGGTTTAAAGATGAGAATTTGAAAAAAAGAATAATTGAGTTTGATAAGCATCTTTTAACCGGTGATCCTCGTCAAACCGAGCCTAAAAAATTTGGAGGACCTGGACCAAGAAGAAGAAGGCAAAAATCATACAGATAATAATATTCAACTTTAGGGATAACCCATTATGAGTATGTGATTTTATTTATGTGATAAGGAGTATTTTTGTTTTTGAAGCTCCAGCAACGATCTTTATGAAGTATTAATGCAATTTACTATCATTTGTCAATTCAGGATGAAAAACCACCCCGATAATATTTTCTTGTTGAACGGCCACAATGCGATCGTTTAATTTTGGAAGTATTTGAACGTAGGTCCTATCCCTCTAATTACAAGTGCTCTAATAAAACCCTTTAAACTTCTTATCCCCAATTATCGTTATATCAGGATCTACTTCAAATCTCTTTTTGCCTACCAAAAGCATCTCTCTATCACCACATTAAGAACTAAGTTGGTTGATTCATTTCACTAACAATTCTATCGTAAACTTTTGAGGCAAGCATTATAAATCCCATAACTAGCATTCCTTTTTGAATTCTCTCTTTCATTATAGTAATGGTTTAGTTAAAGGTTGAGAGCTTACCTATTACAGTACTCTTTCCACAGCTATGATCAAACCATTCAAAGCCTTTAAACCATAACTTTTCTTCACAGTTATCACTCTACCATTAAATTGTAGCTCCTTTAATGTGAATTTTGGCGATATGCTCTTTTATATCATCTTGATAAACTAAGACGCCTATAATTAACTCTCTTAATCAACACCCCTCCCTTAATTAGCTTTGTAGATTATCCCTAACATTTAATGCCATTTATTAACATACGTAAATTTATTTCATGCACTTTTGATTATAAACTTAATTTAGCTTTAATAAGTGCTATATCGCGTTCAATAACTCTAAGTCTCTCATCAAACATTATTCTTAAATCCGCTCTTAAAGCTTTTATTTCACTAAGAGTTTGCTTTTGAAGCTCTAACATTTGATCCTGCTTTGCTAACATTTGATCCTGCTTTGCTAACATTTGATCCTGCTTTGCTAACATTTGATCCTGCTTTGCTAACATTTGATCCTGCTTTGCTAACATTTGATCCTGCTTTGC
>JARVKA010000006.1 GCA_029775915.1 Nitrososphaeria archaeon | reverse complement strand
CATAAAGGTTCACCTCAATCTCCTCACCATCCAAAATGAAATATCTGCGCTCAAGCTTGTTAATCAAAACGCCCTTTTCCTTAAGTATTATGGGGAGATACTCTTTCGCAAGATCCTCGAGTGAGAAACCTATGGTTTCAGATAACCTACTAACATCAATCCTAAGCGCGTTCAAGCTCTCACTAAGCTTTGTGATGTGATCTTCAGTACGCTTTTGTGCTTCAACTAATAAGCTTATCTCATTCTCGGTACGCTTTTGAGCCTCAGCGAGTGAGTTGATTCTTTCTTCAGTGAGTTTTTGTGCTTCAACTAATGAGTTGATTCTTTCTTCAGTACGCTTTTGAGCCTCAGCGAGTGAGTTGATTCTTTCTTCAGTACGCTTTTGTGCTTCAACTAATAAGCTTATCTCATTCTCGGTACGGCTAACTCTCTCTTCAGTGAGTTTTTGTGCTTCAACTAATGAGTTGATTCTTTCTTCAGTACGCTTTTGTGCTTCAACTAATAAGCTTATCTCATTCTCGGTGCGCTTTTGAGCCTCAGCGAGTGAGTTGATTCTTTCTTCAGTCCTCTTTTGAGTATCGATAAGTTCACGTATAACCACGCTTAAATCCCCTATGGCCTTCGTGTTATATTCTACAGCTAATCGTAGTTTCTCAAATTCATCTTTGGATACTTTTAGCTCCTTAATTCTCTCCTCGATAACCCCTATGATGAAGGATCGGAGTTCAGGAGTTAAGCTCATAGTAATCTAAACAAAATAAAACTCGTTAACCTTTTAAACCTGTTGGTGAGAAGTTCTCATAACGAATATATTGATGCTCTAACAATAATCCTATGAGAACTTAAAGATCTTGAATCACACTTCCTAGTAAGCTTTAAAATCTTTAAGGTTTTCAAGGCTGTTTAGTGGTATTTCGGCAAGCTTTTTGCATAAATATCCATCTGATATGCTCTAATCCCTTAATATAATGAATCACGGTTAACCTCTTTATCTTTGTTAAGTCTGACATACATGTTTAACTCCGCTAAAGGCTTATTCTTGAGGTTTTTCTTGAGTTGACCTTATTTCTTCTAATGGAGGTTCTGCTTCTATTGGTGCAGGTGGTGGTGTAGTAGCTAATGTATAGCCTATCCATGCCATTATCCCTAAAATTATTGCAATAGCTATGAATGCTGAAACTTGTAACACAAGTTGAGGAGCAATGAAGAATATGAGCCACCCATAAATGATTATACCTACAATGCTAGCTATAAATATGCTCATACCAATTAATTGATCTTTATTCAAATTCTCACCTCCCTCAAATCCTAAAAACTTTCATTATCTAATTACATTAACCATTAAGGTGAATTTACTCATGGGTAGTTGACAAACCACCTTTTGTTATAGCTTTCTCCAATAGCTTTAAGGCTTCTGTGAGTTTCTCTCTAGTCTCCTTTGAATCATTTCGAATAATCTCAAGCATCTCTCTAGTCTTTCTCGACTCCTCAATTAAAGTATCCATTATACGAGTCAACTTCTCAGATATCTCACCATACTTTTCTAATATGAGTTTAAAGTTTTCATCCGTTCGCTTAGCAAATTCTCTAAATTCCTCCCTATAATCTTTAAATTCTTTCCAATACATGTAAAATATATTTTGCATAGCTCCAAACCCCTCTTGAAGCTCATCTCCTAACTCACCATAAATGACCTTAAAGCCCTTGAATTCAGGCTTCAAAATAGTCTCTTCCTTCTCAACTTCTCTCACTTCAGCTGGTAATGGTGGCTCTCTTACCATTGAAAGAAACTTTGAGAGTTGCTCCTTCTCACCTTGAATTAAAATCTCCACAGATCCATTTGGTAAGTTCTTAACATATCCATTTAAGCCTAAATCTTGAGCTAAATCAAGAACATACCTTCTGAAACCTACCCTTTGAACTTTACCCTTAATCTTAAGTTTAAATGCTAATTCAGATTCCAACAAATAACGCCTATTACAATAGTGATAAATAGTTGTATAAAGCTATTGCTTATAACACTACTCAAAAGCCTTGAATAAAATTCCATTAGTGAATTACCATTTATAGCAACTCATACAAATTTGCAAGAATTGTTGGAAATAAATGATTTTACTCAAGCTATTTTCAATTCTTTAAGATTCAAATAGAAGCTCCTTACAATAATTTGATTGATTAATGCTAACATTTAACCATACTTCTTCTTAACTAAGCTTAGTGAGTTTCTATCTTGGTGCATGTATCACTCAGCTTGCAACTTGAGAGCTCCTTGTGTATCTCCTTCTTTCTTTAATACCATTTATTCCTAAAGCATTAAATTTATATATCCAATTGCTCACAGTAAATTCATTTATACCCAATATATGAGCTATCTCTTTCGCATTATACAATTTATTTGATAAGAGAATTATTTTTGCTCTATATGAAATGCTACATTTAGCTCTATCTATAACTTCTAACTCTTTCTTTTCATCTTGAGTTAAAGATCTAACCATTGGTCGATCTTTAAGACCATCGATACCTTTCTCATTAAACCTATGTATCCATGCTCTAATATGATCTGGCTTTAAATTGATCATTTTAGCTATATCTAATACACTATAACCTTGAGAGGATAAGAGAATAATCTTTGCTCTATAAGCTGCCTCACTACCTGCATCTATTATTTCCTTTAAAGTTTCTTCCTCATCCTTACTTAAAGATCTAACATGAAGCTTACTACGTATATTACATACACCGATTTTTAAGTGGAGTTAACACCATTACTCAAAAGTATACCTTTATAGGATCATTGGTCTTTAATAAACCCCAATAAAATGAGAATGATAAATCATCCTTCCACTTCACAGCTTCTTTATTTCCCCATAAATATGCAATTTCACAAATCTTTTCCACAATGGGCTTTCCTATACTTATCATTCGCTCTTTAAAGCTTTCTAAAATGTGCCCAACTTTCTTAATGATTCCACCAATTACATTAAGGAGTAAGATACTCTTGAGCTTTGCCAAGCCTTTATAAGCTAAATGAATACAAAGCTCCAAAATCTTCCTTTCAAGAGTATTCAGCATAGTATAGTAGCATCGAGCTCCCCTCAGCTTTGATTGAATCCATTTCAAAAACTCTAACTTTATGAGAGATGGGTCTTTACCCTCCTCATTTAATAATTTAGCCCTCTTTACCCACTCAAACTTTTTAAGATAATAATTAAAGAGTTCTATATTGGAGCTTTGTTTAATATTTACTTTCATCATTCTCTTTGGGAGAGTTTCTATGTTTATATCATTAGGGGGTTCATGATAGAGAATCATTAATCCATAACCTCCTTCATTTTTTGCTTTATACAATACTGAATCGCTTCACTCCTATTCGCAAAGTTTCCCTTATCAACCTCTTTATCTAACCAAATCACATAATCAACGTCGAGTGATACAGTAATTTTAACTTTTGGTAACGTTAAACCCCCCTAAATTTGGATATGTATGCAATTGCCAAAATTATATATATGCATTAGGAAACAATGTTCAGTAACAATGTTCAATAATATCGTTAAAGAATTTTTTACCACATTATCTTAAATATGGTTCTTGCTATTGTTAAGATAATTGCCAAAAGTTTTGGATGCTAAAATAATTATTGAGGATATCTTAATGGATCAAAAGTGGCATACAATATCTGAGTTAGCTAAAGCTACAAGCAAATCTGAAGAGGTTGTAGAGAAATATATACGCTTTCTCGCTATGTATGATTGGGTAACTTATGATGAGAAGGAGAGAAAGGTTCTTATACATCATGAATTTAAAGAGATACCATCAGAATTATTAGAATTAAAGAGTGATTAAAAGCAAATAAGCTAGAATAATTCTTTTATCTCCTTATAATGCTTCAAGTATGCCTTTCCTTTTTCCGTAGTCTTATACCCATTACCAGCTTGCTCAATAAGCCCTTTATTAATCAAAATTGGAAGTAGCTTTTTAATCAATTTAAAATTTAAATTGGCATGATATACAATTCGTGTCTTCTTTTCACCATATAACGCAGCCTCAAGTATAGCTGCTATTACATCTAATCTGCTCCTTCTCTGATTTGTCAACTAATAATAAGTTCTGTAAACAATATTTAACCTTTTTGTAAGTATATCTTTATCTTTCCATGAATTAATACGATTATAAGCCTTTAGGTTCTTGCTTTAACGATAAAGTTTACAGGTATTTTTATTAGTAGAGGATCATCTTAAAATCTCAAGCATAGTCCAATATTGATAATCTTTGCTCAGTATGTTTAATGAGCATTATTATTCTTGATTTATTTCTCCATACAAGTGAGCTTTTCAAGAGTGAGCCCTCGCTCCCTTAAGATTGTCGAAAGCTATAACCCTCGTTACTCTTAAAGTAAATATCCACGTTACTCAGCACGCACTGCTGTAACAAGAGCTATCATGATTACCCCTTCCTTATTCTTTGCAAGCTTCATAATTATCACACTCTTTTAATTATCGATCTGTTATTCTGCATTTGCTTTTGTTTCTAAATGTATAACTTTTAAAATTTTAAACAAGGCTATGAGCAAAAGAGGGGAAAGTGCTCTTCACCACTCAACACTTGAGGATGCATCAGAACCCGTTAGCTTAAAATAGTCATATGCGTTTAATATTTGTATGATTGAAATGAATGAGTTGAAAGCTGAGTTTCTTAAACTTTTGAGAGAGAATAAAGAGTTTAGGCATGCAATTGCAGGCTATATAGGGTTTATTGAGATTTTAGCTAGACTTGAAGAGCATGATAAGAAGTTTATTGAGATTTTAGCTAGACTTGAAGAGCATGATAAGAAGTTTATTGAGATTTTAGCTAGACTTAATAAGCATGAGGAAATATTTGTGAAACATGATGAAGAATTAGCTAAATTAAGAGAGGATATGAATAAAGGCTTCATCTTGCTTGAGAGACATATTTCAGCTTTAGGTGCTAGATGGGGCTTAATGTCTGAGGAGGCTTTTAGAGAAGGTTTGAGAGGGTTATTAGAGAGAGAGTTTGGTTTTACAATTGAGAAGTGGAGGACTTATGATGAGCATGGAAAAGTGTTTGGATATCCGAGTGAGATAGATGTAGATATCACTGTAAAAGACGAGAAGATAATATTGATTGAAGTAGCATCACATGTGAAGGCTTCAGACATATATCAATTTAAGAGGAAAGCAGAGTTATACATAGAGAAGACTGGTAAAAGACCGAATAGATTATTGATTGTAACACCTTACATAGATGAAAAGGCGTTAGAAGCATCCAAACAATTAAATATAGAAGTTTATACGAAACTTACCTCTTCTTGACTTTTTACTTGTATACATTAAATACCTCTGTTAATACTAATGCTATGAATCTTCCAAATGTATGCTGGCACGATATCTCATCTTACATGTTCAAAATTTTCCTCATATTTTACAAAATGAGATAAAATTACCATTTTATTAATAGATTCGATTATTTTAACATTGTTCCTAACTTTTAGGAACATTTATATTAAACATATCCCATGCTATTATTAAGATGATTCCTTCATTAAATTTCATGCTTCCTTATAAGATCTATACAAAATGGGGTGATGAGTTTGGCTCGCCATACACTCAATGCTTTGGAGGAAGTTTTAAGGATTCTTGCAGAAGGTGAAAAAAGCAAATATCAACTTTATCGTAGAACAAAATTATCTTATAAAGGCATCAATACCATTATTAATGATTTGGAAAAGAATGGATTTATTGAGATAAAAGTGATTCCATACACTGGTAAATGCAATAAAGCTATACGGATTAAGCTTACACAAAAGGGCTTTAAGCTTTTAGAAAGTTTGAGATAATGACTTTTAGTTTGTAAGTGTTAAACTAAAAGTCGAAATACAAAAGTATTTTACTTTTAGTTGTAAGCTATAAGTCCATTGCTCATTAAATATACGTAATTTTTATTATCCAATAGCTTTGCGCAACCCTATATCTAAAATATATGAATGGTTTAAGTATAAAATTACTATTGAACAAAAGGGCATTATCGTCCCGATTCATAAAACTACTTTAGGTGAAAAACCAAGTATTGATTTTTCCATTCTTCGAGATTATTATTTAAAGGATGCTATAGTTAAAGCAGCTATAGATTGGCTTACCGATCAAGTTGTTGGTCCTGGCTTTTATACAACATCCGAGTCTGCAGAGGCAAAAAAGATTGTAGATGAGTTTAATGAGGAAAACAATCTTGATAACTTTATTCGGATTTGGACACAAGAGATTTTGTATGCTGGTAATAGCTTCACGGAGATGGTAAAGCCAAATAAACTTGAGAGGCTTCATCACATCCAATTATCAACCATAAAGAGGATAAAGAGAGATCAATTTGGTACACCCACAGAAATTATTTATAGTGTAAATGGTGTAGAAAAGAGCCTTGATCCTAAAAATGTTATCCACTTTGCATGGAACATTGTTGATAGACAAGCATTTGGTACAGGTTTAATCCATGCATTAGCCTCTACACGTGTAGATTCATCAGGTGAAATAATCCCTTCAATTCTTGATATTTTGAATGATCAAGAGCAAGATATGAGAAGATTAATGCATACCCATGGTGAGCATGTGATTTATGAGTTTCCAGATGCTAGTGATGAGTTTATTGAGAATAAAGTAAAACCAATTATAAAGAGTTTAAAGCCTGGTGATAAATTCATCACAAATAAAACTGTGAATGTGAAAACAATAAATATCGACCCAAGGGTAAGGTTTGAATCTTATATCGATTACTTTACGAATTTACGTATAGCTGGTTTGAATGCTGCTATTATTAAATTAGTATCAACACCTGGCTTTACTGAAGCAAGTGCGAGAGCAGCTTTAGAAGCCGTTGAGCATACAGTAAGAGGGATACAAAGATTCTTAAAGAGAATAATTGAGCGTGAAATCTTTGATAGAGTGTTAATTACACATGGTTATGCCCCAACAAAGAGAACATCTGTAAGGCTTAATTGGGGGCAGCCAACTATTCCAGAAATTAAATTTGAGCATGTATTCAAAGCTGTTGAATTGGGTATAGTAAGAGTTGAAGAGGCTCGTAAAATTTTACAAAAGTCTGGTTGGGAGTTATGGGAAAAACCTGTTGAAATTTCTTTAGAGGTAAGATAAATATGCCTTGGGAAGAAACCGATCACTACATCCGTAGTGGTCATAGAGATCCTTCAGAATTTCAAGAGGGGACATTTAGAACTATAACTCTTAGTGAGGAAGAAGGAATTAAAGCAATAATCGCTAAACCAAAAAGAAAAGATACTACTGAGATTCAATCGTATTTATTCGATAAAAGTAAAGGTTGGACATTGGATAAAGCAAAAGCGTGGTTTGAGAAACACAAGAATGAGCATAATTTAAATATTCAACCTACTGTACACTTTCATAGTTTTGCGAAAAAAGTTAATGAGAAGAAGATTAAAGGTATAGCAGCATACCCAGGCATATCGAGAAATGGAAATCTTTACCTTCCAGAAGAGCTGAAAAGAGCTGATGGTCTTCAAGTTCCATTATTTTGGGATCATGATTATTCAAAAGGCCCTATTGGCACAGCGACTTACCATTGGAATCCATTAGGTTATTTAGAATTTGAAGCTGAGTATGATGGTAATATTGATGCTACACATGTAAGTATTGGTGCTGAGTATGATTATGGAGAATACTTTCATGATTATTTTGTTCCTAGAAACTTAAGATTTTATGAATTAAGCCTTACTTCAAATCCAGGTTTTCCTCTTACAAATATTATTGGTGAGAAATTTAGAATAATTGAGCATGTAGTCGTTAATGAATTAAAGAGTGAAATGAATAAAATGAAAGAGGCGGAAATTAAAGAAATTAAAGAGATTGATCATTCTCAAACCACTCAAACCGAAGTAGGTAAAACTACTTCGGGAGTGTCTCCTCATGTTGAAGAGAAAGGAGAAAGTGAAATGTCTGAAAAGGCAAATCTTAAACATTTAAAGGAAACCGAATGGACTCAAGCCTATATCAATGATCTACCTGATGATGCCTTCGCTTACATTGAACCAGGTGGAACAAAAGATGAAGAAGGCAAGACCGTGCCTCGCTCTTTGAGGCACTTGCCATATAAGAATCATAAAGGCGAGATAGACATCCCTCACTTAAGGAATGCTTTGGCAAGATTGCCTCAAACAAAGCTTAGTGATGAGGCTAAAGCGAAAGCTAAGGCGGTATTAATAAAGGCTGCTAAACAAGTAGGTCTGCCTACATATACAGAAGAGGAGGTGATGAATATGAGTGAGGTAAAAGAAATGAAGAGGGGAGAAGAGAATGAGATAAAACAAAATTTAACGATTAATGTAGATGTATCTCCATTAAAAGAAGTATTTCAACAACAAATGCAAATACTCAATGAGATTAAAGAATCAGTAAAACCAAAACCTCAACCTACGGTAATGATTGAGAATGATGAGCAAAAGAAGATTATGGAGTTAAGGAAAAAGTATCAACGTATAGCTGAGAGCTTGAAGAATATCAGAGAGACGGTAGATAGTTCAGCTGCTACAAGTGCTTTGGGTCAAATATGGATGCCAGAGCTTTTAGTGTTACCATCTGGTGTAAAAGCGAATTTAAGAAAATATTCTGAGGTTGTAGAGATACCAAAAGGCCAAGATAGAGTGCATTTCACAAGAATTACCACACCAAGCTTTTCAGCATTAACTGAAGGAGTAGCACCAAGTGATGTAACTCATATTATTGATAGAGTTACTGCAATACCTGTAGAGAGGGGGGCAAGACAAACGATTACATACACAGTATTAGAGAGCATTACAGGAGATATTGTTGAAGCAATAGAGAAAACATTCATAAATGCAGCTGTATTGGATGAGGATGAAGTAATCCTCTCAGCTTTAGATAATGTTACACCTGCTGCAGTGATTTATGGTGGAGATGCAACTGCTGAGAATCAAATAGATTCGAATGATAAAATCGATGAAGATGATTTCAGTAAAGCATTGAAAGAGATATGTGAAGAAGGTTATGAAGTTGCACCTGGCGATTTAGTAGCAGTACTTCATCCAAAGCAATATCAAGACTTGTTGGAAAGTCCAGGTATTAAAGCAGCAATGCAATATGGTACGTTAAGTAACTTAGAAGAAGGAGTGGTAGCAAGGCTTTATGGTATAGATATACTCATTAGTACGAAAGTTCCCATTGGATCAGGCTCTGGTACACCACCAATCACAACTTACCATGCATTTGTATTCAAGAAGAAAGAGTCTGTAGGCTTAGGAATATCAAGAAATTTGCTCATAGAGACAGAGAAGAAAACAGATGAGAGAAGGCTTTATATTACTGCAACTCATAGAATAGCTGCTGCTGTAAAAGCTCCAAAATCTGTAGTAAAGATCATAACTGCATAAGTGGTGTAACAATCGATAACACTCTCTCCCCTCTTTCTTTTTTTGGTGATTTGAATGACATATTGCGAAATTGATGATGTAAAAATTTTATGGTTTCCAAATAAAAGTTGGACTACTTCTGAGAATAATGAATTATCAAGTTTGATAAATGAGGCTTCAGAAGAAATAGATAGCATATTAGAGCAATACACCATATTGCCCTTACAATCATCTCTCGCTAATAAACTCAAATATATTTGCGCTGAATGGGTTGCTGGCAGATTCAGGCAAAATAGAGGTCATAAAGATGATAAAAATGATAGACCGAGCGTAGCAGCAGCTTATGAACGATTATCAAGGTTTATCGAAGCACAATTCAAAAAATCTTTTACAGTGATTTGAATGACATACATTAAAGATATTACTCAAAAGATTATCGATTTATTAAAAGCTGATGTGAATCTATCTGAACCAGATAAAATCGCTAAATATTACTTTGGCATTCCAAAAAAGGTTGAATATTATCCAATTATTTATGTTCAATTTAACGGTAGAGATTATACGGGTAAAGCTGATATTAATAGATTTTTGTATTCATTAAAATATGAGATAGGTATTGTTGATCGCCAAGTATCAGAGGATGATGCTGAAAAAAGTGTGTATGATAAAATTGAGCAAATAGAGTGTGTTTTAGATGCAAATCCAACACTTGATAATTTAGTAATAAAAGAACTCGAGCCTAGAGAAATACGTGTTTTAAGAGCAGTAGAGGAGGATTATGCAATAGCGTGGGCTCAAATATTCGCATCATGGAGAAAGTGGTTGCCATGATGAGAGAATTGATAAAAAGATGGAGATTTAGAATAAGTGGAGGACTTTTAATAGCAGCAATTATAGTTTTATTAGATGAGATCATAAAGGAAGGTTATACATTTGATTTGCTCGATCTTTTTAATTTTACACTTACACATGAAAAGATTTTCATAATATTGTTAGTTGGAGGGATTGTGCTTGGTTTTAAATCTCATAAATTCAAGTGGCGAGGGGGTAAAGTTATAAACAATGGGAAGGTGTAAAGAATGTTTTTTATCATAAATCTCTCAAAGCCGATACAGGTAATCGGTTCAGCAAGAGGTTGATAAAATATGAATAGTAATGAAGAATGAGAGTTGTTAGTAAGATTATTTCAATAGGAGGTGAGAAATAAGAATGGTAAGATACTTTAAAATGGGTAAAGAATCGAGCTATGCTCAATTACCAGCATCATTAAATATAGGAGTGAGAATACTCAGTGAATCATTGAAGTTAAACCCTGGTATTGAATATATACGCACAGTGGAAGGGGGTAGAGTGATACAAACAAAGCAAATTAGCAAAATTAGTGTTGAGGGAGATATTGATTTCTATCCAGTTTATGACAAAGGTCTTGGAGAATTTTTGTTAGCATGTTTAGGCACAGTAAATACAACTCAAGTAACTACTGGAGTTTACAAACATGAATTCACACCGAAAATGAGCATAAAAGTTACACCATGGCCATCATATAGCTTCGAGATAGGTCTTGATGATGTAGTGAGTAAGCAAATACTTGGAGCTGTTGTAGAATCATTAGCTTTTGATGTAGAAGCTGGTGATTTCTTAGGAGTTACCGCATCGATATATGCTGCAAAAGAACAAAAAGCAACCTTAGGTTCACCTGCTGCTTATTCATCACTTAATTATATTCATGCTGGAGATGTAGTAACACAAACTATAGGAGGAAATAATGTAAAATTCGAGAGCTTCAGTTTAGAAATTAAGAATAACTTCCCAGAAGGTTATAAGTTTGGAAGCAAATATCCACAAGAGATCGATATAGGACCATTGGAAATTATTGGAGAGATGAGTATTAGATTCCTAAGTGATGCTCATTTAGATGATTTCTTAGCGAGTAATGAAAAAGCTATAGTGCTGAAATTCCAAGGTCCAGAGATAACAACTGGTTATAACTATTATCTTGAATTCAATTTACCAAGAGTTGTATATGATGCTGGCGATGCTAATATAAATGAGCAAGAGAGATTGGTTCAAACTTTAGAATTCACAGCTTTAGAGCATAGCACTGAAGGAATAATTAAAGTAACATTGCAAAACAATGTAGCGAGTTATTAGGTGAGAATCATAATTGAAACAATTTGAAATAAACGGAAAAGCATATAGAATAAGAGATATTCCTCCAAGTATTCAACCATTATTATCCACATATGGTAATTTATCAAAACCATACAACACAGCAGAAGAGGCTATAAAAGCTAGTGATGAATTGGATAAAATCATTAAAGAGATATTCAAAAAAGTGGGATTAGAACCAATGCCTCAAGGAGAAGATGAATGTTTATGCTTATTAAAAATCATGGAATTTATAAATGAAGTATTCTCATCTGTAAAATTTTTTCAACGAAAAGTTATTGAAAGTAGTAGGGAGCTTAGCATTAGTAATTCATCAAAGACCGAGCATATTATTGGGGTTGAAAAAAGATGAATTCACAAGTCTCGGCATGTTACTCATCGATGCAAAAGCAATCGAATTGGCATCAGAGGAGCAAATCAGTAGAAGTAAGGAGAGGATTAATAGAAGAAAGAAAGCGAGGTATAAAATTGAAAAAGAGTCTCTTCTTTTGTAAGAAATGCTGTTGCTATATAATCGGTTACCAGGTTGTAAAATGCCCTTTACACAAAAATTATGATCATATAATAAAGGTGAAAACATTATGATTGAAATAAAATTTCGTGGTATTGAGATTTTTCAAGATTATTTAAAGAATGCACCAAGAGAAGTAAGAGAGAGTTTAGAAAAATGGGTTGAAGAAATGAGTGAAAGAGCTTATCAAATAGCAAGGGAAAGAGTGCCTGTAAGAACAGGTTATTTAAGATCAACGATTTACAAAACAAAAGCACCATTCTTGGGTAGATACACATTCATTTTGGGTGCTTATGCGGATTATGCTGGTTTTGTAGAATTTGGAACAAGAAAAATGAGAGCAAGACCGTATTTAAGACCAGCTATTGATGAAGTAAGGAAAATCGCTTTAGAGAGATTGAAAGCGATTACTGAGGAAAAATTAAAGGTGAGATAAATAATGGTGATTTATCTTTGCCCTCTCACACAAAAAGAATGTATAGAAGAGTTTTGTGCATGGTGGATTTCTAAAGCTGAAAAATGTGCAATTGTGTGTATGATAAAAAATAAAGAATAAAGAAGTGAGGGTGATGAGTAAATATGAGTTTCACAATTGAAGCTGTTATTAAAGCAGTAGACCAAGCTTCTCGCAATTTAGAGCATATAACAGAGAGTGTGAATAGGTTAAGTAAATCATTCTCAACATTAGGAGAAATGGCTAAGATAGCAGGTGGCTTTATTGTCGCTCAAATTGGTATTAGAGCTTTTGATGCGGTTAAAAATTTCGTTGAAGGTTCAATCGATGCCTTCGCTGCTCAAGAATGGGCAATTATGAGTTTGAAAACACAAATGGAGATTTTAGGAGAGGATTGGAATGTCATTGGAGAGAGTATGATAGCAGTAGCGAAAAATTTGGCTGAGAAGAGTGTTTATAGTGATGAGCAAATTATAGCTGCTATGCAAAGATTAGCTACATTTGGTATGAGTAGTAAAGAGATTCTTGAAGCAATAAGTGTGGTTGTTGATTTAGCAGCAGCTAAGAATTTGGATTTAGCAACTGCTGCTGATGCTGTAGGTAAAGCTTATGCTGGTCATACTGAAACATTGTCACGTTATGGTATCATACTTGAGAAAGGAGCAGATCAAGTAGAGAATTTCAAGAATTTAATGACTTTATTAAATCTTCAATTTGGTGGAACTGCTCAAGCTCAATTAGATACATATTCTGGTAAAATGCAACAATTTCATAATAGAATAAATGAGGCTCAAGAGGCTATAGGTTCTTTATTCATACCTGTAATTGAGATGGGTACAAAAATATTAGGTGAGTTTGCTTCATGGTTGGAAAGAATAGCTCCTATTGTGAAAGATGTTTTAACACCTGCATGGGATATGTTAAAAGATGCTTTAGATATGGCTTTTACATCATTAAAAGACTTAGCAAAAGCATTTGGTTTGAATATTGAAGATATTGATACAATGGGCAGATTTATCGGTTTGTTAATAGGTGGAGCATTAATGCCTTTCATAGCTATCATAAAAGGTGTAGCTGTGGCTATTGAGGGATTAAGCATGGTAATTCAAGGATGGAGATTCATTCTTGAAACTATATGGAATGTGGTTTTAAAACCAATTGTTGATTTCTTATACGGTGTGTTTATAACTGCAATAAATGCTGTAAGAAATGCTATTGAATATTTAGCAAGTGTATGGAATAATATGTGGATGAGTATGAAAGCAGTAACGGATGCTACTGTAGGACCTATCGTGAATACTTTACAATGGCTCATTAATACAGCTATTAATGCTTTCAATTGGTTAAATAGAACGTTAGTAAGGCATTCTATATGGCCTGATATGTGGAGTAAGATGCTTGATATTACACAAGATTATAGCAATGCCATTAAATCAGTTATTGAGAATACATTAACATTACCAACATCTATGCCCATTACATTTACTCCAACTTTAGCTGAATTACCAGCATTAACAATTCCTGTTACTCCAACATTAACTGAATTACCAAAGGTTGGTTATGGAGCTGGAGGTTATGGTGAGTATGCTTATGGCCCTATCACTATTATTGTGAATGCAACCACAACAGCATCAGCTGAAGAAATTACAAATATGGTTGTATCAGCTTTGAGAAGAAGGAGAAGGTAGTATATCGTTCATAGATTGTGTAGAAATCATGTTGCTTATATTGATTCTTTTAATCGTTGTGGTGAGAAAATGAATAAAGAGGAATATGAGATAGAGAATATAAAAGCGAGATTAGAGTTTTTCAAAATTTTAAAAAAGACTTTGAGAAATGATTTGAAAGCATTGAATGAGATGGAGTCAATAGAAGCTAAAGAATTGATAAATGAGATAATTGAGGTGTTATGAATGAGTGAGAAATATGAATTAACTCAAAGAGATTGGATAGGCATAGTAACCATAACGCTTATTCTTGTAAATGTATTCGTATGGTTAATTCCACCCATAAGTAGTAAAATACCATGGTTGGATTCAGCAGTTATGCTAGCTTTAGGTTATTGGTTTGGTAAAAAGGTGAGATAATGGTATTTAAACGCGTAGTTATCTTCATAACATCTTTGTTATGCTCTCTTTTGATTGGCAAACTCATTGGAATTTTCATGATGTGGTGTGCATCTGTGAATGTGAAAGTTAGACCTGAATTATTGAAATTGAGTTGGGTTGAAGCGTTAATTTCCGGTCATTTCACAGATTGGTTCATGGTTGTGAATGAGCCTTATGCTGGTATATTAGGCATGATATTTTGGAGCGTAATAGGTGTGTTAGCTGGGTTAATTATAGCATATAAGGTGAGATGAAAGATTTGTTCAAGAGGGAGATGAGATAATGGTGCTTTATGGTAAAGTTGAGATAAAAGATTTATCTGGCAATACTTATGTGTTAGGAGATGAAAATAGAGGTTATTATCTCAGCTTACATTATGATGAAGCAGACTCATTAACGATTCATATTGTAGATCCTCAAGATATATTCAAAAATCGTTATGTAGTTGGTAGCGAAGTTATAGTTTATTGTGATTCAAACAATCCACCTACTACGAAAGTATTCAATGGTATAATTGAGAAAGTAAGAAGAATCGATAAATTTGGTTTAAGATATTTGGAGATTGAGGTAACTGAGAAGTTTTATGTAAAAGCTATGGGTAGATTGGTATGTGAAAGCTTTTCAAATATGAAGGCTGGAGCTATTGTAAGAGCATTATTACAAAAATATGCTCCAGAATTTGATATAACAAATGTTCAAGATACAGATGTTGAGATTAAACTAATCAAATTCAATTATCGACCGCTGAAGGAATGTTTGAATATGCTTTGTGAAGTTGCTCACGCAGATTATTATTGTGATGCTGAAGGCAAGGTTTACTTTTATCCTAAAGAGCGAATAGATCAAAATTTGATTATTGATGATACTATGCTTATTCCTTCACCGTCAACTCTCATAGATCTCTCAGGAGTAAAAACGGTTGTAATCGTTCAAGGAGGCATATCACTTGCTTTAGATCAATCACAAGAAATTACATCAAACTATGTGAGTATGCATGATAGAGATGTAGCTGTAAAATTCACACCAACGAAAATTAAGGCTCGATATTTAGAGCTATATTTAGAAAAAGTTGGCAATCCACCAGGTAGATTATCTGGTGCTTTGGTAGAAGATAAAGATAATTCACCTACAGGTCCAGAAGTAGCTTATTTTGGATTCAGTAAAGAGAGTATAAGTTCAGCAAAATGGTATGCTTGTTTATTACAAGCGAATTTAGATACAAGTAAATCATATTGGCTCATATTGAGAAAAATAGGAGATGCGAATAATACTTATAGATGGTATCATAATAATACTACGAATGATACTCATGCTGAGAGAACAAATGGATCATGGGTAGTTTATAATGGTAACTCATGGAGACCGTCATTCAAATTTTATGGTGGAGGACCAGTATTGGCAAAAGCTGTTGATCCTGTCGGTATTCAAAAGTATGGTTATAGAGAAGAGATTGTTACAAGAGAGGATATTTTGAGAGTATCAGATGCTCGGCGTATAGCTTATGAAATATTAGCTGAGAAGAGCAAAGTAAAGTTTGAGTTACAAAAATTAAGAGTGAGAGGTTTATCTAAATTGCCTCAAGTTGGTAAATTAGTAGATTTGAGAATTCCTCAACTCGATTTTGATAGTAAAGTTTTGATTGAAGATGTGGAGCTAAGCTTTACACCTGGTAATGAATGTGTAGAAGAGGTTTTATTAACTGTGGGTGAGGATCCAGAATCTTTAGCACAAACTTTACAAAATATTGAAGAGAAGTTAGAGGAGGAGAAGAGAAAAAGTTTGGAATCTGAAGAGGCTCAATTGAATTTATGTGAAGCTACGTTGGAATCGTTTAATATATCTGATACTCTCAATGTAAATAGGAATAAAAACAAACTTTTCGAATCTCTCATAACTACTGAGACACTTTTAAGTGTTGTGCAAAATTCTGGTACATTTAAGGTTGATGAAGCAAAGGTGGGATTTGCAGATGTGGGATGAATTAACTAAATGGAGAAAGAGGTGAGTAATGAATGAGCGGGGGTTTATGGAATACAGGTGATGTATTAACAAAGGATAGGTTGAATAGGAAAACAATCACAATGCTAACCGGTAATGAAATCGCATCACTAAGTCCTACTTATGCTGGTCAATTCGTGTTTTGTACACAATCTGGTAGTGGATTCGTAGAAGGGTATTTTTACATAAGAAATTCTACAAATACAGCTTGGTTACCAGGGTGGAGAGTACCAACTAAAAAAGTAATTATTACTCCACAAGCTGGCGATTATTTCACACCAATTGTTTATAATGCGTCTTCAGATAATAATGGTATTTTAATCGATAGTCAAACATCAAGTACAGGTAATTATGGAAGGATTTATGCCAGCAATTCTGAGGGGCAAAAATTTTTATATGTATCAGGCACTCCATGGTATCAACAATGTATAGCAAAGATTGAAGTTCAATTCCGCAAAGTTGGTTCTCCAACAGGCACTTTATATGCAAAAGTATTAAGAGTATCTGATTATAGTGTTATCGCTACTGCTCTTGAAACGGTTAATGTAGCAAATATACCAACCACATGGACTACTTACACATTCCATTTTTCTCCTCCAGTTTACATGGGAGAAGCTATTCTTTTTGCTTTTGAATATAATGGCGGAGATACTAATAATTGTGTGCAAAATAATATAAGTTATGGTGATTATAAAGCAAATACTAATCGAATGTATGGTTTAGGTACTTCGTGGAATGATGCTGTTCAAGATTTTGTGTATTGGTTATATAAAATATCTTTTGATAATGCAGTAGATGATAATTTAACAACATATTGGGAAAGTGTGAATGAGACAAATCCATGGATTATTATTGATGCTGGAGCTTTAAAACTTATTTCAGGTGTAAGAATATATTGGCTTACAAATGGCAGACCTACTAATCTTAAAATAGATGTGAGTGAGGATGCATCAACTTGGGAAACTGTTTATACAACAAATACTCAACCACCAGCAAATGCTTGGACAGAATATCCATTTCCAACATGTTATTGTAGATATATTAAGATTCAAGCTATTGAAACATTAGCTATGAGAATTGCTGAAATAGATTATTGCAGTAAAATTTCAGATAGAATAATTGCAGAGCATGGTCATGGTGAGTAATTATGAGTGAAGATGGTCATCCAAAATGGGGTTTTGGTGAAACGGTAAGGCAAAAGTGTAAAGAGAAGAGAGAAAAAGCGAAAAAAATGAAAAATTTGGATGATATTATTGAATGGTTGGAAGCATTGGAAGAGAGAATTAAATTTTTAGAGGCGAGATTATGAGTATCGCCTCACCTGAAGTAGTAAGGAGGTGATGTGAAATGAAAGATGAAGATATCTTAAAAGTATTCGAGAGAGCATTAAGATTAGCGTTAACACCAATCAAAATAAAAGATCCTCGCACAATAGCTTCAGAGCTAACAATAACAATGGAGCAAATGAAATTATTACCAATATTATTTGAATGGCTTTTAAATCAAGAGGTGAAAAAGAGTGGAGAAACTTAGTGATAATTTAAAGCTAAGTGGTAAAGTAAGAGTGATTGTGAGAGATGCAAAAACTAACGGAGTTATTGAGCAACAAGAGATAAAAAATCTTATAGTTAATGTTGGTAAATATCAAATTTGTGATTTAATGATAGGAGCAAATACAAACTCATTTACTCATTGTGGTGTAGGTTCATCGAATCAAGCACCATCATTAAGCGATACAGATTTAATATCACCAATTGGTTCGAGAAAGCAATATAGTGATAGATTCAGAACGAATAATATTGCAACATTCAGCTTCTTTTTCGCAAGTAATGATAATAATGGAATATGGAGAGAGTGTGGATTATTTAATGCACAAAGTGGTGGAGTGATGTTAGCGAGGGCTTTATTCAGTAGTGAAATAGTTAAAGATTCATCGAAAACTGTGACGATTGAATGGGATATTCAAGTAGGGTGAGGCGAATAAAAATGCCACCAGTTAAGCGACGAATACATATAAATGTTGATTCTCATGTAGCCGAGAAACTCGAAGAAATGTGGCGTAATGCAGTTGATGAGGCGAATAAAAAAGGTGATAGGATACCATCTTTTAGCGAAGTTATAAATAGATGGTTAAAAGAGATTTTAAAATTACCCTAATAATTTTAACAAAGATGTATAACTAAAGAGAAAAATCCATTTACTAATCTAAAAAAATGAAAAGGTTTAGAAAAAATAAACCTTGTTAGAGGTTCGAAATACAAAACTTTACTTCTTCTCTTCTTTCTTTTCCTCTTTCTTCTCCTCCTTCTTCTTCTTTGGCATGATGCTCACCAAAATTTATGAGGAAAAAGATGTTAAAAAATTTTTCGTTTTTATTAAAGATTAATCGATGTTACAATGCTGATTAAGGGTGAATGTGAATTTATACAAAAATTGCATTAAAACAATTAAGATTTTTAATAATTTCTCAGCCCATTGAGGATGAAAATAAACATGCCACTATGGAGGAATCGCACCATCATGCTCTCCGAAATCCTATAAATATTTAACAATCCTTCCCTTTAATAAGTGATGGCCTCTGAGCTTGGAAGTTTGGAAGGGAGTTGGAACGAACCTAAACAATTAAATCGTTTAGTTAGAAGACCGATGAATCGTGCAGAACGACTCATTTATTTAAAAATGATTAAGAAGAATAAGAATTATCTTAAGAATTTCATTAATGAGAAAAAAATTGATTGATTTTTCGAAATTCAAAAAGAGTGATGTTTTAATCGTAGGTTGGAGCGATGCAAGTGTGAGTAAAGGTATAAAATTTAATAACTCTATACCTAATAGGACTTTAGATACACCACAATTCGATGTAGGTTTTTACGCTGGAATTTATAAGGGGTTGAATAGTAAGCGTTCCTATGTGGTTTTAGTGAATGAAATTACCGATTACATGATAGGTAAATGGGTTGCGATTCCATGCTCAATTGTTGATAAAGTTTACTTTGTGGGCCAATGCCCTGAAGATTTAATAAATATTATTACAAACATACCTGAAAAAGTCGTTAAGAAGGTGATACGCTCAATTAAGTATGATTTGAGAGTAAGAAGAGGTTCATTCAAGAAGTATCGTAATAGAATGGTGATAAAACGATTTGATTGAGAAAAAACCGAAGCAAATTTTAAAAACGCCAAAATTTGAATTGAGATTAACTGAGAGAGATTATCGAGGTATTTTAGCATTCACATTAGTAATTGGTTTAATCAGCCTCTTGATAAAAGGTGATATTCATGGAGCTAGTGTGATAGGGCCTTTAACAGGTACGGCTATCGGTTGGTATTTTTCAAAGAAGAGTGAGAGAGATTGAGTGGGCAAAGAATAAAGCAGAAAGTTGATAAATTAACTCAATTTAATGTTGAGTATAAAGCTTATCGAGTGATATTGAGAGAGCTTGAGCGATTAAATGAAATTACTCAGCAATACCTAAAAAGGAGAAGAATTGAGGAGAAAGCGAGATTTACACAAAAGATTGAATCATCTAAAGATTTTATTGAAAGAGCAAGAGCATGGAGCGGTCAAAGTGAAATTGCATCACTTCTCGCTTGGCAACTTTATGTAAAAGCTCAAGCTTATTTAGATCAAAAGGATATCAAAAATGCTCAAAAATTCTATGATTTAATGATAAAAGCATTAAAATTGAGTCAAAGAGCTTTAGAAAGGTTCGATTTAGAGGAGTTTGAAAGGAGGCTTAAAAAGTTAGAGGTGCAAAGTAATGAGGTTTAGTGTCGGATTTTTAATGAAAAATAAAATTTTTCCTTGCACACTAACACCAAATCTAACACTCATTTATAGAAAGAATATTAGCTCATTATGGAGAAGGCTTGAGAGGCTTGAAGCTATAGAGCTTGAATCATCAGAGAAAAGTTTAGTTTATCAATCTGCAAAAATGCTTGCAGATATCTCAAGCTTACCTAGAAACATAATGTATAAAAGAATAATCCCTAAAACTGAGGAAGAGTTAATAGCAATAAAAGATCTTTATAATAAGATACATAATAAATCTATTCAAGAACTTTTAAACCCTACAAATTTTTGCCAAATATTTCTCAATTGGAAGCCTTTATCATACCAAATCACATTATTGAATGATAAATCGAGGCAAATAGTGGTGAGGTGGCCAAGGCAATCGGGTAAAACCACGACATTCGCAGCAAAGTCATTACACTTTTGTATAACGAAGCCAAATAGCCAAGCATTAATCACATCCCCAGGGTTAAGGCAAAGTATGATTGTGAGTGATAAAATAGATGAGATTATAAATAAAATGGATTCTGTAGCGAGAAGGGCATGGATCAAAAAGATTCAAAGACAAACGATTACCTTTCATAATGGATCGAGAGTGAAAGTATTGCCTTACGCTTTGCATAGATTAAGGGGTGAAACTTGTGATCTCATATTTGTTGATGAAGCATCATTTATAAGAGATGATGAGATTCTTTTCGATAATATATTAAAGCCCATGCTCGCTACAAGGTGGAATCGAGATGCACAAATTATAACATCAAGTACGCCTTGGGGTAAAAACACGATGTTTTATCGTTTTTGTAAAGATCCACAAATATCTAAAGATTGGAGTCAACATCATGTTACATGGAGAGTTTGTGTCCAAGAAGGATTAATTCCTCTCGAGTTTATTGAAATGCAAAAAAGATCTATAAGTATGGAAAGGTTTCAAAGAGAGTATGAGGCTGAGTTTGTAGAGGATTCAGATTCATACTTCTCTCAAGACCTCATCGCTAAATGCTTAGATTCTGAGTTGGAATATTGGAATTTTGACTATTTAATAAGTGGGAAGGAATTATACGCAGGTATAGATTTAGGAAAGAAGCGAGATTACTCAGTAATAGCGGTTTTAGAAAAAGATAATGGTTTATTGAAATTAACTCATCTTAAGCGCTTTGAATTGGAAACTCCTTACGCATCTGTAATAGGTTATATGAAAATCCTTTTTGAAAAATGGCGAACTTTTTACAAAATATGTGTGGATCAAAGTGGTGTTGGTGAATATATAGTTGAGGATATGAGAAATGTGGGGATGATGAATGTGGAAGGTGTAGTATTAACTATGCAAAAAAAGGAAGAATTATTGAGCTATTTGAAGCAAATTATGTTAGAATCGAAATTGAAATTACCTTACGATCAAGATTTAATTATTGAGATGAATATTGAAAAGTATGAGATAATGAAGGATGGGCATATTAAATTTTCACATATAGAGCAAAGCCATGATGATCGTTTATGGGCTTTAGCTTTAGCTGCATATGCGAGTAGAGGTAAAGAGTACTCGGGAATGATTGCAATTATTTAACATGTGTAAATCAATGTAGAATTATTAAGAAAGTTTCTTTATAATATGAGATTCTTAATTCGCTTAAAAAAATCAAGAAGAGAATTTAAAGTTGATAAGAGCTTCACAACACGATCAATAATTACGAAAAGAACGATTGAAATTTCTGAGGCATTTGGTTTAGGTATTGATGAAGAAAAAGTATTCGATGTGTATAAAGGCTTCATCATTGAAATTAATCCTGGTGATGTAATTTACATAACGGGTGATAGTGGAGGGGGCAAATCCACACTTCTCAAAGAATTAGCTGATCAAATGAGCAATTGTGATGAGTTTAAAGAAGTTTTAATCGATAAATTCATTGAGCCAATAATAATTAAAACTCTTGCTGATAAACCTATTATTGATTGTGTTGGTAAAGATACTTCTGAGGCGATTAATATTTTAAGCATGGCTGGATTGAATGATGCATTTCTCTTTTTAAGAAAATACTCTGAATTATCGGATGGGCAAAAGTATCGCTTCAGAATTGCGTGGATAATGAACCAACATAAAGCAAAGACATGGGTATTCGATGATTTTACCGCTTTATTGGATAGAATTACAGCGAGAGTTGTAGCTTATTGTGTGCAAAAATTGGCAAGAAGATTAGGTAAAACATTACTCATTGCCACAACCCATAAGGATTTGCTTGAGGATTTGAATCCAAATATTCACATAGATAAAAGATTTGGGAGTGAGGTTTATGTGAAAAGATTCCAATACAAGCCAAGAGAATGTAGTATATTAAAAGATGTGAAAATAATTAAGGGGTCGAGAAAAGATTATGAGGCTTTAGAGCAATTCCATTATCGAAGTTATTCACCATTACCAACATTTGTTAATAAATTTTACGTTGCGAAAATCGATAATGAGATTATTGGTGTAATAGCTTATGGTTCTCCTTATTGGAATATTAAAGCGAGAAATTTAATTTTACCACACTACAATATCAAGCCAACTTCTAAAAAATTAAAACTTTTGAATTGTGATTTTACAAGAATTTGGAGAGTTATAATCGCACCGAAGTATCGAAGTATAGGTTTAGGTGTAAAATTGGTAAAAGAGACGCTACCCTTGATTAATAAACCTTATGTTGAAGTATATGCGGTAATGGCCAAGTATAATCCATTCTTTGAAAAAGCGGGCATGATACCTATTAAAACTGATTTTGATAAGAATTATGGAAAGATTTTAGAAAAGCTTCAAAAAATGGGCTTTGATATTCAATTACTTTCTAGTAAAAAACACAATCTTGATGTGATTAATAAATTATCAGAAGATGGAATTAATGAGTTAAAAAGGATAATAATTAAAAATTTTTTAACACCGAGATTTAGAGGTAAAAGCTTAATCCCTTTGGTAATGAATAATGATAAAGATGCAATGGCTGAAGCTTTGAGAAGGCATAGATTAAATCCTCTCTACTTAATATGGAAGAATCCAAAGTTTAAAGATTATCCTAATCCGATTTTGTAATATTTTCATGCTTTTTAATATAAGTGAATTTCTTTCTTTGCCTCCATAATAAATAAGTAAGGGAGAGAATTATCACACTAAAGATAATTAATAAACTCATGAGTAAAAATTGTATAAAACTTGATTCTAAATTTATAGCTAAATTTATGTAATAATTCGAATCTCCAATAAGTAATCTTGCTTTATTATAATCACCTTCTTCTAATCTAAATCTTGCCTCAATTAAAGCATTCTCTGATTTTTGAATTAGGCTTCTCGCTTCTGGGTTTAAAATAAATGCTGATCTCACCAATTCAATATTCGATTCAGCCCTTTCAATCATTTTAATTATACTAAGCTTGATATTATTAGTAGTAACATTAATGCTTGCTTTACCTATATTTGAGGCTTTATCTATAGCTATTATCTCTATAGTATGTGTACCATCGAAAAGTAGTTTAGTATCCCAATTAAATTTTTGAGTAGTGGTTACATCATGCTCTATTGAGTTATCAATGCGTAAAAATACTTTATCGAGATTCATATCATCCACATTAAACACAATATTAACCTCACCATTCAAGATTGATTGAGGTGTTGGTTCAAGTATTTTTATCACAGGCTTTGTATTATCAACATTCACTCGAAAAGTTTCCTCAACACAATTTCCAGTCTTATCATCAGCTACAATAGTTATAATATGCGCTCCATCATTAACACTTCTCGTATTCCAAAGATAACTATCTTTACCAGTTACATCTATACTCACATTACCAATCTTTAACAATACTTTATTTAAATTGGTATCAAAAACATTAAAGTTAATCAATATATTATTTGAAAGGTATGAGTTTGGTTTAGGTGTGTTAATAATTAATGTAGGCTTTGTATTATCAACATAAAATGTGATAGCTTCAGATGTTTCATGACCAACTGTATCACTAGCTATAAAGATTATGGTATGATAGCCTTCATCGAGCTCTTTAGTATTAATCTCTATGCTACTCTTATTAGTTAAATCTAAAAATTGCTTACCATCTAATAAAGCTTTTACATCAATTAAATTCTCATCGATAGCTGTAAAGTTTATTAAAATTTTATCCTTTACGAAAGGCTTAGGTTTGGTAATGTAAAGCTTAGGTGGTTTTGTATCTGGGAGTAATGTGGTGAGTTTAAGCTCACCAATGAATACTTCTTCAGTCATTTTACCCGAGAATAAAGTATTATGTATGATAATAAGGTAAGTGCCGGTTCGATTAATTGGAACTTGTAAGATTGTAATATTAGGGCCAGCATTTTGAGAAGGGAAGAATAATCCGCCACCAAGATAATTATTGCTGGGAAAGCCGTAAATTTCAAGAAAAACTCCGGGAGGGACTGATGTAGCTATCAACCTTCCCGTAGGATCTATGGCAAATATATCGAGACTTGTATATTTTGATGACCAATGGAATCTAAGGCTCATTGTGTTAATTGTAGGATCATCAATATTAATAGCATAAACTCTCCATTCTCCTGATAAATATGAGCCAAAAAAGTCAAATGCGCCATATACTGCACCATTGTCATAAAGACTACCATTCACAGTTCTTACTCCACCAAATAAGGATGGTAAATCTCTTCCACGATAATCTATAGGGACTACAACTGAGAATGGTATATTACTCACTTGACCGTTACTACCATTAATAGTGATAAATGCTTGATAAACTCCAGGTTTTGAATTTAATGGCACATTTAAAGTAGCAGTAAAGTAAGCCTTTGATTTAGGCTGAATAGTAATATTTTGATTATCTATAGTTATCCAATCCCATACCGCTTTTTTATAGTAGTATACAGTAAGTGTGTAATTCATCGCAGTAACATTTTTATCCGTTGCACCAGACCAAAATGAGATATAAACTGGTACAGGATAAACACCTATCAGGGGTGTGTGAATAACTCTTTTAAGAGGATTGCTAATCCTAACCTCTTGGATAGTCCCATAACTCCCAGCTCTATTTATAAGACTGGTTTCATTATACCAAATTACACCATCTCGATTTACATCATTCCAATTGTAAAAGTAAAGTGAGGCGATGCGTAAAGCATCACCGTAAAGAGGAGAAATCGTTGTGTTATAAAAGGATTCGAATGGGTAATTAACCTTTATTACTAAAAGGCATGTTTCTTCAGGTATTAAACCAAATTTCTCTGTTAAGTTAATATAATTTGGGATATAACCTCCATTATCTTTTAAGAGTGGATCGAGTTCATGTGGTTTTGTAGTTAAGTTAATTGATACTTGCTTAATGAGTTTGAGTTGTGTAGGTTGAATCATTACTTTTATAGTAGAGTTTGATGGATTATCTATAGTAAATGTAGCTTTACTACTCTCACCAGCTCTTACTTTACCTGCGAACCATTTTGACATAGGTTGAGGCTTGAGAGGTAAAGCGGTTATATTGATATTACTTTCTGAGAAGTTGTAAGATGTTATAGCCACATTAATAATTTCTAAAATATTCATATAGGTTGCATTAGTGTATGCTATAAATGTGCCATTTTTTGAAAGAGCGTAAGATAATGCTCTTTCAACATCTACCCTACCAGCGCCTTGAGTGAATGGATCATTATAAATATCTTTAGCAGTACTCATCAATATATTCTTAATTAAGAATGGTTCTACCTTCTTACCAGAATCTCTTAAAGCTTGAATAATAAGTGCAGCAGTAGCTGCTGTGAGTGGGGCTGATAAACTTGTACCTCCAAATAGTGTGAAAGCCTTTTTACCATCACCAAATCCAAAAGCTGGAGGTAAGGGCATAAAAGTATAAGTTCCAACATTAAGAAGGTCTGGTTTTACATCACCCATATGGCTCGGTCCACGACTTGAGAAATCAACGATATCATCAGCATAATTTGTTACGCCACCAAATCTCGGCTCAATCTTTTCTAAATAAAGGTTGGAGATTGAACCATACAAATGATTACTAGTAGATGCACCTACAGCTAAGCTAAAGGATGCTGATGCTGGTGAGCCTAAAGTACCGTAACCATACCCAGAATTACCAGCAGAGTTAATAAATATAGTTCCAGGGAATTCTGGTGCTAAGTAACTCGGTATGGATAAAGCATTTTGTAAAATGCTAAGGATATCATAACCAAATGCGGAGTAAAGATATGTTAAACTTCTCACACTCCAACTATTGCTAATAATATCTGCACGATGCTCACCTGAATATACCCATGTATTCTTTTGATTGTCAAAATCAAAACCACTTGCCCACATCCATCCATAAAGTACATCAGACCACCAAAGAACCTTTATAGCCATTATAGAAGCTCCAGGTGCTATACCCTTCAACTGATACTCAGTTTTATTTTTATACAAATCATAACCAACTCTACCTCTACTAACTGCACTTAATGCAGCCATAGTACCATGTGAGTTGAAGTCATGCATAACTCCATAAAAGTTACCGTTTTTATCCAAACCTGGTAAAAGGGTACCATTTACTGCACCCCAAAAGCCGAATGGTAAGTCCCAATGCTGCTTCGATTTACCCAAACCTATTATTCCCCATACATCGAGAACTCTTGCACCAAGTAGTCCAGCACTAATATCTGCTACACCATCCCCAGTAAAGTCTCTTGCCAATACCTCGCTACCATCACCAACTCTATGAGGTGATTCATCATAAAAATTGGCATCAATTGGAGGAATTTTTAACTCAGGTGATAATAAATCATAATATGAAAGGATGAGTAAAAACTCAGCGTAAGTTGATGAAAGGTCTATATAAACGGTATCGTAAAAACCAGGGATTTTTGAATCAACAACTAAGGCTGGATAAAGTAAGCCATCCAAAGGATTTGCTTGTACACCAAAGTGATAAACACCACTCTTAGAAGCGATATAATGAGTTGAGTTATCACCAATCTTAAAATCAACATTGGAATATACTAAAAATGTAAGCCTACCCCAATAAGGATACCATGGATTGTAAACACGAAACCATAATCTCGATAAATTGAGAAATACACCATTTGAATTCACATACACATTTGAGTTTATACCCTTAGGTAAAGGGCCGGTCCAATTTTGTATTCTTCCCATTGGATCGATTTTAGCGATAAATGTAACATTTGTTAATACAATACCTTGACCATCTGGATCGATTTGTAAAGGCAAACCTTTAGAATCTCTAGCTATTGCAACTGTAAGATCGGGCGCACCAAAGTCAACACCAGTATCTGCTATGCCTATAATAACGCCCTTACCATTAATTCCAAATTTCTCTTGAAGTTGCTTAGCACCAATTACTTCTCTTACTCTAAGGAGATCGGTTTCAGGAACTTTACGATTAAGAAGTGATTTTGTCTCATTATAATTGATTTCAAAATCGGGTAGAATGTGTTTAACACTAGGTATTGTGGATATTTTATAAATAGATGAGCTATCTATCGATCCGAATGCTAAATACCCACGATTATAATTTATTGTATATGTGATGTGCATATAATTCTTGAGATTATTGAGATCACCATTTGTGAATACAATAACTCTTCTAATTTGTGATGGTGTATCATTAAAACTAATATTTGTAGTGAAAATACTTGATTTAATTTGGGAATTAAATTGATTTGATTCCGTTATTCCCATAAGGCTTGGATCTATCTTTAAAATTGGATTTGCTATACCGATATCAGCATTAACTATCACAGAATAACTAAGCATAATGAATATGTTTAAGAATAAAAAAATCAATTTGAGTAGTTTTTTATCCACAATTTTGCGTATAGCATGGTTAATAATAAGGGTATCGGTAGATGAATGAGATAAATGCCTTTATCCATAGATCCGATATTCCAATTTCAGAATGATTGAAAGAGTTGATTTAGTAATAAGGTTCGAAAAGTTTGACATTAATAAAAGTACTAACTTAAATATCAGTTTCGGGAATTTTAAAATGGAGATGATAAAGATTGCACATTGAAAAATCACCAGAAGATTATTACAATAAAATATTTGATTTACTAGAAGCTCATCACAATTGGTTTAGATCATGCATACCTTTAATCGCAAGTGAAAATGTTCCTTCTGCAGCTGTTAGAGAGGCATTAATGAGTGATTTTGGGAATAGATATGCAGAAGGTTGGCCTGGTGAAAGAGTGTATGCTGGATGTGTTTATATAGATCAAGTGGAGCTTTTATGCATAGAGTTAGCAAAAAAATTATTTAAAGCAGAATTTGTTGATGTAAGGCCTACTTCTGGAGTATGTGCTAATCTCTCAATATACACAGCATTTACACAACCGAATGATCGTATGTTAGCTTTATCCATACCTAATGGTGGGCATATATCTATGGGTAAAAAGGATTTTAATGGGACTGCAGGTGCGGTGCATGGTTTAAGAGTTGAGTATTTTGCTTTTAATAAGGATGAGATGAATATTGATGTGGATCAAACAAAAAAGATTGTAGAAAAAATGGCAAAGGATGAGCACGATCCTCCTAAATTAGCGATGTTTGGAGGTAGTCTCTTTTTATTCCCACATCCAGTTAAAGAATTGGCAGATTTCTTCCATAGTTATGATATGTTTGTATGTTATGATTCAGCACATGTCTCAGGCTTAATTGCTGGAGGAAAGTTTCAAGATCCATTAAGAGAAGGAGCTGATGCGCTTACCCTTAGCACTCATAAAACTATTTTTGGACCTCAAGGCGGTGCTATAGTATCTTTTGAGAAGTATAGTGAGCGAATTAAAAAAGCGGTATTTCCGGGTAACACAAGCAATCACCATCTTCATAGCGTAGCTGGTAAAGCGATAGCATTTGCAGAAATGTTAAAGTTTGGTAAGGAATATGCGGAGCAAGTTGTAAGGAATGCTAAAGCTTTAGCTCAAGCTTTATATGAAAAAGGATTTAAAGTAATTGGAGAGAGAAAAGGATTTACAGAATCCCATCAAATCGCATTAAATATTGTGGATTATGGTGATGGAGGCACTTTAGAGAGAGAGTTAGAAAAAGCGAATATAATTGTGAATCGTCAATTATTACCAGGCGATATACAAGCGGGTAGGCATTATACACATCCAGGAGGATTAAGATTGGGTACTCAAGAGGTTACAAGATTAGGTATGAAAGAGAGCGATATGAGAGAAATTGCTGAGTTTATTAAGAGGGTAATTATAGATAAAGAGCCTACTGAGAAAGTTAAGAGGGATGTAATAGAGTTTAGAAAGAGTTATCAAAAGATACATTATGCTTTTGATAAAATGTTAGATGCATATGAGTATGTAAAAATTAGAGGCTAAGAGCATTTTGAAAAGAGTTTCAGGATATAAGTTAGGTCGAGCACGGGAGCACTCTTTAAGGTATAAGTTGATTCGGGAGGGTTGGTTTTGTATTAGATGTCAAGGTTCTGCTGGAGGCATGCCCCAATCGAAGATTAAGCCTATAGATTTAATCGCTATTAAGAAAAATGTAGTGTGGTTTATACAAGTCTCAAAAAATTTAAACAACATCTCGAAGAAGGAGAGTTATGAGTTGGGAAGGTTGGCAAAAAAGTATGGTGCAAAACCGATTATAGCTTATAAAAATGGTAAAAAATGGATAATAAAGGAGATTAAATTTTAGTGATATTATTGTGATATCACAAACAGGATAGGTCACATCACATGATAAAATTAATGTTTAATTTTATTAAATATAATCTGTAAGCTCTTTTTGAATTTTAACTTCTTTTGGTGCAAAGAGGGTTGAGAGTTCATCTGAGATTATCTCAAAACGTTCACGTAAATATTCACCTACCTCAAACCTCTTACATAAATTTAAGCCTAATTGAAGATATTTTTCAACAGAGCCTCTCATAACTGTTGGTTGAAGCTCGCCACCACATGATAAGCATGAGCCCTTTAATGGATAACGGCGGTATTGAGCACCACATAATTTGCATCTAATACTTTGAGTTGTGTATGCTTTTATGTTACCAACGATATCGGGAAGAATATGAGTCTTTAATACGGATGAAACCACTTCATTAGGATCAACAGATTTAATTTTCATCGCCAACTCAATTTGATTTTCCAATTTTTGTAATAATGATTCCAATGTGGAATAACTACTTCTTGATCGCTTTAGGGTTATTTGTGTGGTATGATGTGTAAAGCCAAAGTTGTAAAATTGTTTTTCATCTTTTAATCTCTTTCTTACTATATCGATAAATTCTACCAATTTATTGGGTGGTGCAGTTTGCAAAGTTGCATTATAAAACTCTAATGGATAATGTGATGCAATATCAATATTATGCGCTTGGCGCTGAACTTCATTCGGTATAATAATCGGTTGTATTAAAAGTGGTGCATCCATTAAGCCCCCTATTTGAGCTGGAAGATAATCTCGTGAGAAGTTTATTAAAACATCCAATAAAAGGATTATTGAATCTTGATCACCATCACAGTCTCTTCTCTTCGCAGAGTGCCAATAAGGATGAGCAAAACAAACTTGAGCATTAGTAAAACCAATAATCCTACCCACTATGCCAGCAGAGGTATGGGGTGCAAGTCCTAAAACTAAATGGCCTATAAGATCCTCTTTAGATTTTACATTATAACAAGGAGGTTCACCATAAAAATTAACGAGAAGGTCATCAATAAACTTCGCTACCTTCACTAAATACTCACCAGCCTCAATTGGTAAGATAATATCTTGAGCATATATCTCAAGAAGTTGATTTTCAGATTCTAATGGTTTACCATATACATCTTTTTCATAACCGAGTTCACGAAGTTTCTCTATTGGGGTGCCGATTTGATATGGATAAAAATGTGTAAGTGGTGCATTGGTAACATCAAATCTTATAGTACCATCTTTGTAAACAAATAAACCATACTTTTGACGAAGAAGCCCCTTCTCTAAAGGTTCTGGAATACGAGTTGGATTGGTTAAGCCTTGAACGCCTTTTAAAGGAGGAGATGGCTGGTATTTAACACGATTAATCGCCATCTCTAAACTCTGCTTTAATGGGAAATCCTTTAATGAGAAAGGTTGGCCTGCTACTTTACAAGATGAACAAAGCTCTCCTGTAACAACTCTACCACATAAAGGACATTTTCTCTCAATATGTACATCACCTCCACAATGGGGGCATTTAACTGATATACAATTAGAACCACAATTGTTGCATACTAAATTAATCAAATCCACTTTTATATTCACTTTTTTAGCGGCTTGCATTATATCACGTTTAGAACCCCCGCTCAATCCAACTGGGAATAAAACATGAACAGGGGGTTTCATCTTTCTTGGCATAGCTTTCTCAGGTCTGCCAACACGCATACCCACAAATACTGATACCTTCTTTCGAATGGGAATTCCAGAGATTAATGAGAGCATCTCTGTAACATCTTTCCATCCACTAATCACAGGTAAATCTTCACCTAACTTCAAAATCTTTATTAAAATATACGCTGATTCGCCACTTATTTTTATCAAATTTTTATCAATTTGATGTGGTACACCGAGCTTCTCCAAAATCTCTTTAAAGTTACTTTGATCGGGTATTGTAAGTTTGCAAGAGTGCAAATCATTTGATACAACCGTTAAATTCTGTCTCAATATGAGGATTTCTTGA
The DNA here is from genome assembly GCA_029775915.1 of Nitrososphaeria archaeon. Classification (GTDB taxonomy): domain Archaea; phylum Thermoproteota; class Nitrososphaeria; order Nitrososphaerales; family JANXEG01; genus JANXEG01. The sequence goes on along the minus strand of JARVKA010000006.1, from coordinate 33,729 downwards.
GGCGATAATGTATCCCAATAAAATAAGTATTTTGGATGTAATGGTACTCCTAATAACTCGCTTAATAGAAAAGCTTCAGAAAGATTGGGCTTAATTATAAGCGGTTTGAGCAAGAAATCTTCTAAGCGAGAAGTTGCGATTCCTATAGCATTGGCACAAGCTTCAATCGATTGGAACTTCTTATTCATACATAATTTTAAATCTTGACACCACCACTCTTCAACGTATGGTGATGGAGGTAAGGTAACGTTATTTTCAAGAAAATCACCAAAGCTTATTAAAACATCACCCAAATACAAAATCTTATCTACTTTATCACGAATCTCCTCAGCCTCTTCCACACTTTCAATCTTTACTACTGAACGATCCTTTAATCTTACTATTGGTGTGTCAATGGTATCTACAAAGGCTATTGTAGCGGCTTTACCCGGTATATCCATCTTTACTTGAGTGCCAGTTACAATAGGATAATCAAGGAGTATTGAAATGATTGGATGGATACCAACTGTAGCCAAGCCTGTGTTATAGCAACGACCATACCTTAATCTAAACCCGCCTAATCTATTAGGTGTGGAAAGAACGGGCCTTCCTGAGATTACTTCGCTAAAGTGTGATTCTTCCCCACGTATGTCATCAGAGAGTAGTTGTTTCGCACTATCTAACTCACTTAACCATTCCCAATCACGTATAGAGAGATCTCTTGTGAGTTGAAGTAACTTTCTTGAACGACCAATAATACCATCATTCAATACCCTTAATGCCCCACCTCGAACGCGATCAGTCTCAACCCTCTTTAAGCCTCTATGAACAACAACTTCCACAGGATCGGTCTCAACACCATTTATTTCTACTGGAAGGTGGTATAAAGCGAACTCTAAATCTTTATCAGATACTTTATATTGGAAATTTCCAACTTCACGCTCATATATTCTTAACTCCTCAATGAATCTTCCAACCTCATCCTCACCAACCAAATTGGGGCGATAATTATCAATACCAAAAATCTTTCTTAAATAATCAGCAATAACCAAAGTGAACGCAGCTTCAGTTCCACCAGCTGAACGAATAGGCCCTGCAAAATAAATCGCTAAATGGCTTGTGCCATCATCATTCTTCTTTATTTTAATAGAAGATATACCCTGTAAGGGTGCAACGGTAACACCATCTGTTACAACCGCTAATCCAGCACGAATGGCTTGATTTAAAGCATCTTCTGTAGATAAGAAACCAAACTTGCCTAAAGCGATCTCCTCAGCAATAATTAATGCCGCACGCTCAGTTCGAAACTTACTCAATAATTCTCTTAGCCTACTCGCTATGGGCAATTTTAAAAGATGCTCTACTCTATCTGGTAGATCTAAGGCAACCTCTGCCTCAATACTCAAAGAAGGGTCAAAGCCCTTACTTCTAGCCTTTACAGCAATATTCAAAAGAGAATCTAAATCTTTGTAAAGTTTATGGTAATAATCGCGATAATGAAGGGGCAAGGGTGTTAAATTATCTAATTGATTTATATCATGAGCTTGTGGTGATATCACATAACATCACATAGTTAGTGATATTTATTCATTTACACTTCCTAATATTTTTTATAATTTCATTAAGCTTAGGTTCAAAGTTTTCTTCCTCGAATAATGTTCCTAAAACAATGATATCCGCTCCCGCTTTAGCAACCTCTACAGCCTCATTAACTTGCTTAATCCCTCCGCCAGCAATAAGAACGCCATTAAAGACTTTTCGAACAGCTGAAATCACAGATGGTGATATATGTGATGTCACACCAGAACCAGCTTCTAAATATACAAACCTCATACCCATGTATTGAGCTGCTAATGCATACATAGCTGCTAAATTTGGTTTAGATGGTGGAATTCCTCTAGCCCTACCAATAAAACCAATAGCTCCTCCATCACCAACTACAATATAACCCATTGGTATCGCTTCAAGGCCGTATTTTTTAACCGATAAAGCACCAAGAGCTTGAGCTTGGCTAATGAAGTATGGGTTATCAGAATTTAAAAGTGAACTAAATAGTATTGCATCAGCTTTTGGGGAGATTGTGAATGGATTTCCAGGAAAGAGAATTACAGGGAGTTTCACAGATTCCTTAACAGCCTCGATAACCGAAGTTAATTCGAGTTGATCAGCAGCTGTAGATCCACCTATTAATATACCTGAAACTCCACACTCTTCAGCTGAATGTGCTATCATTCCAGCTTTTTTAGGGGGTAAATTTTCAAAGTCTAATAAAGCTAAGCAAATCGTTCCATATTTATCAATCTCTTCTCTCAATCTTCTCTCTACTGGACCTATTATCAAACACTAATCCTCCCAGCGAGATAATTATCAACAAATTCGTTGTATATATCTATAGGCTCCTTTTTAGATGTTAAATTGTATTGTAGATTTAAGCCACAACTACCACAAGCGATTGTCGCTAATCCCTCACTCTTCACTTTCACTTTAATAGATATCATACCACAACGAGGGCAGCTGAATACTTTAGGTAAAGTGCGTTTTACAACTCTTATTACACGCCGCCGCCTCCTTCCCATAAGGATCAAACAAAATTTAGAAAGTACTTAAATAAATCAATTTGGCTTAATATGAATGTATTTAATTTATCGATTAAAAGAATGAAGAAAATAAAAATTATAAAAAATTATAAGGGATAAAGCGAAAAATTTTTATAAAAATTTATAAGGAAAAAATTATACAAAAGTGTATAATGATGTTAAAAGAGATAATTGATAAAGACCCTATTGCAAAATTTCTATTTGAGAGATCCATATTCACATATTCACAACTCGACACATATCTCATAGACACACGAAATGATACGAGTTTGAAACAAAAAATTATGTTGAGAGATGGAAAGCATGTAAGTAAAGGCTCATTCTTAAGAACTTTGAAGCAAGCGCAAATGAATCTTAAAAAAGCATTTTATACACTAATACTAACAGAGTATTTAGGGATTTTAGAGAGTGGTACAACTGTGGGTTTAATCCATGTTGGAAAAGCTTTGAATCAAATAAGTACAAGTGCTCCAACATTCGAAGATATAAAAAAAGTTTTAGATACTATTGATGTGACGTTAAATCAATTATCAAAACCTACATCACGAAGAAAGAATATCATGTGATGTGATTTAACGAAAAGTTATTATAGTGATGCAACATAATCACATGATATCACATGATCATTATCGAGTTGATCTTATTAATAATGTTAAGCATAATTGCAGTGATCAGTGTATCAATTTTAGTTTATTATTTACCGCGGATTAAAAGGGTTATCTCGGAGGAGAAAGAAGCAGCTGAAATTTTAAAGGATATTTTAACTGAACTTAATAATAGATTTGATGCACAAGAGCGAAAAATAGCAGATCAACAAATCAGATTGGATTTGATTGAAGTGAAGGTTAATCGCCTTATGAAGGATAGTGAGTATGTAAAACCTAGTGAATCTATATCACAAGAGTTGGATATTAAAACTGCTATTAAAGAGATTAAGCAAAGATTGGAAGGTTTGATGGAAAAGCCTGTTGTATCACAATATAAGGAAAAAAAGGATTTAACACCCACAGAGAATGAAATTTTAAAGCTTTTAGAAACTGGAGCAATGACCCCTCAACAGATTCGAATGAAAATAGGTAAATCGAGAGAGCACACAGCAAGGTTAATGAAAAAGTTATTTGAGAAGGGATATGTAAGAAGGGTTGGGAATAAAAAACCTTATCTATATGAGCTTGTGAAATAATGTTAAATAGTTTTTAATCTAATTCGTTTGTATACCCAACCGATTTGTGTTCTTTCTCGGCGTAAGAACCCTCTTTCTGATAATCGTGAAAGATATGTAGATATAGTACTGAGTTTTATAGGTTGATTAAATTCATCCTCGTAAACCTCTCTAAGATCTGTAGAAGTAAAAGAACCTAAGGGGAATTTTTTCTCCAAAAGATGAAGAATCCTATTAAACAATGTATCACGTGAGTGAGAAGAAAGCTCAATTTCTTGATCAGTTCCACAAAGTAAATCTACTAAATCCATAACTTTTAACACTTTTTCACGAGATAGAGAACCTTCTATAGATATTTTATACTTTCCACCCTCACCATCCTCAAACTCGATTTTCACACGTTTGCGCAAGATTCTAAAAAAAATAGGAAAAATATTATGATAAGCAATTATGTTGTAAATTTGTGAACTAAAGGTCAAAGGTAGATGACAAAAAAATGAGATGTTATAAGTGTTCACAATTGTTCACTTTCCATCGGTAAACTTATAACTTTAAAGAACGAAGAATTTTCTCCAGTGGAAATAAAGGGGTTTGGAATTGCGATTTTATTGTTAAAAATCGCAAAAATTAGCTCCAGTGGAAATAAAGGGGTTAAAAATAAACGTTCACCAAATTTATTTCACAAATATTCACAATAAATATAGTGAAATATAGACTCATTGAATATTGATTTTGTAAAAGTGTTGTGATTATAGATACATAGTTAGAAAGGAAGCTTCTAAATTCTACTACTATGGTATGCTTATAGTTGTGAATATACTTCCAAGGATTTCTCAAAGGTGAGAAAAATAATCAATCACCCCTATAAAGAAAAAGTAAAGTTGATAATTAGTGATTTATTAATAACTAATAATTTTGAAGATCGCATTTCTAATAAATTGCCTCACCACATCTCCCCCTCATGTTCCATTGGAAAAAGCATCCTTTCTCTTTTATCTTTTTTTATTTTATTTAACAAAAAGGTTAATTAAAATTGATTTTAAAAAATAACAATTACCTCTTCGAATCTAGAACGGGATACTCCTTTACCCATAGAAAATAAAATTATAGGGATTCTCTTATGATGACAAAAGCTTATTCTTGTTTTCCGTACAGTGGAAAAAGACGTGGGGAGTTGACCTTTACATTCGTAGTTACTACGGTGGGAATTTGAAAAAAGAATTAATTGAAACGTTAATACAAATCGCAAAAATTAAAGGTGCGAAATATAGTTTAAATGTCCCAATTCTCTCACTCTCCGATTATAATCAATTGAAAGGTAGTGTTCCTAGAGTTGATTTTGTGCTTTATAATCAAGAGGGGAAAGTTATCGCATGTTTTGAAATCACTACCAACTTCTCTAAAGGTTGGACAATATCAAAAAACTTAAGGCAAAGGAAATTTAAACTTATTGAAAAGCTTTGCTACTTAGTATTCAAAGCTTATTTGCTCAAACCCCAAATTATCGTAGTTATTCTTCCATTAAAAACATCTACACTTTCATTTTGGGCTAAACATTTATCCAACTCATTAAACGTTAAAATCCTACTTATTACACCTATTGAGTTACAGCAATACGCAACAACATTTGATAAGGTGGGGTAATATGGAAGGTTCACCTAAAGACTTACTCGATGAAATCTTCTTAAAAGCTATAAAAGGTAGAACTTTATTTAAAAATGCAGAAGCTCTCCGTACAGATTATGTTCCTGATAAACTTCTATTTAGAGAGAAGCAAATAACCGCGGTAGCTGAAGTAATCGCACCAATACTTCATGGCTCACGTTGCTCCAATCTCTTCTTATATGGAAAGACAGGAACAGGTAAGACAGCCGTATCTAAGTATGTTTTAAGAAAGTTAGAAGAAAAAGCTTCCGGAATAGGCATACCTGTAAAATTTTCTTATTGCAATACTCGTATTTCAGGGACTGAATATAGAGTTTTGAGTGATATTGCACGTAGTATACAATTGGAGATACCATTTACAGGCTTAGCTTTGGGAGAAGTTTTTGATCGTATTCTTCAAAGAATTGATAATTCTAAGTTAAGTGTTGTAATTGTACTTGATGAAATTGATTTCTTAGTGAAGAATTTTGGAGATGATTTACTATATGAGCTTACACGTTCTAACGAACGGCTTAAGCAAGGCTTTATAGTTTTAGTGGGCATATCTAACGATTTAAAATTCAAAGAATTCTTAGATCCTAGAGTATTAAGTAGCTTGAGTGAGGAGGAAGTCGTTTTCCCTCCTTACACAGCTGAAGAACTTAAAGCTATACTTCAAGATAGAGCGGAAGCAGCATTTTTTAAAGATGCAATCAGCCCTACCGCAATTAATTTATGTGCTGCTTTAGCCGGATCGGAACATGGTGATGCACGTAGAGCTTTAGATCTTCTTAGAGTTGCTGGAGAAGTAGCTGAGCGTGAAGGAGCATCATGTGTTGAAGAAAGACATGTAAGAATTGCGGTTCAAAAGATTGAGCAAGATAGGGTTGTGGAAGCTTTAAGATCTTTACCCCTTCATGATAAATTGGTTTTATTAGCTGTATTAACTTCAGGGTCTGCAAATTCTACAGGTGAAGTTTACCAACGTTATCTTACCCTTTGCCGTAAAATCGATTTGGAACCATTAACTCAGCGCCGTGTGAGTGGGTTATTAAGTGGTTTGGATGTGTTGGGTCTTGTATCAGCAACTACTATAAATCGTGGAAGGTATGGTAGAACAAAGAAAATAAATCTATTAATACCAGATCAATTAATAAAGTCTGTATTTCAAGAAGATCCCACAGTTAACACATTAATTTAAATATATTTCGTGAAATCCTTTACTAATACATCCAATGTGGCAAGATTGACTATAGGGAGTAAACCAGGTGTTGGTGTAACTCCCATATTCGCTTGATATTTAGTTTGAGTTTGCCATGTGCCAGAATTTATAAGTAAAGTCCCTTTATATCTATCTATATCTAATGTGTGTACATGGCCTGCGTGAAAAATATCCGGTACTTCCTCAATAACGAGATGATCTTCTTTTTCTAAAGCTATGGGCGTTCTACCACCATACAAAGGTGCTAAATGTCTTGCTTTCAATAAAATCTTCATAGCTGAAGCGGGTTTTGAGAAAGTAAGATTAGGTATCGTTGCAACTATATCATCCAAGCTCCTACCATGGTAAATCAATATGTTAACGCCATGCAAACGGATTTGTGACGGGTTTCCTAATATCCTCACATTCTCCAGTTTATAAAGAGGTTCAGCATACTTCTTCGGTATTGCAGGTTGGGGTAATGCTTGCCTTGCTGGATCATGATTACCCGGTATAATAAATATTTGGATACTCTTCGGTATTTTATTTAATAATTGAGCAGCTCTCACATATTGTTGATAAATATTAAGCTCCTCCAAATCATCTTCTTGATCTGGATATACACCAATGCCATCAACAACATCTCCACCTATGATTAAATATTTGATCCTTTTTACAATGAAATCTTCTCTACCATGTTGAGTAAGCCAAAGGACGAATCTTTCGAAAGCCTCATAAAGGAAAGTTTTACTCCCGATATGAAGATCAGATGTGAATATTGCGTAAACAATCTTTTTCGATAAATTTGGTGAACGATCAGGTATATCTGGCGAATATATTGATTTTGCGAATAAAACTCCTTTTTTCGTTGATTCTAAATCTACCACTACAAGTTGATCAAGTGATAAACTCATTGCTTGTTTCATTACGGATTGGTCTTTCACAAATATTGTTGCTTTCCCACTTTTATCATCAATAGTTAATTCTATATGGGTTCTTTTAATCTTCTTATCCAATACTAAGCCAGCAACCTTATATGACAATCCATTACCTTTAGCTATCGACTCAATTTTTTGAATTTGATGTGAATCTGGCCTCTCCTTAACTATCGAATAAAGCTTATTAAATCTACTTTCAAAAAGATTTTTTAATCCATTTAATTCTTCAGATGGCGATATCTTCTCACTCACATCCTTAACAATCTCAATCTCTGGCTCTATTTCATCAATCTTTACCTCTTCATGCTCCTTTAAATGCTCTGGTAACATCTCTTCAAAATCCTTTTTTAACAATAGCAATTGTTGATCACCAGATTTTCTCTTCATCTCTATAGTTTTTATCACTAAATCTATGAGACTCACTTTTTCTTTAACTGCCTCTAAAAGTATTAATGCATCTGGATGTATTTGATAACCATTGGATAAAGCTTCATTTATAGCTTCTGCAATTTTGGAGGACATTGTTAACCAATAATTATACCAAGGGTAAATCTATTAATATATTATGAGTTGTGAAATTTTTATCAACACGAATATTCAAATTATTGTTTATTATTTTCATAATTAATCCATCTTTAAAAATTTAAAGATTTCAAGTATTAGGATAAAACATTAAATTAAGGCTTAAAGCATTATACTATGCAACTTGAGGAATGGTTATGAGTGTAGAGATTAAGCTCATAAAAACTCCTAAATTAAAAAGGCCGCATTTAGTTTGTGGATTACCCGGTAGTGGTTACGTAGGGAAATTGGCGGTTGATCATTTAATAAAAGAGTTAAAAGCAGAGTTATTCGCTGAGGTTTACTCTTATTACTTCCCACCGCATATACTAATAAAGCCTGATGGCTCAATCGATTTAATTAAAAATGAATTATACTTTTGGACTGATACAAATAACTCATTAGATTTGATTATTTATACTGGAGATTCCCAACCCGCTTCAAGTGAAGGGGATTATGAATTAGCTGATAGAATTCTCTCTTTAGTGAGGAGTTTAGGTGCTGATACCGTTTTTACATTTGGCGCTTACATTACTGGTAGTTTCACACTTCATCCAAAAGTTTATGTGACCGCTACAAATGCTGAATTATTAAAAACTTTGCAAGGTTATGATGTGATAATCACTAATGAAGGAACTATTACAGGTATGAATGGATTAATACTCGGTCTCGCTAAATTGCGTGGTATGAAGGGTTTATGTTTTTTGGGAGAAACATCTGGTTATATTATAGATGCTAGAGCATCAAAAAGGATTTTAGAGGTTTTTACAAAATTATTAAAGTTGGATATTGATTTAACCGCTTTAGAAGAGAGAGCAAGGGAGATGGAAGCTATTATTCATTCATTCGAAGAGAGGCAGTATAAGCCTCAAGAAAGGATTGACGATAAATCTCGTTTAGGATATATAAGTTGAATAAAAACTAATCCTCCTTTTTTAATTCACTTATAGCTATATCTAATATTCTCCTTGCTATCTCAACCTTAGATGAGCGAGGTATGAAAATAACCTCTCCACTCTTCTTAATTATGTATACCTCATTATCTTCCTCACCGAATCCTATACTTGGCTTCCCCACATCGTTCACAACAACCATATCTGCTTGAGCCTCAATTAACAACCTTTTACCTTTATCGATCAACTCTTTCTCACTCAATTTATACTCCGCTTTAAAAGCTGTGAGGAATATTTTTGGTTGAATCTTCTTTACTTCATTTATCACTTTTGGTGTGGTCTTTAACTCAACCTTTAAACTCTCAATGAAGTGAGTATCTAACTTTTCTCCAAACTTATCTTTAATTGTAAAATCTGATGGTGCAGCAGCGGCTATGAATATATCATATGGTGAGGCTTTCAATTCCGATATTACTGCATCGAGTAATTCTTGAGTAGTTTCAATCCTCTTTAACTTCACACCACTCGGTGGAATTACTGTTCCTGGGCCGTAAATGAGGCTTACTTGCGCACCTCTTCTTAATGCCTCTTCAGCCAATGTGATACCCATTCTTCCAGAACTTCGATTCGTTATTACACGAACAGGATCTATATATTCACGAGTCGGACCAGCGGTAATTAAAACTTTCAAACCTTCCATATCCCTTTCACACAATTGATTAATCACCGCATTCACAATCTCACTTATTGGAGCCATTTTCGCCTTTCCTTCTTCAATAATTGGCTCTACAAATTTCAAACCCAATTGCTTTAATCTCTCAATATTGCTCTTTACCACAGGGTTTTTATACATACTTTCATGCATAGCAGGTGCGATAATAATCGGAATTCTTGATCCTAATCCACATGATACTATAGTAGTTACGGGTGTATCATCAATTCCCGAAGCGATCTTCCCTATTGTGTTAGCTGTACAAGGTGCGATTAATATTAAATCCACTTTACCCTCCCAATCACCAGCGATTCGAATATGCTCCATTTTACCAGTTAACTCAATAATCACAGGCTTTCCTGTAGCCCACTCTAACAAGTTTGGATGAATTAATCGTTGAGCAGCTGATGTCATTATAGCAAAAACTTCTCCACCATGTCTTATTAACTCCCTTGCCAATTCTGTGCTATTAATCGCAGCTACACTTCCAGTCACACATAAAGCGATACGTTTTCCTTTTAACTTATCACTCTTTTTACTAACGATATCCTTTAATGATTCATTAATCATTAATTTAACACCATTTGGAGATTATTTCAAGGTAATTATTAAAGGTGATGTAGCTTAATCATTAAGCTTTAAAAAGGGTTGGTGAGTTTATCAACTTTTGATAATGAGAGTAATAAATCATTGCCAAGAAAAAATAATTTATATATGTGTTTCACTATTATAATTTTATGCCCATAGCTCTTAGAGTAAGAGATGTTATGGAAACTAATATTATTACTATAGATGCCTCAAAGACCGTTATGGATGCTATAAATTTAATGGTTAAGAATAATGTTTGGTCTTTAATAGTTGAGAAAGGAGGATTGCCAATAGGTGTTGTAACTGAGCGTGATATTATGAGAAGATGTGCGATTCATCAAAAGGATGCAACTCGTACGACTGTAGAAGAGATTATGAGTTCACCTATAATAACTATATCACCAAACGCCCTTATTGGAGAGGCGATGAACATAATGGCTGAGAAGAATATAAGAAGGGTATATGTTGTAGAGGGTGGAAAAATTATCGGAAGGATCACTCAAACGTTAATTTTTAATACTTTGCTTAACACTCTCACAACACTTGCAATTTTACCATACCAGCTTTAAAACTTAACGGAAATTAATAATAATGTAAAGAAAGGAAGAATAATTAGATAAGTCCATGTGTTAGTGTAAATATGGCAAACCATTTACATAAGCGTTTAATCCCTATCTTTAATAAAGGGATTTCGGAATCAGAGTATTGATAAAATTTAATATTTATTAAAGTTTTATAGAATATTTGCATCTAAGTTGGGATTTAAACTTACTTATGAATTTATACTTCCATTCACATTTTTATTTGGTATTTTATTAGCTTACATTATCCCTTATAAGCTCACTATTTTTATCAATATCGCATGGCTCTTTACATACTTTTTCTTTCTATTCGCACCAGTATTTATATTTATAATTCTCACAACCTCACTTTTAAACTCGAATCAACAAGGTAAGATTGCAAATTACACAATGATACTATTCTTCATTCTTTGCCTTATCACATCTCTTACATCTGCTTTCATTCTATCTATATTTAGATACGGAGGTTATATGGGAGAAGTAAAAGTTTTAAGTTCAACAAAATATTTGCACGAGTTTATTATCAATGGTTTATTAAAGCCCATACCTTTATCAATACTCGCAAGTATCATTACGTCATTCACGATTATAAGAAGATTTGATAAAATGAGACTATTTATCACCTTTCTCAATAAAGTTACATTAGGATTCTTTAAACGATTGATAAAAGTATTACCTATAATCTCGATATCCTTTGGTGCTGCTTTTTATTACAACTTAAAAACTGCCTCAATCATAGCTTATATGGAAGCGCTTTTAATCACCTTCAGCCTTCATATTTTATATATCTTCTCAATGCTTTTAATACTCCATAAATTCCGTCTTAAAGCCTTAATTGCATATACCATAAAGACTTTAATCGCTGGTGTATCAATACCCGCCTCTTACATTTTACTCCCAATACATCTTAAAATCTTTAGCGATCACTTCCCTATAGATGGATCTCTAAGAGATTTTGTTATTACATTGGGTGCAGCTTTAAATAGGCTCGGTAGTATAACAGGGGTTATTGTAAGCATTTACGTCTCTGCATTATATCTCAATCTTACCATAAATCCTATTCAATTTTTAACTTTAGCGCCTTTACTCGCTGTTGCGGGCTTTGCATCGCCAGGTATAATGGGCGGAACTATACTTGTAACTATGCCTATTATCATTGATATATTGGCTGTATCTAATGTGGTAACCTTCAGCCTCACATCCATGGCCCTCTTTAATGGTGTGGCTATAATAACAGCGGCAACAAATGCGGTAACGACTGGTTACGCAACATTGATTATACACAAGTTAATTCATAAAGATTGAAAAATTTCAATATTTTTTTAGAAAATTTAGAAAATACTGTAACTTAATAATACATTACGAGTTTATTTGCTTAATATTAATTTATGACTTATTCTTTGCCCACCAATTCGGTCCTTCAAAGATTCTACTCATTAGTGTGGAGTATGCAGTATCACCACTCGCATTAATGCTTGTTCTTAATGCATCCAATATTGGGTCTACCGCTACTATAAGCGCTATTCCTTCTAATGGTAAACCTGCAGCAGCAAGTACCATGGCGAGCATAATTAAGCCGCCACCAGGTATCGCTGCTGTTGCTACTGATCCTAACATAGACATGGTGATAATAAGTGGGTACAAAGCTGGGCTTATTGATATACCAAAGGCTTGAGCGATAAATAATGCACATAACGCTTGATAAAGTGCAGTACCATCCATATTTACTGTACAACCAACTGGTAACACTATATTTCTAATCGACTCAGGAACGCCTAATCTTTCTGCAGCTCTCAAGTTTATTGGTAATGTTGCTGCACTACTTCTTGTTGTAAATGCTACAGTTATAGGTTCTATTATTACTCTCCAATAATCTAAAGGATTCCTCCCACTTATCTTAACGATTAATGAGTAAAAAACGAGCCAATAAATAATAGCCATTAAATAGTTTGCTCCTATTAACTTGGCATAAGCTCCAACTACGGTAGCACCATAAGTACCAAATAACCAAGCACCATATCCAAATACACCTATTGGAGCATACCACATAATAATTAATGTTAATTTTATCATCGCTCCAGATAATGCATCAAGCGCTTTGACTATTGGCTTATTTGCTTCTCCCATTAACGCTACTGCTATACCAAATAGTATTGAGAATACGATCGCTTGTAATAACCCTGCTACACCAAATATATCTACAAAGTTTAGTGGTATTAATGATAGTATAACTGTCTCAGCAGTAGCTGGTGCTGGAGGCTTGTAGTCTGGAGGAGGCTTTAAGCCTAACCCTTCCCCTGGTGAGAAGACGAGTCCAGTAATAAGACCGAGGCTTGCTGCAAAGAATGACGTAATTAAGAATATTACCAACATTAATAAGACAATTTTACCTAATCTTTTTAAATCAGCGATACGTGCTATAGCTGCTGATACCGTAACTATTGTGAGTGGTGTTACAATCATTCTTAAAAGCCTTACGAAAAAGTCTCCAAGTGGTCTTAAATTAGCAGCTGGTTTCCCAATGATAGCGCCGAGAATCGCTCCTAATATAAACCCAATGGCTATAAATATTACAAGAGCGTATCTACGTGAGCTCATTCTCAATTTTTTTAAAAATAAGAAAGCCATTTATAAACCTTGCGCCAAATTTTAAATTTGAATTTAAAAATTTTTATTTAATTAATGAGCTTATTGAAAAATTGATTAAATGGTAGCTTTTATCCAATCTTTTAAAATCATCTTATTTGCTTAATAGGCTTACAAACCCCTCAAATAATGCTTAAAGCCTTAAGTTTTTCAATAGTTGGAGCTCCCGTGTTTTTATCCCATCCTCTCAACTTATAATATTTATCTTTCATCATTTCCAATACTTCTGGTGTTACATGCATACCTTTGGAAGGTCCTTCAGGTATCGGCTCTATCATTAACCTCTTTGGTAAAATATCATCTTTTCTCGTTAACCCACACTTAACGTTGAAGAGCCTTTCCATGTTATATATTCGTTCCCCAATGGTCTTAAGTTCTATGAGATTAATATTGAATCCTGTAGCTAAATTTACAATCTTTACATAATCTTCAGTTAATGCAAAGCCCAATGCTCTTTCTGTAAATCTACAAATGGTTAAAGAGTCTCCTACCGCTGTCATATGCTGAACCTCTATTACCCATTCAGGCTTACCTTCAATCTTTTTCCTATCTATTATGCTATACTCTGCTGTCGGCCTATGATCATGATGACTTCCACCCCTGGTTGATGTTGAATATCCTAAAGCTAAACTGTAAATACCCCTTGGAGAATGTGCTGGAATTTCTAATCCTTTCACATGCATCGCAAAATACTCAGCACCCTTACCTATAATTTGAGAAGCTCTTTTACTACCCTCAGCGAGAATCATGCCAAAGCCTTTTCTATACGCAATCTTTTCAATCATCTCAAGCATAGCCTCACCATTTCCAAATCTTAATTCAATCCCACCAGTATCCTCTTTATTTATTAACCCTCTTTCAAAACACTCCATTGCAAAAGCTATAGTTACACCTGTGGAGATGGTGTCTAAACCTAACTCGTCACACTTATTCACCGCTGCTATAACATATTCCATAGAAGAATTACCACATATGGAGCCAAAAGCGTAAATATTCTCATACTCTGGCCCTCTAGCCTCTAAACCAGCAAATTTTCCCTCAACAATTCTTGAATGCTTACCACATGAAATTGGGCAAGCGAGGCATGATGTATTTTTATTAGTGTAAAAACTTTTCATTAATGCGTCTCCACTCAAATTCTCCCAATGCTCAAAATACTCCTCCCTCCAATTTCTCGTACCCCAAATTCCAAGTTTAGATACCGTTGAAACGACCGATGGTGTTCCAACCATTCTAAGAGCTTTTGCTGCATCAACTAACTTCTTCACCAAATCCCTTATGTAATCTCTTGCTTTATCTTCATTAGCTAAAGTGATTCTACCATCACCATTCACACATATCGCTTTTAGCTTCTTCGAGCCCATTACAGCCCCAAGCCCGCCTCTACCAGAAGCTCTTAAACCTGATATTAAGCAAGCGTATCTAACCAAATTCTCTCCAGCTGGCCCTATAACTATGGATTCTAAGTTAGGCTCTCCAAAATCCTTCTTCAAGCTTTGTTGAGTTTCTGTGATTTTATTGCCCCAATATGAATGAGCATCTTTTAATTCAACATATCCATCACTTATGTAAAGAAGTTTCGGCTCCTCAGCCTTGCCTTTAATTACAACTCCATCATATCCAGCGAGTTTAATAGTTCTAGCCCATGTTCCTCCACACATCGAGTCGAAGTATTGCCCGGTGAGGGGGGATTTTGAAGCTGAATGAAACTTTGTAGTTGAGGGTATAACAGTTCCCGTAGCTGGCCCCGTCATGAATGTTAAGATATTTTCAGGAGCAAATGGGTCGATTAATGGATTAAGCTCATCTAAAATAATTTTGATTGAAAAGCCATTGCCACCTAAGTATAATCTACTGAAGGCTTTATCAAACTCTTGGATAGTAATCTTATTCTTACTTAAATCAACTCTAAGGATTCGACCGCGATAACCAGTTCCCTCAAAGCTCATACAATAAAATCCTCCAAGTTATAAAGATGATCTTAATACCACTCTTTACATTTAATTATGTAAATTTTAGTTTTAAAAGCCATTTTTACAACCCACAATATTAAAGGCATTGTATCTCTCACAATATAAAGGGTATTTTGGCTTAAAGAATGGCTCTCTCAATTCAACCGCTTTTAAAAAGAGCTTAGCTAAATCCTCATCAGAAGCCCCATTTCTCATAGGTGTGAGAAAATCAACATAATTATCACTCCTTAATAAACATGGTTTAAAATAACCATCATGGGTGATTCTAATTCGATTATCTCCCATGCAGAAATTTGAGTTATGCATAGGCTTTACTATCTCTACCCAAACACCATTCGGCATTAAATACCTATGGCGAAAATGAAGCGATCTCAAATCCTTCTTTATCGCTCTCTTTATTAAAGCTTGCTCTATTTGAGTGAGATCATAATGAAATTCATCGTAAATAAATCCATCCGATTCACCCTCATTCACCAATTCAATTAATTGCAAAATTACCGAATTTCCACCACCCATACGTGCTGTAAAATCGATCATATCATTAATCTCATTATCATTCACATTCTTTAACACAACCATATTCAATTTAATGGGTGTTAAACCAGCGTTAATGGATGCTTTTATAGCGCTTAAAGTTTCTTCAAGCTTTTCTACACCAGTAATCCACTTAAACCTCTCTTTATTAAGGCTATGAAGACTAATATTCACTCGCCTCAAACCAGCTTTCTTTAAATCTAAAGCAAGTTTAGCAAGATTTGTACCATTTGTAGTCATAGAGATTTCATTTATTTGTTGATTATGAATTCTATCAATAATTTCAACAATATCTTTTCTAAGCATAGGCTCACCACCAGTCAATTTTACAAAGCGTATATCAAACTTGGTAAGGATTCTTACGACTCTCTCAATTTCATTAACACTCATTATTCTATTTTGATATTGATTAAGCCCTTCTTTATGACAAAAGAAGCATCGAAAGTTACAATTGGAATTGATTGATAATCTCAAACCTGTAATTGGTCTGTTAAATCGATCGATAAGCACCATTTATACTACCAACACCTGATTTTTCATGAGAAATTTGTAAAAGCCATTTATTTAAGGATATATCCTTAATTTGAATATATTTGGCATATTATTCCATTTACCTCAGCAACTCTCCTAACATTCGCTTAGAATGATTATTATCATATTTTTAAAATATTGAAATGAAAGTATGGTACACAAGTTTAATCACATATTCTTAATAATTGCAAAAGTTAAAATTAAATGAATTTCAAATAGATTTCAAACTTTTAATAAATCATTACAGATTTCACACGATACTCTATTTAAATAGGGTTATTCAAAAACGAACTAATGATAAAAAGTTGATAAAGTATCTTCATAAATAAATAAGCGAAGTATATACACGAATTTAACCTTTAAATGAGCAACTCATCTTAACATAATGAGAAGGATTATGGATATTACAAATGTTATAGCCCAAACTCTCTTATCCCAACTCATAACTTTATACCCATCAAATATACCGAATGGTAAAAGGTTAAAGAATGCTATTAGAGCATTGATGTAAGCACCATTTTTCAAAATGATATAAATCGGTATCGATACTATTGGAAGTGGTAATGTTAAGATTAAAGCAAAGATCATGTTTATCAAAGGGCCTACAAGTGCTATCCTTGCCAAAGTTTTGGTTGTAGCATAACCCGATATTAAAACCGCTCCTGGTGCAATAATCTTGAAGAAAAAAGGGAGTATGCTAATTAAAGTCACAATTGCTCCCAATGTATTTAATCTAAACTCAGCCCATAAGCCATAACTTTGAGCTGCAAATTTATGAGCTAACTCATGAAGAATAAAAGATGATGCAAAAATCGCTATTGAAGGGATTAAAATGAGCCATGCCCTTATAAATTGCATAAGTGAGAGACCAACAAGTATTACTAATATAGTACCGATAGTTAAATGGAGAATTTCGATAGAGCTGAATTTTATATTGCGTATGAAGGAATAAGCATTATAACTTGATTCGATTCTGAAACTCTTTGAAGGGGACTTTGCCATCCATAAGTCTGGACATTTATGATTTTCAGGAAGGCGATGCTCAACACAAAATACTCTTCCACAATAAGAGCAAGTAAATGGAAGCGACTCTTCTTTTCCGCAATATTCACAACGCAAGAGCTTTCAAATTTAATTTAATTTATGGTATTATAAAAGTTAAATGGTTATTGAATAAATAATGCTGGGATAAAGGTTTAGAGTGTAAGAGTAAACAAAGGCTTATTCAAGTAGCATCATTTAAAATAAAATATTTAAACAACTGGATTAAAGCATATATGAAGATTAAAGATATTTTAGAAGCTCAAAAGTAACTCATCTACTCATAATCAAATCGAGCTCTTTCTCTCACAAAGTTTTTAAATCCGTGATCTCTTATATATTGCAGAATGGGATTTTTGAATAGAAAAGTAGCTCTTTTATTCTTACTTTTTACATTAATCATCTTATCTTGTATAACATACCCAGCGTTTTCCGCTCCGCAATACTATAAGGTGCTACTTTTTGATGAGAAAATCACGGTAATCGATAGCAAAATAGTGTATGTATCACTTAATTACAAATTCATGCCTCTATTAAGTGAGGGATGGTATTATAAAAGTTGGCCAATATATCTTAATACAAAAGATGCTTATGGGATAATAGTTCAAAGTGAATATGGTTTATTGCCATTTAATGTAAGTCTTCACGGCAATTGGACTAAATTAGATATCGATTTGAAGAGGAGAGTTTACAGTAATCAAGCATATTTATTGAAGATTAGTTACTTTGCTAGAGATAGTATAAAGGTCTTAGGTCCAGAAAAGTCTCTTGGGATGTGGACAGTAACAGATGATGCCGATAAAGAGAATGTGACGCTCACTATTAATATCCCTAAGAATCTTGGAGTAGTGAAATATGAACCGACCTTCTTGGAAATTAAGGAAGGAGCGAATGGAACTATACTATCTGGTCAAAGGCTTAAAGCCAGCTCCGATGAGAAATATTATCTTAATGTGATATTGGCAGATACAGTTGCACAATACAATATAACTTATAGGTATATATTTGTAAATCAAGGCTCATCCACTGAAAGCTCACCTGAGTTTGAAGTATCTGGCCCTATAGCAAGCGGGATGCAAGAAGTCTCACATATAAGTTATAACCCTTTACCCATTTCTACATCTTACGATGAATCTGGAAACTTGAGAGTTAGGTTTAAAACTCCACCTATAGCGCCAAGAGGAAGTATAACAATAACCATTAGCTTTTTAGCAAAGATTACTCTCCCACCAGCCATAAATGATTTGTATAGTGGAGGATTGGATAAAATACCATCAAACTTGATGAAATATACAACATCTGATAAATATTGGGAGGTAAATGACGTAATGATTAAAAGCCTTTCCCAAAAACTCACTAAGAATGAAACTAGTGTTCTTAAAAAAGTGAAAGCAATATACAATTACGTTATTAATAATATAGAGTATGATTATGCGAAGTTTCAAGCAATATTGAGAGGGCAGAAGGTAGAAAGATATGGCGCTGTTAAAACCCTCACTCTTAGAAGGGGGGTTTGTGAAGATATCTCAGATCTCTTCGTCACGCTTTGTAGAGCCTCAGGAATACCTGCTTTTGTTGCGGCTGGGCCGACCTATATTAAGGAAGGAATCATTTTTCGTAATGAGGTTGCGCACGCTTGGACTGAGGTTTACATACCTGGATATGGTTGGCTCCAAGTCGATCCAACTTGGAAACTCTTCGGTAGGCTTGAAGGGCGGCATATAATTGAGTTGTTAAAGAAAGAATCTTCAGAGCCTAAATATATTTGGTGGTATGTATATCAACCCTTCAGTTATAAAGTGGAGTATGACATTAAGTTTCTAACAAAGGTGGTTTTTAAACCAAAATTAATAGCTTTTTCAGAGTATAAGGCTGAAATTCCATTCGGTAGTACTTTGAATCTAAAGCTGGTTATACGTAATTATGGTAACGGTACAGCGTACGCAACCGATGTTAGTGTTATCACACCAAAAGGGTTGGTACTTTTAAATAAGTCTTCATTCTCACTTGATAAATTACGTGAGTTTGAGTTTAAAAGCTGTAACCTAATCTTTAACGCAACTTCTTTAGGGAAGATGTTCATATTTGTGATTATTGGGTATAAAACGGATGAAGGTAAAGTAGAGGTGTTAAGATATAATTATAGCGTTACTATCATAAAGGCATTGAGCACAATATCTTGTTCAACCTCATCTCCAAACCTCATTATTGGAGATTCTCTCACGATTTTTGGCTCAATAATTCCAGCACGTGCTGGAGTTATTATTACTATTAGCTATAAAATTAATGGATCGGATTGGAATACTTTAACTACTATAAAAAGCACCTCTAATGGTAGTTATTTGTATTTATGGAAGCCATCATTAGCTGGATCTTATCAATTTAAAGCTTCATGGCTTGGAGATAATACTTACAATGGAGCTGAGAGTAACATAAATATAATAAAGGTTAGCAAAATCCCAACTAAAATCTCTTGCTTCATTTCTCCAACCTCTATAAGTATTAACTCACACATAATTGTGAGTGGCTCAATAATTCCAGCACGTGCTGGAGTTATTATTACTATTAGCTATAAAATGCCAAATTCCACAATCATCACAAGAACTGTTACTTCAACAATAAATGGTAAGTTCAATGATACATATACACCAAGAGTATTGGGGCTTTGGAGCGTTAAGGCGAGCTTAGAAGAAGATCGTATTTATTTAGGGGCGACCAGCTCATCAGTTACATTAACTGTATCAAAAATACCAGTCACTATATCTTACTCAATCTCTCCATCAAAATTCAGCGTTGGGGGTTTTACAACTATAAGTGGTTCAATATCACCACCAGGTGGAGGTATCATCATCTTACAGCAAAGAGTTGTTGGTGGATTATGGAGTATTTTGGCAGAGGTTATTTTGAAGAGTGATGGTTCATTTTTATATCAATGGACACCAAGTAAAGCAGGAAGATACGAGATTAGAATATTATGGCAAGGTGATAATATTCGAGATGCAACTACAAGCTCGATTCAAACTATTACTGTTGAAGAGAAGAGGTGCATAATCGCAACCGCAGCGTACGGTTCTGAACTCAATCCTCACGTTCAATTTTTAAGAGAATTTAGAGAGAATATAGTTCTTAAAACATTTGCAGGTAATCAATTCATGAATATTTTTGATGCTTGGTACTACTCATTCAGCCCGAGTATCGCAACCCTTATCTCCACAAATACATATATGAAAGCTATTGTAAGGGGGTTGCTTTATCCGCTCATTGGAATACTATATTTAGGGGTTATTACCACTACAGCTTTAAATTTCAATATTGAGTTAAGTATCATTATAACAGGTATAATGGTAAGTGCTTTGATAGGCTTTGTATACTTTACGCCTATAATTATAGTGCCATTATATGTAGTTAAGAAGAGGAAGATTCTAACTATAAGTTACAAATCTAAGATTCTTTTAATTCCATGGGTCATAAGCATAACAATAGTCTTCTTGGGCGAGATGACATCATCAATCTTGATGATGCTCGGTACTGGAGCGCTCGTAATATCCACAATAGCATTAATAATAGGGGTTGTATTGTTTAAATTAGCTGATAAGATACCCTTAAGGAAATAACAAATAAATAATTTTGATAACTCGATTTTTATTCACATTATCGATTTATTGTTGCCACTCCTTCTCAGCCTCTTCTATATCTTTGTACACATCAATAGATTTCCAAAAGCAATTATGATATTTCACAGCTTTCAACTTACCTTCAGCTGCTAACTTTGGAAAAGCTGTGAATTCTATTCCCCCTCCCTTCTCTAAATAATTGAATATATCCGGCGTTAAGCAATAAACACCAGCATTAATCCAATATTCACTCAATATAGGCTTCTCTCTAAACCTAGTGACATACCCTTCATTATTTAAATCAACTATCCCGTATGGAGATCTTAAGGGTACTAAAGCTATCACACCCACACATCCAATTAAATTATTCAAAAGCTCCAAAGGGTTAAGATTCGTTATTATATCACCATTAAGTGCAAAGAAATATTCCTCTTTCTTTAAAAAAGGTTCAGCATTTAAAATAGCTCCACCAGTCCCTAAAGGCTCATCCTCTATCACATAACCAACTTTAACACCAAATTTACTCCCATTGCCTAAATACTCAATAATCTTCTCTTTTAAAAAACCAAGGCAAAGTATAACCTCATTTATATCATAATTTTTTAACCATCTCAATTGTGTTTCGAGAATTGGACGGCCCTTTACTTCAATTAACGATTTGGGTCTATCATTCGTTAAAGGTCTTAATCTCTTCCCAAAACCACCAGCTAAAATTACTGCCTTCATCAATTCCTATGTTAAGAATAAAGTATTAATAAATTTAGATGCATAGCTAATTTATTAATTACTCGCCTTATCAACCTACTTTCTAACTACTGTATTTAATACTATTAATCAATGATTAGAGTTTAATTACACGGACTCTAAAGCATCCTTTAGCTTAATTTGAACCGGTCCTAATTTACCACCAAAGTTTACAGCGGAAATCCTCACTACACCTGGTACACTTGCTGCAGCTTTTATACCCTTGCCAGTAGCTTTTTTTACCAAATCTGGATTCAATCCATTGAAAACCAACTCATATATCGAATTCACACCATCTGGAACTTTAGAATCGCTAATAACACCTTTTAACTTAGGACAGAAAGGATGGTTTGTAGATGCTGGTAATTTATACTTCATCGAGCCAACTTTAGAACCAGATCTGCATATCCCACCTGGGAATGTGAGTACTACACCGGGTACTGTGTTTATAGCATTCACTGCTCTCGTTGCTGCTTCTAAAGCAGACTTTTGATCTTTAGCCATAATCAAAAAATTACCACCAGCAACCGCTCTTCTCACACCGAATCGATCTTCAATAATAAACTCGCCCTCCATTACTGGTATTCTCCAAACCTTTCTTCCACCTATTTCTTGCTTAATTTGAAAGCCATCACCAAACAAGCTCACCGCTCTACCAACCTTAATCCTTCTTTTAGCATCTGGCAATCCATCAAATGCTGCTGTAGTTGGGCATGTGAGTATGCATTGACCTATACGGAAGATCATTTGGCTTTTTAACTCTACTCCACCACGATGGTAAATTTGGATCATTCTACCAGGTCTATGATCTGGAGTTTGATCTGGAGGTATGGGCACGCCTTCCACACCAGCTTCAGCTGGTGACATAATAATTGATGAACCAAAACCTGTAGTCCATCTTGCTGCGATCATCGCCCATTCATCATTCTCAGCAGTGATTAATACTCTACCTACAAGCATCGGGAAAGCTTCAGCGAATGTATCCTCAATCTCTACCCCATTTATAGTGAATGAACTCATACCAACTCTTTCTACTATCCACTATAAAGGCTTTAACTCCTTATAGTATAAATCTTCTTTACAATCTTCACTAAATAAAAATAATATTAAAATTTGAATAGATTAAAGGAGCTTTATTTAAATCTCCTCACAGCTTCAATGAATTTCTTCATCAAATCTCTATCCAATTTTAATCTACCATTATCAACCATTTTACAAACAGATCTTCTCACCCCGATTATATCAGCACCCAATTCATAAACCTTAGCCACATCATTACCACCCAAATGTCCAGCTAGAGCTACTATTAAACCATAATCATGAGCCTCTTTAACAAATTTTTTAAGTTGATCGAAACTGCAATAGTGGAAAAGACTTTTCTCATTCTTTTCTTTCACATCTATTAAAATCCCCGCACCATTCGCACTTGCAACACATTTAGGTAGCTTTAATGGATTTACACAACCATACTTAAAATAATCTGCATAACCAGCAGCGATCACTTTACTCCTATACCCTTTAAGTGATTTAGAAACAACTTTAACCATTCTGAAAGCTTCTCTCAAACTCCTTGGGCCAAAAAGCCCAACCTTCACATAATCAACACCACAAGAAGCTGCACCTAAAGCGGCTAAAGAGGTTGTTCCAGGAAGGTATGGTAAATCTCCTAGTGTAGCACTAACTTCAGCTTTCTCTCCTACATGCTTCTTAACATTGATTAAAACCCAAGGGAAGTTTGCACCTAAAGCGCCCTCCAAAGGATTCTTCACATCGATGATATCAGCATCAGCACTCAATGCATCGATCGCTTCTTTTAAATTTGTAACACTTATCAAGACCCTCATTTGGAAACTCTCCAGTTGAATATCTTAAAATTCTTAACCTTAAATGTATCGATAAAGATTGAAAAAGAATAATGCCCTCATTTATAAAGAAGCTTTAATTATGCATAATGCTATAATAAGGTTGTGGCTAAAGAGCAAAAAAGCACACTCATTCGTTTTTTACGAAGAGTTGCTAAAACAAAGTTGGTAAGCCAAACCATTTCAGAATTGGAAAAGCTTGCATCCACACTCAATATAAGTGAGCAAGAAATTATCATGCTATATTTAGATTTGAAGAATACGAAAAATAAAGATCAATTCGCAGCCACGCCTTATCAAAATAGGGTTTTACTCCTCCCTCAATGCTTACGTTCATCGGAATGTAAAGCTGAGCTTGGCGAGTATGGTTATGAGTGTAAGGGATGTGGTAAATGTGGTATAAGAGATGTAAAGAGAGAGGCTGAGAGTATTGGCTATCGTGTATTCATCTTACCTGGTGGTTCCATGGTGGAGCGAGTATTTAAGCGATTTAAACCTAAAGCATGCTTAGGTGTGGCTTGCTTAAAGGAGCTTGTAATGGGTATTTGCCTCTCAGAGAGATTCAATATAATCCCATTCACAATACCTCTTTTACGTGATGGTTGTGTAAATACCAATGTGGATTGGCTTATGTTAAGAAAAGCCTTATATCTCAATTCAAGTATTTCTAATGTACGATAGAAAAATATACCATTTTAGCAAACTTAACTGTCTAAATAAATTCCGCAATAGCTTTTTACTACCTATAACTTAATCAAATAGATTGGAGGCGGAAGGCACTTTATAACTTTAAGAGATACACGTAAGTTAACAACAACTATAGAGGAGGTAATTTTAGAGAATTTCATGAGTTATGAGTATGCAAGAATACGTTTAAAGCCTGGATTGAATATAATTTGTGGGCCTAATGGCTCTGGCAAATCTTCAATTCTTTTAGGAATTTCCGTTGCTTTAGGTCAAGTTTATACAGAGAGATCTCGAAGGTTGAGTGATTTAATTAGACATGGTAAAGATACTGCAAGGGTAAGCCTCATATTTGATAATAAAGTGAAGGATGGTAAAAGGCCTATACCTATTGGAAGATCGGATACTTTCATGCTTTCCCGTTATATAAAGTCTGATGGCTCGTATTGGTATGAGGCAGATTATCGTGAAATTAGTAAGAATGAGGTTGTGAGATTACTTGAAAGATTCGGTATTCATCCTGATAATTTATTGATCATTATGCATCAAGGGATGATTGAAGAGTTTGCAACCATGTCTCCTCAAGAGAAGTTGAAGATGGTTGAGGAATCGGTAGGTTTTCGCGAGTATCGTGAGAGAGTTGCTGATGCAGAGGCTAAATTGGCTGGATTAATAAGTGAGGAAAGCTCTTTAATACAAATTCTTGATACCGCTGGCCAAACTTTAGATTATTGGAAGAGTGTATATGATAAGTATTTATTGAAAAAGAACTTAATGGAAAGAAAAAATTATCTTGAAAGGGAATATATATGGGCTCAAGCATTAAAGCATGAACGTACACTTGAATCTTTAAAATCAAAGCTTGCCCATCATGAAAAGGTTTTAGAAGATTTAAAGAAGGAAATAGAAAAGGTTGAGAATAGTGCGAAAAAAACTCAGCAAAATTTATCAAGCTTCCAAACCCAGTTGAGAAAGCTTTACTTCTCACTTTTAAGATTAGAGAGGGAGAAGGCTAGTGGTGAAGTATGGGTTAAAGCTTCAAATGAATTGCAAAATCAATTATTTAAAGCTGAAGAATCCTTACAAAATCTTCTTATTCAATTACCGATTGAAATGAATAAAGATATTCAAAACTTAATCTCTCAATTCAAATATACAGCTGGGTTAATGAGTGAAAAAATTGAAGAGTTCAAGAGAAAATCGATCGAGTTAGATAAAGAGATAATGGAGCATCAAGCAGAATTGAATAATGTAGAGAAAAAGATAGAATTTGAGATTGATAAGTATGCTTCAAATCGTGTAGAAGAAGCGATATTAAACTTTAAAAAGAAAACGATAGAGCATGAGATTAAAGGGATTAAAAAATCGATAAGTGATGTAGAATCTGCTTTAGCTCAATTATCACCTGATTTAGAAAGAGCAGCTCCTCGTATTGAAACTGAAAGATCGGCTACAGAGATCACTGAAGAGATTAAGTTGATAAATACTCATTTGGAAAGTTTGGGTGATGTACCAGAGAATGCTGTGGAGCTTTATGAGAATTATTCAAAGAATTATGAGGAGTTAAAATTAAAGCTTCAATTGGTAAGTGAGAATAAGCAAAGAGTTTTGAAAGAATTGGAAGAGAGGAGAAGAGTATGGAGAGATGCTATAAAAAGATTGTTAGATGAAGTTAATCCCCGTTATCAAGCGATTTTATCAAAGATTAATGCTAAAGGTTATGTGAGATTGATTAATGATGAGGATATAGAAAACGCTGGATTAGAGTTATTAGTTGGTTTTAGAGGCGCTCCAACTATAGTTCTCGATGCATATACGCAAAGTGGGGGCGAAAGGAGTGCATCTATTATGGCTTTCCTATTATCTTTACAACAATTGATAGTTTCACCATTTAGAGCTGTGGATGAATTTGATGTACATATGGATCCGAGGAATCGAGAAGCTATGTTCCAAATGATTTTATCACATGTAAAGGAATTGGGAGAAACTCAATATATTTTAATCACTCCAAGCCAATTGGCTTTCATTAATGAGAATGTGAATGTAATTATAGTGCAAAATGAGCATGGAAGATCGGAGGTTAAAGAGGTAAAGGGTGAAAGATGATTTGAAAATGATGGTGAAAATAAAAGTAAAAGGCATTTTCAAAAATGGTGAATTAATTATTGAGTGAGGAGAAGATTAAACTCTCTAAAAAGGATAGAAATGAGTGGTTATCTTTATTATTGAGAATTATCGATTTATGTAAAGCGATAGAGAGAAAAGGAGATCCATTCGAAGTAGATGTTAAAAAATCTTTAGAGACTCTTAAAAAATACTTACCTCATTGGAAATTTTTAGATGAACTTTTACTCGATGTGGAAGCTTTGAATCAACTTTCATTAATCGTTAAGTTGCAAGGTGAATGGGTTAAGCATAGAGCGTCATCACTTTACATCGATCCCTTAATGGTTGAGTTAAAGATTAGAGCATTAGCTATTGAGCAATTGATTGAGATTTTTATAAAATCTTGGCATCCTATAGTGAATATTCAACAAATCTTTCCATCTCGATTAAAAAAAGCTATGGATTATTGGAATCAACTCCCTCCACTTAAAGAGAGATTTAGAAAAGATGAGGTTATTGAGGTGAGCCCTGGCGTGTTATCACTTTCCGATTTACTCGCTTTAAAAATATTGAGTGAAGAAGAGTTTTTTGAAAAGATTCACAATTTACGAATTGAATTGGAGAGTAAGCATGATGGTTTTGATTATTGGGATTTCATTACGAGAGATAGTTTTGAGGAAACGGTTATTAGAGCATATTTAACTAGCTTTCTCATATCTGAAGGTTATGCGAGATTAAAAATCGATCCTATTGAAGAGAGGATGATTTTAATCCCCCATAAAGTGGGAATTAAAAGTGCGATGCCAAGATCGATAGCAATCTCTTTAGATTATGAGGGTTGGGTGAAGGCTTTGGAGGCGAAGAAAAATGTTGGAAGAGGCTGATGTAAGAAGAAAATTAAAAAGAGCTTATCAAATGCTCCTATTTCAAAGATATAAAGCTCCAGGCGTTAAAGGTTGGGAGTTAAAGAGAGTTTTAGGAAAGGATTATGTAAAGATGATACCCATTTTGAGAGAGGATTTGGAAAAAATGGGATTGGATTTAAAAATAATTTCGGAGAGGGGTGAAAATATCGATGAGAGCTCGATAGAGGATTTGGATAAAGCGAGATTCTTTATAATATTCAAAGAGCCTCCAACTCAAACCGAGATTGAAGCTTCTGGTTTTAGAATTGATGATTTGGCATGTTTGGCGGCATCATTAGCGTATATAATCACTCACAAAGGAAAGTCGCCGAGAAAGGATGTTGAGCAACTTTTAAAGGAAAAATTCCCCCAATGGAAAGTGGATTTAAATCTCGATCGATTTATACAAAAAGGGTATTTGCTTCAGGATAAGGATGATATATTATACATTGGTTGGAGAACGAGAGCTGAAATTGATCAAAAGACCTTATTGAGTTTATTACTTGCGAGCCCAACATCGATAAATCAAGATATGAAATAGCGCCTCTTTAAAGCTCTCTTCTCAGCCTCGATTATAAGCTCAATCAATTTATCATTAACATTACTCTCTTTTTCAAGAATTTTACTTGCCTCCGATACGCTAATCCCCTTACCCGCTAACACTACGGCTGCTGGAAAGCCGTAAGTCATATAAAGCTCAGATATACGAAGAGCTTTTTTAAAAATCCTTTTGAATCTCTTCGGTACTTTTCCAATTTGAATCGAGGAGCAAAGAAGTCTCATCTTTTCCTCACTTTCATCAATTAATGCTAATTTTGAAGAAGAGCATAATGGGCATTTAAAACCTTCATGTAAATCTTTAATTGCTTTTGTATCTACATAATCCCAACAATCTACACAAACTATCGTTTTTCCCTCATTCAATAATCTTGCTCGAGTAGATTCTAAAATAATTCTCTTAAGCCGATCCGGTTTTATTAACTCAGCCCTTCTCGCAACCTTTTGCAAACCTATTTTAGATATTGGTGAGAATTCATCATCTTTTAAAATCACTATCTCAATCTCTCCTTTTCTCATTGATTGAATTAATTGAGCGGTACGTGTAATATCTACATCAACCTCTAACATTGTTCTCACAGCTTCTTCATAAATTATCGAGCCTTGTAAACTCTCAATAAGGCTCTTTAATTTAACGCTACTCAAATCTGAATCTTTACCAATCACGCCAAACTTTTTCGCAACATGGATCAATCTATGTATAAAAATCCCCGTCTTTACCAAAGCTTTTACAGCTAATTTTTGAATATCCTGATCAGCCAAATTTATTAATAAATCCCTTATATCGTTGGGTGAGATATTTGGTGCTTTAAGATAAATGCGATATGGGTCTTGATATACACCAACTGATAAGCCCAATCTCTCTGATAAAAGATGAGCTAAAAGTCTTGCTAAGCATCTATTCACCAAATGTCCAAAGCAACAATTTATAATTGCATAATCTTGATGAGCTTCGATCATTACCCTTTTATCATTTGGTATAGGGATTTTTCTCTCTATTTGCTCAAAAATCTCATGTAATGCGCGCATTAATGTATTTTTATCAATTGGATATTTCGAGCAAAGCTCATTCACAATTCTCTCAATCGATGCACCTTCATTCAATCTCAATTCAACAAACCTTCTAATCGAGCCGACCTCTGAAGCCACTTCATAAGATACGGGTATCTCTTCACCAACCCAACTCGGTATAGCTCCAGTTGGATCATCATCCGGCTTTACATATACCTTATCTTGATAAACTTGTACAATTTTCCATAAAGAACCACCCTCTACAAACTTTGTACCTATCTCACCATACTCAGCTACAAACTCCTCATCCAAAACCCCTATTGGCAAACCATCCTCTTTTAATACTAAATATTGCTTCGTATCTGGTATCATGGATAAATTTTGAAAATAATACTCGTAAAATCCTCTTATACTTGGTGGTTTGTTGAATAATTTATGCTCGAATAATACTTGACAAAGTCTCGGATATCTTGTATACATATAATTGAGAACTTTCATTAAATCCTCAAGTGTGAGATTTCTATAAGGATAAGCTTGATTGCAAAGATTTAAAACTTCTTCAAAACTCCATTTATTTTTATGAAAGAGTAAGCCAACCAATTGATGAGTGAGTACATCAAAGGGCTTATTTGGAATACTTACTGGCTCTAAATCTTCTAAATATGCTCTACGAGCAATTACCATAGCTTCCAATGTGTCATCTGAATCTTGAGTTATAATTACACCCTTAGCAATACCTCCTATTTTATGGCCACTCCTACCCACTCTTTGAATAAGCCTTGTTACTTGGCGAGGAGAATTATATTGTATCACCATCTCTAAAGGCCCTATATCTATTCCCAACTCTAAAGAGCTGGTGCAAATAATACCGTAAAGCTTACCATCCTTTAACTTTCTTTCAGCATCGAGTCGAGATGGCTTTGATAATGAGCCATGATGAACACTTAATGGGAATTCAGAATCCCAAACTCGAAATCTACTAGCGAGAATCTCAGCCTCACTCCTTGTATTTGTAAAGATTAAAACTGAGTGATTCTTTAAAATCAATTCTCTTATAATTCTCAATCTTGCTGCAACTTCAGGATAAGTGTATAATTTAGATGCTAACTCATAATCGATTTTATCAGCTTCAGGATAAAGAATTTGTATTTGCATGGATTTTGCAACCGGAACCTTCACAATCTCACAAGTTCGATTCGAACCAACGAGAAAGTGAGCAACTTCTTCAGGTGTGCCTATTGTGGCTGATAAGCCGATAATTTGAAACTCCTTTCCAGTTATGTAGCGCAATCTCTCCAATGCTAATGATAATTGACTCCCTCTCTTATCCACCGCCAATTCATGAACTTCATCAACAATCACCCATCTCACAGACTTTAAATGATTCCTTATGACCTTTCCTACAAGAATTACTTGAAGGGTTTCGGGTGTGGTGATTAGAATATCTGGCGGTACTAATGCTTGCATCCCTCTCTCTTTAACCTCAGTATCTCCATGCCTAACCGCAAGTCTCAAGTCTAATCGTTTACACCACCACTCCAATCTCTCTAATAAATCCCGATTCAAAGCTCTTAAAGGGGTAATGTAAAGAACCTTAATCCCTTTTACTTTCTCCTCCATTGTGTAAAGCTTATTTAAAATGGGTAGGAAAGCAGCCTCAGTCTTACCAGTCCCAGTAGGGGCTACAAGTAAAACATTTTTACCACTTGTAATTAAAGGTATGGCTTTTATTTGTGGCTCTGTGGGTGATAAAAAACCATGATCATGAATCGCTTTACGAATCGGTTTTGCAAATTGTGCGAAAACATCAATAAAAGTTTCTACCATAATTATTCACTAAATAATCTTTAACAAAGCTCTTATTCGCAATTTTATCCATATCCACATCATAAAGCTCAATAACTAAAAATATTTGCACTAATGGTTTTGTTAAACTTTACGTTGAAAAATTTATCTCTATGGATGAAGTATGAATCTCAAGATATTCGATAGTGGTTGGTAAACTAATTAGAACTAATTGAAACTGGTTAATTTTTATGAAATTCAAATGAGTAAAGAGAGTAATTTATAAAAATTACCGATAATTTTTTATATAACGCAGTTATATTATAATAAATGATATGCCAAAAATATCTATAATAATAGCCTCAGAGAAGTTGGATAAGTTATTCCCAGCCACGACTTTAGCTACTACAGCAGCTGTTATGGGTTGGGATGCTGAATTATTCTTTACTTTTTGGGCGCTTTTAGCTTTAAAGAAAGATTATGAGCCTAAGGAGGTTAGCACAGATTATAAAAGCTATGAAGATGATTTAAAAAGAGCTATGAACTTTGGCTTTATACCAAAATGGAGGGATATATTGGAGCAAGGGAAGAAGACTGGAAGGTTAAAGGTTTATGCATGCTCCACCACAATGGATCTTTTTAAATTGAAGGCTGATAATTTATTAGAATATGTAGATGGTGTCGTTAGTGCAGCATATTTCTTAAATAGTGCAAAAGATTCAAACATAACACTATTCATTTCATAATTGTGATGATGAGCCTTGAATGTAGACTTGATTGTGGATGCACGGTATAAGTCCTGCCCAGGCCCGCTCTTAACATTGGTTGAGGCTATAACAAGAGCCAGTCCAGGTCAAATAGTTATGCTTTTAGCAACGGATCCAGGAGCTCCATTGGATGTTAAAGAATGGGCTTCCAGCGTAGGTCACAAATTTTTAAAGGTTGAAAAAGTTGATGACGTATATCAAATATACGTGGAGGTTTCGGGTTGACATACAGTGATTTATCTAAATCCATAAGTGAGTTGATCAACTCGCATGGTGTACCAGAACGAGAGGTTTACTTAGACTACGAAAACTCTGGTTTAATAAATCCAGAGATTATGAAGGTTATGGAGAATGCTTATAAATACAATGGTATTGGTCATCCATCTATAACTCATCGAATAGGTTGGATAACTTATCAATCACTTTATGAAGCTACAATGAAAATCGCTGAAGCGATTAACTCTAATGTGGATGAGATAGTTTATACTCATAGTGGTACAGAAGCGAATAACTTAGCTATATTAGGCTCAGCCAATTTATCAAAAAGAAAGAAGATTCTCATTTCAAGTATAGAACATTTAAGTGTAACATTTCCAGCTGAGAGGCTTGAAAAGTATGGATTTAAAGTTATAAAAATACCTGTTGATAAGGATGGATTCATCGATTTGGATTTCCTATTGAATCATGTGGATAATGAGACTTTATTGGTGAGTGTGGCGATTGTGAATCATGAGATAGGAACTATACAAGATATAAAAGCTTTGAGAGATATTGTTAGGGATAAGGATAAAGAGGTTTTAATCCATACCGATGCTTGTGATGCTCTAGGTAAAGTACCATTGAATATGAAGAAGCTCGATATAGATCTCGCATCATTCAGTAGCCATAAAGTTTATGGCCCTAAGGGTGTAGGTGCATTATATGTTAAAGAGGGTATTAAGTTAGAGCCGATAATTCATGGACAACTTAGCACTCAAAAACTTTGGCCTAGTGTAGAGAATGTACCAGCTATAATCGGATTTTCTAAAGCGGTTGAGATTATGCATAAAAACTTTAACGATTATTTACCAAGAATGATTGAGTTGAGAGATCATTTAATAAAGGGTATTTTGGACAAGATCGATTATACAATATTAAATGGACCTTTTGGTAATAAGCGTTCTCCAGATAATGTTAATATTAGCTTTCTTTATTGTGAAGGTGAGGCATTAACGGTTGAGTTGAGTATGAAGGGTGTTTATGTTTCTAGTGGTAGTGCTTGTACAAGTCGTGTACTCGAGCCGAGCCACGTACTTTTAGCTATTGGGCGAAGGTATGAAGAAGCGCATGGGAGTTTATTAATGAAAATCTCACCATTCCACACAATCTCAGATATAGATTATGTTTTAGATGTTTTACCAAGCGCTGTTAATAGAATTAGATCTTTAAGCCCGATAAAATCTAAAATGAAGGTGGGGTAAATTGTCAAGTCGAATACCATTAACATATACTAAAAAGGTTTTAGAACTATTTAGAAATCCAAAGAATTTAGGAAGGATTGAGAATGCTGATGCTGAAGCACTCGCTGGTAGTTTAGCATGTGGTGATATGATAGCAATATATCTAAAGATTGATGAATCTTCAGAAAGAATTCTCGATGCTAAGTTCGAGAGTTATGGTTGTGCTGCGAATATAGCTACTGCTAGCTCGTTAACTGAGATGATTAAGGGCAAGACTTTGAAAGAAGCTTGGGAAGTTTCATGGAAAGATGTGTCGAATGAATTAGGGGGATTGCCCTTTGTGAAGTACCATTGTGGCATACTTGCAGTTGGAGCATTAAGAAGAGCTATAAGGGCTTATTATACAAATAAATCCAAACCTAATTGGATCCCTCAAGAACTCACACCAGAAGAAAAGCACGCTATGGAAGAGGAAAAACTTTTAGAAATACTCGCTAAAAAGACTCAAAGAATGGCAACGAGTTAATGATAAAAAGTAGTTAACGCTTAAGGAACATTTCAAAAGTGTTAGAGCCTCGGGCGGGCTTTGAACCCGCGACCTCTGCCTTTTTGTTTTATCTTACCAAGGCAACGCTTTCTATGGCTAAAGCCTCTACCAGGCTGAGCTACCGAG
>JARVKA010000005.1 GCA_029775915.1 Nitrososphaeria archaeon | reverse complement strand
GTAACCTCATCCTTAGTTCTTGATGAGATTATAGTTGATATTAAGACTTGAAAAGGATCCTTTTTTTGACTTATCCATTCAAGAGCAGAAATTTCTTCCTCAATCATTTTCGCTATACTTTCCAAGATTTCTTTTATACTCATATTAAAGTATTTTTCTGAGGGCTTTTTTAATTTTATCGATTTAAAATTAATTTTTAGTAATTTTAACATATCTAATAGTTAAAAGCCTTATTATGGGTTGAGATAAATCTACAATCACATAAAGCAAATATTCAAAAAGATAATTAACCCCTTTTTTGATAAGGGTTTGTGATGAGTTATGGAGATTGTACCAATGCTAATTCTAATAATCTTAGCCACACTTATTGGTATTTTATCAAGTAGTATGGGTGTAGGGGGCGGCTTTATTATAGTACCATTACTCGTTCTCGTTTATGATTTAAAAGCTCACATCGCTATAGGGACAAGTATAACAACTGTGCTCTTTTCAGCTCTTTCAGCGACGATTGGCTATTTTAAGCAAAAAAGAATCGATTGGAAGCTCGGTATTATTACAGCGATTTCAACAATCCCAACAGCGCATTTAGGAGCATACACTACCAAATTTTTTGAGTCGAAAGTATTAAGCAGCATCTTTGGCATCGCTTTAGCTTTAGTAGGTTTGAGAATGATTTCGGGAACTGTTTTCTTTTTTAAGCAAAAAGGGAGGGTTTATGATAACTCACTCTTATCAAAGTCGAATAATTTACAAAAGGGTTGGCATCGTAAATTGATAGATGCTTCAGGTATAACATTTGATTATTATATAAAAAATCCAATTTTGGGCTTTTTGCTACTCTCCTTGTGTGGATTTGCTTCTGCATTCCTTGGAGTTGGTGGAGGAGTAATGATAGTGCCGCTTTATGTGATTGTAATGGGTATGCCTATACATTTAGCTACAGCTACCTCGGTATTTAGTATAATCTTTACCAGTCTTTCAGGAGCTTGGGCGCACATTTTACTCGGTAATATTTCTTTAGAATATGCAATACCTTTGATAATAGGTGTGGTTACAGGCGCTCAAATCGGTACTCGAGTGGCTAAGAGATTGAAAAGTAAAATAATGCAATTTACATTCGGATTAATGATACTATTCATCGGTACTTTTATGGCGATAACGAAGCTATTAACTTAATTTTTCACATTTTTAAATCATCTTAAATTTATTGTTTAAGTTATGAAGCGTTCATCCGTTAAGTATCTATCCCCTCGATCAACAGCGCATGTAACGACATTTTGATCAGCTTTAAGCTTTTTTGCCTCATTAATAGCCACATGTACATTAGCCCCTGTAGACATACCGCAAAATACCCCTTCCATTCTAGAGAGTTTGTATGCCATATCCTTAGCCTCATCATTACTTACATAAACGATCTCATCAACCAAACCGCTCTTTCTAATCTCTTCAATTATTCCTCCAGTAATTCCGGGTATAAATTTAGCCTCTTTAGATAATGGGTCGATCCATCCAGGCCATTGAGAAGGCTCAACCGCTATACATTTAACATTAGGAATTTTATCCTTCAATACTTGAGCAACACCTAAGAAGTTACCACCGGTCCCTATAGATGCTATAAATACATCTACCTTGCCATTCGTTTGCTCCAATATCTCATACCCCATCTCTCTATGAGCAGCTACATTGTCGGGATTGCTAAATTGACGAGCCCACCAAACATTTGGCTGGCTCTCTTCCAATTCTTTACACTTAATTCTACCAGGAATCTCAACTCTCGCTCCATGAACCCCATACTTTTTAGCTATTTCAGTCTCTTCTAAAGGTACTGGGATAATTTCTGCACCAAACCGCTCGAGAATTTTCTTCTTCTCCATTTGCCAAACATCTTTTGGATAAAAGATTTTCACCTTATACCCTTTTACAGCACCGATCATTGCTAAAGCTATAGCTGTATTACCCGAGCTAGATTCAACTATGGTATATCCAGGCTTTAACCTCCCTTCTTTTTCAGCATTTTCAACCATACGAATGAATCTATCTTTATAACTCCCACTTGGATTCAAATTCTCTAACTTTAATAATACATTAGCTTGAATTCCTTCACTTTTAGCTAATCTATTCAGCCTTAACATCGGAGTTTTACCTATTAACTCGAGTATACTATCAACAACTCTTAACATAATCTCACCTACATAACCCATTTTATCTGGATTATATAAATTCTAGCAAGGGGAAAATTAATTTATACTAACTTAAAACATGAAGCTTACCATATTTACCTACGTTCAATCGAACTTCTCCTCTGAAGCTATTTATATAACCATTCTCAATTCTAACACGTGAACCAACACTAACTTTATCTATTTGCTCATCCCATAAGCTAAGCTTAATTGAGCCAGTGTCATCTTGAAGCATAGCGTCAGCAACCCTCGCTTGACCACCAGCCCTTAAATTTACAATTCTTGGCTCTGAGATTTCTGAAATCTCACCTTCAACATCCACTCTTCTCATACCATCCCTTAATTCACGAATTTTCAAAGCAACTCTAATACCTCTATACAAAACTGCTATATATAACTTATACATGCTATGCAAAGTTACGTTAATATTTGCTTCATTATTGAAGTTATAGGTTTATTCGCTTTAAAACTTCATTATAAAGTTTTTATTTCAATAGTGATTTTGATTAATCCGACTTTTTATTTAATTCATTTTACATCTTCAATTAATAAAACGAAAATATTATTAACAATTTCGAAAGATTTAACAAAACCCTTTTCAATTACTAATTATAAATAAAAAGGCGTGTACAATGAGTGAGAAGAATAAATTGCGCTTAAAATTTTCATCAGAGCCCGAGAAGTATTATCAAGTAGAGTTATTTATCAAAGAGGGATTTATGAGAAGAAAATGTCCCAATTGTGGCAAATACTATTGGACTCTTAACCCAAATCAAAATACTTGTCCAGATCAACCTTGCCAACCCTACACCTTCCTAAATAACCCTCCAACTAAGAAAAGATTTAGCTATATAGAAGCATGGAAGCAAATTGAAGATTTCTTCGTTAAAAATGGGCACACGAGTGTAAAAAGGTATCCAGTAGTATGTAGATGGAGGCCAGATCTTTACTTTACAGTAGCTTCCATAGTCGCTTTTCAAAGGGTTGAGGGTGGAAAGATTGTTTTTGAATTTCCTTACAATCCATTAATTATACCACAAATGTGCTTGCGCTTTAATGATATACCCAATGTGGGTATTAGTGGTAAGCACTTCACATCTTTTTGTATGGTTGGTCAGCATAGTATTAGCAATGAGCAAGGTTATTGGAAGGATCGTTGTATAGAACTTGATTATGAACTTTTAACAAATTCATTTGGCATACCTCCTGAAGAGATTAGTTTTCTTGAGGATGTATGGTTAGGTTATGGAGCTTTTGGCTACAGCCTTGAGTATTTTGTAAGAGGTTTAGAGTTAGGGAATGCAGTATTTACCGCTTATGAAGGCACACCTCAAGATTATCGAGAGATGAAGGAAAAAGTTATCGATATGGGCGCTGGTTTGGAGAGATTCGCTTGGATAACACAAGGAACGCCTACCAGTTACGATGCTGCTTTTGGTCCAGTTATACAAAAGATGATAGATAAATGTGGTGTTGAGTATGATAAAGAATTTTACTTGAGATACGCAAAATTTGCAGGTAATCTTAATTTAAGTGAATTTTCTGATATTCGTGCTGCAAAACTTAATATAGCGCAACAACTCGGGGTTAGCTTACCAGAGTTAGAGAAAAAAACCTCACCCCTTGAAGCTCTTTATGCTATTGCTGATCATACACGTAGCCTTGTATTCGCTATTACAGATGGGCTCTTACCCAGTAA
Organism: Nitrososphaeria archaeon; assembly: GCA_029775915.1. Classification (GTDB taxonomy): domain Archaea; phylum Thermoproteota; class Nitrososphaeria; order Nitrososphaerales; family JANXEG01; genus JANXEG01. Next base: position 104,858 of record JARVKA010000005.1, on the reverse strand, counting down.
TGTGGGTGGTGGATATAATTTAAGAGTGATTTTGAGAAGGGCATTAAGCTTTATCGATAAATTTGGATGGGATTTAAAGTTGGAAGAGGTTGCAAATTGGCATATTGATTACTTAAAGGAGATTTATCCAGAGTTAGAAGAGCATCGAAGTGAAGTTTCTCAAATCTTAGAAGTTGAGGAGAAGAGGTATAAAAATGCTAAAGAGAGAATGAGAAAAGTTTTGCTTAATATAATGAAGAGTAAGAAGACTTTAAGTGAAGAAGATTTAATCAAACTTTACGATTCAGAGGGTATAACCCCTGAGTTATTAAAAGAGAGTGGATTGCAAGTTACAATCCCGCCCGATTTTTATACTAAGGTAACTGAACGCCATCTCTTTATTAAGCCAATTGTGGAGGAATTGAAGTTCGATATAGAGGATTTACCTCCTACTATACTGCTCTTTTACAAAGATCCAAATCTATTTGAATTTCAAGCTAAAGTTTTAAGAATCTTTCAAAATCGCTTCGTAGTTTTGGATCAAACCGCTTTTTATGCAACTGCAGGTGGGCAAGAGCACGATACTGGTTTTATAAATAATTGTGAAGTATTGAGTGTAAAAAAGTATGGTACAGTAGTGGTTCATGAGGTGAAGGATTGCAAATTATTTGAAGGGCAATTGGTTAATTGTAAAGTTGATATTCATAGAAGGGAAATTTTAAAGAGGCATCATACTGCTACTCATATAGTGAATGGCGCAGCAAGGCGTATTTTAGGCTCTTGGGTATGGCAACACTCCGCATATAAGGATGTAGATCGAAGTAGATTGGATATCACACATTACAGCCACTTATCAAGGGATGAGATAGAAAAGATTGAAAGCTTGGCTAATGAGATTGTAAGAAAGAATATTCCGATAGAGATTGAGATTTTACCTCGTGGTGTAGCCGAGCAAAAGTATGGTTTTCGCATATACCAAGGGGGCGTAGTACCAAGTAGAGAGGTAAGAATAGTTAAGATTGGAGATTTTGATATTGAAGCATGCGGCGGTACTCATTGTTTTAGAACTGGAGATGTTGGCTTTATTAAGATTTTAAAGAGTGAGCGGATCCAAGATGGTGTTGAAAGGATTGAATTCGTAGCTGGAGAACTTGCTGTAAAGTCCTCTCAAAATTGTGATAATCTTATTTTAAATATCTCTAAAGCATTAAAAACTGATCAAGATAAAGTTTTAGAAGCTATTGATAAATTAAAATCTCAATATGAGGATTTAAGGAGGAAGTGGAAGATTTTGTTAAATAAAATCTCTCCAAACTTAACTCAACAAGTGTTAAATGAATCTATAAAAGTTGATGGATTAAAGTTATACATCTCATTAAATGGAGTTTTTGATGAAGAATCCCATATATTAATTGGTGAGAAAGCGATAACTTTAGAGCCAAATCTTATTTATTGCTCCTTCATCCCTATGGATAACACAGTAAGAGTTTTAATCTTTTGTGGTAATGAAGTTCAAAGGAAAGGTATTATGGCTAATTATTTAGTTAAGGAAGTTGCAAAAGTAATTGGTGGATCTGGTGGTGGTAATGAAAAATTCGCTCAAGGCGGGGGTATCTTTAAAGATAAAGTTGAGGATGCGATTAAAATGATACCATTAATTATTAAGGGGATGTTAAGTTAAAATTTTGGTGAGATGATTTGAGTATCGATTGGAAGGCCTTAAGTGATAAATGGAGAGAGAGATGGGAGAGAGCGAGAGTTTACGAGGCAGATCCAGATCCAAATAAACCTAAGTATTTCATAACTGTGGCTTATCCATACCCTAACTCCCCTCAACATATTGGCCATGGGAGAACATACACATTGGCTGATATCCATGCTCGATATAAAAGAATGCTTGGCTACAATGTTCTTTTACCTATGGCTTTTCATTACACTGGTACACCTATATTGGCAATGGCAAAAAGGCTTGCATCTAATGATAAAGAGCTTTTGGATACTTTCATTAATATTTACAAAGTTCCTAAAGAGATTATTAAAGAATTTAATGATCCTTTAAAAATTGCACAATACTTTCATCAAGAGATTAAAGAGGGTATGAAAGAAATGGGTTATTCTATCGATTGGAGAAGAGAATTTACTACAATCGATCCTCAATATAATCGATTTATAGAATGGCAATTCAAAAAATTGAGAGAGAAAGGTTTCATAGCGCAAGGTAGCCATCCAGTGGGATGGTGTCCCAAAGATAATAATCCAGTCGGTCAGCATGATACTATGGGTGATGTTGAGCCAGAGATTGGTGAATATACTATATTAAAATTTCTTGGAGATTATTACATAATACCAACCGCTACCCTTAGGCCTGAAACTATATTTGGTGTAACCAATATATGGATAAATCCTGATGCTGATTATGTTGAAGCATTAATTGATAATGAAGTATGGATTGTGAGTAAAGAAGCTTCAGAAAAGCTTCGTTACTTAAATCGCAAAGTAGAGGAGCGAAGGTTATTGAAAGGTGCTGAGTTAATCGGTAAAAATGTTACAAATCCCATAACTGGATCTAAAATTCCAATCTTACCAGCTTCATTTGTAAATCCAAAGAATGGTACTGGTATTGTTATGTCTGTACCAGCTCATGCACCTTACGATTACCAAGCTCTTGAAGATTTAAAAACCGATTACGAGACATTGTCACGCTTTAATATTTCATTAAAATCTTTAGAGGATTTAAAGCCTATCGTAATAATTCAATCAAAAGATTTTGAAGGTATACCAGCTTGTGAGATTATAAAGAGAGAGGGTATAAAGAATCAAAAAGATCCAAAGCTTGAAAAAGTGACTCAAGAGCTTTATGCTCACGAATTCCATTTAGGTAGAATGCTGGATAATACTATGAATTATGCTGGTTTAACAGTATCTGAAGCAAGGGAAAGAGTAAAAGAAGATCTGATTAAAATGAATAAAGCCGATACAATGTATGAAATTATGAATCAACCAGTTATATGCAGATGTGGTGCTGAATGTGTGGTTAAAATCTTTGAAAATCAATGGTTTTTGAATTATGATAATCTCGAGTGGAAAAAGCTTGCTCATGAATGTTTAAATCAAATGAGCCTCTTACCTGATGAAATTCGATCGGAGTTTGAATACACAATAAATTGGTTAAAGAAAAAAGCTTGTGCAAGAAAATCTGGACTTGGTACTAAACTCCCTTGGGATAAAGATTGGGTAATTGAGAGCTTATCCGATTCTGTAATTTATATGGCATATTATATTTTAGCTAAGTATATTAATCAAAATAAGATTACAGCAGATCAACTAACTGATGAAGTTTTTGATTACATATTTTTAGGTGATAAAAAGGGAATTCATCAAATAAGTCTCGATTCATCTTTATTAGAAGCTATGAGAAAAGAATTCACTTACTTTTACCCATTGGATAGTAGACACTCAGGTCGGGATTTGGTACCAAATCATTTAACCTTCTTCATATTCAATCATGTTGCAATCTTTCCTAAAGAATATTGGCCTCGCCAAATTGTGGTGAATGGTAGTGTATTAATGGAGGGTAAGAAAATGTCAAAATCTTTTGGAAATATTGTACCTCTTCGTGATGCTGTGAGAGAGTATGGCACAGATCCTTTAAGACTTGCAATTATTGGGACTGCTGAACTTTTAGCGGATGCAGATTTTAGTTTTGAACTCGTTAAAACCTTTAGAGAACGTTTGCAAAGATTATATGAGTTAGCTATTGAACTTTCTCAATATCCAGTAAAAGAAGTAAATGAGAGTTTATTAAGAGTTGAGGATAGATGGATTTTAAGTAAGCTTTATCGACACATTGTGAATGTTACTGAAGCTATGGATAAGTTAAAAGTTAGAGAAGCTTTACATTGTATCATTTACCTCATCGATCAAGATTTAAGATGGTATTTGCGCTCCACATCTACCGATTCATCACCAATAAGAAAAGCAATTACGAATTGGATCTTGCGTAAAGTTTTAAACGTGAGAGTGAGAATGTTAGCACCATTCGCACCATTCATATGTGAAGAAATATGGGAGATTTTGGGTGAGAAAGGGTTTGTATGTCAAGCGAGGTGGCCTAAGCCTGAAGAAGGTAAACTTGATCTTCAAGCTGAGGAGGAAGAAGGTTTTGTAATGAACTTAATAGAGGATACATTGAATATTTTAAAAATAACAAAGATAAAACCAAAGCAAATTATCTTTTACACAGCAAGTGAATGGAAATGGAAAGCTTACTTAAAGGCTTTAGAGATTGTGAAAAAAGAATCTTTAAAGATGGAGAGTTTAATGAATACACTTCTTCAAGATGTTGAAATGAAAAAGAGAGCGAAAGAGCTATCGAGGTTTATTCAAAAGTTGATAGATAATATTGCAACAATGCCCAATGAGAAAAGAGATATTATACTTCAAGTTGGAGTTATTAATGAATTAAAGATTTTAGAATCTAAAATTGATTTCCTTGCAAAAGAATTTAGCGCAAGTATTAAAGTCTTTAATGAAGATGATGTAAATAAATATGACCCTAAAAATAGAGCGCATTTAGCACAACCTTATCGACCAGCTATTTATATTGAATAATTATGGAATGGGAATCTTAAATACATTAGGCAATAATAATCATTATTTTGGGGCCCGTGGCCTAGTATGGATGAGGGCGCTGATAATTGCGCACGCCTCCGGAGCCAGAAGTCCGGGGTTCGAATCCCCGCGGGCCCGTATAATAAAGTTTATAAATTATCCACATCGATTAAGCTACAATTAACGTTGAAATTTAAAATTTTATAAACGATTAGCTTGAAGAAAAGCACATTTTATAAATACTCAAAACTTTCTTTTTTCTTTACAAAAGAGAATAAGAAATCCAGATGCGAGAAGAGGTAGGCTAGCACAATAAATCATGGCTTGAGCGATTCCAACCATACTCACAGTTACCCCTGTTGTAAGTGGTGCCAATGTACCACCAATCATCGCTGTGTTTTGAACGAAACCCGTAGCTGTGCCAATATACTTTGAATCTACTAAATCTTGAGTTAATGCCATTTGAAGAGCCCACATACCGCTCGTTGCAAAACCATAAATTAAGGACATAATCAAAAGGCTTTCTAAGCTTAAGTCCCATGTATAATAAGCAAAACTTATTGCAAAACTTGCAAATCCTGCAAATGAAAGTATAATAACTCTACCCACTTTATCTGAAATCGCACCTAAAATTGGTGATCCAATCATCCTAGGTATAAAGAATAAACCTGTAATTAAACCGGATTCTGCAAGCTCAAGTCCTCTACTCGAGATTAGAAATGATGGTGTCCAAGAGATTATAGTCCACCATGCAAAGTTAAATAAAAATGTACTTATGGCAACTATAATCGTATTTTTATTCAAAGCATTCCAGTATGTTTCTACACGTTTAACTTTCGCAATTTTATTTGAATTTTTTACAAATCTCGGGAACATTTGTTGTGCAATTATGATCCCTATGAATAAAGATATAATGCCAATAATGAGAAAGGACATTCTCCAACCATACCTCGCTGTGATTACTCCAGCAATAGATGGGCCGATAAAGCCACCTAAAGAGAAGAAGCTAACAGCATATCCCATTAACAAACCTCTTGATACACACTCTCTTTTTCCAAGTAGGGTGTAAAGAGTTGGGTTAAAAGCCCCTAACCCTAAACCTATTAATATGAGTGTAATAACAAGGAATTCTATCGCCCATACAAACCCACTAATTATAATTATGATCGAACAAAATAACACCGTAACTATTATCATTTTCTCCACTCCAATTCTATCTGAAATATTTCCAGCTAATAGACTCGTTAATGTGCGACCTGTTAAGAATCCAGAAACAAGAGCGCCCATGGATGAAGGTGTAAGTTGAAACTCCATACCAATACCTTTGGTAAGCACTCCAATTGAGAGCATAAATGTTGAGAGTATAAAGTATCCTAAAAGAGGTATTAAAATATCAATTGATATGAGTTTATGAAAGGAGGTATTCATTCCAATAATGTTATCCAATCATATGGAGATGATAAATTTTTTAATAAATCTTTTGGAATAAAATCAAAGATTCCATAATATCTTCTTTGATACCAAAGCTTTAACAATAAATTAAACTACATACCCAATAACTCTGTATTAATTTATGATCATGAAAAACGAATTTTATTTAAAGATTAAAATCCTTACCATTTAAGGTTATTAAATTAATTGTTTGAACTCACTCAAAGGAATTGCTTATCAAAGTATCCATAAAGTATATTTCCACTTTATATCTTAAGCCATTAATGATATGAGGTTAGTATTTAAATTCGGCGGTACATCGGTAGATGGTGGTGAGCGCATTAAACACGTTGCTAACATAATTTCTAATTACAGTAAAGAGCATCAAATAATCGCAGTTATATCAGCGATGGGCGATACTACAGATCTTCTTATCGATATGGCTGAGAAAGCTAAAAGGGGAAAGGAGAAGAGTGTTAATGAGATATTTAAAAAGATAGAAGATCGTCATTTAAAAGCTTTGGATACATGCATCAATAAAATCGATTTAAAAAAGAGTATAAAAGAGAAGGTTGAAGTAATACTTCAAGAACTTAATCGAGTCTTAATGGGTATTATTCAATTGCGTGAACTCACGCCTCGCTCTAAAGATTACGTTTTATCCTTTGGTGAGCGATTATCAACACTTTTAGTTTGGGGTTCGTTAAGAGATATAGGTATAGATGCAGAATACTTCACTGGTAAAGATGTGGGTATTGTTACAGACTCGAATTATGGTGAAGCAAAACCATTAATGGATGCTACAAAGCACTTAGTGAGAGAGAGACTTGAGCCAATTTTAATTAAAGGTTCTATACCAGTTGTAACTGGGTTTATAGGTGCTGATCAAGATGGTGTAATCACAACTTTAGGTCGTGGCGGCTCAGATTACACAGCTACAATCTTAGGTGCTGCTTTAAATGCTGATGAAGTTTGGTTATGGACTGATGTGGACGGTTTAATGACTGCAGATCCTCGTATAGTAAAATCGGCTAGAACTTTAGATGTGATATCTTATCTTGAGGCTATAGAGATGGCGATATTTGGAGCTAAAGGTATGCACCCAAGAGCTTTAGAGCCTGTGATGGAGGCTAGTATACCAGTTAGAGTCCGCAATACTTTTAACTTAAATAATTTTGGAACTTTAATCACAAAAGATGTGAAGATTGATTCAAGTAGAGTTGTGAAAGCGATAAATTTGGTTCGAAATGTAGCTTTGATAAACATTACTGGTCCGAGTATGGTAGGTGGATTTGGTACTGCAGCAAGAATTTTTGAAATTTTAGCTCGAAATGGTGTGAATATAATGATGATATCTCAAAGCGTTTCTGAATCTAGTATATCTATCGTTATTCGAAAGGATATGTTAAATCGAGCAGTAAATAGCTTGGAAGTGAATTTATTAGGTTCAGGATTGGTGAAGGAAGTTACTTGGGAAGATAATATATGTGCAATTGCGGTTATAGGATCTGGTATGAGAGGAACACCAGGTGTTGCAGCTAGAGTATTCAAAGCTGTAGCTAGTAAAGGGATTAATGTAAAAATGATCGCACAAGGTTCATCTGAATTAAGTATATCATTCGTTGTGAAAGATGTTGATGGTGATGAAGCAATTCGCGCTTTACATGATGAGTTTAAGTTAGCTGAGAATATTTAATAATCAATAATTTTTATATTCACAAAATGGTATTGATTTAAGATTTTAAACCAATAATTTGATTTGCAATTTTATCGATTATCTTGCTAATAGATTCATTCATCGCATCTATTATCACACAATTTTTAATCTTTCTTTGGAGCATTTTTATCAAAGGGCTATAAAACTTATTATTATTTACCAATATTATCTTTTGAAAAGCTTTTTTCATTAAGAATTTATTCAATCTTTTTAAAGTCAATTTTAAAACTTCAATTTGAGTATCAATATGTAAACTACTCTCATATTGAGTAAGTGGGTATAAATCAGCAAGTTCTTCAGGTATAACACCATATGGATATGATAAAAAGCAAATTTGTATCTTTTTTGAATTAATCCCAAGATATTCATCTAACCTTTTATGTAAAGTGGTTATACGCATTAAAGTATTGTAATCTACTTCGGGTATGAGGATTAAAATCTCCCTTTCTAAAGGGATTTCAACATCCAATATTAAACGCTCATTATACCTAATAACTTCTGGCCTCATTTGATCAATGTAATTGAAGAAGAATAACGCTCTTGGTTTAAATAAGGGAGTTCCATCTTCTAAATAGCGATAATACTTATTGAGAAGAATAAAAGCTTCCCATAATTTTGGATGAGATCGAGCTTTCATACTCAAATACTCCCATAATCTACCCTCTTCAATAGCTTGCTTCGTAGCATTAATTTCATTCTTTAATACGTAAAGATTGTGTAAAGCTATCTTTTTCTCTCTCTCAATTTTATCTAAAGATTTCAATTCATTAAGTGTATGGGTTGAGCATATCGGACATGAGCATTCTAAATAATATAAATCTTCAAGCCTTACCGTACCTTTACTCGTTATGTAGCGATCATCTCTAGCGTATAAAATATAAGATGCTGAATCGAATAAATCACAACCTAATGCAACTGCTAAGGGTATAGTTAATGGATGGCCAGCACCGAAAAGATGGAGTGGTTTATTTAAAGGTAAATTTTGCTTTACAACGGTAATCATTTTTACGAGTAATTTAAAATCGTAATTCTCCATAACTAATGTTGGGCTTCCGAGAGCGTATAAATCAAATTTTAAACGAGCCATTTGCTTAGCTGAGCTTTTCAATAATGATAAATATTTACCACCTTGTATTGGACCGACCCATAAAGCTTTTCTCTCTTTAATATTGAGTGTTTGCTTTGATGCTAATATTGTGGCTTTAACAGTCTCTTCAGCGTATTTTCTTGATACATTCAAACCAGTAGGCTTATCAAGAACTATTGCAATATCAGAACCTATTGCTTCTTGAAATTTTGCAATCTCAATCGGTGTGGTATCTAATTCACCATATTCTAAAACTTGATAACCTCCAGAATCTGTAGCAATAATTCCATCAAAATTTAAAATGGAGTGTATCCCTCTCTTCTTAGCCTCTTCACCATAATGCTTCATAGTTATATAAGCATTGGTCATAATCGCTTCAAACCCAATCTTTTTCAATTCAGAAGGATGAATGATTTGCTTTAAAGGATGCACTACTGGTAGTATTGCAGGGGTATTAATAAAACCTCTTCTCATCTTTAACTTGCCTATTCTTCCAGCTAAATCTGTGGCTCGAACTTCAAACAAAAATCTTCCCTAACATTATAATTCTTACTAAACTTAAAGGTATCACTTAAATCATTAAAACTGCTTTATTAAATAGTGTCAGATTTTTACAAGAAAAATAATTTTTCCTATTGGGACAGTGACTAAATAAGATCTTTTAAGTTACTTTACTGCCTACGGATATTTGTTTATCAGGCTCAATTAAAGAAACAGTTTGACCATCAATTGCAGCTAATAACATTACTTCAGAATCTAATCCAAAAATCTTTCTCGGTTTTAAATTCGTAACAACTACCACAAGTTTGGATTTTAAATCCTCTGGTTTATAATGCTCACCAAGCCCTGCTATCGATTGTTTAATCTCTCCACCTAAATCGATTTTTAATCTTATGAGCCTTTTTGCACCAGGTACCATTTCCGCTTCCACAATCTTACCAATTCTCAAATCTATTTTTGAGAATTCTTCAAAAGATATTGATGTTATTTACCATCCCCCCTACTCCTAATCCTATTCAACCTATTAATAATTTCCTCTTTTTTTATTTTTGTAAATAAAGGTTTAAAACTTCCAATCTTTAGTGGGAATGAAAAGTCTGATATCGCATCTAACCATTTTGGATTGCAATCCTTTATATTTAAAAAGCGCAATATTTCACAACTGGTATTTGGTATAATTGGATATAATTCAATAGCTAAAGCTTTCACAATCCTTGCAGCAATATAAAGAACAGCTTCACCAGCTTTTTTATTAATTTGAAAGAGTTTCCATGGCTCTGTAGCATTTAAGTATCTATTACCTTCTTCAGCTTGTGAAAGTGTTAGTTTTACTGCTTTTTGAATCTCAAAAGCCTCATAACATTGAGTGATTTTATTATGTATCTCATGAATAATCTCAAGCTCTCTTTTATTCTCATCATTAAGTTCAGGTTTATAAGGAATCTCACCATTCATAAAGCGTTGTATCGCTGATAACGTTCTTTGTACAAAATTCCCAATCTTATCATTAAGCTCACTATTTACCTTCTCTTCTAAAAGATCATATGTAAAATTTACATCACCACCCTCAGGTCTAATTGATAATAATGTGTAACGCCAATAATCAGCAGGTAAAATTTCTAATGCTTCATCAATCCATATTCCAATCCTTTTACTTTTTGAAAACTTCTTACCCTCAAATTGTAAAAACTCTGTTGCGCTAATTACCGTAGGTAATGTGTAATTTTGCTTAGATGCTAATAAAAGTCCAGTAAAGATAACTGAATGAAATGGAATATTATCCTTTCCTATAAAGAATGCAGTCTTTGTATTGTGATCAAGCCAATAATCTTTCCATTTCTCTTCCTCACCTCGATTCTTAAAATATTCAATAACGGCTGATATGTATCCCAATACAGCTTCCATCCATACGTAAATGGTTTTACCTTCAGCACCTTCAAATGGGGCTGGAATTCCCCATGATGTATCACGCGTAATCGATCTCGGTTGTAAACCTTCTTCAATCCAACTTAAGCTAAATTTTACCACATTTTCAGATAGATTTTTATTATTTAATATGTAATGCTTTATCTCATCACTTAATTTAGGCAAATCGAAAAACCATTGCTTAGTCTTTCTTATCTCTGTTGGGCCATGGCATATTGTACAATATGGATTTATAAGTTGATCTGCTTGTAAAGGTTTACCACAATTCTCACATTGATCACCTCTAGCCCCAATTGCATTACAATATGGGCATATGCCCTCTACAAATCTATCAGGTAAGAACTTTTTATCATTCGGGCAATAATGAATATATTCATCCTTTGTAAAGATATATCCATTCTCATAAATTCTTTTATAATGCTCTTGAACAAATTTTATATGAACGGGGCTCTCAGTTCTAGTGTAATTATCGAATGAGATATTCCATTTCTTAAAAAGCTCACTAATTATTTTATGATTTCTATCTGCAAACTCTCTAACTGGAATATTTCTCTTTAAAGCCTCTATCTCCACAGGTGTGCCATGTTCATCAGAGCCAGATACCATTATTACTGAATGACCATTCATTCTCAAGTATCTCGCCATAACATCTGCAGATAATACTGAACCGATTAAGTTCCCTAAGTGAGGAACATCTGATGAATATGGCCATGCTGATGTAATAATCCACTTTGCCAATTAAGTTTACCTAAATCTTTCGCAGTATTTACCGATTAATATACTATACCATATATATTACACAACTGCAATTCTTAAACAACCCAAGATTGAGCGTATTCAATCTGCTCTTCAGTTAATCGATCTATATTGATACCCATTGCTTCTAAAGTAATTTGAGCAACTTCACGATCTATATCGATTGGCACATTGTAAACACGATTCTCCAACTTTCCTTCATTCTCTACAAGATAAACGACTGACATTAATTGATTTGAGAATGAGAGTGACATAACTTCTGGTGGATGGCCCTCCGCTGCTACAAGATTTGCAATTCTACCTTGTCCAATTAAATAAACCCTTTTACCATTCTTCAATACATATTCTTCTACATACTTTCTTACCTCGCCCTTATTCTCAGCAAACTTTTTTAAATTGGCCACATCAATCTCTACATCAAAATGCCCCGCATTTGCTAATATTACTCCATTCTTCATTCTTTCAATGTGCTCCATTCTAATTACTTTCGTTTGACCAGTAGCCGTTATGAATATATCACCTTCTTCTGCAGCTTCCATTAAAGGCTTAACTTCAAATCCATCCATTCTCGCTTCTAAAGCTTTTAATGGATCGACTTCACACACAATCACGATAGCGCCTAAGCCTCTAGCTCTCATCGCTATACCTTTACCAACCCATCCATAACCACATACCACAACCTTTTTACCAGCGATTAAAAGGCTTGTAGCTCTTAATATGCCATCAAAAGTACTTTGCCCAGTGCCATATCTATTATCAAATAAAAACTTTGTATAAGCATTATTTACTGCAATAACTGGATATCTTAATCTTTGTGCTTTTTCCAAAGCTTTTAATCTAATCACACCTGTGGTAGTTTCTTCAGTACCACCAATTACATTCAAATTGGAAAACTCTTCATGTAATGTGACATGAGCATCTGAACCATCATCCATAACCACTTCTGGCTTAGCTCTTAAAATTGTGCGAATACAATCGAAATACTCATTTATACTCTCACCCCTCCATGCAAATACATTCACACCTTGTGATGCTAAATAAGCAGCTATATCATCTTGTGTTGATAATGGATTTGCTGCTGCTAAATACACCTCGCTACCAAGCTTCTTTAAACCCATTATAAGAACTGAAGTTTCTTTGGTTACATGAAGGCAAGCGGCTATACACTTACCTTTTAAAGGCTTTTTATCCGATAATTTTTCAATAACCCTTACTAATGTTGGCATATTGTTATATGCCCATCTATAAGACTTCTCACCTTGAGGATAAAGTGATGGATTTGCTATACGACTTTGCAAATAATGCACCCTATTAACTCAAATATTCGCTCAATATAACTTTTAACCAACTGCATCCTTTAAAGCATCTTTACAAGGACAATTCCTAACCTCTGGTATTTTAGGTATCACATTGGCTAAAATCCTCATGGTCTTCTCAACATTCTTCTCTAAAGTTTCAAATACTTCTTTACGAGTTACCGGCTTCTCAGCCCATACGTCATAATCGGTTACAGTAGCGATATTCACATAGCAAATCTCAGCCTCTAAAGCTAGTGGGCATTCAGGGATTAATGTCATACCTATTATATCAGCCCCCCATGATCGATAAAGTTTTGATTCAGCACGAGTGGAGAATCGTGGCCCTTCAATACATACGTATGTACCTCTCTCATGTATCGGATAATTCAACTCTTTACAAACTTGGATTACAACATTACGGAGCTCAGGGCAGAATGGATCTGCAGTTGATATATGGCATACTTGACTCCCTTCATAAAATGTTGATATGCGTGACGTGGTGCGATCAATGAATTGATCAGGTATAACGATATGGCCTGGAGCGATATCCTCCCTTAAGCTTCCTACTGCTGATGGTGCGAGAATTCTTGTAACACCTAATGATTTTAAAGCCCAAATATTCGCGCGATAATTTATTTTATGTGGTGGTATGCGATGCTTTTTACCATGGCGAGGGATAAACGCGATTTTACGCCCTTTAAAATTACCAATAGTTACAAAATCTGATGTTTCTCCATAAGGTGTGTATACTTTATACTCCATCACATTCTCTAAAAGTTCTAACAATTCATAAACACCAGTACCTCCTATAATCCCTATTTCAGCTCTTGGCTCACTCATTATAACCACTATATTTTAATCTTAACTCGCTATTTTTAATCTTAACTGAAATATTACAATTCGATTAATTTGATTAACTTATTAAATATGAGAGAAGCAGCTTCACTCGGTTGAATTTTATCACTCTCAATTATAATCTCTGGATTTAAAGGTTCTTCATATGGAACATCTATACCTGGAACCTCACCCAATCCTAATTTTCGCTCACCACTCTTTAATCTTTCTAAAGCATCTAAGTATATTCTCTTTCTTACAATATCTTGCTCTCTTTCACTCTCCCTTTGAATGCAAATCTCAATAGGGCATTTAATATACACTTCGATAAATTTTGGAATAAGACTTCTACAAAACTCTCTCCATCTTCTCCTATGGGCTGTAGCATCCATAATAATATTAAGCCCCTCATCATAAAGAAACTTTGCTATAACTACATAAGCTCTATAAACAATCTCCCTTTCATGCTCATTATAAGTAGGATGAGGAGTTATAAGCTTTCTAATTTCATCAAGCCTAAGATAACGTATAGAAATACCATTTTCTTTAAAGATTTTTAAAAGCTCGTGAGCTATTGTACTCTTACCTGAGCCTGGCAAACCTGTAAGCCAAATTAAAAAAGGCAATATACTCACTTAAGATAATCATTAACTTTACTTGGTTGAAATCTTTTCTCAATTAAAATATTATGAGCAAAGTTAAAGATTTTTCTTCTAACTTCATTTGTGATTGTTGGATACCAAATTGGTGATGCAATTACTAAGCATCGAAAGGTATAAAATAAAGGTAAGGCCTCCAATAACTCTAAATCTTGAGTCTTCTCAATATATGTATTAATGAATATATCATAAAGCTCTTGAAATTCTCCTCTCAACTCTCCATACTTACGTAATGAGAAGAAGATATAGTTTATACTCATTGCAGCTACATCATCAGCGGGTTCTCCAAACTCTCCTCTACTTCTATCGAGTAGAGTGAAGTTAATACCTTCTTTAAATATCACATTCCAAGGGTGAAAATCACCATGAACTTGAGATAAACGATGAACCTTTTTCTTTAATCTCCATCTATGCTCAATACACATTTTTTCAATCTCTTCAAGCTCATTATCTTTAAGAAAGGTTGTGCTGTAAGGATAACTATCAGCAAGTCCAAAGATACACTCACCATGCCCTACCGTATCTCGAATCTTTCTAATATAAAGCTCAGGATCATTCTTCTTCACTGAGTGAATCTCTGTAAGATAAATGGATAAGGCTTTAGCCCTTTCTTTATCAAGATTTATTAATTTACCATCATTATATATTCTCTCAAGATCATGAATATACTCTTTACCCTCAACTTTCTCTCCAATTATAAAAAACTCTTCTGCATCGCCCAATGATAAAAGACCCCTCTTTGTGAATGTACCAATATCAAATACTTTTGCATGCTTTGGAAGTTTATTCCATGTATCATATGCTAAAATGAGGTTTGCAGCTCTATCACTTCTATAATCATGGCCAAATCCTTTATCAATCTTCATTGATGACATTACCACTTGCCTTCTTTCACCCTCAACATTAAATGTGATGAGTAATGGAACCCCATAACCATACTCTTTTATATCACTAATCTTCACTTCTTTTCCTTTAAGATCTCCAAAGTATTCAACTTTAACTTTTGACTTAAATACTTGAGAAAGGTAAGCTTCCAAATCTTTAAGATTTAAAAGCATACTATCATAGCTAATGCTCATTAATTTCTTAAGCTTTTAGAAAGGTTATCTTTACATGTTCATTATTCCCATTCGATTAAGCAAACATTCCAAATTGTGAGGATTTTTATACGGGTAAAATTATTAAAAAGCTTTTTATAGCTAAATCTTTATCAAGACAAAGTCTCCACATATTATGTTTGGAGATAATTACAAATGTGAAATGGTTCTTTATTGACGCTTACATTGGCGAAGTTTTATTTGTAGCACTAGCATTCAAGAAGGCCCACGGAAATAACTGGAATTAATAATTTTATAACGATTTGTTTTTAGCTAAGTGTATTGAATAAGAATACGTGAATAAATGTTCGCGATACTGAGTAAAGTTGTAAATGTCTTTGATGGAGAGATTAGAAAAGAGGCTGTGTATATTAAAGATGATAAAATCTTCGCTATAGGCGATCATATAAATAATGTTGATAAAATATTCGATCTCTCAGATTATTATCTCATTCCAGGATTTATAGATGCTCACATTCATATTGAAAGCTCTATGCTCACACCTATCGAGTTTGCTAAACATGCTCTCTTGCATGGGACTACATGTGTAATAATTGAGCCTCATGAAATAGCTAATGTTTGTGGTATAAAAGGGATTGAGTTTATGTTAAGTGGCGATTCACCATTAAAGATCTTCTTTACCGCACCCTCTTGTGTACCAGCTACAAATATGGAAACATCCGCATTTCAAATTGGTGTTAATGAGATTAAGAGTTTATTACAGCATCCGAAATGTGTGGGCTTGGGCGAAGTTATGAATTATGTTGGTGTTATTCATAATGATCCTTTAATTATTGAGAAGGTTAAGATTGCGAAAGAATTAAATAAGGTTTGTGATGGACATGCCCCTCAATTAAGGGGTTTTGATTTATGTAAGTACATTAATGCTGGTATTCAATCCGATCATGAATGTGTAAGTATTGATGAAGCTGCTGAGAAGTTAAAGCTCGGCATGTATATTATGATAAGGGAAGGGTCAGCTGCTAAAAATCTCGAATCTCTCATAAATTTAGTGAAAGGTGTGAATAGTGATAGATGCATGTTCGTTTCTGATGATATTCATGTAAGTGAATTAATTGAAGATGGCCATTTGGATAGGGTGTTAAGAAAAGCTGTATCTTTAAGCTTGGACCCAATTAAATCGATCAAAATGGTTACTCTTAACCCAGCTAATTACTTCGGCTTAAAGGGTTTAGGTGCTATTGCTCCAGGTTGGTTCGCAGATATGGTTGTTGTGAAAGATTTGAGGAAATTTGAGGTTAAAACTGTATTTGTGAATGGTGAGCTTATTGTAAATGATGGTAAACTTACCCGTGAATTTAAATATTCATCAATCCCTCATGAAATCCTTTCTACAATTAAGGTTAAAGACTTCTCAATAAATGATTTAAAGATTAAATCTGATAGTAAAGCGAATGTGAGAGTGATAAGAGTTAAAGCTAATGAGATTGTAACAAAGAGTGGAGTAGCTACACTTAATGCAAAAGATGGTTTTCTCATACCCGATCTCGATAATGATATTCTTCCACTCATCGTTTTTGAAAGGCATAAAATGTCTGGGAATATAGGAAAGGGTTTTGTTTCGGGATTTGGATTAAAATTTGGAGCTTTAGCTTCTACAGTAGCTCATGACTCACATAACATCGTTTGTGTTGGAGCGAATTATGAAGATATTGCTGAAGCTGTAATGGAGTTAAAGAGGATTGGTGGAGGCTTATTAATTGTGAAAGATGGTAAAATTATGGCTGAATTAAAACTTCCTATAGCGGGCTTAATGAGTGATGAATCTGGATATTATGTAAAAGAGAAGTTGAATGAACTTCATAAAGTTGCAAGAGAATTGGGTTGTAAACTACCATCACCCTTTATGACTTTATCATTTCTCTCATTATCAGTAATTCCTGAACTTAAACTTACTGATAAAGGACTTGTTGATGTTAATCAATTTAAATTTGTTGAGGTGCTTTTATGAAACTCTTAAGAATGACGCATATTAAAACTCGAAAGTTATGTGAAATTATAGTGAATAAAATGCTAAAGGATAAGTTTTATCCAGATATAATTGTCGTACCTTTAAGAGGCGGGGCTGTTATAGGTAGATACTTATCAGATATTCTCGATCAACCCAAAATTACCACTATCGCTTGTGAGTATTATAAAGGTATAAATGAAACTGCTGAGAAGCCAATAATCACTCAAAAACTCTCTATACCTATTAAAGATAAAGTTGTGCTTTTAGCTGATGATGTTTCTGATCGAGGAGAGACTTTGCGTATATGTTATGAATATTTAAAGAATGAATCTCCAAAGTCTTTAAAAACAGCTACATTATTCATTAAGCCTTGGAGTATCTTCATACCAGATTATTATGCAGCTAAAACTAAAAAATGGATCGTTTTTTTAGGAGAGGAGTATGAAACTATTAGAAATCTTTACAATAAAAAGGATTTTAAGACATTAAAAAAGTATTTTTCTGAGAAAGAGATAAAAGATGCTTTGAATCTTTATAAATTAAAGACTGAAGTTGTTAATCAATCACGAGTTCAATAAGCATGAATTAATGACTTTAATTAATCCAAATCATATGTTAAATTTGGTGTAAGTGTGCAAGGAAAAATTTTTATTTTTCTCTAAAAATCTAACACTAAAAATGTTCAAAAATCTTATGAATTTCTTAACATTCGCATAACGCTTTCATACTTTTTATTCATTCGCAAATAATGAATTTAAATTAAATAAATCTTTGTTAATATCTTAATAATCTAAATTTAATCCATAACCCATATATTGTATCTTAGATAATATCAATATAGAAGATTGATGTGGGCAATGGATTATGAAAAGCTTTTACAAAGATTGAGAAGCAAATTAGGAGAGGAGAAACCAAAATCTCGAACACAACGTTTAGAACTCCCTCAACCTCAAATAACTTGGGTTGGACGCAAAACTATCTTTCGAAATTTTATGGAATTTCCTCGAATAATGAGGCGTGATCCAAATAAAGTTTTAATGTTTTTAGCTAAAGAGTTAGCTACTGCAGCATCGATCGATGGTGAAAGAGCGATATTTATCGGGCTTAAAGATCCTCAATCATTCTCAACCCTTTTAAATAGATACATGAAAGAAGCAGTTCTTTGTCCCGTATGTAATAGTCCAGATACACATATAGAGAAATCGAAGAGGCTTCAATTCTTAGTTTGTGAAGCGTGTGGTGCTCGATCTGTACCTAAAATTACGTGATAAAATTGAGTGCATCAGATAAATTGTATGTTGCTAGAATTATTAAATGGGATGGTATGACCCTTGTGAATATTTGTGATAAAGAGTTGCTTGGAACTACGGTAAAAGGCATGGGTCTTGAGATGCATATTTCACATGAATATTTTGATGGTGAGTTAGTGAATACAAATCAAGCACTTAATCTTGTGCGCTCATCCAATATAGTAAACCTCGTTGGCGAGCGTATAGTGAGTAAGGTTTTGGAAGCTAAGTTAGCATCAGAGAGAGCGGTTAAAAAAGTTGGTAAAGTCTCTTTTCTTATGATCTTTAAATTTACTTGTCGATAATGATATATTTGAGATAAGATTATATCCTTGATCTTATTATTTTATAGGGGCTATCAATTGGGTAAAAGAAAGGTTTTGAGTGAGCAAGAGTTAAAGGAATTGGTATTACCAGCTGAGGGGGAATTATTGGGTAGAGTGATTAAACTCTTAGGTAGTGATCATGTTTTAGTTAAGTGTACAGATGGTAAAACTAGAATAGGAAGAATTAGAGGTAAGTTGAAAAGGAGGATTTGGGTTAGAGATAATGATGTTGTATTAATTGCACCATGGGATTTTAAGCGTGATGAGCGTGGTGATGTGATTTGGCGCTACACTTTAGCACAAGTGGATTGGCTTAAAGCTAATGGTTATTTACCCCCAGAACTTTGATTTATTGCTTAATACGAGCTTCTACTAAATTATAAGTCGTAAAGAGTGTTGCAATAGCAACTGAGAATACTTATTACATGAGTATTTTTAGTAAAAGCTTCATGATTTATACTACTTTTTGGTGTAATTTCTCGATTTTCTCTAAATATCTTTTCAACCCATTTAACTCTCCCTATCGGAAACCCCCTATGCTAAGCCACTTCTTCAAATGTTTAGCTAAACTTGTTTATCGAATAACCGACGTATATTAATCTACTCCTTAAGATTTACAATGAGAAATACTTATATTAATACACTCGTTTTCTTATTACTTCTACTCATGATCTTTAAAAATAAAAAGGGAATTAAATAATTTACACTAAGTATAGAATCGCTAATAATCAAATTAGAACAATTTTGATAATCTCTAAATAAATGAAACTTTAAAACATTTTCACACATTAAAGCTATAAATTAATTTTGCAACAAAGGATGTCACATAGAGTTATCATTATCCATATAAGTGGTTAAGTATCTTATAAAGAAGGGGTATGGATGCTAGAGATTGATGGTGGTGCAAAAAGTGGTAGTGGCACTATATTGCGCTTATCAATAGCTTTAGCTGCAATTCTTAATGAAGAGTTGCATGTATACAATATTCGTAAAAAACGAAGCCCATCTGGATTAAGACCACAACATTTAGAAGCGGTTCTCACCGCTGCTAAACTTTGTAATGCAGAGGTTAAAGGTGCTAAAGTAGGCTCGGAAGAGATTTGGTTTAAGCCTAATGAAATATCTGGCGGTGAAGTGAGTGCTGAGATTGGTACTGCTGGTAGCATACCCATGTTGCTTATGACCGTATTACCAATATGTGCTTATGCAAAGAAGGATGTAAATCTCCGTGTAAGTAAAGGTGGTACAGATGTTCAAAAAGCTCCAACGATTAATTACCTTCGCTATGTATTTTTACCAACACTTGAGAAGATGGGTTTGAAAACATCTTTAACGATCCATGCTTTTGGTTATTACCCTATTGGTATGGGTGATGTATCGATTAAAATTCAACCATGTAAAGGATTTAAACCATTGAGAATAGATGAGTTTGGAGAGTTAAAAGAGATTCATGGTTTATCCGTTTGCACATTCTTAAAAGAGAGAAAAGTAGCAGAGAGGCAAGCAAAAGCTGCAAATGATTATCTCAAATTGCATGGGTACAAAGCTAATATAGATATTCTTTACGATACATCGAATCCACTTCAAAAAGGTAGCTCATTGGTCTTATGGGCGAGTACTGATAAAGGTGTTTTGCTAGGTAGTGATGCGATAGGTGAATTACGTAAGCCTAGTGAAGTTGTTGGTCGTGAAGCTGCTGAGAATCTCGTTAAAGAGTTGAATGCTAAAGTTACTGTTGATACCCATCTCGCCGACATGCTTATACCTTACATCGGTTTAGCCAATGGTAGCTCTACTTATTTAACGAGATCGATAACAGATCATCTGGATACGAATATATGGCTTACTGAAAAGATTTTAAATGTAAAATTCCATATTGAAAAGAAAAATGGGCTTTATCGTGTAATTAAAGAGTAATTACGGGATGTTAAATGGTAAAGGTTAAGATTCGTGGCATTTACACAACCGCTTTAACAAAACTCCTTCTTGATAATGGTTTTGAAATAGTTCAACCATCGATTGAAGTTCAAAAAAGGTTTAATTTAAAATATAATGAAAGTCCCTTCGATCTTAATATTTATGATAGATTGGATAAGCAAGGGGTTTATGCTTATGGAGATTTGAAAGCTATAGAAGCTTTTTGTAAAGTTTTAAGAGAGAATTTATTAGATGTGATTATAAGAAGGTTTGAGAAGCCATTTAATACATTAATACAAACACAATTTTTAGATGTAGAATTCCCAAAATTATCAAAAGAAAAGCTTGATGAGATACGGAATTGTGTAATACCAACGATTAAAGGCCATCATTATTATAAAGCTTGTGGAATTAATATTTCATCAACTGTAGATATGGCTGAAAAGTTAATCTCTAAAGGAAACCCTATTGATAAGGTTGAGGAACTTTTAAAATTAACTATTAAAAATGAGTTTCCCAATGAGGGATGTGAGGTAAATATTGAGCATGTTAAATTGAATGGGAATATTATCAATTTAGGTAAAGCGATAGTAAAAGCGTATAATGAGGATGGAGGCTATATCGAGCTTTATCGAACTATTAAAAGAGAAGGTTTGTATAATGGACTTAAAATAGCTAAGGAGATAGGTGATTACGCAATTACGGAAGTAAAGTTGGGAGAATGGTATTTAAAGACTCGATACTTTTCTTTTGATAATCAATATAAAGGTATGTATATCAATATAAACACGCCGATTGAGTTATATCCACGTTGTATTCGATATGTGGATTTAGAAGTTGATGTGTGTGTTGAGCCGGAAGGTGATGCATGGGTAATAGATGAGGATAAACTTAATGAAGCGGTTAAAAAGGGAATAGTGTCAGAGAGTTTATTGAATATTGTAAGGGATAAAATTAAAGAACTTTTAAAATCCAATATTGGGTTATCAAGTGTCTGAGAAAAATAATTGAAAAATTCTAAAAGCAAATCTTCTTAATTAACTCCAAATCCTCAATTGTGTTAATATTTAATAAAGGCTTAACATTATTAATGATCATTACCTCTTGCTCCAATTCTCCTTTATCGATTTGACTACCATCCAATAAATTAATCCCTACAGGTGTAATTTCATAACCATTTATCGTGATTTTAAGAGATGTTTTAAAACCCAATTCTTCAAGCTTCTTTGAGGGTACAGCGACCATTAAAGTTGGTTTACCACACTCCATATAATGGGTTATAATTTCATTTATTAAAGCGCTATTGAGAAAAGGAAGGTCTGAGTTTAATACAAGTACATATTTAGCTTGAAGCTTTTTTATAGCGTATTGCATATCAAAAACATAATCCTCACCAGATGTATCTATAATCTCAATCGATAAACGAGTAGCTTCCTCACGAGTTTTTGGCGTATATTTTGATACTGCTATTACAATTTTACTCACACTTTTTACTCCTTTAACTGCTTCAATAACACGCTCTAACATACTTTTACCACAAATCTTTATAAGTGGCTTCTCATTCAAGCCACCCATACGGCTACTCTTACCACCCGCCATTATTAAAGCTATTAAGTTCAAGTAATAAACACCAAAATCATTAACAAGGATATCATACGTGTTAATTCATTAACCGCTCCACATACATCACCAGTAATGCCATGAAAATGCCGATTTGAGATTCCAAGTATAATTAAACTTGTAATCAAGCTAATTATCCAAACAATTATACCTATTAAAGAGAGAAGAATAAAATCAATTATGAAAGAGATTGCTAATGGGGTTATGAGGCGAATTGCACGATAATTACGATGCATCGCTTCAACAAAAGGTGTACTCATGCCTAAAGTTGCAGACCTTCCCATCCAAATTAAAAATGACATGCTAGCTTTAGCTGAGGTTTCAACAGAAATCATAGATTGAATAATTAATCCTTGTGGAATATGCGCTATAACAAGTGATGTTGTTAATAAAGTTATAAAGCCTAATGAGAATCCAGCCACACCCGTTCTCCCATCACGCATAGCCTCAATCTTTCTCTCAGGAGTGCCTTGGCACATAATACCATCTGCAAAGTCTAATAATCCATCTGTATGGTGTAAACCTGTAATCATTAATAAAATACCAAGTGTTAATACCCCAACGATTAATGAAGATAAGAAAAAATGGGTAAACCATGCGAATAATCCTGAACAAAATCCAATAAATACACCGATGAGTGGTGATAATGGCATATAATTTGCTGCATCGATTAAAGCTTTATCATCCGATTTAATAGGGATTGATGTAAAGAATGTGAATAAACTCTTAATGCCCCTTATTACACCCATGAATTCACCTTTCACTCATTATTTTTGAGAATACACCTGCAATCAACCCGCCGATTACATCATCTAAGAATGGCCCAGCCTTACTCATAATACCGGGCTTTACACGCTCATAATTGAGAAAATTATGTATGCCCCATGTACCTGCAATGTAATTAGCTAAAGCTAAACCGATACTTTCATCAGCTATGAGTGTGATTGGATCTTGAAGAAATAAATCTCGTGAAAGATTTGGTATAAGACCGAGTTCACCATCCTCTTGAAGTCTAATAGCACCTATTATAAATGATGCCACATTAATATCACTCATAGCTTTTATCAAACCATCTCTCAAAGCTTTTGAAATCTCAACATCACTCTTTGATGAAGTATAAAGCTCCATAGCTGTAGCTACAAGATCATTTAATGTAATCCCCCTCTCCTCTAACCTTTTTAATAAGGAGCGCTCACCTAAGAATTTAAGTGAGCTATCTTTAACCGCATTTTTCACACATTCTCCAATTAACATACCCAAATCTGTTGCCAATCCAGCGTAATAAATGCGCTTACCAACACTTGTACAAGCGATTAATATGGCATCAGAAGTGGTTCCAGTAGCAACATTGTTAGAGTATCGACTTCTTACATCGAGCTCTCTTAATGCAGCACATTTTGCTTCAATCGAAGTCATTAATGCATTTACCATGCAACTATTGGTTAAATCCCCATTTATCAATACAATAATGTTAATCGTACCACTATCTTTCTCAAAAACCTTATCTCCAGCAGTAGCTGGGTAAGATAAACCTGAAGTAACTAAAGCAGTAACGATTAAATCATCCATAATTTTTGAGTAGATTGAGATATTATCCTTAATATTTACAGCAGTTAATAAACCAACAATCGGTTTTGGTAATCGAAGCTTCTCTGCAATCTCATTAAGGAATTTATCAGGTTCGGAATGATGAAAGTCCTTTGGTACTTGATGATTGATTATCGTTCGAGCTTGAGTAAAGCCTCCATTAAGTGGTGCTGAACTTAATACTTTAAGAGGTTTATCAGATCGAATTATTAATGTGTCTTCAATAATCTCACATTCAATACCATTAATAGGTATTTTTATCCTCAAATATTCATCAACCGTTCATAATTTTCCTCAATCCTCTTCAATAATATTTTTGGTGTAATTTTACCTTTTGATTTTAAAATTGCAGCTATAGCCGCTCCACCAGCACCCACACCTTCTTTCACAAATCCTTTCTCATACATTCTTAATCCTTCATATTTAGATGTGCTGAAATCAAGATTCGCTATTAATATACCTAAATCATGGATTTGCTTTACAATACCAAGTAAATCTGAGGATTTATCCTCAATTAACCATCTTGTAGTCCCTATGAATAAATTTTTTAATACCTTATTATTTATCGCGCTTACTATAGCTAAAATGGCAACCATTTGCGTACCTCCAGCCATTAAAATCGGAATCTCCTCACCAGCACCTAAAATCAAGCCTGAAAATGCGGGAATCATAGGATCGCCTAAATGTGATATAGCTTTTATAGGATCATTTTTAAAATCACCAAATTTAATACCAATAGCTTTCATACCTTCTTCAACAACCTTAATCTTTAAATTGTGAGGATTATTTGGCATACTACTACTCACCTTACCCATAGCATCTATACCCATAGCTAAGAGTATAGCAAGTGTGGTGGTAGTCCCACCTGGCATGCTCTCACCAATTACCAAGTAATCTGAAAATTTTGCGAACATTTTACCAATTAATTCAGCCCTTTCCATAATCTCTTTCACATTCGCTACAGCTAAGCCTTTACGAATATCGCCACCATGCATACCTCCTAAATCGATGAAAGGTGCATGTGGTTTTATTCTCAAACCACCAGCTACAATGAATATTGGTATATTTGCCAATTCTAAGGCTGACATTGTAATAAGTGCAGGCGTAGGTATACCCTCTGGAGTTACAGGAACACTATCTATGCATTTACACCTTCCATACAAAAGAAGTTCTACATCAGCGGGCGGTGTGTAATCTGTTAATTCTGGATTCTTACCCGCAGCAGAGATTCCTGGTATTTTACCAACTTCACTACTCCCTATTGCGCATATGAATACAGGCTTCTTACCCCCAACCTCTCTTATAAAATACTTAGCTTTGTTTTCATTACCCTTTATTAAAATACCACGCATTTCAATCACCAAATCAAAATGATTATTGGGATGATGAAGATTATTATATATAAGTATATTGAAATGCTCATAATCCATAAAGCATCAAAAATATGTTTAAATGAAAGTAAGCAATTCTCATCACCTAAACGATAAAAATTTGGCTTCTCTAATCTCACATTTAATGCACCAGCCATAACTGACATGGGATAACCAGCATTCAAACTTTCAACACTCCTACTATCCCTTTTCAATATCCTCCACGCATTTTTCCAATCTTTTCTTAATAACCAAGAGGTTAAAATCATAATGAGTGATGTTATCCGAGCAGGGATAAAATTGGCTAAAGTATCGAGCTTTGCAGAGAACCATCCTAAATCGATATGTTCAATATCTTTATACCCAATCATAGAGTCTAATGTATTAATAGCTCGGTAAGCAATCGCACCCGGAACGCCGAGTAACGCGTAATAAAAAAGAGGAGCTGTAGCACCATCTACCGTACCTTCAGCGATAGTCTCTACCGCTGCTGAGATTGTTTGTTGCTGATTAAGCTTTTCAGTATCTCTACGAACTACATGGCGTAACAAAACCTTTGCCCTATTAAAATCATTAATCTTTATAGCGTTAGCAATGGGTATGGTAAACTTCCACATAGATTTGAATGCAAAAGTAGCTTTTAATAAAATGGCTGCAATGATTATTGAAATAAATTTTGAGTATCTCCACATTAAATAAAGTGTGATGAATGTGGATATTGAGAATAGCAATATTGTAAAGAGTGATAAAAAAACACCATTCAACTTCGCTCTCAATCGACTCTTATTCTTTATTAATGGTTTTAATAAATCGATGAGCTTACCCATCCATACGGTAGGGTGAATCTTCTCAGGATACTCGCCCATTGTTAAATCGATGATTAAAGCTAAAGCTAATGTTAATAACCAAGTAAGTGAATCATGAATAATAAATGGGAGCAAAATTTAACCACTTAATATGGAATATTTATAAGCTCACAAATTTTTTTCATATCCAAATTATCTTTCACAATCTTTGCCAATCTCTCCAAATTTTCATTCCAAATCTCTATTGTATTTCTTTGTTTAAATTGAGATGCTTGAATAAATCTTCTTTTCATTAAAAACTTTATTAAAGCCTCCCTAACTATCGAATTATCAAATATACCATGAATGTAAGTTCCAATTACAAGACCATTATCACTCACACTACCATCCAACTCATTCACCATCCTTTTACCCCTTTTTATTATTCTGAAAGAAGGTTTAATATTATTGATTGGAATTGTTAGCCCCATATGAATTTCATAACCATAAATTCTCTCCCCTTTAATTGTATTAAAGATTTGATCCTCGCCAATAACCTCAGCAAAAACTTTCTCAGTAACTTTATCATACTTATCGAAATATGTGATAATATTCAATAAGTTTAAACCTTTAAACTCGCCCTTTACCCCTCCTTCTATTCCTTCTTTATCAATGATCATCTTTCCGAGCATTTGATAACCACCACAAATCCCTATAATCGGTATGTTTTGATTAGCTAATCTCAATATCCCATTACTCAATCCTGAGTTTTGAAGCCAAATCAAATCATGAATTGTATTCTTTGTACCAGGTAGAATTAAAATATCTGGTGTATTTAACTCATCAATCGAATTCACATATCGAAGCCTTACACCTTG
Organism: Nitrososphaeria archaeon; assembly: GCA_029775915.1. Taxonomy (GTDB): domain Archaea; phylum Thermoproteota; class Nitrososphaeria; order Nitrososphaerales; family JANXEG01; genus JANXEG01. The sequence goes on along the minus strand of JARVKA010000005.1, from coordinate 77,719 downwards.
CATCGATTTAAATGGTTCAAAATCGGTAAAGTTTGAGATATAAGGCAATCGAATCACCACAATATCTATTGTATAATTAGTTTCTTTATTAAATTCCTCAAGTGAGATTGAATCTTCACTCGGTAATTGCAAATCATGAATGTATGGTATAACACCGAGAACTTGCTTTCCAGTTATCTCCTCCAATTTTTTCAATCCTGGCTCAAGAATACTTCGGTCTCCTCTAAACTTATTAATAATAAGCCCTTTAACTAACGCTCTATGCTTTGGCTTAAGAAGTTTTAAAGTCCCAACGATACTTGCAAACACGCCCCCACGATCTATATCTCCAATCAATAAAACTGGTGCATTAATCAACTCCGCAACCTTCATATTTGCTATATCATAATCGTAAAGATTAATCTCAGCCGGACTTCCTGCACCCTCAATAATTACAAGCTCATAGCTTGACATTAACCTTTTTAATGATAATTCAATACTCTTAATCCCTTCATTTAAAGCGAATTTATAATACTCACCAACCCTCACATCTTTGTAAGGCTTACCATGCAATATGATTTGGCATATATTATCACCTTTAGGCTTTAAAAGAATTGGATTCATATCTGATAATGGTTCCACACCAGCTGCTAAAGCTTGTAATGCTTGAGCACGAGCTATCTCTTTATTATCTTTTGTAACGAATGAATTTAATGACATATTTTGTGCTTTAAATGGTGCTACTTTATAACCTAAGTTGGCAAAGATTTTGCAAAGTGCGGCAACGATTAAACTCTTACCACAATATGAAGATGTTCCTTGAATCATTAACGCTTTACTCATACAAGCACTTCCTTAAAGATTCGAGTAAAAATTTATTCTCATCCCTTGTTCTTATTGATACTCGTATATAATACTCATCCAAACCTTTGAATGATTTGCAATCACGTATTAATATGTTATAATTAAGAAGCCTCTTTTTTAACTCACTACCCGTTAATTCAGCCTCTCTAATATCAATTAATATAAAATTCGCATAAGTAGGATAAGGCTTTAAACCATGAATCCTCTTTAAGCCTTTATACAAGTAAGGCTTTTCACTCTTCATTATTTCATAAGTTTTCTTTAAGTATTGATTATCTGAAATAGTGGCTAAAGCAGCGACCTCAGCTAAGATATTAATATTCCATGGTATTTTAAAATTTGAAATAAGTTTAATCATTTCTTTACAAGCGATACCATATCCTATTCTCAAACCTGTTAATGCGAAAATCTTTGTAAAAGATCTTATAATAAAGAGATTTGAGAATTGATTTACCATTTTAATTAAGGTATAAGATTCACAATTGGGAATGAATTCAATAAAATCTTCATCGATAAATACTAAAACATTCTTATCATAAGCCTCATTCACAATTTTCTCCATTTCTTTTTTACTCAAAATTTTACCAGTTGGATTATTTGGATTGCATAAAAAAATAATTTTTGTTTTAGAATTTATTTCGCTCAAGATTTTATTAATATCGATTGTGAAATCATTATTAGTTTTAATAAATTTAACCCTACCTCCAGATTTTAATGAAGCTCTCTCATATTCACTAAATGTAGGTTGAGGAATAAGAACCTCATTACCTCTTTTTAAAAAAACATCTGTGAAAAGATAAATTAACTCTGTAGAACCATTGCCCAATATGATATTCTCAGGCTCGATATTACCAATATAATTGGAGATTGCCAATTTGAGTTGAGTAGCGTTAAGATCCGGATAATAGGGTATTCTCCAAAGATTCTCTTTTATAGCATTCAATGCGAGTGGTGAAGGTCCTAATGGATTTACATTAGCGCTAAAATCTAAAATTTTAAATCGATTAAAATCCTCCTTTACTACTTCCCATACTTCTCCTCCATGAATACAAGGTTTTAAAAATCTAACTTCTGGTTGTGCTAACTCAATTAAACTCTTCATTAATAATCACCTTAGGGTAAATAACTTCAACATTACCTTTAATCGGCATACTCTCATGAATGTATGAAACATTTTCCAAGTATTTACTAGCTAACTCAACCGCTTTAAGAATTTTATTTAATGGTGCATTTTGCCAAGGTGTGTTGGGAACTTGAATATAGCTATCTATTCTATATGGGATTTTAGGGTTTACAGAAGCGATAAACTTTGCTATAAACTCAATTTCATTTATATCGATTAAATTCGGTATTAATACGCTCTCAGCTCTAAGTTTAATAGTACTTTTATTTAATAATTCAAAATTCCTTAAAACTCTTTCATTAGACTTCCCGGTGTATTGAGTATGTATGTGATTATTAAGTGCTTTAATACTCACACATACTTCTTTTAAACCCAATCTCTCAAATTTAGAGATTGTAAATGGGTTAAGATTATAACCATTAGTCAATAAAATGGTATAAATATTGTAGCTATTAAGAAGATTAATCACAGATTCAAGCTTAATATCTACAGTTGGTTCACCACCTCCTAAAATAGCCTTCTTCACACTCAATTTTCCAATTATAGAATCGAATTGGGATAGAGAAAGTTTTTCAATATTATGACTTTGAAGCTTGAAATGAATATTTGCTGGAATGTGACAATCCCAAGGTGAGAGTTTTAAAATGCAACCTTTACAATTGAAGTTACAACCTTCAAAGAAGATGTAAAGTGATTGATCATTTTTAAATAAAACGATGTGATAAATATTGGTTAGCTCTTTTAAAGATTCGTCTCTCAATTTTATCATCCAAAGCTTATATATTAGACAAATTATCCATTAAATAAGAATTTCTGAGGATGGTTTGAATGAATAAGAGAATAATCACGATAATTATGCCCATAATAATTATTGCTATCATTAGCGTAATTGTTGCAATACCATTATCAACAACTACAAATAAAGTTGCTATGAAGGTTATAGATGATCGAGGAAAAGAAGTAATTATAACGAATTATCCACCTACAAAAATAATTTCTATAGCCCCATCAAATACCGAAATTTTATTCTCATTAGGTTTGGATGATAAAATTATTGGTGTAACACAATATTGCGATTATCCACCGAAAGTTAAAAGAATGGTTGATGAAGGAAAAATAGCGATTGTAGGTGGTTTTGCCAATCCAAGTATTGAAAAGATAATTGCATTAATGCCAGATGTAGTTTTTGCAACTCATACCGTTCAATTAAAGGTTATTGAGTCTTTAGAAGAAAAGGGTATAAGGGTTGTATTTTTAGATCCAAAGAATATTCAAGATATTTTAAATAACATATTGATTATTGGGAAGGTAACTGGTAAAGAGATTGAGGCTAAAAAGCTAGTAGATGAGATGAAGCAACGCATTGATTATGTAATAAGTAAAACTCAAAATGTTTCTTATAAGCCACGAGTTTATTACGAGGTTTGGCATGATCCATTAATGAGTATTGGGCCAGATACTTATGTGAGTCAACTCATAGAAATGGCTGGAGGGAAAAATATTTTTTCAGACTCAAATTTACCATATCCAATAGTTAATTCAGAATCGATAATTTCAAGAGATCCCGAGATAATCATTATTAAGATTGGTTACATGGGAGGAATAGCAAAGGATGAGATTGTGAAAAGGTCAGGTTGGAATGTAATAAGTGCGGTGAAGAATGGTAAGATATATGAAATTAATGAGGATTTGGTAATAAGACCAGGTCCTAGAATTGTGGAAGGTTTGGAAATATTGGCAAAAATCATCCATCCAGAGTTATTTTGAGGTATTAATAAATGCTCGATAAGAGATTAATAGATATTTATAAAAAAAGGAGGGCGAAGTGGCCCTTTATTATTTTAAGCCTCATAATTATTCATTTTTTTATCATTATTATCTCATTAACTATTGGCTCAACTTACATACCACTCATTCAAATCTTAGAAATATTCTTTAAGAGAATACAAATCATTAGTGGTATCTCAATGCAAGTATTAGATACAGAGAAGATTAATGAGATGATAATTTTTCAAGTTAGATTGCCAAGAGTATTACTTGCATCATTCGTTGGTGGATCACTTGCAGTGGCTGGTGTAGTTTTTCAAGGAATTTTTAAAAATCCCATGGCAGATCCTTATGTTATTGGTGTTTCTTCAGGAGCAGCTTTAGGTGCATCATTTGCGATAATTCTCGGTATTGGTTACACAATATTTGGCTCTTTAACTATTACTATTTCATCATTTATAACTGCAACTATATCACTCTTAATAGTTTACAATATCTCAAGAGTGGGTTCAAGAACCCCAATTACAACATTATTACTCTCGGGTATAGCTGTAGGGATTTTTCTCTCAGCTATAGTCTCATTTCTTCACATAATCGCTGGTGAAAAACTTCATGCACTCGTTTTTTGGCTTATGGGAGGTTTCTCATACGCTGAGTGGAGAGATGTGCAAATAATAATACCATTTTTATGCTTTGGCTTTGTAATCATTTACATTTTCTCACGTGATTTAAATATTCTTCAACTGAGTGAGGAAGAAGCTGCTTACTTAGGTGTGGATGTTGAGAAAGCTAAAAGAAATTTTATAATTTTCGGCTCATTATTAACTGCTGCAGCTGTTTCAGTAAGTGGGCTTGTTGGCTTCGTTGGTTTAATAATACCACATATAATGAGAATTTTAATAAGCCCAAATCATTACATTCTTTTACCTTCATCCCTTATAGCTGGTGCATCATTTTTAGTTATTTGTGATACCATAGCTAGAATTATTCTCCCACCAATCGAATTGCCAGTTGGTATAATTACAGCATTTTCAGGAGTTCCATTCTTCATTTATTTACTCCGTAAAACTAGAGGTAAATACAAATTCTTTGAATGAGGTGAGAAATTGGTAAGATTATTAATTAAAGGGATTGAGTGTTATTATGGCTCAATTAAAGCACTTGAAAATGTAAGTTTTTCAATAAGTGATAAAGAATTTGTTGGTATAATAGGGCCTAATGGCTCAGGAAAAACAACTTTATTGAGAACTATAGCTGGAGTTTTAAAGCCAAAAATCGGTACAGTTCTTCTTGATGATTGGGATATTTATAATTTGAAAAGGTTTGAGGTTGCTCAAAAGATAGCGGTTGTTCCTCAAATTTCATCAACAACTTTCAACTTCACAGTATCAGAAGTAGTATTAATGGGGAGAAACCCTTACATTAAGAGGCTTGAAAAAGAGAGTGAAAGAGATTTTGATATTGCAGAAAAGGCTATGAGATTAACCAATACACTTCATTTAGCTGAACGCTTTATAAATGAGCTTAGTGGAGGAGAAAGGCAGCGTGTAATTATCGCTAGAGCACTTGCGCAAGAGCCCATAGTTATGCTACTTGATGAACCTACTCTTCATTTAGATATTAGTTATCAAATAGAGATAATGGAGCTTTTAAGAAAACTTTGTAAAGATAATGGTTTCATTATATTATCTGTATTCCATGACTTTAATTTAGCTGCTAGATATTGTGATTCAATCATTTTATTAGATAAAGGAAAGATCTTTTCTATAGGATCTGTTGATAAAGTTTTAACACATGAGAATATTAAAAAGGTCTTTAATGTTGATGTAGTTATAAAAAAGCATCCAATTACAAATTCACTATACATTATCCCAATCACAACTTTAAAAGCTAATGAGCCAAAAGGCATTAAAGTCCATGTGATATGTGGTGGTGGGAGTGGTGCACCATTAATGAAATCATTGATAGAAATGGGCTATAGTGTTACTACTGGTGTACTCAATTTATTAGATACAGATCATGAGGTAGCTCAATCTTTAAACATACCTACAGTGAGTGCTGCACCTTTTTCAGCTGTAACAAGGGATGAGTATGAAGCGAATATTAAAATGATTGAGAAAGTTGATGCAGTTATATTAACTGCTACACCTTTTGGTCAAGGTAATTTAATGAATATATTAGCTGCAGATGAAGCCTTGAGAAGGGGTTTAAGTGTTATTGTAATAAATGAGCCTCCTATAGAGAATAGAGACTTTACCAATGGTGAAGCGACAAAACTCATTTTAAAGCTTAAAGAAAAGGGAGCTATATTTGTAAAGAGTGATAATGAAGTTTTACAAATCTTAAAAGAATTATCAATGAAGCGCTTAGCTAAATAGCTTTAATTGAAGAAGAATAATACTTGAGAATTAAACATAATTTATTTCGCAATTCTCAATTCTTTAATCCTTTTTTAATTGCATTATCTCATTAATCGCTTCATCAATAGTTACGGGTAATAATTTATCAAGCTTTATTATACCAAGTTTTACCAAATTTGCGAAAAGTTGTGTGATAATTGGTGGTTGAAGATTCGCATAATTTATTAATTTAAGATTTGATAATACCTCTCTTAACAATCCTTCACCAACAATTTTTCCTTTATTGAGTAAATAAACTCTATCAGCTATTAGAGGAGCTATATTTATATCACATGTAGCAGTAATTAAAGTAACTTTTCGCTCCTTATGCAATTGATTTAAAATCTTCACAAGCTCTATATAACCTAAAGGGTCTAAATTCGCAGTAGGCTCATCCAAAATTAAAATTTGGGGATGCATAGCTAATGCAGTAGCGATTGCAGCCCTTTTCTTCTCACCTAAGCTTAAATGATGAGGTGGTCTATCTTTTAAATTCTCTAAGCCTACAGCTTTTAAAGCTTCATAACCTCTATACTCAACCTCATCTTTTGATAAACCCATATTTAAAGGCCCAAATATTACATCTTCCCATAATGTGGGGCAAAAGAGTTGATCATCTGGATTTTGAAATACAAAGCCAACTCTTCTCCTTATCTCCATTAAATTCTTACCTTCAACAGATAATCCTAAGACATATACATTACCACGAGTTGACTTGAGTAAACCATTAATTAACATTAATAAAGTGGATTTGCCAGCACCATTAGGTCCTAAAATCACAACCCTCTCTCCCTCATATATTTTTAAATTTACATCACTCAATGCTCTCAACCCATCTGGATATATGAATTCTACATTATTCATCTCAACCGCTAATTTTTGCAATTATATCACCATTAAATAATTGAGCAATATTGTAACAGCACAAATTAATATAGTTAAAATGAGAAATATCACATCTCTCACATGGATTTTTAATTTATTTATAGATTTTATCTCTCCAGAATAGCCTCTTGATACCATAGCGAAATACACTCTCTCACCACGCTCATATGCACGAATAAAAAGTGTTCCAATAATATTGCCAAGATCCCTCATTATATCCAATCTCCTTTGCTTACTTGTTATACGACTCTCTCTAGCTAAAATCATTCTATAACTTTCATTAATGAAGGTAAAGATGAATCTATAAGTTATAGAGGTTAGCATAATGAATATTTGTGGAAATTTTAATCTTCTCATAGCATAAAGCATATTGGTGAATTTAGTAGTTAATATTAAAAGGATTAAGTATGCTATGGATAGCCAAACTCTAAAGGTAAAGAGTATCATTTTATAAACTCCTTCATATGTAAGATTTAAAGAAAATCCAGCTATACTAAATGATGTTAAAATTAATCCCGGTGTTATAAAGGGTAATGGTAAGGTAATAATCCCAGCGAATATTGGAATAAATATCGTAACTCTAATTAAAAAATTCTTTAAAGGTATTTTTGATACGATTGTGAATGAGATTATTGTAATTAATAAAAGGAGTAAAGGGGTAATCTTTAAAGTTGAGACTATAACTATTATGAGGATAGCAGTAGCAAAAAGCTTTATTCTCGGATCAATTTTTTGCAAATATCCATTTAATAATGGATATCTCTCTAAGTAAACCAAATCCTCAAAGGCTTTTAATAATTCTTTAATCATCTCTTAACTTTCCTAACTCTTAAAGCTTTACCTACAATAAAGGTTACACCTAATATAAGTAGTGTTGAAGTTATACCAATTGCTATATTTACTATCTTATTCCCTTCAAAACCTGGAATTTCATAATCTGGAAATGGTGCTTGATATATAGATTGTTCTTCAGCCCCAAATAATTCTGCAATTTTATCAAAAGTCTCAGTAGATTCATATAACCAAAATGTTCCAATGAATACGAATAAAATTGCAATAATTATACCTACAATTACCATTCTCGACATTTTAAATCACCTCATAGTACTAATTTTTAACTCACCCATCCATTTTGGCGCAATTTTAGGAATATTCATGAGATCTGGTCTAACCTTAAGTATAATTGAGATAATAATTATGGTAACGATACCTTCACCAATACCTATTATAGAGTGATGCAAACCCATAGCGGTTACAGCTATTGGAACACTATAAGGAAAGGTAAGTGTGGATAAACCGAGTTCAAGTCCGGCGAAAATCGCTGCCAACACATCACCTATAAAAGCAGCAAGGAATATTCCAATCATTAAAGCATTTTTACTATTTTTAATCTTTAAAATTAAAAGGCAAATAATGTATGGTATGAAAACACCAATTATGCCCATATTCCAAATATTAGCACCAAGTGTAATTATTCCCCCATCACCAAATAATAATGCTTGAATTAAGAGAATTATAGTCATTGAGATTAAGCCAGCGTATGGGCCTAAAGTTATCGCTAATATAGGACCTCCAAGAAGATGAGCTGTTGTCCCTCCTATAATTGGGTAATTCATCATTTGAGCAGCAAAAAACATAGCGGTTAAAGTTGCCATTAAAGGGATATGCTTTTCATCAATAACTTCTCTCGCTCTTTTAAATGCGAATACCAAAAAGATAATAGTGGCTAAATAAGTAATTGCACATATGTGGAGATCTAAAAAACCATCTGGTATATGCATATTTCCTCAATATTAAATTCTTTCTCCGTATTAATATCTTTTATGTTAGTAATACTAAGTAGTTAAATTGATATATGTAGTAATATTAATAGGATGAAATTACTTTAATATTTTAGGTTATTAAGGAGAAGAGTGATTGCTCAGAGAAACCATTTACAAAATTGAAATTTTAGCCCTTGCCATAGTTATATTATACTCTTTACCTCACATTCTCCCATTCTATTGGCTACTCTTTATTGCATTTTTCTTACCATACGCATTAACTGCATTAGCTATAAACATTCTCTTTAATTGTGGTTTATTATCTCTAGGCCATGCAGGATTGTTCACAATAGGTATGTATGCGGTAGCGATTCCAAATTATTGGTATTCAATAAATCATGTGGAAATACTTCTTTTATTGAGTTTGCCAATTTCATTTATAGCATCGGTAATTTTAGGTGCTATTAGTGTTAAACGCTCAAAAATACAATTCACAATTCTTACACTTGCATTACAAGCGATACTTTATGGAATCTTCTCAAGTTTTCAAATATTCAGAGCAACGTATGAAGCTGAAGGATTGCCCGTATTATTTATACAAGGTAGAACTGTAAAAATACTTTTTTATGAATTTGGCTTTACTCCAATTCTCTTCCAACAAGTATATTACTATTACATAGTAACATTTTTTATTATTTGTACTATATTAATGTGGATTATTAAAAATTCACAATTTGGAAGGACTTTAGAAGCTATAAGGGATAATGAATTAAAGGCTGAGTTTTTAGGTATTCGAGTAATTAAGTATAGAATGATCGCATTTATAATTTCAGGAACTATCACGGGCTTCTCGGGAGCTTTATGGGTAATGATGAATGGTTTTGCTGCACCAGCTATGTCGAGTTGGGAATTGGGAATAAAATTTGCATTTTATCCTATACTTGGTGGATCGAGAACATTTTTTGGGCCAATAATTGGCGCTTTTCTTTATGAGTTGATATTGGATTTATCATGGGGTTACGTTAAGAATTATTGGCGTTTAATTATGGGCTTTATTATTATAATTATCATATTTTACACACCAACTGGTATTATGGGAATTTTTCACACATTTTCAAAGTATTTGCATTTTAAATTACAATTTAATGTAAAGATCACTCAAATTAAGAGTAATTTAGCATCTCAAGCTAATGAGATAAATGATGAATATGTAATTATTGAGAATAAAGGTTGGAGCGCCATTAAAATGGCTGGTTGGATGGTTATCAATTTAACACCAAATAGTATACAAAAACATAAATATGTATTTCCAGAGAAGCTTGCAAATGGTAATACTTGGACTCTTGGCCCTAATGAATTGATATTTTTACATACTGGAAAGGGTGAGGATAAATTCTTACCAAGAGATAAAATGCGTAAACCTCAATTCCATTTCTATTGGTGCAAGGATTCATTTATTTGGAGTGAAGGAGGTATAGCCAATCTTCTTGATGAAAAAGGCAATCTTATTCATTCCTTTCAACTCAAGTGAAAATCAAGAAAATTTAATTTTAGATTTTTAAGAATTTTAAGTTATTATTTAAAAGATAAACAAAAAGAAATAATTATTTTCATGTAAGAATATTAATTAATCTTGATTTGCAATCATATAAAGAAATATTTTATGAAAAGAAAGTTAGCAAATTATCTTTAAAAGTATTAATGCATTATACTTAAAAATTCGTTTATCATAAAAATTAATGATAGTATGAAATCGGTGGCTGAAATTAGAGATCCAATACATGGATATATACACATTACAGAAGTTGAGCGATCGATTATTGATACACCGATCTTTCAAAGGCTTCGTAGAATTAAGCAATTAGCTGGAGCATATCTTACTTATCCTGGTGGTCAACATTCCCGTTTTGAACATTCAATAGGTGTTATGCATTTAATAGACTTTGCAACTAAGGTATTAATTAATAAAGGTTATCTTGATAAGGAAAAGTTGCAAGAGCTTCGTTTAGCAGCACTTCTTCATGATATTGGGCATGGCCCATTCTCACATTTAATTGAAGAAGTTATGACTGAGAAGAGAGGCATTACTCATGAGGATATTACTCAAAGGATTTTACGTGAAACAGAGATTAAGGAAATTTTAGAGAAGTATGGATTTAATACTGATTATATGGCTGATTTAACAGTAGCACGTTGTAATAAATGCTCGCCTTTTATGAATGATTTATTGGGTGGAGGTTTAAGTGTGGATATTATGGATTACCTTTTACGTGACTCATACTTTACCGGTGTGGAGTATGGTAAGGTGGATGTGCATAGGATTATCAACTCTTTTGAAGTAGTTAATGATCACTTAGCTTTAGATTATGCTGCACTTTATGCTTTTGAGGCTTTAATGATTGCTAGATATGAGATGTTCCGTGCAGTATACTTTCATCGTACAGTGAGAGCTGCTGAGATTATGTTGATAAATGCTATAGATTTAGCTGATGATGAATTGGGCTTAACTGATACAAGTAATTTGGATAAATACCTATCTTTAACTGATGAACAAGTTTTAACAATGTTAACGAATCTTAATGTGCAAGGAAGAAAAGATTTGAAGAGAGCTAAAGATTTTGCTATTGGTTATCGAGATAGAAAGTTATTAAAGTGTGTATTTGAAAGATTGATACATAGAAAGGATAAATTCATGGAGAGATTATTTACTCAAAAGCGTATTAGAGAACGTATCGCTGCTGAAATAGCTGAGAAGGCTGGTGTGGATGCGGATAATGTGTTTGTTGATGTACCAACCACCCCTTCAATCCCCTACACTTCAGCCAGAGAGGTTCTCACATCCATCACTTTAGTATCAAAAACGATTGAAGGTATAAAGTATCAAACTATACCACTTAGCGATTTACCACTCGTAAGCTCAATTACTGGATATATGGATATACTCAGAGTTTATACACCAGTTGAGCATCGTGTGAAAGTTGAGAAGGCAGCAAGAGAATTTTTTGGTAAAGAAGGTTATTCAACAAAAGTTTCAATGTAATTTCATACCCTATTAACATCACCTATATTTACAAATTAGATTTTTAATTTCAAGCAAAAGCGTTCTCATAGAATCTGAATCTAAATCTTTGGAAGCGTAATAAGATACGATAGCTATACCGTTAATAATATTCGCTATTAACTCACCTAACATATTCAAAAATACGCCCCCATACCTACTCGGAATTAATACCGTTGACTCAACCCTATCACCAATCTTTAAAGCGATAATCATAGAACCAAGCTTACTTACATCGCCCTCTGAAATTGAAAGAAAGCAACCATTGGTGAACATCAATAGTTGTATTCTATACTCTCTACCACCTATAGATAACTTTTGATCTTTAAATGAATTCAAATCGATCCTCCAACAAATTGGTTAAATTGCATCCAATATAATATTTTATTGGAAAAGTTAAAAATTCGAATCGTTCTTATTAATACTTACCGTTATAAGCTTGCAATCTTTTCTAAAATTTTATTTTAACTCAATTATGGCATAGTTATTCTTTAGAATTTTTCAATAAAAAATAAAAATTTGGGAAGTTGGTTATTATTACTTTGGCGGCTCAAGGATTATTTTTGTATCCATCAGTATTTTTACTTCATCTCTAGCTCTCTTAATGATCTCGTAAGCCCTTTGATACAATTCATCTCTACTTATCTTTAGTCTCGCTATACCTTGCTCAATAGCTTTTACCCCAACTGCAGCAGCTTCTCTTGGATAAACTTCCCAATCCTCCATTGTTGGTAGAATATTATCCGCACTTAATCCTCTATCCTCAGCCACTTTAGCCAACTCCATCGCTGCAGCAATACACATCTCATCTGTAATTGTTTTTGCCCTTACGTCTAAAGTGCCTCTAAATATTCCTGGAAAGCCCAACGAGTTATTAACTTGATTCTTAAAGTCCGATCTGCCCGTACCTATAACTTTTGCACCAGCTTCTTCAGCCTCCCAAGGCCATATCTCAGGTATAGGATTGGCACATGCAAATACTATGGCATTATCAGCCATACTTCTCACCCACTCCTTCTTAATAACCCCTGGTCCTGGTTGAGACATGGCGATAACAGCATCTACGCCTTTCATAGCCTCAGCAATACCGCCAGATCTACCTTCAGCATTTGTGGTAAGGCAAATCTTCCACTTCTCAGGCTCTTTATCCTTTACATCGGTTCTTTGAGGATTCAAAATTCCTTTGCTATCAACCATGTAAACATTCTTTGGATTGAGGCCTATTGCGAATAATAACCTCGCAATAGCCATGTTCGCTGCACCAGCGCCAATCATCGCCACTTGTACTTCACTAATTTTCTTACCTACAACTTTTAATGCATTGATCATACCCGCTGTTACTACCGTTGCTGTACCTTGTTGATCATCATGCCATACAGGTATCTCAAGTTCTTGTCTTAATCGATCGAGAATGTAAAAGCATTTAGGCTTTTCAATATCCTCCAAATTAATACCGCCTATGCATGGTTGTAGCCATTTACAGAATGTAATAATCTCCTCAGCATTGGTTGTAGCTATAGTGAGAGGATATACATCAACACCGCCCAAGTATTTAAAGAGTAAAGCTTTACCCTCCATCACTGGTAAGCCAGCTTCAGGGCCAATGTTCCCTAATCCTAAAACTCGGGTACCATCACTTACAATTGCAATTGTATTCCACTTATTCGTATATTCAAAGACGAGTTCTTTATTTTTATTGATAGCTTTACATGGCTCGGCGACTCCAGGGGTATACCAAATCGAGAAATCATCAAAACTTCTTACAGGAACTTTTAAAGTGATTTCAATCTTTCCTTTGTAAAACGGATGATAATTCATGGATAATTCAACTGGTTTTTTTGCTTTTGCAAGTAATTCCTCTACAGTTGTCAATTATATACACCTTCGCAATAGTATACTTTTTATTTATATAAAAAGTTTTAAGAGTAGGGTAGGGATACTAAAAATTTTACTCTCTAAATATTAGGTTACGAGGATGGTTTATTGATTTGAACTCAATTAATATTGATAAACCTTTAACCATTCAAATCATTGGAAGTTATACTATGCTTTAGATGGTTTTAAAACAGACTATTGTAGGAAAATCATTTAAATTTCCGAAAGGTTTATTTAAAATCCAGCTCCGCTATAAGCTGGTGATTAATTAATTGGAAATAACTGATCGATGTGTAGGTTGCGCCTCATGTATCCCTTGGTGCCCTGTTGGTGCTATTAAAATGATTGGGGATAAAAAAGCTACTGTAGATCAAGAGAAGTGCATAGAATGCTGGGTTTGCTACAAGATCTTTCAATGCCCTGTATCCGCTTTTAAACCTGCAGAAATGGTTTTTCCTAGAGATTTGATGTGGAACTTTGCAGTACCAACAAAGGATTGGGCTACAACGAGGATGGCTGGAAGAGGAACGGAGGAGGTAAAAACGAATGAAGTTACGGGTAGAGTGAAGCCTGGCGAAGTGGGTCTCGCGTTAGATTTTGGAAGGCCAGCAATATCAACATCCTTTAAGGATGTTGAGAAGGTCTTTATGGCTTTAGTGAAGTTGGGCGTAGAGTTTGAGAAGGAGAATCCTCTTAACATGCTTTTCGATTGGACTACGGGAAGATTAAAAGACGATCGATTAAGAGAAGTAAGGGCTTACCAGCCCATTATTGAATGCAAATTCCCTATAGAAAAGACTGAAGTTGTCTTAAATACATTAAGAGAAGTGGTAAAAGAGATTGATACAGTAGTTTCGGTGGGTTTGGCGAGCACTGTAAGGGTAGATGGTACCATACCCATATTTAACATTCTTGATAGACTAGGCATACCTTATAAGCCGAATATGAAGATCAATATGGGCTTAGGTAGACCGTTAGCATCAATAAGGGTGCCTGATAAGGTGAGGTGGTGAATGGAATGACTCATACTCTTCATAGAACTGGTGAAATAGAGTCTTTAAAGAAAGATTATGTAGTGTTAGTAATGTCATGTAGAGGATTTAATGATGCAGGAGCTGCACCAAAGCTTGTAGAAGCATTGAAGATTTTAGCCCGTTATAATCCTATAAATATGGGTGATATGAAGACTGGAAGTATATGGACAAAGGATCATAACTTTGAAAAGATCGTAGAAAAGGCTACAGATACCAGCATCTTTCATGGAGTGTATAAGGATATTGAAACTGTGAAGATGGTTTTAAAAGATTTAAAAGATGCGAATCTTGGTATGTCTGTTGTAGTAAGTGGTCTTTATAATGAAACCCTTAATGCAGCACGTGAAATCGGATTAACACCCCACACCGTTATGGTATCATTAGGGATTTGGGGCAAAACAGATCTTTTACCCGAGGAGCCTGAAATTCTCGATATACAAACGATGTGTGGCCATGGGTTAATCTCTAAGAATCTCGTAAAAAAGCTAGCTAAGGATGTAAAGTTAGGTATCATATCCTCTGATGAAGCGGCAAGAACTTTAGCAAAATGCTGCACGTGTGGAATCTTCAATGTAGAGCGAGCAAAAGAGCTTATTGAAAAGCTAGTAAAAAAATAACTCGGTCGAAAAAGCTTATTAAATTGAATAGGGTTATAAATTAGTATGTCAGCTGAAAAGATTGATAGAAGAGCATACCTTAAGTATATTGGATCATTTATTGTAGGAGCTATAGTTTTTGGAGGAGGAGTAGCTGCATATTATGCATCTTTACCACCTAAAGTAGTTGAAAAGGTAGTAGAAAAGACTGTTACCACAACTGTGACTGTAACCGTAACTCCAACACCTACTCCCACTCCTACACCCACGCCAACACCTACGCCGCCTACACTCATTCCAAAGCCAGAGAAGCACCCTAAGTATCCTGAAAGACCAATCACAGTTTTGATAGGTTATGGCCCTGGAGGAGGGACAGATTTATTTGCAAGAGGAATAGGAGGACCTGCTTCACAAATTCTTGGTCAGCCATTTGTGTATACCTATTTACCAGGTGCAGCAGCATCTATAGCTGAAGATGCTTTACTCAAGCAACCAGCAGATGGCTACACAATTCTAGCTGGCGGGATAGATATAGCGATTAACATACCATTAGGGAGGAATAAGAATAAGCTGGATGATTACATACACCTTTGTAGAGTTCAACATGATCTTGGAGCATGGCTTATAAGGCCTGATGATAAAAGGTTCAAAGATGTTGATGAGTTTGTAAAGTATGCAAAAGATAATAAGGTATTGATAGGTGGGACTGGTTCTGGAGGTATGGATGATGTAGCTACTATGGCATTAGCAAAAGCTATGGGTATTAAAGCTACTTATGTCCCTTATGATAAAGCGCCAGATGCACATAAAGCATTACTTAGTGGTGAGATTGATGTGATGTTCGAAGAGCCCGGCGTAGTACTATCACTCATTGAGGGTAAAAGAATGAAGCCGATGATTCTCTTCGTAGAAAAAAGAGTAGATGAGCCTTTGTTAAAGGATGTTCCTACAACCGTGGAGAAAGGTTGGAATATTACTATAGGGAGGTGGAGAAGCTTTCATTTAGCAAAAGGCGTACCTGAGGATATTGTAGATTATTTAGAAAAAGTATTTTATGCTGCTTATCAAACTCCAGAGTATAAAAAAGTTGAAAGAGATCAATTCTTACATTTAAGGCCAGGTTGGATGGGAAGAAAGGAATTTACTGAATTTGTAAAGAAAGAAGCAGAATTTTTCACAGCTATGTTAAAGGAGCTCGGCTTCATTAAATGAAGAACGTGAATAAAGGGGAACTCATAATCTCCCTCTCCTTTTTTATTTTTTCCATATACTTTTTCTATCTTTCAACTCAAATTACCGGGCCTGTTACTATGGAGATAGGCCCAGAAGTCTTCCCAGAATTTTTACTTGGTACCATCATGCTTCTCTCAATCTTACTCATTTACAATAGCATTAAAAAAGAGATTAAATCAAGGTTAAGGATTACAAAGAATGTTATATTCTCAATACTCTTCCTATTGAGCTACATTTACCTTCTTGAAATAATGGGCTTAATACCTTTAACACCAATAGCTCTTGCAACATACATGTATGCAATAGGGATTAAAAATTGGAAATGGTTACTTTTTGCTACAATAGGGATTTCATTAGTGCTAATAATACTATTCCCAATATTAATGTTAGTACCTATACCAAGAGGTATTGGTATTTTTAGGGAGATTAACCTCATATTTTATTGATAGGTGTGTAAAAATGTTTGAAGGAATAATAGAAGGCTTAATGAATGTGTTTACACCATTAAACTTTGCTACATTACTAATTGGAATAATATTAGGAATGTTCGCTGGAGCTACTCCTGGGGTTAGTGGCACAATGATGGTCGCTGTTATGATGCCCTTTACATATAAAATGCCCCCTGATACTGCATTTATCCTCCTATCAGCAATTTACGCAACATCGGTCTTCTCAGGTTCTATCACCGCTATCTTATTTAGAGTTCCAGGTGCTCCAGAAGCATCTGCTACGGTATTCGATGGATATGAAATGACGAAGAAAGGCTTAGCTCATGAGGCGCTCGGTTGGAGTATATTCAGCTCATTCCTAGGTGGTACAATAGGTGCATTAGTTTTACTTACTTTAACCCCTCCATTGGCTGAGGCAGCTTTACTCTTTGAATCACCAGAGACTTTTTCCCTTGTTATCCTAGCACTATGTGCAGTATCTGCGTTAGCGGTAGCTAACCCAATAAAAGCCATCATCGGGGCATTTTTCGGACTTTGGCTCTCAACGATAGGCTTAGACCCTATGACTGGAATATCTCGCTTTTCATTCGGTATTCCATTCCTTAATGCAGGGATAGATTTTATTTCAGTCGTTTTAGGGCTTTTTGCCGTATCTGAAGTCTTCAGAATGGTTCAAGATCCACTTGGAATGATGAAGATTACAGGGGAGGTTAAAACGGTTTTACCCAAGCTGAAAGCGATTAAAAAAGTCTCCCCAATTTACTCCTTAACTATACCAGTAGGCTTGGGTATTGGAATTCTTCCAGGTATAGGTGCAACTACAGCCGCTTTCGTTAGTTACGCTTTAGCCTCCGGTAAGTGGAGGGATAAAAAGTTTGGAACTGGGATACCTGAAGGTATCGCTGCTCCTGAATCAGCGAATAATGCTGCAGCTATGGGTGCTATGATACCTTTATTCGCCTTTGGAATCCCCGGTAGTGCGACTACAGCTATCCTGCTTGGAGGTCTTATCTTCCATGGGCTCAGACCCGGCCCACTCCTATTTTCACAATTCCCAGTATTTGCATATACAGTTATTTTTGGAGCGATTTTTGCTAATATATCTATAATCTTAATTTCACCAATATTCATTCGATACTTTGTAAAATTGCTTCAAATCCCTAAAGGTATTCTAGGACCATTGATATTGATTCTTTGCATAGGTGGTACATTCGCCGTTAGAAATAATATAATCGATGTTTGGATACTTTTCATCTTTGGTATTATTGGATATATATTAGAGGAGTATAAATGGCCACTCGCTCCAATAGTTATGGGCTTGGTACTTGGCGAATTGACTGAAAGGAACCTTCGTAGAAGCTTGTTAGTCTCAGGAGGAAATCCAATGATATTCTTCACAAGACCGATAAGTGGAACAATTCTAGCCATTACAATCATTTTGCTATTAATACCATTATTAAGTAAAATTCGAGGAAAAAGAATCCCCATAATTGAAGCGAAAGAATAAAGTTAAATAAACTTCATTACTTAAAATTTTTAGAAATTTATGAATAGTAGAGAAAGGGTTCTCAAAACTCTTGACCATGAAGAGCCAGATATGGTTCCTATTACAGATCAAGTAGAAACGGTGCATATGGAGAATATATTGGGCAAAAAGATCATTCAAGAACCTTCTGAAGTGGTGAAGATGGGTTATGAAGAGAATGTAAAGCATTATGTAGAGTTGAATGTAGAATTTTGCAAAAAGGTTGGTTTTGATGCTATACTTCATAGACCTACCAATAGTATGTTTAAAGGTAAGGTATACAAGCTCTTACCCGATGGTACCGTAGCAGATCAATGGGGAGCTATATGGGGCTATAACCCCTATGCAAATGCATTGACTTATTTACGTGGAGGAGCTAATGGAACTACCATAGAGGAATTTGAGGCTAATTTTCCAAATATGCCAGAAGATATCCCAGGCTTGAAATACTTAGTAAAAATCGTAAAGGGTGAAATGGCTGTATACCATAAAATGGATACACCATTTGCTACTGCATGGTATAGCTTAGGCATTACAAATTTCTTTAAAGCGTTACGCGAAAATCCTAAGTCTGTTAAAAGATTAATTTCTCGAATAACGAATTATGCTTGTGAAGAGATAAAGATTGCAGCAGAACTTGGAGCAGACTTTATAATGAGTGCTGGTGACTTTGCTGAAAAATCAGGTCCACTAATGCCTTTAAAGTATTATGAGGATATGATTTGGCCCAATTTAAAGAGAGAAGTAGATACTGCTCATAGCAAAGGGTTGAAGTATATCAAACATAGTGATGGAAATATAAATTTACTATTACCAAAGTTGAGTGAAATCGTTGATGGAATCCATTCTTTAGAACCAGTGGCTGGAATGAATATATGTGAAGTGAAAAAGAAGTATGGTGATAAACTTGTGTTAATGGGAAATGTTGATACTAGTTATTTATTACCAAGAGGGAGTGTAAATGAAGTTGAAGAGGAAGTAAAGCGAATTATTAAATGTGCTGCTCCAGGTGGAGGTTATATACTATCAAGTAGCAATACTTGGGTAGTTGATGCGAAGTTAGAGAATTGTTTAGCTATGGTAAAAGCAGCGAGGAAGTACGGTAAATATCCAATTAACATTTAATATAGTGCTTTAAACATCTTAATAAAAAAGAAAGCGCACTTTAACATAAAAATTTTCAATTTACCTTTTAAAATTAAACTCATTTGAAAACTTTTTATGGTTTATTCCTTTGAGTATATTTATTCATATATTCTCTCCACTCTTCAACTTTGAATCTCTTTCTCATTAATTTTAACTCCTTCTCAAACTCTTTTTCCAAATCGATATTGTAACGATTCGCTAATTGAATGAATAATGAAAATGCTTGAGCAAACTCTCTACTTAATCCTTTTTTCTTCCAATGATGACCCAATCCAGGAGCTTTATACCCTTCTTCATATGTAATATATCTACCAATTTCACCTAACTCTTCAATTAAGTGAACAAATACCAATGAGCTTGGGAACTTTTCCCAACCTCGCTCCAATTCAAAATCTCTACTCAACTTTTGTATATCAGATAAATGCATATTATTGTAATGATAAGAAGAGTGCTTTTAAACTTATTCATTTATAAATTATTTGATGATAATCCATTATGATACTGTCCAGATAACCATGTCTATCCACCCCGTACTTATTGTCTGGTAGTAGAATGTGAATAGATTCAAGAATAGGTTAAGATTAATTATTCCTTATCATGGATTCTTGAGCTAAGCTTGTGGTGAAATATAGACGCCCTTCTTTCAAGTATCTGAAGAACCTCTTAACCTTATCCTCTCTCTGAATCTATGATGCTCATACTCTAATCCAAGCCTATTCAATGCCAATGAATATCATTACCCTTATCGACGATCACCTTAGTCTTATTTATTTATAATCTGAGGATCTTCTTAGGAATAGAAGGGCGTTTAGACAACTTCTTCCACAAGATGCCTCGAGAACCAATAACTCATTTGATTCTATGTCTCCTGCAGACCACTATATCGTGTAATAAAGCTGGGTCTGCCACCTTAAATACCTACCTTATCCGGACATTACCTTTATGCATAACCACAATGCTTATTTGTGTGAGCGTATAGGCAATATACGATGAAATTGGAGAAGCGATATATTATTGGTAAAGATTCTGCACTCTTGATTATAGATGTGCAAAATGATTTCTGTCCTAACGGTGCTTTACCCGTACCGGATGGTGATAAAATTATACCTATTTTGAATAAGTATATTGAAAAATTTGTAAAAGCTGGAGCAAGTATTTATGCAACTAGAGATTGGCACCCTCCAAATCACATCTCATTTAAAACTAGGGGTGGAACATGGCCGCCACATTGCATACAAAATACGAGAGGTGCGGAATTTCATCCAAAATTAGCTTTACCAAAAGGTGTTAAGATAATATCGAAAGGTACGAGCCCTGATCGTGAAGCTTACTCAGGCTTTGAGGGGACGAATCTTTCATCATTACTTAAAGATCAAGGGATTAAAACAGTTTTTATAGGTGGTCTCGCTACCGATTATTGTGTAAAGGCTACAGTTTTAGATGCTTTGAAAGAGGGTTTTCATGTAGTATTTCTTGAAGACGCTTCTAAAGGTGTTGATGTTAATAAAGGTGATAGTGAAAGAGCGATAAAGATAATGATGGAGAAAGGTGCAGAGAAAGCAACTTTATCCCAAATTTTCACTCAATGAAACTATTTCATATATTCTCTCTTAAAATCTCTTTTATTATAAGTTCTGCATCTTTTTTTAATTCTTCTAATGCAACCAGTTTTCGTGAAGAACGTTTAAAATTATCATTTATATATCTAGGTATAATATGTACATGCACGTGAGGGACTATTTGAGAAGCGGCTTTTCCATTATTTTGACCTAAATTAAAACCATCTGCATGCATCGCATCCCTCACTGCCTTAGCGATTTTTACTACTAAAATGAAAAGTTTACAAACTTCTGAAGGAGGCATATCAAGAATCGTAGGATAATGTTTCTTTGGAAGAACAAGCGTATGCCCTTTGGTGATTGGGCGATGATCCATAAAGGCTATAAAAGATTCATCATTATATATAATAGCTGCGTCACTCTTACCTCCAATAATGTTGCAAAATACACAATTTAACATATCCCTTAAAAATTAATATCAATTGTATGATTTTAAGCTTTTGAATAGAGAAATAAGCTAAATTTTAACCAGCTATGTGACGATGGTCTTATATGATACTTTGGAAAAGTTTAACACAATTATGCCATTGGTAAAAACAGTAATAGGTAGTCTCCCAATATTGAATATCCCTACTCATGAGTTGATAAAATCGAATTTAAACCTACAATTAAAGTATGGTATCGATATAGTCTCAGATGGTGAACCACGTGCGGATATGATTGAATACTTTTATCAAATCCCAGGATTGGTAAAGTTAGCTAAAGGCCTTCGTATAGGTGGTAAAATTAAACCTATGGATAATCCTTCAGAGTTTATAAAAGTTCAAGACTTTAAATATACTCAAGCTTACTTGAGGGAGTTGAATAGGTTCGATGTGAAGATAAAAACTGCCGTAACCGGCCCTATCACCTTAGGTTTAAATTGTGCTATTAATGGAGTTGAATATTACAGTAGTATCAAGGATTATCGCATTTACTCAGATTTGGCTAATGCGATACAACCTTTAATAATCGAGCTTCTTGAAAACGGTTCTTTGGTACAAATAGATGAACCGATTCTTTCAACCAGATTTATGGATATTGATAAAGCGATTAAGATTATTAATTCTATGATAGATGGTATCCCTAATCGATTAATGAGTAGGATGAGTGCGCATGTGTGTGGAGCGTTAACAAAAGAGCTGTTTAATAATTTATTAAAGCTACACATTCCAACACTGAGCCTTGCTTTTAGTAGCTCATTAGAATCATCCAATATTCAAGTTCTCTCAAAGGAGAAGGTTGAGGAGCATAAGGTTAAGATTGGTGTGGGTTGCATATCTGTAGTTGCGGTAAAGGAGGATGATGTTGAGAGTGTGGATGAAGTAGTAAAAAGATTACGTAATATAAAGAATATTTTGGGTGAGGAGAATATTGAGTATATACATCCAGATTGTGGTTTAAGAAATACCCCACCCTTAGTGGCAGAGAAAATATTGGAAAATCTAAGTTTATCTGCACAATTCTTTTAAGATCGAATGAATTTTGCTATTCAGATTCAATTATAGCGATTTAGCATAGCGTTTATAAATAAAGTATTTGTGTATAAATGGAGAAAAAATTGTTTAGAGTTGGTGTAGATATAGGTGGGACATTTACAGATTTGGTAGCTTTAGGAGAGAGTGGTGAGATTATAAATATTAAGGTACCTACAACGCCTAAAAATCCATCAATAGGCGTTTTAGACTCCTTCCATAGATTTACTAAAGGTATCGATGTGAAAGATATCGAGTTAATCGTTCATGCAACAACGATAGCTACAAATGCGATACTCGGGCAGGTTGAGTTAAATCTTCCAAAAACAGCATTAATAACAACTTATGGATTCAAAGATATTGTTGAAATTGGAAGGCAGAGAAGGGCTGAGCTTTATAACTTATTCTTCCAAAAACCTAAGCAACTCATTCAACGTAAATTTAGATTTGAGGTAAGGGAGCGAATAGATGCTTTTGGTAATATTATAGAGCCATTAAATATTAATGATGTGTACTCGATTATCGATAAGATTAAGAGCGAAGGTATAGAGGCTGTAGCTATATGCTTCTTAAACTCATATGTAAATCCAATTCACGAATTGAGAGTTAAAGAGGAGGTTATAAAAAATCTGCCTAATCTCTATGTATGTTGCTCATCTGAAGTTACAAAAGAATATAGAGAGTATGAAAGATTTAGTACAACTATCGTTAATGTTATGCTCATGCCTATTGTATCCAAGTATCTTAAGAATTTAATAGATGGATTAAGAGAGTTTAAGATTTCAGCACCTTTTTTCATTATGCAATCGAGTGGAGGTATGGCATCTATAGATTATGTTTCTAAAAAGCCTACAACTATTATTGAATCAGGACCGGCATCAGGTGTGGTTGCATCAGCATTTTATTCAAATATTCTTGGATTAAGAGATGTTATAAGCTTTGATATGGGTGGAACGACTGCAAAAGCGGGTAGTATTAGAAAGGGGATTATAGAATCAACATCAGAGTATGAGGTTGCTGGTCGTGTGCATAAAGGTAGAATTGTAAAAGGTAGCGGTTATCCAATAAGAGGCTCTTTTATAGATTTGGCTGAGTGTAGTGCTGGTGGCGGAACTATGGCATGGGTTGATGAGATAGGTGCATTAAGGGTTGGCCCATTAAGTGCGGGTGCTTATCCCGGACCAGCTTGTTATGGTTTGGGCGGATTAGAACCAACGGTAACTGATGCGAATTTAATTCTTGGCAGATTAAACCCAAAATTTTTACTTGGTGGTGAATTGCAAATACGTATGGATTTAGCGAAAAGAGCGATAGAAGAAAGAATCTGCAATAAAACTGGCTTATCATTAATAGAAGCGGCTGCAGGTATTATTAAGATCGCTAATTCAGAGATGGCTAAGATTATACGTATAGTATCTGTTGAAAGAGGGTATGATCCAAGAGATTTTACTATGATCGCTTTTGGTGGTGCTGGACCGATGCACGCTTGTGCCTTAGCTGAAGAAATAAATTTACACTCAGTAATTATACCTCCAAATCCAGGTCTCTTCTCAGCTTTAGGACTTGTTGTCTCAGACTTTAAGTATGAAGTAATAAAATCGATAATGAAAAATGTAAGTTTTGAAATTGTTAATGAAGTAGAGCGAGTATTTAATGATCTTGAGATTGAAGGTTTGAATATGATGCCAAAATTCTTTAAAGGTGATATAATAGTGCAAAGGTATCTCGATATGAGGTATGTTGGCCAATCTTATGAATTGATTATACCAATAGCTAAACCACTTACAAATGAGAGTTTAATGAAGCTTATAGATGATTTTCACAATAAGCATGAAGAAACTTATGGATATTCAGCGAGAGAGGGTGATGTTGAGATTGTGAATGCTAGAGTTGTAATTATAGGTATTGTTAAAAAACCGAGATTGAAAGTAATTGAGAAAGGAGAAGCTCAATATTCAATCGATAGTGTAATTGGAGAGAGAGAAGTTTTCTTTGAAGAATCTAATCAATATATTAATTGTAAAGTATTTAATAGAGAGAAGTTAAAATCTGGGAATATTATTGATGGGCCTGCGATTATTGAGCAGTATGACTCAACTATAGTAGTATATCCAAATTGGTTGGCTGAGATTGATAATTATGGTAATGTGATAATGAGGTGGAAAAAATGATTGATATAGTAACTGTTGAGGTTATAAAGGGAGCATTAATATATGCAGCTGAGGAAATGGGAATATCACTTAGAAACTCATCTTACTCTCCAAATATTAAAGAGAGAATGGATCACTCTTGTGCTATATTCGATTTTAATGCGAGGCTTATCGCTCAAGCTGAGCATATACCCGCACACTTAGGTTCATTACCATATGGTGTAAAGAAAGGGATTGAGGTTTATGAAGGAGAGCTTGAAGATGGTGATATTCTTCTTTACAATGATCCTTACGTTAGTGGAACCCATTTGCCAGATATAACATTAGTTGCACCGATATACTTTAACAATAAACTTATCGGTTACGTAGCTAATAAAGCTCATCATTCAGATGTTGGGGGTAAAGTACCTGGTAGTATGCCTAGCGATGTTAATGAGCTCTTTCAAGAAGGAATAATAATACCGCCAATAAAGTTTGTGAAAAAAGGAGTAGTGGATAAAGAGATTCTTAATTTAATATTGAGCAATGTTAGAGAGCCTTACATAAGGATTGGGGATTTAAGAGCTCAAGTGGCTGCGAATATGCTAGGTGTACGTAGAGTAAAAGAGATTTGCTCAAAATACGGCATTGAAAAATTTTTCGAAGCAATTGATAAAATCATAGAATACTCTGAACGTAAGTTAAGAATTGAAATTAATAAAATGCCTAAAGGGGTTTTTGAAGCTGAGGATTTTATGGAAGATATAGGGTCTAAGGATGAAATTGCGAAGATAAAAGTTAAGATAACGGTAAAAGAGGATGAAATAATTTTTGATTATACGGGTACGAGTAAACAAGTTGATGGACCAATAAATGCAGCTTACGGTGTAGCTGTAGCTGGCATATATTATACTATGCTTTGTATAACAAATCCTGAAATACCTATGAATGATGGCTTCTTCAAACCAATTTTAATAAATATACCTGAAGGAACTATATTAAATCCAAAAAAGCCAGCACCAGTTAGTGGTGGTAATACAGAAACATCACAAAGAAATGTTGATGTTCTTTTAAAAGCATTTGCTCAAATAGTGCCAAATAAAGTATGTGCAGCTTGTACAGGCTCTATGAATAATGTAGCGTTTGGTGGTGTGGATGAAAATGGAAGGACATGGGCTTTTTATGAAACGATAGCTGGAGGTTATGGTGGGAGATTTGGTATTGATGGTGTAGATGCTATACATACACATATGACAAATACAATGAATACACCAATAGAAGCGATAGAAAGGAATTATCCAATATTATTCTTAAAGTATGGAGTTAGAGATGGGAGTTGTGGAGCTGGAAAGTATAGAGGTGGTTGTGGTGTTGAAAGATCTTGGAAACTTCTTGCACCAACCGCTACCGTTTCAATAGTTTCTGAGAGGCATAAAATACCGCCTTGGGGCTTATTTGGTGGAGAGAGTGGTAAGACTGGTGAGGCATTTATAATAAAAACGAATGGAGAGATTATTAAGTTAAAATCAAAACAAACGATAAGAATGGATTATGGTGATGTATTCATAATTAAAACCGCGGGTGGTGGAGGTTATGGAAAGCCATTTGATAGAGAGCCTGAGCTTGTAATTAAAGATGTTGAAAATGGTTATATTACATTAAATCAAGCATTGGAAGAGTATGGTGTAGTTATTAAAAATGGTAAAATCGATTATGAGGAGACAAGAAGGTTAAGGGGCTAACTATTTTAGAGATTATTAAACTTTACATTGAATGATGAAGATAAGAAGACTATTGGGATTTAAACTATTGACTAAGTTTCTTAAATTACAAGGATATTATTACCTCTAAGTTACCACGCTTATTCAATCTTCAAGGTTATACTTTCTTAAGATGTGAAGTATCCCTTTAAGTATTCTTCAGGTGGAGGCTTAGTAACTGCTGAAACTAGAATTGTTAATATTATGGATACTAAAACCCCTACTCCGAAGGGAAGTATTCCATAGATCCTTGTACCCCATAACAATTGCCATGTAGCGAATACGATAAGGCCGCCAAAGATCCCTGAGATAACGCCCCATTTATTAACTCGCTTCCAGTATAATCCTATGAGCATAGGTGCAAAGTAGAGGCAGCCAAGTATGCCCCAACTATAAGCCGAGAATTCGATGATTATAGGAAGTGGATAAAGTGTTATTAAAGTAGCAATCGCGATTATAACAATTCCTAACACTCTTGCTATATTTAGCATTCCTTTTTCAGAGAGCTTTACATACCTTTGTATATCGATAAATAGGATTGAGTTACATATTTGGACTTCACTATCAACGGTTGACATTGCTGCAGCAAGAAGTCCTGCGTAAAGTAAACCTGTAACTACTGGAGGCATGTATTGTAGAAAGACTAGCGGCATAATATGATCGACAGACATGCCTTTAGGCATAGTTGGTATGAGGACTCTACCAGCTAATGCTGTGAAACCCATGCATAAGTATATAAGGAATAGGATGGGCCATGCTATAACGTACATCTTTAAAGAGTTATCGATGTTTTTAGCAGCTAATTGCCTTTGAGTATACCTAATATGAGCCGCAACACCAGGTGCCCAATTAAGCCATAAAAATATCAATCCAAATGGTGTGTAAGTACCAATGGCTGAGACAAGCGCTCCTTCAGGAGTAGGTGCTGCTCCAGGAGTTGGAGGTGTATTTATCTTTGCAGCCATTGCATAAAGGTTTTCTAAACCTCCCATAGCTGAAAGAGCCCATACTCCTCCACCTATTAACATTACTGTGAATAAAGCACCTTGAAACACATCCGTATAGGCAACTGAATAGAGACCTCCAACAACAGTATACACTAATAGTACAAACATCGAAATGATAATTCCTTCTTCAATAGGTCTATTCAAAGCAAGGCTCCATGTTATACCCATAGCCTTTATCTGAACGATTAATGATACTAATACTGCTATAATTGTGAGCAAGCCTGCAAAGACTTGAAAACCAGTTGGCAAGCCGAATCTAGTCTTAAAGTATTCATGTGGTGATAATAACTTCACTCTTCTTAACCTTAAAGCTATGAACATGCCCATAATACTTCCACTAGCCCAAATTATAGGTAGCCAAAGACCAGACCAACCACTTCTATAGACTAAACCTGTAAATCCGAATACTGAAACGGCACTTAAGTATGTTGCAAAATATGTGAAGGTAAGAGGGATTAACCCCATTCTATGTCCATATATTAAGTAGTCTCTCACAGATTTAACATACTTTGCTGCATATAAGCCGATGATAAGCACAATTGCCATGTATATTATAGTTACAGTTAACACTTCGATCTGCATATTATTCACCCTTAAGACTATCTCCAAATCGTTTTCTAAGCCAGTAATAAATAGGTATCATAATGAAACACATTATAAAAAATAGTACTATAAGTCCTATAAAGTCTGACATAGTCTCCCTTTAGGTATATATTAATAATCAATATAAACCTTACACTTTTTGAGATGGTAATTCCTATATAAAACCATCCCATGTTTACTCTTGTAATTCTTAATTAAAATCTTAATCCGTAATGTCTTATTAGGGGTTTTAGATTTGTAGAATAGGTTTTGATTATCCTAACTGTAGTTAGATATAATAAAGGGATCGGGGTTTATGGACGGAAATATAGTATTAAAGTATAAAGTGTAACGTAAGTTAAGATTAAAAGGATCTTTAGATAAGCGTAGAACAATAAAGCTATCCAAAAGTTTAGAGTAAACTATGTTTAAGATTGTTCATTAAATTAAAAAGCGTTAAAACTCATTCATCTATTTAATGGAGAATATTATATGATAGGAATTACCAAATGAAGTTGAAGGAATTTGCAATATTTTAAATGGTATACGTATGTTTTGTGGAATGAAAAAAGAAGGGGGTTTTTAAGTAGTAGAAGATTTACCATAAAGCGCTTCTTCTAAGTATCCATAAATTCTTGTAATCGTTTCTTTTGATGGTGGCTTTGTGAAGAGGCTAACGATTAATGCCACTATTATGTTGAATATGAAGCCCCAAACCCCTGCATGTAAAGTTCCAAAAGCACCAAATACTGGCAATGTAATAATCTTAAGATAGCCCAAAACGAGGATTAAAGTGCCAACGATGATGCCAATTATAGCGCCCCACTTCGTAATTAAAACTCTTTTATGTGGATAAATAACTACTAAAGATGCTGGAGCGAATTGTAAACACCCAGCTGTAGCTAAAGCGACTAAATCGAATATATAACCAGGTCTAACAACCGCCCAATACCATGCTATAAAAGCGAAGATTATCATGATGACCCTTCCAACATTAACCCATCCTTTTTCACTCAATTTTATATTCACACCTTTACGTAACATGTCATTAGTAATAACAGTGGATGTGGCTATGAAAAAGTTATCTTGTGTAGACATAGCTGCTGCAATAGCGCCAGCAAAGAGTAAACCAGCTAATAAAGCTGGTGCATACATGAAGGTGATTAAAGGTAGCATAGCATCAACGGTACCATACGTTTTTGTTATATCTGCTAATGGTGGTATTATCTTTCTTTGTATTAAGAGAAAGCCAGTTAACCCAGTGAGTACTGGTGGTACATAAATAGTACATAAATAAAGTGTTGTTAAGAATTGAGACTTTCTTATGGTTGGAGGATCCCTTGCTGCGTAGAACTTCATTTGAAGATGTTGCATTGTGAGCATCAAGCCTATGCTAAAGAGAAGATAATTTGATAATATCGCTCCCGGTGCACTCCATCCTGTCATAGGTACTGAGAGCAACTCTGGTTTAACTTTTAATACTTCCTCAAATAATGGTCCAGGACCACCAATCGCATTAAAGACCACAACAAGTGAAACTATCCAAACCAATGCATACATCCAAATCCCTTGAATAACATCAGTCCAAGCTGTCGCCCTTTGCCCACCCATTACACAATAAATCACTGTAACAATAGTGAGTAGTAATGATGCCCATATGTAAGGAATTCTACCTTCGCTTGCTATCGTTGTTATTAAACCGAATCCAATAGCTTGAACTGTAATGTAAGGTATTACCCAAAGAGCCATGAGTATGGCAACAATCCATCTCAAAAGTTTACTCTCATAAAAGTCTGCTAAAAGATCAGCTAAAGTGATATAACCAAATTTTCTACCGAGATGCCAATACCTTGGGCCCATAACTATCGCAACCATACCAGCACAAACTGTCCATCCACATGAGCCTACCCACCAAGCAACGCCATGTGTTACAGCTGTTGCTGCGGATGTTAAAACTGCGAAAGCGCTATGGTAAGTAGCAGCAGTGGTAAGGAATAATACTAAAAGTCCAGCGGTTCTTCCCATTACGAAGAAGTCATCTATAGTGAGTTTTAATATTCTCATAGTTATAAAGCCAATAATTAAGCATGCAATAGCATAACCAATAATAACACTTGTGGATATAACCCAAGCTTCAACCATACTCACTCACCTCCATAATTTGAATACTACTATCGCTAGTATTATTACCAATATAAGCCACCAAATCGTTGCCCACCAAAATGCGAGAGAGAATCCTCCGAATGGTATTGCACGAGGGGCTCCAGCGATAAGCCAACCAGGCCACCATAGCATCAATAAGCAGATGAAGGTTAGCAGTAGGAGAATTTTATCGGATGTTTTTCTCGGTATGATATGGCTACGAATTTCAACTTTTTCTTCTTCCTTGCTCATAATTATGGCATATATAAATTTAATATTTAAGAATTTCGATAGAAAAGTAAAAAAATTGATAAAAGTTACATAACGGATTAATTAATTAATCCTTAAGTTTTTACTTTTAAATCCACAACTAAATCTCTAATAATCTTAAAACCATGTAATGGTTCTATAGTAATATCATCATGCACTATAGTGGTACATGCTTTAACTATCTTACCATTCACTATTAAGTAACATCCATTGCATTTGCCTATGCGGCAAGAGTAGTAAAATGCTAAACTGCTATCTTCATTCTCATATATGTATTTAAGAATTGATAAAACACTCATACCCTCTGTAAGTGGGATTTTATAAGTTTGATATTTAGGATTTTGACCCTCTTTTGGATTGAATCTAAAAATCTTTACTGTTATTATCTTTTTAACCTCAGCCATTACTCTACCATCCCATATGGAAGAATTTTTTCTGGAGGCTTTAATTTTGTTACAATCACAGGTTGAGTATACAAATCCATTTTACCATTTAATTCTCTTATAACGATATTTTTACTCCAATTTTTGTAATCAGTGTATGGATAATCTTTTCTATAATGTGCACCACGACTTTCAGTTCTTAGCAAAGCTGCACGTGCTATCATTTCGAGTATTAAAAGCATATTATCAATTTGTAAAGCCTCAACCCACTCTTTATTATACACTTTAGTCTTTACAGTTAAATAAAGGCGAGGTAATTCATTATCTCTCATTCTCTCAATTTCTTTAATAGCAAATTTCAACCCAGATTCATCCCTAATAACTCCACAATTCTCCCAAGCGAGTTTTTGTATTCGCTTTCTTAACTCTATAGGTTTAATACCTTCAGTTCTTTCAAAAACTTTGAATATTTTATTTTTGAAAGCCTCAACTTGATTAATATCGATTTCACCAAAATCGGTTTTAAGCGCATATTCAGATGCGAACTTACCAGCTCTAGCGCCCCAAACTAACATCGCTGTAAAAGCATTACCAGAGAGTCTATTACTACCATGAATACCACCAGCAACCTCACCAGCTGCATACAATCCTAATAAATTCGTCTCACATTTCTCATTAATCTTTATACCACCGTTAGTAAAATGGCAATAAGGAGCAGCTTCCATCGCCTCTTTCTTAAGCTTATCCAATGGGAAGAATTCTTTTAAATCGAATCCACCATACTTCCAATCCTTTACCATAGGCCTCCAATTTGGAATATCTTCTATTAAATTATCGGGTAAGTGCTTCAACGATACATAAACGCCACCATGTGGCGACCCTCTACCCTCTAAAATCTCCATCATCATCGCAACCGATACGATATCTCTAGTGCTATGCTCCATAGTCTTTGGTGCCCATCTTTCCATGAAACGTTCACCAAATTTATTAAGTAACCATCCATGCACTTCTCCAGCAGCAGATAATAGGAAAGGAACGATTACACCCTTTAATGCAGGTGGCCATACGAAAGCCCCAGGTATAAACATTGGGAATTCCATATCTATAAGCTCAACACCCGCACGATATGCTATTGCATAACCATCACCAGTTAATTCTTCTGGAGCTGTAGTAAAAGGATAAATTCCCATGCAACCTCCCGTAGCCATTATTACAGCCTTAGCTTTAAAGACTATAAATTCACCATTTTGAATATCGAGAGCAACAGCGCCAACTACCCTCCCTCCATTCGTTAAAAGATTTGTAACCATCGTATCCTCTATCACATTCACACCTCGCTTTTCAACCTCCCTTTTAAGAATTGGCATAAGTGTATTGCCGGGGATAATTGCGCCACGCTTATAAGTATGGCCTGATGCTTTTACCACCCTTTCAATTCTTACACCCCATTCGATCAATTCCTTTAATCGATCTGGCGCTTCTTTTACATGGATTTCAATGAGCTTTTGATTACTTAGAAACTTTCCTCCTTTTACTATATCTTCAAAGAATATTTCTTGATTATCTCTTGGATCTGCAGGTAATCCAAAATCACAAAGGCTTTTACCATCTACATCACAATCTGCTTCTCCAGTTACCGTTGCACCACAATGGCCCATACGACCTTTAGTTACAATAGTTACATCCACAGTACATTCGCTCGCTTTTATTGCAGCACTAGCACCAGCACCTCCACTACCTATGATTAATACATCTGTTGTGATGATTTTATCAATCAATTCATTTTTCCTCTCCGTATAATTCCATTTATAAAGATAAGATTTATTAAGAATTTCTAAAGAGAAATTTTTGAAATTTAAGGTGATGAAATTTGTATGGTTGGCGTGGGCGTATTGGATTGTTAATACCATCATCAAATACTACAATGGAGAGTGAGTTGTGGAAGGTTGTACCTGATGGCATTTCTATACATGTTGCAAGAATGAGATTAATTGAAGCTACAATTGAGAGTCTTAAAGAAATGGTCAATGATGCACTTAAAGCTGCGGATGATCTCGCTACCGCTGATGTTAATATCATACTTTATGGATGCACAACTGGTTCACTCATTGGAGGTGTTAAATGGGAGCAAGAGCTTAGTGAAAAAATAAGGTTGAGAACTGGTATAAAAACGATAACAACCGCTTTTGCGGTTAATGAGGCTTTAAAAGAGTTATCGATAAAGAGTGTAGCTGTAGCAACACCATACATAAATGAGCTTAATGAAAGGGAGAAATTATTTCTTGAGGAGTGTGGGTTTAAAGTTGTGAAGATAAAAGGTTTGAATATTTTAAAGAATACAGAGATTGGTAAGCAACCTTCATGGGTATCATATAAGTTGGCAAAGGATGTTTACACACCAGAAGCTGACGGTATCTTTATAAGTTGTACAAACTTTCGAACCTTTGATATTCTTGAAAAACTTGAAATTGATTTAAATAAACCAGTAGTATCTAGCAACTCAGCATCTTTATGGCTAGCACTTAAAGAGCTTGGTGTAAGAGAACGAATAAAGGGTTATGGAAAGTTATTAGCAACCTTATAACTTAAATTTTCATAAAATTATATCGATTTCATTTTTCTATTTAAACCATACTTCTCCGTATCATAAAATGGAGGTTTGGTAATAATTGCATTGCTTAAAACTCCTCGAATAGATATGCTTAACTCTTTACCTAATTGCTCCAAATCTTTTGGTATATATCCCATACCAATACCTTTCTTTAAGATTGGTGAAAAAGTCCCACTCGTTACTTTACCTACTACTTTATTATCAATTAAAATTTCATAGCCAGTTCGTGGTATTCCTTTTTCTTTCATTACAAAACCAATTCTTACTTTTTCCACACCTTTTTTCATTTGCTCTAAAATAGCTCGCTTACCCACATAATCATTAACTTTATCCATAGGTATTAACCAATCCAATTTCGCTTCTAAAGGTGTGGTATTTTCATCAATATCTTGACCATAAAGTACCATGCCAGCCTCTAACCTTAATGTATCACGCGCACCTAAACCACAAGGTAAAAGATTCACATCTTTTCCAATGGTGAGAATCATATCCCAAATTTTTTCAGCTTTCATTGATTCATTTATAGAGCAACTTGATATTAAAATTTCAAAACCATCTTCACCAGTATAACCAGTTCTCGATATTTGAACATTAATACCATTTATCTTAGCTGAAGCATGATGATACCTTTTTATATTAGAGAGATTAATATCAACCATTTTTTGAAGAATCATTGGGGCTAAAGGGCCTTGTAATGCGATTAAAGCAGATTCATCAGTAATATCGATTAAATCTACACTAAAATTCATCGAGTTTTTAGAGAGCCATTCAAAATCCTTCTCTCGATTAATAGCATTTACCACCATAATAAACTCATCATCTTTCACTCTCATAGTTACCAAATCATCAATTATACCACCTTTCTCATTACACATAATTGAATAAAAGCATCTACCATCATAAGTCTTTTTGAGATTTGTTGGTAGTGTGTAATCTAAAAAGTTAATCGCTTCTCTACCCTTTATTATAAATCGACCCATGTGAGACACATCGAATAAACCAGCAGAATTTCTTACCGCTAAATGCTCTTCAACAATACCTTTAAACCACAATGGTAAGAGATAATTGGCGAATGAGATTATGTAACCATGTTCTTTATGATAAGAGTAAAGAGGGGTTATTTTGGGAGTTTTTGATTTTGTCATCAATCCCAACCTATGCTAATCTTCAATTTTTAGCTTAAATCATTTTAAATAAGCTTTTCTAATGAGTTGAATGAAATTATCAAGATAATGGATTATCCTCCCTTATTTAGTGGGGGTGAGCGTGAGAAATTTTTATTATTTAACAATGAATAACAAATCAAAATGTTTAATTAGATTGTTAACGATCAGAAAATTAATATAGTTAATGAGAATAAATCGATATGAAGATATATGATTATCACTACCACTGAAATTATCCCAGGATACGAAATTGAGAGAATTATAGGGCTTGTGGATGGAAGTTCTGTTAAAACTGTTCATTTAGGTAAGCACATTAGAGGGTTTTTTAAAAGAATAATTGGAGGAGAATTAACTTATTATAGTGATCTTATGGATAAAGCGAGAAACGAGGCTTGTAAAAGAATGATTGAAAAAGCTGAGAAGCTGGGGGCTGATGCTGTAATTGGTGTTAGATATGTAACAACTATGATAGCTGCTGGGGCTTCTGAAATTATTGCATATGGAACTGCTGTAAAATTAAAGAGATTGTAAAATTCATAAGTCATCTTAATTCTTTTCACTTTCTAAAAGATATATTAAAAAAAGAGGTTAAGAAGGTTTTAAGATAATTTTTAAAAACTTTAATTTTGTACTATTCAAGGTCGTAAAAGATGGTATTAGAATCAAAAATTGGTAAGTTAGAATATATACCAATTAAAGTAGAGCCTCAAAGGGATAAATTCGATCTCGTTCAAAAGATTATAGAAGCGATTGAAAAGAATCGAGAATCTCTTTTAGATAATGATATTATTGTAATCGCAAGTAAATTTGTTGCTATGGCTGAAGGTAGGGTTGTTAAGTTAAGTAGTGTTCATCCAAGTGAAAAAGCTAAGAGGCTTGCAAAAAAATTGAATATAAGCTCAAGGCTTGCTGAGCTCATTCTTAAAGAGGCAGATGTCGTGTTTGGTGGAGTACCAGGCTATGTATTGACTTTAAAGGATGGTGTTTTATCACCGAATGCTGGAATAGATAAGTCAAATATATATAAAGGTTATGTGATTTTACATCCATCTAAGCCTTTTGAAAAAGCTGAAGAATTAAGAAAGAGGATTTTTGAGAAGACTGGAAAGAAGATTGGTGTGATTATCACAGATAGCAGACTTTTCCCCACAAGAATTGGTACAATAGGTGTTGCGATTGGTGTTGCTGGATTTGAACCTATTCGTGATTTAAGAGGTAAGAAAGATTTATTTGGAAATGTTTTAAAAGTCACCCGCCAAGCATTAGCTGATGATATTAGTTCAGGTGCTCAATTACTAATGGGTGAGGCTGATGAGAGCATACCTATTGTTATCGTTAGATTAAAAGATTTGCAACAAAATCCCATAACATTTACTGATAGATCGATTAATAAAAAAGAAATTATAATTAACTATAA
The DNA here is from genome assembly GCA_029775915.1 of Nitrososphaeria archaeon. Lineage (GTDB taxonomy): Archaea > Thermoproteota > Nitrososphaeria > Nitrososphaerales > JANXEG01 > JANXEG01. The sequence goes on along the minus strand of JARVKA010000005.1, from coordinate 41,483 downwards.
AAGATGCATTTATTTAAGAGGGCTTAGTGTGATAGGAAGAAAAATAAGGTGAACTATCTTCATTATTAACTTTGGAAACTTCTTGAATAATTATCTCCTCTAACTTTTGGAAATAAAGTCTGGTGGCGAATGGCATTAAATTTAAATTTCTTTCAATTGCTTCAATAATATATGGAACTGCTCTTTTAGAAGCTTTAAACTCAAACTTCATCCATAATATTGGGTCTTGCTTTACACAAATACTCTCACGAAGCTCCTCGGGGCATAAAGCTTTTGCATCCGCTTCTATAATTCTATACCAATCAGCTAAAACATTAGGGTCTAAACCATATTTTATCTCATTAATCACATTTAAAAGTTTATTAATTAAATTCACTTCCACACTTTCACTCATACTTATTCACAAAGAGAATTTTAATATAACTTCTTCATCATTCCCAAAATCATGTTCACTAAGTTCACCTACACGCTCACGATAAATCCTTCGAAACTTATTTGCAGCTTGTGTATCTGGAAAGCATACAAATATACGATTACAATTCGCATACAGCTCTTTCACATAATCTATAACTATATCAAAATATTTCTCCAATTTTATAGCTTCACGATGATCAACTCGAATAATTCCTGCATCATCCTCAGTAAGTATAAGAACCATAAATCATCAAGGATTTTTGTTAATCGTTAATATCTTAAAATGGATAATCAAGCTTCTTTGACAAATTATATAAAAACTTACATTTTATCTACCGTTATAATATCTAATGTGAAATCTTGTGTTGAGAGCTTTCTACCACATTTCTTACAACAACCATTTGAAGCTCGAAGAATATCCTTTGCAGATTTCAATTCAGTACCTAAATACAAAGTTGCACCACAAGCGCTACAAACAATTTCAAATACCATTTAACTTTATAATAAATTGAGCTTGAATATAAATTTATCAGAGTATTGTATATATGCAAGTAAATCACGAGAAGTTCTCTTCACATTTATATAATGGCTTAAATAGAAAAGATTTATATTTCGCTCTCTCAACGTTAAATTAACATAGTAATCGAAGTGAATCACATGGCATTAAAAAGAAGAGTGATGGGTTTATTTAAATCACTTTGGCAAAGGATGAGTAGTATTAAAATTACAAGAAGATTCTTTAAATTTTCATTATTATCCGAATTGAATAAAGCTTTAGAAATCGCTTATTTATTATTCATTGCCATTCTTGCAAGTGGTGTAGTGAATGCAATTTTGGAAGGTTCTCGTTTACCAGCAGGTTATATAATTGCACCATCACCATCCCTTCAAACTTTAAGTGAGACTGTAATTAATTCATTTGCTATCATTTTTGGCACATCTGGTATTTACCTTTTATATAAAAGCGGGAAGCAAATTGTGAGGCAACGTATATCAAACTTATACTTAATCACGGGGTTTTTTATGATATTTTTAGCGATTATTATAGAGCTATTTATATATGGTATTAAGAGATTTTAAAGTGATAAAAAGAAGGCTTTACCTTCCAATCCCTTATTTGGATGTTTTAATAACTTTATCTCAACTTGGTTATTAATCTTCGATAAAGTGATTATTACATCACCCATTTTATTCAAAACTCTACCACCCGCGTAGCTATAAATCCATGAATTTAAAACCTTCTTCGCTCTTAATAAGCTTAAAATGAGTATGCGAGTATTTAATCTAATTGCCAATTTCTTTAAGAGGAATAAATATATGCCCAATTTTTGATTTAATTTACCATAATTTACATCACTTGGAAAAATGTGATAAAATGTATTTATTGAGTCGAAGACTACTAAACCTAAGTTGGGAAAGTTTAAAGAAGATACTTCAGCTATTATATAATCGATATTGCTATCATCGGGATTGGAAATTACAAGATTATCCAAATTTTGAGCTTGTAACTTCTCAAATTCAAGGCTGATTGTAAACATTGTATCTAAATCTATGTATACAACTAATTCATCACGCTCCAAAGTTTTATAAACAATATTACGAGTTAATGTTGTTCTAATATGGGGATCATTGCATAAAATAGCATTAATACAACCTTTCATCAAAAGATATGGTGTATCAAACCAACTTATATTCACCATTGATTGCACTTTATTTAAAAATTCAGCCAACTCTTCATCAAATTTTGAAGGCATTTTTCTCTATTTTTTATATTTAAGAAAAAGTAAATAAAGTGTAACCCCTCTTAATAATTTTGAAGGATATTGGGTGATGTAAGATAAAGAATTTGGATAAAGAGGTAGCTGTAGTTACAGTTGATGGTAAAGCATATTATACGATAACCAATTTACTCAAAAAACTTAACATCCCTTATGTTGATATTCCACCAAATGAAAAAATTTATCAACAAATTAAATTGGTCTTAACTACAAAAAGGGAAGCCCCTTTAATTCAACATAATAAGGTTTTATGTATAGAAAGTTTAGAAAATGATTTAATTACCGCTAAGAGGAGGATTTTTTCAGCTCTTTATGGAGAAGAAAATGGCTCATTAATTATAGGTATCGATCCTGGTGAAAGAATCGGTTTTGCTGTATATTATCAACAAAAAGAGGTTGATAGTGATGTTACAATAAATGTAAATGATTTAGTGGATAAAGTGATGATGTTAATAAATAGTTATCCAGCTGTGGAAAAAAAGATAAGAATTGGCAATGGCGACCCGATTCTTGCAAATAAGATTGCAAAACGCCTTTACAATTGCTTAAAAGATTCTGCAATAATTGAGTTGGTTGATGAGCGAGGAACAACTTCATTATCTAAAGCGAGTAAAAGAGGGGTTAGGGATCGAAAATCTGCAAGTCTCATCGCTCTTAGGCAAGGGCGAAGGTATAATCCATTTTGTGAACCTTCTAAAATGGTTATTTGAATTACTATATGAAAAGCATTTATCGTAACATCTAATATTTAGCTTTAATCACATTATTGTAGATTATGAAAGTCCTTTTGGTAACTGGGCAATTAGCTAAAGATATCGTTCAAAAGTATTGCAGAGAGAGTAATGTGGAGGCAGAGGTTATCTCCTTACCAATGGCTGTAGCATCACTTATGAGTCCAAAATACATAGCGAGAGAGTTAAAGAAAGAAACATTAAAGGATTTCAATTTAATTCTCTTACCTGGCTTGGTATTTGGTGATGTTTCATTAGTTGAGGAAGTTACTCATATCCCAACATTTAAAGGTCCTCGTTATGCAGCAGATCTTCCATTAATTCTCAATTTATTGGACAAATTAAAGTTATCAAAGGTTACCCCTGCGGATGATTTAGTAAAAAATGAGCTTCAAAAGAGAATTTTTGAATCTTTAAAAGAGGTTGAGGAGAATCGCGATATTTTACTTAAAAAGCAAGGGAATTTAGAGATTGGTAATTTAGCTGTTGGTGAAGATTTCCCAATTCGAATTATGGCAGAGATTGTTGATGCGCCATTATTATCAGATGAAGAGATTCAAAAAAAGGCTTTGTATTATGTGAATTGTGGTGCAGATATTGTAGATTTAGGTATGATCGCTAATGAATCACGCCCAATGGATGTTATACGTGCAATAAAGTGTGTGAGAAAAGTGGTAAATGTGCCTATAAGTGTGGATACAATGGATATTGAGGAGATTAAGGTTGCAATCTCAATTGGTGCGGATATGATATTAAGTATAGATGCTGGAAATATGGAAGAAGTTTCAAAATTCGCATCAAAAACAGCTTTTGTAGTAATTCCTACAAACTTTCGTGAAAAATACTTTCCAAAACTTGCTTCTGAAAGAGTGAGAGTTTTAGAGGAGAATTTAAAAAGGGCTCGTGAACTCGGCTTGAATAAAATTATGGCGGATCTCATTCTTGATCCAGTAATTAGCCCTGGAATAACTGAATCGATAGTTGCTTATTATGAGTTTAGAAGAAGAAATCCAAATACGCCTTTATTCATGGGTGTAGGGAATGTAACTGAGTTAATGGATGCTGATACAGTTGGTGTGAGTGCGATTATGACAGGTATAGCTACCGAATTGGGTGTGAGTGTAATTCTTACTACAGAGGTGAGCGATAAAAATCGTGGAAATGTTCGTGAACTCTCTATTGCATCAAAAATGATGTTTATTGCAAAAAAGAGAAATTGTATACCAAAAGGCTTAGGTATAGATTTGCTTATAATGAGGGATAGAAAGTTAAGAGATACACCATTTGATACAAGCTTAAAAGATAAAGTTAAAGTAATTACCGCTACTGAACCTCAAAAGTATTACAAGGCTGATTTAAAGGGATACTTTAAAATATATGTGGATAGAGAGGAGGAGAAGATTATCGTCACACATTATAATCATTCCAATTCAAGTAAACCAAATTTAATTATTGAGGGTAAAAATGCTGAGAGTATATACAAATGCATCATTAATAATGGTTTAATCTCTTTACTCGATCATGCTGCATACATAGGCTCTGAGCTTCAAAAAGCTGAAATTGCATTAAAATTGGGCAAGAGTTACATTCAAGATTCGCCATTGTATTAAAATTAATAATTCTCAGAACCCTAAATGTTAAGTATTTTTAACAAATTTAATATTGGTGAGCAAAAATGGAAATCATTGTAGAAACTGGTGATATTAAAGATAAGAATTACGAGCTTTTCGCAATAAGCCTTTTTGAGAAAGAAAAGCCATCATCACCTATTGTAAAGCTTATTGATGAGACGCTTAATGGGCTTATCAAAGAGTTTATCGAGATTGGAGAGTTTCAAGGTAAATTGAATCAAACCAATCTTATTTATACAATGGGTAAGCTTAAAATTAAAAGAATATTACTAATCGGCTTAGGTGAAAAGAAAGAGTTTGATTTAGAGGTAGTGAGGAATACATCAGGAAAGGTTGCACAAATTGTACGTGAGCTTGGATTAAAAAGTTACGCTCAATTACTTATTAGTAATACAGAGTTTGATGTGGATATACTTGCTCAAACTATATTAGAAGGGAGTGAATTAGCATTATACCGGTTTAATCAATATAAAACGGAAGAGGAAGATAAAGTTAAGCAAATAGAGAGATTGATTATTTACACACCTAATGAGAATTTAATACCTCAAATTCATGAAGGGATAAGGATTGGTAAGATTGTAGTGGATGGTGTAAAGCTTGCGAGAGATTTAGCTAATGAACCAAGTAATGTATGCACACCCACATTCTTAGCTGAGAAAGCTATGGAGATTGCAAAAAATTATGGATTGAGATGTGAAATTTTGGAGCGAGAAGATATGGAGCGATTGGGTATGGGCGGTATATTAAGTGTATCAAAAGGTAGTGAACAACCGCCTAAATTCATTATTTTAGAGTATAACCCATTTAATGAGCAAGTATCACCTATAGTGTTAATTGGTAAAGCGATAACTTTCGATAGTGGTGGTATATCACTCAAACCTAGTGAAAGAATGAATGAAATGAAGTATGATAAATCTGGTGGCTCTGCAATAATTGCTATTATGCAAACTGTAGCGAGACTAAAACTCCCATTACGTATTATAGGGATTGTACCAGCTACAGAGAATTTACCGAGTGGTAAAGCGTACAAGCCCGGTGATATAATCAAAATATATGGGGGAAAAACGGTTGAAATTGTAAGTACAGATGCGGAAGGTAGATTAATACTCGCTGATGCTCTTTCTTACGCTACTCAATATAAACCTGAGGCGATTATTGATCTTGCCACACTTACTGGAGCATGTGTAATAGCTCTTGGTACTATTGCTAGTGGTATGATGGGTAATGATGAGCGATTGAAAAAAAGAATAATGGAGGCGATGAAATTATCTGGAGAGATGGTTTGGGAATTGCCTTTATGGAAAGATTATGAGGAGCTTATTAAAAGTGAAGTGGCTGATGTGAAAAATGTTGGTGGAAGAACTGCGGGAGCGATTACTGGAGCGATGTTTCTCAAAAAATTCGCGGGTAATTATCCATGGGTACATTTAGATATAGCTGGTACTGCATATACACAAGAGGGTAGCTTGGATAAAACATACATACCGAGGGGTGCTACAGGCTTTGGTGTACGCCTTATTACACAACTTTTACGCAATTGGAAAAATTCTAATAAAAATGATGCATAATTAATGTAAGCGTAGTTAATATTATTTAATCGATATAATTTTATCAATCGTTTTCATACCACTACCAGTTAATGGTATAAGAATCTTTTTCCCAATTTTTTGTTTTAATCTTTCAAATGCAGCGTAAGCGGTAGCTGAAGTTGGCTCTACAATTAAACCTAAGCGATATAAATACTTTAAAGCACTTATTATTTCGCTATTACCAACTACTAAAATATCACCATTGGTATCTCTTATAGCTTTAATTATCATTTTAAGCCTTGGAGGGTTTTTTACTCTTAATCCATCAGCCAATAATCCTTCTTCACCACTCCATCTCACATTGTAGTAATTATCATAAATTGGTGTACAACCTCCAGCTTGTACAGCGTATAATCTTGGAATGTGATTAATAAAGCCCATATTCATTAAATCCTTTAATCCTTTGTAAATGCCTAAAATATGTGTACCACTAGATACAGGTATTATTATAGAATCATAATTAAGATTTCGAAATTCAAAAAGCTCATAAATTTCCGTTTTCATTCCTTCTATAAAAAATGGATCCCATATATGGCCTACATATAACTCATTTTCTTTAAGTTCAAATATCGCTCTTTTTGATGCTTCTTCCCTAGTCTCACACTCAATAACCTCTGTACCACACATTTTCATAAGCGTAATTTTGGCTATAGGTGCATCTTTAGGCACGTAAATTCTTGATTTGAGCTTAGCTATTGCAGAATAAGCTGAATAAGATACACCTGCATTTCCAGAAGAATCTTCTACAATTTTTTCAACATTCAAACTTTTAGCTCTCGTTATACTTACTGTGGACCCTCTATCTTTAAATGAGCTTGTAGGCATTATATACTCGAGCTTAAAATCGATTTCCAAGCCATCTTTACGATGTTTTATAATGGGTGTTAATCCTTCTCCTAAACTTATTCTATTTTCAAAAAATGGTAGCAATTTATACCTCCAAATGTTAAACTCATTTTTATTAACAATTGATGGGAAGTTATCAATTTTTGGATATTCTAAATTAACCTCTAAGGGTGAGTTGCATGATGGACATCTCCAATACTTAACTTTTATATCATACTTTTTATTACAATTTGTGCAAGTTAAATAAAACTCAAGATTCATTTTAAACACTCTTAATTAAATTTATTAAGCTATTTAAATCAGCCTCTATCTCAATTGTAGAATCTATCATTTTTAAAACGATATCAGGATCCTTTAAACCATGGCCCGTAGCTATACATACCACTAATTCATCCCTTTTTATAATGTTAAATTTTAAAAGTTTATGAAGACCAGCGATTGTTGATGCGCTAGCAGGCTCTACGAATAAACCTTCTTTACTCGCTAAATCCTTTTGAGCTTTTAATATCTCATTATCTGATACGGTTATTGCAACGCCTTTTGATTCATAAATCGCTTTCAAAGCTTTTTTCCAACTTACTGGTGCACCAATTCTAATCGCTGATGCAATAGTCTCAGGATTAGGTATAGGTTCAATAATATCAACCCTTTTCTCAAAGGCTTTAACTATAGGTGCAGCACCTTCGGCTTGAATACCAGCTAATCTCGGGAGGCTCTCAATTAAACCACACTCTTTAAACTCCACAAACCCTTTCCATACCGCACTAATATTGCCAGCATTCCCAACGGGTATGATAATCCAATCTGGAGGTTTATTTAATTGTTCACAAATTTCATAAGAAAGTGTTTTTTGCCCCTCAATTCTAAATGGATTTATAGAGTTAAGTAAGTATACATCTTTATTTTCGCATGAAAATTTAAAAACCATTTTTAAAGCTTGATCAAAATCTCCTCTTATACGAATCACATGTGCTCCATGTATAATCGCTTGAGCTAACTTGCCATAAGCGATCTTACCTGAAGGTACAATTACATAGCAATTTAAACCAGCTTTGGCTGCATATGCAGCTAATGAGGCTGATGTATTGCCTGTTGATGCACAAATGAGATTTTTAGCATTTAATTCACAAGCTCTCGTTACCCCTACTGTCATACCACGATCTTTAAATGATGCGGTTGGATTATCACCTTCATTCTTCACATAAAGGCTTTTAATTCCCAATTCTTGAGCTAATCTTTGGCAAAAATGAAGCCTTGTACCACCTTCATTAAGTGTGATAATTTTTGAGTAATCCCTTATCGGTATAAATGCGCTATACCTCCATACTGAGATTGGTATTGAGCGCCACTTTTCATCTTTAATTTTACGCTTCACCTCTTGAATATCTAACTTAACTTCGAGAAGATCTCCACACTTTCTACATGTGTATATATTCTCATTTATGCTATACTTCTCTTCACAATTGATACATGAGAAATACATGTCGCTCTACTTTATTTAAATACAAGTGGTATTTATTGATAATCTAATTTAATAATGCAAGGAATCATAAGAAGCGCTGTACTTCCTATTAAAATGTAAGGTATGTTAGGTAGCAATAATTCAGCTATAATACCTGCTAAAATTGGCCCTACAGTAAAACCGATCCCAAAGAATGATTCATAAATTCCTAAAGCCAATCCAACTCGTTCACGTGGAAATATTTTAATAAGCACACTCATTACAGTTGGGGATAAAATTCCTATCGCCATACCTATCATAATCAATGGTATGATAAGAGTTAAAGTGGTTTTAAAAATCGCTAACATAATAAAGGATGAGAAAAGAGTGAGTGAAGCGATTATCATTAAAAGCTTAATACCGAATTTAATTAAAGAGTTTGAGAGTAAGAAAAAGGTAATTCTGGCTAAACCAAATAAAGTAAAAAGAATGCCAATCTCTAAATCACTAATTTTAAGACTACTCGCATATCCAGGAAATATTGATATTAATACACTAAAAATGAGCGCTTGAGGTAGAATTAATAAGTATAAAGGGAGTACTCTCTTAATTATTGAAGTATTAAAACTATTTTTCGGATTAATATTTAATTGATAATGCTGATAATGGGGTAGAGTTTTAATGAATGTGATAGTGGCTAATGCTATAATAATTGATGAGATTAAGAAGAGTGAGCGATAACCAAAACTTTGCGAAATATATCCTCCTAAAAATGGACCTATTAAATAACCTAATGCCCATGTTGCACTAAATCTACCCATAATCTTAACTAAATGCTCAGATGGTGTGATTGATGAAACAATCGCTTCTGCAATAGGCCAAAAAATAGCAAGGCCTACACCACCAACCAATCTTATTATAATGAGTTGTTTAGCATCACTCGCTATAATTAATAGAATTGTAGCTACTACATTATATAAAATTGAGAGTAAAAAGATGCAAGCACGATTAAATCTATCTGATAAATAACCACTAAATATTGGTACAATAGCGTAAGGTATAGCAGCCGCTGTACCAATTAACCCAAGATCTATATATGATGCATTGAGTGTTATTGCGAATACGGGTATTAAATACACATAAGTTCCAAAGCCTAGTGTAACGATAAATGTTGAAGCAAATATGTAAAGTATTGCACGTTGATTAATGTGCATATTAATCTGCATCGCTAGTCTTTTTCAACCTTTTATAAAAAGTTGTGGATTTATGTAAAAAGAAATGTTGAAATTTTTAATTGTAATTAGCTTATCATTCAGCCAATCTCACAATATCCTCATAACTTTGAATGAATTTATTAATGTATGTCATATGTGAAGGGATTATTAAGTATGGATTCACTTTAGTGTTTATAAGTTTGCAACCCTCTCCAATACGAACAGCGTTACCGATAACTGATAAACCTTCAATGTGAGTTGGGTTTTGACGAGTTGAATTTATCACAACCTTCCTACCTATAATACTATTTGATATTTTAGCGTAATCCCCAATCTTAACCGCATCCATAATTGCTGAACTTTCTATATTCACATATTCACCAATTATACAATAATTATCAATATTTGAATCAATAATTCTACTATGATCTCCTATTCTTGTATGCCTACCGATTAAAGCCGCTCCTTCTATTGATAACTTTCCCTCAATACATCTTCTCAATATATCATTTCTCACTTTCAAAGCCTCCTTACTATACCCTTGAACCCAAATATTTTTATCTGGAAAGAGCCTTTCCTCTGCAATTCTTATATTTATCACTCCATACAAAATATCCTTCATCGCTTTCAAATAATTCTCTGGACTCCCTACATCATACCATACTTTTAACTCATAACCATAAACTGGTATACCTTTATCAACCAAGTATGGTATAAAATCATAACCAAAATCCAATCTATTTCTCTCTTTCATTATTTTCATCACAGCCTCACTATTTACTTCATTTCTAATTTCTGGTGAGAAAAGGTATATGCCAGCATTAGCATAATTACTGGGTGCTTTATCTGGTGGAGGCTTTTCAACAAATCTTTTAATCCTCATATTTGAATCTAATTCTGCAACACCAAAACCCTCCACATTCTTTACTTTAAAGAGCGCTATAGTTGCCATAGCTCCTCTTTCTTCATGATTCTTTATAAAATCTTGAAGATCTATACGAAAGATATTATCCCCTTGCACAACGATAACAGGATCTTGAACATCATAATACTCTATATTCAATCGGTAAGAGTCAGCACTTCCACAATCATCCAAATTAGGTTGATGCTTAATATGAACTCTAGGCTCGATTTTATATTTTGCAGAAAAACCAACACCTTCACCATATTGGTCAAAGAGGTTTGTATAATTGGTATATCCACATTCTCCAAATATAAAGTTCTTCACACCTTGCTCAGCCAATTCACATAAAGCGAACTCAATTAAAGGTCTATTCAAAAATCTGATACAAGGCTTTGCTACATCATGTGTTAAGGGTCTTAATCTTAAAGCTCTACCACCAATGGGAATAAAGCATCTTAAATCCTCTACTTTCATAATTTTAATAAGGTGAAACTGGAATTTAAGTTTAAAAAAGAATGTGAAATCAATTAGAAAATCTTTGAAAACTTAATTTTTCAATCCTTTGCAATAAGTTAACCCTCCACTAATGTTTCAGTACTTCTTATTCCATCCAACTCATTAATCTTTGTAGATATAACTCGAACTTCATCATAATTCGAAACTTCTATAAAAGCTACTACATCAAACCTACCGTAAGTAATGTAACATTTTTTAACTCCCTCAATTTTTTTAATAGCATCAACAATACTGTAAATTTTGGTAGGAACGGTTTTGAGTAATATACAACAATTAAGCTTCTTCACTCTTAATCACCTCTACCATTGTCTCAGTAAATACCACGCCAGATAATTGACCTATTCTTAATATTGTATTCCCAAGCTTCTCAAAACTCTCCGCTTCTAAATCCACAACTATATCATACCTTCCTAATACTGGAAAAGCTCTTTTTACTCCTTTAAACATTTTTATTCTTTTTACTACGTCTGCATACTTTCCCTTTTCAGTTCTTATAAGAATGCAAGCTGAGACCATACTATATGATCGAATCGAGGATGATAAAAATTTTTAGGTGAAAAAGCTGTGGGAAATTATTATGTATTCTAATCGCTTTATATTTAACATGATTTACTCAATATTCTAAAAAAAGGATGCTTTTAAACATCTAGAGAGTCTTCACTATCTGACTTTTACCAAATTATAGTATCATAATATATGTTTTAACGTAGTAAACAACATAGCCTTTTTAATCTCAATTACTATTGTACTCTTTGTAAATAACTCACCTATGAGAATAAGCTTATCTTTATACTCTAACTTCTCATAACCTACTGCTTGAAAACTCTTTACAATCAAGTTTAAGGATTTTATATGCGCTAACTCTCCCATTAATTCATACTTTTGATTTGGATAAGAATACTCTATCACTCTAACAGTACTTATAATATCATTTAAGATCATTACCCCTTTACCGATAGTGAATACTTGTAGAACTTCATCCCCGTAAACGGAATGTTTATAAGTGATATTAAAGTGATCACCTATCTTAACTGGAATGTGAAGAATTTTACCATCCACATAAACTTCTAATATCCACACTTCTTGTAAAAGATAAGTGAGGGTAATGAATATAATCAACAAGGTTATCATAATGAAGACTCTCTTTTTCATAATAACACCTTTTAAAATAAGAAAAGATTACATGTAAATACTATTCATTTAGCCTCTTAAGCTTTTTTACGAAGAACCTTTTGCGAAAAGATTGTCATACCTAATAAACCAAATCCTATAAGATCGGTGATAAGACCTGGATGTATGAGTGTGATAGATGCGATACCAAGAGCTATTCTCTCAAAAATATTCGTTTTTATAAAGAATACTCCTTGTACACTACATGCTAAAGCTATACTTCCTAATACAGCGGTTATGAATACTAAAATTACTTCAGGAATAGAGCCTATCATCAACAAGGCTGGGTTAAAAACGAACATGTATGGTACCAAGAAGGCGACCAAAGCTAATCGTGTTCCTGTAAAACCTGTCTTCATAGGATCTGAGCCAGCTAAACTCGCTCCAGCATAAGCTGCTAAAGCTACAGGTGGTGTTAGTGCTGATATGATCGCAAAGTAGAAGGTGAACATATGAGCTGAGAGTGGAGGTACACCTAACTTTATTAATGCTGGGGCACCGAGAACAGCCACCATTATATACGCAGCTGTAGTAGGCAAACCCATCCCTAAGATTATCGATGCTATCATCACAAGTGGTAAAGCGATAAGCAAGTTTCCACCCGATACCATGATGATAAAATCAGTGAATTTGGAGCCTAAGCCTGTAAAAACCATCCCGCCTACAACTATCCCTGCACAAGCACAAGCAGTCCCTATAATTAAAGCACCTCTAGCCGCTGCTTCTAAAGCGCTCAAAATCTTTTTAATATCCATTCTAGTCTCACTTCTGAAGAAGCTTACAATTAAAGCCAAAATAACACAAATGAATGCTGCCATCATAACTGTATAGCCCTTTATCAATAAGTAGACGAGCACAATCAATGGGATGAGTAAGTGAAAGCCCTTTGGAATTACCACCCTTAAATTTGGCAACTCATCCTTTCTCATCCCCCTCAAGCCAGTTCTTACAGCCTCCCAATGAACCATAAAGAATACCGAAATGAAGTATAGAATTGCGGGAATCGCTGCTGCAATAGCGATTTCAATATAAGATTTGCCAAGAACCTCAGCCATAATGAATGCTGCTGCACCCATGATTGGAGGCATAATCTGCCCACCTGTGGATGCTGCTGCTTCAACTGCTGCTGCAAAATGAGGCTTATAACCAAGCTTCTTCATCATAGGTATTGTATAAACACCTGTGCCATATACATTGGCTACAGCACTTCCTGATATAGTGCCAAAGAGCGCACTCGATACTACTGCTATTTTTGCAGGTCCCCCCCTCGCTTGACCTACAAGTCCCATAGCTAACTTCATAAAAAAGTCGCCCATACCAGACTTTTCTAAAAAAGAGCCTAGAAGGATGAAGAGGAAAACGAATGTGGCTGAAACGCCTAAAGGTAAACCGAATAAGGCCTCCGTTGTAGCATACATGTGACCTATTAGCAAATCAAATTCTAACCCTCTATGCCCCCAAAAGCCAGGTATATATCCACCATAGAGAGCGTATAATAACATAAAGAGTGCGAGAACTGGTAAAGCCGGTCCAACAACTCTTCTTGAAGCTTCCAATACCAAGATGATAGTTAATAAACCGAAGAATACATCCGTACTCGTTGGAGCATAATTACGCATAATGAGTTCATTAAAATAGATCAACATATAGAGTATACCTAAAGCTGAGAGTATTGCTAAGCATATATCAAGCCCAAATACAATTCTACTATGCCTAAACTTTTTGAAAGGTGGATATAATAAAAAGCTCAATAAAAGAACGAACATTAAATGTATACCTCTTACCATATGCTCCATAATCAAAAGAACGACTATACTTAATTGATAGAGAGACATCGATATTGCGATGGCGCTGAAGATTAGAGCTGGAACACCTTTCAATCTCCTTGTTGTAATGAACTCGGATGTTTCGCTCATAAATCATCAAAAAATAAGAGGGGTGGTTATTTAGTCTTTCCAGACGCCCTTCTCTTTATAATACTTTATCGCACCTGGATGATAGGGTATGGCTTTCGATGTTGGAGCTTTCTCTAAAGTTGTTTCTTTTGCAGCCGTATGAACTGCATGTAAGTCCTTAATATTATCAAAAACAGCTTTCACTATTTTATAAGCAGCATCTTCAGAGAGGTCTGCATGGCATACGAATAGGTTATCTAGTGCTGTTGTTTGTATATCTTCAATAAGCCCAGGGTATGTTCCCTTTGGTATTTTGGCTGGATAGTAAAGTCCAGGCCATTTTTCATCAATATACTTTAAAGCCTTCTCATCCACAAAAGGTACGAGATAAATACTATCACCCTTTAGTTGTAAGGCTACGGCTAAATCAGTTACGGAGCCTGTAGGAAGACCTCCGCTCCAACAATAAGCATCAATCTTTCCATCCTTCAAAGCAGCTGCAGATTCAGCAGCTCCAAGCCTCTCCCATTTGCTAAAATCTTCAGGCTTTATACCATGAGCCTCTAACATCCTAAAGGCTTTATATTCAGTACCGCTGGCTGGAGCACCAGTTGAAACTCTCTTTCCCTTTAAGTCATAATATGATTTAATACCAGTCGCTTTTGTCGTTACTACATGCCAGTAGTTTGTGTACATCACCCATAAATTGCGAACTGGGACGGGCTTATCTTTAAAAGCGCCTAAGCCTTTATACGCATCAAAGGCTGCATCAGCCATGACTTCAGCTAAAAAGCTTGGTCCTTTGTCCCTTATCATACCTAAGTTCGCAACACTTGCAGCTGTAGCCATGTGAGTTGCTTCGAGTGGAGCCGCATACTTGGTTATCATACTAGCTACACCTGCAGCATAATAAAAGTAAACTCCACCTATTCCTCCAGAAGCTATTGAAAATCTTTCGATCGTTGGTGTAGGTGTGGGCGTAGGAGTAGGTGTTGGTGTGGGAGTGGGTGTAGGAGTAGGGGTAATGGTAACTGTTACCGTTCTTTCAATAGTCTTCTCTACAATCCTCTCCTTTGGAGGTAATGAGGCATAGTAAGCTGCAACACCACCACCAGCTATAATTAAACCAGCGATAAATGAGCCAATATATTTCAAATAATCGCGCCTACTCACTTTAGCTGAGGATCTACTTTCTGAAGGCATAATATCAATTATCATAACAAGTTATATAAACTTTAAAAAAAATAAAGGATGATAAAGAAAAATTTCCTTTAAAACCTCTTTTCAATCGTAATTATACACAATTTAGGTCAATATTTATTGAAATATTGTTTCAATTCTTTCACTCATTCTTCCAAACTAAGATGTTTTTAAAATTTTTATTTTACATATTCTTTTACTCAAGAATATGTACCAAATCCTTTAAACTTCTTCTTGGTGTTGGCTCTGGTTCCTCAGCTGCATATCCAATGGGTAAGATCGCTATAGGCCTTAAGTTAGGAGGATTGCCCAATTCTTGTAAAACCATACCATCATCGAATGCGCCAACCCATACCGATGCCAATCCTAAGGCCGTAGCTGCGAGTTGAGCAAAAGTAGCAGCAATCGTAGCATCTTGTAATGAATATAACTCTGCACCTCTTCGACCATACCTTGAAGCTGAACGAAGAGGATTGGCACAAAAGACTAAAACTATGGGCGCTTCTGCAATAAAATCTTGATACAAAGCCGCTTTAACCAAACCCCTTTTTCTCTTCATATCTTTAATTAAGAAAATCTCATAAGCTTGTAAATTTCCAGCAGATGGTGCTGAATTTGCCGCTTCCAAAATCTTCTTTAATTGTGAATCATCTATAGGATCGGGCTTAAATGCTCGCACACTCCTTCTCTTTTTAATAACCTCAAAAAATTCCATCTCTCCTCAACATTTTAAATAGGAGTTAACATATAAATGGTTTTATTAATAAATATTGAATTTAACTTTCATTCAGTGTCGGATTTTCAAAAGAAAAAATAATTTTTATCACATTTAACACCAATATAGAAGATAATAACCCAAACTAAATTAATTCTTTAATAGCTTCTTGAAAGCTCTTCACTATCTCATCATTGATATCGATCAAAATGATATTTTTCAATTCAATTCCCAAGCAAATATGCTCCTTTACCGCTTTTATAATCGATTTTGCAGCATCCTTTGGTTTAACCCTTCCCACACCAGTACCCATGCCCGGTATAGCTATACTTTGAATCCTTAACTCTTTTGCACATTTTAACGCCGCTCTTGTGGCAGAGTACACATTTTCAACATTGGTAATTTGAGCTGGAGCTTCCATTGTTGGTGCATGTATAACATACTTTGCTTTTAACTTACCAGCGGTTGTAGCTATAGCCTCACCAATGGGTATAGGACCTTTTTTCACAGCCTCTTCTTCAATTATATTACCACCAGCTCTTTTAATAGCTCCAGCCACCCCTCCACCCATTAATAAGAGAGTATTAGCAGGATTTACAATCGCATCCACATTCAATTGAGTAATATCTCCCTTCATAACACTAATTATTATTCCATGTAACTCAATCTTATTAAGTATCAATTTCAATCAATTTATAGTATTTCTTTTTTCTTAATAATTAATTTTTATCTATTTATTATAGATGCGATCTTAATTAATGAATTAAGTAATTCTTGCTTATCAAACTTTACACCTTTCTCCAAACCTTTCACCATATCGGTTAAGGCTTTATTAATTGGTGTGGGTATGCCATAAATACTTCCTAACTTCACAATAGCTCCATTTAGCGAATCGATCTCAGTTTTAGAGCCCCTCTCAATATCTTGTAACATTGATGATTTATTCAATCTCGTTATCTCCGCTACATTTAACATAACTCTTACAGGATCATCATTTTCCAATTTAACCCCTATGGCTTTTGCCACTCTTAACCCTTCTTTCACCGCTTCAATCATTATCTCCTTAATCTCCGGTATATTTAATAATTCACCATTTCTCATACCAGTAATTGCTGATAAAGCATTTATCCCTATATTCACCAATACTTTTTCCCATATAGCTCCATAAATGTTGGAACTTGCTTTTGCCTCAATATCGGATTGGTTAAATTTATTCACAATATTCCGAACCCTCTCCGTAATAATGCCATTTAACTCGCCAATTATCGTTAATCCTCGAGCTGCATGATAAATCTCACCATAGTTAATTAAGGTAGATGCTTGAGTAGTTACACCAGCTAAAACATACTTTACACCTACTTTACTCACAATCTTTTCCACATTCCCCAAACCATTTTGCAAAGTCAAAATTGCAGTTTTTTCATGGATTATTGGTAAAATACTATTCACAGCGGTATCTGTATCATAAGATTTAACCGCTATAATTATCAAATCCGACTCCTCAGCCAATAAAGGGTTAGTTACTATATTCACTCGAATAATTCTTTCACCACTCACCCCACTAATCTTTAAACCTCTTTCATGAATCAATCTTGCTCTCTCAGCCTTTCTATCTATTAAAATTACGTCTTCACCACCCTCAGTAAAGAGTGCAGTAAATAAACATCCAATAGCTCCAGCACCAATAATAGCTATTCTCATCTATCATCCCCCAAAGCTTCCAGAAGCTTTTTATACTCTTCTTCACTCATGTGGAATGTATGTTTATCTTCAGGAAAGATTCCGGATCTCACTTCATTACTATACTTTTGTAAAGCATCGAGTATAATCTCAGAGAGCTTAACATATTGCTTAACAAACCTTGGTGTAACCCGATCGTAAAGCCCTAAAGCATCATGAATAACTAAGACTTGACCATCACAATATTGACCAGCCCCAATGCCGATTGTAGGTACCTTTACTTTACGAGTAATTAATTCAGCCACTTCACTCATCATAAATTCTAACACAATTGAAAAAACTCCAGCATCTACCAATGCTTGAGCATCCCTTATAATTTTTAATGCTTCATCACAACTCCTTCCTTGTGCTTTATAACCACCCAATTTATGAACACTTTGGGGTGTAAAACCTATATGCCCCATTACTGGTATACCAGCTTGAACAATCGCTTCAACTGTATCCTTAATCTCTATACCACCCTCTAATTTCACACCATCCGCACCACCTTCCTTTATTAATCTTCCAGCATTTCGAATAGCCTCTTCTTTACTCACTTGATAAGACATAAATGGCATATCAGCCACAATAAAAGCCCTTTTTACACCTCTCGAAACTGCTTTACAAAAGGTTAGCATTTCATCCATAGTAACTGGTAACGTGTTCTCATAACCCAATACTACCATGCCTAAAGAATCTCCAACTAAAACAACGTCCACACCAGCTTTATCTGCTAACAATCCAGTTGGATAATCGTAAGCGGTAATCATAACGATTTTTTTCTTCTCTTCTTTCATTTTTAATAAACTTAAAGTTGTAACCTTTTTTACAATCGATGATTCCATTTCATACCACTTTTGCTTGATTTGAGAGATATTCAATAATCCTCCCAATACATAAATTGAGATTCTTTTTATTATCAAAGTTTTTAACAATTTGTTGAAGCTTTTCTTTACTTTCAAAGCGAAGTTTAGAAACTTCATCTATTAATTTTGGTATAGCTCTAACCACATTATCCACTATAGTGATATTAGCACTTTTAGATGTGCGTGAGAGTGGGTTTAAATCTATAGCTATAACAATCTTTCCCATCTTAACTAAAGCTTCAGTACGATCACCATCCTCTAAAGGTACAAGAACAACATCAGCCTTTAAAATACCATTAGGATCAACTCTTCTTCGCTCACTACTTAACTCTGGTATTTTTGCAGATGCATTATTACCAACACCTAAAACTTCCTCAGCACCAGCTTCTTTCAAAACCTTTTGAATAATAATCTCTCTCTCAAGTGTTCTATTGAATAAATTCACTTCAATCTTGCTATTAGTAATTTTAGCTAAATTTACTATTTCATTAGCAACTAATGCAGCTACATTACCATTCACAGAAATAACTGGATAATTAGCGAGTAAAAGAGTAGCAGCTGCTGCTTTAATTGCATCAAGAGCTGGAGTTATAGTTTTTTCACCAAGTATATAATCGAAAGCCTCTCCCCGCCCATGTGCAATTAATCCTTCAGGAACTACCACTCCAATTTTAAAATACTTAACCAATTTTTCACGAATCTTTAAAGATTCTGCTCTTGGATGATTTTCTGGAATAAAAGATTCATTCATAAAACTCTCGCACCATCACAATCAATCTTTGTTAAAATCACTTTACCACCCATACTCGAATACTTATGGAGGATTTTCATTAAATCCTTTGCATCATTCTTTACGATTGAGAAAACTCCTTCACCAAACATCATCATACTACAAGTAAAGCCTCTACTATCTGCATCTTTTAAAACATTTCTCACCCTATCGGTCATTATATTCAAATAATTTGTAAATTGGCGAGAAAGTTTAAGAAAGTTTTCAATCGATTGATGTGATAACAATTCGTTAAGTAATTTTCCTCCCATACCATTTATCTTATCCCGATAATTTGGATCGGTTAAAACTCTTTTAGTTGAAATTGGTCCAAAATTGAGGCATAAAATCGAGTAATCACCATTTACAGGAATTTTTTTTAATTCTCCAACACCTGGTGCTCCAGGCTTCAACCTTAATTCAAATCCACCATACATTTCTGCAATAACAGTTCCTAAACCAGTTTTACACTCTACTTCTGCTATATGAGCAATTTGTGCAACTTCAATCTTTGATAATCCTAAACCTAAAGCTTCATTTAAAGCTAAAGATAAGCTCAAACTACCAGCACCACTCGAACCAAAACCCCCTCCAATCGGAATATTAATATTATGATCTACAATTATTTGGTAATTCCTTTTTACAAGCTTTAAGAATAATTTTAATACTCTCTCTGATACACATGCAGATTGAGTTGGATATCCATTTATTCTTATCTCAAAAGAAGGTTTGTGATAAGGTTCAATACTTACTTTTGTAGTAACACCTTGAATAATACTAAAACCAGCACCTTTAGAACCAATATATAAAGGGTTTGCTTGATTATCACAAATTTCAAAAAAGCCAGTTATATGTGCTGGTGAGAAAGCTTCAGCTCTCATCACTTTATTTATAGAATTAATACTTTATTAAAATATTCTATGAAAAGTTTATAGAACTATAAAGAAAAAAGATATTTATTTTAACTCACTCCTTAATACCTTCTAATGTTGATACCGCTGACCAAAGTGTTACACGCGTGAATGATGGCATATTGGGATCTTGTGAAATTTCATCAAGCATACTAATAACATTAGCTGCTCGAACTGCTGGACTTAACTTTTCATCTTGAAGCATTGTTATAGACTCTTTAACAATCTTTCTAATATTCCTCGGTACATTCACATTATCTACAATGGTTTGAAGAGTGTTAATAGCGCGCGCAAGTTTTTCCAAATTTTCCTTTCGCTTTTTTGATGACAAGCTTCATACACCTCTCCTTATGGTAATACATATAATCCTAATTTAATTACCAATTTTTAAAATTTTCCAAAATTTGTGATTACCATTAAACATTAATAAGAAAGATGGTATTATCATTTCATTTTATCAATTTAAAATTGGTAATTTGATAAAATGAATATACATGCTTTCCAATGGGGCTTTAAGTTAAATATAACCTCCCTACTATATTTTTCAGAGAGCATTGAGAAAGAGCGGTTGCGTTATTCTCCCTTTACATTATGGACATGCGCCAAAATGGCTTATTTCACGCATGAAGCGCTTAGCTAATGAAATTATTCGAATAATGAATGAAGAGTATGGTCCAAATGAATTTCTTTTACGCATTTCAGACCCATATTGGTTCCAAGCTTTTGGTTGTATACTCGGTTTCGATTGGCACTCATCAGGCTTAACTACGGTAGTAACTGGAGTGTTAAAGGATGTTTTAACTTTTGAGAAGCATGGTGTTATGATGGCTGGTGGTAAAGGTCGTGCATCTAAAAATACTCCTAATGAAATTGATAAAATTGGTGATTATCTTGGACTTTCTTCAAATAAAATAGAGCGATTAAAGTATGCGAGTAGAATGTGTGCTAAAGTTGATACTTCAGCCATACAAGCTGGATACCCAATTTATCATCATGCATTCTTTATATCTGAAACTGGAGATTGGGCTTTAATTCAACAAGGTTTATGTGAAGTTGATAAAACGGCAAGGAGGTATCATTGGCTCTCAAAACATATCGATAATTTTATTGTTGAACCTCACGATGCTATAGTGGGTGATTGTGTAAAACCAATGGTTTTGAATATGACAGCTAAGGAGGCTGAGGAGAATCGTAAATTATGTGTAGATTTGGTTAAAGGAAATCCACAAAATCTTATATCATCTATTAAAAAGTTAAGTGTTAATAAATCGAGTCTTGATAAATGGTTAAGTGATGAATCTTATTTATCTGATAAGTATGAAGCATTCATAATGCCTAAAAATCTCAATTGGGATTTATTTAAAAAATTATACGATTATCAACCAACCAATTATGAGGAACTTCTAGCATTTAAGGGTGTGGGCCCAGCTACTATTAGAGCATTGGCTTTAGTATCTGAGTTAATTTATGGGAAAAAAGCATGTTGGCGTGATCCAGTAAAATTTAGCTTTGCTTATGGTGGTAAGGATGGCGTCCCATTTCCTGTGAATAGAAAGAGTATGGATGAAAGTATACAATTTCTAAAAGAGTTGGTAGATTCTTCAGATGTAAGGAGAGAGGAGAAAATCTCTGCTTTTAAAAGGCTTAATCACTTAATTCAGCGATGGGCTTTATAGCCAGTTATCTTAATTAATCTTCTTTTTAATATTGCTCTCTTTATGTGATACTGTCAAGTTATGTTTTATGGGAGCTTTGAGAAGCTGCTTTTGGAGGTGATTTTTCATCAAGCGGTCCTTCAAAAACCCTTAAAACATAACTTGACAGTATCCTTTATGTGATTACAAGCCAAAGTAAAAGATAAAATACCATAATTTTAATTTTGTATATTTTAGGAATAATGATACCAAAAGTTGTAAATGGTATTCAACCAACTTTTATTTTAAAGAAGGGCACGTATGAGAGCCGTAGTAAGCAAGCTCAAAGGAACAATATTATGGCTGCAAAGTTAGTTAAAGAGTTAGTGAAATCATCTCTTGGCCCTCGTGGTATGGATAAAATGTTAATCACGAGTTTTGGTGATATTCTAATTACAAATGATGGTGCTACAATTCTTAAGGAGATTAATGTAAAGCATCCAGTTGCAAAAATATTGGTAGAGATAGCTAGAACTACGGATAGTGAAGTTGGTGATGGGACTACATCGGCTGTAATCTTGGCTGGAGCTTTATTAGATAAAGCTGAAAAGTTGATAGATAAAGATATACACCCAACTATAATCGCTGATGGTTATAAAATTGCAGCGGATAAAGCATTGGAGATATTGAATGAAATTGCTGAGAGAATTAATGTGAATGATCGAACTCGGCTTAATAAAATTGCTGCTACTGTCATGCTTACTAAATTGGTTGGAAGAGATGCATATGAGTTAGCAGAGTTAGTGGTAAATGCATTATTAAGGGTTAGTGAAAAGATTAATGCTGATTATAAAGTTGAGATTGATAATGTTAAAATTGAAAAGAAAGTTGGTGATTCTCTCAAAGATACCAAGCTTATAAATGGTATTATTTTGAGTAAAGAAGTGGCTCATCCAAATATGCCTAAATGCATTAAGAATGCTAAAATCGCTTTAATTAACTCAGCTTTAGAAATAGAAAGAACTGCGATTAGTACTGAAATTAGAATTAATGATCCTAATCAAATGAAGCGATTTTTAAATGAGAAAGTTGAAATATTAAAAAGAATGTTTGATAAAATTTTATCAACTGGTGCAAATGTAGTTATTTGCCAAAAAGATATTGATAATCTTATTCAACATTTCATGGTTAAATCTGGGATATTAGCTGTGAAAAGTGTTAAGGATAGTGATATGGTTAAATTAGCAAAAGCTACTGGTGGTAGAGTTGTGACGGATTTGGATGAATTAAAAAATGAAGATTTAGGATTTGCTGAATTAATTGAAGAGCGAAAAGTTGGGAATGATAAGTTGATATTTGTGGAAGGATGTAAAAATCCAAAAGCTGTAAGCATTTTAATTAGAGGAGGATCAGATCGTGTAATTGATGAGGTAGAACGAGCTATACATGATGCATTAATAGCGGTAAAAAATGTTATAGAGAAACCGTTTATAGTGGCTGGTGGAGGAGCATCAGAAGCACATATTGCTCAAAGAATTCGAAAGTGGTCCAATACGCTTTCCGGTAAAGAGCAATTGGTTGTGCAAAAATTTGCTGAAGCATTGGAAACAATCCCACTAACATTAGCGGAGAATTCAGGATTAAATCCTATCGATATACAAGTTGAGCTTAATTTGCAACATGCTAAAGGGAATAAGTGGTATGGGATTGATGTATTTGAGGGAAAGGTATGTGATATGTATGTGAAGGATGTGTTTGAACCAGTTAAAGTAAAGGAGCAGATTATTAAATCGGCTATTGAAGCAGCTACATTAATTTTAAAAATTGATGATATTATCTTTGCAACTAGAGAAGAAGAATCATCAAAAACTAAAGCTCAATCTTGATAAATAGTTTTAATAGTTCTAAGATAAATTCTAATCATATTCTTTACATCTAAACTTTATTTTTCTCCTTTTAACTCCATCTCTAATTCTTTTATAAATCCCTCTAAGAATTTTAACCTCTCTTCTCCTATTTTTTTAGCACTATCAAAATGGAGTTTGCTACTAAAAGTTTTTTGCACATTTTTTAATACATCCAACATTTCATCTAAATTACCACTAGCCCCATCAGAAATAGCTCTTAATACTGCTCTCACTATGCCTATAGCTCCTATACAATCCAAGAGGTCTGCATCATAAAGTATCTTAGCTTCCTTTGTTTTAGGCTCTCCATTCACAAACTTACTATGTGTAGATATAGCTCCAATTATTTTCTCTAATTTATCTTTAGGAAGATCCTCTGCTAAAAGATTCTTAGCCATTTTTGCACTTTCTTCACAATGCTTCTTTCTACCCACTTTAGGTACTGCCACATCATGTAAAATGGCTGCAAGCCTTAAAACCTCGAGATCTGCTTTTTCCTCCATACCTATGCGCTCACACCATTTCAATACCCTTAATGTATGATCTAAATTTGATACTTTCTCATTTTTTAAAGACTCTTTTGAAAAGTTATACGCTTTTTCATAAATTTTATCAAAGCTCATTTGAGTTGTATTAAGAGAAAAGCCTTGTATTTAAGTTATTTGCTCAAATTTTAAATTTTTACATTAATATAGCGCTCCATATTTTGCAATAAAACTATGCGTGAAGATTCATCGTAATTAATAATTTTAAATTTAGGTAAAAGAGAATTAAACTTTTTCCCATACTCATAAATCTCATTAAAGCTAAGCATGTGGCTATGATTGAGACGTTGTATAGATGAACCTATGTGCATATATGATTTAATCTCTAAAAAGTGAGGCTTACCCATTTCTATAAGTTTTGAGAATTCGAATATGCATTCTTCATTTGTATTAATACCTTTAATCATTGTTAATCTTATTACACTACGAGTATTAATTTTTTGAATCAAATTTAAACTTTCAATAAATCTTTCCCAACAATCTTTATACTCTGGTAAGTGAATCTTTAAAAATTGAGCCTTATTTGAAGCGTTTATTGATAAATAAAGTTGAGTGGGTAAAGAATTCTCTTTTTGTAATTTTTGAAGCATACTTGGCTCTTGCCCATTTGTTACTAAAAAGATAGATTTGGTATGTTTTAATTGATGCAAATATTGAATAAGTTCAGATAGCTTTGGATACAAAGTTGGCTCACCTGAAAGTGAGATTGCGTAATGAGTAGGTATAAATGCCTCCTTTAATCTCATCTTATCAACATTTTTATTACCTCCAAATCCTGAAAGTAATCTCAATCTTTCTTTAATTAAACCATCAATAAGTTCTTTTGGCTCTACAACCATGCTTTCATCAATCTTTGCCATTTTAAATAAATCGATTGGGCGCCAGCAAAAGATGCAATTATGTTGGCACCATATTGCCATAGGTGTAAATTGCATACAGCGATGCGTATCTATACCATAAAATTTACCTTTATAACAATCTCCTTCATTCTTTATGGAAGTTTTTGTCCATTTACAAATTTCTACCGCTCCATGCTTATAAATACCGTAATGTGCTTTTTTTAATCTCCTTTCAATTTCAGGCTCTACAATTAACGATTTACTAGATAGCAATGCTCTACTCCCAGTTAAGATAAGCTAAATTTAAATTAAAACTTGTAAAATTATAATTTTTCGGTAGCTTCATATACTCAAGGTTTTAAAAGACTTATTACTTACTTTTACAAAATAAAGATAGATTTGAGCGATACCACATCGATGAAGTGGAAAGGCATTATCTTAGAAGATGCGGTAGCAAATCTCTTTCGCCGTTGGGGTTTTGATACAGAAGTTAGGTGCAAACTTAAAGATAGATATGATGTTTCTCATGAAATAGATGTATTAGCATCAAAGACTGAAGTTTTCGGTACGATTAAAATCGCTATTGAATGCAAATATGTAAAATCACCTATCGATATTAAAGAGGTAAGAAATTTTTATGATAAACTTCGAGCTTTAGGATTAACTAAAGGTATATTTATCTCCACTGGAGGTTTTACATCTGAAGCTAAATTACATGCAAAAGCTTTAGAGGTTGAATTATGGGATTTAGATACTTTGCAACGTAAGCTTAACGAGGTTAAAACTCAAGATGAGCTTATTAACAATACTTTAAAGATTAAAATTTCAAAATATGATGCAATCGATCTCCATCATCTTTTAAATGCTAAAGAACTTCATTTAATTGAAGCAAAATTGGATTTTTATCCATATTATTTTGTGAGTTACGATTGCTTTTCACAACATAAGGTGAGTGGGAATGTAGTAAATATAGAGAGTAAAGGCATCGTTGTAATTGATGCAATATTCTCAAAAATTGTTGATTCTATAGCTGAAGGTGTGCAACCATCTTTACCGAAAGGTATAGGACTTGCTAATTATTCAAATTTTGAGCTTACATCATTAAATATATCAGATTTAAAGAAAGAGTTTGATTATGTAATTGTTAATCGGCCTAAACTTACACCATTTGATGCTAGAAAACTAGCTCAACGAGAAATCGTTAAAAAATTATGCTTTGAGTATAAGTATGCTAAGGGGGTTAAGGTGTTAACACCATTAGTAAAAGATACTCAAATTTTAGATTGTAAGCTCATTAATATTCCTACAATTTCATTATTATTTAAAGCTAAGGATAAAAATTATCGAAGAGTTATTCAAGGAGCTATTGGAAAAGAAGTTTTGGATGAGACAATTTTTTGCTCAATTTGTAAAGCTAAAGCTATAATTGTATGTGAGAGTTGTGGAAATATCGTTTGCCAAAAGCATTGGAAGCGTTGTGAATTATGTGGTAAAAATCTTTGTAGCGATTGTGCCATTTTAAAGGGATTAATCTTTAAAAAGTATTATTGTAAAACTTGTAAATAAAAACATGAATTGATTATTAATTAATCTTATATCATCGATAACTTTTATTTACATATCAATTCATGTAGTAGCTCTATTCTTATTAAAATCTTAGAAAAATTTTTACTACAATCCAAAGTAGTTCGTGTTGTAAATTAAGGGATGAGCACATTGAGAGGAATGAAATGGAAAACGCTCATACATAATGGTGTAGCTCTTCCACCTGAATATGAGGCTAAGGGTATAAAAGTTGGTTTAAAAGGTGATTGGTTAATACCTGATCCAATAGTGGAAGAGATGCTTTACGCTTGGGCAAAAAAGAAGGACACACCATATGTAAAAGATGAAGTTTTTCAAAAAAACTTTCTTGAATCTTTAAAGCCTCACTTACCACCAGCTTACAGAGATATAACGTTTAACGATATAGATTTGTCTGAATACTATAAATTTATAGATGAGGAGAAAAGGAAAAAAGAATCTTTAAGCAAAGATGAGAAGAAGAGATTAACTCAAGAACGGAAAAAAATGCGTGAGGAGCTTAAAGCAAAGTATGGTTATGCTATCGTGGATGGAATAAAGGTGGAGATCTCAAATTGGATGGTTGAACCTCCTGGTATATTCATGGGTCGGGGCAATCACCCTCTTCGTGGCAAATGGAAAGAGCGGGTTAAATTCGAAGATATCATATTAAATCTTGGAGAAGATGCGCCTATACCTGAAGGTAATTGGGGTGGTATAGTACATGATCATACCAGTATGTGGTTAGCAAAATGGGTTGATAAAATCAATCCCAGTAAGAATAAGTATGTTTGGTTATCTGAATCATCCTTCTTAAGACAACGTCAAGATTATCTCAAGTATGATATAGCATCAAAGTTGGATAAGAAAATTGATAGGATTAGAGGTGTGATTGTAAAGATGCTTTCTTCTAAGAGAAAGAGTATTAGAAAGGTGGCTACCGTTTGTTACTTAATAGATACCTTAGCTTTGAGAGTTGGTGATGAAAAGGATGAAGATGAGGCTGATACGGTTGGTGCTACAACACTTAGAGTGGAGCATGTGAAGTTAAATAAAAATAGTATAGAGTTTGACTTTTTAGGAAAGGATTGTGTGAGATGGCAAAAGGTTATAGAGAATCCTAATCTTCAGCTCATAGATAATTTTAAAGAGTTTATGAAAGGGAAAAAACCACAAGATCTTATATTTGATGGCATTACGTCTGAAAAGGTTAATGACTTCCTTAAAAGGTTTGATAAAGGGCTTACAGCAAAGGTTTTTCGCACTTACATAGCGACAAAAACCGTTAAAGAATTTCTTGAGAAGGTTAATGATACCATTAAGAATGAAGATGAATATGTAAAGCTTTATTATGCAAAATTAGCCAATTTAGAAGCTGCTATAAAGTGTAATCATAAGCGAACACCGCCTAAAAATTGGGAAGAGAGTATAAAAAAGAAGGAAGAGCGACTTGCAAAACTCTTAGCAACACCAAAACCAAAAACTGAGAAAGGTTTGCAAAGGTTAGAGCAACGGATTAAAAAAGCTAAGCTTCAATTAGAACTTGCAAAAGCAATTAAAGAATACAATTTGAATACATCACTTAAGAATTACATCGATCCAAGGGTTTATTATGAATGGTCAAAACAAATTGGATTGGATTGGAAGCGTATATATCCAAAGTCTTTACAACGTAAGTTTATTTGGGTTGAGAATGAAATACCTTTATTAAAAGTTAAGTAACAATTCTTAAAGCTTTTTTACTAATAAAATTAGCTTACCGACTCCGCATGATTTTTATAACAATTAAAAGTTAATGAGAAAATATAGTTACATAAGAATAATATTACCCAGAAAAGTTATCCTTAATTGCATTAGTGATAAATCGAGTGGCAAATCGAGTGGCTTTAATTCACTTTTTATTTGAAAGCCTATCACATCAAGTCTTGAGGGATGCAATTTTCACCTTAAAAGGCTATAGAATATCTCTTTGCATAATGCTAATCCCTATCTACTATCTATATAATACTCCTTTCCCAAGAACTTCCAATTAACTTGAATCTTCCAGCACTTTTCTGATAAAACTTTTATTGTTAAAAAATTGAGAAGGTTAAAGAGAAGATTTAATTACCTTTTTTTAATCCAAATTAAAATAGAGCCGAGGTAGCTCAGCGTGGGAGAGCACCCGGCTGAAGACCGGGCTGTCGCCGGTTCAAGTCCGGCCCTCGGCACATCTATAAAAATAACACATAAGAAGGTAAGCTCAAACGTTTTTATAGACGTTAGTGAAAAAGCTTTGTTATTTAGCGAATAAATTGTAATTTAAAAACTAAAAAAGTTATATCTTAAAAATTAGTTTCTTAATCATTATTTTTTAATGATGAAGTTATATTAGTTCAGATTCAGTATTAGATTTTTTAGAAATTTTTATAAGCTTCAGTTAACTCTAACATTTTAACTATTTATATTATTACTTTACCAAAAACTCTAAAGGAATATTAAGAATCCTTATAGGCAATTGCTTCTATCTCAACGAGTAAATCTGGAGATGCCATATTCGCCTCTACGGTTGATCTTGCAGGTTGATTAAATGGGAAGTATTTTTTATAAACTTCATTCATCTCGCTAAAGTGGCGAATATCCTTTAAGAACACAGTAACCTTCACCACATCATCTAAAGAGTATCCTGCATCTTCTAAAATTGCCTTCATATTCTCCAAAGCTTGCTTTGTTTGCTCTGAAATGCCTCCTTGAACAACCTTCCCGTTCTTATCCAATCCTATTTGTCCAGAGAGAAAGATGAAGTTGCTCGCTTTAACCGCATGGGAATATGGGCCTATAGGAGGTGCTAAACGATTGGATTTAATAACGATCTTGCCCAAACTTAATCACCACCTTCCAATTTAATGAAGATTGTATTTGAATCTTTAATTTGGGAAGTTTGGCTTATTTGTAAATTTGATTTAATAACATGAAAGGATTGACAAATGGAATTTTTGATTTATATCTTTAATCTTTTCTCAATTTTGTAAAAAGTAGTTGATTCAAATCGAGATTGTATAACTTCTTAATTTAATAATGTAAATTTTAAAAATTTAATTTTATAATAATTATCATAGCATAGCGTTTATTTATGAGTAAAAATAGAGGCTATGGTGATGATAAAATGATAGAAATCAGATGGCATGGTAGAGGAGGGCAAGGAGCGGTAACAGCAGCTGTTTTACTCGCCAGAGCAGTTATTAATGAGGGTAAGTATGCACAAGCATTTGCAGAATTCGGTCCTGAGCGAAGAGGTGCACCTGTAGTAGCATTTACAAGAATTGATGATAAACCGATTAATGTAAGATGCAATATTTACAATCCGGATATCGTTGTAATTCTCAATCCAACACTTACATCAACTGTAAATGTTACTGATGGTTTGAAAAATGGTGGAGGGATTATTATAAATACAACGATGCAACCAGAAGATATTAAGAAAATGATGAATGTAAATGGACTTATAGCAACTGTAAATGCAAATAAAATCGCTATAGAGGAGTTAGGCGCTCCAATTGTGAATACTGCTATACTTGGAAGTGTGGTAAGAGCTACAGAGTTGGTAAAAATTGATACAATCACAGCAGTAGTGCTTGAAAGATTTAAAGGTAAAATTGGTGAGAAGAATGTTAAAGCCGTTTTGAGAGCTTATAAAGAGACTCAAATATTAAAATGAGGTGATATTATGTCTGAGTTAAAATCTTGGAGAGAAATACCAATAGGGAGTAAGAATACTTCTCCAGGGAGTACGATACGAAATAAAACTGGAGCGTGGAGAGATTTTCGACCCGTTGTGAATTGGGAGAAGTGCATCAAATGTATGCTTTGTTACATTTATTGCCCAGATGGTACAATATTTCCAGATATTTCCCAAGTCGATTACGATCATTGCAAAGGATGTGGTATATGCGCAAAGGAATGTCCAGTAAAGGTTATTACGATGGTGGAGGAGATGATGTGAATGAAGGTTGAGAGATTACCTTTACCTACAAATTATGCAGTAGCTTACGCTGCAAAAGCTTGTGATGTTGATGTAGTAGCAGCATACCCTATTACACCACAAAGTGATATAGTAGAGCGTATTGCTCAATTTATAGCTGATGGTGAGCTTAATGCAGAGTATATTCCAGTTGAATCTGAGCATTCAGCTATGAGTGCGTGTATAGGTGCTTCTGCAGCGGGTGCGAGAGCATTCACAGCTACTTGTTCACAAGGCTTAGCATTAATGCATGAGTGCCTCTTTATCGCATCTGGTTGTAGATTACCTATAGTTATGGGCGTAGCATGTAGAACTTTATCCGCACCTATAAATATACATTCAGATTATCAGGACTCTATGTCATCAAGGGATTGTGGTTGGGTACAAATTTATATATCATCAGCTCAAGAAGGTTATGACTCAGTAATCCAAGCTTACAAATTGGCTGAGCTTGATGAGATACAAGTGCCAGTTATGATTTGCTTTGATGGTTATGTATTAAGCCACACTTACGAGCCTGTAATTGTACATGATGATAAGGAAGTTCTTGATTTTGCACCAAAGAGAGTGAAGCGAGTATTAAATCCTGATGAGCCTGTAACACTCGGTGTTTTCTGCTTACCAAATTATGAATATGAGTTTAAGTATCAACTTATAGATGCTTTAAGTAAAGTTCCAAACGCATTAAGAAGAGTTGATAAGGAGTTTGGTGAATACTTTGGTAGAAGTTATGGGCTTTACGAGTGTTATAAAATGGATGATGCAGAATATGTTTTAGCTACTATGGGCGCTATCGCAAGCACATCCAAAGTAGCAATAGATGAGCTTCGTCAAGAAGGGTTAAAAGTAGGCTTATTCAGACCTAGATTATTTAGACCATGCCCAAGTGATGAGTGGAGAGATTTATTATCAAAGTATGAAGTGGTTACTGTGATAGATAGAGCGATTAGCTTTGGTAGTGTAGCTGGTCCATTGTTATTTGAGATATTGAGCGTATTTATGAATGAAAAAAATAGACCGATGTTCACAAACTTTATAGCGGGTATTGGTGGTAGGGACGTTACAGTAAATGATATAAAGAGTATGGTTAAAAAATCTATAGAAGCTTATCGAGAAAAAAGAGTGGTGAGAAGTTGTGAATACTTTGGTGTGAGGTGGTAAAATGAGCACATTATTTTATAAAACTGTGAAGGATGTTCCGAAGGAAGAATATTTTGCACCAGGTCATGGATTATGCCAAGGTTGCCCTGAAGGTATTCTCGTTCGTTGGGTAACTAAAGTGGCTGGAAAAGATTGCATTATTGTAACACCAACTGGTTGCCTTGAGGTCTCAACATCTATATTCCCAGATACCGCTTGGAGAGTCCCTTGGGTTCACATAGCTTTTGAGAATGCTGGAGCTGTAGCTTCAGGTGTAGAGGCTGCTTTAAAATCTTTAAAGAAAAAAGGCGTAATTTCACAAGATAGAAAGATTCATGTGATAGTGATTGGTGGAGATGGTGGCACAACCGATATAGGCTTTCAATCATTGAGTGGTATGTTAGAGAGAGGACATGATGTAGTATACATATGCCAAGATAATGAGGCTTATATGAATACTGGTATACAAAGGAGTGGTTCAACACCATTCGGAGCTTGGGCTACAACTTCACCAGTTGGAAAAATATTGAAGGGTAAAATACAACAAAAGAAGGATATGGTAGCGATAGCTGCAGCTCATAGAATACCTTACGTAGCCTCAGCTGTAATTTCACCATATTGGAGAGATTTATTTAATAAAGTTAAGAGAGCTATAGATGTTGAAGGACCAGCTTACATTCACGTTTTATCACCTTGCCCAACTGGATGGCGATACGATCCAAGCCTTACAATAAGGGTTGGTGAGTTAGCCGTACAAACAGGTATGTGGGTTCTTTATGAAGTTTATAACGGTAAAATGGCAGTAACGGTAAGAGTGCCAAAGAGAAAGAAGGTTGAGGAATATCTTAAGATTCAAGGGCGTTTTGCTCATTTAACAGAAGATATGATTGAGAAGATTCAAAATCAAGTTAATGAATATGTTGCTGAAATAAATAAAATGGTTGGAGAAGAGGTTATAGGCCCTATACAAGAGAGTTAAATTAATTCATCATAATAATTTGATATAACAATAGAAATCAAATGGTAAAAGTTACTATCAAGCCTTTAATGAAGGGTTATACGAGCATCTACAACTCTTAAATCTTTACCACGAATAATTATTGGGTTTAAATCGATTTGAAAAAACTCTGGGTATGTGATAGATAACTCAGATAATGTGAGAATAGTATTCTTTAATGTGTTAATATCTACGGGTGGTTTACCTCTAAAGCCATTAAGTATTTTACGCCCTTTAATCTCATTTATCATCTCCTCAGCATCTACGCTACTTAATGGAGCTACTCTAAATGAAACATCTTTCAATACTTCGATAAATATGCCGCCCAATCCGAACATAATAATTGGTCCAAATGAATGATCTCTTACCATGCCTAAAGCTACTTCCACACCATCCGGTACCATTTCTTCTATTAATATACCAAAAATTTTTACATTTGGTACTCGTTCAATAACATTCTTTAAAATTCTTTGATAAGCTGAATAAAGTTCACTCTCATTTTTAATATTTATTTCCACACCTCCCACATCAGATTTATGAATAATGTTAGGTGAAACTACTTTCATTACTAATGGATAGCCTAAAATAGCTCCACAATTTAAAGCTTCATCCAAGCTTTTTGTGAGAAAGAATTTAGGCGTTGATATTCCATGCTCTATACATATAAGCTTAGCCTCATGCTCCAAAAGTATTTTACGCCCCTCTTTAATCGCTAACTCAATAATTTCTAAAACTTTAGCTCTTCTCTCCATCAATAACACTTTTACGATATTAATTTTTAAACTTCATTAAATTAATCTTTATTTACTTACGATCCACTTTTTAAAACATTAATTACGCTATGGTGCAAATACTTGTTCAATATCCATGCAAACAATAGTTTCTGTATTGATAATTCCGGGAATATTCCTCAATTTAACAGCCATTTGAACACCACTTTTAAGATCTGGACCTTCATGCAAAACTACTACATCCCTCGCTCCAAATGTTAAATACACTCCTTTCACACCACTCAATTTCGGTATCTTCTCAGCTACAGCTAAATATGCTTCTTTCTCTCTCTTCGACTCTATATTTGCAAAGGTTATGAAAAGCATAACCATCCCAACAAATTAATGCTTAAAAACTATTTTAAAACTATTACCATATTTAATATGGGTTGAAAAAAGAGCTATTTAATGAAGAATGGATTGAAGAAACTTATTTGCAAATGAAGTATATTATTGAGCCAAAATCTGTGGTAATTGTGGGAGCTACAGATGTAAGAGGCAAAGTAGGTGAAGGAGTTACACGAAATGCACTCAGTAGTGGATATTCTGGCAAGATATATCTCGTAAATCCGAAACATAATACAATATTTGGTAGAAAAGCATATCCAAGTATTAAAGATATAGATGAAGAAATTGATTTGGTTGAAATTATTGTACCAGCAGAAAGAGTTATTGAAGTTATAAGTGAAGCAGCAAAAAAAGGCGCTAAAGGAGCTATAGTAGTATCAGCTGGCTTCGCTGAAGTTGGTAATAAGAGTTTGCAAGAAGAGTTGGTTAAAGTTGGTAAGGAGAATAATATTAGAATAATAGGTCCGAATTGTTTTGGAATTATCAATACAGAAATAAATTTAGATCTCACATTTACTTTTACAAGAGCTTTAAAAGGTTCAATCTCATTCATCTCTCAAAGTGGTGCGATGTGTTGTGGCTTATTGGATTGCGCATTGCAGCAAGAGGTTGGCTTCTCTAAATTCATTAATCTTGGTAATAAATGCGATGTAGATGAAGCTGATATACTCGCTTATTTAATGAAAGATCAACAAACAAATGTTATCGCTATGTATATTGAGGAAGTAAAAGCTGGTAAAAAGTTAATTGATATTGCAAAGCTCGTTACAAAGAAGAAGCCAATAGTAGCAATAAAATCGGGTGTGAGTGAAGCTGGCTCGAGAGCGGCTTTATCACACACAGGCTCTATCGCAGGGTCTGATGATGTTGTAATAAAAGGTGCTTTTAAGCAAGCGGGTATAATCCGTGTAAGTGATATAGAAGAGCTACTTGATGTGGCAATAGCATTATCATATCAACCAATAATGAAGGGTAAGAATGTGGCTATAGTGAGTAATGCTGGTGGGTTGGGCGTAATGGTTGCAGATTGGTGCTCACAACTCGGCTTAAATATTCCAGCATTTCCAATAGAATTGAGAGAAAAACTCCGCTTATATTTACCACCAATAGCATCACCCATTAATCCTATAGATATGACTGGGAGTGCAGATTATGAATGTTACTCAAAAATACTTAATATTATAGCTAATGAAAAATTTATAGATGGTATAATCTCTATTTATGTTTCACAAGGTATCGTAACATCAGATGGACCAGCAAGAGCTGTTGTTGAATTTTCCAAAAAATATGATAAGCCGATATTAGCCTTTTGGATGGGTGGTGTGAGCATAACTGAAGGTTTAAGAATATTAAAAGAGGGTAGAATTCCAACTTACACATCACCAGCAAGAGTGGCAAAAGTAATGTCAGCTTTAAGTGATTATGGAAGATACTTAACACGATAAACTTTTTGATAAAATCAAACTCGGATTTCAAATGATTAAAATACATTGCGTAAGATATAAATGAGGAAATTCATTATTTCATGTAAATTAAGTTTACTCTTACCATATTTGCGATCCACGAAGGTAATTGGTAATTCAACAATTCTCAACCCATTTTTATGTGCTTTTAACAAAGTCTCAATTTGAATCGCATAACCTTTATTTTCCAATGGTAAAATAACTTTTACCGCTTTTATACTATAACATTTGAAACCAGTTGTAGCATCCTTTACCTTTAATCGAAGAAGAGTTCTAGCAAGCCAATTTGCACATCCCGATATAAGTTTTCTTTTTAAACCCCATCCCTCAATTTTCCCTCCTTTCACATAGCGACTACCTATAACCATATCAGCATTACAACAAAGCTCAATCATTTTAGGAATATAATTTGGATTGTGGGATAAATCAGCATCCATTACTACAATATAATCAGGATTGGGTTGAAGTTTTAATGCGATATCGAGCCCATCTTGAATCGCACTCCCGAATCCTAATTTTTTACCCCTCTCCTTTAAGATTATATTGCCATAACGTTCATTCATTTTAATCAAAGTATCTATCGTACCATCTGTACTACCATCATCCACAACAATTATCCAATTTACAATTCCCAAACTTTCCAACTCATCAATAAGCTTGCCAATAGTACCAACTTCATTTAAGGTTGGTATCACAACACTAACTCTTTTTTGTAATGAATTTTTTTGCTCCACTAACTCAAAATTCGAATAGCTTTTTAATGTATTTACCAATCCATGCATACCTATATATTATACCCAAGTTTTTATTTTCTTTACTAAAATGGTGAAGAGTTAATAAGGAGCTTAACTTTATTTTTGCTAAATTGCAACCATCACATTGGCTTAAATTAATCATTTTAACCATAATAGGATTGATACTTTTATTTATCTCACTATCAACAATTAAGTTGGAGGATTTTCTTATTACATTACAAAAGCTTAAAGTTGAGATGGTTATTATTAGCATAATATTCTTTTTAACATTTTATTTAATTAGGGGTGTGAGATGGGCAATATTATTGAGACCAGTAAAGAACTCAGTAAGCCTCATTAATACTTTTAGAATAACTATTATCGGTTATTTTGTGAATACATTAATCCCCATTCGAATAGGCGAATTTGTTCGAGCGATTATTTTGAATAGAAAGGAGAGAATTGGGATATTTGAGGGGCTTTCATCAATAGCGGTTGAAAGAATACTCGATTTATTCAGTATCTCCCTTATCGGTTTCATAACTATATTATTCCTTCCATCGAATATTACATATCCTTCGTGGTTTATAGATGGTCTCACCTTGATTTTTACATTCGCTTTAATAGCAATTGTAGGTGTGATTATAGCAACAATTATGCAAATTAAATTCTTAAGCTTTGCAGAGCGATTATTAAATAAGCTTTCTATAATCTCAAATAAGTGGAGGGAGAAGATTTTCAATAGTTTAAAATCTATATTGGAAGGTGCTTCAGGTTTGGGCCAAGAGTTCAGCTTAGTTACTTTAAGCTTCGTATTATCATTATTAATATGGATGGTTTACGCTTTAAGTTTTTACTTCATATTCGAAGCTTTTGCATGTAAATTACATTGGAGCATAATAATATTAGGTACAACTTTAATGGCTGCATCATTCATATTTCCTGCTGCACCTGGATTTTTAGGAACATTTGAAGCTGCTTGGATGGTTATATTCCTATTTGGCTTTAAACTTCCTGCAGAGATACTTATGCCAATAGGTTTTTTCACTCACTTAATCAATGTATTGGTAGCTGTAATTCCGGGTTATCTTTGTGTGATGTGGATAGGCATTAAGGGCAAAGAATTATTTCAATCCAAATAAAAATCAATAATGAATAAAATTCTGAGAGTTGAAAGATTGTGATTAAAGGTATTTTTGTGAAGTTACATTAATTTTTGAGCATTAAAAATCATCCGAAAGGTAAATTAAGCATATTATTGTATCCATAATAGGTGGCTAAATTGCAAAAGGATCAAATTATAGGCGTTTTAATCCTAATTGGGAGTATAATTGGAATAATAGTATATGGTTTATTGATTTATTACTGGCCTTTAATAGTATTACAAATTACAGCATTCTTAGCTTTAGCGATACTTTTAGGGATTGTTGCTTGGATTGGTTGGACAATGGCAACTACACCACCGCCTGCACCATTAGAAACTGAGGTTACAACACCATCTGAGGAAGCAGCTAAGCAAAGTAGTGAGAGTAAATAGCAATCAATCACAGTTATTTTTATTTTTAGGATATTTAATCAATTTATCAATTTATAGAGAGTATACGTTTAATTATTACTTAATAATCTCAAATTTACCCTCAGATAATATATGTATAACACTCACACCCAATTTGTTTAAGTAACTTGATATAAAGCGGCGATGGCAGCCTTTAGGAGAAATTTCTAAACACATTAAACATACTCGATTTCTTTTAGCTATTTGAAGAATTTGATTTACTCCATTTAAAAAAGCCTTTGAAGTCATGTATTTTTCATAACCTCCTTTTCGATAACCACCAAGAGTATCTCCTAACCAAATGTAACTTATACCAACATCAGAAAGCCACTTTTCCAAATCCTCTTTACAAAAATGGCTTATTTTTGAATTCGGCCACCTTCTCACATCTATTAAAACTTGAATATTGTATTCTTTCAAAAGCCTTAGGAATTGATCCTTTTTTCTCGCACCATGGCCTATGGTATACACGAAAAGGTTATTCATAAACCCACTATATTAAATCAAAAGGTTTTATTTACAATTATTCAAAAATAATGATGAGTTTAAATATTAGTAAATATTAGGATTTGATAAATTGCAAATCAAGGAATACTCTATAAGAATAGCTGGCGTAGGCGGGCAAGGTATTAGATTGGCTGGTATAATATTGGGTACGGCTGCAACGATTGAGGGGAAGTATGCATCCCATTGGCCGTCTTATGGTGCTGAGACAAGGGGAGGTCCAAGTATATCTGATGTTATCATATCGGATAGTGAAATAATATGCCCGAGAGTAACATTTATAGATGTACTTGTATTAATGGCATCTGGATTTTCAAATTATGTGGATAAAGTAAAGAGTGGAGGCTTAATTATTTTAGATGAAGATCTCGTAAAAGAAGAAATTAAACGTAATGATGTAATTGTAAAGAAGGTACCGATTATGAGCGTTGCAGATAAATTGAAGAAAAGAGCAATGGTAAACATGGTAATGTTGGGAAGGCTTATTTCAATCACAAGAATACTTAATGAAGAATCTTTAATAAAATCTATAAATATGGTATTGCCAGAGCAAGTTAGAGAAGATAATATAAAAGCATTTAAAAGTGGGATGGTGTAAAAATGGCAGTATTTAATTTAGTAAGGCGCAATAAAGAATATTCATTAATTATTTACGAAGATCTTTGTAAAGGTTGTGGTATATGTGTATGGTTCTGCCCATCAAAAGTTTTAAGTTTATCTGAAGAGATGAATAAAAGAGGTTATCATTTTGTAAAACTTATTGATGAATCAGGATGTACAGCTTGTAAGATTTGTGAACTTGTATGCCCAGACTTTAGTATAGGTTTATCAGAAGTTTCTAAATGATTGATTTAAAAATGAAAAATTCAAATTTTTCCATAAAGTTTTTGATAACGCTCAACCAACCCTATTTTTTCCTTATCTACAAATTCTCCAACGATAATTTTATTAGCCAACTCCTCTTTTGATAAATTTCCTATTAACTCTTTCCTTATCGAATTATTTTTAAACCAATTTATACACTCTACCGGTTCATAAAGTTTCAATACGTATCTACCAAGATATGTTGGACATTGACCTATAATCTCTATAAATGAAAAGCCTTTTTTCTTTATACCTTTTTTTATCGATTCTATTGCAGGTCTAACATGATATGTAGTCCATCTTGCTACATATACAGCGCCTGCAGCTTCAAGAAGTTTACATAAATCGAATGGATCTTCTATATTACCAAAAGGCGTTGTTGGGGTATAAGCACCATGTGGTGTAGTTGGGGCTACTTGCCCACCTGTAGATGCATATACACCATTGTTAAGTAAAACTACCGTAAGCTCTACATTCCTTCTTGCTGCATGAATTAAGTGATTTCCTCCTATTCCCGATCCATCTCCATCTCCTGTTACAACTATTACATTTAAATTCGGATTAGCGAGTTTAATACCTGTAGCGAATGCTAGAGCCCTACCATGAAGTGTTGTAAGTGCATCACAACGTACAAATCTTACACCCCTTGCACAACATCCAATTCCACTCACAAGTACAACTTTATTCATATCTATACCAAGCTCATCTATCGCTCTTGCAACCCAATGATAAACTTGACCGATAGCACAACCTGGACAGAACTCATGTGGAAGATTTTCCGTTTTAATTAACTTTTTCAATGGATGCTCCATTTAAGCTACCTCCTTTATCTTTAACAATATTTCATCTGGTGTGTGAGTATCTACCAATTTGAGTAATGGTATTACTTTTTGATCATTATTTACAGCTCTTTTAACCTCATAAAGAATTTGACCATTATTCACTTCAGCTACTATTATACTCCTTGCAGATGCACATAACTTTCTTATTAAAGAATCATGGAATGGCCATATGGTAATGAGCCTTAACATACCCGCTTTAATACCCATTTCTCTTGCATCCATTACTGCTTTAAGTGCAGCTCTTGCACTCATACCATAAGCTATAACGATAATTTCAGCATCCTCTATATATTTAGTTTCTAACCTAATTATCTTATCGATATTTGATTTAATCTTGTTAGATAAACGCCTCCATACTTTATCAGCCAAATGGTATCTAACCAAACTTAATACAGGATGGCCCTCTTCGGTATGAAGATGGCCGGTATAATACACTTTATATCCACTACCGAGTATTGCCATAGGAGGGCATTCATTTAATGGTGCTTCAAATGGTTTATATTCATTAGGATCGCAAGTAGCCAATTTTCTATTTACCAAGTTTATTTCATTAATATCCGGAACTTTTAATGTTTCTCTTAAATGGCTTACCGAAGCTTCAGATAGCACTATTACAGGTACTCTATATTCTTCAGAGAGATTGAATGCTTGGATTGTGAGATTGAATAAGTCTTGTACAGATGAAGGTGATAAAGCTATTATCTCATATATGCCTCCATGAGTACCCCATCTCGCTTGCATTATATCACCTTGTTGACCAAAAATACTCCCCGTACTTGGACCAACACGTTGAACATTAACTATAACACATGGTGTCTCAGTAGCTATAGCGTAACCTATACCTTCTTGCATTAAACTAAATCCTGGTCCTGAAGTTGCAGTCATAGCTTTTAATCCAGTTAAAGATGCGCCTATTGTAGCGCATATAGAAGCTAATTCATCCTCCATTTGAATAAATATCCCACCAACTTTTGGTAATAATCTTGACATTTCTTCAGCAATCTCGCTTTGTGGTGTTATTGGATATGCTGCAAAAAACTTGCAACCAGCATATATGGCTCCTAATGCACATGCATGATTCCCTAACATGAAGTAAGATCCAGGTTTTATCATGCTTTGTTTTATCGCTCTTAATTATATAAAAATTTTGGAATGGTGTTGTAATTATTAATTAAAGAGGTTAAATCTTTATTACCAATTTGCCTTATCAAAACCCTATTAATTTCTTTAACAAGGATCCTTAATTGAACTTTTGAAAAATTTAAATAGCGAACTTTTAATTAGTTTATTTGATGTCATCAGAAAGTAAAGTATCAAGAAGAGATTATTTAAAATATATCGGTTCATTTATAGCTGGTGCAATTATATTTGGTGGTAGTGTAGCTGCATATTATGCATCATTACCAGCAGCTAAAGAGGTAATAACAAAAACTATAACAGAGACTGTAACTGGGCCTACGGTAACAAAA
>JARVKA010000004.1 GCA_029775915.1 Nitrososphaeria archaeon | reverse complement strand
AATAGGTAAATATGAAAGTGAAGAAATTAAATCCTTTTGACAGTATAGCGCTTAGTAACAATACAAACATCAATCTTATTCGTCATTTCTTACATCACTTATTTGAGGCATTTAATAAAAATTTTTGGCGAAGTGCTTGCAATACCAAATGGAATATTGAAATTTTAGAAGCAAGAAATGGTATAGGTGGTAAATATCTTCCTAAGATACATGTATCTCTTTAACATTAACGAAAAAAGTGTGACAGAAGGAGCTATATAGAGGCCAATGGTACATATAAGGAAAGATTGGAGAAATGTCTGAAAGATTAGTTTCTGTGATAATCCCTACAAGAGAAAAAGTGAGAGAAGAAGTTCTAAAATCCATTCCAGAAGGTATACCTATATTGATAGGTGTTGATAAAGGAGAAGGACAAACTAAGATTAGGCATAGATTAGCAAAAATAGCAACGACAAAGTACATACTATTGCTTGATGATGATATTGTTTTACCTAATAATGGTATTGATGGCTTACTCAACACGCTCATTACAGGTAGGTTTGATGCAGTATGTGGAGAAGTTGAACCAATTGCCTTAAATAAATTCAGTAAATCTATATTAAAGTTTAAAGTAAATCCTTCATCATTCTATACAACTGGTATAACGATTTGGGATAGAGAGAAATTTCTCGAAGTTATGAATGAAATCCCTCCAAATTGTCATAAGCATATTGGGGATTTAATGATAAGAGATATTGCTAAAAGCAAAAGATTGAGATTTTTCAAAGTGCACAATGTAGTAGCAAAGCATCTTATTGAATTAAATTGGAAGGATTTCTTCAAATATCGACTTTCTTGTGCAGAGGGTATTGGAGAATACTATAAGATGAAAGGTGGATATTGGAGATTACTTTTAAAAGTATTGATAGCTATTCCACTATCAACATCCTTTGGAGTATTTATTTATAGATTAGCTACCTTCTTAGGAATGCTTAAAAAAGTGTTTAAATAAAGAAGTGATTTTAAAACATTTAGGCTCTCATGCCTAAACCGATAGTATCCAGATTTCTGAGCCAGCGACTAACCTTATCGTTTATAAAGTAAGAACATTCACCAACCTCTTTCTTCAGCACTTTTGATCGGAAGGATAAAAAGCTGCGCTTTTATAAAAAGTTTCACACTCAATTAAGGATGTTATCACGATAAGGTTTATCTCTCTAAGTTCTTGGGTCTTGAACCTTTAATGAAGGTCAAACTTCACTATGGCAGCTTGCAATTCTTATGAAGTGAAGAGAAGTATCTTCAAGAGGAATATGACTCCCTTGGATGTGAAGGTACTTACTATTCTGCTTTGCCAATTTCTCACAGAAAGCTGCTATCTATTAAGATGCTTATTTTATATGGCTATTAAAGAGCATTCATAGCGTTGAAGAATAAGTCTGAAAAGAAGTATAGGAGGTGCATAGCTATAAATGAAATGAAGCTCATAGGTAGCAGCTCTTTATTAATGATAGATAATACTGTGGATAATAAGCCCATATTCTTGGTCGATAAAGGTTGGTATCATGATTGTATTAAAAGCCTTGTATTAAATTACATGAGTTATTATACTGAAACCTTCTTTATGAGAAATTATTAGAAAGATATTAGAACATTCAAGCTAATTATATGCTTTATAATTCCACTATCGCTCAAGCTATATTCCATAAGGTTCATAGAATCCTTCATAGCAATAAATCATTGTGTTCATCTTGCTTATGTGATAACATCCACTTCTTGACAATGTCGAGATAAAGTTTTAGTAGGATGCTTGTGTTGTCTATAGTATGTTTGATATTTTTTTGCTTCATAATAAAAAGAGAAGGTCTTAGCAATCTTAGAGTACACGCATCATAAGACGAGTATAAAGACTCTTTAAGATTAAAGTGTTCATTTCGGAGTACCAACATACCTCCTGCTATTAGAGTTCCACTTTTCTCTTTAATTCTACGATTCGTTGTCTCTCCTCTAAGTTTAAGAGCTCTTCCTTTGACTTATTATTATCATTCTAACACTATCCTCTACCAAATATATTAA
This sequence comes from Nitrososphaeria archaeon, assembly GCA_029775915.1. Classification (GTDB taxonomy): domain Archaea; phylum Thermoproteota; class Nitrososphaeria; order Nitrososphaerales; family JANXEG01; genus JANXEG01. Next base: position 198,483 of record JARVKA010000004.1, on the reverse strand, counting down.
AATTCCGGGAGATTCAATGAGTTTATGTGTAGCCACATCTATAGCATACCCTAACCTTTCAAGAGTATGTACACCTACAACCAGTTGCTCTTTAACATCTTGTCTTCTAAGTAATTCTTTTACGGTCTCTGGTATTGAGCATACTGCTATTAATTCAAAAGGTGCTGTCCTCCCTTCAATAACTACTGAGTTTATTACAGCTTCACGGCAAGCTATTCTATGTCCAGAAAATGAAGTTAATGTTATTATCAACCCAGTGTATCTTACGCCTATATGCTTAGCTAACTCCTCATCAACCACCGTGTACCATGCACCACTATCAACAAGAGCGAAGCCCTCTGTACTACTCCTATCACCTATGAGCCTAAACTTCGCTTTGGCGAAGCCCATGATTAACCACTATAAATTGAGGCTAGCTAGTTATTATGTTATTTGCTTCCGATGGGTTTAAAGGAAAACTGGATATGTAAGTAATTATAGGGAGTCATGGGCTGACAGGCTCCAGATAATCCCACTCATCTTATTCAGCTTCTCTCCATGCTGGACAACCCTTCGCAAGCCTACTAGCACTTCTTCGGCATTATTATATACTCTATACTTAAGTTGGTTAAGAGTTATATATTCTCTAGGAGAATAGTTTAAACACCAAAAAGATTTTCTACAAACCCTCTTGCTCTGATGAGTATGTCAGGACCTTGAATTGTCTCATAAATTTTATCAAGATAAAGCTTCTCAATATCCGGTAATTATACGCTCTATTCACAAGCATAATAATTTTTATCATTAAGACAATCTCTATCCGTTTTGAGATCAGCTAATGCTTGATCAAACCATCCCAAACCCTCTTCCAAATTACCCATATTGACCCTCAAGCAATATGTGATAATAGGGCTATGAATAATATCGCTGACTTCATAATGTGAATCAGCCTTAAATAATCTTATTAGAGGTGGTTGAATTACTTAGATAAAGAAATGTTAATTAAAATTTAACATAAGTTTAACGTGTCTAGATGAAGACTTTTTGCTGGCGTTAAGCCAGCGTTTATAGCTTTCTAACCTTTATAATAAGGGTGATGATGTAAGCTCTTTCGTTGTTTTCAAAACCCATATCCCACTCCTCTTTGCCTCTTCTAACGCTTCCTCTGTTATCCACATCGTGTATAATATTTTAATCATCTTCGGTCTTACAAGCTCCGGATACTTTTTAATTAATAAATTAACCTTTTCATTTAAGCTTGTAACTATTCTTATTCCTGCTCGTATAGTCGCCTCACCAATAACACATATCTCATCTGCAACTCCATATATATTTAATTCTAAATCTGGAAGGATCAATCTATTTAAGGCTATTTTAATACCCATCTTTATCAATTTACCACTTATTACTTCAAATGCTTCTTCTTCAAGAGTTAAGCTCGTTCTTTCAATATAGCTGCGCATTTGATGTATATCACGTTCTACACTAGATAACCTCTTCTCAATAAGTTCGAAGCCATACCTCATATCCTCTCTAAGCTTAGCCATTTCATTCCAAACTTTGGCAAATTCTTCATCATGCTTAGCAAAACTCTTCATCATATCCTCTCTAAGTTTAATCAACTCTTCTCCTTGCTTAACCAATATTTCTCCATACTTAGCAAGCTTTGCTCCATGCGCATCGAGCCTCTTAATTATCTCATCCAATCCAAGCAAGCCCAATACTGCATACCTGAATTCTTGATCTGTTCTTAATAGCTCAAGAAATTCCTCACGTAAATTACCCAATACAGTATCATGTATATAAAATGAAATGCTTGCTTATGTATCTTACGGATAAAATTCTTTAAAGGTTTGCAAATATCAATACATCCATATATGCTTCCATTAAAGAAGATTCTTCCCAATGTTCCAAATTAAACCTTGCGAGCTTATCGTTTAGAATAACGAAATGGTTTATCACTTAAGCTTTGATATAGTTAAACCGATCAAACTTCTAAATTCTGAATCTATGAGGTACAATGTTATAAAATACACTACTGCTCCAAATCCTATAAGAATCATTATATTGAAAACGAATTGGAATATATATGGTACATATGTTAACTGATACTTTAATAATTGCACCACAACAACCATGGGCAAGGATGCGCATAAGTACCTTAACATGTTCTTAATAGGTATGGTGAATCGTAAAGCTCTTCTTGCTAAGAGCCACTTATAGAATGCGAAGGGGGTTGAAGAGATTAGTAGAATGTATACCCAATAAAGAACGATCTCTATCTCCTCTATTTTAAATAAGGTAGAGAAGTATGTTACAATACTCAATAAAATAAGATAAGTTATATTTTGTGCAAGAGTGATTGTAGGTAGAGTAAAGAGTAGACTCTTTACAAAATCCTTTACAGTAGACTCGGGATTCAATTCTACCTTTTCTGTTCCAAGGATTATATAGCCAGAGAAACTTGCTATAATGCATAAAAGTGCATAAAGTATTAATACTTGTGCTACAGGAACTGCAACCACATACTTTGGATTCAATATATAAAGTATCTCTCTAGAGATGATAAATGCACCTATAGCCATAGGGATTGCTAACATCATTACTAGCTTCAATGCCTCTTCAACATCTTTACTCACCCCACCAGCTAGAAGCTTTGGGTAAAGTGCATAAGCTAAGTAAATCGGTGAGCATACTAATGAAGCTATAGTATAAGCTGCTCCAAAGTAAGCTAAAGCCACACTTGAGCTGATTAATGCAATAATAATTATAACATCAAGGGTTAAGGAGAAATTTGCGAATTCTCCATACATAGGTATCCAAAATGCTTTTAGCCAAAGCTTCACTAATTTTTTATCAAATGATCCTTTTACTTCACTTCGTATGAATGTATAAACAATAAGTACTTGGCAAATTTGAGCAAATGCTACTGCAAGAATTGCACCTATAAGTGAGAGTCGGAAAAATACTACCATTAGTGCAGCGATTGGCACTTTGAGGATTTCAAAAACCAAATTTCCATAACTGATGACTTGAGGTCTCGTCCCATATGATATGCTATTTAGATTATATATGAAATAAGTAAGTGGCACTTGTATGGTAGCTATGAGAAAGAAGAATTGTGGCGCATTAACGACTTTGGATGCTAAGGGTAAGATAGCGAGATAAAATATTGTGGAGATTGAAGCTAATAATGTGGTTAACAATAAACTTGTTTTTGCTACTTTGAAACCTCTTGCTATATAGCGTGTAACCCAATAATTAATGATGAGAGCTGGGAATGCAAAGTATCCTATCAATCTAGATATCCATACCCATAATCCGAATTCGTATATAGGTAAGCGGCGGGTAATTATTGTTACAAATAGAAAGCCTGTAAAAATACCCACTATATGAGTTACAAAGGCTATTAAGCCTGCGTATCTGAGGCGTATTTTAGGCAACGATGCACATAATTAGTTATTGAGCTAAATAACCTTTCGGTATAGCTTGTGAGAATTACCGTTAAAAATACTCTCTTTTTATCAAACCCTTTAAACTCTAACACCTTCATGATGTAGAAATATATACTTAAAAATTACATCATAAGCGCAAAAAGCTATAAATCTGGTAGATTTATTTCTTCTAAACCCAAAGCTTTTAAATAATCATTTAATGCTTTAATCGAATCAAATACTTTGGTGTAATTGGGAGGTATTAAAAGCTCTAACTTGTCATTTTTTCTTTTTACAGATGCTATAAAATCATGATCTCTCTTTATCACCTTGCTCTCTTTTAGGTTAATCTCTCCACCCGCTAAACAATCTAAATGCCATTCATCAATGCCACATCTAAACCACATTCACTAAACACCTCGATTATCAAAATTTAAAATAAAGCAAATAAAAAGATAAAATATTCTTTGAATAAGAATTTTCGCCATCTTTCATGAGTGACTATTTTGGCAAGACCACTTTGTTTTTATAATTCTTAACAAAACCTTTTAACACCACTCTTCAAAATTAATAAAGCTTCTTAATAGCGAATCTTTAAAATAAGCAAACATGTTTACAATTATTGTAAATTATCATTTACTCATAAATTCTTCGCAACCATTTGATTAAGGATGGTAGGATTAGTAAGAGAAGCACAACAACTATAACGATCATAAATGCTTCACGAATATCAATAAGTATGATCAATGGCAAGATCTCTCATTCATACCATCACTAAACATCTTTAAAAGATTATCTCCAATCCAAACATGATAATACTTTTTGATATTGTAGCAATTGCTTTGAGAGTCAAACCATCCAAATACCTTTTCAACTATAGCTTAACTATATGTATCTTGAATAAGATGCATTAGTGAATTTTTGTTTATTTTTTGTTAAACAAAAAGAATTACCGAAAAATATTTAAACTTCTCCTCCTATCCTTGAGGAGGGTTTACTTTAACAAAACTTAATGATCATCAAAATAAAATGAAGGGCATTTTCGTATTAGAAGATGGGAGCATCTTTTATGGTAAAGGCTTTGGAGCTGAAGGTGAGGCTTATGGTGAGGCTGTATTTTGTACAGCTATGACGGGTTATGAAGAAGCGCTCACGGATCCATCCTATAATGGACAAATCTTAATCATGACTTACCCTCTTATAGGGAATTATGGAATTCATGAATCTAGCTTTCAATCTGAAAGAATCCAAGTAGAAGGTTTTGTGGTTATGGAAGCTTGTGAAATACCTTCACATTATCGATCTATGAAAACGATTCATAAATTTTTGAGCGATTATAAGATTCCAGCGATTGAAGGTGTGGATACAAGAGCGCTTACTATAAAGATTCGTAAGTATGGTGTGATGAAGAGCGCACTCATTACTTACACTAATAACCCTCCAAATCTTGATGAGGTGTTGATAAAGACTCGTAATCAACGATCCACATCAGAGATAGACTTAGTATCAGAGGTTACAACGAAGGGTGTGAAGAGGATTGATGTAAAAGGCAAGTATGAGGTGGTGCTTATTGATTGTGGTGTAAAGAGAAGCATCATAAATGCGCTCATTAAGCGTGGGGTGAATATCATAATAGTACCGGCTAATACAAGTTATGAAGAGATTATTGGATACGATCCTGATGGTGTAGTTATATCTAATGGGCCGGGAGACCCAATTCGTGTAGATTATGTGATAAATACCGTTAGAAAATTAATTGGTAAATTACCTTTACTAGGTATTTGCCTTGGTCATCAAATTCTCGCTTTAGCAACTGGTGCTAAAACTTATAAAATGAAGTTTGGCCATCGTGGTATTAATCATCCAGTTAAAGATTTAATCACAAATAAATTGTATATTACATCCCAAAATCATGGATTTGCTGTAGATCCTTTGAGTTTGAATGGGACGGGATTTAAAATCTCATCAATCAATGTGAATGATCAAACGGTTGAAGGGCTTATACATGAAGAATTACCAATAATTTCTACACAATACCATCCTGAAGGCCATTCGGGACCGAGAGATGCTGAATATGTATTTGATATCTTCTTGAGTTGGTTAAGGGAGTATTGAGGCAATCTTTATGCCAAAAAGGAATGATATAAAAAGTGTTTTAGTTATAGGCTCAGGCCCTATAATTATTGGCCAAGCGGCTGAGTTTGATTATTCAGGTTCTCAAGCATGTCGCTCTCTTAAAGAAGAGGGTGTGAAGGTAATTCTCGTTAACTCAAATCCAGCTACAATTCAAACCGATACCGATGTGGCTGATGTAGTTTATATTGAGCCATTAACACCAGAAATTATTGCTGAGATAATAAGGAAAGAAAGACCTGATGGTTTATTACCAACTATGGGTGGTCAAACAGGTCTCAATTTAGCGGTTAAGTTGAAAGAGATGGGTGTATTGGATGAGTATGGAGTTAAAGTAATTGGAACTAGTGTTGAATCGATTATGTATGCCGAAGATCGAAAGCTCTTTAATGAATTCTTAAAAAGTATAGGGGAACCTATCCCTAAAAGTATAGAAGTGGGATCTGTAAATGAAGCTTTGGATGCTGTGAATTACATTGGGCGCTATCCAATTCTTTGCAGACCTAGTTATTGCCTCGGTGGTACAGGTTCTGGTGTAGCTTGGAATGAGGATGAATTAATAAAGATCGTTAAAAAAGGCTTGGAATTGAGTATGAATAATAAGGTAGCATTGGATGAGTGTGTGTTAGGATGGAAAGAGATTGAGTATGAGGTGATGAGAGATTCTTATGATAATTGTATCACAGTTTGTAATATGGAGAATATCGATCCTATGGGGATCCATACGGGCGAGAGTATTGTAGTAGCACCTGCACAAACACTTACCGATGAGGAACATCAAGCTCTTCGTGCTGCTGCTATAAAAATCATTAGAGCTTTAAAGATTGAAGGTGCTTGCAATATACAATTTGCAGTTAAGCCAGATAATTTTGAATATTTGGTAATAGAGGTGAATCCAAGAGCGAGTAGAAGCTCTGCCCTTGCATCGAAAGCTACAGGTTATCCTATAGCAAGAGTTGCTGCAAAAATAGCTTTAGGCTTATCTCTTGATGAGATAAGAAATCGTGTCACAGGTGAAACTTTTGCATTCTTCGAACCCACTCTCGATTATGTTGTTATAAAGATTCCTCGATGGCCTTTCGATAAATTTGTAGAGGCTGATCAAACAATAGGGACTCAAATGAAATCCACTGGTGAGGTTATGGCTATAGGTAGAACATTTGAAGAAGCGCTTCAAAAAGCGATAAGATCTCTTGAAATTGGTATGCCCCATTTAAGTGTAGATTTTGATGCGAGTAAAGAGGAGATTTATAGAATGTTAAAATATCCAACTGATAAAAGAATCTTTTACATTTATAAAGCTTTAAAAATGGGTTGGACACCAGAGGAGATTAATAAAATCACATCTATAGACCTTTGGTTTTTGAATAAAATCTTGAATATTGTGAAGATGGAGGAAAAGCTTCGCAAAGCTAAATCAAAGGATGAGTTGAGTTATTTAATTAAAGAAGCAAAGAAGCTCGGTTTTTCAGATTTACAAATAGCTCATATCACTGGCATGAGGGAAGAAGATGTGAGGAATTTGAGAAAGAGCCTCAATATTAAAGCGAGCTTCAAAATGGTTGATACTTGTGCAGCAGAATTTGAGGCAAAAACCCCTTATTATTACTCAACTTATAATGGTGAAGATGAGATAATTGTTAGTAAGCGGAAAAAGGTAGTGATAATTGGTAGTGGTCCAATAAGGATTGGTCAAGGTATAGAGTTTGATTATTGTTGTGTTCATGCTTCCATGGCGTTAAGAGAGGAGGGTATAGAATCTATCATCATTAACAATAATCCCGAGACCGTTAGTACGGATTTCGATATGTCTGACAAGCTCTACTTCGAACCTTTAACCTTTGAGGATGTAATGAATGTTATTGAGAAAGAGAAGCCCGATGGTGTAATATTGCAATTTGGCGGTCAAACCCCCATAAATCTTGCTTTACAATTAAAGAGGGCTGGTGTGAATATTCTTGGAACATCGGCTGAAGATATAGATAAGACTGAGGATAGAGAGAAGTTTAATAAACTCCTCAACTCTTTAGATATACCTCAACCTAAAGGTGCTGCTGTAACATCAAAGGAGGATGCGATAAAAGTTGCTAAAGAGCTTGGCTATCCAATACTCATTCGCCCATCTTATGTATTAAGTGGTAGAGCTATGGCATTGATCAATGATGAAGATGAGTTACGAAGGTATATAGATGAGGCTATTAAAGTTTCAGGTGAGCATCCTTTATTGATCGATAAATTCCTTCAAAATGCGATTGAAGTTGATGTAGATGCGGTAGCTGATGGAAATGATGTATTTATAGGTGGAATTTTAGAGCATATTGAAATGGCTGGTGTGCATTCTGGCGATGCAGCGATGGTAATACCTTCAAAAACTCTCTCTCCAAAAGCTTTATCACTCATAAAGGATTATACAAGGCGATTAGCAAAAGAGTTGAGAATTATCGGGTTGATGAATATTCAATATGCGGTGAAGGATGATGATGTATACGTATTAGAGGTAAATCCGAGAGCCTCAAGAACGATACCATTCGTTAGTAAGGCTATAGGAATACCATTAGCTAAAGTAGCTACAAAGATTATGCTCGGTCATACATTAAAGAGTATGAATTTGGAGAATGAAGTAATGATTAATTATACTGCTGTTAAGGAATCGGTCTTTCCTTTTGCTAAATTACCGGGTGTAGATCCTATTCTTGGACCAGAGATGAAGTCCACTGGTGAGGTTATGGGTATTGATGAGGATTTTGGTAGAGCTTATTATAAATCCCAATTAGCCGCTAATAATAATCTCCCATTGAGCGGGAGGATATTCTTAAGTATTAGTCGCAAAGATGGTGTAAAAAATATTCAAGAGATTGGTAAAAAGTTAAAAGAGCTCGGTTTTGAAATATTGGCAACAGAGGGTACTGCAAAAGCTTTGATGGAGGCTAATATTGATGCAAAGATTGTAAAAAAGGTGAGTGAAGGCTCTCCAAATATAATCGATTATATTCGAAGGGGTGATGTATGTTTAGTAATTAATACACCGAGTGTAGGAAGAGATCCTGCAAGAGATGGATATAAAATTAGAAGAGCAGCGATTGATTATCGAATACCATATATTACTACTATGCAAGCGGCAAAAGCTATGATAGAAGCTATTGAGGTTATGAGAAAAGAACGAATATCTGTAAATTCTTTGAATTATTATCATAACAAATTAAAAGTATTTAATCTCCAACAAATGGTTAAATCAAATTCCTAATTCTAACCTTTAGTTCTTAATGTTTTTGCGCTATATGATTTTATGCTTTAGCATTCAAAATTTTCCTAAATACATGATGCTGATTTAATATTTAATCAAACCAATTTGTTTAAAATCCAATAGGTGAAAGCTGAGGTTAATAAGCTTGGTATCGATGCTCCTAACCATGGAGCATACCAAACGATTAAGTAATAAATTATTACACCCATGCTCCAAGCCACAATAGCTTTAATATTAACCCCGCCTCGATATTTGTAAGCGCCTTTAGGATTATAAATCATTTGAACATCGTATCTTCTCTTATTTAAAATAAAGTAATCGATGAATGTCACACCGAATATTGGAACGAAGACCGAACCTATCCAAAGGAGAAACCACTCATAATGGTAAATATTCTCACCAATCAGCATAGCAAGAATCGCACTTAAGCCTCCAATCGATATTATTAATAAGCGTTGCTTCAATCTTGGTAAAAGATTTTGAATCGATACCGCAGCAGAGTATAAATCTGCAAACCCATTATCAACTTCATAAATCAATATTAATATCAAGGTTAAAGCTCCCAATTGAACGAGCATAATCGCTGAAACTACATCCGTTGTACCCATTGAAAGAATTAAAATTGCACCAACACCGTATCCAAGTACATTAGCTATTACGTAACCAATGAACGTGCCCCAAAAACCCTCTTTAGAGTTGTGAGCGAATCGATTGTAATCGGATATGAGAGGCATCCAAGATATTGGCATAGCTATAACTATATCCATAGCGAGGAGTAATGGCAACCCTCCTTTAGCTGGTAATGTGAGCAAATCTAAAAAGTTGCGTGTAATTAAAGCTGAGTAAGCGATCCATATCGTAGCGCCATATAAAATCCAAACTGCAAATTTTTCTAACCACTCTCTTACTACTGCGATAGGTCCTACAATACCCATTAATACACAAAAAATAGCGAAGATTAAAACCCACAAATAAAAGTTAGAATAACCAAAAAGACTTTGCGTGACATTATTCGCTGCTAAAGCCATTACCACTATCTCAAATACGGTCCATCCTATGAGTTGAATAATATTAAGAATGCTGGGTAGGTATGAGCCATAAATACCAAATGATGGTCTTAACATAACCATAGTTGGTATTGCGTTATCACTGCCTATAATCCCAACAAGGGCTAAAGGTAAAGACCCTATAATACTCCCAAGAATTATTACAATAAGTGCAATTCCAAGATCCAATTGGGGCACTAAGAGTGAGCCAGCCCAAAAAACGAGCAAGCCTTTACCCAAACTTGTCCATAAAACAAAGTAATCGATAAACCTCAAGTATCGATAATTATTGGGAACGGGTTCAATGCCCCATTCTGGAGGGAAGCGAATCCTCATATTATCTCATCTCGATAATTATATCCATAAATTTTTTAACCCCATTCAACATCTCTTTCTCACGATTCGAAATGCCAGAGCCCTTATCATTATTGAGTAAAATTCCTTCATACGCGTTAGCGATTAATGTTTTAGATTTTGTTAAAATTTGAATTACTCTTTGAATATCTCCCATGTGAAGGTAAATCGATAAATCATTAATGAATAAAATTTCTGTTGGATTCATTAAAAATTGTGTGATTAATTTATCAATATTCATAGCATTCTCTTGAGCAAGTTTTAATACTTCATAACCCGTTCTCCCTTCCAATCGAGGCGCTCTAACTTTATCCGGCTTAAGGTAATTAACGAGCTTTACACAATCTGTATAAGATTCAAGCCTCTCTCCTACCTTGCCATAAATCGAATTTATTGAAGGAGCCATATCTATAACCGTTATTTTATTTGAATAGCCATTATTTACTGCCTCATTCAACAAATTAGCTGTGAGTTTAGTTTTACCAGTATTTAATTCACCTAAAATGAGTGTTTTCTTATTTATAAGATCTTTAAAGTGATATTCTTGCAAGAATACCCCTCTTTCTTAATGCAATGAGAATTAAGTAACCAATTATAGCTCCGGGTATACTACTAAATAAAAATGATATTAAGAATAATTGCCATTGAGCGGTTAAGCCAAAAAATGATATTTTTATTGTTAAGCCGGTTAAAGGAGCTACGATAAGTGCGCTAATAAATGCACCTAACCCCGTTCCAATAGGCTCGAAGAGTGCAGCAACATCTTTTTTTAATACATATCGATAAACTAAACCAACAATTATTGCACCAGGTATCCCACCCGGAAATGCGTGTATAGTACCAGTACCTATGCTAACTCTTAAAATACCAATAGAGAAAGCGATAAAAGCGCCATACCATGGTCCAAGAATAACTCCTGAAATACCGTTAATCATATGTTGGAATGGATAAACTTTAGGCCCAGCCCCTATCGGTATGGCACCTGGATAAATGGAGAGCGCCACTCCTAATGAGATTAACAAAGCTATAAGCGCAATTCTATTAGCTAATACCATAGCAGTGCCAAAAATCAATACACATATTTATAAGTATGTTAATAAGTCACTTATAATATGCACCCACCTTGCGAAATTATGATTAAAGAATTTTTACCAGCAGTTAGAGGTTTGGTTGCACATAAGTTAAGAGAGAAGAAGATAAGCCAAGTTAGGATGGCTCGTATGTTAGGTGTTACTCAAGCTGCAATAAGTCAATACCTTTCAAAAAAGTTTCAATATTATCTTGAAAAGTTGAATGAATTAGGGATAAAGATGGATGAGGGCAATAAGATTGCAAAACTTTTATGTGAAGATCTTCTCATAGGTCAAGTCGATGCTATACGTACATTATACACAATTTGGAGAAGATTATTAGCTGATGGTATATTATGCCATGCACATAAACGATTATCCTTAATCAATGAAGATTGTGATATTTGTATGAAGCTATTTAAAACTGAGATTATGGATTCAACAAGATTTAAAGTTTTAGAAGAGTTAAAAAAAGCTGTAAGAATAATTGAAGCATCACCTTACTTCCCATATATTATGCCTGAAGTATCAGTAAATATCGCATTAGCTATTACCAATGCAACTACAGAGGCTGATATTGCAGCTATTCCTGGGAGGATTGGTAAAGTTCATGGTAGAGCAAAAGCTATGATGGATCCAGAGTTTGGAGCATCTCGCCATATGGCAAAGATGCTCCTTTGTGCAATGCATTACGATAAGAATATCAAAGCTGTGATAAATGTAAAGTATGATGAGAAGATTGATAAAATCCTTAATAAAATGGGTTATGATTTAGTGTATATAAATCAAGTAGTAACCTCTCCACGTATTGGCATAGATGTAGTCGTTGAAAGTTTTAATGAAGCATTATCAAAATTAAGAAGAGTATCAAAGATTGTAATTCATAAAGGTGGAATAGGTATAGAACCAATGACTTATATTTTTGGGAAATGTGCTACTGAGATTGCAGAAGAAGCGGTTGAAATTGCAAGTAGATACATTATGGAGAGAATTAGTTAATATTATTGCAATTTTCATTTTGCTATTAATAGCTTAAAAGCTTATTATTTTAACTTAAGTTCTACAATTACTTCTCCTTGTTTTTTCTCTATATTAAAGCCCAATTTTTCACACAAACTTATCATATTCTTATTCTCTGGTAGTACTATACCATACATGCTCTCTAATCCTTTTTCTTCAGCTACACCGATTAACATATCGACTAACTTTGTAAGCCTTTTCTTTGATATTTGTCAGCCACTACTACAGCAAACTCACCTCGCTTTCTATTAGGTTCTAAGATTAAGCGCCCCACTCCAATCTCTATTCTTCGATCTCCTTCTCTCGTTTCAGCTATAAACGCCATTTCTCTATCATAATCTATATCAAGTATAGAACCTAAAGAGATGAACATGCTGAAGCCGATATGAGCGCTAACAGCCCAATTCACGATAACTGAGCCTAAAGCTCCACTTTGTGAGATGAAAGCAATTTGACCTGGCTCGGGATTATCATTTAAGAAGGTAGCGTTAAGACCGATGGGGGTCTAATAAAGCCTAAGCAATTCGGTCCTAAGATTCGAATACCATAATTTACTTGAATACGCTTTATCTCATCCTCTAACTTTGCCCCCTCCTCACCAATCTCACGAAAACCTGCTGAAATTATTACCACCCCGTCCACATTAGCTAAACCACATTCTTCAACTAAGCTAGGAACAGTATTTGATGGAGTCGCTATTATAGCAAGATCAACATGTTCAGGAACGTCTTTGATATGTGCAAAACACTTTAAGCCCATCACAACATCTCTTTTTGGATTTATAGGATAAATAGATCTCTTATCCTTTCCCATCATTAAATTCTTCATTATTGCTTGACCAACCGAACCTTCTCGTTCAGTTGCACCAATCAAAGCTATGGACTTGGGATTAAACATTTTAATGATACTGCTCATTAAATTTCCTAAACATAATAATGATACATGATTATATATGAGTTTATGAATAGTTTCTATATAATAAAAAATATCCAATAAATAGGTTTATTTCACATACCCATACTTTTAACTTTAGTTTAAGCTAAATTAACACTACTGATTGTTGAATACTAAGCTTTCTTTGCATAGTTGCTTCTATAAATTTAACAAATATCGGTTCTGGGGCATCTGGTCTACTAATAAACTCAGGATGATATTGAGTAGCAAAGTAGAATGGATGGTTTGGTATCTCTAAAATCTCAGCTCTTTTTCCCTCATCACTAAATGCTGAAAAGATCATACCAGCATTTTCAAAATCTTTAAGGTATGCTTGATTTAATTCATATCTGTGCCTATGCCTCTCCTTAATAATTTTTTTACCATAAATCTTGAAAGCATTTGTACCTTCTTTAATCACTATTTCATGCCCACCAAGCCTCATCGTTGCACCCATCTCTTTCACATACCTTTGCTCAGGGAGAAGGTCTATTACTGGATGGGGTGTAAAGGGATCAAATTCAGTAGAGTTTGCTTCTCTTAAATTAAGAACATGCCTAGCAAATGCTATTACCGCTAATTGAAAGCCGAGGCAAAGTCCCAAGTAAGGTATTTTTTGCATATTTGCATAATTCGCTGCCATAATCTTGCCCTCAATCCCCCTTTTACCAAAACCTCCAGGTACAAGAATACCATGAAAATCCTTTAGCATAGATAACAATTCTGGCTTTTGCTCTAACTCTTCAGCATCTATCCACTTACTACGTATCTTTACACCTTGCGCTGCAGCTGCATGAATTAAGGCATGATTAATACTTACATAACTATCAACTAAACTCACATACTTGCCTACGATAGCAATTCTTACTTCATCTTTAGCATTTAAAAATGAATTTACGAATTTAATCCAAGAGTCCCACTTAATCTCTTTAAAGTTAAGTTGTAATTTTTTACAAATGTAAGAAAGCGCTCCTTCTTTCTCTAATATTTGTGGCACTTCATAAACTATTTGTACATCTGGATTGGATATTACACCATCATAATCAACACTAGTGAATAATGAAATCTTTCTTTTAGATTCTTCAGATAAATATTCTTTACATCTAACTATAATCATATCTGGATGTATACCAATACGCCTTAACTCTTGCACACTATGTTGTGTAGGCTTGGTTTTTTGCTCACCTACGGGCTCAACTATTGGGGCGAGTGTGACATGTACAAATAACGTATTAAATATGCCCTCTTCTAACCTCATTTGGCGTAAAGCCTCAAGAAAAGGTAAACCTTCTATATCACCTACTGTACCTCCACATTCAACTAAAACTACATCTATAGGACTTTTTTGAGCTATAGCTCTAATCCTTCTTTTAATTTCATCAGTTACATGAGGTATAATTTGTACACATCTGCCTAAATAAGTTCCTTTTCTCTCTTCCTCAATAACACGTTTATAAACTTGACCAGCAGTGATATTATGCTCAGCTGTTAAATTTTGACCCAAAAAACGTTCATAAGTTCCAATATCCATATCTGTTTCACCGCCATCATCTGTAACAAAAACTTCACCATGAATTAATGGATTCATAGTGCCAGCATCCACATTGAGATATGGATCGATTTTTATACATGTGACTTTAAAGCCTGCTAATTGAAGAAGTTTCGCTAAAGAAGCGGTAGTAACACCTTTTCCTAAACCCGACATTACCCCTCCAGTAACGAAGATGTATTTGGGCATAAATATCTAAGTTAATTAACGATAATTAAATCTTATGGATTCAATTAAAGTGATTTTTTGATTTATTTGTAAATTCTTCTATAGTAGTCTTGTTTACTAATGGGTATATTGGAACGGCAAGATCACTAATATCAACATTACATCTATACATTTTATCTACATTTGAAATTATGGTTAATAATGAAGGTAGGGGTTTTTGTGAAAATTCAATTTTTAAACTTTCAAGAATTTCATACAAATTGCGATTAGCTTCCTCAGCTTTCTTCGAATCCTTCTCTTCTTTAGATAGAAAAGCCTTTACTGCAAGTTTTTGTGATTCTTCTAAAGCTAATCCAACCTTTAACAATCGATCATTAAACTCTTTACTCAAATCCTTTGAAATAATGGATATATTTTGAACGAGCTCAACCGCTGCATCCCCTTCAGCCTCAAGAATCGTAGCTGCTACACGATAATCTAAACAATCTACAGCACTTAATCCATAAGTGTTAGCCAATTTATGATTTAATACTGCACTGCGTAACATTCTTACGAGTAAGAAGTAAATTCTATCCACTTCATCATCCCTCTCAATAACGACTTTAGCTAAATGTTCATCCCTTTCTATAAGTGATGTAATTGCATCTTTAATCATCCCCATTACTAACATATGCATTCTCACAAACATTTTTGTAGGGTTGAGTGTAGCTGGTTCGGGTAGGAATTGCAATGTTATAGAGTATGCATCTTCTTCAACGATCTCCAAGCCGATTAATCTTTGAACCCCCTTCTTTATCCTCTCTCTATCTTTGTAATTAATTCGTTTATTACCACAAATTTTAATCACATCACAGCCCAATAAATACGCTCCAGTAATCTTATCTATTAAGCGCTCTAAATCTTCACTCGGATAAGGTATATTCATTTCACGCATCCTCTTCTCCTCACTCTTAAATGGATAAATTAAGAGGCATCCATCAGCAGTTGTATCTATTGCGATTATGCTACCTTTTTTCAAACCATAATGCTCAACCCAATCTTTAGGTAGGGATATTAAAATCGTGCCCCCGCCCATCTCTTGTGCTTTGCGAAGCTCCAAAACTTACACCTTTATAAAATATATTTTATAACAATTAAATAAACCATTTTAATTTTCAGAAAATTTAAAGAATAATTAGCTCCTTTGGAAATTTTGTTAAAATCTCTACATTATGTGAGACGTAAATGGTATCTTCAATCCTAATCCCAAATTTATTTGGAATGTAAACTCCGGGTTCAATAGTAACTACATCACCTTTCATTAACACATCATTCGAATTTGGTCTTAACCATGGCGGTTCATGAACCTCTAAACCCACACCATGACCAGTAGAGTGAATGAAGAAATCTGCCAACCCTTTTTTAATTAACCTATCTCTACAAACCTTATCAATATCTTTACAAAAAGTACCATCAGCTATACTTTTAATGCCTAACTCTTGAACCTCTCTCACCGCTTCATAAACCTCTTTAACTTCATTCGATAAACTTCCTAAGCCAAAGGTTCGTGTCGCATCAGCTACATAACCTTCATACATGAAGAATAAATCAACGATTATTAAATCTCCATTATTTAATTTTTTATCCGTGGGTTCAGCATGTGGATATGTGCTATTAATCCCTGAGGCGATTATAATATTTGAAGCGCTACCAATTGGGAATGTGCAACCCATGAGAATCGCTTTTGAAATTAACTCTCCAGCTACTTGCCTTTCACTTACACCAACACTTAAAATTTCATTAGCAAATTCAAATAACTTATCTATAATCATCGCAGCTTTTTTTATACATTCAATTTCATAATAATCCTTCCTTCTTCTAAATTTATAAAAAAATTGTGGATCAAATTTCACATCTTTAACCCTTTCTCTAACTTTATCAGCTATAGACACTCGAAGATCATCAAATAATACCCTCCTCCCTTTTAAAGCCTCTATGATAAAATCATAAAGAGAGTTACCAACTTTAACATCAATTATCTCACAATCTGAAGCTTGAATCTCAGCTTTACCTTTATCTAAAGTTTGTGTAAAGATTAAAGTCTTAGATTCATCAATTATTACCATACCGCTACCCCGAAAGCCAGTTAAATAATACAAATTCTCAAGATTACTCGCTACTACAACATCAAATTCTAAATCCTTTGCAGAATTGAGAATTTTCTCCCTTCTCTTTTTAAAAATATTCATGCCAAATTATCTTAAAATTAAGGGGTATTTCAAATTATGCCCATTAAATCTTAATATGCGAAACTTTCAAATGAGTCAAAGGTATATGACTTAAATAGCTTAGAATACTAAGCTTTCATATTTATATTTAATGTGTGAATAATAATATTTGGGTTAATTGTTTGCAAAAATAAACCCATTTAAAGTTTATTGCAAATATTTAAATAACTTGGAGTTAGAATCATTAAATTTGAAAAGTCAAATAAAAGATAGAGTTGTGGGTAGTTTATGCAAGAGTTATTAATGAAGGAATTATTGAGGTGAGAATTAAGATAATCAAGTTTATGATAAAACTCAAGATTTATAGGGGGTTTTAATCTTGGCTTTCATTAAAAAGTTAGAAATAAAAGGTTTTAAATCATTGGGTGATAAAGTTGTTACCCTTAATTTTGATAAAGGGTTAACAGTTATTACAGGGCCTAATGGTAGTGGTAAAACCAATATTTTCGATGCTATTCTCTTTGCCATAGGTGAGAATAGTCCAAAGAGGTTAAGAGTTGATAAATTAACGAGTTTAATTTATGATGGCGGCCCTAATGGATTATATAAACCTTCTAATTGTAAAGTAACGATAACTTTTGATAATACTTCAAGAACTATACCGATAGATTCTGATTTAATTACCATTTCACGTGAACTTAAGAATACTGGAGAGAGTGTATATTATCTTAATGGCAAATCTATACAAAAAGGTAACCTATCTGAGATTTTGAATGTAGGTTTAATTTCAACTGATGGGCTTAATATAGTACCCCAAGGTATGGTAACAAAGATTGCAGAACTTTTACCTGATCAAAAAAGAGCATTAATAGAGAATATAGCTGGTGTAGCAGAGTTTGATCAAAAAAAGGCTGAGGCTATGAAGCAATTACAAAATGCTGATATGAAGCTTCAAGTAGCTATGGCTAGAATTAATGAAATAAAGAGTAGAGTAGAGTCATTAGAAGAAGAGAGGAATGATCAACTTAGATTAAAGCAACTTGAGAATGAAATTAAGTGGTTAAAAGCTGTTTTAGCATCAAAAAATTTAATTAATACACGTGAAAAGATAGATAAGCAAAAACAAGTAATCAAGGAGTGTTTAATAAGGTTAGAGGAAATTCAAAGAAAAATTTCAGATTTAAAGAGTAATATTCAAAATTTAGAGAATGAGCGGAATCAATTCATATCAACAGTTATGGAGGGTCCGAGTGGTAAGCAACTTGAAATAGAATTTGAGATTGTTAAAATTACCAATGAATTAAATAGGCTAAATTCAGATGTGGAGAATGCTCAAAGAATTATATCAAGGATTGATGAAACTTTACCGAATCTTCAAAAAACGAGTGAGAATTTATTAAAAGAGATTGAAGGGAGTAAGCAAAAAATTGATCAATTAAAAATAACACTTAAGGATTTAGAGAAGGCTAAAAAAGAGGCTGAGAAAGAGTCTATAAAGATACAAAATGGTATTAAAAGGCTTAAAGATCGAATATCTCGATTAAATAAGCGATTAGAATTATTAAAGCAGCGTTTATCAAAGTATGATGAAATTCAAAGATCTATAAATATGAAGATTGAAGCTTTACGCAATAATCAAAATATAATAAATGAGAGATTGAAAGTATTGCAAGATAAATCGAATTCATTCTCAAATACTTTAAATCAATTAGAAGCTAATATCAAAGAGTTAGAGAATTTAAAGAAGAATGATATTGAATCGATAAATCGACTCAATGAATCTATATCTAACTTATTAAAAATTAAAGAGAGATTGGAGAATGAGATTGAAAGCGCAACAACCATATTGGAAAAGGTTAGAGGGACTGTAATAAAGTATGATTCACAAAAATCCGTTGTTGAGCAAGTTTTAATTGAAGAATTGGCCTTTCAAAAGTTAAAGGAGTTAGCTGATGCTGGTTTAATAGATGGATTCATCGATAAATTTGAGAATCTTATATCTTATGAGCACCAATATGAGAAAGCGGTTTTAGCCATTGGTAAAAAGTGGATGAAAAGCGCTATTGTAAAGGATATAAATGCTATGTTAAAAGCGGCTGAGTTGATAAGGAGATTTAAAATTGGGCGCTTAACTATCATTCCACTTAGCGAGGTCTCAGACACGTCTAAAGTGAACCCTCCAAATGTTGATGGTGTTATCGGTGTTTTGGCTGATGTTATTAAAGTTGATAAGGATTTCATTGGTTTAGTAAACTTTATCTTTGGGGATACAATCCTTGTGGATTCTACACGCTCTGCATACATAGTTGCATCAAGAGGTTTTAAAAGTGTCTCAATTAATGGTGATGTATTCGAACCAAAAGCAATGGCTTTTGAAACGGGCTTAATCAAAAAGTTGAGCCAAATTATAGGATTGATTGGGGATGAGAAATCATTCTCAACTGTTAAAGAAGCGCTCACATCACTCAAAAAGCTCATTACAAAAAGGAAGCTCGATTTACAAAGATTGGAAAAGCGCTCTAAAGAACTTGAAAAGGAGATGATGAAAAGAGCTTTACATATGGAGCGTTTAACAGCTGATTTAATCAACTTCTCTAAGTTAATTAAAAAATATGGTAAGTTAAAAAGGGTTGTAGATAAAAAAATAGCTCAAACTAAAACTGTATTAAATAGAGTAGAGAAAAGAATTTCAAAGTTAGAAAATTATCAATCATTTATTATTGATAGGATTAAACTTTGTAATAAAAGAATATTAGATTTGAATTTGGATAAATTAAAGGAAGAATTAGCTTCTTTAGAAAAGAAGAAATCATTTTATACTGAATTCATAAATAACACCTCTATTCAAATCGGAGAGGTACATACACAATTAACTAAGGAGATTGGTAATTTAAATCACAATCTTCAACCAAGTTTTGATAGAGTAAATAAAGAGATTGAGCAATTAAAGAATGAAAAAGAGGAGAAATTGAGATTTTTAAAGGAGAGTGAGATTAAGATTCATGAGTTATCAAGTAAGCTTAATGCATTAAAGAGTGAGGAAGCTAATATAATTGAATCTTCAAAAAAGTCACGCCCAATTTTAGAGAGTTTTGAGGAAAGGTTAAAGATTTTAAAGAGTGAGGAAGAAGAGTTAAAGAAATCATTTCTTAATTTGGAGAGGGAGAGAATAAATGCGGAGAAGAGTTTGGATAAGCTTTTAGAAGCTGAAAGGCGCTTTATAGATGAATTAAGCCTACTTGGCTATAATGCACCCATTGAAGTATTCGATGGTGCAGAGTTGATTTTAAAGCAATTAAATTTGGAGTATGAGCAATTAAGGTACAATGTGAATTTATTGGCTGATCGTAGCTATAAAGATGTTTTTATCAATTATAAGAATCTTTCTTTAAGAAAGAATCAATTGGAGATGGAAAGGGATGCGATTGTAAAGTTTATTGAGAGTATTGAAGCTGAGAAGAAAAGAGTCTTTTTAGACACTTATAGTAAAATCGATCGAGAGTTGCGCTCTATATTTACAAAGTTAACTGGTGGTAAAGCGTGGTTAGAGATTGAGAATCCCGATGAGATCTTTTCTGGCGGTATCTTTTTAATGACAGAGTTTCTTGGTAAAGCTCCAAGGGAATCGAGCTCAACTAGTGGTGGTGAGAAAACCGTTTCTGCGCTCGCATTTATTTTGGCTATTCAATCCGTTTACCCATCACCTTTTTACCTATTTGATGAAATTGATGCACATTTAGATTTGGTGAATAGTGAAAGATTGGCTGAATTGTTAAAGGAGAGAGCAAGAGATTGTCAAATTATAATTATTACATTAAGAGAATCGATAATGTCGAGATCGTCTCTGATTTATGGCGTATATATAGAGAATGGTATTTCTAAAGTTGTAAAGTATAAGCCGAGTGTAGAGGTGATTGTAAAGAGTGGATAATGTAAGGCAATTTTTATCTAAACCGCCTTTAAATATATTGGTAAATCTTGGAGCGATTAAAAATCGAAAAATTTGGGAGATTGATCTTAAAAGCCTTTTGGACACATTACTTAAGGTATTGGAAGAGATTGAGCCTTTGGATATGAGGCTTTGCGCCTCCGCTGCTTTAACATCAGCCATTATTTATCGATTAAAAGTAGAAGCTTTATTTTTATTCGATAAACTAAAGGTGGAGCGAAAACCTGCAACAATGATAATTGAACCCCCTCAAATATTATCAATGCCTTTTAGATACGAATTGGCTTCAACAACGATTGAGGATTTAATTAAAGCTTTAGAAAAAATCCTTAAGGAAATACTTTCACAAAAAGAGAGAAAAGTAAAATCTGAAGGTGAGTTAATTGAGCTCGAACCCCTAATTAAAGTCGATCCATTCGTTGCATATATTCAAGAGAAACTCATATCATTTAAAGAGAGTTTGATGAATAAACTTAATGAAGTTGGCGAAATTCTTTTCAGTGAATATACTCAAGGATTCACATTGAGTGAGGTAATGAGAACCCTCATCTTATTATTATTTTTAGCAAATGATGGGATTATTCGATTGGAGCAATTTGAGGATGATATAAAGATTTTGAGGTGTTGATTTATGAATAATGAGAAAGAGATAAGAGCGCGTATCGAAGCTGCACTTTACGCCTCAGGAAGACCACTTTCTCCAGAAGAGTTAGCAAAGGCTGCTGGTATAAAATCGAAGCGCAAAGCGATTAATATCACCCGCTCTTTAGCAAATTTAATCAACTCCACATTAAGCTCTATTGAGATAGTTGAGTTACATGATCATAAATTTGTTATGCAACTCAAGCCTGAGTTTAATAAAATCGCTAAAAAGTTTTCTACGAAACCCCTCTTACCACCAGCCATTTTAAAAACCTTGTCATACATAGCGTATTTTCAACCGATTTCAAGTCAAGATTTGGTTGCTCAAAGAGGCTCACAAGTATACCATCATTTAAAATTACTTGAGGATTTAGGCTTTATAATTGGAGAGCGTTCAGGCAGAACTTACATTTACAAAACTACAGCTGCATTTTCCGATTACTTTGGGTTGAGTAGAGATTTAAATATTCTCAAGCAACAATTGGCGAGAATAAAATTTGGAAAAATCACAACTAATATAACAAAATAATACATTTCTCATTTTTTGAAATGAGCTTAATTTTTAAATAGCGCTTAATGATTAAAAATAAAGCTATTAATTTAAAAGAGAGTTTTTGGAAATAAAAAGTGGTTAAATTGGTTATAGGACGTTTTCAAGTTATGGCTATTCTTCAAGCTGCTAGAGCATTCATTTTAGGCATGCCTGAGGAATCGGCAAAGAGTTGGGGCTTGAATCGAGCTATTTTTTATGCTGCTGCTAAGCGAGGCTTTAAAGGAACTTCTCCAATGACTGCAGAGTATCAAAGGGCTAAAATTGGAGAGGAGATTGATGTTTATCGCTTAGGTGATGAGATCGCCTTTAAAGAAGTGCGTGAAGGCAAGTTATACTTTACGATTGGTGGTAAAATATTAACTGAGAAAGATTTTTACAAGCAGATTGAGTCGAGATTTGGAGAAAGTTTTCATGAGGCATGGAAAGAGGCTTTAAAAATCGTGAGCATGTATGATCATGCTATACTTTTATCTCAAAGAAGGTTTTATGAGGAAGTGTATAAACCAATGAGAGATGAATTGGCTAAAAGATGGACCGAATTAAGTTTGAAAAAGCTGAAGATTAAGATTTAAAAAGCTCGAGAATAGTGGGAAATATTAATCAATTTAGATTTTAGTTTTCTTTTTAAAGTTTATTTTTATACTTCTTTATGAGAATATATACACTTAAACCGATAATAAAAGCTATGAAAAAAGGCATTAAATGAATTATTAATAGATAAGGACTCGTATGCATTATATTTGCTAAATTTAACTGCTCTCTTTTCG
The DNA here is from genome assembly GCA_029775915.1 of Nitrososphaeria archaeon. GTDB lineage: Archaea > Thermoproteota > Nitrososphaeria > Nitrososphaerales > JANXEG01 > JANXEG01. The sequence goes on along the minus strand of JARVKA010000004.1, from coordinate 175,435 downwards.
TAATATCCATTACCCCATTAAATGAAGGGGCTCTTGTGGTATTTAATGGAGATTTGGGTGCTGGTGAATATTTATGAGCAAGTATCTCTGGCATTTTAGTGCGATTATCGAATTTATAAACTTCAGAAGTTAAGGTTTGAGGCGAGAAATAATAACTTAAATAATTTAAGCTTATTACAAAGCTTAACGCTAAAATTATACCTAAAAATATACTCATTAAATTTTTTAAATATTTTACCATTATCCATCACTTATTTATTAGCACAAGTTATTAATTCTAAAGTTTAGAACGGCTTCTTTCTCCATGCTCTTATTGCCTCATACCAAAATGCTATAGCACTTACAAGAGAAAAGCTTAAAGCATGAAGATTAGCAGAATTGAGATATTGAATAAGATAAATTATAAAGAGTGTGGTGAAGAAAGTAGCGTAAAATGAGAGGCGAGGGAGGGTGAATTTACCAATCTTAATAAAGGCTTGTAACACTCCTATATCTACATTCTCCACTAGAATATATCGACCATACTCATCCTTTTTCACAATGCCTAAAGACTCCAACTTATTTATATGATGGTATGCTACACTAGGGCTAGAGAATCCTAAACTCCTTTGTATCTCTCTAACACCAATAGGCTCACCTTTATTCAACATATACAAATATACTTGAAGGGTCTTACCTCTTAACTCATACTCAATCTTTTCACGTTTACTTTCTTTATCCATTTTAAATTAAATAAGATTGCATAATATATTTGCTTTAACGATTAAAATTGTTTATTGTAGTGCTACTTCTCATTAAATAATTTCTCAAGATTGATAAATAAATGGCTTTAAAAAAGGTATAACTCTATCCTCAACCCCTATCTTTTTCACCCTCTTCAATAAATAATCCAAATCAATCACATTCTTTTTTATCATGTTACGAATATCATCCACATCGTGTTTACCCATTTCTATACCCCTTTGTAAAATTGCTTTAAACACAATATTATCCTCAATCGATATTATAGGCACTTTAATACCAAGAAATTCTCTCCAATGAATTCTTGCTATCATTTCATCATCCATAAAGAATGAACAAAACTTATCATTAATCTGCATCTTAATATTTGCTACTATCTCTATTTGCCCTATGGATATTATTGAAGCTTCCATTTTCACTTTATCAGTAATAGATATCTTATTTTTAATAGGCTCTTGAAGTAATTGAGAAGCTTTTAATAAATCATCATTATGGATTAATATATCAATATCAGTTACCATTCTACCACTACCATAAATGTATGCTGCCGCTCCAGCAAAAATCGCCCATCTCAAACTCTTAAAAGTATTTTCAATATAAACTAATTGAGAATGAAGAGTATTCACAGCATTATTAAAATAATTAAAGAGTTATTAACTTATTTCTAATGTAAAGCACTTTAATGAAGATTATTGCTATAAAAGCTATTAAGGTTAAATATACTCACGTTAATCTTAACTATTCATTATTCGATTAGATTTACATTATTTTAAATTCTCCAATGCCTTCTTAATCTCTTCCTTTAATTGCTCACTAGTCTTACCCTCAGTTGCTATTCCTAACTCTTGTGCAATTTTTAATAATCTCTCACTCTCCGTTACTTCTCGAATTACTTGACTCTCTTGAGTTTTTTGTGTAGATTCGATTTTAGAAGTGGATGGGGGAGGTGATGATGGTGTGGTTAAAGTTGTTACCTCCATTAGTTGGCGCTCAAACTCTGCCTTACCTCTTTGGAACTCACTTACCGCTTTTCCAAGATTTCGAGCGAGTTCGGGGACTTTTTTTGAACCGAAAAGAAGGAGGACAACAAATAAAATAATTACCCATTCCCATCCTTGTAAACCAAAGATTTGTAAAATTAAATCTTGCATTTTAGCCCGCCATATGTTGATATGAGCTCTCCAATATATATGCATTAATATTTATTATTTCAATCTTTATGAATGCATGATCAATTATCTTAAGATGAAGAAGTTCTTCCCTTGATTCTATACTTTATGAAGAGATAACCAGCACCATAAAGTAGAATCATAGGTAAAGCAACGAACCACATAGTTATACCACTACCGTCTGGTGTGATTATTGCTCCAAAAATTACTATAGCTACAATCGCTATTCGAATATTATTTCTCCAAAAACTTGGCTCAACAACCTCCATTTTTGTTAATAAATACATGACGATGGGTAATTGAAAGGCAATGCCGAATGCGAAGAGGAATAAAAGAACGAAATTAATAAGACTATCTAATGTTATCGTAGTCATAGCTTCAAAGCTAATCGCATAGCGATAAAGAAAAGCGAATGCCCAAGGTATTACATAAATATATGAAAATATACAACCAGCAGCGAATAAAATTGTTGCAGGGCCTAATAGTGCGAGAATCAACTTTTTCTCATGAGGGTATAATGCAGGATTTATAAAAGCACCTATTTCATAAACTATAATAGGCATGCCGATTAAAATACTTAAAAAAATTGCAACGTATACTGCTGATAAAAATGCTTGTTGGGGAGTAGTTACGATTATTTGAACATATTCGGGAACGACATCAGTCTTAATTTTATTCACAACTTGCATTGCAAGATTATTGTAAACATCTGGATAAAGGAAGAGAATGGTTGATTCTCCAATCTTATACTCTTGTATTCTAAAACCAAAAGTGATAATAAAGATTATAACTAATGCAGCCATTATCTTTATTAATCTATTTCTCAACTCCTCCAAATGCTCCAGCATTGTCATTTCTTTAGACAATGAGTCACCCTTTTAATGCACTCAATATTAAAATTTAGTATCGTTTAAATATTACTCAAAACTTTGCTTTCTAGGTGATATATTTGGCTAAAAAAGAAAGAGAGATTTCTAATACAGATGATATACCATGGAGAAAGGTTGAGGGTTATGAAAAGGTTTATGAGAAGATTTTGAGTTTCGATGATGAAACTGGAGCTTATACAAGATTACTTAAATTCGATCCGGGTGCTGAGATTCCAAAAGTGCTTGAACATGATTTTTGGGAAGAAATCATTATTTTGGATGGGATTCTTATCGATAAAAGGAAGAATCTAACTTTAACCAAAGGTATGTATGGATGTAGACCGCCCGGTATGAAGCATGGACCTTACGTATCACCAACTGGTTGCATAACATTCGAGATTAGATATTATGGTTTAAAGGGAAAAGAGAAATGATAAAAAAGATTAATTTAATGGTGAATGGAAAAGAAGGGTTAAAAAGCTTAGAATTTGAGGTAAAAAAGTTATTGCTTGCAGGTTATACGGGTAGAGATCAAGAATCAGTGAGAAAGCATATAGAAGAATTGAAAAAGATTGGTGTACCTGCACCGAGTAAGGTTCCAATGATTTTTCGTGTAGCGCCATATTTACTTACATTTGATGAGAAGATTGAGGTTGGTAATGAAAAAACTTCTGGTGAAGTTGAATATGTGATACTGATTGATAAAGATAAGAGGATTTACGTAACTGTTGGTAGTGATCATACCGATAGATGGTTGGAAAAAATAGATATATTAAGCTCAAAATGGATGTGTTGCAAAGTAATACCGAGAGAAGTATGGGTTTATGATGAGATTAAAAATCATTGGGATGATATTTTTATAGAATCATACATTATCGAGAAAGGTGAGAAAAAACTGTACCAAAGAGAGAAACTTAAAGTTTTACTAAGTGTAGAGGATTTAATCAAGACTTTTAATATTAAAGATGATGGTGTAGTATTATTCTCTGGGACAATACCCACTTTGATAAATGAGATAATTTACTCAAATTGGTTTGAGATAATTATGTATGACCCAATATTGAATAGAAGAATAACAACGAAGTATCAAATTGAGGTAATAAAATCATGAAGATTCGCATATCTTTAATTCAAATGGATATAAAATTGGGCGATCCAAATAAGAATAGAGAATATGCTATCAACTTAATTAATGAAGCGGTGAGGCGTGGTTCTCATATAGTAACTTTACCAGAACTTTGGACGACAGGTTATTCACTTGAAATAATCGATAAAGTTGCAGAGCCTTTAAATGGTCCAACGGTTGCACAATTATCAAATATCGCTTCTAATCATGGTATTTACATAATTGGATCATTCATAGAGAGAAAAGATAATAAATTTTATAATACAGCCCCCCTAATCGGACCTAATGGTATTATTGGGGTTTATAGAAAGATTCATTTATTCAAACTTATGAATGAAGATCTTTATTTCACTCCTGGAGATTCTTGTGATGTTTATCAAACAAATTTCGGTAAAATTGGGATAGTTATTTGTTATGATATTAGATTTCCTGAATTGATAAGAAGTATTGCATTAAAGGGTGCTAAAATTTTATTTGTAGTTGCTGAATGGCCTCACCCAAGAATGCACCATTGGAGGTATTTACTTATGGCAAGGGCTATAGAGAATCAAATCTTTGTAGTAGCTACAAATAGAGTGGGTAATGATGAGAATAATAAATTCTTTGGCCATTCAATGATTATTGACCCTATGGGTGAGGTTTTAATTGAGAGTGGTGAAATTGAAACTATTTTAACGAGTGATATAGAATTGAGTGAGGTTGATAATGTTAGAAGTAAATTCCCATTCTTAACTGATAGAAAGCCTGAATTTTATAAAATTTTGTGAGAAAAATGGCTGTTGATCTTACTGTAAATGTGTGTGGTATAGAGTTTAAGAATCCCATTGTGATAGCTTCAGCAACACCAACGAAAGATGCAAAGTATATGAAAAAAGCTGTGGATAGTGGTGCTGGTGCAATAATTGCAAAAAGTATATCTTCAGAAGAAATGATGAGAAAATATGTTCGCCCAAGATTTACAATTTTATATAAAAAGGGATGGCCTTATTGCTTTTCTAACTATTCTTGTGAATTTCTTGCTACATACACACCAGAGGATTGGGTTAATGAGTTAAAGGAAGTAAAGAAGTATTGTGAGAGAAATAATACCATTCTAATAGGTAGTGTAGCTGGAAAGGATGTTGATGATTGGATTAAATTATCAAAAATGGTGATGGAAGCTGGTGTGGATATGATTGAATTAAATTTTGGTTGCCCCCATCCTAAGGGCTTAAAAATGGGTTTTGAGTTGGGGCGTGATGCAAAGATTTGTGCAGAGATTGTAAAGTCTGTTAAAAGTATTGTTAACATACCAATATTCGCAAAATTAACACCAGAAGGTGTTGATGTAGTTGAGGTTGCGAAAGAGCTTGAAAAAGCTGGTGTAGATGGTATAACTGCGATTAATCGATATCCAGCTTTAGATATAGATATTGAGAGTTGTAGGCCTTTATTACACTCAACATTCGCTGGTGTTGGAGGGCCATGGATGCTACCAATTACATTAAAATGGATTGCAAAGTTAGCAATGGAGATTAAAATACCTATATCCGCTACGAATGGTATTTGGACATGGCAAGATATTGTTAAATGTATAATGTGTGGCGCCTCAACTGTTCAAACATGTACTGCTATAATGTATGGAAGATTTGGTTATGGTATTGTTAAAAACTTCATTGATGGTTTGAAGGAGTTTATGGAGCGAAAAGGTTTTAATAAAATAAATGAGTTTAAAGGGATCATACTCAATCAAATACTACCATTCGATAAGATTGATAGAGATACTAAGCTATGGTCTGTAGTAAATGAGGAAAAGTGTAATGGATGCCGATTGTGCTTAAATTGGTGCTTTTATGATGCGATAACGATGAGGACAATTGGTAAAAAAGAGATTGCATCAATAGATAAAATGAAGTGTGATGGTTGTGGACTTTGTGTATCATTATGCCCTATGAATGCAATAACTATGGAGGGTGCGAGAGTATATTTATAAAAGTTGTAAAATCTATGTGCCTTTAATATTATTTTTCATAAATCAACTCATTTAAAAGAGTATAAAATTTTTCTCAATAATCCTTTAAAATATTAAGCAAAGCTTATATTAAACTTAATTATCATTATCTAATGGCGTATCCTAGGCGGCGTTTGTATTAAGCTTAAGGGCTTTTGCCCTAGCGATGAAATACCAACCTCCAGATACGCTTACAAAATGAAGATTCAACATCATGTTGAATCTGATATGGGCCGTATGCTCTCTACATTAACTCGATCGTGCTCCCCACGACTCCGGTTGATCCTGCCGGACCTGACTGCTATCGGAGTGGGATTAAGCCATGCGAGTCGTACGCCTCTCAGCCATGTGAGGGGCGTGGCGGACGGCTCAGTAACACGTAATCAACCTACCCTGAAGACGTGGATAACCCCGGGAAACTGGGACTAATCCACGATAGGCCATGATTCCTGGAATGGGTCATGGCCGAAAGGGATGGATAAGCATGCTTATCCATCCGCTTCAGGATGGGATTGCGGCCGATCAGGTAGTTGGTGGGGTAATGGCCCACCAAGCCTATAACCGGTACGGGCTTTGAGAGAAGGAGCCCGGAGATGGACACTGAGACAAGGGTCCAGGCCCTACGGGGCGCAGCAGGCGCGAAACCTTCGCAATGCGCGAAAGCGCGACGAGGCTACTCCGAGTGCTACCCGCTGAGGGTAGCTTTTCCCGAGTCTAAAAAGCTCGGGGAATAAGGGGAGGGTAAGTCTGGTGTCAGCCGCCGCGGTAATACCAGCTCCCCGAGTGGTCAGGACGATTATTGGGCCTAAAGCGTCCGTAGCCGGCCTTGTAGGTCTCCTGTTAAATTCACCGACTCAATCGGTGAGCTGCAGGAGATACCGCAGGGCTAGGAGGCGGGAGAGGCGGACGGTATTCCACGGGTAGGGGTAAAATCCTCTGATCCGTGGAGGACCACCGGTGGCGAAGGCGGTCCGCCAGAACGCGCTCGACGGTGAGGGACGAAAGCTGGGGGAGCGAACCGGATTAGATACCCGGGTAGTCCCAGCTGTAAACGATGCGGGCTAGGTGATGGAGCGGCTACGGGCCGTTCCAGTGCCGCAGGGAAGCCGTTAAGCCCGCCGCCTGGGGAGTACGGTCGCAAGACTGAAACTTAAAGGAATTGGCGGGGGAGCACCACAAGGGGTGAAGCCTGCGGTTCAATTGGAGTCAACGCCGGGAACCTTACCAGGGGCGACAGCAGGTTGAAGGTCAGGCTGAAGACCTTACCAGACGAGCTGAGAGGAGGTGCATGGCCGTCGCCAGCTCGTGCCGTGAGGTGTCCTGTTAAGTCAGGCAACGAGCGAGACCCCCGCCCCTAATTGCTATCACCCTCCGAAAGGAGGGTGAGGCTAGTTAGGGGGACTGCCTCCGCTAAGGAGGAGGAAGGAGGGGGCAACGGCAGGTCAGTATGCCCCGAAACCCCTGGGCCACACGCGGGCTGCAATGGTAGGGACAATGGGCTCCGACCTCGAAAGAGGGAGGCAATCCCTAAACCCTACCCCAGTTGTGACTGAGGGCTGCAACCCGCCCTCACGAACCTGGAATCCCTAGTAACCGCGTGTCACCATCGCGCGGTGAATACGTCCCTGCTCCTTGCACACACCGCCCGTCGCTTCACCCGAGTTAGGCTTGGGCGAGGTGATGTCAAGTTGGCATCATCGAACCCAAGCTTAGCAAGGGGGGAGAAGTCGTAACAAGGTGGCCGTAGGGGAACCTGCGGCCGGATCACCTCCTTAGATATTAAGCACGATCGAGTTGTAGAATGGGCATACGGCCAATTTTTGATGCAACTCAGTAAGATGATTACTGGGTGAAGGGCGTAGTGAACTATTTACTTTAGTTCACGATGATCGCTATGCATAATCGCGCAAGCATCTGTGGAGATGCCTGAGGCAACGACGCCGTCTGGTGGATGGCTAGGCTTGAGCGGCGACGAAGGGCGTGGCAAGCTGCGATAAGCCTCGGGTAGGCGCAAGCAGCCTTTGATCCGAGGATCCCCGAATGGGACTTCCCATTAGGATACCGTTAAAAACGGTATCCTAATGCTCCCTTATGGGAGCGCGAACCCTCCGAAAGGAAGCATCTGAGTAGGAGGAGGAAAAGAAATCAATCGAGATCCCCTGAGTAGCGGCGAGCGAAAAGGGGAGAGCCCAAACTGAATCCGCTAAGGCAACTTAGTGGAGATGTAGTGTATGTTAACAGCATTATACAATCCCTCACTTTTGAGCCGAAGTGGCCTGGAACGGCCCAGCATAGAGGGTGATACTCCCGTAGGCGAAGAAGGTGAGGGGTTGTGCTGTTAACTAGAGTACCTGGCCTTGGCAGTGGCTAGGGAAGATGGGGGAAAGCAGCCTCCAAGGCTAAATACGTCTCAAGACCGATAGCGCAATAGTACCGTGAGGGAAAGCTGAAAAGAACCCCGAAAGGGGTGTGAAAAGAGCCTGAAACCAGACGGTTACAGACGTGCACCGCTTGAAAGAGGATTAAGCTCTCTACCCGCAAGGGTAGGGAGTGTAAATCCTCAGAGTGGTGCGCTCCGTCTAGAAACACGGGCCAGGGAGTTTACCGCCATGGCGAGCCTAAGGGCTTTTAAGCCCGAAGGCGAAGGGAAACCGACTTTCCGCAGCCATGTTTTTTACATGGTGAGGGAAGGGGTCTGAAAGGGCCTTTAGTCATGGCGGTAAGACTAGAAACCAGACGATCTTGCCCTGAGCAGGACGAAGCCAGGCGAAAGCCTGGTGGAGGTCCGAAAGGGTCCTGACGTGCAAATCGGTCCCCTGACTCAGGGCAAGGGGCCAAAAGCCAATCTAGTCTGGTGATAGCTAGTTCCCACCGAAGCTGGTCGCAGCCAGGCCCGGGCGGATATGGCTGATGCTGTAGAGCACTGATCGATGAGTAAGGGATCGAAAGATCCCGCTCATCTTTCAAACTCCGAAGGCATCAGCATAGTAGAAGCCCGGAGACGGGTTTGTGCGGGGTAAGCCTCACAACCGAGAGGGGGACAACCCAGACTGGAGTTAAGGCCCCCAAATGCTGGCTAAGTGTCAAACCAAAGTGCGTCCCCAAGCTTAGACAGCAGGGAGGTAGGCTTAGAAGCAGCCATCCTTTAAAGAGTGCGTAACAGCTCACCTGCCGAGCTTGGGGGCCACGAAAATGGACGGGGCTCAAGCCAGCTGCCGATACTCCAGACCACTCCTATTTAGGAGTGTGTGGTAGGTGGGCGTAGAGGCTGGGTAGAAGTAGGGCCGTGAGGTCCTATGGACCGGCCTCTATTGCAGATCCTGGCGGTAGTAGCAGCGTAGTCGGGTGAGAATCCCGACCACCGGAGGGGCCAGGTTTTCCTGGCAATGATCGTCAGCCAGGAGTTAGCCGATCCTAAGCGTAGCCCCAAGGGAGCTACGCGAACTAGGGAAACCGGTTAATATTCCGGTGCCTCAAAGGTACCGCGTACTTGCGCAAGCAAGTACACATCCAATCCCAACGCTTCCAGATAGGGTGTGCAGAGCCCTCGCTCTGTCTAATCGTCCGAGGCTGGGGGAGTGTCGTAATGACGAGAACTCAGCCGAGGCGAGAATGGCCTGCCTTATGGCGGGTACACCCGATTCTGGGAGACCATGAAAATGGGATTGGAGAGGTATCTTTGAGCTCGTACCAAGAACCGACACAGGTGCCCCTAGGTGAGAAGCCTCAGGTGTGTCGGGTTTACCGCAGGCGAGGGAACTCGGCAAATTAGCCCCGTAACTTAGGGATAAGGGGTGCCTGTAGTCTTAGCGATAAGCTGGGACTGCAGGTCGCAGTGACAAGGAGGTCCCGACTGTTTAATAAAAACATAGGGGGCTGCTAGTCCGAAAGGATGAGTACAGCCCCTGAATCCTGGCCAGTGGCGGTACCTAAAACCCGGGTACAACCGGGCTAAGGGCCGCTTAACGCCGGGAGTAACTCTGACTCTCAAGTTAGGGAGTCGTTAAACTCGGCTATATGCGGGGAAGGAAGAATGTCAGCCCCCCGGGTAGGGAATAGTGGCTGACTGTATGTTTCTCACCCGCAGGGAACCACCCGCTTCCAAAGCTTTATAATAGAATCAATGAAAAATAAAATTGGCGAAGAGCTTGCTTTATGAGTTCAAAGACCTCATCGATCCGATGATGCTACCACATAGAAGAAAGTATCTTTACTATTACATCGTCGGTTTAGTAGATGGCGAAGGGTGCTTCTCTATATCTATAAAGAAACAAGAAGATACAAGGTTTGGTTGGGTGATAGATCCAGTATTCCACGTTACACAAAGGAAGGAGAAAGCGCTCGTACTTTACCTATTAAAAAAAGTATTCAATTGTGGTCGAATAATTCCTAAACCAGGACAAGAAAACTCAATGCTTCAATATGTTGTAGATGCACGAAGAAGCCTTGTAGAAAAAATAATTCCATTCTTTAAAAAGCACAAACCTATTATAAAATGGGAAGAATTTAAAAACTTTGCAGAGATTGTTGAGAGATTAGAGAGAGGGGAGCATAAAAACTTTAAGGGATTTAAGAACCTCTTAGAAAAAGCTTATCAACTATCTCAAAAAAGTAGTTATAAATTGAATGATATATTGTTGGAGATAGAGCGGCGGGTGGGCGCCTCAGAGACCATACGCCGAGCACCCGATAAGGGTGAAGATATGGTCCAACCCTAACCAAAGGGTTGCTTAAGGTAGCCAAATGCCTTGTCGGGTAAGTTCCGACGTGCATGAATGGATCAACGAGGGCCTCGCTGTCCCCGCCTGCAACCCGGCGAACCCACATGACGTGGACGAACAGTCCACGAACCCCCATCGGGAAAAGAAGTCCCTGTGGAGCTTTACTGCAACCTGTCGCTGCGATGTGGCTGTGGGAGCAGAGAGTAGCTGGGAGCTTATGAAGATACCTTTCCGGGGGTATCAGAGGCGCAAGTGTAACACCAGCCTCTCATCGCTACGTCGCTAACCTCGTAAGAGGGACAACGGCAGGCGGGCAGTTCGGCTGGGGCGGCACCCCCTTGAAAAGGTATCGAGGGGGCCCAAAGGTCGGCTCAGGTGGGTCAGAACTCCACCGTAGAGGGCAAGGCTAAAAGCCGGCCTGACTGGATCCTTAAACGCGAGGGATCCAGGAGCGAAAGCTTGGCCTAGCGATCCTTCATGTCCCCACTGTTGGGGGCTGGAGGTGACAGAAAAGTTACCCCAGGGATAACAGGCTCGTCGCGGGCGAGAGCTCCCATCGACCCCGCGGTTTGGTACCTCGATGTCGGCTCTTCCCATCCTGGTCCTGCAGCAGGGGCCAAGGGTGGGGCTGCTCGCCCATTAAAGGGGAACGTGAGCTGGGTTTAGACCGTCGTGAGACAGGTCGGTCTTTATCTGATGGGGGCGGTGGTTGTCTGAGGGGAAGTTGCCCTTAGTACGAGAGGAACGGGGCAACGCAGCCTCTGGTCTACCGGTTGTCCGAGAGGGCACAGCCGGGCAGCTAAGCTGTTGGTGGATAAGAGCTGAAAGCATCTAAGCTCGAAGCCCCTCCCGAGAAAAGACAACCTTTCACACATCCCTCCACAAGAGGGGTGTGTGAACGAGAGCCGCCATAGAAGATGGCGTTGATGGGGTGGGGGTGTACGCCGGAAGAAGGTTTCCTTCGACCGGTTCAGCCCGCCACTCCCAACCGCTCAAGGCTGATGGTATCTCCACAGGTTGCGCAAAGATTATGCATAGCGTGAGTAATCAAATATTATGAAAGCATTATAAATGATATAAAAAGCAATATCATTATTCGGAATACCTTAATCATTTAATCAACTTATTTAACAGTCACTGACTTTGCTAAATTTCTCGGATAATCTGGATCTTGTTTTCTCGCTATTGTGATGTAATATGCAAGGAGTTGAAGAGGTATTACTTCAATAATGGGGTAGAGTAGCTTATTAACGGTTGGTAAATGAATGAAATCATCATAAATTTCATTCATCCTATCCGATACACCAATAATCTTTGCACCCCTTGCCTTCATCTCAGCCGCATTTCCCAAAGTCTCGAAATATGTCTCATCGTATGGATTGAGTACAACTACAGGAGTACCATCATTTATAAGGGCTAAAGTTCCATGCTTCAATTCTCCAGCAGGCATACCTTCAGCATGGATGTAAGCTAACTCCTTTAATTTTAATGCACCCTCTAAAGCTATTGGAAAGTGCGGCCCTCTACCCACATAGTAAAAATCCCCATTGTTATAATACTTCAATGATATTTTTTGAATTTCATCTTCTAATTTCAAAACCTCTCTCACATATTTTGAAAGCTTTAAAAGGCCGCTATCTTCAATTGATAAGCCAGCGAGCTTTAAAGCTAATAAATAAATTATTACCAATTGGGATGTAAAGCTCTTAGTCGCAGCTACGCCAATCTCTGGACCGCAATTAATGAATAAACTGAGATCGCTCTCTCTAACTAAGGATGAACTCACTGAGTTAACAATGGCAAATACTTTCAACCCTTGCTTACGTGCTTCTCTCACCACATTCAACACATCCGCAGTCTCACCACTTTGTGATATTGCAATTATTACAGAGCCTCCATCAGTTAAATCCCCATAATGCAAAAATTCACTAGCTATAATCGGCTCGATGTAAATCTTGGCTAATTTATTGAAGAGGTGCTTTGCCATCAATCCTGCATGATAACTTGTACCACACGCCACAACATAGATTCTTTTTGCATTTTTAATCTTATTGCAAAATTCATCGATTTTATTCAAATCTTGATTAAGAGCTGCTCTAACGGTATAAACTTGTTCCTTTATCTCCTTTAAAGTAAAGTGTTTAAATTCTTTCTTCGATACATCGCTCACTTCCCACGCAACTTGAGTTATGCTTTTATTAACTTCTAAACCATTAAAGGTGAGTATTTTAACCCCTTTCCTACTCACAATAGCGATTTCTTGATTATCTAAAAAAATCGCTCGATCGGTATGATCGATAAATGCGAGAATATCACTAGCGAGAAAATAACCATCCTTACCAATACCAATTACCAATGGTGAATCTTTTCTCACACCAATCAAAATATTTGGATTCTTTTGAAAGATGGCAGCAAATGCAAATGCGCCTTTTAGCATATTTGCTACGGTTAAAACCGCTTTCTCTTCATCCTTATACTCAAGATAAAACTTCTCGATTAAATGTGCAATAACCTCACTATCTGTCTCACTTTTAAAATTATGCCCATCTTTGATTAAAATCTCTTTTAATTCTTGATAATTCTCAATTGTACCATTATGAACTATAGCAATATCTTCTTTGCATGATGTATGAGGATGAGCATTAGCAATAGTAACCTTGCCATGTGTAGCCCATCTTGTATGAGCGATACCAATATTGCCAGATAAATTTGTGAGATTGAGCTTTTTATGAATCTCATCAACCTTTCCCACACCCTTTTTTATTTGAATCTTACTTTGATCGATTGTACACATACCAGCTGAGTCATAACCTCTATATTCCAACCTCTTTAAACCATTCAATAGAATGGTAGCAGCACTTTCTTCACCGATGTATCCGATAATGCCGCACATCCTAACGTTTAACTTTACAAATCACTTTTAAAAATCCTATAAAATTATTCCCTTGTAGCATTATAATATTATTTTGGATAATGCATAGCGAAAATCTAATTAATAAAATGAAGAGATTCAAATAATCAATTGTAGTAATCTAAAAATCAAAATATCCAATCAGAATGAAATATTAGCATTATAAAATAGTTTATAATGGAACCATGAAAATCCCACTCGATTCAAACTTTAAACTCATAACATTAATCAAGGAGAAAGCAGATTTTACTTGTTATGCTACAATAAAATTAAAAAGCCCCTAACATTATTCATTTATTTGGGATTGAAAGAAAATCTTGAAGTATTAGAAAAACTTTTAGAATGCATTAAAGCTGGAAGATCAGTAGCGCTTTGTACAATTGTGGATAAAATTGGCTCAGCTCCAAGAGATGTTGGGACTAAAATGCTAGTTTTTGAGGATAAGTCATCTTTTGGAACTATAGGTGGGGGTAAATTTGAAGAGCTTTTGATTGAAGATGCGGTTAAAGCATTAAAAGATGGAAACTCTAAAATAGTATCTTATTCTTTTTCACCACTAACGAAGCCAGAAAGTGTGGTTACAAGCCAATTGTGTGGTGGAGAGGCAAAGGTATTCATTGATGTAATAAAACCTATACCTAGACTCATAATAGTTGGGAGTGGTGATATAGCTCAAGCATTAGTTAAAATTGCATCAATCCTTAAATTTGAAATTTTTGTAATTAGCTCAAAAAAGACTCAATTAAGTGAAGTATTCTCTAAAGTTGAAAATCTTATTTTAGAGGAAGACTTTAATGAAGCTTTAAATCGAATGATAAATCTTGCAAGATATTGTGATTACATAGCTATAGTTCATGGTGATTTAGAAGAAGATTATAAAGCCTTAAAAGTAGCTTTAAAATCAAAAGCTCGATATATAGGTTTACTTGGTAGTAAGCTTAAGGTTTCAACCTTCATTAAAAGGCTTAAAGATGATGGATTTAAAAGTGATGAGTTTGCAAATAGGCTTTATGCACCAATAGGCTTAGATATAAATTCTGATACACCTGAAGAGATTGCTCTTAGCATCATTACAGAGATTTTGAAGTTAAAGAAAGGAAAAAAAGAAGTGATAGATCATTTAAACTTAGTAAAACAATTTTTAGAATAATTATGGTAAGATCTATAATTGCTATAATATTAGCGGCTGGTGCTTCAACGCGCTTTAAAGAGAATAAAATGCTTTACAAATTAAATGGTGAGCCTATAATAAGAAGGGTAGTAAGTAAGGTATTAAAATCTGTAGTGGATAAAGTTGTTGTAGTGGTTGGATATGAGAGCGAGAAAGTTAAATCAGTTATATCTGATTTAAATTGCAATATTGTATACAATCCAAAATATGAAGAGGGTATGAGTACATCGGTTAAAGCTGGCCTTTCCCATGTAATTAATGAAGCTGAGGCTATTGTAATAATACCTGGGGATTGTGCTTTTATAGAGGCTGAGGATGTGAATAAAGTTGTGAAGGAGTTTAAAGAATGTGGCGAGGATATAATAGTAATATCTTATAAAGGTAGGAAAGGCCATCCTATATTATTCTCAAAAAGAATCTTTAATGATATTTCAAATATTAATGAGAAAGGTATGGGGCTTAAAGAAGTTTTAATAAAATATTCGAATAAGATACGTAAAGTAGAGTCTGAATCTCCAAGAGTTCTTATCGATATAGATACAAAAGAGGATCTTTTAAAGTTGAGATAATAAATAATGTGGAAAAGATATAAAATTTCGATAAATGGCATCTTAAATTGTGTGGATAATTATTGAGAAATCTTTTATAGAAAGGTTAAAATCATCCTTATTTTTAATAAGTAGCGATAAAAGAATGCTCAATTATTATTTACAAATTTGGGGTTTACATGGTTGGGAGCTTATAATTATAGCTGCTATTATAATACTTCTATTTGGTGCAAAGAAAATTCCTGAGCTTGCTCGATCTCTCGGCCGTGCAAAAGCTGAGTTTAAGAGGGGGCAAGAGGAAGTTGAGGAGCGTGTTGATCTCGATAAAGAAAAATTGGAGAAATTAGCAAAGGAATTAGGCATTAATACTGAAGGAAAGAGTCCCGAAGATTTACGGAAAGAAATTCAAAAAGCTCTTGGTAAGTAATTGATTTCAATTGCGGATTTATTAAATGTGATGACTAAGATTGCAAAATATTGAATTATTAAAGGTGCATTAAGTGAGAGCTACTGTAATTCTCTCAGGTGGTCAAAGTAAAAGAATGGGTTTAGATAAAGGATTACTACCTTTGAATAATAAACCATTAATTTTACATGTTTTTGATGCGGTAAAAAATTTCTCAGATGAAATTATCATTTCTTTAAGTAGGAACTCTATCATTTCAAAGTATGCTGAGATATTGCCAAATAATGTGCATATAGTAATCGATTCATTCCCTATACAAAGTCCAGTAGTGGGTATTTATAGTGGGTTATCTAAAACGAGTGCAGATTATGCCTTTATAGTATCTTGTGATATGCCTTTTGTTAACTCCAATATTGTTAAATTCTTATTTGATGAAGCAATAGGTTTTGATGCTGCTATACCTAAATGGCCAAATGGTCTTATTGAACCATTACATGCAGTTTATAAAGTTGAGACCGCTTTAATAGCGGCCAAAGAGGCTTGTGAATATAATGAGATGAGGAATACAGATATCATTAAGAGATTAAAAAAAGTAAATTACATATCTACAAATAAGCTTAAAGAATTCGATTATGAGTTACATACCTTTTTTAATATTAATACGCTTGATGATTTTAAAAATGCGGTAGAGATTTTAAAGCGTAAAGTTAAATAGCTTTTAATAAATCATTTAGCTTTAAGTATGCCCCCAACCATTTTGAATAGTATTATAAATTATATTGAGGTAACGAAGCCAAAAGTTTGGTTTTTACTCTTATTTACAGCTTTCGGTGCTTTCATAGTTGCAAGTGAAGGTTTTATTCCTTATGATCGCTTACTTCTTATGATAATCGCTGTTACACTCGGTTCTGCTGGAGCTAATACTCTTACAAATTACATTGATAGAGATATTGATAGCGTTATGAATCGAACAAGATTAAGACCTTTACCCTCTAAAAGAATTTACCCAGCTATTAAAGCGCTTTACTTTGGTATAACTCTTGTAATCTTATCCTTCATCACATCATACATTTTAAGTCCATTAATACTCATTTTAATGATACTAGGCATATTTGATAACGTTATAATATATAGTAAAATATTCAAGAGGAGAAATCCAATTAATATAATTGTTGGTGGTTTCTCTGGTGGTATACCAACTTTAATCGGTTACTCAGCTGTGAAAGGTGTTATTGATATTATTTCACTCATTATGGCAGCGTTAGTAGTTTTATGGATTCCTACTCACATATGGAGCCTTGCCATTAGATATAAAGATGATTATAAGATTGCGAAAGTACCAATGCTACCAGTAGTTGTAAGTGAAAAAGTAGCTATAAGATGCTTAGGATCAACATCTTTACTTATGGTTATATTCAGCATATTGCCATATTTGCTCAATATATTCAGCACTATTTATCTCATCATGGCTTTGATTTTAGGAGGATTAACGCTTTTATTGAGTTTACAACTTTTTATCAAGCCAACTAAAGAAAGAGCTTGGATATTATTTAAATTCTCAAGCCCATATCTTGCTTTAATATTTATTGCTATGATGATAGATACTTTATTATTTAAATAAAAATCGATGTGATTTATTGAATTTATTAATTAATTTGGGAGTTAAGACTTAACTATATGTGTTGTGAAAAATGATTATGAGGTATTGATGAATGTTGTTAAAAGCGGTAATACTTGCTGGAGGTTTAGGAACTCGATTAAGACCGTATACTCTCTTTCTACCAAAACCAATGCTACCTCTTGGACATAAACCAGTTCTTGAGCATATAATTGAGTGGTTAAGGGATAATGGTATACGTGATATTATTATCTCAGTTGAGTATTTGAAGATGTTTATTGAGGGTTATTTCGAAGATGGTCACGAATTGGGAGTTCGAATCAATTATGCTCACGCTAAAAAACCTTTAGGTACAGCAGGTCAATTAAAAGTAGCTGAGAAGTATATTGATGGAACATTTATTTGCGTATATGGTGATACTATTTTAAATCTCAATTTAAAGGATGCATTAAATTTTCATAAGGATAAAAATGCGTTAGCAACTATTATTCTCAAACCTTATAAAATATCCTTAAGGTATGGCTTTATCGAAATTGATAATGATGGTGCTGTTAAAAAATGGAGAGAAAAGCCTAAAGTGAGCGGTTTGATAAATACTGGTTGCTATATTATGGAACCTAATTTTCTTAAATACATACCTGAAGGTGTTATGTATGGTATGAATGATGCTTTTAAAAATGCTTTAAAAGCTAAAGAGCGCATTTATGGTTACATAACAAAGGGTGAATTTATAGATATAGGTGATAAAAAAACATACATTGATGCATATGAGAAGTATTTAAGAAAATTGGGCAAGATTTTGTAATTTAAATAATAAATATGAAGGGTTGATATTTATGGTACTTGAATTTGAAGAGGTTGAAAGAATTGATCGATTCGGTCTTCATCGTGATTATATCGATTGGCCGAATCATGCTAATGAAGCATTAAAGATAGAGGTAAAATGTCCAGAGAATATTGAAGTTGATAGAATCATTATTGGAGGTATGGGCGGCTCAGGTATTATTGGTGATATTATTCAAGATTGGCTTCAATTTAAAGTTGATATTCCTATCCACGTGATTAAGGATTATCATTTACCAAAATTCATTAATCGAAGAAGTTTTATATTAGTTATAAGTTGCTCAGGCGATACTGAAGAAGCACTTAGCATATTATCTGAAGCATTGAAGATAAATGCAATTATTACAACGATATCATCTGGAGGTATATTAGAAGAAGTTAGTAAGAGAAAAGGCATTCATCACACTAAGATTAAAATGTTACTCACACCAAGATCATCATTACCTTACATGTTTTACACTTCAGCTAAGATTTTGATCAAATCAAACTTAATTAATGACTTTACTAATGAATTACAAAATTCAATAAATGTATTGAAAGATATTAGTAAAACACTTATGCCTAATGTTGATTTGGAGCAAAATATTTCAAAGCGAATAGCCGATTGGATTCATTTATGCATCCCTATAATTTACGCTTCAAATCTTCATCGTTCCGCTGCAATTCGATTTAAAAATTCTTTGAATGAAAACGCAAAGATTCATGCTTTGGTGGAGATTTTGCCTGAGTTATGTCATAACGATCTTGCAGCTTGGTTGAAAAATGGTTTAGAGGGTTGGAGGCCATTATTCATTAGATATCCAAATGAGCCTATTGAAGTTTTAGAAAGATTCAATGCGATTAAGGAGATTATTGAAGAATCTGGTGTTGAGATAATAGAAGTTATTGCAAAGGGTGAATCTAATTTGGATTATATAATGTCAGCAATATACATTCTTGACTTCGCATCCATTTACTCTGCTATTTTAAGAGGTATGGATCCTAAACCCATACCAAATATTGATCGATTAAAAGTAACTTTAGAGAGGAGGTTGAAGTATGTAGAAAGATTTTGTAAAAATTTAATATAATTTATATTGCACCTAATAACCCAGCTAACTCTCTTTTAGATGCTGAACTTAAGATTTCTGCTGCTCGCTCTGGTGATACTTGAACAATATACATACCATTTCCTCTCTCAAAACCAGCCCATTTTTCAATTTGAGGATAAACCTCAATATGCCAATGGATTTGACGAGTAGCTTTCTTTTCAGAAGATGTGTGAAAAACTAAATTGAATGATGGATTATTTAATGCTTTTGCCAATCCACCTAATGTAGCACGGAGTATTATAGCGAGATCTTTAATATCTTTTTGAGTGGTACGTAAAAAGCTAACTTGATGCCGCTTTGGAAAAATCCAAAATTCAAAAGAGTGGCGAGGCGCCCATGGGCAAAAAGCTACAAATGAGCTTGTAGTAAGTATTTGTCGAGGCCCACCAGACTCCACATTTAAAATTGAACACATACGGCAAATCCCTAACTCCTGCATAGATTTTTGAACTGCAAGAGCCTCTTGCTCAATTATTGGAGGGAGGCGTGGGAGTGTTAAGAGTTGAAGATGAGGGTGTGATTGTGAAGCTCCAGCATCTTTACCATAATTTATGAATATAGAAACATATGAAACACGTTTTTTGCTATATAACCAACGAACCCTATCTTGAACTGTAGTTAATATATTAATCCATTGCTCAACACTCATTTGAGAAAAAGCTTCATTATGATTCGGTGTAGCTACAATTATGTAATGATATCCATATGCTGGTTCACTGTAAAGTGGATCATTCCCATATACTTCTGCACTACTTACACTTACAGCTGGGTATTGATTGGGAAAGACTCTAACACACCAATCACGAATAGGCTCTCCTTCTAAATCGGAGAGTTTTATAAGTGAACCCTCTCTTAAGACCAATACTAACTCTGCTGGAGGGGTTTGGGATTCATTACCAGGGCAGAATGGGCATTTTTCTTCCTCTTTTACTGGTGGTGATTGAAATTCAAAAGGTCTATTCGCACGTTCAGTTGAGATAATTGTAAATCGATCTAAAAAGTAATCTTTTCTTAACTCAGCCAAATCAGTTCAATTTATTTTTAATAAATTATATGTTTAAACCTTTCCATATTTTTGCTCCTTAATTGTTATAATTATTGAATTTAGCTCAAGGTATATTTATTATATTAGTTCACATATCCATATCGGTGGGATTATTGGCTAAATTATTATACGTATTATTGGATGGTGTTGGAGATTTACCAAATCCTACATTAAATTTTGTCACGCCTTTAGATGCAGCATATACTCCAAATTTAGACTCTTTAGCAAGATTGGGTGTGAGCGGATTGGTGTATTCAGTGGGTAAAGGAATTTCTCCCGAATCTGATATTGCAGTATTTAGTATGTTAAGCTACGATTTCTCATCAGGTTATATTGGTAGAGGTGTTGTTGAAGCGATAGGTGCAGGTATGGATTTTCGTGATGGATACTTAGCACTTAGAGGGAATTTTGCTACTATTGATGAAAATTTGTTTATTATTGATCGCCGTGCTGGTAGAGATATTTCGAGTGGTGAAGCTATTGAATTAGCGGAAGCTATTAAAAAAAGCGTAAAGCTTTCCCATAAAGGTGCGAGTTTCGATTTTTTACCAACAGTTGGTCATCGTTGCATTGTAGTATTTAAAGTTGAAGGTGTAAATCTTTCTGCAAATATCTCTAACACAGATCCAGCTTATACACGCATGGGTGGAATGGGTGTTATAAGTGAAACTGATTATCCAAAAAGCCTTCAAAAATGCACACCATTGGATAATGGAGAATCTTCAAAATTATCCGCATCCTTAGTTAATGATTTTTCAGATAAAGTTATAAAAGTTCTTAAATCACATCCAATCAATTTAAAGCGTGTAAAAGAAGGTAAAAAGCCTGCAAATGCCATTCTCTTAAGAGATGCTGGAAATCAAATCCCAAAAATACCATCCCTTTATGAAAAATTTGGAATAAAATTTACATGTATTGCTGATCTTCCCGTGGAGATAGGAATTGCTCGCTTGATTGGTATGGAGGTTGTAAAAGCTGGCGGGTTAAGAGATTATGAGAAAAAGGCTGATACTGCGTTGAATCTTTTAAAAAGTTTTGATGGAGTTTACGTTCATTTAAAAGGGCCTGATGAACCTGGACATGATGGAGATGCAAAAATGAAAAAGAGGGTAATTGAGGAGATTGATCAAAAATTCTTTTCAAAACTTGCTTCTCAATTAAATCTTTATGAAGTCTTACTTATAATTTCATCGGATCATTCTACACCTTGCCAATTGAAAGCTCATAGTGACGATCCCGTACCGCTCTTAATGGTTAATAAGCGAATTAAACATGATAACACTTGCCGTTTTACAGAGCGTGATGCATCAAAAGGGAGTTTAGGCATACTTCGAGGGATTGAAGTTCTTCCAAAAGCTCTTTCATTAATATCTTAATTTTGAATTCTCATTATTTTTATATAATAAACTCACAAATAAATTCTATTATAAGTTTCCAAATAGAATAAAACTTGAGAATCAAAATTTTTACAATCATTAATGTAATATTAATCATCACCAATTTGGAAAGCTTCTAATAACTCCTTTTTATTCTCAAAATAATTTCGAATAGGAGCAATAATTTTATCAATCTCCTCAGAAATTGCTTCTTTCAAATCTGCGGGATGAATTTCTTTATTTTTATAAGCTTTTTCTAACTCATTATAGCTATAAAAGGTTATAGGGCCACCATACTTTGAAGAGCGATCTATATGTAAGGATTCCCGCTCATGAAAGATAATGCTACGAGCAATCTCTAAGATTGGATTATTTTCCACAATACCTTCAGGGCACCACGCTTTTCTCAACTTACGCTTAATCTCATCTTTGGAATCGTGAATAAAGATGCATGTCCATGGCTTTGATTTACTCATTTTACTCGATATAATTAAGTCGGATTTTGCATCCTCATCTAAACCCATACTCACAGGTTCAGCCAATCCAGGTAGTAAGCTATGATGAATAGCAATTGGAGGTTTCCAACCGAGTTTTGGAAAAACCTCTCTAGCTAATACATGCACTTTTCTTTGATCCATACCTGAGTGTGCTATATCTACATTCAAAGCCTTTATATCAACACTTTGCATAATTGGGTAAATATATTGTGCAAAATCTAATTTCTCCTTCTCGCTTCTTCCCATAATCGTTAAGCATCTTACATTTCTTGCAAGTGTTATTTGCTTACTGAATCGAATTAAATTCATCCAATATTCATCATTACCTCGATAAAGATCTGAGCCTAAAATTATTTCACAACCTGGACAAAAGTAAAGAAATGCCTCACTATAATACTTAGATGCTTTTTTAATTCGTTCCCAATCACCACCCAATTTATTATTGATATAGCTATGCCAATCTGCAAGAAAGATTGTGCATTTAACACCAGCTTTTAAAAAATCATTAATTTTAAGCCCACTTACTATAAGACTCCCTAAATGTAATAGACCAGATAACTCTAATCCAATATAATGCTTTGGATGAGTTGTAGTCTCAAATAAAGCTTTAAGATCCTCTAATGTGATAACTTCTTCAGTAGGAGTTTTTAACATCAACCCAATCCTTGTCTCAATATCCAAATTTTGTCACCCCTCAATATCTCTTGTAACAAAGGATGGTTAATAAATATCTTAACTTAAACTACTATGCTCTTCTCGCTAATTTTAACAATTATAATGAATACAACTAATGTTATTGTGGATAATACTAAAGCTCCAGTACCGATCATCATCAAAATTGGTAATAAAGTCAATTCTCCTAAAATGACTATCATTATACTTGCGATCCATATTAGTAAAGGAATTCTCAATCTTAATTTCAAAATAGCCATCTTTAATCCTTTTTTAATGAAGAATGGTGTTAAAATTATTGGTGCAAAGTAAACAACCCCTATTAAAGCACTTACCACTATGCCCGTTACAATAACGCTTAACTCATTATTAAAGTTGAATAAATTATTTGTAATAACACCAAAGTGCAATATTCCTAAAAGTGGATAAAGAATGATTTTAGTGAATTCCTTCATAATTTGATTATGAGATATGAATTCAGCAATAATTGGGCTAAATGAATAATACCAAGCGTTAAAAAGCTCCATAAATTTGCTACCAGCAAATGTTGATAATACAATACGATCTCTAAAACTTCTTAAGAAATCAACTTCAGGAGAGAGTTCTGAACCATAAGTTGCAGTAGCGATAATGCAAGGCCCTTTAGGTGGTGTAGGAGTTGGTGTAGGAGTAGGTGTTGGTGTTGGAGTAGGAGTAGGGGTTGGCGTGGGAGTAGGTGTTGGTGTTGGGGTTGGTGTTGGAGTAGGAGTTGGCGTAGGAGTTGGTGTTGGTGTGGGAGTGGGAGTAGGTGTTGGTGGTGAGATAACTCTTAACTCAACTTTATCCGTAGCTACAACCTTCTTATATGATGCTGTAGCGGAGATTGTATAAACTCCTATTGTAGCATCTTTTGGTAATGTATAAGATATAGCGCTCTTTCCCATATTATCCGTTAATGAACTTTTATTCAACATTAACTTGCCAGTTGGATCCATAATGAGGTATGTTACAGCAACTCCTTCTTTTGGTGAGCCATCTACATTAACCCTAGCAGTTATATCTATATCTTTGCCCAATTCGATTGTGGTTGATGATAAAGCTATAATCAAAGCAACGGATGGTTTTAAAACTCTTACCGCAAATGTAACATTATCTTTATAGATATTGCCTTTATAAGATATTGTAGCTAATGCTTTATAGTTACCTTCTAAAGCATCTTCAGTTAAAGTGTAAACATAAGAGGCGGTACCATTCACATCGGTTTGAACATTTTTCGTTACAATACTTCCTTTAGGATCGATAACTGTGATATTTATTATAGCACCAGATACAAATTGAGCACCCTCTTTCATTAATACAGTTAATCTTACTACTTCTTTTTCAGCCTCAAAAACTCCTCCATCTTGACTTGTACCACTACCTCCTTTTTGAGTGTATAAATCGAAGGTTATTGGAAGTGGTGTGGGTGTGATAGGTGCGGTAAATATAATTGATTTAGAAATAGTCTTCTCATAAGTTATTGACGTTACCTTAATTGTGTAATTCCCAATTGGAAATCTACCATCCGCTGAAGGCCACTTTGTTACTATCGCGCTATATTTGCCTGTCTCATTAGCTTGAATTTGAGCCAAAGCTATGAGAGCGTTAAGAGGGTTAAAGAGCCGAATGGTTAAAATATCCTTAACAGCACTTTCACCAAATACAATAAGTGTATCACCAGGAGAGTATTTGTCTTTATTGGTTTGTAAAGTGAGAATGATAAGAGTGAATGATGCGCGAGCAATCGCAGTAGTATAACCAGTCTTACTCGCCTTTACAGTTATTAAATATGAACCGCCTAAAGCTGATGTTGATAAAGTGTAAGTATCGGTAAATGAACCATCAGCTTTCGATTTTATTGATTTTGTATAAATGATTTTATTCATAGGATCGGTTATATTAATAGCGATGGTTGCATCAGAGATCACATTACCATCTTTATCAATTACTGAACCTGAGATAATTACAGCTTCACCTCGTGAATATACACTCTTATTCGTTAAAACACTCACTGAGAGTGATACTTGAGCGTAAGATATTTGATTATTAGGATTTGAAAGTGGAGTTAGTAGCAAAATAGTGAGTATTAATAAATACGCAATATGCTTGTTCATTGCTTAATCTTTAATAATTCAAATATTAAAATTTATCGTAAAATGCTTCATTTAAAGTGTTAATAAATTTAGCTTGTCTTCTTTAAAATCCAATCTATTTAGCTCCATTTCCCAATTTACTCTTCCTCCTAACGATTACAATTGGATAATGCTTCACACTCTCTAACATCTCCCAAGTCACATCAGTCAAACCAACTTGAAAACTTTCAGCCATATCCCAAACGGTTTTACCAGCTCCTGATTTTCTTGCATGATGAGCCAATTCAGCTATATTTAATGCTTCTTCTACACTCAATCGCTCTCCAGCTATAGCCAATGGTGTAGCTCTAGCCCTCATCTTCAATGCTCTACACACTACATAAGTAATTACACCCCAACCTGATAAGATACCTTTAATAGCATTTGGGCGGGGGGTAAAGTGAAGATTTCTCCAACTATAAGTCATATCTGTATCAACGATCATTATAGTAATCTTTTTGTTAAGAGATTCACTTATTATCTTTCTCAACTCTTCAGCTTTTTGATTAGGATTGGGTAAGGGTAAGCATGCATAACTGTATGGCAAATTGCTAACATCTATGCCACCTTCTGAGCCGTGCCTCAAAGCTTGTAATAATCCTGAATAACCTAATGCTAATTGTTTATGAGCTTCCGCTTCTTTAGGGTAATTGCGAAGTCTTTGTATCGTTAAAGGTTTTTGATGGCACAATTTTGATAATATATACCCCCATACATATCTCATCCAAAATCTTGCAATCACTTTTGCTAATAATCTTGGTTTAATCTTTGACTCATCAATAATCCTACCTTCAGCTGCACATAAAGCCTTCTCAGATATTACTATAATATCACCATCCTTCACAAATTTACGTATAGAATTTATTATTGAGTTAATGTAATTATGATTCGGCCTCCAATATTCAGTTTTTACAATCTTAACTTTATACTTAATTAAGTAAAATTTCAATTTTAAAATTAATTTCTCATCAAAATTTACACTTCTAAACCAAGAATTTTACGAGGATTTTCACATAACATTTTTATAAGATCTCTCTCAGGAATTCCCTCATTTAAAAGAGCAGCAATTAAAGTTCTTAAACCTTCTGGAGGTAAAGGACTTGCTACTTGTCCGAGATCTGAAGATAAAATCAATCTATCACTACCGACTTCACGTATCCAAGATGCAAGCTCCTTCGGACTTTGTTCATAAAATATTGGAGATACACATGATAATGCTACATACTCAATATATGCTCCTTTCTCTATAAGTTCAATCTGCTTCGATGGTGGGATTTTGCATAAAGCCCAATTTGCATGTGTTACAATAAACTTTTTTACACCCGATTTAACAGATTGATCGAGAAGCTTTACAATTTCTTCATAAGATAAATGGCCAGTCGCTAAGCAAACATCATTCTCCGCTATAATATCAATTATACTCTTTACTTGAGGAAGGAGTTCACTTTTATCATTCAAAATCGTTAACCCTTCATTAATCATTTGCTTCTTTAAACGGCTAAGTTGTGGATAATCTGATATTCCAAAATAATTTAAATGATGCTTAGAATGGTTTGTAGGCATCCAAATCACTTTTGCACCGTAATGTATAGCTGTTTGAACCACATATGGGTTTAAACCACCAACAGATTTATTCAATACTATAGAACCTATGGCGAGTGTTTCTGGTATTAATTTATTGATGTAATAAGCTCTTCCACAACTCATTGAATCATGATCCTTAATAACGAAGCCCTTCATAGAGTATTTTTTAATTATCTCTGCTAATTCATAATCATCTAAAGATCTTTCGAATAGGGATGGTGCGGTATGAACATGCATATCGATAGCTCCTTGAAGAATTTTCTCATCTTGGCGCATATTCAATTTTATACTTCAATATTATGTATAAAAAATTATTGTTGTAATTAAGCTACATTATACAAAAGTTATTCTCAAACTTTAAAGATCATTACAATTTAATGTAAAATATTTAAGTTAGTAGAAATGAAGGATTGAAGATGAAGCACCCATTAAAAACTGGATTCAGTTTTGGCTCAACCTCTGGAATAATAACAACGGTTGGATTAATAGTGGGTTTACACTCTGGCACACATTCTACACTACCAATTATTGGTGGTATATTAACAATAGCAATAGCTGATTCATTATCCGATGCATTGGGTATACACATATCAGAAGAGTCTGAGAGTAAACATTCTTCAAAAGAGGTTTGGGAATCTACAATCTCTACTTTTTTATTCAAATTTGTTTTCACATTAACATTTATTGCTCCAATTTTATCATTTCAATTATCAATAGCAGTTGTGGTAAGTGTGATATGGGGCTTATCCTTATTAAGCTTCTTTAGTTACCAAATTGCTAAAGAGCGAAAAGTGAAACCTTGGAGAGTGGTGATGGAACATTTGATTATTGCATTAATGGTTATAGTTATAACACATTACGTTGGTGATTGGATTAACCTAACATTTGGTTAATTAATGCTTTCAAGTAAAAATATTAAATACAATTAAATATAAAAAACTTAATATTTTTTTGATTAAATTGACTGTTATTACAGGTAGTAAATTAAGAGAGCTTTTAAGTGCAAAACCATCTTTAATTGAAGGTTTAATTAACTTTGATAAACAAGTTGGTCATAATGGTATAGATTTATCATTACGCAATGTTTATGGCTTCATATCCTCAGGCTCTTTAGGTATTACAGAAGAAGATAGAGTATTGGCTGATTGTTCAATTATTAAGCCGAATGATGATGGTTGGTATAATTTAGAGAAAGGGTGTTACAAAATAGATTTTAATGAAATAATAAATATACCGAAAAATGTAATCGCTCTCACCTTTCCCCGATCATCATTAATAAGAAGTGGTGTTACAATTGAAAGTGCTGTTTGGGACTCGGGTTATTACGGTAGAGGTGAAGCACTCATGATAATTCATAATACTCATGGTTTTAAGGTGCGTAAAAATACCCCTATTTTACAAATGATCTTTTTAACATGCTCTGAAGAAGCTATTATTGGATACTCTGGTAAGTATCAAGGTATTATTTAATAATCTTAATTTCATGAATTTTATTGCAATAAGGTTTTAATATATTTAAATCCATTAGATGAAACATCATATGCACCATTAATCCTATGTGAATAAGTATGGTAAAGGAAAACTCTAAAAGATTTAAGTCTAGATTGGTAAAAGCAATAACTCATGCAATCATTTTGATTTTAAGTATGGTAATTTTATGGTTTGGATTTAGAATAGCTTTAGGAACTTCCTCACCATTCTTTGTTGTAGCAAGCTCAAGTATGATACCTCAACTTCAAGTTGGTGATATTATCATTATTCAAGATACTGGGAGTTTTGATTCGATTATCACAGGTGATATTATTGTATTTTATAGACCTCAATTCCACGATAGAGCGATTGTGCATAGAGTTATTGAGATTATTAAAATCGATAGTGAAAAAGGGTTTATTACAAAGGGCGATGCGAACCCATACCCTGATAATTGGATTGTAAAAAAGGTTGATTATATAGGCAAAGTGATTTTTGTTATACCAAAATTTGGAACTATTGTTACTTTACTCAAACCTCCATTAAATTACATGATAATTATAACGATTCTAATCATAATATTTATTATGGAGATTTTACCTGAGAAGAAGACCTCGCAAAAGATTTAATATTTATTTTCAAACATAAAGATTTTGTTAAAATGGGAATAAATTTTAAAAGAATTAAGCAAATAATTCGATTGATAAAGTATATTTATCTTTGCTTAATAAAGAATATATATATGCTCGCATTATACTTAACTTAATGCCACAAACTAAACCTATAATCAGTATTGAGAATGTTGTTGCCTCAGCTACTGTAAATCAACCGATCGATCTTACTCAAATAACGAGAAGCTTCCCAGATGTTGAATACCATCCAGATCAATTTCCAGGACTTGTTTTTAGACTTAAAGCGCCTAAAACTGCCACTTTAATATTTAGTTCAGGTAAGATGGTATGTACGGGTGCGAAGTCTGAGGAGCAAGCGATTAAAGCTGTAAAAACGGTAGTTCAAAAGTTAAAGAGGGGAAATGTTGAAATTTATAATGAACCTCAAATAGAGATTCAAAATATCGTTGCATCAGCCAGTTTGGGTGGTAAAGTTCATTTGGAGGAGGCAGCAAAGCAATTGCCTAGATCAATGTATGAACCAGAGCAATTTCCCGGCTTAATACATAGAATGACCGATCCTAAAACGGTTATATTGCTTTTTGCTAGTGGAAAGTTAGTATGCACGGGTGCAAAAAAGGAAGTTGAGGTTTATAAAGCGGTGAATAATCTTCATAATCTTTTGGAACAAAAAGGATTGATGATTTATTAATAATTAAAATTGCAGTAATTAAATAGTAATCTTTCACGTAAGGTTACTTATTATATTTTTTCAAAAAGTGCGCAACTTTCATATACTAAATCTTATTGAATATAATTAAGATGTCATCCATTATCCAACGCAAATATAGTGAAGAATTATCGATGCTTATTGGTAAAATTGTAGCTATAGAGACTAGCGATGGTAAAAATTATCAAGGTGAATTACTTGCAATAGATGAAAATCTCAATCTTATATTAAATAATCCAATCGGGGCTGGTGAAAATATCTATAAGCTTATCATTAATGGTGAATATGTTAAAGAGATAAAACTTATAGAAAAGCCTTTCCAACTTAAAGCGCTTGCTGAAAGGTTGAATAGGGTATTTCCAGGAATGGTTAAGTTAAGGGAAGATATAGGTACAATTATCGTAATGGATAAAATTAAAGTTACGGAGCAAGGTGTAATAGAGGGTGCTGGTTTAGCAGCGGAAAGGGTTAAAGCGGTATATGAAGAGTTTATGAAAGAATATCAAAAGGGAAAATGATTAAGAGAATATCGTAGTTTTATGATGCGTATTTAGTGTAATCTTTACTCATTTGAGTTAATGATATCAATCTTTATAGAAAAAGCTTTTAAAATATGAGTAGAAAAATTTTAGATAAGAGCTAGCTTACATGATTAAAATATTCCATCTTTAATCTTCAAACTCTATCTCTCCCAATAAATATTTTAGAAAAAGATGCTAAAAGTATAAATTTATAAATTTAAAATGCTAAAATGAATTGATATTAAATGAGAATTGAAATATTTAAAGATATATTTTTAGTTGCAGCGGGCAGATTCCACTACACCAATCTTTTAAATTGCAATGTTTATTTGATTAATGGAGATAAGGGGTTAACATTAATCGATTCTGGTGCTGGATTGGATAAAAGTGTTATTGAGAGTATTAAAGATTGCGGATTCGATCCCAAAAATATAAAATTGATTATAAACACACATTCTCATTGGGATCATGCTCGTGGAAATAAAGATATTAAAGATATATCGAATTGTAAAATAGCTATTCATAAATTGGGAGTGGATATTTTGGAGAGAGGTTCATGGTCTTATAACCTCAAATTTGAACCTGTAAAAGTTGATATAGAGTTAAAGGATGGCGATAAAATCAACATTGGAAAATATGACATCCAAGTTATACATACACCCGGGCATACGAATGATAGTATATGCTTATTAATGGAGTATAATGGAAGAAAGATTCTTTTTTCTGGTGATACAATTTTAGCTTGGGGTTTGTTAGGTATGACAAATTTTAAAACTGATTTTAAAATTTACAAAGATTCATTGGAAAGAATTAAAAATTTAAAAATAGATGTTTTGCTACCCGGTCATGGAATATTCATTTATTCTGATGCTTACGAGCATGTTGAATTTTTATTAGAAAAGGTATCAAATCCATGGCAAGATTTTATCCCATTTCCCCATCCATTATTAGCACGCTTACGTAGTAAGTTGGGAATAAAATGATAAGTTTGGTTAAATTTGAATATTAAAATTGATAATGCAAAATACGTGTTACACATTATTATATAAATAAAGAGTTAAGAAGGCTTCGAGAATTTCCAATTATATTCAAAATTTAATTATGATACGGCTGTATTTACGCCATTAAGCTTTTAATACATTAGAAATCAAATTAATTGATGAAACAAAAGCTACTTAAATTTATACTCGAATAAGCCGCCAGCATTTATAATCTTCTTCACAATCTCTGGGAATGGCTTCATTTTATAAACTTCGTTTTTACTTAAATTCCTAACTTCACCTTTCGATAAATTAATCTCTAATGTATCACCATCATTAATCCTTTTATAAGCATCTTCATCAATCTCTATAGGTAGTAAATAACCACCATCTACCGCATTTCTGTAAAAAATTCTTGCAAATGAAAGAGCTAAAACCGCTTTAATACCAACAGCTTTTAAAGTTAATGGTGCATGCTCTCTACTTGAACCACAACCAAAATTTCTTCCAGCAACGATAAAATCACCCTCTTTTACTTTTTTAATAAAGTTTGGATCTATACCTTCCATTGCATGTTCAGCAAGCTTTTTTGGGTCCAATTCTTTTAAATAACGGCCAGGAATAATAACATCTGTATCTATATTATCACCATATTTGTGAGCTTTGCCCAAATATACATCAATTACTTTGCTCATTTCCATCATGGTGAAATGAAATCAAGTATTTAATCTTATTGTTGAGATTTCATAATATAATTATAATTCATTTTATTTCACAAAATTGATTAATATTAAAGGATTTTGTGAAGCGCCCAACATTTAGAAATATATAAGACGTGAATTTTATTTCAATTAGGTGCATATCTTGGTGATAAAAATTGCTTGGGGAATAACAGGCTCAGGACATTTTTTATCTGAAACGATAAATGTGATGAAGGAGATTGTAAAGCAAGAGCATGTTGAGATTACTGTATTTTTATCGAAAGCAGCAATTATGGTTGTAAGATGGTATAAAATATGGGATGATTTAAAGAGTATTTCACCAAGAGTTTTAATAGAGCGAGGGCCTAACTCACCATTCATAGCCGGCTCATTACAAACTGGTGAGTATGATTTTTTATTAATAGCTCCAGCGAGTGCAAATACAGTAGCAAAAATTGTAAATGGAATAGCAGATTCTTTAATAACGAATGCTTTAGCTTTAGCCCAAAAGGGTGGTGTACCAGTTTACATATTACCAACGGATCAAGAGTTAGGAACTATAATTACTACATTACCATCTGGTAAGAGTTTAAAATTAATTATGAGAGAGATTGATGTGGAGAATGTGAATAAATTAAGATTAATGAAGGGTATAGTGGTTTTGAAAAAGCCTGATGAAATAAAGGATGTTATTAAAAGTTTTATAAATCGCTCAAATCAAAAGGCTAAGAATTAAAACTCGTGAATCGAATTAGATTTTAAAATTAAAGTGCTCGAATAAATGCTCTAAATTAAATTGTTAATAATCAAATTTTTCATAACTTCAAGAGTATTGTATGAACAAATTTATATCACTTAACCACAAAATAATGTGAGCTTTGGGGCCGTCGTCTAGCATGGCCTAGGATACCAAAGAGTTTATCTGTAAAAGCCTGGGGCGCTGGCGGTCGTGGGTTCAAATCCCACCGGCCCCATCATTTTTCTCATAATAATGCTTAATCCCATCTCAAAAACAAAATAATAAAATTTAGCTCTTTTTCCGAATATTTTATTCCCATGTTTTAATTTCTTTAGATTTTTTAAAATTTAAAAATTATTTTTGACCCGATAATACCATTCTTATTTGAGAGATATTAACCCAAGTAGAATATAAAGAATTTAGGTTAAGATAGATAATAAATTCACAAATTTTATTATATTGATTTAACTTTTTACCTCAATGCTTAAATATTTATTTAAAAAAGAGAGAAATGATGACAAAATTTGCCTTTAAAATTGCTGTAATACTTAGCTTTATCATTTGGCTTGTGGTTATGCTCTCATTCCCCATTTTAAAGAACCCTGAGCCATTAATTATCGGTATACCTTTCCCATTATTTTACCTATGGGCTACACAAGTCATTTTATGGATTCTCGGTTTATTGGCTGTTTACCTTTGGTTAAAAATAGGTGAGTAAAAAATTGGCTATAGAAGCTCAAATTAATAGTGGCATAGTTCTTGGCTACATGGTATTAATGATTATTTTGGGATACTTTGCTGGTAGGAGAACGAAGCCTACTGCTGAGGACTTTTATTTAATGGAGAGAAAGATTGGCCCAGTACTCATTCTATTCACTTATCTCGCTACTTTACAAAGTATGGTTGCATTTTTAGCTGCTACTGCTACGTATGCAACTCATGGTGTAGCATTTCTTGTCTTACCCGTATCTCAAGGCATAATTCTATTACTACTCACTCTTTTAACAGGTTGGAAATTCAGAGAGTTGGCTAAAGAGCATGGGATGTTAACTCAAGGAGATTTCATATACTATAGATATGGATCAAAAGCTGGGCAATTTATAACTGGACTCGCCGGTTATATCTTCAATTTATTCTATATAGGAACTCAACCGATCGGTATGGCATATATACTTTGGGCATTAGGTCTCATGGATTATAATACTGCATTACTCTTAGTTGGTGGTGTAACCCTAGTTTATACACTCATAGGCGGATTGAGAGCTGTGGTGTGGACTGATTTCATACAAGGTATTTTATTACTCCTTTTCCTCGTAGTTGCTGCATTCTTCATCCTTGCGCCAATTGGAGGTATAGGAGGTGCAATTTCACTTGCTTACAGCAAGAATCCTGCACTCTTCTCACTTCCCGGACCTGCGAAATTTTATAGAGATGGTATTTGGGTTTCATTATTCATAGCTTTACCACTTGGTATTTGGCTTTCGCCACATCTATTCGTTAGGCATTATATGGCTAGAGATAGAAAGAGCTTAGCAATGATACCGATAGCAGTAATACTTTCACAATGTATTATGTGGGTAGTTGTGAGTCCCTTACTCGGCTTAATTACAGGTCCACTTTTAGGACCTGTGAAGGATTGGAGAATACCAAGAGCTGATCTTGCCATTCCATTCCTCCTTGAAAAGTTTGCACCTTGGTGGGTTATAGGACCTGTATTAGCGGGTGCTATGGCTGCAGGTATGTCAACAGTAGATTCTCAAATGCTCTTGAGTGGTCAAATATTCGTAAGGGATATTTATGAACCTCTTTTTAAGAAGAGAATAAGTGATAAAGGTGCTATACAACTTGGGCGGGTTTGCATAATAATAACAACGATTATTGCAATCATTATCGCACTTAACCCACCACCATTATTCATCGATTTAATGATAGGTGTGGCTTTTGCTGGTTTTGCTCAATTCTTCCCAGGATTAATTATAGGCTTATATTGGAAGAGATTAAATAAATATGGAGTAATAGTAGGGTTAATCGCTGGGCTTGCAACTGTAACTGGTATTCAATTATATCAAATGATATACAAAGTAGGAGCTATAGGATACTTTATGGATGTGCATAATGGTGTATGGGGCCTTGTAGTAAATATTGTATTAGCGGTAATTGTATCATTAATTACAAAGGTTGAGCAAAAGTAATCATCGAGTATTAATATCAAAATTCCATATCTCAAATGAGTTACTGTAAAGAATAATTAATTCATCATATTTCTCTCAAAGAAACTTTTTATTTGGTAAAACTTCATAAAGGCTCGCTTTAAAAATTTCATTAATACTACCGTTAAACTTAATGAATTGAGGTAATTTTCCAACCAAACCTGCATACTTATCACGAATAATTAAAGCACCTCTTACATAAGGTAAATTCTCTGCTAATTCTAATCCAGATTGAATAGATGCTTCAATATCAGAACCTTTTACAACATTACATACTGCAGTAGCAGCAGCATCAGCTATAGATGATGAGTCTGCAATTATAATCGTTGCATCTGCTTCTCCAAAACTTAATGCATGAGTAATTGTAGAAGAACTTGTAGCTATACCTATAGGGAAATCATCTTTAGTTAAATGAAAGCCAATTTTACCAGATAATGGTGATTTTCCTGCATATACACCAACATTAATAGGCTTTAAAGAAAAGGCTGAGATTTCACCACCATTCTCAATTAAGTTCACTAAACCTCCCTCACGAATCATAACTTCAACACCAAGCTCTGCTAAAGCTCCCGGTATCGCTGCCATAGGTCCAACATTCATTAATTCTGCTGCAAATGCTGCAAGTTTAATAATTCGAGGAGCTTTTTCTTCAACTTTAACTGGGCTTAAAGAATATAAATACTCAGGATGGTGTAAAATGTAATATTCTAACCAATATCTATGAATCTTTATCGATTCTATCGCTTTAAATATAGCTTGGGGTAAATCACTAATGAGTAATAAGTTTGATTGATTAATGCGCTTTCTAACTCTATATAAGCCTTTAGAATAACTTAAATTCGATTCATATATCAATCCAATCACTAAACTGCTTTTATTACTTTAATTGGGCAAGCATAAACACATATTTTACAACCTATGCATTTCTCCTCAATAAATTCTATATTCCAATTTGAATTTTGCTTAATCGCATTCGCAGGGCATGATGATACACATGCACCACAACCTATGCATTTTTCATAATCAATTTCAATCGTTTTAATTACCTCTTTCACAATAACCCCTTTACTTCTCAAATAATTTATCACTTCTTTCAATCGCTCACCTTCACTAGGTATATCGATTATCATTTCTCCAATATTTGCAGTAACTTGAGCTTCAATGATATTTATTAAAAGATTTGTTTTGAGTATAATTTCAGCTAGAATCGGTCTTTTAACATTCTCATGTGAATATATAAGCTTTAACTTCATAATAAACGCCTCCTTACCAACTTTCTAGAGATATCATCTGTAGTTAAAATACCGATTACATGATTTGAATCATTAATAATTGGAACGCCTGAGATTTTATACTCTTCCATTCTTTTAACTACAGTATCTATTAAATCATTCTCTTTTGCTGTAATTACCCTTTTTGTCATAATATCTACTAATTCTTTTTTATCTTGAGCAATAGCTTTTGCCAAATCCCAAGATGTTACTATACCGATTAATTTATTCTCACTATCTACAATTGGTAAATGATCTATGCCTCTCTCAGTAAGTTTTTTAGCCACATCTTTTATACTATCAGTTAGCTTACCAATTATAATCTCTTTTGTCATAACATCTTTAACAATAAGCTCTCTCCTTTTAATTATTAATGGTTTGAATTCACGATAATTTGGAATTAACTCTACAGGTCTTGAGAGTAAGAATTCACCCTTCTCTATCCATTTTTTAAGAGTCTCAGCAATGTTAGCAGCATATTTAAAGCTTGAGAGTGGTGAAGCTTTAACTTCCATACCATTTATCTCAACTTTACCTGATTTCAACTCAGCATAAGATACTTTTTTTACAATTGGCCTATTTCGAGATGGTACACCAAAATCGATTACATTCGTGAAGATCTCACTATCCTTTAAAGCTGCTGATACTGCAACTCTTTTATTAATAATAGGTATAGGAATCCCTATACCCACATACAATGTTGTGCCATAACGATAAAAAACTGCACCTTTCAAATATTCACCACTCATTTGCTTAAGATTACCGCATACAGAGATTGTACCCATTTGATTTTGAGGATTGTGTTGAGTACCTTCACCAATCACATAACCAATCCCTCCACCAAGAAAAATGCGAGTACCAATTCCTATCGTCTCAAAATCTTTATCTTTATACAATGGGCTTAACTCACCAGCGCCACAATAATGTATATTGCCATAATTGGGTAGTAAAATTCCAAGATATGTGTAAAGTGTGCGATTTGAGCTATTTATAGCTGCATTGTATCTTTGATAAGCATTTCTAGGATTCACAAGTATAGCTTGATTTATATCATCTAATGTTACAGTCGTTTCAATTGATTCTCTAGGGTAACAATCAGTTACACGACCTTCAGCTCTCAACTCAACCTCTTTTCCAGATACTAAATCCTCAATCACATGGCCACCACCATACTCAAAAGGCTTGGTCTCACTCATAGATGAGGCACCAATATAGCAATCTACAGCAGCCAAACCTGCATAAGCTGGTACATCATTCAACCAACATCGAATCATTTTAATTGGAGGATCAGAATGGCCAAAATTGAGAAAAGCACCAGAGCTACACATAGCACCAAAAGTACCCGTAGTTACTACATCAACATCTTTACTCGCTTTTTCCAATCCATACCTTCCAACATACTCAATAAACTCTGTAGCTGTCATTACTATTGCGTCACCACTCTTAATCTTTTTATTAATCTCTTCGTAAGTTCTCAATTCTTCAACTCCACGAGCTTCCATAATCCCACACCCTTAACTCGTAAAGGGTTTAAAATTTATTACTAAATTTTTTACAGTAACACTAACTTTTTAGATAATTTTATTAATACGTTTGAAATCTCATGTTAAGGTGATTGTATTGAGATTTGTTATTCATAAACATCAAGCGAGGCACTTACATTGGGACTTTCGATTGGAGATGGATGGTGTTTTAAAGAGTTGGGCTGTACCAAAAGAGCCGCCATCAATACCAAATGTTAAAAGATTAGCAATAGAAGTTGAAGATCATCCAATCGATTACATAAATTTTGAAGGTGTAATACCTGAGGGTGAGTATGGGGCTGGAATTGTTGAAATTTGGGATAATGGAGAGTATGAATTAATAGAGAGAAATGAGAATATGATAAAATTTAATTTAAAGGGGAAAAGGTTGAGTGGCTCTTATAGATTGATAAGAATGAAAGGTAATCAATGGTTACTCTTTAAAGTAGCGTTTTAATAATTTTTGAAATTGATCAATAATTACCATATTGCCATTCTTTCACATTTCTTTTGCATTTTAATCTTAGATGGTAATAGTTTGAATCGAACTATAGTAGGATTGGAAGTGCGTACGCAACATTTATATGGCCTTGTATAGGAAGAAATTAAAAGCTTTAAATTCAAATTCCTCTCTTTTCATGCTTTGAATTTAAAGCTAATTATTCATTCCAGAAACCTCTCGTTGCTACATACAACTTCTCTGCTCTATAAATACTCTTCAGCAACTCTTCATCGCTTATATAATTCCTCAAAATGCGAGCAGCAGTATCAGCCCCAATCCCGAAACCAGCTAATGTTAATAAAGCTCTTTTACCAAAATTTTGAATTAAAGATGATACTTTCCAATACTTTCTTAACTTTTTCTCATCATCTAATGATTTATTCCTTTTCTTTAATATCTTGATTATTTCATCATCAGATACATAAGTGGCTGTAATTAAATGTGAATGGCATAAAGGACAAGTTATATTATCTTTCACATCTTCAACCTTTACTACACTTTGCCATTTACCACAGGAAAGACAAACTAATTTATGCTTGGAAGCATACAATCTCTTCTTCACCAAATCTAATATCATTTTCTCTTTCTCCGTATCTGTTGGTATATTTATGAAACTAGCTATTTGCTCTAAAATCGGTTTAGCTAAAGGTGAAAATTCATTAACTTCTTTTAAAATGATTTTTATCTTTCCCTCTTTTATTGCTGAAAGAATTTCTTGTGTTTTTGCTAAATCATATTTATCTAAAAGTAACTCTCTCAAAGCCTCACGGCAAAGCGGAGTATCTTTATATTTATCTTGAATCGATTTCAATACTTTACGATCATATTGAGCTTCTTTATTAATAACACCAAACCTTTTAGCTATATGCCAAACTCTCCAATTAAATGGATGAGTCCCCCATACACCTGCTGAGATTAATTCATTTAAATCGAATGTTCCTTTCAATACTTCCTCTATGTGATATTCACTTAAAGTACCATAAGATGAAAGAGCAATTCTATAAGGATCACTCTTTGCTTCCACAATATAACTGCTTTTGGATGATAATAATACAGAGAGTAAAGTAGCTAAAGTTTGATTCACTTTCGATCCAAAACATGCATGTATAACTACAATATTCCCATCCTTTTTCTTCTCTATGACAATATTTTGATCATCAGGTATAATGCCCAAATGCTCCCTTGTATTCATTAAAAATTCTTTTACTCTCTCACTTACACGATACTCCTTACCATTAATAATTCTTTTTCTTAACTTACCAACCTCAATCGCTGTATTAAAATCAACAGGGATCATCTCTCCCATCCAATGGGGTATAATTGCAACTTCTTGGAAAATAGGCTCAACATTCACTACCATTTTATTATCATTTATGGAGATAGTTCTCCATGAGCTACCTTTCAATACAAATAGTTTATCTGGCTCAAGATATTCACCTATAAACATTCCATCCAATTTGCCAATAATCCTCTTTGATGATATATCAAACACATCGAATTGTTGTATATCGGGAATTGTTGAAATGTTATCATAATAATATTGGTATGTCTTAACTCTTCTCTTTACAATTTTACCATCATATCTAATAATGCCTTGTTTATTTAAGAGTTGAAGAGAAGCATCCACATCTTTTATATCAATATTTCTGAATGGATAAGCTCTTTTAATTATTGAAAGGGCATCTTCTAAATTAAATGTTCCACGCTCTAAACTGAGACCAGCAAGATGATGAATTAAAACATCTAATGAGTTTTCATGCATCACAATCCTTTCTAACAACATTTTTCTCACTCGATCGATTAATACCCAACTCTCTAACTCATCATCCAATCGATCTGTTATAATCAAGCCTACAGCTTTCTCACCAATTTTATGCCTACTTCTACCAACTCTTTGGATCAATTTAATAGCTTGTCTAGGTGAACCCCATTGTATCACTAAGAATATCGATCCAATATCTATTCCCAATTCAAGTGAGGATGTAGAAATCACAATTCCAGCTTCTCCCATTCTTAACTTAACTTCAGTATCCTCACGAATCTCTCTCGATAAAGAGCCATGATGAACCTCTATTAACACATCACTAAATTGTGTTTTTAACATTGCGCCTAAATACTCTGCTTCGTCTCTCGTATTTGTAAACACAAGAATATTCTTACCTTTACCACCAATTTCATTCACATAATCTAAAATGTGATTAGCTGCGTTCACAAATGAGTTTTCAATTAATTTACAATCAATATCATACTCTCTAACCGTTTTATCGATGATAATTGCACACTCTCTACCAACACCTACTAAGAATCTCTTAGCCTCATTCAAATCACCTATCGTGGCTGAAAGCCCTATTCTTACAAAATCTCTTCCTATTAAACTTGCTAATCTTTCTAAACTAATGGATAAGTGTGCTCCTCTTTCATTACCGATTAATTCATGGAGTTCATCAATCACAACCCATTCTAAATTTTTTAAATTCAAACTCATTTTTTTACTCACAAGAAGAATCGCTAAAGTTTCTGGTGTAGTGATTAATACATTAGGCGGTTTAATTACCATTCTCTCTCTTACAGATCGAGGTGTGTCACTATGCCTTACCTCTACACTTAAACCAACGCTTTCAGCATAATTTATAATTCTCCGAAAAATGTCACGATTTAATGCTCTTAATGGTGTAATATATAGCATCCTTATCCCTTTTCGCTCCTCAGTGGAGAGTATAGTAAAGATAGGTATTACAGCAGCTTCAGTTTTCCCAGAACCAGTTGGTGCTACAAGCAAAGCACTCCTTTTTCTTAAAATTATAGGGTATGCTTTACGTTGAATATCAGTAAGTTCGCTCCAACCAATTTCCTTCATCCTTTTTAAAAAATTCTCTTCTAAATCGATAATTCCAACCATAACTTCTTTAATAACTCTCTTTCTTTTTCATAACTTCATACTCATATAAAAAGATGATTATCAATATAATTACAAATAAGATAATCATTAAGGGCTTTAAAGAATCAAAAAATTGTATGATCGTCATAACCCTTTAAATACTGGTATAGGTTAGTTTTAAACCTTCCTTTAATGCAATAAAAGATTTTTACTTTTTGCAAATATGATTATGTTGGTATGAAGATCATAGCTGATACACGTGAGCCAGATGTTATGATGGTTTTACTATCCGCTTTAGGCTTTGAAGTTGAGAGAAGGGTTATCACACCTGGTGATTACATAATCTCCAATGAATGTGCTGTGGAGAGAAAGACTATCCAAGATTTTCTTACATCTTTATTCCAAGGTAGGCTTTTAGATCAAATGAATAGATTGAAGGATGCTTATACAAAACCAATTTTATTATTAGAGGGCAATCTTGCTTGGGAGTTGAATGGTAGAAAAAACCCTCACGCATTTTGGGGAGCTTTATTAAAGATTCAATTGGATATGGGCATACCCGTTTTAATAACGATGGATGTGAGACAAAGTGCTGATTTATTATACACATTAGCAAGGAGAATGCAAAGAGAAGAATCTTCTAAACCTTGTATAAGGCATAAACCAAAGTTGTTAAATGAAAGGGATATGCAAAGATTTATTGTAGAAGGGTTACCAGGTGTGGGTGCTGAACTCTCAATACGCCTTTTAAAGCATTTCAAGAGTGTAAGAAGAATCTTTCAAGCATCAGAAGCTGAATTGAGGCGAGTGGAAGGTTTAGGCTTTG
This sequence comes from Nitrososphaeria archaeon, assembly GCA_029775915.1. Lineage (GTDB taxonomy): Archaea > Thermoproteota > Nitrososphaeria > Nitrososphaerales > JANXEG01 > JANXEG01. The sequence goes on along the minus strand of JARVKA010000004.1, from coordinate 133,945 downwards.
TAAAAGCTAGAAGAATAACTCAATTGTTGGATATGGAGTTTAAGAATGAATCTACATGATGGATTTTTCAAGCTTATGAAATTTTTAACTTATTGGTTAAGAAATTTTTATAAAATTATAACCTTTAATCAACCCCTATTTATTTTATATCCACTTTAGAATACTTTAACTAATAAGGTAAGTAACTTGAACAGTTGCAGTAATTTGAGTCTCACCTGGGAGAATAGTTGGTACGGGTGTTGTTGATGTTTGAATATCCCTTATTACTATTGGAGGTAAAGGATAGTTCATATCTGATATAATGATACTTTTTACACCAACAATCTTTATATTTAATACACTAGCTACATTATCGGCTTTACGTTTAGCATCCTCAACCGCTCTTATTACCACCTCATTTTTCAACTCTTTTTGTTTTTCATCCGAGACTGTGAAATAAATATTATCGATTCTATTCACACCAGACATAACCGCTTGATCAATAATAACTCCTATCTTCTCAAATGATTGAGTGGTAATTGTGATAGTGTTGAATACTTTATAACCAATCAATATCGGTTCTTTATTTTGAGGGTATATGTATTGAGGTTGAAGACTTAAATATGAGGTTTTCATCTCCCTATCTTCTATGCCTAATTGTTTTAAAGTTATAATTACTTTATTCATTTTTTCACTATTCATCCTTAAAGCTTCTTGAGCGGTAGGTGCTTGGGTATCCAAACCCATTGTGATAATAACTCTATCTGGTTTAACAGTTATTGTGCCCGTACCAGAGGTGATTAAAGTATGCTCTTCATTAATTGTGGATTTTGATTGTGGTAATGCGAGAATAGCAGAATAAGTGATTATACTCATAGTGATTAATAAAATTGAGATTAAAGCTAAGATTATGTATAACCATTTGCCTTTTAAAGAGCTTTTCATAACCCCTTATTAATTAAGGTTTAGAGATAAATAACTCTATAGTTTAGAACATTAGAATTTGGGATAAACTTTAAATGTAATTTATCAATAGCACATTGAATAAGTAAATTTGCTTTAAAGCTAAACTTAATTAACCCAAATAGATAATAAAGGGTAAGATGCTTATCGATTTAATATTCGTTTTCATTATTATCATAATCTCAATCTTAATGGTGATTGGCTTAATCTTTACAATGAAAAAGTTTATAAATAAAGCTTTTAAGGATGAAAAATTAAGGAAACTCATTAACTCCACTGTGAAAAGTACAATAATACCAATTGTTATCCTAATAGGCTTGATTATAGCTATAAATTATTGGATCTCAAGGTTTCCAACCCTTCTCCCCTATTGGGTAAATGTAGAGTACTTAATACTCACTACAGAGATATTGATTATCGCTTTAATCGGTAGATTAGTAGCAACGATTGTAGGTAATCTTTTTAAAGTTTACACTGAAAAAATTGTAAAGCAAAGACCTGAAGTTGAGAAATTCACAAAGCTTTTACATAAAACGATTATTTACTTTATATACGCTGTTGCAACTCTTTTTGCATTATATATAATTTTATCCTCTTCAATAATTCCAATAATTAGTGTAGAATTCGCTTTCTCATTGTTATTATTCTTTGCTAGCCTTACTATACTATTCTTAGTGATTTATGCCTTAAATATGTTTTTAGTTAGATTTACACATAGCTTAATAATTAAGGAGCCAAGATTAATCACTTTATATACCTTCTTAAGGAGGCTTATATTAATCATCGCAACTATTATAGGTCTTTTAGCTATTATTTTAACCGCATTCCCAGCGACTGGTGGTGTTGTTCTATCATTACTCATGGCTGCTGGTTTTGCATCGATAGTTGTAGGCCTTGCAGCTCAATCGAGTTTATCAAATTTAATATCTGGAACATTAATCGCTATAGCTCAGCCATTTAAAATTGGTGAGGCTGTATTGTTTAGAAATGATTTTTGCTTCGTTGAGGATATTAGACTTATGTTCACAGTACTTCGTACATGGGATAATAGACGCCTTGTAGTCCCCAACTCTGTTTTTCAATCTGAGGTTATTGTGAATTACACTATGGGCGATCCTACCATGCTTATACCTATTGAGGTACAAGTAAGTTATGAGTCTGATTTGGATAAAGCGATGAAGATTATGTTAGATATTGCTAAAAAGCATCCAGATTGCTTACCTATCGGTAATTTACCAAGAGTTATGGTTATGGGTTTTGCAGAATCTGGGGTTAATTTAAGACTTATCTCAAGAGCAAAAGATCAACCTACAGCTTTTAATATGGCTAGAGATCTTTTATATCAAATTAAAAAAGAGTTTGATGCGAATGGTATTGAAATACCTTATCCAAGAAGATTCTTAATTTCAGATAAAGATTTGAGAGAAAAAATAGGAAGGATTGTTGATAGTTTGGAAATCATCGCTAACAATATAAAGAATTTACAAAATAACATTAAAAATAAAGCTTCAGAATCTTAAGTTATTTCAATATAAAAGGATTGATGAGCCCTTGCTTAAGAAAGTGATTGATAATTATATGCAAAAAGTTCAAGGCTTAAGAGAGTATTGTGAAAGATGTCTTAAAACAGAGAGATGGGGAGGTAATGTAGTTTTAATGATCGTTGATGCTGCCTTTACATCGATAGGTTTAAACTACTTTACAACGGTTGTTCCAAAAGTTGAGGAATTTAATAAAAAATTTATTGAGAGTGGAAGGATTAAAAGCCTTAAAGAGCTTGCTAAAGCCGATATAAATGAATTAATGAAAGTATGGAGAAATAAAAGGTCATGGTTTATCGCAAAAAAGATCGCATCTTATTTATCAACTTTAAGTGAAGATGATAAATCAGCCCTTAGAGCTTGGGCAAAAAGTGTAAAGCTTGAAAATTGGAAAAATGATCCAATTGGTAAAATCAAAGGTGTTGGTTTAATTACTCTTCAATATTTGAGAATGATGGGTGGTATCGATACAGTAATGCCTGATAAAATCGTTAAAAAGGTGATAAATGAAATTTTAGAAAAATCTGGTTATGAGCCTATAAAGGATGATATCGAATTTATCAAAAGGGTTGAAGAGATAGCTTTAACTTGTGGATATAAGCCTATAGAGCTTTGTTGGATGACTTGGCTTATTCAACCCGAGGGAAGGAAGATGAGAATGGAGAAGTATTCAAGTATACTCCCAAAGATTTAATCATTTAATTAAAAATTAAGTTTAATAATTGGATGTTAATCAAAACTCCTCTTATAATAGGTGGGGCCGTCGGTGGGATTTTCGAGTAATTCTCGAACCCACGACCGAGAGGTCCACAGCCTCTTATGCTACCATGCTACACCACGACGGCCGCATTTCATAATTTTTACAAAGGGAGATTTAAGTATAACTTTAATTAATTGAAATGAGCTTAAGTTTTAGGCTCAAAGCAAGTGTAAGGATACCCATTATTAATAGTGTTTATAGCTATATCTACCAAATCATCTGGTACATCAACCGCTTTCAAATTCCAATTAAACCCGATTATATGCATCTCCTTATCTCCATTATCGTTAAGAATCGTGCCCCATAGCGCCTTACCATAAAAAGGCTTCACAATTCTTGCATTTAATTTAGCGCATCTTATATGATTGTTACCACGCTTTATAAATTGTGTACAAATTGAGCAAAATTTCGATAACCACACTATATCCTTAATTCTTCTTTTTCTACTTTTAATACCTTCTTGAAGAAGTTCTTCTTCCCTCTTTAACATCTCAGATAATTCTTTGCGCCCCTCATCAGATTTAGTGTAATAATCGAGATTCTCAGTAACCTTCTCTCTCCAATTTTCTTCTATCTTCTTCAAATCCACAATATCGTTATTTAATATCAAATTCTAATTTATAATTATTGCTAATTTTTCTTATTCATAATTAGAATAAAAGTTTTATTCACATTCAATAACCCAAAACGAAAATATAATATACAATAAATATTAAAGATCATTGTGATAAATTGCTAAACTTTCTTGCTACGGTTATTATAATAACCGCTTCTGGCGCTCTTGCCCCAGGCCCACTTTCCATAGGAACGATAATTCAAGGCTCAAAAAAAGGGGCGAGAGCTGGAGTTTTTGCCGCTATAGGCCACACTATAATCGAGCTTCCACTCGTATTTTTATTAGCTCTCGGCTTGATTAATCTCAGTGAAGATGCTTATTTAAAGACGGTTATAAGTGCAATAGGAGGTGCAACCCTTATAATTTTGGGCGGATTACAAATAAAAGATGTTTTAAAATCGAATTCTAATTATAATCAAAGTTCTAAGTTGAGCTTACTTAATAACCCTTTACTTTTTGGTATGATTCTTACAGGCTTGAACCCTTTTTTCATTGTATGGTGGTTCACTATAGGCTCAGCTTTAATTATTGATGCATTAATCTTAGCCGCCTTATGGGGTGTAGCTATTATGTATATAGCACATGTGTGGATGGATTACGCTTGGTTAATCTTTATAGCCTCATTATCACATAAAGGCTTTAGTATATTGGGTTCAAAGGTTTATCGAATTTTAATTGGAGCTTTAGGATTATTATTAATATACTTCGGTATTACCTTCATTACTTAATCTATTATGATAATGCTCAAATTATAATTTTTCAAATTCCATATAAATATCACTAAGGTAATATTAACTATAGAATTTTATACAAAAGATTTATAAGATGGTTTAAATTGGCTTTTTCCATCAAAGGGGTGATTAAATGAGTAAAAGAAATACAAGTGGGTGGAAGTATAAATGTAGTTGTGGCTTTGAGACTTTAAGTGTTGGTGAGGCAGTTAAACATATTAATGAGAATGGTGAAAATCATCGACTTATTAGACTCGATATTTAAGGAAACATTCATTAAATGCGCTACTTATTAATAATGATATAAAACTTGACTAATATTACATGCATATCACATCGCAAAGATGTAGATGGCTTAGTCTCAGCCGCTTTAATTAAAGCCACCAAAAGATGTAAGGTAATTCTTGCAGATTATAATGATTTAAAAGAGAAGTTAAACACGATTAAAGAATTTGATGAATTATACTTATGTGATATGGGTTTAAATTTAGAGGTTGTGAATCAAATTATTAAATATGCAAAAACCAAACCACCTAATTCAATACATTACATAGACCATCATTACATAGATCCCTTTATATTGGAAGAGATTAATAAAGTGGGTATTGATATTACTCATTCTTTAGATGAGTCTACAAGTGTGTTAGTATATCAAAAATTCTCTAAATTTTTGCCAAAAAAAGCTGAGTTATTAGCAGCTTATGGCGCAATCACAGATTACATGGATTCTCAACCTATTGCTCGTAAAATTATTCAAGGTTATGATAGACAATTCATTCTATTTGAAGCAACGTTACTATCTTATGCTTTAACTAAAGGTAATGAAGATTTTCTCTTAAAGTTAGTAGATGAATTATCTGGATTCAAATACCCTCATCAAATACCAAATGTAATTGATAAGGCTATAGAGCAAGTTGATAATATCACTAAATTAATGGTAAAAATTGAAAAAAATGGTAAAAAAATGAAGAATTTTGCTTATGTAGAGCTTGATGAGCTAGCTATAGGGAATATAGCTAACTTTCTTATTGGCATATTTAATGTGCCTATCGGTGTAGTGTATAGAGTTTTAAAAGATAAAGAGGTTTTTGAAGTTTCTTTAAGGGGAAGTGATGAGTGTAAATATCATTTAGGAATAGTTATATCGAAAATCGCTAATAAATTGGGAGGTTTTGGAGGAGGTCATCCAAAGGCTAGTGGTGCTCAAATACCTTTAAATAGGTTAAATGATTTCTTACAAATTTTAGATCAAGAACTCTCAAATAATTAAGCAATTAATGATTTGAGAGATTTAACATTCATCTTTTTTGACAATTCTAGCAACTCTTTAAATACCCCATTATCAATCGGTATTCCTTTATGAATTCTTTCTTGTGAAGTTTTATACTCTAACTCTCCAGCTAAAATAACTTCAACATTATCCATAGTTGGTGTAGATTTTAAAAGATTCACATATTCCTCAATCTCTTTTAAATAATCTTTATGCGGTCTAAATGTGTTTATATCGATTGCTGATATTATAAACCCTCCTTGTGAAAATAATGTTCTCTCCATTTTTAATCCATACTCCCCTCCTAATACTATACCACATAGAATATCTATAGCTATTGCAAGACCGAACCCTTTATACCCTCCCATAGGTAATACAGAACCCTCTATAATCTCTTTAGGATCATTCGTAACCTTACCATCTTTATTTATTCCCCATCCATTTGGAACCCTTTCCCCTTTCTTTGCTGCTAATGCAATCTTTCCCATCGCAACGACACTCGTAGCCATATCCAAGATAATTGGTGGTTCATTTTCTCTAGGGAATCCTATGGATATTGGGTTTGTTCCTACAATTGCTTTTTTAAAACCGATCATTGCCATTCTAGGTGATGCGTTTGCTATAGATATACCTATAAAACCTTTTTCTACAACCTTTGATACATAATGGGATAATGCACCTACATGCCTTAAATTCACTACACCTACGATGCTTATACCACTCTCTTTAGCTTTTTTAATAGCAAGCTCTGTAGCTCTCATAGCTGGAATATGCCCCAAACTTTTATCACCGTCAATAAGAGCATAATTCTTACCTTCACGAATAATGCGAATCTTTGGCTTCGGATTGATTAAACCATCTTCATACGCTTTTATATAATATGGCGTTCTCATTATACCATGTGAATCGATGCCTCTCAAATTAGTAAAAGCAAAGTGATCTGCAATAATCTCCGCTCCATCCTCAGAAACTCCAACTTTTTGAAAGACCTCCTTTGTAAATCTTCTCAATTCATCTACATGTATGTATACAGTCATTTGGTTGTAATTGTGTGTTAAGATATTATTTAATTTTTATTATTAAGCTCATTTAAAACCTTGAGTATTCTAAGACCTTGTTAATCAGCTAATTAATTATCAGAGGTTTTCGAAAGAGCTTAAAGCAGCACAATCATGAAATTTAAATGTATTAAGAGATAGAGATTAAGAGATTTTATTTACTGGATATTTAGGCTCTTCACCATGCAAAACTCTTAAAATTTCTTCAGCTGCAGTGATTGCCATTCTCTTCCTACACTCTACAGTATTTGATGCGATATGGGGTGTTAAGATTACATTATCCAATTCTAAAATAGGATCATCGATTGGTAATGGCTCTTTATAAAACACATCGATACCCGCTCCTGCGATCCAACTTTCCTTTAATGCTTTAACCAATGCGTTATGATCGACGATCGCTCCTCTTGCAATATTTATGAGAAATGCCGTTCTTTTCATGGATTTGAGCTCTTTTTCACCAATAAGCCCAATCGTTTGTTGAGTTAATGGCAAAGATATTACCACATAATCGGATTCTGAGAGTAAATCTTCTAAAGATGTGAATTTTAGATTCAACTTTTCCTCAAGGTCTTTTTTTCTCACTATATCATTGTATAAAATATTCATATTGAATCCTTTCGCTCTTTCAGCTATACAACTCCCTATTCTTCCTAAACCGAGTATCCCTATAGTCTTATTTGAGACATCATTACCTATGAAGATTAAAGGATCTCTTATTACCCATTTTTTATTCTTCATATAATTGTTAGCTTTACAAACATTCCTTGAAAGGCATAAGATTAAAGCGAATGCGTGATCTGCCACTGTCTCACTTAATACTGGAGTTACTGTGACCCATATACCTTTTTTAGTAGCTGCATTAACGTCAACATTTTCATAACCAACACCATGCCTTGCAATAATCTTGAGCTTTTGCGCATTATCAATCAATCTTTTCGTAATCTTCTCTACATTTGTCGTGACGAGTAATGCATCAACATCGCTTATTTCCTTCATTAATGCATCTTCAGTTGGGGGGTATGGAAAGATCTTTAACTCAGTCTCTTTCTCTAATAGTTTAACCCCTTCTTCTCTTATAGGCGCGGTTATAATGACTTTGTAAACCATCAAATCTTTTAAAATATATTAATTATTAAAACTTTACATGAAAAATTTTAAATAATACGATGTATAAATATCACTAAGATGTCATCCAAAGAAAAAATTCCAAGAAGAGAATACTTAAAATATATCGGTTCATTCATTATCGGTGCAGTTATATTTGGTGGAGGAGTTGCTGCATATTATGCATCACAACCTAAAGTAAGAGAAGTGGTTACAACAACGATAAAACAAACTGTACCGGGTCCTACCGTTACCACAACTGTAACTGTTACTGCAACCCCAAGTCCTAGTCCAACACCTACACCTAAACCGAGCTTCCCCTTACCTGAATGGCCTAAAGAAGTAATCATTAAAGTTGGCGGATTGGGAGGAGCATGGTACCCTATAGGAGCAGCCTTAGGAGATCTTATCGATAAGGAACTAAAAGTTAAAGCTACCGTGCAACCCGGAGGTTCAGGACCTAATATATTGGCAACCTCTAAAGGCGAAGTAGATTTAGCGATGTGTTATACATTCCAATCTTCACTCGCAAAGATGAATGATATAAGTTACTTTGGTGAGCCGGTTGATTTTAATAAACTCAAACTCGTTTGTGGAGGCATCTACACACAATTATCCCATATGGTTAAAGACCCTAAGTTTGTACCTAATAACTTTAAAGAATTAACAGATTTGGTTAAGCAAGGCAAACCTGCAAGAATAGGTACTAATATTCGAGGGACTGCTGAAGAACTCACTGTAAGAAAGTTACTTGAATTTTATGGTGTGACTTATGACGATGTTAGAAAGGCGGGTGGTACTGTATTTCTCGGCCCACATACCGATATTGTAACAATGATGAGGGAGGGCAAGATAGATGTATACGTTGCTTTTGGTGGAATAGGCTATTCAGCAATGGTAGATCTTGATACAACAAAGGAGATATTACCATTCCATTTAACCTCTCAAGAAATGAAGTATATGGTAGAAAAATTTGGTTTTACTGAAGGTGTTCTACCTAAAGGAAGTTATAGATACGCTAAAGATAATATACCATCACTTAGAGGAGATCCAGTATTCATATGTAAAGCTAGTTTGCCAGATACCTTCGTTTATCATGTAGCTAGATTACTAGATGAAGGTAAGGCATACATAACTGCCGCTGCTAAGTATTTTGCAGAATATGATCCGAAAACCGCTGTAAAGAATACTGGGTTGTGGGAATGGCACCCTGGCGCATTAAAGTACTACAAAGATAAGGGATATTTGTAAAAATTAATTATAGCCAATTAATAAGGCGTAGTAAATGGCAAAATCGACTAAAGTAGTTTATGTAGTAGTTGTAACACTCACATTCATTATGGCTATTTACAATATTTATACATTGCTATTTACAACGTATGATATTTTTGCTCATATGAGTATGAATCTAATATTTGCATTACCATTAGCTTTCATATTATATTCTGGACGGAAGGGTGCTGAACGTATATCTTGGTATAATATAATGCTAGCTATAATCTCAATAATACCGCCCTTAATGCTTTACTTAAATTACGGTGAATGGGTTTATGGTAGATTCTGGTTTGCTGCAAGCGTGCAACCTATACAAATAATCCTTGGTACCATCTTCTTAATAACGATCATTGAGTTAGTAAGAAGATATGGTGGCACTATTTTAGCGATATTGATCATCTTCTTTCTTATATTTCTTTACATAGGTCCGTACATACCTTATCCTTTTACACATAAGGGTATGTCATATGAGCGTATCATTGAGCTTAATTATATCACCACTTATGGTACGTTTATTACACCACTACAAGTACTCTCAACATACGTTATTGCTTTTACTATATTAGGAGCAATATTTAGCTATACTGGTATTGGACAATATTTCATCGATTTATCCAAGTTCTTAGTGGGAAGGATGGTGGGTGGACCTGCAAAAATCGCAACGGTTGCCAGCTCATTATTTGGTACTATATCAGGAAGCGCTGTTGCAAATGTTTATGGTACTGGTGTGATTACAATACCTACTATGAAAGGATTAGGTTATCCTGCAGCATTTGCAGGAGCAACGGAAGCTGTTGCATCTACTGGTGGGCAAATCATGCCTCCAATAATGGGCGCAGCGGCATTCGTTATGGCTGAGCTTTTGGATATACCATATTCAAAGATAATGATTGCAGCGATCATTCCTGCATTACTTTATTACTTGGGTGTATATGTGCAAGTTCATTATTTTTCAATAAAGAATCGACTTACTGGTTTGCCTAAAGAAGAGATACCACATCTTAAACATATACTCATCAACAGCTACATGCTAATACCAATGGTGGTGCTGGTATATATAGTAGCGGTATTAATGTGGTCTCCTGTAACAGCAGCATTTATCTCTGGATTCATCGCTATAGTGTTGAGTTATTTGAGAAGAGATACAATGATAACCCCTAAAAAGTTAATACTCGCTTTATCAAAAGGTGCTGAAGATGCTATACCCATGCTTATAGTAGGTGCAGGAGCTGGTATTATTATAGGATCGATATCATTCTCAGGAGTTGCACTTAGATTAAGTAGTATTGTTCAATCAGCATCTTTAGGCTTTATGCAATTAGCATTATTTTACGTAGCAGTAATAACATTAATTATGGGTATGGGTGTACCAACAACAGCAGCGTATATAATGACAGCAGCATTATCAGTACCAGCATTATCAACACTAGGTATTGAAACATTACCCGCACACTTCTTTATATTTTATTATGCAACAATATCAGCAATCACACCACCAGTCGCTTTAGCTGCTTACGCAGCATCCACTTTAGCAAAAGAAGATCCTATGAAGATAGGTTTTCAAGCTGTTAAGTTAGGATTCGCAGCTCTTCTTGTACCTTTTGTTTTTGTATTTAAACCATCATTATTAATCATTACTGGAAGGCCTTTTACTGAAATTATTTATGATGCTTTTATAGCATTCATAGCAATATTTAGTATTGCGGTAGCTTTAGAAGGTTACATAAAACATAAAATGAATTTGATAGAACGCTCAATATTAATGATTAGTGGCGTGTTATTACTTATGCCAACCCAATTTTTTATTGATTTTATTTTCATATCAATAATTCTAATTGTAATTATTATTCACAGAAAGAGAAAGTAATCTTAATTACAAATGCCGATAATCTTTAAAGGAAAATCACATAAAATATCTAATTGTTATTAATCACTGTACTATTGAGTGTTCAATAAAAATTTTTTTAAAAATCTGACACTAAATGTGATTGTTTTTCGCCGCATTTAAGCTTAATTTTCTTTATGATTATTTTAAACCATTATTTAACATTATCATTGCTAAGCCTTAGAATAAATAGGTTTCTCACATGTTTCATGTTAAACTTTAAACTTACAAATCGTAAAATTAAAAATATTACAAGTTTAATTGCTAATTTTAAGTAAAGTTAAAATATTCTGGAATACAAATAATAAAGTGATGTCGGAAGGGAAGAAAATATCAAGAAGAGAATATTTAAAATATATCGGTTCATTTGTAGCTGGTGCAGTTATATTTGGTGGTGGTGTAGCCGCATATTATGCATCTTTACCAGCAGCTAAAGAAATAATAACGAAAACTGTAACAGAGACTATGCCAGGACCTACTATAACAAAAACTATTACAATAACAGCTACGCCCACTCCTACACCAACTCCTACGCCTACACCAACGCCAAAATGGCCAACGAAACCGATTACCGTTAAATGTGGGTGGGCAGCAGGTGGAGCATCTGATGTTGTTAGTAGAGCACTTGCTTTAGAAATGCAAGATTATTTTGGTCAAACAATTACTGTAGTTAATGTGACTGGAGCTTTAGGTGCGATTGCTGCAACAGAAGTTATAAAAGCACCACCCGATGGATACACATGGTTTGGTGGTGCTAGCGTTCATGGGACATGGCCCGTACTTAAGCATGCAGATATAAGTTGGACCGATTTTTACGCTTTTCTAGCGGTTCAAGAGACAACCGCAATATATGTGAGTTGGGACGCTCCATGGAAAGATTTACAAGAATTATTAAATGCTATAAAAGCGAATCCTGGTAAGTTCAGATATGGCTCTCCGGGTGCTGGGAGTAACGGACATATTTTCGGGGAACTTGTGCTTAAGCAAGCTGGACTCTCTGGACAAGCGGTACATATTCCATATTCAGGAGGTAGAGAAGCTGGTGCAAAAATACTTGCAGGAGAGACTGAGTTTTGCTCAGTTACATTCGGTGATTTAACAGATTATCTTATAGCGAATAAAATGCGTGTTTTAGCAGTTCTTCACGATAAAGATATACCAGTTGAAGGTTACAAATTAAGTCCAGCACCTAACGTAGTTAAATACTTCCCTGCTATGAAAGCATACTTAGGAGTAAATCCATCATTCGGCATTTACCTACCTAGAGCAGTTCCAGAAGATGTTGTGAAAAGAGTGGCTGAAGCATTTATACATACAATAAAGCAAGAGCGCTTCTTGAAATTAATAAAAGAGAGAAATATGCTTCTCATGCCCCGCATGGGTATAGAATCAGATAAGACAATGTCGGGTGTTGAATCAGCACGTTCTTGGCCACTTTGGGAATTAAAAATTGCTAAAGTCGATCCAGCGACACTTGAGATACCAAAGCCTGAAGAATGGAAATGGCCACCTCACTCTAGAGCTGAAAAAGCTAAACCATGGCCTAAAGAGTTAGCAGAATGGAAAGGTTAATGCGGTAAGGAGCATTTATGCACAAAATTATAAATGCCCTTACCCCTCTTTTTTTATTAATTATTAGTATTTTTATAATCTTAGAATCTCTCAATATGCCAAAACCAATAGTTGGAATAATCGGGTTTATTTTATCTCCCGGACTCTTCCCAACTATATTGGGAATCTCTTTAATAGGGTTAAGTTTAAGATTATTTATTCGGGTAATAAAGCAAAAAGAAAGCCCAAAATCTATTATAGCTCAAGGATCTTTTTTAACTGTTGAAAGAAAAAGGCTACTCATTATAATGATAAGCACGATAATCTACATATTGCTTTTAGACAAGTTTTATTTTTCAATTCTCACATTCCTTTATTTAATCTTTCTCTTTATCTTTTTAAGAAAATCCCAAAGTATTAAAAGATTGATAATTTACGCAATTATAGCTACATTCTTTCTCAGCTTTGTTTTACCACAATTATTTGAAATGCCTTTGCCATTCGGTTAGTGATAATTATGATAGAATTACTCGGCGAATGGTCTTATTTCTTTGAAAGATTCATAGAAAATATTTTATCTCCATCAATTATAGGAGCTATTTTTATTGGTGCATTCATAGGATACGCAGTTGGTATATTACCCGGTCTTACAGCTGTTATGGGTATGTCATTACTATTAGGCTTTTGCTTTAAATTGCCTGTAGAAGTAGGCCTTGCTTTGCTTATAGGGATATATACTGGTGCGATGCATACAGGCGGTATAACTTCAATATTAATTAATATTCCAGGAACACCAGCAGCAGCTGCTACAACATTGGATGGCTTCCCATTAGCAAGAAAGGGTAAAGCTAGAGAGGCTATAGGTGCTGTAATCACAGCGTCTATGATAGGTGAGCTTATAAGTGCTTTCATTTTACTACTCGCACTCCCAATTTTCTCACTCTTTGCTTTAATGTTTGGAGATTGGGAGATATTTTTATTTTGTGTATATGGGATTTTAATCGTTGGCGCATTATCAGGCAAGGATCCTGTAAAAGGTTGGATATCTGGCATTTTAGGGTTATTTTTTGCTATAATCGGATTAGAAAGTTTATACGCATATCCACGTTTCACTTTCGGCTTTACTTATTTAGAGAAAGGTATTAGCTTTATTCCAGCACTTATAGGTTTATTCGGCCTTAGTGAAGTTCTTACAGTATTGAAAGAAAAAGAACCTTATGTAATCTCTGGTGAACGTGGATTTGCAATCATCAATTTATCATTAATATTAAAGAATATTATTACGATAATTCGTTCAACACTCATCGGCTTATGGATAGGCTTTATTCCAGGTATAGGTGAATCGGTTTCGCCTTGGGTTGCATATGATGCAGCGAAACGATCTTCTAAAAGAAAGGAGGAGTTTGGTAAAGGGAGTTTTGAAGGTGTGATAGCTGCAGAGGTTGCTGATAATACAACTTTAGCTGGAGCTTTATTCCCTACATTAGTATTTGGTATACCGGGTAGTGGTCCAACAGCGGTAATTTTAGCTGCTCTTTTTATTTATGGGGTAAGACCTGGTCCATTACTTTTAATCGAAAGGCCTGGCTTTTTGAGCAATATTGTTGTATTTATCCTCCTCTCAAGTATTATATGCTTTTTAGTAGCTTACTTACTTTCTAAGTATGCAATCACACTTCTCTCCTTACCTAGAGAAATTTTATTCCCTATTATTATCATTTTATGTATACTTGGTAGTTGGGGTGTTGAATTCACCATTTTCGATATTTTCATTATGTTCATTTTTGGGGTATTGGGTTACTTTATGAAAGTTTACAATTATCCAATCCCACCCATGGTTTTAGGCATATTGATCGGTAAGATAACAGACTTGCATTTAAGGAGAGCGTTACTTCAATACTCAACGAATCCATTAGGTTTATTAATACGACCGATGGGCTTAATCGTCACACTCTTTATTATCATATTGATATATCTCGGTAGGCGTACTATTAAAGTACATACTGCTTCATAATGATGCAATTGTAATAAAAGTATGATTAAAAGAGAGTGAAATAATTGTGCATCCATTAATGAATTCATTATTCAGAATTGTTAAGATTCTATGTGTAAATTGCTAGAGATGTAATATGGGAGCTTTTAATGAGATTATCATATACGAGAAGTATATTGAATATTAAGCTCTTTCTTAAGCAGATTATTCAATAATGTGAGAAGAAGTCATTGATATTCATGAATTATGGATATGGTATGTAAATACATTATAGGGCTAAGAAATATGATAAGAAAGAGAAATGGTACAAAATTGTGATTTCGCAAAGGTGAAAAAGACTCAAAGCCTTTTACAAATTCTCCTCTTGTAACACTCATATCATCATTAATTGAAAATCTGGATTTTTATGCTTAACCTTTTAGCTTGCAATTGGAGATATTAAGTTCACATAATCTCAATAAATATTTGAGATGGCTTATATAACATTAGTTTTAATCAATTTGCATTAAGCTATACTTTATATCGATTAAATCACGAAGTATCGCACTAGCAGTCTCCAAACCTCCTGCTCCTTTACCAATAATAGTTTCATCACCAGCATACTTTGAGCTAAAAGTTACCGCATTTAAAGATCCTTTAATATTTAATGGATCGTTAAGTAATATTTGAGTTGGAGAGACTTTAATCTCATCATTAGCTATTGCGATTAATCTAATCGTTTTCCCTTGCTTCAATAATGAATTCAAATCCTCATTATTTATCCCTCTCAATCCCTTTATTTGAACATCCTTTAAAGTCACTTTTCTATCCATTACCCAATTAGCCAAAATCACCAATTTTGCTGCAGAATCAATACCATCAATATCTAAACTTGGATCAGCTTCTGCAATACCAAGCCTTTGAGCCTCTTCCAATGCGCGATCGAATGATAAACCCTCTTCCATTCTCGTAAGGATATAATTGGTTGTACCATTCAATATCCCTCTTATAGAGATTATTTTATCACCCCTTAAGCACTTTTTCGCAAATTGAAGAATTGGAGTACCTCCACCAACTGTACCACTAAATCTTAATTGAACTTTATTATATTTAGCCAATTCAGAAATTATTGGAAATGCTAAAGCAAAAGGGCCTTTATTCGTTGAAATAACATGCATACCAGATTTAATGGCCTTTATAATATGTGAAAGCGCTGGTTCTCCAGTTTTGATGTTAGTAGGTGTGGCTTCAATAACAACATCAGCCTCTATATCCTCAATTATATCTAAAGGTGATAAATTTAAGCGTCCGTAATTAGGAATAAATCCCACACTTCCTTTTTCAGCTTTATAAAAAAATAATTGATTTAAATCGAGGCCTTGAGGATTTATCGCTACACCACCACGATCAGCTACAGCTATTACTTTAGGATTAATCCCAAAATCTTTAATGAGTTCATTTTTTCTATCCATAATAAGTTTTACAAAGCTTTGATTTACCACTCCGAAACCTATTAAAAATAGCCTCACAATTAAACTTCAAAGCGAAGGGGAATTAATTAATTTTGTGGATATTCTTAATTTATCAAAACGGTAAGAATTTATAAAAATGATTTCAAGGCTCTATTTTTTAATTTTTGGAAAAGCTTTTAGATTCATATTTGCTATTAAAAAGTAAATGAATTGGAAAAGAAGATTCTTCTTAATTTGCATAACATTAATTATTCTACTTATTTTAGCTTATCCAATTCACATCTTAGAGGTTAGGAATATTTCAAAAGGCATTGTCATCTTCTCATCTCCAATCTCTCCAAAAGAATGCTTTACTATTAGCTTTATACATAGCGTAGATAAAACACTTGTAAAAGATTTATTTATTATACAAGAAGATAATAAAATCAAGATTCATGAATCATACTTTAAACTTCAATGCTGCGGTGCTCCATTCAATTACGATGATGGCGTTTTAATTAAAGAGGGGGATTGGTTTATTATGAAGAATATAACAAGACCCGCAATGAATACACTTCTATTAACCATAACGTCCATAAATAATTATACTATTTCTCTCAAGGGGATAAATTTACCATTAACCCATTTTTGTGAAGATGGTGAACTCGTAGAGATTAAAGTTATACTCAAGCCAATATTATTTTATATATCTGGACAATAATAAGGATTTAAATTTTGCAAAAATTATACAAAAATTATCAATATTATGATGTAAATAAATTAAGACTTAATCGCAAAAGTTTTATTTAACCCTCTTTTTTAAAAAAATTGTGAATTCTATGACGGAAAAAAAGGAGAATAGGAGATCTTTCATTAAATATGCGGTAAGCTTCATTATAGGTGCAGCAATTGTTGGAGGTGGAATAGCCGCTTACTATGCCTCTCTCCCCGTGAAAGTTGTGAAAGAAACAATTACAATTACACCAACTCCAACAACCCCATCACCAACTACACCACCCCCTACAGTGGAGAAAGTGTATAACTTAAGAGGGCTTGGAGGTTGGGTTCTTGGAACTTATTATCCAGTTATGGGTGGACTATCACGAGTTATGTATGCTCTTACTTCAGAGGATAAGCCTCCAGCTATAAGGCTTTATGTTCAATCATCAGGAGCATCCGTAGCTAATATCAAACTTATGTCTGGAGGTGCTGCTGATATAGGGTTGGTGCAGAACGATCAAGCATATTACGCTTGGCATGGTATCAGAATGTTTGAAGGTACTAAAATTAGGAATTTAAGGACTGTTGTATGCATTTATCCTGAAGTTTTTCACTTAGTGGTAAGAAAAGACTCAGGTATTAAATCATTCGAAGATATAAAGGGCAAGATCATTAGTATAGGCCCAGTAGGTAGCGGGACTACTGAAAATATGCTGGAGATTATGGAAATTTATGGATTAAGTGTAAAGGATTTAGCAAAGGCTGAGAGGCTAAGTGATACCGAGGCTGTAGATTACTTTAAGGACGGTAGAATACACGGTGTAGTTGTAGTATCAGGATTGGGCGTGGCCATGATAAAAGAGCTTTGTGATATTGTAGGTGCGAATATTATTACAATACCAAAAGATATGAGAGAGAAGATTAAAGCGAAGTATCCATTCTTCGTTGATGTAAAGATACCTGCTGGAACTTATACTGGCGTGGGAGATATAGAGAGTTTAGCTATTAAAGCTGTATTAGTGTGTAGAGAAGATATCCCAGATATCGCTATTTATACACTTATAAAGACTTTATTAAGTGAAGATGGTTTGAAGCAATTCTACCTTGCTCATGCAGCAGCAAAGTACTTAACGCGTGGAACAGCTTTAGAGGGTATCTCAATACCATTGCATCCAGGCGCAGAAAGATATTATAAAGAAGCAGGTATTCCAATACCTCCAATACCGGTATAAACTAACGTGAAATTCACAACCCTCCTTTTCTTTTTTTGGTGGTTGCAGTGCTTAATAGACTTAAAGATTTTATTTCTGGAGGGGGTTTTAAAGAAAGAACCCTTGAAAGTCGTAAAACAACCCTTATTATATCAACAATCGCTATTCTCATGTCTTTTTTTCATTTATATACAGCAGCCTTTGGCCTTTTAGTAGGGTTTATACAAAAGGCAGTTCACTTAACTTTCGTTTTTATTCTTGTTTTTCTCCTCTTCCCAGCAGGTAAGAAAAGTCCAACAAATAGAATACCAAAGCTTGACATAGCTTTAGCTTTAATAGCTACAAGTAGCTCAATTTACACAATCATCTTTTATAATGAATGGATATGGAGGCAAGGCGCACCTATACTTAACGATTTAATCTTCGGAACCATCGCTATTATCTTTGTTCTTGAAGCTGCTAGAAGATGTGTTGGAATATGGCTCCCTCTTATCGCTTTTATATTTATAATATATTGCTATGTTGGCCCTTGGATGCCTGGTATATTAAAGCATCCGGGATATCCATTTTGGAGAATAGTAGATGAGATGTATCTTACTCATGCTGGTATTTATGGAATACCTTTGATGGTCTCATCAACCTTTGTCTTTCTTTTCATACTCTTTGGAGCTTTTTTAGAGAAGTCTGGAGTAGGGAAGTGGTTTATAGATTTTTCATGTGCACTATTAGGTAAGAGTAGAGGTGGGCCTGCTAAAGTTGCGGTTATTGGTAGTGCATTTTTTGGTACAGTAAGTGGAAGCTCAATAGCCAATGTATTTGGAACAGGAAGTTTTACTATACCTATGATGAAGAGCTTAGGTTACAAGCCTTACTTTGCAGGTGCTGTAGAAGCAGTCGCATCTACAGGTGGTCAACTTATGCCTCCAGTAATGGGTGCAGCAGCGTTCATAATGGCAGAGATTTTACGCGTTAAATATTTTGATATTTGTATATATGCAGCTCTTCCTGCTATATTATACTTTTTTGCTGTTGGTATGGGCGTTCATATGGAGGCTTTAAGAACAGGATTAAAGGGTTTGCCAGATGAAAAAATACCTAAAAAGATTTACGTATTAAAAAGAGCTTACCTTATTTTACCATTATTTATTCTCATCCTTTTACTCATGATGGGGTTATCACCACTTTATACAGCCTTTTGGGGCATTATATCTGTTTTAGCTGTGAGTATGGTGAGTAAGGAGAATAGAATGAATTTAAGAGATATTAAAGATGCACTTGAGAGAGGCGCTAGAAATGCTTTAACAGTTGCTAGTGCTTGTGCTTGTGCTGGAATTATTGTGGGTGCTGTAACTTTAACCGGACTTGGTATGACTTTCAGCCTCGTAATGAGTACAATAGCTGGAGGTAATATTCTAATAGCTTTATTTTTAACACAAATGGCTTGCTTACTTCTTGGAATGGGTGTACCTACAACAGCCAATTATATTATTACAGCGTCCGTAGCCGCTCCAGCCCTTATAAATCTTGGCATTCACCCTATAGCGGCTCATCTTTTTGTTTTCTACTTTGGCATTATAGCTGATATTACACCTCCGGTAGCATTAGCTGCTTACGCAGCATCTGGAATTGCAAAAGCTTCTCCATTCCAAACTGGTGTTAGAGCCTCTTTACTAGCTCTCGTTGCTTTTCTCATACCATACGTTTTCGTTTTACACCCTCAATTAGCTTTGCTAAATGTAAAAACACCATTAGACACTATTATTCCCTTCTTTACAGCTCTGCTTGGAGCCGTAGCTTTAGCATGTGGAGTGTCAGGTTATATATTTAAGCCGACTACCATACTTGAGCGAATCCTCATGTTGATTAGCGCCTTCTTACTTATAGAGCCAGGATTGTACACAGATTTGATTGGAATTATTATCTTCATATTATTATTAATCTTTAACAAACTTGCAGTAACTCGTAAACATAAGCCCAATGTATTTTAATAGCACTTAATTTTAACCCAATTATTCATGAAGTTTAATATGTATAATTGTCTTGAATTTTTTTAGAAAAGTTTATAGTGTTAACCTAATATCATTATAGGTATGAGAATTATTAAGGCAGATGAAGTCTTAGAGTATGAATCACCCGGACAACCATTTAGAAGGGTTAGATTGTTAGCAACCCCTGAAACTGCTGGGACTAGTGTAGCAGTTGGCATGTCTATTTATGGTCGTGGTATGTTTGCACCCCCTCATACACATAATGGTGAAGAGATTATTATAGTAATTCATGGTAAAGGGATTTTTAGAGGTAAAGATGGAGAGGTAGTTGCAACACCCGGCACTATATTAATCTTCCCTCCAGGTGAGGAGCATTCTTTAGAAAATAGAGATAGTCCAACACTTGAATTCATCTTTATTTATTCAAAGCCTGAAGATATCAAACCTATTAAAGAGAAATGGATACCCCATCAACCTTCAAAGCCTTAATCTATTAGATTGCATGAATAAATCATTTAAAATATAATAAACTCTAAATATTAAAAGGAAGTGATCTTGCGCATTTTATCAAATCTTCAAAGATGGTTGCAATTATGGTGCATAGAGTAGCAGCTCTCGACATGGATTATTGTAACCCTAAGAAGTGTGGGTTAGAGTGTATCAATTTTTGCCCTGTTAATAAAATGGGTGGTGAGTGTATTGTATTGGGTGATTATGGAAAAGCGGTTATTAATGAGAATTTATGCACTGGATGTGGCGTATGTATTCATAAATGCCCATTTCGAGCAATAAATATAATCAATCTTCCAGAGGAGTTGAAAAAAGATAAGGTTCATCAATATGGAGCAAATAGCTTTAGACTTTATCGATTACCAAGATTGAGAAAAGGAGCGGTAATAGGCCTTGTAGGTAAAAATGGTATAGGCAAGACTACCGCTTTAAATATACTTTCAGGTAATTTAAAACCCAATTTGGGAAGATTTGAAAATCCTCCAAGTTGGGATGAAATAATTAATAATTTTGGAGGAACTGAATTAAAAGAGCATTTTCAAAGAATAGCGAATGGTGAGTTAAAAGTCTCGATAAAGCCTCAAGCTGTGTATGATATTCCAAAAGCTTGGAAAGGCGATGCATTTTCATTATTAGAGAAATTTGATGAGAGAGGCATAGCTAATAAGTTAAAGATAAGGTTAAGCCTTGATAAATGCCTTGATAAACCCGTATCGGAATTGAGTGGTGGTGAGTTGCAAAGATTAGCTGTAGCTATAGCGGTATCTAAAGACGCTGAGTTATATCTTTTCGATGAACCTTCATCTTATAATGATGTATATCAAAGGCTTGAAGTGGCAAGAGTTATTCATGAGTTAGCTAAAGAGAATAAATCTATTTTAATTATAGAGCATGATCTTACCCTTCTTGATTACTTAAGTGATTACATTCACATTTTATATGGTGAGCCTGGAGCTTATGGTATTGTATCAAGTATTCAACCATCGAGAACAGGCATTAATGCTCTTCTTGATGGTTACTTACCTAGTGAGAATGTAAGATTTAGAGATAAACCAGTTCGATTTGATATATATGCACCTATTAATAAAGATATTGATACACCAATTATTGCAGAATACACAGATATTATAAAAAATTATCCCAGTTTTGAGTTGAGAGTTAAAGCGGGTAAATTAAGACAAGGTGAAGTGATTGGAATTTTGGGAGCGAATGCTTTGGGAAAAACAACCTTTATGAAGATTATATCGGGATTGGATAAAGCTGATAAGGGTGAAGTTCAATTAAAAGCAAAGATATCATATAAACCCCAATATCTATCTGGAGATTACGATGGTAATGTAATCGATATTTTAAAAGAAGTAGCTGGTGATCGTTTAACTAGTGGTTTAGTTCAAGAGCAAATTATACTACCATTAGGATTGCATCGATTAATGGATCGTCAAGTGAGAAGTTTAAGTGGTGGTGAATTGCAAAAATTGGCTATAGCCACTTGCTTATTAAGGGAAGCTGATATTTATGCTTTGGATGAACCATCAGCTTTTATCGATGTGGAGGATAGAATCGCTTTAGCTAAAATAATTCAAAGATTCGTTAAATCTCAAGGCAAATCGGCTTTAATTGTTGATCACGATATTCAACTTATTGATATAGTTTCTGATACTTTAATGATCTTTTCTGGAACACCTGCGATTAATGGTGAGGCTTCTCCACCATTACCTAAAGGTGAGGGAATGAATAAATTTTTAGAGAGTTTAGGTATCACATATAGGCGCGATACAGATACAGGTAGACCAAGAGTTAATAAGCCTGGAAGTAAACTCGATAAGAAACAAAAAGAGTCTAAGGAGTTTTATTACATGAAAATGGGATAAGGGTGAGAATTATATAAGAATGTTAAAGCGTGCATTAATGGGAATTTTAAATCCAAATGAAATTTCACAACTTTACAGTAGCTTTGATATAATTGGTGATATAGCGATTATTAAAATACCAGATCCATTAATCTCTAAAAAAGATATTATAGCTAAAGCGATATTGGATAATTTAAAATCGGTAAAAACAGTTTTAAGGCAAACTTCACCTATCTCGGGTATTTATCGAATAAGAGAGTTAGAATATTTAATGGGTGAGAAAAAAACTCTCACAATTTATAAAGAGCATAGTTGTATTTTTAAAGTAGATTTAGCAAAAGTTTACTTCTCTCCAAGATTATCTTATGAGAGATTAAGAATAGCTGAGCAAGTAAAATCTGGTGAGAAGGTTGTGAATATGTTTGGTGGTGTTGGAACTTTCTCAATAATTATCGCTAAAAAGCAACCGAATGTTACAGTATACAATATTGATATTAACCCAGATGCTCATCAATTAGCATTAGAAAATGTGATTATTAATAAAGTTTCGAATAGAGTTATATGCATATTAGGAGACTCACGTGAGGTTATTCATAAAATGCTTAATGGTGTGGCAGATAGAGTATTAATGCCTTTACCAGAGAAGGCATGTGAATATCTTGATGTAGCAATTGAAGCTCTTAAACCTCAAGGCGGTGTAATTCATTATTACACAGAAGTTTATGGTTCGAAAGTTGAGGATGCAATCCAAGAGGCAAAATCACAAATTGATAAAAATTTAACTTTACCACATCGTGTTATATTTAGTAGAGTTGTAAGAGAGGTTGGGCCGAGATGGTATCAAATCGTTTTAGATGTTGAGATAATAAAATGCTTTAATTAATAAATCTATCAATAAAAATCCAACATATAAAAATCCATTTTCTCAAAAATTTAACGTTATTTTCCATAAGATTGTTTCTCATAAATTTCTTTCACCCTATCAAGCGTATCAATCTCATCTACACTTTTATCATACCTTATCCTTTTGATTCGAGGGAATCTTAATGCATAACCACTATCATATCTATCACTCTTTTGAATGCTATCAAAAGCAACTTCTAAAACTATTTCAGGTGAAACAGATCTTCTAAATCCATAATCTTTTATCGTAATCTTTTTTAATCTCTCCGTCATCTCAACAATCTCATCATCAGTTAATCCTGAATACGCTTTACCTATAACTCTTAATCTACCCTCATTATCTCTTACAGCGAATGTATAATCTGATAAAAGACCAGCTCTTTTACCATGACCATACTCAGCCATAACGATAACTACATCTAAAGTATCTAATTCTTTTTTCAATTTTACCCAAAGCTTCCCTCGCTTACCTAAACTATAAGGAGAGAGAGGATCTTTCAAAACCAATCCTTCATAACCTAATCTCTTACTCTCATTGAATAATTCTTGAATCTCTTGAGCCGTTTTTACTTTGAATATTTGTGAAATTTTAATCGATTCATAAAATTTTAAAGATTCTAATAATCTTCGTCTCACTTCTAAAGTCTCATTAATTAAAGTTTTTCCATCTAAATACATTAAATCATATACAAAATAAATTAAAGGAACTTCTTGAATTAATTGAGTATCAATAATTTTTCGCCTTAATCTATGTTGCAACTTTTGAAATGGTAATACTTTACCATCTTTAAATGGTATTATTTCTCCATCAAGAATACACTCATGATCGATTTTACTTAACGCATCAACCACTTCTGGAAAGCTTTTCGAAATCTCCTCAAGCCTTCGTGAGTATATCTTCACAAAGCCTTTTGAACAATGAGCTTGCGCTCTCACACCATCGTACTTAAACTCTGCATACAATTCTTTATTGTAATATTTAGCAATCTCCTCAGCGGTTTGCATCGTATCCGCAAGCATAAAGCTGAGAGGATGGAATAATTTAACTTGTAAATCATGGAGTTTTCCATAATAGGCTTGTAATGCAGCCTCACCTATATCGCTAAATGTTAATACAGTATCTCTAACATCTTGGATTTTATAATTGAAGGCTTTCGCTATACTCTCTTCAACAAGTCCACCTACCAATCCTATACGCAACTCATTTGTTAAAATTTTAACGAGATATTTAGCTTCCAATGGTGAGCAATTTAAAAATAAGCCTTTAAGCAAATTCTTCTTCTCTAATACTGATCCATCACCTTTCACTAAAGCTATTTTATCAAATGTGTTTTGAATCCTATTAAGGGTTAATTCTTCTAAAATTAAAGGCACGAGTCTCTTTTTAGCGAAGAGTTCTTCAGCTACCATCCCAAGATCGCCATGCTTAATATACGATGATTTAAATTCCTCATTACTTGCACCACTCACATCCATAATTAATTCTATTAAACTTGAGTATCCAATGTAAACTTCTTTTTCACTCCATGGTGGGAATATATGGCCTGATAAAATTCTGCAAACAAAAGGTAAATTTTGTGAATCGAGCGTTTTCAAATATTCTGCTAAAATTTTAACTTTACGCAACTTGCTTCCAGTAGACTTTATAGCTTCACATACTTCACAAAAAGATTTGAAGCTAGACATATTAGCTACTTATTAGTTATGAATAAACTCATTTGATAAGCAGCTTCACCATCACTATAATATCTCTCATGCCTCGATGTAATAACAAAGCCCAATTTCTTATAAAGGTGGATTGCTGGTATATTCGAAACTCTCACTTCGAGAAAAATTTCTTTACAACCTCGTTGAATAAAGCCTTTTACCGCCTCTTCCATCAATGCTAAACCCAAACCTTTCCTCCGATGCTCTTCTAAAACAGCTATGGATACTATATGCCCTTTCTTAGCAAAACCAAACTTAGTGTGAGAAAAACCAAACTCAATCCTACCCATAACATAGCCTACTATCTTATTATTAATTTCAACTACAAGAAAAGCTTCCGGAGCATTTTCTAAAAGCTCTTCATAGAAATAGTTTGAATAATGTTCTGGAAGGCTAGTTAAATTTATTGATATAACTTGATCCAAATCCTCTTTAACACAACGCCTTATAATATAATCTCCAACCTTTTTAATTACCATCTTTTGTGTGCTCAATTCTTCATTATATAAAATAAGGTATATTATTAATTTTATTAAGGTTAATTGTTTGCAAACCATCTTTTCCGATGAATTGTTAATGTAAATAAAAATTTTCGCTCTTAATTCCAATCGTTAAATTTAGTGTTAGCAAAATTTTAATTTTTTAAAATCTCACATTGAATCTAATAATACTAATGCAAGCTTCATTACTTTAAAAATTTTATTTTTGCCTTTCTTATCTTAACGATTCTGTAAAATCAAAAGTATTAAATATAAATAAAAATTATTTCAATTTTATAATAATGAAACCAACTGAGATTTTAATGAATGAGCATAGGGTTATTGAAAGAGCGCTAAAAATATTGAATATTATGATTGAAAAAATTGAGGCTGAAGAGTCTATTAATCTTGATATGCTTGAAAGATTGTTAGATTTTATTCAAACTTTTGCTGACAAATGCCATCATGGCAAGGAGGAGAAGATTCTATTCCCAACTTTTGAAAAGTATGGATTACCTAAAGAAGGTGGGCCAATTGGGGTTATGTTAATGGAGCATGAAATTGGGCGCAAGTATGTTAAGATGATGATGGTATTTAGTAAGTTGAAATTTGGTGATAAACCTCAAATAAAAATTTTCATAGAGAATGGTAAAGGTTATGTTCAGCTTCTCTCCCAACATATAATGAAAGAAGATAATATACTATTCCCTATGGGAGAGGGTTTAATATCAAATGAGGTTAGAATCAAATTAATGAAGGATTTTGAAGATTTAGAAGAAAGGGAGATAGGAAAAGGAATTCATGAGAGGTATTATCACTTAATCGAAGGACTTGAAAGAGAGCTTGGTATAAATTAAGAGTGATAAAAATTAAAATCCCATAAGAGAATCGCTTTTCTAAAATATCAATTTTAACTAAAATATAAAAACTTTAACGATGAATCCCACAATCCACTTTTAAAGGAGAAGCTTTTTGTAATTGAGAAAAGAATAATTTTGTTTCTCCTAAAGTTATGAGATCGATTGGTGCTACTTGTATCACGATTGGTAAATTATTAACCGCTTTACCTAAAGCTAATAAATACCTTGGTGGTAAAGTTTTAACGATCGATTTTATCGTATCTGAATCGGTTGAAGAAGTGCGTGAAACCATTTCTAAATCACTATCATTAGCAAAGTTAAAAAGAAAAATATTATCCGCTTGCCTATATATGCTATCCTTTATCACATCTGGTTGGTTGGTAATTAATGTGGTGAATACACCATAATGCCTCATTCTTGTTATTAAATCATCCCAATAAGTCTCTCTTAAGTATAAGTGAGCTTCTTCAGCGAATAAAAATATTGGTGGGATTAAATTTCTTTCTAACAATTGTGTAATCTTACTCAAAATAATCTCTACAGCCATTCTTCGAGTTAAAGGATAAACCTTATTGAGTGAGATAATAATTAAACCGCCATTAACCATTTTCGCTATGAGTTCCTCAATTCTTAAGCTTTCTTCCTCATTATCTGTAAATAGCTTTGAATCCATTAAAGTGTGGTATCTTGAGATAAGTGCATCACGAACTAACTCATTACACTTTACATTTTGTATCGCTTCATATAAAGATTTAAGTGTGAGAGAATTTTGAGAATAAAGGTACTCCCATATTCGAATAAACTCACGAAGAGACGTACCTGGCAAATCGAGTATATGATAAAGAATATTGATAAATGTACCTAAACCTAAATACTTTAAACTGAATTTTAATGTAAAGCTCGGTATTAAACGAATTACTCTATTCGCAATTTCACTCGGCTCTCCATTTCTCTTCCATGCTAAACCCGCATACTCATCATTTAAATCAAAAATGATTACATATGCACCATACTCTACAAGTTTACTCGCTAATAATTTAGCAAAGTAAGATTTGCCAGAACCTTTTCTACCAGTTATAATATTAAGTTGCCCATCAAAACTCTCTGCATATAAATTGATTAACTCACCATCTCTAGCTCTTCCAATATTAATAACTCTCTCACCCAATTTTCCATTCATTGAGATTAAACTTGAAATCGATATTTTCTTAATTTTAGAAGATGTACGTGAGGGAAGCCAAGATACAGCGGTAGTTAAAACCCCTCCTTCTATACTACCTCTAATTTTACATTTAATTACTCTCATATCCCTAATTGCATAAGAAATACTTTTCATTTGTAAAGGATCATGCTCAACACCATCTCCAGATGAACTTACAACTTCATCTCTCACAATCTCCTCTAAAATACCTCTTACATCCAAGTAAGCCTCATCATAAACTTGAATTATTAGCTTTTTATCACGATTCGCATCTTCAATCATTATGTAATCTCCTTTTGCAATATCTTCATTAGGTTGTGCTAAAAGTGTTATTTCATCACCACGTTTTCCTAAAATTCTCATCTCATCACCTAGCCACATGCCTTGCGAAGCTTATATGGCTTAAGAGAGTTTGGCGATGATTTTCATAACCACTCATTCCCAAATCTTTTAACACATAACTACACATACCCACATACTCAGTTTCACTAAAGACTGAAAAGTGGTGAGCTAAGCGAAGAGATTCTGGATATCCCCTACAAAATACATCATTTGAATAAACTTTAGATAAAATCTCTTCACAAATTTGCAAATCGAAGTGAGCAATATCCACTCGAAGAGGAATACCATCATCCATAAATTTCGTTAAAAGTATCCTGCCAGCCAATCCTTTAACAAAATTATTCGTTAAATCACTTACATCTAAATAAAATGGTGCTCCTTTTGAGATATTGAGTATATCTGCAAATTTATTAAAAATAATAATCTTTGATGATTTACAAATGCCTACACAAGCATTATTATTGCTCAAGGATGTTTCAATAATTTTTGCTAAACTTATTTTACTATCCTCAAAAATCGATGGTTTAAGAGAACCATCTATTAAAATTAAAGCTTTTGATAAACTTTTTGCTAACTCAAATTGAATGAATCTTTCAATTTTAATTCTAATTAAGCGTTGAATAATCTCTATATCATTCAATACATTTGAGTATAATTTAGCCTCATTTAGATTTAAGAAATCTTGTATATTCGATTCATTTATGTATAGCATAAATGGGCCTATTTTTAAATATCCATGAGTTTTTTTATCTTTGAAAAATACAATAGTGGCACGAGTAGCGATTGCAACCCCTTTATTTGAGCTCGCTATTGGTATACAAGATGAGTCTATTGAGGCTATAAGTGTTGACTCAGCTTTTTTTGGAATTTTACGAATAGATTTATTCAAAAAGTGAAGATCGAAATTATTCATGCTATGTTTTTCACATCGATTGGAAATTTTAATGAAGTTTTGAGCTATATGCTCACTAATACGATGAGTTAAAGATATGAGAAAATCATTGGTATTAAAATCCTTAGTAATAGGAATGCTTAATTGTTGGTTCATCTTGATCAACAATAGGAAAGGGTTAGATATAAATGTTGTGCAAATTGCACAACAAAAAACAACAAGATGTGATGAAAAATGGTTGATGAACGCAATGAGGTAAAGATTCGACTTAAAAGAGGTGCTTGGGAAATTGAAATTACTTGCTCTGAAGATAAAATTAAGCAAGCGGTGGAGAGTGTACTCGCTGGTATGAGTTCAACAATTGAACATACACCAACTTTACGTGAAGAAGTAAAGAGGGGATCATTAACGTGCCGTGGTTTAATTGAATCGTTATGGAGTGAGGGTTGGTTTAGTGTAGAGAGAAGTTTGAGTGAAGTTCATGAAGAGTTAGCAAGGCGTGGTTATCATTATGATAAAACTGCAGTTTCACATTCTTTAACCGATCTTGTAAGAGAGAATATTTTAACTAGAATAGGAACGATGAGAAATTATAGATATGTGCAAAAAAAGCCACCATCAACTCAATAAGATTATTCACATACTTTTCAATAATATGCTTAATTATTAATTTAAATTTATCAAACTCATTAAGTTGTGGAAGGTGTTAAATTAGTTTCTTCTGTTGCAAGACCTGTAGATGCTGTATAAACATACTCTCCACCATCACCTTTAAATCTTCTTAATTTACCTGCTTGCGCCAATCTCAATAAAGCAACAGCTACAGATTGCTTAGGATAAATAAGACCGTAAGAGTCTAAAACAGCACGAACATCACTCAATTTGCGGGGTGTGCGACCCCATGGATCTTTAAACATTCTTATTAATATATCGGTTAATGAATCATCCTTTTCAACCTTTATTTCAGGTATATGTGAGCTTACAGTTGATGAGGGAGCTGGTGGTTGTTGTGGAGTAGCTTCCTTTAAAACTTGACGAGTTTGAGATTCTGGTAATTTTTGTAACATTTCTGGAATTAAATTTACAGTATCCTTTAAGATTGAGGGGGGCGCCTCTATTTCAATTTCATTTGCACCCATTCTAATTCTAATCTTCACATGACTCTCAGACATTTGTAAACAATAATGTAAAAATATCTTATATAGTTTACGGAAAAACACATTTACTAAATAATATATTGCTTATGTAACTTGAAAATGGATTATTTACATAAAGTGCTAACTTCTTTAATCTTCTCTTTTAATAATGTGCTTACTTTTTTACCATCTACTTTACCTCTCACAATCTTCATAACCTTACCCATTAACACATTGAAAGAATTCTCACCTCTCTCTTTCACTAAATTCAAATTCTCTTGAATAATTTTATTAATAATATCTTCTAACTCTTCATCAGAAATCACAAAGAGCTTTAACTTTTTAATAGCTGAATCAACATCATTCACCTCACCTTTTGCTATAATTTCTAAAATTTCTTGAACAGCTTCTTTCGATATTCTCCCTTCATCTAAAGCTTTGAATAAACACCTTAAAATTGAATCATTAATTCGAGAAATATCTAAACCTGAGCGAGATATGTTAACTAAAGTTTCTAATAAAACGGTGGCGATAAAACTTGGTGCAACTTTCGTTGTAGATACTAATTCATTAAAAATATCTATATATTCAGAATCATAAATTTGTAAAGCGAGTTTATCACTCAATCCATATTTTAATTTAAATTCTTCCACTTGCTCTTGCCAAGGTTTTGGTATTTGGAGAGATAATCTTTTTATAAGCTCCTCAGAGATTGGGAAGGGAGGAATATCAGTCTCAGGATACATTCTTGCTGCTCCAGGTCTAGGTCTAGTAAATCTCGTTTTACCATCAGGTGTAGGCCCTCTAGTCTCTGATGGCACACCTTTTATTAATTCACGAAGATAATTTACTACCGCTTTTAATGCCTCTTGAACACTATACTCTGAACCAGTTAAAAGAATAAAAGCATCTTCATCATACAAACCTAATCTTTCCCTAACTTGATTTACTTCTTGCTCACTTATTCCGTAATTTGGTAATTCATCTGAGTGTATAATGCCGCCTAAACCATAAAATCGAACCAAATCAGCCAATTCTTTACCGAGTCTAACATCTGGATACGGTTCATACTTCAATAAGTCTTTACAATTCTTAAGTTTTAATGCAATTATCCAATCTTTTCTTTCTAAAGCTCTTTTCAATATTGATGAACTCGTATCTTTAAAAATATCACTAACATCTAAAAATTCTTCATTAAAATCATTTGATGTTAAGCCCCTCTCTTTTAATTTATTACTCAAATTAAGCAATGCTAATTGTCTGTGAATTTCAAACTCAACAATCTTTCCTAAAAGATCAAGTTTTTGTATACCTTTAACCTCTACCACACCACCATTTTTAATCGAAATATTGAGATCTTGCCTTATAGTACCTAAACCCCTAGCCACTCTCTTTGTAGATCTCAATAATCTTCCTAAAGCTAAAGCAACCTCTTGAACCTCTTGAGGAGTACCAGTAAAGGGTGCTAATGATACCTCTATTAAAGGCACACCCAATCGATCTAAGCTATACTCACGAACTTTTTCACCTTCATTTAAAAGTCTACAAGCATCTTCTTCAAGACAAATAGTTTGTATAGGTATTGTTTTATTACCAACTTTTAAAGCACCACCTAAAGCTACAATTAATGTTCTTTGAAATCCTGTAGTATTTGAACCATCAATAACGATTTTTCTCATAACATGCATCTCATCAACGATATTTGAATTCAAGATTAAAGCGATTAAAATCGCAGTCTCAATAGCCTCTTTATTAATATCGTGAGGGGGTTCTTCATCAGCTTCAACTAAACACGCACTCTCCTTACCAGCTAAATATTTAATAGTAGTACCTTTTTTGAATTCGAAAAGTGCTGCAGGATCTATTTGGCCCAATTCACTTTGTGTTGGGCGAAGGCGCCTAATGAAATTAAATTTAAAATCAGACTCAGTAAAAGTTTTACATTCACAAAAGAGTTTATTTTTAGTAGCTAATTGTTGATGAATTTCCAATCCAATTTTTAAACCAATCTCTTCAAGATTAAAAGACACCATCTTTTGGCCTCCTTTCTAATGGTGAGCGAGAAACATACTCTCCTACAAGATTCATTAACATGAGTCGTTTAGCATCCTCTTGATTATTCGTATTAGCTAAAACCCACATCGCTTTTACCAATGCTGTCTCAGGTAGCATACCTTCTAATGGTATAACACCTATCTTGAGAAGATCACGACCAGTTTCATAAACTGTCATTCTCACTCTTCCCCAAATACATTGTGAAGTCATCATTACCAATAATCCCTTATCTATTGCTTTTCTCAAAGCTGGGTAGCAAGCATTACTTACATGGCCTAAACCAGTACCTTCAAGCACAATCCCTTTATAACCCCGATCGATCAAATATTCAATAATTGATGGATCAAAATTTGGGTAAAATTTTAATAAAGCAACTCGATTATCAAAATTTGCTCTCGGTTGATAATTATAATCTTCTCTTCTTATTGGTAAATTATCCAAAACCTTTTCTATATTACCATTTTTAATGTATGCGGCTGGAGATATATCAATAGATTCAAATGCATCTCTCCTACTCGTATGATTCTTTCTCACTCTAGTCCCGAGATGAACTGCTAAAATATCATCATTCATACTTGAATGCATCACTACGTAAACACCTGAGAAAGGTGCTTTAGCAGCTACTATTACACCACCAATTAAATTTAAAGCAGCATCTGATGATGGCCTATCTGATGATCTTTGTGAACCAACAATCGCTACAGGTATTGGTAAATTAATAAGTGCAAAGCTTAATGCAGCTGATGTATAACCCATAGTATCCGTACCATGAGTAATAATTACACCTTGAAAACCCTCTTTTATCTTCTCCGCAATCTTAATAGCCATAGCTTTCCAATGGCTCACTTCAATATTTTCACTATAAAGATTGAATAAAATCTCTGTATCTATTTGAGCATATTTGGAAATCTCAGGTATTGCTGTGTATAAATCACTCGCTGAAAGTGCTGGATGTACACCACCAGTTCTATAATCGATTCTACTTGCAATAGTACCTCCAGTACTAATTATGGAGACTTTTGGTAAATTTTTATCTAAAGATATGGGTGGTAATTGAATAATTGGAATTAATTCTTCTTTTTCAGACTTTTTAATTATATTCTTAATTCTTTTAATGTTAATACCAATATTGTAACCATTCTTCAATTTTATCACAATATGTTGATCATCAGCAAACTCATAACGTGGCATTAAAATCCCTTCATAAATAGCTTTATCAGTCTCAATTATAATTGGATCTCCAATCGATACTCGATATTCACCAAGAAGCTTTAAGGAATCTCCCCTATACCCTGAAAGATTAACCATTTATCATCATTTATGACAAGTTATACTTTAAAATTAAATCTTCCCTTTGAATATTTATTATTCCTCGACTCGATAGTAATTTAATATCAAAATTCTTCTCATTTAAAATAAGGTAAAAATTATAAAATGGAGGTATTTTAAATTAAGTTTGGTGGGACTGTAGCTCAGCTTGGTTATCCTAATGGGCCGAGGAGCGTTCGGCTGATAACCGAAAGGTCCCCGGTTCAAATCCGGGCAGTCCCACCATAACCCTTTGAGATGCTTCGCAATTCAAAGCGTTAACGGAAATAGATTGGGCTGTCGCTGTAGAGGTTAACCTTTGGTTAACTTTTTCCACTACCAATTCAGCTATTTTATCCGCTAAAACCTCGACTAATTGAGCATTAGAGAATCTGCCTTCAATGACTGTGTGAACCAAGTCTGAGAGGCTTTCATAACCGAGGGTTTTGAGTTGAATGTTAAGGCTTACAAGATCCTCATCACGGAGTTTAATACCAATGGTCTTGGGCATGTTACCCATCATTTTATTATAGCAACTTTGAATATAAGGTTTTGAGTAGAGCCTTCTTACATAAAGTAGCTCACAAATGTTAAACTTTTAAGGACTTAACACAGTTGCTAAAAATTTTGAGGGGGCTATATAAATAAACATGAATAGCTAAAATCTTCCCCACTTAGCTTTTTGTATAGCCTTGAAGAAAAGGAATTTAATGAAAATTACTAAATTGAGTGAATAAAATATGGAATTAATTATTCATTAAATACCTGGCAATCCAATAATCAAGTTACCAAGGCATCCTTTGTTTGTTCCCTCTCTAAAAAAGGTAAGGGGGAGAATATAAATGATATAAGTAGGAAAAGGTTGAAAAAGGAATTCTTATTTTAGGACCTGGTAATTAAATCTCAATAACCCATCTTTATGAGATAATACACGGATCATGATGAGATATGGAGCATAGAATTATCTATTCATTAAATACCATATGAAGTTAGTGGAGTTAATGAAGATTATACACCGACTATAGGTATATATGAATATTAATTACGAGACATCCCTATGTTCGAAGATTGGGAATCTCACTTTTCCTGGATATTTTTTCTCAAAGTCTTCTATCGCTTTTAATCTTTCATCCAACTCCTTAAAAATGGGTATGTCTTTGATTAGATCCCAACCTTCTTTATCTATCTCCTTTATGATTTTTACCGTTATTAATTGGATTAAATCTTTGAGTCCATCCAACACCTCTTCTGTGAGATATTCAAATTTTTCAGCAAAAGTGTTTTTGGCTAAATCTAACGTCTTTTCCTCGAGAGGTATAGGGATTTCTTTCTTAAACATAAAATAGTCAAATATGATATCCAGAAAAACTTCTTTCGCATACCATCTTCCAGCTTTACCTATTATTTTTAAATGCTTATTGAATAATTTACACACCTCTTCCTTAAAGTCCTCTTCTAGCTCGATACCAACCTCTCTCATAGTTGTAGCCCAAACTTTATGTAATAACTTTACTACCCACTTATAATGGAAGAGTTACCTGGTAAAATAAAAATAGAGTTACCAGGTGAAGCAAAAGAGTTGCCTAATCCTAATAAAATATTCAAAATGAATTGTTTTTAGAATTAACCAAATTTATACATTTATGTATAAATTTGAGCATAAATGTATAAAAGAATTAAACTCTAAAATCGGAGGGGGTATATAGATAAATAAAAAAGATACCCCTATCCGATTTTAGAGTTTAATCTATGAAACCACTAATTCAATTATCTCATTAATTCGAGGAGTATATGAGAGAAGTTTAAATCTCAAGGCTTAACAACACTAAAAGAGAAGTATCATGAACTTTACGAAATCGTCTTCTGGAATAGCATGCTCTGTTTCTAAAAATGGTAGAGGTATAGGAAATATAAACATGATAAAATTTTTCTAAACCTTCTCAAAAGCTTATAAACTCTTAATAATCCATCTTCTCTTCTTCTTTTTAGCGATCACATGAAAGTATTTAGCCCGTTCTATGAAAGCATTCTTCTAAAGCATAGAATTTTTTATACATACCATCATTTTACTACGTTTAAATTTAATTTTAGACCTTTAAACTTACTATTCAATCTCTATCGGAGAGTATATTCTCTTACCCTTATCTAATATATCCAAAATCTTAGGCCAATTGATATTAAGACCTCTTCCTTCTATAAATTTAGGTCGAGCGACTATTCCGCTAAAGTGGTTTTCATAAGCATAAGGCAATCTAGGGAAATCCATTCTAAAATCGTCCTCGGAGATATAAAAATTTTCATCTGCTAATTTAGCTTTTATATGCTTAATCCATTTTTCCCAAGTGTTCATTTGTCTTGAAGAGAGCTTGGATTGGACAAGGTAAATTTTTCTAAGTAAAAGATAATGCCCACCATATCTTAACAATAGATAAGTTACAAGGTCTTGGAAGTCACTGCTCCCTTTTCCAAAACGTTCTCCTTGTAATAGGGTATATCTTCCAAGAGGTGTGAGTTTACCTTTCTTATCCCATAAACCAAGTTGGCTGAATAATAAATTATAATTCAATAAAAAAGATGCTTTTCGTTCTGCTTTTTTAAACCGTGATGATAATACTTTATCCCATAACATGTTAAGAACTTTATCTTTTATATTCTCCTCTAACTTGGCTTCTTCTTCGACCTTATGAGTTATATTAAGAAATTCATACACTTCATTTGGCCGAGTCTCTCTCCAATACGCATACGACCTTGTAATACCCCTTGTCGCCTCAACAAGATTTTCAGGCTCTCTTTCTATAACGCAAGATTCCTTCTCGATTTTAACTTTTCCAAGATTCTTCGGATCATATGAAATTAATCCTATCTTTAGCTTAGCTTTTTCAATTATTTCAACAATAAACTGCGACACTTTAAAATGTTCTATATTATAATCAGGAACGATAAGATATGATCTAACAAAAATTGAATGATATGTTACTGCTTGACCTATTCCAGAAATATATTCATGTTTATAAACATAAGGCGTTTTGAATTCAAAGGCTGTAGGGTAAGACTTTTTTTCTTCTCCGATAACTCTTGCAAATATCTTTTCATGCGAAGTTATCTTAGATCTGCTAATTTCTATAGGAATAAAAATAAAATCAGGTTTTGGAAAATCTGAAGATATAGGAGATACGAAAACATTGCCGAAGTGATCTCGATATTTACTTAACAGCGTCTTTGCAATAATATCAGCCATCTCATCATGGTTTAGACTCATTACATTCACTCAAAAGTTTTAGGTATAGGGATCTAATTCTTTTCTCAAATTCTTTCCTTAATTCTCCCTTTTTTCCTTCTTCTTTTCTGAATATTAGACAGTATTGATGATGTCGGTTACCTACCCATTCATTATAAATTCCTAATGGGAGTAAAGCCTTGTCATCTTGCAACCACAATTTTTCATCTTTGGGACACCATTTCTCACTTAAGGTGAGTAAAGTATCGAATGCGAGAGGATAAAGCCGCTTGTTAGTAAATATATTGTTCGTTATAATGACAAGGTATCCCTTATCTTTTGTCACCTCATATACTTTATCAAAAATCAACTTTTCTTCTAAAATAAATCTCTCATAATCGTCTATGTTCCCAAGGTCTTTATCATCTTCTGAATATTCTGTTGGCAAGCCTTTCTCTTTTCTTTTTTTCTGCCTTAACCAAGCTCTTTTTAATTGATTCCAATATGGGGGTGATGTGATAACAAAGTCTACCAATGGAAATTTATTTTCAGCCCATATTTTATCGATATTTCTTGAATCCCCTACAATGACGATCTGTTTTGTTTCCGCTTCCCCACTATAGATATCCATCTTTTTTTGAATCCTAGCTTCTTCAAGTCTTTTTTTGCTTATATTTGCCCAATATTCAGAAAGTTCTATTCCTATGGCATTTCTACCAGTTTCAAACGCAGAAAGTAAAACACTCCCACTCCCTAGAAAGGGATCTAAAACCCAGTCCCCCCTCTTTGTAAAAAATAAGATAAATTCATTTATCATAGTTTCTGGGAATGAAGCAGGATGCAAAATTTTATTCGACTCTCTTGAAGGTGGATTATGGATAAACCATGACCTGAAGCCTATTTTTCTTGTATCTTCTCTATTATAATTAACAACTTTATTCCCCTCACTATCATACACAGCCCATGACTTAGTAAACTTAATCCATTCTGTCCCTGAAAGATCATTTAATTTATTATTTCTTTTTTCCATCACTCTACTGTCCATTAATTCAATAGGTTTTTCGATATTTATATTTAATGTAAGGATTTAATCCTTTTGCTTTATATCTTTATCAGTTTCCTTAAAGTCAATATAACTTCCCGCCATACTTTATACAAAACGCTACTTTTTAAAAAGGCTAAAAGTTTATCTAGGCCCATGTTTTTTAGCTTCCGAATCACATAACACCTTTTAGTCCTCCTACGATAGTATTTAATTTAACACTCTTAAATTTGCTTGATCATAAATCCGTTTTAACCTTTCAGGACTATAATCAGTATAATTTCTAGCAATTACACTTCTAGGGATTCTCCCTTGAAACGCATCTACATATCGATCTGGAACACCTTTCTCCCCCATAGTTTGACTGAACCATTCTCTCAAATCTTGAGGTGTAATATGCAATCCAGTCTTATCTTGAGCCTTTTTCCAAGCCCTTTTTAGTGTTGTATCACTAATTCCAATCAATGTTTTACGCCTTCGATTTGTAATCTTCTTTAAAACTTCTTCAGCTTCTTCATTATAGAAGGTTACCCATACATGTTTGGTCTTACTCCCTTTATGACTTTTCGGTCTTACCATGCGATTCTTAAAATCGATATCATCAAAGGTTAATGAGAGAACTTCTGATCTTCTTAACCCTGTGGTAGCGTAAAGTAAAAAAGCAGCTTTGCTATTGATTGTGGGCAATGCTTCATAAAATCTTTGGAGATCTTTTAAATTGGGAATAATTTTGGGTGAATACTCTCTTCTAGGTAGTTTAAATGATTCAACTAAGCCTCCACGCTTCAAAAAATCTCTAAAGAACGCCCTAAAGGCATTGATGATACAAGCGTAAGTCCCACTCCTCTTATGCTCTTTAAGATATTCCCTTAAAGCATCAATTGTTATAGCTCTTTTGCCTTGCCATGAAAGCCATCTTTGAATCACCCATCTATGAAGCTTTGCCGTCCTCTCCGTTAGCTGGAGATCAGTTAAGCAAAAATCATAAAATCTATCAAGGACATTCTTATCAATAACTATTGCTGTCTCGGCTGATAACCGAAAGGTCCCCGGTTCAAATCCGGGCAGTCCCACCATAACCCTTTATTGATATTATCCAAATTGTTAAAAAGTGGAGTTATGATAAAGAATTTTTTTACTTATTACTTACATTTTAAGCATTATACCTCTAGAGTGGTGATTAATTTATAATCTTTAATTACAATTATAGGTACACCATAAACATCAAAAATAGTTTTTGGGTTTAATACATCATCTGGCTCTCCAGCTGCGAATACTTTCCCTTTATTTAGCAATAAGACTTTATCAGATACTCTATAAGCTTGTGTGAGATCATGTATTGCCATGATTATAGCTAAGCCTTTTGAGCGTAATGATTTTATAAGATTAAGAATCTCCAATTGGTATTTTAAATCAAGATTACTCGTTGGTTCATCTAAAAGCATAACCTCTGGCTCACCAGCTAAAGCTCTTGCAATAATAACTCTTTGAAGCTCACCACCGCTAAGCTCTTCTAAAGTTCTATCAACAAAATCGATCGCATCCACAATCTTTAAAGCCTCATAAACCTTTTCTTCATCAATTTTTGATGGGGTAAAGTTAATATATGGTCTTCTTCCAGTCATTACAAAATCATAAACAGATAACATACCCATTAAGCGAATCCTTTGTGGAACAACTCCTGTTTTTTGAGCGATTTCTTTTCTTGGGATTTTTTCTAAAGGTTTTTCATTGATAAATACTACACCCATTCTTGGCTTTAAAACTCCATTAATCACTTTTAAAAGTGTGCTTTTACCCGCACCGTTAGGCCCTATTATAGATAATATCTCACCATTATGTACACTTAAAGATACTCCATCTAAAGCTTTAATACTTTTATAATAAACTTTAACATCTTTAACATTAATCTCTATAACCATGCATCCCACCTTTAATTAAAAGATAAATTAATAGTGGGACGCCAATAAGTGAGCTCATTATTCCAACGGGAATTGTTACTGGTGCTATAATAACTCTACCAATAGTATCTGAAAGAGTTAATATTAATGAACCTAAAATCATTGAGGCTGGTATTAAGTATCGATGCCCACCCCCAAAGACAAGTCTCGCAATGTGAGGGGCTACTAAACCGATAAAGCCTATAACGCCTACAAAAGATGTTGCAAGGGATGTTGCTAAAGCTGCCACAATCGTTGTTTCAAGCCTAATCCTTTGAGGACTTACACCCGTAGACTTTGTTAATTCATCTCCACTCAAAATAAGATCATAATCTAAACTTCTAAGAATAAAGTAAGGTATAACTATCGCTATAGATACTATAACAACGAGATTAAGCTCAATCCACGCTATTCTACCCAAATCACCAAATGTCCAAAAGATAACTGTAGAAACAAGTATCTCATTTAAGTAAAAGTATTGAAGTAAGTAAAGAATGGCTTGATATGCAAAGGATATAGCGATAGATGAGAGTATGAGAGCGCCAGCGCTTAATCCAGCCTTATGAGCGAGAAGAAGTATAATAAAGACTTGAATAAGGCAAAAGATGAAAGCAAAGATTGGAACGATAAATGGGTTATGAACCAATATTCGAAATCTTTGAATCTCCCCTCCATGCAAAATTAAGAGTGATATCGCAACACCTAGAGAAGCTGCGAATGGAAGCCCGAATGTGAATGGAGAAGCTAAGTAATTCCTCATGGATGCTTGCATTGCAGCACCAGAACCTCCTAAAACCGCACCTATAAAAATTGCAGCTAAAACACGCCTAAGTCTCAAATCCCAAACAATTGTTGATAATACACTATTATCAGGCATAAAGATAACTCGAATAATATCGAAAAAAGGGATTTTATACCATCCTAAACCTACAGAAATAGGTATTATAAAAAATGTTAAAAAAATTAATGTGGTTAAAATTAATTGCTTTTGTCTTTTATAATTTCTCATTAACAATTTTAAGACACTTTGAAAAGTTCAGATAAGTTTTTGAAGCCACCATATACCTCTTTATAAGATTGATAAAGAGGTTTACCAAGAAAAGCATTGAATATTTCATCAGCTTTCTTTTCTGAATCTATATCAGCAAACTTTTCTGGATACAAAACTTTGCCTATATAATATGCATCAGCTAAAGCTACTGCGATATTCGTATGGTAATAGTTGTAAGGGAGAGTTCCAAAAACACGATTATTTTTAAAAGCATTTAGCTTTAAGTATTTAGATGGATCTTTATCAAAGTCTTGCTTTACAGTATTTAAGTTTCCTTCATCGATGAAGATTATATCAGGTTGCTCTTTAAGTATAGCTTCGAAATTCCAAAAGAAGACACCAGTTTTGTTTGAATATTTATCAGCAATAGATGAAGTGTGCAAGAGAGTTAGGGGAGGGAAGGATATTTGAGTAGTAGTGAAAGGTTGAGGGCCTCTGTAAGATACTGCACCCACGTAAACTTTAGGTCTTGAAGATATATCCTTAGTTCTCACTTCTAAATCTTTACATAAATTATTTACAAATTTAATCAAATCCTCAACTCTTTCTTTTTTGTTTAAAACTTGCCCAAGAGTTCTTAATGCTTCAATGAAAGTTTTAACATCTAAGTATCCTGGTATACCATAATCCATCACAATAACCTTAGAGTTTGTTTCAATCTCTAATCTATTTGGATCATACATCTCAACGTATGTACGTGACATAATTATGAGGTCTGGCTTAACTGTTAATATCAACTCGGGTGCTGGAGGTTTACCTGGACCTCCCGGGCCTATAATTGGAAGTTTTTTGAAGTTTTCGCCAAAAGCCATAGCGTAATCTCTACCAATAAAGCCCCAACTTATCTCACTCTCTTCAACGCCAACGATTAACTCATAAGCATTCAAATAACATACCAATCGGAGCATTCCAGGACCTATTGCCACTATACGATTAATTCTTTCAGGTAAGGTAACATTTCTACCCAAAATATCTATCAAGTAACTCTTTGATGGTAATGGTTGTTGAGTTGTTTGCTTCGATGATAAGTAAAGGTTAATCGATAAAGGGGTAGTTATAATCGCTATAGCTATAATCGCGATTATAATTATCAATTGCAATTTAGTTAAGCCTTTTTTATTCATAATACTCACCTAACGTATGGGATTTTAAAGTTTGATAATATGCCTCTTCCAACAACCGCCTCACACTCACCTAAACAACTTAAGCATACCGCTTTTCCATTGATAGAAACAATTTTAGTTTTCATAACGAGCTCTCCACACTTTTCACATCTCAAACTTTCAAAAATTGGTGCTCTCTCAATCCCTTTTAATTTAATCTTTTCGATTTTAAATTCATCTTCAGAAATATTGCTCATATTGTAACCAATTTCCATCCACATCTCTCTCAACTTTTCAATATCTTTTGAATTACCTTCTTTCTTTACAATAACCTTTTCAAAGAGCTCTAAAGCCTCCTTTTTAAAGTATTTTTCACGAATTTTTTCTCCATCGATATAAACTCTTACACCTTCCCAATCACTCCTTTTAACCAATGTTAATGCATTCTTACCAACATCAAGATATATTAAGCAATTATTTCCAAATGTGCAACCAGTTGCAACTTGCACACCATCAGCAAAGCAATTATTACACTCAATAATGGCTAAAATATCCTCTCTAACACTCTCCCTTTCACCAACTTTTTCAATACCAAGTTTTTTCAAAGCTATTTCAGAAGCTCTTAAACCCAAAATTAAAAAGGGGCATATATGACCATGCAAATCTCTTGCTTTCTCAATTAAAGATCGATCAACCATTTTTTTTTCCCTTATTACTTTTTTATAAAAAAGTAATACTTAAATCTTTAGGTTTAAGTGATGATTAAAGGCGTTTGAATTATATTAGAGGTTCTTAGCATTAAGGAAATCCAATTCTTGTGCAAGTTTACAATAAGTAAACACATTGTAAACAATTGAGATAAGAATATGTGAAGAGTAAGGATTAGCAATGTTAAAACAGTTGGTATAAATCTAACATTACTATTGATGCTAGGTAGGATTTGAA
The DNA here is from genome assembly GCA_029775915.1 of Nitrososphaeria archaeon. Taxonomy (GTDB): domain Archaea; phylum Thermoproteota; class Nitrososphaeria; order Nitrososphaerales; family JANXEG01; genus JANXEG01. Next base: position 91,329 of record JARVKA010000004.1, on the reverse strand, counting down.
CCCACCAATAACTGGAGATGCCTCACACACTCTTTTTTGTTAGCGATGACTAATAGAACATTAGCATAAAACGTGAGAAAATGAATAAAATTTAGGCGTCTAAAGGATAAAATATCAGGATAGGCCACATCAACTTTACTCATCGAGCGCATTGATAAGGAACTTTCTTCGGAGAGTAAATAAGGGATCTCGGGGTTATGAAGCCTGGTTATGCAGTCGACACTGTAGGGTCTAAGGAGACGCGTTATTCTCCTCCAACAGCATCCTCCACGAAATCAGCAACTAACTTAATTTTAGGCAGGAACGCATACGTAGCTAAGGTAGCGCGCAACGAAGAGGAAGGCGCAAGCTTGTTGAAACCCGCTTCGATTATGTATGTGACTTTAATTAAAACAAAATATTCAGAAAACGTAAATAGCAAAATAATAAGTTTAAAACTAAAATTATACAAATGATTTTATTTACTCCAACTCATTTTTTCTCAACAATTCCCAATACTTATAAAAAAGTGTATATAAATGAAAAGATAATAAGAAGTCGGTAAGTTATGAATGTGCGTTTTATAGTGGATAGTATGTTAGGTAGTTTAGCGAGAAAACTTCGAATTTTCGGATTTGATGTCATATATAATGCAAATTATAATGATGAACATTTATTAAAGCGAGCTGAGAATGATAAAAGAATGATTCTCACATCAGATAAAGGTTTATTTCAAATCGCTTTGAAGAGAGGCTTGGATGCACTTTTACTTACTGATAATAATGATGAAGATAGAATGGTATCGGTAATGTTGAAGTTAGGGTTGGAAAATTGTTATTTAACACCGAGTCGATGCCCCATTTGTAATGGTTTTTTAATTAAAGTATCAAGGGATGAAATTTCTAAAGATTTACCAAAAAATATTACCTTGAGATATTCAGAATTTTATAAATGTGAATCATGTGAGAAATTGTATTGGGAAGGAAGCCATTGGCGTAAACTTAAAATTTTTTCTGAGCATGTTGAGCAAAAATTAAGAGCAATTAAAAATAAAAATCCAGAGTGAATATAGGTGAGTCATTTGGAGATTACCGATAGTGAAGGTGAATATTTGGTTAAAATCGCTAGAGCTACAGTTGAGAGTTATGTAAGAGATGGGAAGATAATAAAATTACCATCTGATATACCATCGAAATTAAGGGAAAAAGCTGGAGTTTTTGTAACATTGAATAAGATTGTAAGTGGTGAAAAAGTACTTCGAGGATGTATCGGTTTACCTATGCCTAATAAGCCCTTAATAGAGGGATTGATTGAAGCTGCAATTAGCTCAGCGGTTGAAGATCCACGATTTCCACCTGTAAGCCCTAATGAATTGGATGATATTGTGATTGAAGTGAGTGTTTTAACACCGCCTGAATTGATTCGAGTAAAATCTCCTAAAGAATATTTATCTAAAATTAAAGTTGGTCGTGATGGCCTTATAGTTGAGTGGAAATTTGGTAGTGGATTACTTTTACCCCAAGTTCCTATTGAGTATGGATGGGATGTAGAGGATTTTCTTTGCCATACATGTATAAAAGCTGGTGCACCTCCAGATTGTTGGCTCCTACCTGATACTAAAATATACAAGTTTCAAGGGATTGTATTTGAAGAATTATCACCTAGAGGTAAAGTAGTTAGAAAAAAGTTAGAATAAAGGGAGCTTTTTGGAACGGCGTATTTACATTCCTATTTTCGGTTCAGGTTTAGGCCATGCAACTCGAATGTTATTAGTTGCTAAAAGGTTAGAGAGGGATGGTTTTAAAATTAAATTCTCATCTTCATCAACAGATAGCTTAAAATTTTTAATGAATAATGGTTTTATATGCAATCATGTTGCTACAGTTGATGTGGGTTGGGATAATGAAGGTAACTTCTCTTATAAAAAGAGTATTCGCCAATTCCCTCACGCACTTGTAAATTTCACAAGGCAAGTTTTAAGTGAGTTTGATTATATAAAGGAATTTAATCCACATTTGATTCTCTCAGATTCTAGATTATCAGCATTACTCGCTTCATCATTTTTAAAAATACCATGTATCACAATATTGAATCAAATTAAAATACTTTTACCATTAACTAAAAATTCACGAATCGCCCATCTTATTGAGTGTATTCATGGAGAGTTGATTGGTGAACTTTGGAGCCTTAGCGATTTAATCTTAATCCCAGATTTGCCCCCACCTTATACAATCTCAGAAGCCAATTTATGGGGTATTAAATCCACATTGAAAAAAACCCGTTATATAGGCTTCATTATCTCACAAGTATTTGTAAATGAAAGTGAGAAGAATTTAATAATTAAAAAATTGAGCCTTAATGAGAATAAGCCTATAATTTATGCTCAAATTAGTGGGCCTAGCAAAACCGGGATGAAGCTCATTAAGATTATGTTTAAAGTTGCGGAAGTTTTAGCTGAAGATTTTAACTTTATAATTTCTGGCGGGATACCGAATGGAGCTATAGAACCTATTAAAATAACTGGTGGATGGTATTATGAGTGGTGCCCAATTAAAGATAAATTATTCTCTTTAGCAGATATGGTTGTAATTAGAGGAGGGCACTCTACTATAGCTCAAGCAATTACATTTGGAAAACCAATGGTATGCATACCTATTTACAAGCACTCTGAACAAATGAAGAATGCTGAAAAAGTGGAGAAGCTTAAATGTGGCTTATCGATTAATTCAGCAAATGTAACCGTTAAACAAATAGTTGAGGCCGTAAAGAATATCATTTATAATAATGAGTATAAGAAAAATGTGGAGCAATTAAGAATAATCTCATTAAAGTATAACGGGTTGGAGAATATTGTAAATATAATTCAAAGTTATGTAAACGCATGAGTCTCTCATTAAAATGAGAGATAAGATTTAAAGTTCCAAAAGAGTTTTATTGTGTAGATATGGCTCAAAAAATTAATCAACAAACTTCAAGAATTTCGGTGAAGGAAGTTTTCAATCTACCTGAGGGTAGAGAGGTTACAATTTTAGGATGGGTAGCATCGAAAAGCATTGTGGGAGGAATAACTTTTGCAATAATTAGAGATGGTACTGGTTATATTCAAGTAGCTGGTAAAATTGGTGTGACTGATAATAATGCATTGGAGGCTTTGAAGAAGGTAACAAAAGAGTCTGCAGTAATGGTATCTGGCATAGTTAAAATCGATCGAAGAGCACCTGGTGGGAAAGAGATTTCAGTGAGAAATTTTGAGGTTATAAGCCCTGCGGAAAAGTGGCCAATTACAAAAAGCGCTATTAAATCGCCAAAATTTTTATATGATAAGAGGCACCTTTCAATCCGCGGTAAAAAGTCTATAGCGATAATGAGAATTAGAGCTGAGGTAATATTATCAGCTATCGATTTCTTCATTAATAAAGGTTTCACATTGATTAATGCACCTATATTGGTTCAATCCGCTTGTGAAGGTGGGGCTACACTCTTTTCTTTAAATTATTTCAATCAACAAGCGTATTTAACCCAAAGCGCTCAACTTTATGAAGAGGCGAGTATTTGTGCATTCGAGAAGGTTTTCGTTATTCAACCCGCTTTTAGAGCTGAGAAGTCTAAAACGCCTAGACATCTTACAGAATTTTGGATGATTGAGGCTGAGCAAGCATTCGCTAATTTCGATGATAATTTGAAACTTCAAGAAGAGCTTTTATCATATGTAGTTAAAAGAGTGATTGAGAATAAAAATAATGAGCTTCAAATTTTAGGTAGAAGTTTAAAAGAGATTAAACCACCATTCCCTAGAATAACTTATAATGATGTTTATGAATTTGCGAATAAAAAGGGTATAAAATTTAATTGGGGTGATGATTTACCAACAGAGGTTGAAAGGGAGATATCTAAGAGTTATGAAACACCATTCTTCATTATTGAGTATCCATTAAGTGCTAGAAGCTTTTACCATATGACAAAATCGGATGATGAAAGAATAACTTTATCATCAGATTTATTTGCACCTGAAGGTTATGGTGAGCTCGCTACAGGCGGTCAAAGGTTACATGATTACAATACATTATTAAAGAGATTGGAGGCTCAAGATTTACCAATAAAATCATTCGAATGGTATTTAGAGTTAAGAAAATATGGTTTACCACCACACTCAGGATTCGGTATAGGTGTTGAGAGATTAACATATTGGCTTTGTGGATTAAAGCATATTAGAGCTGCTACTCTCTTCCCAAGAACGATTACAAGAATAAATCCATAACCTTTATCTTTAGTCTTTATAAACACAAGCATCATAATTATCGATGTAATCATACTATATCAAAAGCTATTGAGCTTCCCATATCCTTATCCTTTATAGATTCGCCAATTAAAGCATCTCGTGGAGCTGTTCTTAAACCCTTACCAGTTCGGTCACTCACTCTAATTAAAAGTGCATGAGTCCAAATTTGTGAGAAATAAAAAGTGGCTTAATAATCAATAACCTAACATAATAAAATCTTTTTACCTATTTTATCAGATATAACACCAGATGCCATTCTTATTATGTAACCAATAACTTCTCCCAAACCTTCGATTAATCCAAGAATCATTTTCGTACTACTAAATTCTTTAATGATAAAAATGGAATGATTCCAAGAATCATTTCAGTTGAGACATCCGTAAAGAAGCTCACAAACCCAGTACGAATATATTCCTATACCCTTTATCTACATCTTTTTTATGTGAAACCATCATCACTATATTTATTAACGATTGAAGTATTATTAATGATAAATTTATTGTATTAAACTGTTATATAAGATTAAAGATGCTGGAGGTTGCTGTTAAGGATATAGTTAAAGGTATTGTAATTAATAACTTAACAATTTATGCAAAAAGACTCTCGAAAGGGAGGTTTAAAGAGGAGATAAACTTAGATATATACTTAAAGAATGGTAATGAAGAAGCTCCTCTTTTATACGTTAAGGTCTTTTATGGTAGAAAGCCCTATTATAAACCTTGGGTAGAATTCTTCGGTATTAACGATTTTATAAATTTAGGAGGGCGAGTTTTCAATTATTTTGATTCTATTTTCGAGGATAAATTATTATCACACTTTTCAAACTCTATAAATTTAGGAGAGAGTATTTATGTTGAGTATTACAATGATGAGGAAACGAGGAGGCAACTCGATGCTAACTTCCCAATACCAGTAAGCCGTTTAGGCTACAAGTTATTCAACTTAGGCTTTAGTGGATTTAAGAATTGGTACTTCCCTGAAGGCTTTATGGAAGGTGGTATAAAGCTTCAAGGAGAAAAGCCTATGAATAATGAAGTGAAAAATCAGCAATTAAGAGAAATATATGATAAAGTTGAAACTTTTCTTAATAGAATGGAAAATCTTAATTTTTATGATTCATATATAATTAAAGCTGTAGAAAGAGCAAAAAATATAATCAATTCAATAATAATAAATTGAGGTGTAATTCTAAATTCAATTCCATATTTTACATGAATTAAAGTTTTGGATTGTAAAATTAAGCATAAATTCATTGAGTTATCATTAGCGTAATATTTTATATTATTTTATACATTTGATATTTTTTATTTGAAATAATTGATGCCTTTATTGTCATATATTCAAGTTATTGATTGAAAATTCTTTCAAAAATGCGTAACCGTAAAGATTAAATTTGCCATTCCATCAAGATTGGAAAAGGTGTATTTATGACTAAACCTTTGAGAGTGACTCAAAGTGTTTATTGGGTAGGGGTTAATGATTTTAGTACAAAACTTTTCGAAGGTTTATGGGATATACCTGAAGGGGTATCTTATAATTCCTACTTAATAATCGGTTCTGAGAAGATCGCACTGATCGACTCAGTTGGAGAAAAATTCTTGGAAGAGCATTTAAATAAAATAGAGCAAGTTATCAACCCATCTAGGATCGAGTATCTTATAATTAATCATATGGAGCCTGACCATACGAGTGCGATACCGAAGATTTTGAGTGTAATGCCTAAAGTAAAAGTGGTACTTACACCAGCAGCCTTTCAAATACTCAAAGCTTTTTATCACATCGAAACACTTGAAACCATAATCGTTAAAGGTGATGATACTGTGATTGATTTAGGGGGTAAAACCCTTAGGTTTATTCAAACACCATTTCTTCATTGGCCAGAGACGATGAGCACTTACTTAATTGAGGAAGAGGTTTTATTCAGTTGTGACCTTTGTGGATCATTTAAACATCTCCCTGAAGGTGCAATTGTAGATACCAATATTGAAAATATTGAGCAATACATTTATGGTGGTGTTTTAAAGGGGTATTTTGCAGGGGTTTTTAGTAAATATAGAGATCACGTATTGAAAGCTATGGAGAAGTTTAAGGCATTGGGTTTAAAGATTAAAGTATTAGCACCAAGCCATGGCCCAGTTTATACAATCCATGCTAAAGAGGTTATGGATTTATGGACTTCTTGGAGTAAGCCCGATTATACTAAAAAGGTAGTGGTAGCTGTTGGTTCCATGTATGGATTTACTTTTAAATTTGTGGAATCTATTGTTAAGGGCATTAAAGAGGCTGGTGGTGAGGCAGTTATTCTTAATTTGGTAGAGGATTCTCCAGTAAAGATGTTAGAAATGGTGATAGATGCTCCAGCTTTAATTATCGGTATGCCCACATATGAATATGATTTATTTCCACCAGTCAATTATTTTGTAAATCTTTTAGGGTTGAAGAAACTTACAGATAAGTTTGTAGGGGTCTTCGGAACATTTGCTTGGGCTGGCGGAGGTTTGAAAAGGTTGATTGATTTACTCAATACTTTAGGCTTTAAGTATTTAGGAGGTGTAGAAGTTAAGGGTAGCCCACTTCTTGAAGATCTTGAAAAGGCTAAGGCATTAGCGAAATTAATAGCTGAGACTGCATTTAAAGAACATAAATTGTAATCTTTCATTTTGAAGGTCGTGATTAATAATAATGATATTTAATGATTTACAACAAAAGAAGTAAACATTTAAAACTAAGGGTAGCTTAAATAATGGTGCCGATGAAGATTCAGAGTTAAACTGATTTATGATGTAAAGGCATTTATCTGAGGCGTTTAACTAGAGATAAAATTTGATACAATGACTTTACCATTGGGTAGTGTACCAACGAATTTCCAACCTTTGTTAATTAACTCTTCAGCTTCTTCACTTGAGACTACTTTTTGGAAAGGCGTTTGTCTTTAAAACCTATACTAACCTCTCTTTAGGTAGTCCCTCTATATGTCTTGACTACGACATCCTGTAGTCTACATTGGAGGAATATCCGAAATTTAAAACTTTACCTTGTAGAACTTTAGCTTTACCATGTCTTTTATCGCCTCAATGGCCAACTCCAAGCTGACGTCGCTAGAGTGTGTAACTATTACTCCCTTAACGCTAGGGCCTAAATTTCTCTTAACCCATCCTAATATCGTAAGATCTGCCCAACCACTTCATCACTTTCGCATCCCTTCTTTGGCATCTTTCAAGAGAATGTCAATATTACCGACATCAGTGGTGTATTCTTTTCCTACTAACTCCAAATCCTTCTCCAAGCAAACTGGGGTTATAAGCTAGGTAATCACGAAGGCCTCTTTCTAAGCTGATAGAGAAGGAGAGTTCCTTTATAGTTGGTTGCTCAACTGGTGGCTTTTCTGGTGGCTCAACCTTTTCTGCTTCTTTCTGTTCCCTCATAGCTTGTTCAATTATTTGCCAATCGTTTTCATCAAGTTCTATGATTGTTCTTCTTCTCATTAACTTCCTTTGTAATTCGCTCGGGAGAGTTTCCATTGGAAACTCTTAGATCTCATACCATAATACTCCCTTCCTATGATTATAAAGGTAAGGCCGATCTTTATCTTCCTCATAGTAATAATTGCGTGTAATCTCTCCCAAAGCCAGAATAGTCTTTTTGCCGTAAGCTAGGGCTTTATGACCTATTTCCATCTTTTTAAAGAATTCTAAAAGCTGATCAGGCAGGCTATTGGGTATAGATTATAGAATTCTCTTTTTATCTCTTCCCCATTGTTATAGCGCCTCAAATCATCCATATCGTTCCAGCCTATGGCTATATAACAACCGTTTTTGAACTCATCTCATAAAGAGGCTCCATGTCCAGGGGATTCTCCCAATATCTCTTGGTTGACATGCCAAATAGAGATGGTGTGCGGCCATATATAAATCTATGATTTTCTATGGCTTTAGTCAAAGTTATTTTCTATCGTGCGTTGAATAAGATATTAAGTTCACAATTAAACCTTTTGTGGAATTTATTCCGCTCAAATCATTATATTCAATTAATACTTAAAACTGGGACGAACCCCAGACCGCAGCTGGTCAAAGGAGTGATAAAGGAGTAACCATAGGGTGAACCTACGAGTTGAGCTGACTGCCTTTAGGATCCAAACCTCTTTTGAATTCTTGAGTTTTTCATCAACAAAAGAACGGCAAGATGCGGTCTGTTGATATTATATCAAAGAGTGAGAAGTTTTATATTTTCGGATTTGCTTCTCAACTTAAGTGATTTAGCATGCCATTCGCAAGGACTTGGAGCGAGGAAATAATAGGAGAATGGCTACAGCTGGAAGGTTACTTAGTTGAGATAGGAATACCAATCCCTATACCTAAAACTTCAGGGGGTAGACAAGAGGTTGATGTTGCAGGTGCACGAATAAATGGCAATACTCTTGAAATTTTTCATATAGAAGTAGGTAGCTTACCTGGCGATTCGCAAAAAAATGTTGCGAAGCTTAATAAAAAGTTTGGTAGTAGTGTAACAAATTATTTAGTAGACTATTTTAAGCAAAAGTTGAGATTCAACGGGCCTTATAACAAATATGACAAACTCTATGTTGCGACTTATGCTTCTCAATCCACTATAAATACTATTAAGCAACAATTGGGTATTAATATTGTTTATATGAAAGATTTTATATGCCAACAAATTATTCAAACGATTAAAAATTGGAAGAGAAAGCCATATGTTACTTTACCTGAGAGTCTTTGGTTATTAGGGTTAATCGACTACTTGAATACTAACAAAAAACTAAAATGTTAAATGCAATATAACCGAGCCTTAGTGATATAAATAAAACGATTTAGTAATTTTAATGCATCCTAATCTTATTCATTATTAGCTTATATTCACATCATAAAAAGCTGATACATACTCAGTTACTTAAGCCTTTAAGATAAAGCCTTATTGATATATATCCAAGCGGATAGCATAAGGCCAAAAAACAAGTTTTTGAGATTCTATTTTTTAATGTAGAGCTAGATACCCAGTATTAATTGGGTGACTTTAAGGGTTAAATAATTTTTATCTCTGATACTTTGCTAGAGATAAAAAAGTTTATCTGAGGCATTTTTTATTTTGAATGGTGTAGCTAAACTATGGTAACGATTGAGGATAGAATAACTCTTCTTTTAGCTATAAAGGAAAAGGGAAAGTCCGTTACATTCGATCACATATTTGAGAAGATTCAAAGAGATGTAGAATTTATCGAAAAGAGAAAGGTTAATAAAGATGAAATCGAAAATGCATTAAACAATCTTCTTAAAAAAGGATTAATACAAAAAGTGAATGAAGAATATACTCCTAATTATGGTATTGATGAATATGTTGAGAAACTAATAAAAGATTTTAGTGATCAACTCAATCGTTCATATAGATTGGTTTGGCTTGCAAAAATGTATTATCCACGTGTAGCAAAGCTTATCCTACCTTTTCTTAAAGATAGAGCTGTCTCAGCAGTTAAAGTATTCTCTGGTAAGAATGATCCTATACATGGCTTAGATACAATATTCGTAAGATACATTAAGTATAAACCAAAACCAGTATTTCTTACAATCGATTCTGAAGAGAAATTAATGCAATATGTTTTTGATCATTGTGTTGATTTTATACCATACATCCATAAATTAAATTCGAATGAGCCCGATGTATTTGTTGTTGATATTGATGCTGGAGAGGAGATATTAAAGAGTGAGAAAGCTTTTGATTTCATTAAAAGAATTACTTATGAGCTTGCTGAATTATTATTAGAGCTTGATATTTATCCAATGATTAAATTTAGTGGTTCAAGAGGTTTTCAAATTTGGGCAAGATTTGACAATAGTAGCTTAAGAGTTAAAAGTGATGTCTTTAAAGCTTATAGAGAAATGGCAATAATTTTACAACAAAAATTGGAGAATAAGCTTCAAAATAGGATTAATGAGTTAAAATCAATCTTCCCAGATTTAATTAAAAAGGATCGAGCGATTACCACTTCAACAGTTGCTCATAAAATTGAGAGAGCTCATCAAATCTTGATAGATTGGTCAGTTTTAAAGCCTATGGGTGATGTTCGTGCACCATACTCTATACATTATAAAACAGGTTTGGTATCATTACCTTTAAAGCTTGAGCAAATTGAAAAATTCTTTATTGAAGACGCTCATCCCATGAAGGTTTGGGAGAGGCTTGAGAGCTATAAAGGTGCAGAATTTATACCTTTATCAAATCCGAAAAAACTCATTGAATAATTGTTTACATGAAAATGAGTTAAGATGATAAGCTAATAACGTTTAATCTTAGATTTTTAATTTCAAGAATTAGTGAAACTATCAAGAAAAGTGATAAATTTTTATCCTTTAGTGCAATAAAAAATTTAATTTTTCTTAAAAAATTTTTCTAACACTAAAAATGCTTAAGAATCTTTAAAATTTTTGAGCATTCGCACATTCCTATTATGCGTTTATTCAATGCTTAATAATAATCAACATTCTCATCATAAACAAAAACTAAATAAATAAATTATATCTTCATAAAAAGTATTATGCCGATTAGAGAACTTTCACCTGATGATTTAAAAGCAGAATGTAAGTTAGATTTGATAACTTGTGCTACTACTGAGGAGCTCACACCTTTGGATAAGATTATCGGTCAAGAGCGAGCCCTTCGAGCTTTAAAATTTGGGCTTGAGATAGAGTCTAAAGGCTTCAATATATATGTGGCTGGTTTTCCAGGTACAGGTAGAGTTACGGCGATAAGCGATTATCTTGAAGAGATAGCAAAGACCAAACCTACACCTCCAGATTGGGTTTATGTTAATAACTTTAAAAATCCATATGAGCCTAAAGCTATTAAATTACCCCCTGGTAAAGCAAGAGAATTTCAAAAGGATGTGAGAAACTTTATTGAAGAAGCTAAAAGAGCTATACCAAAAGTCTTTCAAAGTGATGAATATGTATCTAAGCGTGAACAATTAATCAAAATCGCAGAAGCACATAAAGAGAAGCTTTTAAGTGAACTTAATGAAGAAGCTCAACGTTCAAGCTTCGCTTTGCAAGTCACACCAATGGGTATAATAATGATACCAATTCTTGCTGGTAGGCTCCTTACTGATCAAGAGTATTTATCATTACCACTTGAGTTGAAAAGAGAGTATGATAAAAGAAGGGAGAAGTTAGAGATTAAACTCAATGAGGTTATGAGACAAATATCAGAATTTGATAAAAAAACGAGGGAGGAGTTGAGAAAACTTGCAAATGATACCGTTCAATACGCTCTCGGCTTTCTCATTAATACACTTCTTCAAAAGTATGAAGGATTACCAGAAGTTCAATCTTATTTAAACGATCTTAGAAATGATATTTTAGAGAATATTGATTTATTTACAGGTAAAGCTGAGACGCAACAATTAAGTACTTTAACATCTTGGATGAGAGAATTACCATTTAGAAGGTATGAGGTTAATATTATTGTGGATAACTCAGATTTAAAAGGAGCGCCAGTAATCTTTGAAGAAAATCCAACTTACAATAATCTCTTTGGAAGAATTGAGAAAGAAGCGCAATTTGGAACATTCACTACCGATTTTACTTTGATTAAAAGTGGTTCATTGCATAAAGCTAATGGTGGTTTTCTCGTTCTACCAGCAGAGGAAATTTTGAAAAATCTCTTCTCATACGATGGATTAAAGAGAGCTTTAAAAAATGGGAATATTGTAATTGAAGAAGTTGGTGAAAGACTAGGCTTTATCTCAACAAAGAGCTTAACACCTCAACCAATTCCTCTTAATGTTAAAGTGATTTTGGTTGGTAATCCATTACTTTATCACCTTCTTTACATTTATGATCCAGATTTTAGAGAGCTCTTTAAAGTAAAGGCTGAATTTGATATCGCTATAGAGAGAAATGAAGAGAATATTAAAAAGTATGCATCATTCATTTGTACTTTATGTAAAAAGGAAAACTTGCGCCATCTCGATTCTTCTGCAATAGCGAAGATTATTGAATATAGCTCACGCCTCGCAGAGGATAAAAGAAAATTATCAACAAGATTTGGTGAGGTAGCGGATATTATTAGAGAAGCTAACTTTTATGCTTCTCAAGATGGCTCTAAATACATTAAGGATATTCATATTAAAAGAGCTATTGAAGAGAAGGTTTATCGATCAAATCTCATACAGCAAAAGATTAAAGAGATGATTGAGCGAGGCTTAATATTAATAGATACAGAAGGAGCAAAAATTGGTCAAGTGAATGCTCTTTCTGTGATAAGTTTAGGAGATTTTACTTTTGGTAGACCATCACGAGTTACTGCGAGTGTAGGTTTAGGAAGGGAAGGTGTGATTGATATTGAGCGCGAGTCAAAATTAGGAGGGCCTATACACACTAAGGGTGTGTTAATTTTAGGAGGATACTTAACAAGCAAATATGCTCGAGATAAACCCATTAGCTTATCTGCAAGGCTCGTTTTTGAGCAAAGTTATGAAGGTATAGAAGGCGATAGTGCATCGAGTACAGAGCTTTATGCAATCCTTTCAGCTTTAGCTGAACTTCCAATTAAGCAAAATCTTGCAGTAACTGGATCTGTAAATCAAAAAGGTGAGGTTCAAGCTGTCGGAGGGATAAATGAGAAGATTGAGGGTTTCTTTGAGGTGTGTAAAGCTAAAGGCCTTAAGGGTGATGAAGGTGTAATCATCCCAGAGAGTAATGTTCAAAACTTAATGTTAAAGGATGAGATTATTGAAGCTGTTAAATTAGGAAAGTTTCATATTTACTCTATAAGCACTATTGATGAAGGTATAGAGTTATTAACAGGGGTAAGGGCTGGTAAGAGAATGGAGAATGGTGAATTCGAACCAAATACTGTTAATTATAGAGTTGATAAGAGGTTGAGAGAGATGGCTGAGACTTTAGCAAAATTTGCTGAAATACCAGCTATTGGAAAAAGCTCTCGATCCGATATTGAATAAATTTATATTTTGAATATGGTGCATATTTTATTATGCCATTAATTTCTGATAAAGATTTAGCATACATTAAGCAATTACTTGATAGAGAGATAAAATATGATGTAAGGTTAATTAACTTTACTCAAGAGTTTGAGTGTCTTTATTGTCGTGAAACACGTGAGCTTGTAGAAGAATTGGGTAAGGTATCAAATAAGATTAAGGTTGAAGTGTATGATTTTGTTAAAGATGCTAATAAAGCAAAAGAGTATGGTATAGATAAAATACCTGCAACGATAATTATGGGTGATAAAGATTATGGGATTAGGTATTATGGCATACCAGCGGGATATGAACTTATCAGTTTTCTTGAAGATATAATCGATGTTTCACGTAGAGAAACAAGGCTATCAAAAACTTCAAAGGATCGAATAAAAGCGATAAATAAACCCGTGCATATACAAGTTTTTGTTACTCCTACATGCCCCTACTGCCCCAAAATGGTGAGGCTTGCTCATCAATTCGCTATAGAGAATGATCTCATTAAAGCTGATGTAATTGAATCTACAGAATTTCCTCAACTTGTAAGTAAGTATAATGTTATGGCTGTACCAAAAGTAGTTATTAATGATATTGTAGCTTTTGAGGGTGCATTGCCTGAATCAAGCTTTATTGATTACATAATTTTAGCGTTAGAGGAGCATGAGCATACATAAATCAATTAATGTGATTTGGCTAAAACTGCTAAATTATAAATGAATCCAAGAACTTTACTCAAAATATTACCTGAGATTTCTCTTGGAGAATACTCAATAAATGAAATTGCGATTAAAGCCCAACTTGGGGTTATTGTGGTAAAAGAAGTTTTGGAAGAGTTATCTAAAAATGGTATCGGTATTTTAATTAATGATAAAGTAAAATTTGAGGATAAGGATCGAATGTTTACATCAATACTTGGCATTAAATATGGATTGAGTGTAGAGGAGGTTTCAAAATTTTTAAGTTGGAAAGATTTTGAAAGTTTTGTTAGCTTCATATCCTCCCAAAATGGTTACTCTGTAAGTAAAAGGGTTAGATGGAAAAAGCATAGTATGGAGATTGATGTACTTGCTATAAAAAATGATTTAGGCTTAGCAATAGATTGTAAGCATTGGAAGAGAATTAATCACTCAGCTATGAATAAAATAGTTCAACTTCAAATTGAGAGAGCGAGAAGATTTATGAGAAGTAATTTATCATCAAAGTTAAATGTGAAATTCACATTACCAATCATAGTAACGCTTTACAGTAATGATATCAACTTTATAAATAAAGTCCCGATCGTACCTATATCAAAATTTCAAAACTTTTTACTCGAATTCACAGGTTATTTAAATTTAATGAAGTTAATTAGATAGTTATCAAATCCTTTATGTGTTCAAAATTAAGTTTCTTTTTTAATCGCTACTACACTATAAGTTTCCTTTCTAAATTATTCTCACCTTTTTGAGGAGATAAATCCTTTATCAACTCTTCTGGTGTATATCTTTTAATCCAATTTATTGAGTCAAAATCTTCATCATAAGAGATTATTATTGAAGTAGATAAGTCTTTAAGGGCTTGTATCGCAAGGGCATTATCATAATCTAAATTATAATCTCTCATAATGGATGTAGATCTTATTCGAGCACCTAAGCTTACTGGATAAATTATTAACCCCTTGTAGCGAAGAAGTGATGCTAAGAATATGGCTATATCTTTCCAGCTTTTTCCATAATTCTCCATAACAATTACTATAGAGTCTATATGGAAATCCGTGATCGCTGACTTGATAAGACCGTCTCTAATCTTCCTAAGAAATTGCTTACATGCATCCGCATGGCTTTCCGCTAACTCTACTTCCAAGAAAATATTTGAATCTATAAGCATCACTTTATCTAAGGGTTTTTCTTGCTCTGATTTCTTTGGCTTCATGTTGTAATTCAACTCCCGACTTTTTAACATGAGAGAGCATCCCATAAATAGCTTCAATTGGATCCTCAATCGACTCTACAATATCAAGAAACTCTGAGACTTGAGAAAGCCACATACTTATTGCTTTTTCACATGCTATACTTAATGAACCCTTACCATAACCGTAAAGTTTCATAGCTACTTCTCTAAATTTGCGCTCCAATTCATCAGATATGTAAACTTTTATTCCTCCCATCACTAAAGAAATTTAGAACCTTATACCTTTATATCTTTTTTACTAATTGATGGTATTAACGTTACATATTTGATTGTATTTTTGAAGCATCTTTTTACAAAGTTTAAGCGATAGTTATGTATAAGAAGTATATGAATTGAAAGTTCATGTGAGTAAAAAGGGGATAAGAGCTTTAGGTATTGCTGAAAGCTTTCGTAAAGGTGATGTTAAAAAATCAATTCTCGCAGGTGTAGTAATGAGGAGTGATTTAATTATAGATGGGTTTGTGTTTGGTTTTGCAACCTTAGGTGGTGATGATGCTACAGATCAAATTATTAAAATGTTTGAGAAGTTGGAGAGAAATGATATAAATGTGATTATGCTTGGAGGAGCAATAATTAGCTTATACAACATTATAGATATTGATAAAATTTATCAATATACGAATACGCCAATTATTTGCCTCACTTTTGAGGAATCGAAAGGCTTAGAACCTCATATTAAGCATCACTTCCCTCAAAATTGGGAGAAGAAGCTTGAAGCATATAAAAAGCTCGGTAATAGAGTATTAATCACATTAAAAACGGGTCATAGTGTATACATGAGAGCTTTAGGTATAACATTAAAGGATGCTGAGATAATTTTGAATAAATTCACATTGCAAGGCTCAATTCCAGAACCTATTAAAGTAGCTAGACTTTTAGCTAGAGCAAGACTTGATGAAGAATTATAAACTCAATTAATGGTATATTTCAAATTTCCATTCGTCCCTCTCTTTAGCGATCTTTCTTAAAATAAATGTTGCTTTTTCTTCAGGTAAAAGATACATAACCTTACCAATATGCTTACAAAACCCCTTTCTCACCATTTGATGCTCCCAATCACCACAATTATGAAGAATCCTTTTAGAATTTAAATCTATTAACACTTTATATTCGCGTATCATCGCCTCAACTTTACCATTCTCAAACTTTAATTGATAAACTTCTTCATCATTAATCTTATGTGCACGTTCCAATCTATACTTATCCATAAAGATGAGAATTAAATCACTCAATCTTGCTGATTCCAAATCAAAAGTTACAAGTTTTGGTATTGTAATACCATTAAGATAATTTAATACATGCTCCTTCATCTCCCTTTGCTTATTAGAGATTATATTTAGTATTTCTAACATTTGAAGACAATTTGCTACAGCGTATCCATGAAAATGATTATTAAAATAACCATAAAGCTCATCAACTTGATTAATTATACTCTCGATCTTTGGAATCCAAAATTTCAATTCATCAATTTTATAGCGATAATTATACCAAGGCTTTTTACCTCTACCATGCCATCTAATAACTGCGAAATTTGTTGTAACGATCGGGTCTGGTGGCAAGTGTGGGCCATCTAGAATAACATTCGCAACACCATACTTTTCAAGTAAAGACCATGTCCCATTAGCCCACCAAGATTGATGGCGAAATTCGCAAGCGAATTTAAACTCAGATGGTAGTATTTGTAAAAAATCTTCCAATACTTTGTAATCCCTTTCAAATTTAGGTGGTAATTGTATTAATAAAGGGCCGAGTTTACCACTTTTGTATAAAGGCATCATTAAATCTAAAAAGTGTTCTAAATCTTGTTTTACGCCTTTATCAATATTCAAGATTTTTTTATGAGTGATAATTTTTGGTAATTTTGCAGAAAAGATAAAATCATTTCTTGTAGCTCTTAACCAACCATATACCATTCCTTTCGATGGATATGAGTAAAAAGTGGAATCAATTTCAACCGTATTAAAGAATTGTGAGTAATAAGAAAGCTTTACATCTTGCTCGGAAGGATAAAAAACATTCACCCAATCTTTATAAGACCATCCAGATGTACCAAGATAAATCTTTGCCATACTCAATTGGTAATCACAATTTAAGTATTAATGAATATCTTAAAAAGGGTATTATTTAAAATATTCACAATCAAAATCTCTATAAACCTTTAAATACTCTTGAATGATTGAAATGATATTTGTTTAATAATTTGGTGATGATTTTGAGGATTAAGTTAGCTGAACCATTAATTACTAATGAAGAGAAAGAGGTTATTTTACAAGTTCTCTCAAGTAAGCGTTTTGTTATGGGTGAGCAAAATGAGCTTTTTGAGAAAGAATTTGCAAAATTTCTTGGTGTAAAGCATGCAATAGCGGTATCTTCTGGCACTGCTGCATTACATCTCGCACTTTTAGCTTGTGGTGTGAAAGAAGGTGATGAGGTAATTACAGTATCTCACACATTCGTCTCAACAGTCGCTATGATTTTAACATGTAATGCTAAACCAGTTTTAGTAGATATAGATCCTAAATTTTATACAATCGATCCAAATGAGGTAAAGAAGGCTATTACGAATAAAACTAAAGCGATAATGCCCGTTCATATTTATGGCCATCCAGCCGATCTTGACCCAATTATAGAGATTGCGGAAAAGCATGGCTTATATGTAATTGAGGATGCAGCTCAAGCACACGGCTCTGAATATAAAGGTAAAAAAGTTGGTGGAATAGGGGATATAGGTTGCTTTAGTTTTTACCCATCAAAAAATATGATGGTTGGTGGTGAGGGTGGTATGGTTGTAACGAATGATGATACTTTAGCTAGGGATATACGAATGTTAGCGAATCATGGCCGTAGCACTTGGGATACTCATGTAAAATTGGGTTATAATTATCGAATGGGTGAGATAAATGCAGCTATAGGGAGAATACAATTAATGAAACTTACAAAAATGAATGAAATGAGAAGAAGAATCGCAAAATTATATTCAAAAGAACTTGAAGGTATAAATGAATTAATTAAACCTATCGAAGCACCATGGGCCTATCATGTTTATCACATTTACGCAATTCGTTGTGTTAATAGAGATAAATTGAGAGAGTGGTTAGCAAATAAGGGTATTGAGACTGGGATTCATTACCGCTTACCAGTTCATCTTCAACCATTTTACACATCCCTTCAATTACCAAATTACAAATTACCAATCACAGAAGAGATTACTAAAACTATTTTATCAATCCCGATGCATCCAAATTTAAAGGATGATGATGTTAATTACGTGATTGAGAATATAAAGGAGTTTTTCAAACAAAAATAATTTATAATAGTAAAAATTCGTTTAATTTAAATAATTGAAAATTGAATTTTCTAAATCCTCTTAATTGAGATCAAGACGATTGAATGAAAGTTAATGAAATCATTACATATTAAATGTTAAATTTAGTGTCAGAATTTTTAAAAGAAAATTTTTTCGCTAACACCGAATCCAATACTAATAAATATGAGTGTGAAAAATTTTATTCAATATCTTGATAAGCCTTCCTTAATCAACCATAAATCTTATTAATTATCAAAAAGATTATAGAATTTCTGTGAAATAAAATGGTTAAAGAGATAACTGAGAATGCTCTTAAGAGCGCTTTTGGTGGTGAAAGCCAAGCTTGCATGAGATATACCATATATGCTAAAAAAGCAAAAGATGAAGGATTCCCAAATGTTTCAAGATTATTCACAGCGATAGCCTTTTCAGAAACGATTCACGCATCGAATCATTATAGATGCATAAAAAGTAAAGGCCCAGCTTTAGTTACCTCTGGAGGTCTTTTTGGAGCTAAAACCACATCGGAAAATCTTCAAGTTGGTATAGATGGTGAAACCTTTGAAGTTAATGAAATGTATCCAGCTTATAAAGCAATAGCTCAACTTCAAGGTGAGAAAGAGGCTGAGATTAGCTTCAATTGGGCTTTAGAGAGTGAGAAGGTTCACGCTCCTTTATATCAAAGGGCTAAAAAATCGGTAGATGAGAATAAAGATGTGCAATTGGGTACTATTTACGTTTGTGAAGTTTGTGGATATACAGTTGAGGGTACCGTTCCAGATGTATGCCCAATTTGCAAAGCTCCAAAGGGAAAGTTCAAAGCATTTTAAACTCAATAATTAATCATAACGATACTCAGAGTACGTAAATATACCTATTTTTTCCTTCTTCGATTGTAAAGAGATGGACAAATTCTTTAATATTGGATAATTTATCAAGCTTATGAATCATCTTTATAGCCTCATTAATCTTATCTTCAAGCAACTTTCCTTGAACCAATATTCTAAACTTATCCTCTAACTCTTTATCAGTTAATGGATTTTCTGGATCTCCTTTCGGTGCTTCCACATGACTTTCATATATCTTACCATTCTTCAACTTAATCTTAGCTTTAGCTTGCCATTTTTTAGGGAATAATTTATCGAGCTCTGGATCATTTATTACCTTAACTTTTTTAGCAATATTCAAAACTTCATCATTCTTTATCATCTCTTCAGTATACTCATTAATAAATGCTCTACCTTTTAAAATAGCTACTGAGATACTAAATGGCATACTGAATTGAGCATCAACGATATTTCTCGGTTTATACTTGAGTTCAATAGGTTCAACTACAATTGGTAATGCAGTTTTAACAGTCCCTATTATTACTTCATCTATATCCTTTGGATTTATTTCATTCTCCTTTACAATCTTTAATACCGCATCGATAGCTGGTTGAATATATCTACAGCATGCATGAGGCTTTATCGAAACTTCATTTATTAAAAATCTCTCGCCCAATCCCTCTATAAGCTTATTCATATCATAGTGATCAGTGTGAGCTTTAATGAATCCATGCTTACCTTCCAAAATGGTTTTTGGACCTGTAAAGCCTTCTTTTGCTAATAATGATGCAATTATTCCACTATGCGCAGCCCAACCTGGATGAAGCCTTTTTGTCCAAGAGCCATCGCTAAGAAATTCCATAAGTCCGGATGCTTGACTACCTGCGATACCTAAAGCATTCATCACTTCATTTGTATCAAGGCCCATAAGTATACTAGCGGTTAAAGCTGCACCAAATGCTCCACAAGTAGCTGTAGGATGAAAGCCTCGAGCATAATGGGCTGATGGTATAAGAGCTGCACCAATTCTCAACATTAAATCATAACCAGAAGTTATAGCCAATATAAATTCCTTACCACTCGCTTCAACCTTCTCAGCTACCGCTAAAGCTGTCGGTATAATTACCGCTCCAGGATGTGTTGAAGATTCATTATCTACATCATCAAGCTCCAATCCATGAGCCATAACACCATTAGCCAAAGCAGCATTCGGACTAGGTACTTTCAAATCATTTGCAATTACACTACTCTCTAATTTACCACCCATGCTCTTCACAATATTAACCACTTTTTTACTCGATGGTAAATTTGAACCACCAATTGCTACACCTAATAAATCTAAAGTGCATCTTTTTGCTGAATTAATCACTTCCTCATTTAAATCATTAAATTTAAGCTTGGTGTAGAAAGAGGCTAATTTTTCCATTATCAATTAAGCTCAATTATACTTAAAGGATTATTAATTAAAGCTTAACGCTAAATATACAATCAGAAATTAAGGAATCTTTCATTTGGAATAAATCTTACCATTTTTCATAATTAGCAATAATCTTTATTAAATGCTAAAATTTTATGGAGATATATGCCCGAGGCATTCGTATTAATAAATTGTGAGCTTGGCTTAGAAAAAGATATTTTGCACTCATTGAGCAATTTAAAGGGTGTTGAAGAAGTTCATCTCGTTTATGGTGTTCATGATATAATAGTTAAAGTGAAGAGTGAGGCTTTGGAAGAATTAAAGGATATTATAATAAATAAGATTCGAAAGATGAATGGTATACGCTCAACTTCAACTTTAATCGTTATAGAAAAAGTTTAATCAATTAATAAATGGCAAGCAACGTAATGTGAAGGTTTAAATTCTATAAAAGGTGGCTCGATTAATTTACACTTCTCCATAACGTATGGACATCTTGGATTTAATCTACAACCATTTGGAATATCTATTGGGCTTGGAATCTCTCCAATTATTCTTACCTTCTTCTCCTTAAATCTATTGTTAGGATTTGGCTCTAATACCGCATCTATTAATGCTTGAGTGTATGGATGTAAAGGATTAGATAAAACTTCTTCACAAATTCCCATCTCAACGATTTTGCCGAGATACATAATTGCAATCGTATCGCCTATATATCTTGCTGTTGATAAATCATGAGTTATGTAAAGATAAGTTATACCATACTTATCCCTAAGTGAGATCATTAAATCTAAAATTTCAGCTCTAATTGAAAGATCGAGCATCGATACAGGCTCATCAGCTATAATTAATTTAGGCTTTAAGATTAAAGATCTTGCTATGGCCAATCTTTGCCTTTGACCACCTGATAGCATATGTGGATATCTATGCTCAAAATTCTCAATTGGCGTTAACTTTACTTCCTCCATAGCTTTATAAACAATCTCTTTTCTCTCACTATTCGTCTCTCTAATGTTATGAATTATTAATGGTTCTAATAAAATATCAAATACAGATAATCTTGGATTTAAAGATGAATAAGGGTCTTGAAAAACGGTTTGTACCAATCGTCTAAATCGCTTAAGCTCCTCACCTCTTAAATTACACACATTCATACCATTAAATATCACACTTCCTTCATCAGGTTCTATAGATCTTAAAATCAATCTCGCTGTAGTAGTTTTACCACAACCAGACTCTCCAGCTAATACAAATACTTCTCCTTTTTTTATATTAAAGTCGATTTTATCAACAGCTTTTATATAGCGTATTGGTTGCATGGTAATAAAATCTAAAAAACCCCTCCTTATTGGAAACCACTTTCTCAAACCCTTTACCGATAGTAAAATACTTCCCAAAGAGTTACTCACTATACAACCAGCAAGATACCATAGCATCATTTAAATGAGTGATAGGCGGTTCTTTTTCTTTACATATTGGTAAAGCATGAGTGCAACGGGGATGAAATCTACAACCTAAAGGTGGATCGATTAAATCTGGTGGTGAGCCAGGTATAAAGATTAATTTTTTCTTCTCTCCTCTTAATCTCGGTATAGCAGCTAAAAGGCTTTGGGTATATGGATGTTTTGGATCATTATACAATTGCTCAGAAGGTCCTAACTCTACCAATTTACCAGCATACATTATAGCCACTTTATCAGCAATCTCCGATATCATACTCAAATCATGAGTCATGAGTATGAATGATATTTTTGATTCCCATTTCAATCTCTTTATTAAATTGATAATTTGTGATTGAACGATTAAATCCAAAGCTGTAGTTGGCTCATCAGCTATTACAATCTCAGGCTTGAGTATTAAAGCCATAGCTATCACAACCCTTTGCTTCATCCCCCCACTCAATTCATGAGGGTATCGATAAATCAAACTCGGATTTAATTTAACCTCTTTCAAAGCATCTTTAACTAAATTTAAAGCCTCATTTTTTGAAAATCCATAATGGTAAATAAGTGGTTCAGCCAATTGATAACCTATAGGGTAAACTGGATTTAATGCATTCATCGCACTTTGAAATATCATTGAGATTTTTCTCCATCTAATTTTATTTTTAAAAGTTTGCTCATCCATTGCTAATAAATCCTCTCCACCAAGAATTATTGAACCTTTTACAATTCTTCCAGGTGGTGGTATAAGCCTTAATAAAGATAAACCAAGCGTAGTTTTACCACAACCAGACTCTCCAGCTATTCCCCATGACTCATCTTTAAGGTTAAATGATACATTATCAACAGCTTTTACAACACCTCTTCGAGTAAAAAAATAAGTTGTAAGATTCTCAACCTTTAAATCTACCATTTATATCTTCCTCATCCTTGGATTTAAAACCGTATCCATAGCTATACCGATAAAAACGAATGTTAGCCCTGTTATAGCGATCATTACACCTGGAGGTATAATCCACCACCACAATCCTCTTGCAGCAGCACCATAAAGTTGAGCATCGTGAAGAATTTGACCCCAAGTAGGTAAAGTTGGATCACCCAATCCTAAAAAGCTAAGACCGGCTTCAGCTAATATAGCGGATGGTACTGATAAAGCTATACTTGCGAGAGCGTATGGAGTTATTTGAGGCATTATATGTTTAAGCATTACTCTCCATTTAGATGCACCTATTAACTCAATCGCTTCAATGTAAGCCAATGTTTTAATTTGTAATGCCATACTTCTAGCTACTTTTGCTATACCTACCCACCCAAATACAGTTAAATAAAGAACTACAAGTAGTATATTCCTACCAAATGAGATTGCTAATATGATTAAAAATGGCAAAGCTGGTAAAGAGTAAATAATATCATTAATTCTCATCATTATCTCATCCAATCTTTTGCCATAATAACCGCTCACAATACCGTAAACGATCCCTACAAATACCGCTAAAGTAGCTACGGATAAGCCTATAAAAAGTGCTACTGGTGTACCCCATAAAATCCCTATAAGCAAATCTCTTCTTAACTCATCCGTTCCAAGAATACCAAATACTTTGCCCCCAATTATCAATTCACTCGTTAATAATTGATCATCCTTATCGAATGTGTAAAAAGTCGCATTAAATGTGTAAGTTCCTTTTAAAACTTTTGAATCAAGTTTAAATGGTTTTTCTGAAAAGATTACAAATTGAGGGGCAATATCCATTATACTTATAGATTCACCAATTCGCTCACTTAAATAATGGGCTACATTACTCCTTATAACTCGATCAGTTGAATAAATAGATCCATTAAATGTATAAGCTTCTAAGTTAAAGGGCTTTGGTGGAAGGGTAGTTATTATTAATAATAATCGATCACCATCCGGTCTAATTATTGAGAGTTCAAATAAAGGTGGTGAACCTTTATATTTAATCAAATAATTGAAGATGAAATCATCTGGAAAAGTATCGTAATTGAATTGAATGGTGTAAATGTGATTAAAGATTTGAATAACCCCACTCTCACTTTTCATTACCAATGGCTCTTTTAGAATTAAATGCTCAGGGAGTTTAGTATTTGTAAAATAATTAATCCATGATGGTAACGCTGCTTTAGGATAGCGTGTCCAATATGCAGGGTTATGCCATTGTTTAAATGTGTCAATAGGGATTAAAATTACAGCTGATATGGATATGATAATTAAAATGATTAAAAGAAAAATTCCCAATATACCAATTTTATACCTTTTATACTCATCCCAAAAGGCTTTAAATGAGGATAATAAACCTATCAAATTATAAATCTCACCCAACTTTTACTCTAGGATCAAATACACTATAGAGAATATCAGCAATAAATACACTAATTAAAAATACGATAGTCGTTATGTATGTAAGGCCTATAATAACTGGTATATCAAGCACGCTAACTGCATTCCAATAAAGCCTACCAATACCAGGCCAATCAAAAACCGCCTCAGTAATTATAGCTCCTCCTAAAGATCCTGAGGAGCTTAATGCGATCATCGTTATTATCGGTGGGGCTGCACTTCTCAAAGCATGGCCATAAAGTATCTTTCTCTCAGGGGTTCCTTTTGCCACAGCTACAGTAATGTAATCCTCTTGCAATACTCCAATCATAATATTTCTAACCACGTAAGTCCAACCACCAAAACCTATCAGTATTAGTGTAATTAAAGGAAGGATCATGTGATGGATAAGAGCTAAAGGGTAATTTGGATCGCTAGGAGGAATTAAAGGTGTAGCTCTAGCTGGAAAGAGCTTAAATGTATATGCAAATATAATAATCATAATCATACCGACCCACCATAATGGGAAGCTATTACTAACAACTGCGAATGTTGATGCAAACTTATCAATAATCGATCCAGATTTACGCGCTATAATAACACCTAATAAAATACCGATAATTGAGTTTAATATTGTAGCTGTAGTGAATAATAATATAGTTCTAGGTAAAGCTTCTAAAATTATCTCTCTCACATTACCAGATCCACTATAACTTCTCAAATAGTATGATTGGCCAAGATCTAATGTGATAAGCTTCCAAATAACTGTCCATAATCTTCTCGGCGAATACCAAGGTTCATTTAAGCCAAGACTTTCAATCGCATTCCTCACTTGCAATTGTATATAATTCTCTAAATCTTTAGGGTCTTTAAAGGCAATCATTACCTCTTTACTTTGTAAAATTGATGCCTTAACTTCTATCTCTATAGATCTTTTTAATATTGTATCCATCGTTGGACCAACTATGGCTATTGTTATAAAGATTGTAGCAAATAATACAAGCACCATATTCAAAGCTCTGGATATTAAAAATTTACTTACGCCCATATTTTATCATCAAAATTTAAGATTTGACTTTAACAATTCTCCTTCTCATTATTAATATTGTGAGTATTAAAAAAATAGCTATTAAAAATACAATTGCAAAAATTTCAAATCCTAAAATTTGAGTAATTGGAGTTGGGGTTAATGTTGGTGAGGGCGATGGTTTTTCAATGGGCGCTTCACTAACGATAAAACTTATCTCATAAATATCTGGCTTTATCGCTTTCTTACTAATTGCAAATACCTTTAATGTGTATGAACCTACATTCAATTTTGATGTAAATTCCTTTGGAATATCTATCACAAAAGTACCTATCGATTCTGAAGGTTTCGCATTTCCTTTTTCAATAGTCTTGCCTTCGGGATTAATTAATCTATAATTCACTTCAGCATCATGGCTTAACTCTCCTCCTACATCGATTAGTATCTTTATTGTAGCAGATTTATTAATCATAATTACCGTTGGCATCTCAATCTTCTTAACTTTCGCAACCTTTAAGATTTGGAAATGATTCCAAGCTCCAAAATCGAATGGATAAGTTGGATCTTTAAAGAGCTTTATAACAATAGTTCTAGCTTCAGGGTTGTAACTATCTAAATAATATGGTCCATTACTTATTACTGCATGGCTATGTTGATCGATCCAATTTATAGATGCATCATACCTTCGCTTAGCCTCATCTAATGATACATAATTCTTTAAAGGTTCTGGTATTACTCCTTCATTTTTGAACTCAATAAGTTTTTTCTTTATCATCTCTGCATTACTTTTTATTAATTGGCAAAGCCATGGTACATTCATCGCTTTACTTGCTGAGCGTGAAAAAGCCCCCTCTTTATTTATTACAATTTTCTCCATAGCAGCCATTAACTCCCATGGTGTAGATGACCATACAGATGCATAATCAGCTATGTAATTTTCATCAAAATGCCAATAATCTACATAAACCTCTACCGTATTTTCATTAAGAAAGCGTATTCCTTTATTGGTCTTTACCATAGGCTCGGTTTGCGATGTGTATTCAGGATCGAATGTAGGATCATTATCACTCTCTTTTGTACCCCATTCAAAAAAGAAGTAAATCGAGTAGAGAAGATCACTTATTCTCATAGCTTGGCCATGATGCCAATTACTATACTTGAGATTAAAAGTAACTTTGCTAATAGCGGTAATATTATTACCAACATTCTTCCATTTCTCAACATAAGGATCCCAAATTATCGCATCATTAGGAACTTTAAGCTTACCTTTAGGGCCAGCACTCTCAACCTTCCACTCAACTCTAACTGGTATTATATCGCCTGTATGAGGATTGGTCCATGTTGCAGGATCGTAAACTCCATACCATATTCTTGTAGCATACCAATCTACCAATCCTCTAACTGGATTCCAAGGATTTTGATAAATTTGCTTCATACCTACTTTTAAACTCCCACCCGTAACTCCACCTATTCTCATATTTATTAAAGACCATCTATTCGTAATACCAGCTCCAAAATCATTAACAACTCCACCAACACTCTTACTAACAATATATGGATCGATATTCGATGCTATAAATATCCTAATAGCTTCCTCAATTCCCAATGCTACCGCTTTTTTAATTAATGAATCTCTTTCATCTTTAGATGTGAAATTTCCAGTAGTTATCCTTTTAGTTACAGCATCTAATTCATCATGCTTATAATTCCAATAAGTTGGCTCACCATAACCGGGCATATAACCGAACCATGGTGCATAAAATTGAGATACTATAACATTATCGTATTTAACAAAAGCTGAACGGCCCCAACCCTCAGTATATAAATGCCACTCTCCAACTTTAGGATCAGAACCGTAAATTATATCAGTAGCTTTAGCCAAATCTCCGAATATTTTATCAATATTAAAACCTATTTTCTCAAGTTCAGAAGCTAATACTTCACCAATACTCTTTCTCCTTGGATCATCACTCCTTATGAAGAATTTTAATGTAATAGGTTTATTATTATAAAACCATTTACCATCAATCTTTTTAGCTCCTTTATTGATTAAAGCATCACTAATAATTTTATTCGCTAACTCAAAATTGTATTTAATATTCAAAGCCTCTACTATATCAGCTACCACAAGGTAATCGGGATCGTAAGGACCATAACACGCAACCATTTCTTCCCCATATCCTCTTAAAATCTCATTTACGATGTATTTTCTATTTATTAAATAATTTATTGCATATCTCACATCCCTTATTGTGAATGGATTTAATTCATCTTTAACTGGTGCTGGATTTAATAAAAGGCTAAGAATTCCACCCGGCGCTTCATATATTTGCACATTAGGATCAGCTTTTAATTGCTCTGCAAGGCCTAAAGGTATGCGCCAAAAGTAAGTGTGAAGATTACCAGCTTGAACCTCTTTAATCGCTACTTGCTCATCCAAATAATGAATAAAAATTATCTCATCTAAATATGCTCCTCTTCGCTCCTCAGCCAAAATTGAATTAAATTTCATTGTATTAGTTAAGATTAATATAGCGATTAATGTGAGTGTGATGAGAAGCTTTGTTTTCAATACAATCTCTCCATACTTGATTAAGCTTTGGTAATATTTATATGTAAACTTTCAAAAGGCTTTGCATAATTGAATATCTTGATAACTCATTACTCAAAATTCAATCTCTTTTCATTAATATAGAAAAATAAATACTATCAACTTATTAATACAAAGATACACTATATTATTGATAATGTAATGAGAGTTTTAATAAAGGCTTTCGCAACTCTTAGAGAGATACTCGGCTCTACTGGTCAAATTCAATTAGAATTAAAAGATAATATTAATGTTAATACGCTCTTAAATATACTTGCAGAAAAATATGGTGAGCAATTCACTCGCTATATCTTTAATGAAAAAGGTGAATTAAATCCATTTGTGAAGATCTTCATTAATGGTAGGAATATAGAATTCCTTAAAGGTTTGGAAACTGAGTTAAAAAATGGTGATGTGATTACTTTAATACCACCTGTAGCTGGTGGATAAATAAAAAGAAAGGTGGGCGGGTTTAGAGATTATTTTGAGATTATATTATTCCTAACTCTCTTAACTTAGCTTCTGGAACTTTACCATCTTTTGTCCATCCTCTTTTCTCATAATATTCATCTATAATCTTCTCGAATAATGCTTCATCAACTCTCCAACCTTTTGCCGGTCCAGATGGTGCGGGCTCAATATAAAACCTCCTCGGTAATTTATCATCCTTTCTATCAAAGCCACAAAGTTGATTGTAATACCTTTCTAAATTCCAAATTCTCTCACCTATTTTCATTAACTCATTTGGATTAATATCCCAACCTGTTACGCTTGAGAGTAAATCGGCATAATCCTCTAATTTATAAGCGAATGTGCTAAACTTACATACATTTAAGCTATCGGTAACACTAAATAAGTTTTGTAGCATTATTACAAGATCAACTTTACCCTCAATCGCAAGTGGATCAGTTTTATATGGTATTCCAAGAATTTCAGATGAAGTTGTGTAAGCTCTCAAATGGCAAGCTCCTCTATTAGATGTTGAGTAAGCTATAATGAAACCTCTTAAACCTCTTGGATCATATGCAGGTATACCTTGACTTTTAACCGTCATAGCTAAATCCTTATCACCAAGCTTTTCAGCAGCTCTTAAAGTACCTTCAGCAAGTATATCTCCAACACCCTCTCTCAAAGCGATCTTTCTTATCATATCTGCAAGTCCATCAACATCCCCAAAGCGAACACCATCCTTAAGAAGGCCTCTTTCCGTTGCTTCACAAGCCATAGCTAATGTACAGCCAACACTAATCGTATCTAAGCCATAATAATTGCATAAGTAATTGAGATATGATACCGCTTCTATATGGCCAACACCTATCATCGCACCGAGAGACCAGCATGTTTCATACTCAGGCCCCTCAGACTTATGCTTATACTTCCCATCCGATACTTCACTATGCCTTTTACAATGAACTGGACATCCGAAGCAAGTTGGAGTCTCTCTTAATATAGTCCCTCTTAAATTCTCACCACTTGTGTAAAAAGCGAATTCGAATTGAGTATCTTTTGCATTACGTGTAGGATAAGCTCCAAGCTCATTAACTATATTAACTAAAACACTCGTTCCATATACTGATAATCCTCCCTTACCTGGAGAGGTAACTGGACTCTCAATTATACGTTTAAGTACTCGCTCTCTAACTTCATTAAACTTATCAGGATTCGCTGGTTTTGATATAGCTTTTTCATCCCCAATCACAACTAACGCTTTAACCTTTTTTGAACCCATAACTGCACCTACACCACCCCTTCCACTCGCTCTACCTGCATCATGCATTATATTAGCCTCTCTACAAAGATTCTCACCCGCTGGACCTATACCATAAACCTTTGCTACCTCACCATGCTTTTGCTTAAGCAAGCTTGTCATTGTGAAAACATCTTTGCCCCAAATTTGAGAAGCATCTTCAATAGTTATTTTACCATCTTTTGCGATAAGGTAAACGGGTTGATCACTTTTACCACTTAATACTACACCATCAAAACCAGCCCATTTTAAAGCTGGACCGATATAACCACCTGCATGGCTATCTGTAACAGTCCCAGTTAATGGTGATCTTGTAACTGCAACTATTCTAGAGCTCATAGGGGTTAATGTGCCCGTTAATGGGCCTACAAGAATTGCTAATATATTCTCAGGTGAGAATGGATCTTTACCAGGACCATTATCATATACAAGCTTTACACCAAGACCTCTACCACCAATATATTTGTAAGCTATATTTTCATCAATCTCTCTATATTCAATTTTTTTCTCAGTTAAATTAACCCAACCGAGCTTATTTGCATAACCTCCTGCTTTAACCATTTTTATCATAATTCTTTAGAGTAATGAAATATATGAACTTTTATAAACCATTTTTATAATTTTGATTAATCTTTAAATATTTTAAAAAATAAGGTAATCATTGTTGTTTGTTTTTATTAAATTTGATTATGAGATAACTCATATATATGTTAGATTTTGAAAAATAATTTTATTGTGTTTTTAACATATTGATGATTATTTTGCAATTTGAAGTTTGCAATTTTTACTCAATTACATTAATGATAACTTCAATACCCTTAATGCAATCCCGCCTAAGGTTATTGCAAAAAATATTTCAAATACCGTTATAAAGAGTGCTTTTTTCCATCCGAGCTCTTTAATTAAAGTTGCAATCGTTGATATACAAGGTATGTAAAACATCGCTACTAAAGTGAGCACAATCATTTGAATTGGTGTTAAGACTTGTGAAAAATCTGTTGTCTCAAGAAGGGTTGCGAGCATAATTAATATCAACTCTTTTCTCAAAATACCAAAGATTAATATCACACCTGTAATAGCTGGTAATCCTAACCATGTGACAGTTATTGGAGCAAGTGTGTTAATGATTAATTCCAAAAAACCTAAAATCTCTATGAGCTTTATTATTAAGCTACCAATAATTATTAAAGGGAAAGCTATTTTTATAAATTCAATCAATCTGAACCATGTTTGACTCAAAACGGTTTTTAAATGAGGTATTTTATAATCATGCATCTCCATAATTAAAGCGGTTGGCTCTCCTGGTAAAAATTTGAATGCGAACCTTCCTATAACAAGGATAATTAATAAATCGATAATATAAAGTGTTAAAGCATATTGAGTACCTAAAAATTGGCCTACTAATCCAAGTATAATAACAGTTCTTGCTGCACAAGGGATTAAAGTTGTTACGAAAGCTGCAAGAATTCTCTCCCTTTCTGTCTCCATTATTCTACAAGCTATACAAGCTGGAACATTGCAACCATAACCAAGTATCAAAGGGATAATAGCCTTCCCATGCAAGCCCATTTTATGCATAATATTATCCATTAAAAATGCAATTCTACTAATGTAGCCAGAATCTTCTAAAAGATACAAAATTATGTAAAATGGTAAAATGTATGGTAAAGCTATTGTTACACCTGCAATAATCCCTTCAATAACACCACCCCAAATCAAATCCTTTAAAATCCCTATACCAAAAAAGCTTTCAAAAATAGGCTCATAACTATAAAAAAGATCACTTAAAATTGATGATGTGTAATTCCCAAAGGTAAAGATAGCGTGGAAGATTAAAATGAAGGAGAGAATCATTATAAAATATCCAAAGATTTTATGAGTTGTTAAAGTATGAAGCTTTTCCTCTATTGTGAGTTTTATTGGTGGTGTTAATCTTTGAACCTCTCTTGCAATACGACCAGCAACCTCATATCGCTCAGAAGTAATTACCGTTGAGCAAGAGTGCTTATGAAGCTTTTCAATTTCACCCGCAAGTTTTTTTGCAAATGAAATTATTTGAGGATTTACTCTATTAATCTCTCTTTCAATCTCTTCATCACCTTCTAATAATTTAATCGCAACATATCTAGGCGGATAATAAAATTGAATATTCTTAATCATCTCAACGAGCTTTGCAAGTCTTTCTTCAATCTCCTCACCATATCTTATTTTATATTTAACAATCGATCCTTTCTCAATAATTTCGATAGTTTTTTCTAAAAGTTGAAAGATACCAATGCCCTTTATTGCTACCGTCGGTATTACTGGGACTCCTAAAAGCTCCTCCAATTTTTTCACATTAATCTCAATCCCTTTTTTCTTTGCTACATCCATTTGATTTAATGCTATAATCATTGGAGTCTCAAGCTCCATTAATTGTAATGTAAAGAATAAATTTCTCTCAAGAATGGATGCATCTACAACATT
The DNA here is from genome assembly GCA_029775915.1 of Nitrososphaeria archaeon. Classification (GTDB taxonomy): domain Archaea; phylum Thermoproteota; class Nitrososphaeria; order Nitrososphaerales; family JANXEG01; genus JANXEG01. Next base: position 58,974 of record JARVKA010000004.1, on the reverse strand, counting down.
TATTACTAAATCTGGTTTCTCAATAGCAATATACTTTCTAGATATAGATTCTTCAATAGAGTATGTTGAGAGAGAATATATGCCAGGTAAATCGATAATATCTATTGTATAACCTTTAAAGTGTAATGTCCCTTCAGCTTTTTCAACAGTCTTACCAGGCCAATTGCCAATATGTTGATGTAACCCAGTTAAATAATTGAAAATAACAGATTTTCCAACATTTGCATTCCCAGCTAAAGCTATGAGTAATCTTTTTTTATTCATTCATCACTCCTCTATTTCCACAAAAATTCTCTCCGCCATACCTCTACCAAGTGCCAATCTAGAACCTCTCACAAGAATTTCTAAAGGGCCATGAAAAGGAGCTGATTTTACAACTATTACTTTTGTTCCGGGAGTAAGGCCCATATCCATAAGCCTTTTTTTAAATCCAAAGCCTCCACCTTTACCACTCCCAGCTTTTATAGAAGTTATAATACCAACTTGTCCATCCTTCAACATAGTTAAAGGTACTTCGTATTTTTTTCTATCTTGCTTTTCCATATAATCACCAATTTATTTCTCAATTAATTATCTTGATGTGATTTAACAATTATCAATAAATAAGATCACTAATTATTATTTCATCATTAGATGCATTTATAGGTTATCCTAAATTATTTAGGTATTTATAATTTATCCTAACATTTGTGAAAATCTTCAGAAAATTTATCATTATACTTCTTTAATAAATCATTCCATTTTTTCATAATCTTTAAATTACTCGAAAGTTCTGATAAAAAATCTACAAATTTAGTAAATTGTTCAATCGTTTTAGGATGCAATCTATGCTCCAACTCATGAGCATCTCTTTCTGCAATCTCTTTAGGAATGGATAACATCTCTAAAAGCTTAACAAAGGTATCATGCCTCGTTTTAACAGATTTCGCAATTCTCTTACCATCTTCTGTTAAAGTAATTGCACCATACTTCTCATAATTAACGAATCCCATTTTACTCAATCTATTAACCATTTCTGTTACAGATGGTGGTTTAACATTAAGCCGATTTGAAAGATCTTTAATTTTAACATAACCTCTCTCCTCCATAATATCATAAATGGCCTTTAAATAATCCTCAACCCTTCTACTAACTTTATTTAAAGACATCAATTTATTATTAATTATGCATATAAATGAAATGATTGGAATTTAAGCTTAAATCAATCAATTTTTATACTAACTCTCTTGCCTGAATAATCTCTTGAATATAAGCCCAATTCATTTTGCATCTCCCTTAATTGATGAGTATTAAATACTGGCCCATCTTTACAAACCAAGTATTTATTTATACAGCAACTCCCACATATCCCAAATCCGCACTTCATAATTCTTTCAAGACTCGCTTGTATAGGTATATGATTTTCTTCTGCTAATTCAAATACTGCTTTAATCATTAACTCAGGTCCACAAACATATATCATATCAAAATTCTCTGCTTTAATAAGTTGCTTCGCAGCATCAGATGCAAATCCTTTAAATCCTTTACTACCATCATCGGTTGTAATCACGATTCTACCTTTATCCCTCAAAATATTTTTGAATTTTTCAATAAAGATAAGTTGATTAGAGGTTCTTGCCCCTATAATAACTGTAATAGTTGAGTAGTAATTTAAATATTTATAACAAAGTAAAGAGAGAGGTGCAAGGCCAGTACCACCACCAACGATTAATACCTTGCCTTTTACAGGCTGAAAATATGTACCATATGGTCCTTTTACACCTATTAAATCACCAATTTTCATATTATACAATGCTTTAGTTCCTAAACCTATTGGTTTCACAGTTATAGCTGCACTCCCTTTTGCATTTGGCAAAGATAAACTCATTGGAAACTCTTTTACACCTGGAACCCAAACCATTATAAATTGGCCTGGTAAAGCTTTACTACAATTATCATCATCGAAATAAATAGTTTTAATGAATGGTGACTCATTCTCAAAAGCCTTTATAGAAACGATTCTCGGTTTATTTATGGGTTTATCAATTGGATATTTAAACATCCAATTTTTTTAATTAAATATCCCTTAAAAGTTTTTATCCTCATTGGAGTTATTTAAGAAATAAGATTTTATTTCAAAATTTATGAGCTAAACCAATGATCTCTTTCACACTATGATAACTCTTTCTCTTTAAATACTCAGATATTCCATAAATAATCTCATTAAATACATTCAACCCTTTATAAGCTATAGCGGTACCTATTTGTATAGCTGAAGCACCAGCTAACATAAATTCAATCGCATCTTCCCAGCAATTAATCCCACCACATCCAATTACTGGAATCTTAACATTTCTTGAGATATCGTATACATACCTCACAGCTATAGGCTTTATCGCAGGACCAGATAAACCGCCCACTTTATTCGATAAAATCGGTCTACCCGTTTCTATATCGATTACCATTGCTCTAACTGCATTAATCGCTACAATACCATCCGCACCACCATCCTCAGCAGCACGTGCAATTTCTAAATGATTTGTAACATTTGGTGAAATCTTTACAAATATGGGCTTTTTACTACACTTTTTTACCTCTTTTGTGATTTTATATACCGTATCTGGATTCGATCCTACCTCCGCACCTAAACCAGCAACATGAGGACATGATAAATTAAGTTCAAAGCCTTTTACATCAGTTTTATCCAAAGTAGATACGAGCTTAGAGAATTCTAATTCTGAGCCACCAAATACACTTACGATAATCGGCATATCACTTATATCAAACTCTTGAAGTTCTTTCATAAACTCATCAATACCTGGATTTGAAAGCCCTATCGCATTCACATAACCACAAAAAGTCTCAACAATATTTGGAGTTTGATAACCATCTCTTTGCTTAATACCAATCGATTTCGTTACCACACCCCCAGCACCTGCTTCTAAAACCCTTTTCAATAAGGGTATGCTAATCCCTAAAATCCCTGAAGCTAACATCGTTGGATTCTTCATTTTAAATCCAGATATCTCAATCGATAAATCTAATTCAATCAATATTATCAATAGACATTTTAATATGGGTCGCTTAAAGTTTTTTGGTAGAGTTTGAAAGCCTTTTTAATTTTGTGTGAAGGAGGGGTTATTGTAACAGATACGAATCTTAATGTTATATCTGCAGAGAAGTATCAAATCGGTAAGCCATTCGAAGTATTTAATCGAATTCAATCCGGAGAAATTACCATAGAGGTTGAAAAAGTATTATCAAAAGCAATGAAAAAAGGTTTTGATGAGTTTATTGTGATGGATGATAAATTAAAGAATAGTTTAATAGAGAGAGGATTTAAAGCAGAAACTTTCAATATAAATGAATTTGAGCAATTGTGGTTAAATCGAGTTGAACTTATGATTAAATCTGGTTTAGCATCAAAAGAAGAAGTAATAAATATAATTAGAGATTTCTCAATGGAAGCTTCTGAAGTAAAATTAAGAAAGTCTTCATCAAAACTCGATCTTCAACTCATTGAATCTATTCAAGCTCTCGATGAAGTTGATAAATCAATAAATCTATTAGCTACAAGAGTAAAAGAGTGGTATGGCCTTCACTTTCCAGAATTATCATCTCTTATAAGTGATCTTAAATCGTATTGTAAATTTGTAGTGAATTATGGGAGAAGGGATAAAGTTAGTAAAGACGGATTATTAAAGGATGGCTTTTCAGAGAAGAAAATAAATGCGATATTAAATGCAGCTTCACGATCTAAAGGTGGTGATTTACGCGATGAAGATTTAGAAGGTTTAATGAGTTTGAGTGAAGAGATTCTTCATCTCTTCGATATTAAAGAGCATTTAATGAAGCATGTGATTGAAACTATTGAAAAAGTAGCACCAAATGTAGCTATGGTAGCTGGACCGATGGTAGGTGCGAGATTAATCGCTAAAGCTGGTGGTTTAGAAAAATTAGCACAATTGCCATCTAGCACTATACAAATTTTAGGTGCTGAAAAGGCTTTATTTAGAGCTTTAAAAACAAAATCGAAACCTCCAAAGCATGGTATAATTTTTCAACATCCAGCGGTTCATTCAGCACCGAAATGGCAAAGAGGGAAGATTGCGCGCTCCATAGCAAATAAGATTGCAATAGCTGCAAGAATCGATATGTATAGAGGAGGGAAGGAGAAGTGGTTAGAGGATGATTTAAAAAAAAGGTTAGAGGAGATTAAAGTAAAGTATAGTGAACCACCAATTGGTAAAAAGGAGAGGGTTAAACGTGGTAAAAGAAGTTGATAGATTAAAAAGGGTAAAGATTAATGGAGAAGAGAGATTGGCAACTTTAAATTTAGCTGAGGGTATTCAAGTTTATAATGAGAAATTGATAAAATTAAATGGCTTAGAGTATAGAGTTTGGGATCCATTTAGAAGTAAATTAGCTGCAGCATTATTAAAGGGTTTAAAAGAATTTCCAATTAGTGAGAGTAGTAAAGTTTTGTATTTAGGAGTATCTACTGGAACTACAGCTAGCCATATCTCAGATATCATAGGAGAAGGAGGCATTTTATTTGGTGTAGAATTTGCTCCTAGAGTAGCTAGAGAGTTTATCGATAGAGTTGTGAAGCATAGAAAGAATGTAATCCCAATTATTGAAGATGCAAGAAGACCAGATAAGTATCTCTCAATATTTGGAAAGGTTGATATAGTTTATTGTGATCTTGCACAACCAGATCAAACTGAGATCGCTATTTTAAATTGTAAAAAATATTTGAAGAATGGTGGTCATTTATTATTAATTGTAAAGGCAAGGAGTATTGATGTGATTAAAGAACCGAAAGAGATTTTTAAAATTGAGGCTGAGAAGCTCGAAAATGAAGGATTTAAAATAAATCAAATAATTAAGCTTGATCCATTCGATAAAGATCATGCTTTAATAGATGCAATTATGGAATGAGTTATGTTGATTTTTGAACTTGTTAAGTTGTCAAGATAAGTAATAAATTATAAAAATATTCACTCTTGTGAGTTAGATTTAGTGTTGAGAAGCAAGAAAAATTATTTTTTCAAAAAATCTAACACCAAATTTAACGCTAATATAACTCCATCACTACAAATTTAGCAAATTTCTTAATTATCGCTCTATTATTCTCTTTCCACTTTATCACTTTTACTCATTTTGATTGTGAAATAATGAATTAAACAAAAATGGTTTTCTCAAGATAAAGTGAATAAAAATAAACGAAAAATTATTTGATATATTCTTGAGATAGAATTCTATTTTTGTCAAGCTCATTACCTTACAACCCTTATTTTTACTAAAGGACTTAAATTAAATACTATATGAGTGTCGAATTCTATTTATAGTGGTTGCAAAATAGAGAATCTTTTAGTCTTAATCTTATGGTTGAGAATGGTGAACCTTAATTTCAACAATCTAGGATGATGTTGCAATGATCCTACCTAACTGTGTAGGAATTATATTATAAGACTTTCCTTTTCTCTCCCTATTGATTAATTTAGCCTTTTCCAACAATATGAGATAATTATGAAAAGTGGATGGAGGCAAGTTAAAATACTCTCTTAACCCTTTTGAATCGCCTATTTCAATAGACTTTCTTAATATCTCTAAAGCCATTGCTGGTATAAACTCTTCAAACTTGAATTTAAGTAGGGGGAGTTGAGTTACAAGCTCTCTATCCTCAGTTTCAATTTCCACTATAATATTATCATTTTTGCTGAGAATGCAAGCTAAATAAGTGATTATAACCAATATTCTCATTCCTCCGCTGAGATTCACTATACATACTTTATCCTTCCTTCGATTTAATTCCTCTATCATCATCATTACACTTCTAGGTATATCTTTTATATCGAGTGTGAGTTCCTTCACTGATAAAGTTCCTAATTGTGATGCTATACTCTTCACATCTAAAATCGCTTTTTCAGCTTGCTCATCTCTAACTTTTGGTAATATTAAGATTATTTCATCATTGGTTGAAATTCCATGTCTAATTATTAAACTCAAGATATATGTGGTGCTCCACCCTAATGTGTAAAAGAAGGACTTCATAATTAGATGTAACGTGCTTAAATTTTTAAAGTTTTCTAAATTGTTTTGGTATTTTTCACAAAATTGTGAAAAATACCAAAACCTACTTGAATAATACAAAAATTTAAATATTTAATCCGGGTATATGTTAGCGGTGGAAAAATGGTAATAGAGTATTTAGAAAAAGAGAGTACATTAAGGCTAGGAAGACTTCTTCATTTCATCATATATCATGCAAGATGGACTCAGATATTTCATAAGTTAAGGATAGGTGTTAAAGACTTAATGACATTCTCGGAAACAATAGCCCTTATTACGAAGGAATTTTCACGTCTTAAAAATGATCCTGAGTTAAGTAGTTATGCAAAGGAAGTGACAAAAAATTTTCCAACCGATGAGGATATAAAGGAAGCTCAAAGCTTTTACGAAAAATATGGTAAAGAGTATCTTCAAGTATTGTTAGCTAGAGCTGGGGGATTTTGCTCGAAATGTCGTGAAGAGGGGTGAAGGATATGCAGATAGCGTTAACGGCTAAAATTCAACTTAATATGCATAATCTTAATAATGAAAGAGCTGAGGAAATTAGAAGAGTTCCTGTGTTATATAAAGTTAAAGATAAAGAGGGAAAGGGTGCTTATAAGCTCGTTGAGGAAGCTGTTGCAATTAGCGGTGTTATGCTTAAACACTACCACTTTGCTAACATGGTTGAATTCTTACAGAATAATAATGGAAAGTTATGTTTAATTTGCTCACGTAGAGAGGCTATAAGAGTCCCATCTAAAGAGATTAAAAAGGAAGATCTTGCAAACTGGTTGGGAATAAAAGAGAATGATAAATTACTTGAAGATTATACTAAGATAATCTGGAATAAAGGTGAGGATGAGATAATAAAGAATTGTGCTGGTGAGGATGTTCATGGCTTTTTAAGACCAAACCCTCCATTGAGGCGAGAATCGCTAATAAAGTTCTCTTGGATGCTTCCAACTTACATTAATGAACTTGAGGATTTTGGAACACCTACGCCGTTTACAGTTTTACAACACACGAGAAATATTCGTAATATACCTGAAAAGATATCTACTGAGTTAAAACAAATGCAAATGCCTTATCCTCGTGCTTATGGTAGTGGGGTCTTTGCTTTTTCATCAATAGCTGATCTTGGAAAAGTTGGTTACTCATTCACTTCAAAAAATGTGGTTTTAGAAGAGGAAGAGCGTGTATTAAGGCGTAAAGCTATAATATTAGGTTATGTACCATTGGTGAGCGGTTTAGCTGGAGCTTCTCTTGCTAGAGCTTTACCTTCTGTTAAAATTATGGAACTTATATGTGTGGTTGTGATGGATACGCCTGTTAGCATACCTGCACCAACAAGTCCAATATATGATGATTATTATCCAGATTTGGTAAATATTTATAAGGGATTTGCAAATTTAACAAAGGCTAAAGTGAAAATCTTCTCCTATGGTTTTCAGGACAAGTTAGATGAAATCGTTGAGCTTGTGAATGAACCTTTCGATGTATTCATTAAAGCTCTTAAGTTCTTCAATCTTGAGTAAGGTTTGAATGATTAATAAATTGATAAGCATCTATTCTATCAAAGTTAGGCTACCCATATTTTCCACAAGATACATAGAAGCGGCTGAGGTATTCACATCATCGTTATTACCATCTCCACGCACTTGTTTATCCATAATAGCTAGAGGGCTTTGTGAATTTAATGGAATGAGTTCAGAAGAAGTTATTAATGGTTTAAGAGTTGGTGATATAGCAAGTTGGGCTGTTGAATTATCATCTTACGCATTTGTAAGACCTCATGACCCTTTATGTAAAAGTTCTCATATCTGGAGGGTTATAATGTTGGAAGCTATGTGGAAAAATCGTGTAGCTTCATTAAAAGATGCAGTAGAATGTGAATATATCACTACTGGAGAACTCGCAATATATTATGTTATAAATTTTAAAGAGTTGAATAAATATGTTAAAGATAATTTAAATAGTTCTATCAAGGTGAATGATGAAGATATTATAAAGTTTTTATCTATAATACAAAGACTCGGAGGGACTGAATTCTTTTCATCAATAAGAGAGAATCCAAGAAAGCAACTTATTATTGAGCGTCTTGGTAATAATGGTAGTATTAATGTGTATATACCGCTCAACTGGGTTAAGAATTTTGAAAAGGGCATAATAGAGAGCATGCATGTTAATCTCTTACTTCTTGAGGATAATAAAATGCATAACATTAAGAATTTTAAAAGCTCAAGAGAAGAGTATAGGCGTTTTCTCCTTCCTTTACAAAGGTTAGAAAGGTTTGGGAGCAAAAGCCTTACACATACATGGTATGAACCAGTAGCTGTTAATGTGAGGTTAAAGGATGGTTATGTATTTGTGAAGATTGAAGATGGTACAGCTATACCGATTCAAATAGGTTGGTTATCTTGAGCTTTTTAAATCAGATTTTTTCTCTTGAGGGTGAATTAAGATATTTCCAAAGAAAAGCTATCGAAAAGCTTATTACTACAATAGATAAGGAAGTTTTAAAGCCTAAAATATGCCTTGTGAAGTTACCGACTGGTTATGGGAAGACGTTAATCGGTTTAAGCCCCTTCCTATATCAGTTAATTAACGATAAATGGTTAAGCTTTAGTTGGCTCTGTTATGTCCTTCCAACTAGAGTTCTTTGTAATAGTGTGAGGGATAAAATAGAAGATCGTTATTTGGAGAAGTTAAAGAAAGGGATAAACAAACAATTTAACGTGAACATTAAAGCTTTTCATGGAGGTATAGAAAGTTCTGATGAGCTCTTTGCAGATGTGGCGATCACTACTTTTGATACATTCACTCTATCATATGCCAGAAGGACTATAGGGGGTTCTCATCTTGAAAGACCTGCAGGCTTTATCGCTACCTCGCTTTTGGTTCTTGATGAAGCTCATATGCTTCATGATGAAAATTTACATGCTTTTAGCCTTTTAAGAGCGATTATTCGAAGCCTTTACAAAGTAGGAGTACCAATCGTATTCATGAGTGCTACCATCCCTAAATGTGTTGAAGAGTATGTGTTAAATGGCATTCCTGAAAGAGATATTGAATATGTAATTGAGAAAGATGAGGAGTTTAATGAGGACCCATCAACATATAGAGGAATAATTGAAGAAGCTACATTTAAGGAAGATAAGGATATAAATGAGATATTTAAACAGGAAGGTGGCTGGTGGAAAAGGCTTTTAGTTGTGTGTAATACTGTAGAGAGAGCTACAGAGTTATACAAAAATTTTAATGAAGAAGGTGTATATAAAATTCTTATTCACTCAAGGATAAGAAGGGATGAAAGAGAAAGGAGAGAAAGAGTGTTAAAGTTAATGATGAGAGAGGCTAAATGTGATGAATGTAACAATATAAAGCCATTATCATACATAAAAGATGATAAAAATTCGAGCATTAAGGTCTTATGTGAAGAATGCGGTGAATCATTACCTAACTCAATAAAAGTAAATAGAATAGCGGTTTTTGCAACTCAAGTAATTGAAGCAGGACTTGATATATCATCAGACTTACTTATAACTGAGCTTTCACCAGTTGATAGTCTCATACAGCGTAGTGGAAGATGTGCAAGGTTTAAGGGTGAGAAAGGGAAGGTAGTGATAGTGGATGTAAAGGATCCACTACCATACCCTCTTGAATTTATTAAAAGAAGTAGAGAGGCTATTAAAGAATATGAGAGTAACTTAGCTCCTTACCTTTTTGAATACAAAGCGATGCAAAATTTACTTAATGATGCATATACAGATCTTATTTTTACACAACTCGATAATGAAGTTAAACAATATGTAACTTATTTAGAGGGTACAGGATTATTAACATTTACAATCGATTGGCAAATGATCGATAACTTAAGAACTAGACCTGGTCTTCAATTAACGCTTGTTGCATTAAAAGATAACCTCAAATGTATGAATGCTCATGTAGAGCATAAAATAAAGGGAAAGAATGTTGTGACTGAGTATAGTGTATTAGAAGAGATAACAATCTCTCTTAAAGACCTTTTAAGTAAGTTTAATAAAAAAGATGAAGAAGATAAAGAGGAGTATCTTACAGTTTTAAAGGAGGATGAAGTTATTAACTCATCCTTCCCTTTAAACCTTAAGGATGCGTCTAAAATACCTGATTGTTTAAAAATCAATGGTGGGTATGTTTATGAGTTAATGCCTTTTTATGTGTATGAGGGAAAGAGAGTAAAAGTTTACAAGATACAAAGATCAACGCAACGATTGAGAGAAGGAATTTATCTCGTTAATCCTGATTATTATGATGATGAGATAGGGCTTTGGAGGTTGAGTCATTAAAATGACACTTACCATACCGAATACTTTACGTGAGTATAAAATATTTTCATATAAAGCGAAAAAAGAGGGTGGATTAAAAGAGCTTTATATTGATCATATATGCATTTGCTTAGATATATGGGAGAAATTGTACAAAAAAAGAACTTTATTCACAATCGCTAAACGTATAGCATCCATTCTTGAAGTAGATTATGACACAATCCTTCGATGTACTGAAACAGCTTTTAAATATATAATAGCACATCACGATTTAGGTAAGTTAACGAGGATTTACCAAGATTATTGTTATGATATAAGGTCATTAAAAGGTTTTAGGCATGAACATGTAAGTGCATACATAATACTTAACTCTTTAATACACGAGCTTGAAGTAAAACAGATCGCTTATTTAGCTACAGCTACGGTTTATTTACATCATGAAGCACAACTTTTAACTATGAGCTCTCGAATTGCGCAAATGCTCAGAGCACCCACCATGGAACTTTTGTTAGCATGCTTTAAGAACTTTGAGGATGAAGAGATAAAATGGGTTGAAGACTCATACAAAATCGTTAAATGGTTAAATGAACAAATTGGTACAAAAATCGAACTTAAGTTTATTGATAAAAATGAACTTATTAAAAATATCGCTCTTATTATTCACTATATTGATGGTTCACCAATTGCACCCAGCTTGAGGCTACTCGTTGCATCTTTTTTACTACCACTAACACTTGTTGATGATGAAGCAGCAAAAAGGAGGGCTTTATAATGGGAAAAATAACTATAGAGAGTACTGGTAGTTTATTTATAGATACAATTATCTTAAATGGTCTTTTCGAGTTTCTTTACAGAGCTGATCCACTTTTAAAGCTTAAAGCAAGAATTGGAGGGAGACCATTAGCAGATTTTTACATTAGAGAGGAACGTATTAATTACATCGCAAATGTTCTTAAAGATATTGTTGAGAGTGCTGATATTGAAAGTAGGCTTGGTAAAATACCAATTAATAAAGGTGGGACAAAGAACGTCCCTGCAAGTACTGATCTTAAGAATTTAATGGAGAAGGTATGTGAAAAATTAAGTTATAAAGAGGGAATATTAGAATGGATTGAACAACAAATAACGTTAAGAAAGACTGGAGATAAATCATTATCTCTATTACCAATGTCCATAGCGCCTATATATGGCAAAGGGTTAAGGAGATGGAATGCCTTTAGCACTGGTCACTCTATGCGTGCATCAGATTTACTTGTCATTCTTTACTATATAGGATTCGCATATTACTGTATCTTTGAAAGAGTCGAGAATACGAGAATACACTTACTTGTATCGCCTCGTAGCGGGGTTGATATTTGTGAAGAAGATTTATTTATAGTGAGACGCATAGCTTCACAAATATATGGTGAGGAAGGGCGTCGACTCTCACGTTTGTTTATATACTTCCCAAGCCAAACCATACCACTCTTAACTCTTTCAATATTAGACCTTTCATCATTCTTATTATTAAACCCACCAGACTTTATCTATTGGGTTCTTCAACGTGAAGAAGGTGGAGGGGAAGCTGTTAGAGAGTTTAAGATAATCAGAACGTCTCCAATCATTAATTTCTTTAATGAATTATGTGAATTTACTTATGAATTTAAGCGCTTCTTATGTGAAGTAAGTTTCTTAGCTTTTAATGATAACTTTCGATCAAGAATTATTGATATAATATTGCATATTAGCAGAGCGATTAATTATAAAGATCCTGAAAGTTTAAACTTAGCTATACATAATGTTAATAAACTCAATAAGGAGTTGCCTGAAGATAAAAAACTCTACTTACCAAGAGATGAAGTATTCTCATACGCAACTTATATACTCTCTAAAAGATTATGATCCACATACTCTTTATAGATTTATTAATAGATAAGCCTATAAAGTTTCAACAATACTCAGGATTCGCTATTCGTGGCCTTTTTTACAATATCTTAACTAAAAGTAATAAAGAGCTTGCTGATGAATTGCATGCAAGTAAGAAAATAGCTCCATTTTCATCAACACCATTGTTAAAGGTTAATAATAAATTTCATGTGATTTACTCAACTATTAACAAACCTTGTATCACTAGAATCGGCTTCTCTATCTTAAATGATGATCTTTTCTTATCATTAATACAATCAATAAAGGATTTATCTACACTGCCTTTAATCGGCTCTGAATTCCTTATTAAAATGGTGGAGGTTAAAGAAGTCGATCCATCAACATTTTATTCGTATGAGCCTGTAAAAGAATTTAGTGTTACATTTATCACGCCTACATACTTCAGATCGTCACCAAAGTTTTGTAAAGTATGTAGAGTTTATCTTAGAAAAGATCCTTCTTTTCGTAAACTCGTACTTGCAAATCATTCAGCATATAAATTCATCCCTTTACCCCAACCTGAGCATCTTTTTAGGAACTTACTAAAACTTTGGTGTAATTTCATAAATAAACCATTAGTTAATCCAATTAAGTTTTTAGATTGGCTTGATGAAGGTGCTATAGTTATATCTGGCTTCCCTAAGGGAATTATCACACATAGAGTGTATGAGCATAAAACAATGAATAAGTGGGTTGTTGGTTTTACTGGAACTGTTCACTTCAGTATTTTAAGTGAATATTATGATAAACGCTATGCAAAAGTTGTGGATACCTTACTAAGATTTGGCGAATTAACAAATGTGGGAGGGGGAAGGAGTGCAGGTTTTGGAATGATAAAATACCAACCGATGGTTGAGAGTGAGGTTAACGATGTTACTTTTAAGGAGAGAAGAAGTGGAGAAGAGATTTAAGCTTCTCCGCGAGCAAATAGATTCTTATGGGATTAGTGATGAAATGAGGGGTTGGAGTTATACAAAGGAACCAGTAAAACCATTGCGAAAATATTTATTATCTGTTAGTGAACTCTCCTCGAGATATTGTCCAACGATGAGGGATATATACTTAAAGCGTGTGGTTAAGGTATTGCCCCCACCAAGCTTTAAGATGTTCAGAGGTATAGCTTATCATGCTATCCTTTCTTCAACAATAACCGCTGCTAAGAGCTTGCTATATCAGAATAAAAAGATTGGTGGATGGATGCTTTACGAACTACTTTTAGGACTTGAGGATGAAATAGTCTCTAACTCATTAAATGAAGCTAGTTCAAAGGTTTACATATTAAAAGAAGATTGCTTGCAATTAATACCATTTTTACACAAATTTTACAAATATTTAGCACTACAAATATCTGCTAGCCTCGACCTCGCTCTCTCTAAATTCCAACACATAGATATTGATTCCTTAGTGTTAGAGACTTTACCATCAATATCAGAGATGAAGGTTGATGGGAGTTTAGTGGGCTTAAGTAGAGAACTCTCTGTAGATGTTTATACACCTTTCAATGCTTTAATAGACCTTAAGACTGGAGATGTTAGAACCTTCCATAAGTATAATTCCGCTGGTTACGCATTAGCTATAGAGGCAGATAAAAACATAGAGGTTAATTTTGGAATAACGCTCTATATATCTATAGAGCCAAATGCACCAACCCCTCATATAAAGAGTGACTTCTTCTTAATTGGTGATGAGCTTAGAACAGAGTTTTTAGAGATAAGGGATGAAGCATCTTTGCTGATAGAAAAAAGAACCGATCCTGGTATGCCTTCTAAATGTCCAGATTATTGTCCATACTACACATATTGTAATAAATGAGGAGACTTATAATAAACGAGCCTGGATGCTTTATAGGAGCAAAGGAAGAGAGAGTGCTAGTCAAGAAGGATGGGAAAGCAATAGCTGAGATACCTGTAGCACAACTTAGTCACGTTCTTATTTGCACAAAAGGGGCATCCTTATCTGCAGCTGCGTTACGCCTTCTCTTAAAGAATGGTGTACAACTTATAATCTTAAATGGAAGAGGCAAGCCTTTAGGAAGGCTTTTGCCTTTAATTAGAAAGGGGATGAGAGTTGTAGAGGAACAAATAAAAGCCTTGAATGATGGGAGGGGGCTTGAGTTAGCGAAGGCATTCGCTGAAGCGAAGATACTTAATCAATATTCTTTGTTAAAGTCGATGGCATACAATAGAGAGGATAATAAGCCAAAGTTAGCGAATGAGTTACATGAAGCAGCTTATAAAGTGAAAAGGTATGTCGAAAAGCTTTTAGAGGTTAAAGGTGAGTTGGAGAGGGTTAGAGGAGAGTTGATAAGACTTGAAGCTGAGGTGGCTGAAATCTACTGGATTATGGTAGCTAAAAGTTTTGAGGGAGTTATAGAATTCCCAGGTAGGAAGAAGAGATTCGAGAATCCTATTGATCCCTTAAACCTTCTACTTAATTACGGATATGGTGTACTCGCTTCTCATTGCACACTGGCTTTAGAGTTATCAAGCTTAGACCCTTACAGAGGGTTTTTGCATATTAACACTCCAAGGAGACCTGCTTTAACTATGGACTTTATGGAAGAGTTTAGGCAGCCTATCGTTGATAGAGTAGTATTTAGAATGGTAAGAGAGAGGCCTAAAGATATTGTTAAAGATGGTGAGCTTACAAAAGACATTAGAAAGCTATTACTCTTAAAATTGGAAGAGAGGCTTAAGGAGAGAGTGACATTTAAGAATAGATCAGCACCTATAGAGGCTCACATGCTCTTGCAAGCTCAAAGGATAAAGGGCTACTTGCTCGGGTATGAGCCGACTTACACCGGGTATGTTGAGAGATGAAGACATTAATAATATATGATATATCTGATGATGAGATAAGGTTAAGAGTTAGTGAGGTATGTAAGAACTTTGGTCTCTCGCGTATACAAAAAAGTGCTTTCCTCGGTAATCTTCCTCAAGCTATGAGGAAAGAGTTAACATTCACATTAAAAAATGTACTCAAAGATGATAAAGGAAATATACAGATATTTGTAATATGCAATGCTGATTTGAATTTAAGAGAGGTTATAGGAAAAGAGTATAAAGAAGAGGATGAGAGTGTAATCGTAATTTGAGTGAAGATGAAGCACAACTTATACCAATCTTTTTAATCAAGCAATACCACTTTTGCCCAAGAATAGTATACTTTTCAGAGGTTCTAGGAGTTAGAGAAAGAATTACTGAACTTATGAGAGAGGGTGAGGAGTTACATAAAGATGAAGAAGAGAGAGATAAGCGGAGGAAAACATTACTCGGCAAAAGGTTGGGACCAATAGGCATTTCTCAACTTTGCCTTAAGTCGATGAGGTTAAACTTGCAAGGGAAGGTAGATGTGATACAAATAGGTGAGGAAGTTGTGATAGTTGAAAGAAAAGCTTCTAAGGCACTTAGGAGAGTGCCTAAAAATCATCTATATCAAATAGCAGCATATTCATTGCTTGTGGAAGACGTGTTGGGTAAGAATGTTAAGAAGGCTCTTATACATTATCTCAAGTCAGACAAAGTAGTTATCGTGGAGATAACTGATGATATTAAGAAGCATGTTTTATGGACTTTAAATCAGATAAAGAAGATAATTGAATATGAATACTTACCTCCTTATAAAGAGAGAGTTGCATGTAAAACTTGTGGGTATAGATGGGTTTGTAAACAAACTTAATTTTAATTTATATGAATTCCCTGCTCCTACGCTCATGTTATGCAAGAAAGGGTGCAGGGAAAGGTAACTCTTTAGAAAAGTTTAATTTGAACCTCTTCTTAACTAAAGAAGGCAAAAAATCCTCGGAATCTCGTAAAGAGAGTTGAAAGGTCAAGGTGAAAGAAAAGCATAGCTAGAGCAAGAATTAGGAATCTCGTAAAGAGAGTTGAAAGTCTGGATATGCCCAATTAAGCTTGATTTTAAAGCACAAGAATCTCGTAAAGAGAGTTGAAAGTGGGAAACAAAAAGAGAGCTTACTGGTATAGGTAGAGCGAATCTCGTAAAGAGAGTTGAAAGTTCTACCTATCAACGAAATTCCAAAAAGTGATTAAAAATGAATCTCGTAAAGAGAGTTGAAAGATTGAAATACCGTTTAAAGCATCAATAAATGCGATAAGGAATCTCGTAAAGAGAGTTGAAAGGGAGTAACATCAATAGGTCCAATAGCAATTCTACCCGAATCTCGTAAAGAGAGTTGAAAGTACTGGTGGTCTGCCAAACAGCACTATCTATGTGCTGGAATCTCGTAAAGAGAGTTGAAAGAATAAAAGTTATTATACCTTTCTACCTATCAACGAAATTCGAATCTCGTAAAGAGAGTTGAAAGTTAAATCCCATTCTGCGCTTCCGTTCGTTTCGCCGAGAATCTCGTAAAGAGAGTTGAAAGGTGTCTTTCATATTTTTCCACAATTCAATTACATATCTATGAATCTCGTAAAGAGAGTTGAAAGTTAGTTTTGCTACATCCACATACTCAGCAGTACCTGGGTCTAGAATCTCGTAAAGAGAGTTGAAAGTTTTGGTTCCCCAAAATGAAGGAATACCAGAAATTACAAGAATCTCGTAAAGAGAGTTGAAAGTATTAGCATTTATCTTTAAAGACCAACTTGCACCGGGTCAACCACCCTATCAGAATCTCGTAAAGAGAGTTGAAAGTAGTAAATCGTTAAATGAACCGCATTAGTTCCAGTAGCAGAATCTCGTAAAGAGAGTTGAAAGCAATTAACCATACCTGCACCAAAAAGTTCTGGCATTGGAATTTTAAAGTTTTATCAGAATGAATAATAATATTTAAGAGAAGCTTATCTTAATAATCTTATCACAGTATAGAAAAATATATTAAAGCTTTATAATGCTTTAATAATGTGTGATTTTCGGTTATCAAGGTAAAATATTAAGAGTTAACCTCACAACCCAACAAATTAATACATTCAACTTAAATGATGATGATATAAAGAGATTTGTAGGTGGAACCGGATTTGGTGCAAAAATCCTTTATGAAGAAGTCCCTTCTGAAGTGCAATGGAACGATCCTGAGAATCGCATAATAATAGCGAGTGGTCCATTAGGTGGAACGATTTTTGTAGGATCGGGTACTTTTACTCTTGTTACCAAAGGCCCTATGACTAACTTAGCTGTAGATACTCAAGCGAATGGGTATTTTGGAGCTTTTCTTAGATTATCTGGCTTTGACGGTATTGTAATTCATGGACAAGCTGAAAAATGGTTTTACTTATTTATACATGATGGTACAGCTGAGTTAAGAAATGGAAATCATTTAATAGGTAAGGATACGATGGAAACAGAAGATCTAATCAAAGGTGAGATAATAAGGGAATTTGGAAAGTATAGAAAAGAAGAACTTAGTGTTTTTTGTATAGGTCCAGCTGGAGAAAAGCTTGTAAGATTCGCAGGATTGGTAGGTGATTATGGGCATATATGCTCAAAAGGAGGGAATGGTGCAGTTTTTGGCTCTAAAAGATTAAAAGCTATCGTTGTTGTAAAAGGTGATTACAAAATACCGATTAAAAATGAGCAAGCTTTTTCTGAAGCATGCAAAGAGCATTGGGAAGCTTTAAAAAATGATTATCACGTGAAGATGAATATGGAGTATGGAACTGGTTATCTTATCCCAGAGTATGCCAAAATAGGTTTATTGCCAGTTAAGAATTATACAACGAATATATTCCCAATGGAGATTGCAGAAAGGTTAAGTAGCCAATATATGAGAACTCATTTTGAAAGTAAAAAGAAAACATGTTGGATGTGCAAAATTGCTCATAATAGATATACAAAGGTTACCGAAGGCCCATACAAGGAGTTTGAGGGCGAAGAGCCTGAATATGAGTTAATAGCTGCTTTCGGTTCTCAAATATGGCAAATAGATCCCGGAGCTACAGTAATGTTAGGAGATTTAGTTGATAGGCTAGGTATGGATGGTAATGAGAGTGGTTGGATTTTAGGTTTTATAATGGAGTGTTATGAGAAAGGGTTGTTAAAAGAACATGAGTTAGATGGTATTAAAGCAAATTGGGGAGATGCTGAAGCAGCGAGAAAGTTACTAATAAAAATAGCTAATAGAGAGGGTATAGGGAATATTTTAGCTGAAGGGGTAAAAAGAATAGCAGAGCATATAGGAGGCGAAGCATTAAATATAGGTGTGTATACATTAAAAGGAACAACACCACGTGGCCATGATCATCGTAGCCGATGGCCTGAGTTACTTGATAGTTGCACAAGTAATACATCTACAATTGAGGCTCAAGCTGGGATTCCTATCACAAGACTTTTAGGATTAGGTGATATAAATATGTTTAATCCAGATGAAGTTGCAAAAATAAATGCAAAGTATAATGGTTGGCACATATTTGAAAATAGCTTAGGTGTATGTAGATTTTGTATTCGCTCACAAAACAAAACATTACTCAAAGCTGTTAATGCAATTACTGGTTGGTCTTTAACTTTAAATGATGCTTTAATAATAGGAAAGAGAATTGTGAATTTACTTCGAGCCTTTAATATAAAACATGGATTGAACCCATCATTTGAAAAACCTTCTCCTCGCTATGGCTCTACACCAATAGATGGTCCAGCTGCTGGAAAAGGTATTATGGAACATTTTGATAAAATGATTAAAATTTATAGAAGAGAGATGGGATGGGATGAAGAAACTGGAAAACCATTACCTGAAACTCTTAAAGCATACGGCTTAGAATTTGTAATAAAGGATATATGGTAAAGATGTTCGAAGTAGAAGTGGAGTTCTTTTTTACTAAGGGTAAATCTGTAATATATGAGAAATTATTTGAGGGTGCAACCATAAGGGATCTTTTAATAGTACTTTCATCAAAGTATGAACAAATTAAAGATGTTTTAATTAATGGGAATAAAGGAGTGGAGCAAGAGATAGTAACATTAATTAATGGCAAATACCCCAAAAATGGTTTATTAACAAGGTTAAAAGATAAGGATCGAGTAACTTTAATTCCAATAGTTGCAGGAGGATAATTTTACATACCAATGGTTAATAAAAGTCATGAAGCAAAATTATTGAATACTTCACTAATGAATTGATGCGGGGGGTGGGATTTGAACCCACGAACCCCTAAGGGACAGGGTCCTAAGCCCTGCGCCTTTGGCCAGACTTGGCAACCCCCGCCAATATTTATATACCATAATCCAAAGATATCTATATGTTTACATTAAATTGAAGAATAAAATCACATAATAGAATTTTGCTTTTTAATTATTCTTTTTCAGAACTTTAATATATATTGCAAACACCACTAATTGGGCATCCACCTGCATATTCAGAATCTGCACCAACAAACTCTAAGGTTTCACCTCTCTCCCTTCTCAACTCTGAGCCAATATAAAGCACTTGCTCAGGTTTGCTCCCATATCGATATACTGTAATTCCTTTACACTTTAACTTGTAAGCGAGTATGAAAATTCTCTTTACATCTTCAATAGATGCTTCACGAGGCAGATTTACCGTTTTGGATACTGCATTATCTACATACTTTTGAAAAGCAGCTTGCATCTTTACATGCCACTCGGGAGCGATATCAAAAGCTGTTACAAATAAATTCTTTACATCATCAGGTATTCCTTTAATATCTTGAATCGAGCCTTTTTTTGCTATCTCTCTCATTAATTCTTCACTATAAAAACCTCTTTCTTTTGCTATAGCTTCAAAATATGGATTAACCTCCAATAACTTGGTGCCTTCCAATACATTTCTAATAAATGAGATTGCAAATATAGGCTCTATACCACTTGTACAACCTGCAATAATCGATATCGAGCCTGTAGGTGCTATAGTGGTTAAAGTAGCGTTACGCATAGCTTTATAACCTTTTTCTTTCCATATACTCTTTTCAAAATTTGGGAATGATCCTTTCTCCTCAGCTAACTCTACAGATATTTTTCTTGCCTCATCAGATATAAACTTCATCACTCTCTCAGCCCACTCTAATCCTTCATTCGAATCGTATTTAACTCCCAATTGAATAAGCATATCAGCAAATCCCATAACTCCTAAACCAATTTTACGATTACCTTTCGTTATCTCCTCAATTTGAGGTAAAGGATACTTATTAACATCTATAACATCATCCAACATGCGAACTCCTATTCTTACCACATCTCTTAATCTATCCCAATCCAATTTCCCATATTTCACCATTTTTGCAAGATTGATACTACCTAAATTACAAGATTCATAAGGTAATAAAGGCTGCTCCCCACATGGATTTGTACTCTCAATTCTTCCTAAGCTAGGAGTAGGATTATGCCTATTTATCTCATCTATAAAAATAATTCCAGGATCACCAGTAGCCCAAGCCATCGTTGCCATTAAATTGAAAACTTCATTCGCATTCAACTTACCAACAACTTCTTTATTTCTTGGATTGATCAAATTGTAATCCTCACCTTTGAAAACCTTCTCCATAAATTCATCAGTCACAGCTACTGAGATATTGAAATTATTCAATACACCAACTCTCGATTTTGCAGTAATAAACTCGATAATATCTGGATGATCAACACTTAAAACCGCCATATTCGCACCTCTTCTCTTACCACCTTGCTTAATCACTTCTGTAGCTGCATCGAATATACGCATAAATGAAACCGGTCCTGAAGCTACACCTCTCGTTGATTTCACAATATCTCCACGAGGTCGAATATTTGAGAATGAGAAGCCAGTACCACCACCACTTTGATGTATCAAAGCCATATACTTAATCGCATCAAATATCCCTTTTATTGAATCTTCTACGGGTAAAACAAAGCATGCTGAAAGTTGACCTATTTCCGTACCAGCATTCATTAAAGTTGGCGAATTTGGAATAAACTCTAAATTTCTCATAACTCTATAAAACTCTTCTTCAAATTTAGAAACCTCATTAGCTCTTCCATAAAGACTTTCAGCAGCTGCAATAGCTTTTGCAACTCTATAAAACATTTGACTCGGAGTCTCAATAACTCTACCATTTAAATCCTTCAATAGATACCTTTTTTCTAATACACTTATTGCATTCACTGTTAACTTTAAATCATCCTCAACACCAAAGAAGCGCTTTGCTTCACGAACTTCACTTCTCTTTTTACGATACAAAATATACGCTTTAGATACATCATCAAAACCATTCTTAATTAAAATCCTTTCCACAATATCTTGAATATCCTCAACAGAAGGGATTTTACCAGCAAAATTCTTTTCAAGCTCGATTGTAACTTGATGTGCAAGCTCCTTTGCAATCTCACCATCTTTACGCCCAACCGCATTGAAGGCTTTTAATATAGCATCAGCTATCTTCTTCTCTTGAAATTGTTCAATCCTTCCATCCCTTTTTTTAACATTCAATATTGTGCTCTTCACAACAATATCCTCTATAATATATAGAGTAAGGTTGCATAAATACTGAATGTTAAAAGCACTTTTTTGTAAATAAGAAGCAACAAGCCTATATGTTAAATGGTGGGCCCGGTGGGCTTCGATCCCACGACTAACCGGTTATGAGCCGGTCACTCTGCCAGGCTGAGTTACGGGCCCATCAAACTCCTTTATGGTTATTGCACCCAAAAAGTAAGTTATTTAAGCAGAATTTAAAGTTGATGGTTGAATATGAGTTTTGTAAAGATAAGATTTTGAAAGCTTTAATAAGCATATTATCTCTTAAGATTTTTAATTAACCCATAACTTTAATCGTTAATTCAGCAAATACTTTTGCAACCGTAATCACATCTTTTAAGCTTACATACTCATCAATAGCATGGGAACACTCAGGCTTACCAGGTCCATACATAATCCCCTTTGAATCTTTATAATAAAGGAGATCCGTTCTCCCAAAAGCTAAGCTCAAAATTGGTTCTTTACCAATAATACTTTCAATACATTCACTAGTTATTTTTACTATTTGTGATTCAATAGGTGTAGCTACCGCTGGTAAATTGGTAATTATTTTAACATCGATCTCAGCCCCAACATTTTTCGCAGATCGCATTAAAATTTGCTTCAACTCTTCTTCAGCTTTAATCGGATCTTCTTCAGGGATTGTTCTTCTATCAATACTAAAGATAAACTCACCGGGAACGATACTCTCCTTTCTACTTATTGACTCAGCATACCCACCTATATTAATAGTTGGATATGAACCCTCAAGTATATCAATTGGATAACTCGTCTTTCTTGACAACAATAGCTTATCATACTCTTTTTTGAAATTTAAGACTAACTCAGATGCTTTTAAAAATGCATTATTACCAATCCAAGGCATGCTTCCATGAGCTTGCTTACCTTTAACTCTAACCATTCCACGAATAAGTCCTTTATGCCCTATTGCTAACCTATCAATACCAGAAGGTTCAGCGATTATTACAAAATTAGGCATTACTTTACACTCTTCCACTAAATATTTCGTACCGATACCACTTGCTTCTTCATCTGGTACGAAAGCAACTTCCATTGTACCATTAGGAATAAACTTGAATTTTTTTAATGCTTTTAACATTATTAAGATTGAGGTTATTCCACCTTTCATATCAGTTGCTCCTCTACCATAAATCTTATTATTAATGATTACAGGTTTGAAAGGATCGGTTTTCCATCCGAGACCAGCTGGAACTACATCGTAATGCCCATTAAAATGTAATCTAGGCTCATTATCACCAAGCTTTCCATAAACGATTAACCTTTGATACCCTTTATGTTGTGGTGAATATGGATAATATCTCTCCAAGTATGAATCGGGTATTTCTATTAAATTTACATCAAGACCATTATCTTTAAGCTCATTAGCTAAAAATTTAGTGATATTAACATACATCTCTCCAGGCGGATTCACCGTTGGTATAGATATTAATTTACTTAAAGTAGAGATAGCGTAATTCTCAAGCTCTTCTATATAATTCAATATTTGCTTTAGCATATATAAGCCTTAGAAATTTTGATAAATAATTTTTATGTTAGCTTTATTGAAGTGATGAGCTTTATAGCTTATTAATCACTAACATCACTCTTAAGATATAAGCATGCTAATGGTGGTAATGTGATTACAATAGAGTAATCCCTTCCATGAAATGGTATTTGATTTGCTTCTACACCACCTAAATTCCCTAAACCACTACCACCATAATATTCAGAGTCTGTATTTAATATCTCTCTCCAAAATCCTTTTCGAGGAGCACCCAATCTATAATTCATTCTTGGAACTGGTGTAAAGTTACAAACAATTAATAAAATCTCATTCGATTCTAAATCCTTTCTAATGAAGCTTATAACACTTTGCTCCCAATCATTAAAATCGATCCATTCAAAACCACTTGGATTAAAATCGGTTTTATGTAATGCTCTCTCTTTTTTATATATATTATTCAAATCCTTAATCAACCTTTGTAAACCTTGATGATTAGGGTATTGGAGAAGATGCCAATCGAGGCTCTTATCATGATTCCATTCAGACCATTGTCCAAACTCTCCTCCCATAAATAACAGTTTCTTACCAGGATGGGCATACATATATGCAAATAATAATCTCAAATTTGCGAATTTTTGCCAATCATCTCCAGGCATCTTATTAATTAAAGAGCCTTTACCATGTACAACTTCATCATGGGATAAAGGCAAGATGAAGTTTTCAGAAAAAGCATACCAAATGCTAAATATGATTTGATTATGATGGTATTTTCTGTATATAGGATCTTTAGAAAGGTAATTGAGAGTATCATGCATCCATCCAAGATTCCACTTCATTCCAAATCCCAACCCTCCAACGTAAGTGGGTTTAGAAACCATTGGCCATGCTGTTGATTCTTCTGCAATCATTTGCACATCTGGATAGTATTTATAAACTACTTCATTCAACTCTTTAATAAAGGATATAGCTTCAAGGTTCTCCTTTCCTCCATATATATTTGGAATCCATTCACCATTCTTACGTGAGTAATCGAGATAAAGCATGGATGCAACACCATCCACCCTTAAACCATCTACATGATATTTATCGAGCCAAAAAAGTGCATTACTTATTAAGAAAGATTTGACTTCATTCTTACCATAATCGAAAATGTAACTATTCCAATCTGGATGATAACGCTTCCTCCAATCCTCATATTCATATAAATGAGTACCATCAAAGTAAACTAAGCCATACTCATCAGTAGGAAAGTGTGAAGGGACCCAATCAAGTATAACACCTATCTCATTTTGATGTAATTGATCGATTAGATACATTAAGTCTTGTGGTTTGCCATACCTACTTGTTGGTGCATAATAACCTGTGATTTGATAACCCCAACTACCATAAAATGGGTGCTCCATAATGGGCAAAAATTCAACATGTGTAAAACCCATCTTCCTTACATATTTTGGTAAATAATGAGCGATCTCTTTGTAAGTGAGCCATCTATTATTCTCCTCAGGCACTCTTCTCCATGATCCTAAATGAACCTCATAAATTGAGATTGGAGCATTAAGAGAGTTATACTTCTTTCTATTTTTCATCCACTCATCATCGCCCCATTCATAATCCAACTCCCATACTATCGATGCATTTTTTGGAGGAGTTTCAAAGTAATACGCGAAAGGATCACTTTTATCCACTCTGTAATTTTGATTCTTAGATATAATTCGATACTTATATAATGCACCCTTACCTACATTGGGCACAAAACCTTCCCATATACCCGACCCATCCAATCGGGGGGAGAGGGGATGTGATTCTGGACCCCAATCATTAAAACTCCCCATTACGTATACATGAGAAGCATTGGGTGCCCAAACGGCAAAATACACCCCTTCATTCTTTAAAATACGTGAGCCGAATTTCTCATAAAGCCTATAATGCTTGCCTTGTTTGAATAAATATACATCGTAATCTGTTATCAACGTAAATGAATTCCTTTTCATTAATCCCCATTATATACATCATCCATCTTTATCTTTTTTGTTATTTACAATATTTTAGATAGTTAGCTAACTAATTTTAAAATTGCTGTTTTTAATGGTGAATCTTGAAACATTCAAAAACCAATAACCATCCTTTAAAACCTTATAACCATTCACTATCAAGCGCTTTTTAAATATTGGACCATTTGTAACAAAGGTATGATATTCGCCAAATTCGCCACAAACATCTATTTCACCTTTACGCTTGCTCAAATCCTTAATGAATTTTTTATTTATCCTTTTTCCAAGCCATTCTTTATCAAATAAATCAGCTCTTACGCTCATTACAATAGCCTCAAAGCCTTTTGACAAAAATGTATTGAGAATTTGAATCGGATCCCTATGCCATAAGGGGAAGTATGGCTTGATATTTAATTTATTACAAACTTTCTCTAACCAATCTCTATGCTCTTGTAAATGAATATCGCCAAAGACCGCTCCGCATATATTTACCTTTTTTAATTCATTAATCACACACTCAAAATCCTCTTTATATGTGCGCCATGTAGTATTCTTTTGGATAAATGGAATATTAATCGATTGTAATTGAGCATGTATCAATTCGGGGCTTCCATGAAAATAAGGCTTATCCCTTATTGTAAAATTAAGGAGGTATGAAATGGTTAAAGAATGTGAAATCGCCTCATAACATGCTAAACAACTATCCTTTCCACCACTCCAAAACACAACAACATTACACATAATGTAATTAAAATCATGATATTACTTAAAGTTATAGAATGAGGCTCTTCATTCAAAATCCTAAAGAGGCTTATTCCATATCAATCACGATAATAAAAGTGGAATGAAGAGCATAATTAAAAAGCCTTTTCCGTTAAGAAAATCATTTTAGTATATAGGTAAGAATTAATAATCATAAAAACGGATAGATTCTCGGTGATCGATTTGCCTATTAAAGTTGGTTTTGTTAAGGTTGGTAATATAGGTAGCGCTCCCTTGATCGAATTTTTATTGGATGAACGGGCTGAGAGGGAAGATATCGATGTTAGAGTAATTAGTGCGGGTGCTAAGTTAGGCGTTGAGCAAGCTATAGAAGTAACACAAAAGATCTTGGAATTTAAGCCGAATCTTATTATAACCGTTAGCCCCAATGCATCATTACCCGGGCCGACTAAGATTCGAGAGTTGGTAAAGAATGCTGGAATACCCTTAATTGTAGTATCAGATAGCCCAGCTAAAGCTGCTGTAAAGCAAATAGAAGAGATGGGGCAAGGTTATATAATTGTGGAGGCAGATTCAATGATCGGTGCGAGAAGAGAATTTTTAGACCCGGTTGAGATGGCTATATTCAATGCGGATATTATTAAGGTTTTAGCGATTACGGGTGCATTCAATATTCTTTATAAAGAGATTGATAAAGTGATAGATAGTATTAAAAAAGGAGAGGCTATCACATTACCTAAAATTATAATCGATAAAGTGAAAGCTGTTAATGCGGCAAACTTTAATAACCCTTACGCATATGCAAAGGCTTTAGCCGCTTATGAAATAGCGAGAAGAGTCGCGGATCTTACCGTTGAGGGTTGCTTTAAAGTAAAAGAAGTTGAAAAGTATATACCCTTGGTTGCAGCCGCTCATGAGATGTTAAGAGAGGCTGCTCGACTCGCCGATGAGGCTCGTGAAATTGAGAAGTTTGGTGATACTTTAGTTCGAATGCCACATTATGACGATGGTACTATATTGAGTAAAGTTAAATTAATGGAAAAACCAAAGAAGGGTGAGTGATATGAGTGTTGAGAATGCATTGAATAAAATACCCATTAATTCCTATAAGGATTTATCAGAAGGTTTGCTCAATTTATTATTGAAATCTTCAAAGGTTGATAATCTTCCCAGCGAATTCGGTAAGAACTTCCTTAAACTCGCTATGAGGGATGAGTTGGCTTCAAAGGAGGGGTTGAGATTATTGATTCAATCATTATTAATGATTGAGAAAGAGAAAGTGATAGAAATTTTGAATACATTAGGGTTAAATGATGCTGCATCGATTTTAAAATAATGGTGATTCACATGGTAAAGTTTGGGCTTGAACTTGTTCCAATGGAGCCATATTGGAAGACTGTATATTATGCTGTACTAGCTGAGAAATTGGGCTTCGATTATGTTTGGATTACTGATCATTGTGTGAATCGTAATGTGTATACCATACTCACAACGATAGCTTTACACACAGAGCGTATAAAAATGGGTGCTGGTGTAACAAATCCTTACTTGATTCATCCTGTCGTTACCGCTCAAATATTTGCCTCACTTAATGAAATCGCTCCTGGTAGAGTAGTTTGTGGAATTGGGCCTGGTGATAAAACCACATTAGAATCCGTTATTCCAGATTATGAAAAGCCATTAATTGCAGTTAAAGAAGCGGTTCAAATTATACGAAGCATATTCACAACAGGGAGTGTGAAGTTTGAAGGTAGTAAATTCATAGTTCCAAATGTAAGAATGAATTTTAAACCTAAGCAAAATATTCCAATCTTTATAGGTGCTCAAGGGCCGAAGATGTTGAGTATGGCTGCAGAAATTGGTGATGGTGTGATGATTAATGCTTCACATCCAAAAGATTTTGAGATCGCTTTAAAGTATTTACAAGAGGGTATCACGAAAGCTGGTAAAAGGTTAGAAGATATTGAAATAACGGCAGCTACATCAGTATCCGTAGCCGAGGATGTAGATAAGGCTCGAAAAGCAGCAACACCTATAGTAGCTTTTATCGTAGCTGGTTGTCCACCACATATACTTGAATCACATGGGATTAAGCCTGAGTCTGCACAAGCTATTAAAGATGCGATTAATAAAGGTCAATGGAAAGAAGCATTTAGTAAAGTTACGAGTGAAATGCTTGATAATTTCTCCATTTATGGCACGCCAGAAAGTTGTATTGAGAAGATTGATAAAATAGTTAAGTTGGGCGTTACATTAATAGTTGTTGGATCACCAATAGGTCCAGATGTACGCAAATCCTTAATGTTAATCAATAAAGAGATTATTCCAAGATTTAAGAGTTAAAACTTTAATCCACATAATAAAGCGATCATTAAAGAAGATCCAGTAATATCAGCAGAAGTACCCGGATTGAGTATTCCATTTGATTCTCTCAATTTTTTATCCAATTTAATTAATCTCTCTTTACCCTCATTACTCATTAATCCACCAATTTTCAAAATCTCTTTAACTTCTTTTGATATCTCTTCAGCTTTGGGAAGGCCTATCTTTACCGCTTCCCTTATATCTCGAGTTACTTTAAACCCAACCTTTCTTGCAATAAATGTATCAGGTATTTCAGCCAATATTTTCAAAAATGTATGCACAGTAGCTACATTAATATCACCAGTATTTTTATAAACGCTTACCAACTCCGGATAACCGAGCTCAAAGGAAATTTTTAAGCCTGTAACCCATTCCTTAGCGATATTATCCCATTCAGAAGCATACTCCATTAACTCATAAAGGGTTAAACCCCTTTTTAAAATAACCTTACATGCATTATTTTTGGTCACATCTACGGTATATTCATCCTCTAATACTCCTAATGCAGCATTCGCTTCACATAAACCCTTAGTAGCTTCTATCGCATCTTTAACAGTTGTAGATCTTAAAATCTCAATCAATTTTTTGCGAAGAACCCCTATTTCGACTTCACTATTTTCAACATAACTTAAGCCAGCAGAAGCGGCTAAAGGTACAAAGAGAAGAATCATACCGAGATGTGTATTCCCACCCTTATGAGAGGCTTTTACATTTAAAATCGCTCTTTTAATATACCTTCCTATACCTATCTTACTCAAAGAGTTTTTCATCCTCATTCCATTTATTGTTACATCTCTAATCACCGGTCCTAAGGCAATGGAGCCAGCTAAAAAGTGCTCAAATTTGGTATCGGGATAATCAGCATTTCTATGCACATTACCAGGTTTTGGTGTGCTACTAACTTCCAATAATGCAGCTAATTGAGCAGCCTTCATAACTTCATTTGGAAAGTTCTTCATCATACAATCCTAATTTGTCCAAATACTTATATTAATGTGCTCTTACACATGATGTTGATCAAATTTGGTGAGAGTTGTAGGTATAGATCCTGGAACAAAGAGCTTTGATTTTTGTGGATTGGATAATGGAGAATTATTCATAGATACAACCATACCATCTATTGAGATTGCTAAAGATCCAAAAATTGTAATCGATTTACTTAAATCTGCAGGAGATTTGGATTTAATCGTAGGCCCTTCTGGTTATGGTTTACCATTAACACATATTAGCCAAATTACCGATCGAGAGCATTTTCTCACAATATTGGTAAGGCCTGATGATTTAAAGGTTGGTGTATTGGTTGGTTTGAGAAAATTGGTAAAAATGATGAAAGAAGAAGGTTTTAATACATACTTTATCCCTGGTGTAATTCATTTACCTACAGTACCTGAGTATAGAAAGGTGAATAAAATTGATATGGGCACAGCGGATAAGCTTTGCTGCGCAGTCTTGGCGATTTACGATCAAGCGAAGAGGCTTGGTATAAATTATAATGAAACTTCATTTATATTGGTTGAAATAGGCTTTGGATTTACTGCTGTAATAGGTGTGGAGAATGGTGAGATTGTTGATGGGATTGGTGGTACTAGTGGTGGTTTAGGCTTTCTCACTTTAGGCTCAATGGATAGTGAGTTAGCATACCTTCTTAACACATTTAATAAAGAATTATTATTCCAAGGTGGTGCAGCGTATATAGCTGGTAATGAATTTATCACACCAGAAGATTTTGCAAATAAGGTTGAATTAGGTGGTAGGTATAAATTGGCTTGGGATGCTTTAATGGAGAGTATTGTAAAGAGTGTAGCATCTATGAGAGTTTCTGTAACCAATCCTAAAGAGATTTTAATCTCAGGTAGACTCTCAAGAGTTGATAAAATTTATAATGAAGTTGCAAAAAGACTTTCAAACTTTGGTATTGTAAGAAAGGTAGGAAGATTCGCTAAAGTTGCTAAAGAAGCTGCTGAAGGTGCTGCATTGATAGCTGATGGTTTAGCTGGTGGTAAATTCAAAGATTTAGTCGATGTTGTGAGAATTAAAGAAGCATCGGGCACGGTTTTGGATCATATTTATTTAAAGCATGTGGAAGAGTTAAAAAGGAAATATAGTATTATTTAAGCAAATTTTACTTATAATATGAGAGCTATAATGTATGGTATGAATGTATAAGCTTGATAGATTTATTGAGTCATATCAATTTATAACTCTCCTTATCGAATCTTCAAATACTCTTAAAGGGATATTGTCATGATGGTTTTTTCTCTTCTAGGTTCTTTGATCTTCAAGCTTTTTTAATGAAGAGTTAAGCTTTACTTATGGGCAGCTTATTCTTATGAGTGAAAGATGTAAAGATATTCAAGAATAATAAAATAAAACTCCTTTAAATATGAAGGTCTTGCTACTATGCTTTCTCTTATAGAAAGGCTGCTAATTTATTGAGATGCTTACTTATTCTATTTAACTATTAAAGAACATTCATAGCATTGAAGAATATGTAAGCTTGAGAAGGACCATTATTGTATAGCTATAAATGAAGCGAAGCTCTAGGTAAGCACTTTCCATATAAGCTTCTAGAGATGTGAATAATAAGGAGGTTTTAACATTTAAATGCTCATCCATAGCCTTGATACTGAGCTCTTCATTAATGATATTTATAATATTAGGCTGTTACTTTAAGAGGAGCTCTCTCCCTGAAGAACTTGCGATGATCTATGTTCATTAAGGATAGGACTCCTATAGCTATAATCCTATATACTATATTTAGTTTTGAAGGCTTAAGTCTTAGAGCTTCATCAAGAGCTTTAATAATTTTCATTCAAAGAAGCTATATATCCATATGGAGATGGATTCAAGATTTAGCTCCTTTAAAAAGACTTTTTCATGCTTAAACATGTTCATTGCTTTCTTGTGGATGAGACAATGGTGAAAGTTAAGGGCTTAGAAGGATTTAAGTAGCTTATGAGCCTTATCAACATCGCTTCCTTGCTTTATCATTCTCATGGATGAGAAGTATTCTTACAGCAGAGCTTTTTCTAAAGAAGCTAATAAGGCATTATGGAAAGCATACTGTTTATACAGATGGTGCACTATGGTATCAAGAAGCTTGTAAAAGCTTAGGATTGATCATGGGCTTCTTTATGAAGATTATAAAAGCTTTATCGAAAGAGCTATTCAATATTTTAAAGATAAAATTGAGAGCTTTAATGATTATTATTCCATTTAGGAAGAGAGAATGTAGCCTTGAGCATATACAAAAATGGCTTAAAGCATTTATTCTTCATAAACAGAATATATTAAATTGATAGAGCTTATTAAGAAAGTGATGGCTTAAAGTAACAGAGTCCTTTATCACGACATCTTTAAAAGTAGCTAAGGTTTATGTCACTCTTGTTTAGTAAGCTTCATAACATCTAAAAAGGCGTTAACTTTTAATCACCAATATTGTGGTGGATAAGAACTTCTGATTTTTCTATTTGGATCTGCTTTTAAAGCAAACAAACCCTCACTTATATCTTCCAGTATTATTCCAAGCTTTCCAGCGAGTTTATCACTTATTAATACCTCCTCTTCTATCTCTGATATTACCGCATCTGCTATACATTTAGATTGAACACCCTCTTCTATTATAGAGACCTCTATGATACTTGGTATCAAATAATTCTTCACTGCTCCTCCCGCTGTCCCGTAAGTTACTATCTTTGCTTTAGATAACATATTGGGCCATATTTCAAGCTCCTCAGCGAGTCTACGAGGTATTAAAAGTTGAGGGGTTATAGTCTCAAATCCAGAATTAACTAAAGCTACTGTTTCACGAAGCTCTTTTGAGCCTTTAACAACTATTATCAGCTTTACTCTCACTGCCATATTTCTTTTTTACACCTTCTTCATAAATATGGCCTATTCTAAGCTTTTGTTTTAATTCATAAATATGGCCTATCTTTTGAAGCATATTTCCTCAAATAAGTTAGTATAAAGGAGCTTAAAAACTTGACATCACATTATAGGTTTGCAAAGTGG
Source organism: Nitrososphaeria archaeon (assembly GCA_029775915.1). Classification (GTDB taxonomy): domain Archaea; phylum Thermoproteota; class Nitrososphaeria; order Nitrososphaerales; family JANXEG01; genus JANXEG01. The sequence continues at coordinate 26,715 of JARVKA010000004.1, read as the reverse complement.
TTAAATATTTAAACCTTTAATTATATAATCTATCTCATAAATTAGAACAGTTCGTTCTACTCCATAGATTTATTAAATATCCTTTTGATAAACTGTGATGGTAAATAGCAAGCACTTAGCATTTAGGTGTAATTGTAACTCTCATCATAGTATTTTTATTAATAGGATATATTGTGGGAAAGGTGCTATATCCGAAAAACTGAGTTTATGGGAGCAAAAGAAGAGATAGGACTCTCGTAGCTAATAAACTACCTATGCTTACACTCATAGAGACTTCTTTCGCCACAGAGTTAGAAACGATAGGAAGGAAGATCGTTTATGATGGTTGGTTAGCTATAGAGGTGGAAAATATCGGATCTACAATCGAGCAGATACAAAGAATTACGCAAGAAATGAAAGGATTTATTTCACAAATGTTAATCTCGAAGGATAGTAAAGTTAGATCTGCGAGTTTGACACTTCGTATCTCACAAGCAGACTTTTACGCTACATTGCAACGTATCAGCCAATTGAGCGAATTGACGGATAAAAGGGTGAGTAGTCAAGATGTAACGGAGCGATATGTAGATCTTGAGGCAAGGTTGAAGAATGCACAACGTGAGGAACAACACCTCTTTCAACTATTTGATAAAGCTCAAAAAGTGGATGAGATGTTAAGTATCGAGCGTGAACTCACTAGAGTGTGCGAGCAAATAGAGCTTTACATAAGTCAACTTAAATATCTAGAGCGCAGGGTTGAGTATGCTACTATAACAGTCTTGTTAACTGAGCCAAGCCCATCAGTACCATGGATCCTTGAATTTAAGTGGGATGTACCATTCAAAATAGGTTTTCAAATATTGTTAACAATAATTCAAGGCTTAATAATAACCTCTTTGTCTTAATTCCCATCTCCCTAGTAGGTGTGCCCACTTGTATAAGAGAAGGAAAGGAGGAGTTCAGCAAAAATAAAAATTCTACTTTGAGAGTTTCCTCCAATCAGCTTTTTTGATGGGCTTTCCTCTTAATCTCTGAATATAATTATATGCAGCCAAACCAGCTTTCGCACCATCACCAGCTGAGATTACCAATTGTTTAAATGGTGTATCGGTAACATCGCCTGCAGCGAATACCCCAGCACGGCTTGTAGCTTGATTCTTATCCACAATAATTTCGCCTAATTCATTCATCTTCACAAAGCCTTTGATAAAATCGGTCTTTGTGGTATATCCTAACTCTACAAACACACCATCAATTTTTAACTCATTAATGGTTGAAGTCTTTGTATTCTTTAATACTAAAGACTCAACCCTCTTTTCACCCTTTACTTCTATCACTTCAGAGTTTGGTATTAATGTGATCTTTTTTTCACTCATACATTTATTCACAAGATCCTCATCACCGATTAGTTTATCACTAGGAATAATCAAATACACCTTATTTGCGATATTGGCTAATAATAATGCTGCATCCATAGCCAAATCCCCAAATCCCACTACTGCAACAATCTTATTCTTGAAGAGAGGGCCATCACATGTAGCGCAATATGAAAGACCTTTACCAATAAACTTACTTTCATTAGGAACTCCCATTTCACGTGGTGTTTTACCAAAAGCAAGAATGAGTGTTTGTGAATTATAAGTATCATTAATAGTCTTTACATAAAATTTACCATTAATCTCACCAACCTCTTTCACCTCCTCATACACAAATTCAGCCCCAAAACTTTCAGCTTGTTGATAAAAGATTTGCATTAATTCAAATCCATTAATACTTTTGAAGCCTGGATAATTTTCTATGTGTGAGGCGAGTAAAGCTTGACCGCCAATATCCTTCGTTACTACAAGAGTTTTCAAACCTTGGCGTGAAGTGTAAATGGCTGCTGATAAACCTGCAGCTGCACCTCCAACTATAATCACATCATAAAATTTTTCACTCATCAAAATTATTGTAATAATAATGTGATATTAACTTTACTTAAATTTGCCAAATTGAAAATATATCTTTTAAATCATAACCAAATATTATTGGTGTTGGAGAAAGATATTGGATTTAATAAATAAATTACATCAATTGGGCTTTTTGGATAATGTGATTGTAGAGGCCATAATTTCAACTTATAATCTGAATGGTGAACCAAATGCTGCACCTATGGGTATAATTATGAATAAAGAAGGGCAATTATTAATTAGACCATTCATTAATACTCGTACATATCAAAATATAGTAAGAAATGGTTGTGCTGTAATAAATATTACATCTAAAGCTGAGCTTTATTATCAAACCACATTTAAAGATGAAAAAATCCCATTAAAATGGTTTGAATCTGCTAAATTGGTGAATGCACCTTATTTAAAGCATGTTGATGCTCATCTTGAGACTTCTGTGATTAATATCCAACAATATGGAAAAGATAGAGCTGAAATTTTATTAAAAGTGGAGATGATTGATTTAAAGGATGAATGTATTCCCCAAGTTTATTGTAGAGCAAACTTTATAGTGATTGAAAGTATTATACATGCTACCCGCATTCAAGCCTTTCTCTCACAAAAAAGGTTTACTGAGTTAGAGAGGTTGATGGAAATGATACAATACTATAATGGGATTGTTCAACGTATAGCACCAAACTCTATATACTCTACAATTATGCTTAATTTAATTGAAAAGGTAAATGGGTGGAAAAGTAATATTAAAGGTAGAGTATAAAAATTGAGTATATTTTAAAAGAATTATGCAAAGGAAAGGGTTATTGAAGAGTTATGTGTTTCATGAGTTAAAAGAGAGGTTAAAATGTGAGCCCACGTACGAATCTGGAATGATTTTATCATCCATGTGCACAAAACCTCACAAATTTGCTGTAAGTATCTTTACCAAATTTATAGAAAAGAATGTTGGTGATGCTACTCTCTTCCCTAAAGTTTTTGAAATGGAGAAGGAAGTTGTGAAAATGATTGGGGATTTACTCTCAAATCCTCACCCATCAGGCCATATAGTATCGGGAGGTAGTGAGGGTAATTTACTCGCATTATGGGTCGCACGGAAAATGAAAAAAGGTAAGAATAAAGTAATCATACCAAAATCTGCTCACGTATCACTTCGCCGTGCAATCGATATATTGAATCTTAAGCTTGTAGAGGTTAATTTGAATCAAAATTTCCAAGTAAATATAAATGAGGTTAAAAGAGCGATAGATGATAAAACACTAGCTCTGGTAGGTGTTGCTGGCTCTACCGATTTGGGAATTATAGATCCCATTGATGAACTCTCAGAACTTGCATCCACTCATGATTTATACTTGCATGTAGATGCTGCTTTTGGAGGTTTTGTTATACCATTTCTTAAAGAATTAGGATACAAGGTAAATGATTTCGACTTTAGGTTAAAAGGTGTCGATTCGATAACTATAGATCCTCATAAAATGGGCCTTTGCCCAATACCTGCTGGTGGTATTATCTTTCGTAACGAATCTTATCTCAATTTGATAAAAGAGAGAATACCTTATGGAGCTTATGGTGAATTTGAATATGCAACGATAACTTCAACCCGATCCGGTGCTGCAGTTTTAGCGGTATGGGCTTTATTGAAGCATTTCGGTTTCGAAGGATATTTGAAGATTGTAAGAAAGTGTATGAGAGTTACTGAGGCGTTAGTGGAAGAGATTAATGAAATTAAAGGTTTGGCTTTAATGACGCCACCTATTATGAATATAGTGGGCATACGTTCTGAAAATATTGATTTGCATTTAATAGTGAATGAGTTAGCTAAAAGAGGGTGGTTTATATCTTATTTACCCACTCACATTCGATTGGTTATTATGCCCCATGTGAAATTATGGCATATTAAAAGATTTTGTAAAGATTTAAAGGAGATTGTAAAACTCCATAAATTCGATTAAAATCGCTTACAAGTATTAAAACATTTATTTAACTAAAGTTCTATTAGGATTGAGTTTGTTAAAAGGAAGAGAGGGGGATTTTATAGAATTAGAGGATCATAGCATATTTGAAGTAAAAGGGCTTGTTCATCCACCAAATCGTCTTATTAGCTTTATTCGATATATACCTGATCAAAATGGTGAAAGAGTGCGTGGATTATTGAGATATAAAAAAGTTTATGCTCTTAATGAAAGATACAAACTTCTTAAAGAGAGATACCCTCAATTTTTAATATTAGATCCGATCTTCAATCAAGAGTTATGTGAAATTGAGTATTCGAAAGTATTTTATCATTATAAACCACAACAAAAACTCACTCAATTATTAAATGCTGATAATTTAAATTCGATTGAGAGTGCAGCGATTAGATTTGTAAAGCTTTTAAGTAATGAATCAAATACTCCATTAAGTCAATTTGGGATTTCAGGCTCGATTTTATTAAGTTTAAACTTACCATCTTCTGATATTGATGTAATCGTATATGGTAGCAAGTATTGTAAAGCTGTTAAAGAGGCTTTAATGGAATTATTCAAATCTTCATCAAAAGTTAAGCCATATAATAATGGAGATTTGTATCGATTGTATCAATTTCGCTCACGTGATACACAAATACCATTAAATAACTTCTTATGGCATGAGAAAAGAAAAACGATTCAAGGAAAGTTTGAAAATATTGATTATTTTATCAGATATGTGAAAGATTGGAATGAAATTAATGAGGAGTATGGATCTGTAATTTATAAGCCTATTGGATATGGTAAGATTAAAGCAAAAGTAATTGATGATTCAGAATCCTTTTTTACACCTTGCAAATATACTTTATCACAAGTTGAGTTTCTTGATGGTGATAAAGTATCGAATATTGATGAAGTTGTATCGTTTAGAGGAAGATTTTGTGAGCAAGTAATGAATAATGAGTTGATTATAGCTCAAGGGGTGATTGAAAAAGTGATTAGTAAACATAAAGATTATTACCGAATCGTTCTCGGTAAATATCCATCAGATTACATAATAACAATCTCAATCTGAGTGGGATTAATGAAGCCGAGAGATAGAGATTTTATAAAAACAAAAGAAGGTTTCTTTTTTTGTGCAATAGGTTATACCCATCCAAAGGATCGCATAATATCCTATATAAAGTATGTGCCAAAAGAGGGTGGTAAGTGGGCTGGTAAATACGATCGTGTAATGCCATCTTATACCATGCTAAATTTACTCAAAAATCTTTATAATTTAAAGGAGTATTATCCACATTATGTATATAATTCGAAAGTATTCAATACGATGATCTCTGCAGTGCCATATAATTACATTAAACATTACTATCATCCAGATAGAAAGATTCAACAATTATTAAGAAAGGAGAAGAAAGATCGTATACAAGAAGCTACAGTAAATCTTGTTGAATATTTATCAAAAGAGGCTAAAGTTCCGATTGTGAATTTTGGTATTACTGGATCTATTCTTATAAATATTCATCATCCAATACTCTCAGATATCGATATTATAGTGTATGGTTATAAAAATGCATTGAAAGTTAAAGAAGCAATTATACAATTATACAATGAAGATCGATTAATACATAGACTCTCAAGTAAGCGTTTAGAAGAGTGGTGCAAGGATAAAGCTTCAACATATCCACTTACCATTAATGAGGCTAAAGGGATTTACAATCGTAAATGGAATTATGGCATTTTTGAAGATTATAATTTCTCTATTCATCCAGTTAAGCTGAATAATGAGATTTTTGAAGAGTATGGAGATACATTATACATACCAAAGGGTATGATCCAAATTGAAGGTGAGATTAGTGATACCTCACAATCTCTTTTTCTACCACATACTTACCATGTGAAAAATATCTCAATAAAAGAGGGTCTAAAAGTTAATGATATAAAAGAAGTTAGCAGTTACGAATCTTTGTATGGGGATATAATGAAATTAGGTGAGAGATTCATCGCATATGGTAAGTTAGAAAAAGTAGTGAATGTGAAAAGTGGTGAAGAATATCATCGAGTTTTAATTGGTTCACTTGAAGCTGGTGGTAAGGATTACATTAAGCCAAAATATTTGTAAGAAATAACCTTTTAAATTGAGCTTTATTAATTAATATGGAGCCGGGGTAGCTCAGCTGGTGGAGCGCCAGTCTCAAGGGTGTGACTCATAATCTGGAGATTATGCTCATTTAGCATAATCGGATAAAGGTCGCGGGTTCGAAACCCGTCCCCGGCACCAATACTCTTCTGTGAGTCTTTGATTTAAATCCTAATTTACTTCTACTCATGTTCCTTGAATATTATAAACCTCTACTAAAAAATCATGAATAAGGAATTAACCAGATTGATGTAAGCTATTACTTTGGATATTGGAATCAAATCCATTAATATGATTAAAGTATCAGAACTGTTCGTCTTTATAATAAAAAATAAAAGTGGAGAAATACAATTACTAAGTTTACTCTACTTTCTTGTAGCATAACCACCAATCTATGCACTTTATCTCTCCGGCCTTCTCTTGCTCTTTTCTTTTTTGAATCATATCTACATTATTAGCCGGTGGAATAATCACATTATCACCAATTATTTCATTATTAGGCCAATTGGCTGGTATAGCATAACCTTTATCAGCTATTTGAAGTGCTTTTACCATTCGAAGTATCTCATCCATATTTCTACCTAACTCCATTGGATAATAAAGTATCGCTCTAACGATACCTTTAGGATCTACTATAAATACAGCTCTAACCGTTTGTGTTCCTGCAGCTTGCTTGTGGCGCATACCTAATCTTGCAGATATTTCACCAGTATTATCAGCAATTATTGGGAATTTTATCTCTATACCAAGCTTTTCTTTAATCCATTCCTCCCATTTTAAATGAGCGAAAACTTGATCTATGCTTAATCCTATTAATTCACATTGTAACTTTTGAAACTCTTCAAATCTTTTTTGAAATGCAACAAATTCTGTTGTGCATACTGGTGTAAAATCAGCTGGATGGCTGAAGAGAATAAACCACTTACCATTGTAATCATCTGGAAGCTTAATCATACCTCTAGTAGTTCTAACTTCCATTTGAGGGAATTTATCACCTATTAATGGCATTTTATACTCTTCCATAAAATTCTCCTCCTAATTCATAATCGTTATTAATTAAAAATAAATTTTATTTAAACTTTTATGTTAAGAAATTGATTTAAATAACATTCAATTAAATTAAAAGAGGTTAGAATTGCTAACTCTTAAACAAATAATAACAATGTTACATCAAAAGGGACACAAGGTAACACCCCAACGTTTAGCGATTTGTGAAATTTTATTCTCATACAAAAGCCATCCAACAGCTGATGAAATATATAAGAGAGTTTCACAAAAATTTCCAACAATCAGTTTATCAACCATTTACCAAACATTAAATCTTCTTATGAAGTTAGGATTGATACAAGAACTTGGATTCCCAAATATAAGCTCAAGATATGATGCAAACACTTCCCCTCACATTCACATAATTTGCCCTAAATGTGGCAATACCCAAGATTATGAAGATAAAAAATTTGAAGAATTGTGGTCTAAATTTATTACAAAACTTAACTTTAAACCTATTGGACAACGCTTAGAAATATACAAATATTGTGATAAGTGCAGTAAAATCGGTTAATAAAGATCCTTATAAGAGATTATTTGAGAATTATTTATTCCTAGTTTAAACATAGCGTTTAGTGTTAGATTTTCAAAAGAAAAATAATTTTTATTGCGATTTTGACACTAATCTATGGTAAAGCTATTAATTTAATTGCTAGTTTCTTGCAAAGTAAATGAAAGCCGTGAACTTTAAGACCTCTCTCTAATAAATAAAGCGTGATTTATGAAATCTATTTTTACTATCTCTCCATATACAATTTTCTCTACTCCCATAATATCTCTTAACTTAATTTGATTGCCTTCTACATTTACAAATATCACATCCCTCATGAAAGGCTCTTCAGTCTTTTCGATTAAATATACGATTGATTCACACATTTTTACCAAATCTTAACTTAACACTAGCATTTAATAAGGCTTATGAATTGAATATTAAAAGATTTATAAAAATGGTGTAAAAGTAAAAGTGTGGCATCGATTATTCAAACTTATGATTTAACTAAGCGTTTTGGTAAGTTAATAGCGGTTGATCATGTTAACTTCTCAGTAAATGAAGGTGAAATTTTCGGCTTACTTGGACCGAATGGAGCTGGTAAAACCACAACGATCAATATGCTCACTACACTTCTCAAACCTACTGATGGGACCGCTAGTATTTTAGGTTATGATATAGTAAAGGATGAGAGTATGGTGAGAAGGGTTATTGGGCTTGTACCTCAAGATTTAACTGTAGATGAGGACTTAACGGGTAGAGAGAATTTAATGTTGCACGCTCGATTATACCATTTAGATAAAGATGTTGCGAAAAAAAGAATTAATGAGGTATTAAGCTTAGTGAATTTGTTAGAATTTGCAGATAAAAAGGTTGAGACTTATTCAGGTGGAATGCGTAAGCGCCTCGAGCTTGCTGAAGGTTTGATTCATTATCCAAAGATTCTTTTTCTTGATGAACCTACATTGGGCCTTGATGTACAAACGAGAGCTGTAATTTGGGATTATATTAAACAATTAAGAAAGGATCATCACATGACGATTTTCTTAACCACTCATTATATGGATGAAGCCGATACGCTTTGTGATAGAATAGCGATTATCGATTATGGAAGAATAAAAGTGATAGATTCGCCTAGCAATCTTAAAGATAGTCTTGGAGGAGATATTATAGAATTGGATTTAATAAATGGGATAAATACCAATATGGAGAGTGCATTTTTAACTATACCCCAAGTCAAAGAAGTGAAGAAAGAGGGTAATCATTATCGAATTAAGGTTATGAAGGGTGAAGAAGTATTGCCAATAATCGTTAAAAGAGTGGTTGAGAGGGATTTAAGAATAAGTCGAGTTTCATTAATTAAACCAACTTTAGATCAAGTTTATCTTGAATATACTGGGAGATTATTGAGAGAGATTGAAGGTTCGAGTGAGGATGTTTGGAGAATGAGAAGAATTCTTAAAAGGATTCGAGCATGATTGATGAAATATTTGCTTTAATAATGAGAGAGGTGAAGAAATGGGTTAGAGAGCCTTTTCTCATACTCATGATGATTATTCAACCAACACTTTGGCTAGGTTTATTCGGAAAGGCTTTTAATCTTAGTGGATTAATTTCAATCCCACCTGAAATTATAAAAGAATTACCTCCAGATAAAACACACATTATTAGTGATTTATTTAATCGTATTTTACAAAACACATTTGGAGGTACTACTGATTACTTCACATACATATCAGCGGGTATGCTATCCATAGTTATACTCTTCACATCTATGTTTAGTGGTATGTCGATAGTTTGGGATAGGCGCTTTGGATTTCTCAATAAATTGCTTGTAGCACCTATATCGAGATGCTCAATTATAATAGCGAAAGTAAGCTTTAGCGTATTAAGAGGTATAGTTCAAGCATTATTAGTATTTAGTATCGCTCTTGCTTTCGGCCTTAAATTAACACATAATTTTAATTTGATTAATTTATTAGGCATACTCACTACCTTATTACTTTTAAGTATTGGATTATCATCATTATTCATAGCGATAACGATTAGAATTAAGAGTTGGGAAGCTCATGCCGCTGTAGTGAATCTTCTTAACTTACCATTAATGTTTGCAAGTAGTGCATTATTCCCTATAAAGCAAATGCCAAGTTGGCTTCAAATGATTGCTAAATTCAATCCAATATCTTACGCTTCAGATAATATTCGCATCTTCATTTTGAGTAATGAGTTTAATATGCAAATTTTATTGCACAATTTCGAATTTTTAATAATATTTGCTTTAACATTCTCTATAGTAGGCATATTGGTAGCTGAAAGAATGTTAAAGTTTGATTAGCTCATAATAAAGATTTTGTGAAGTTTAAATCACTTACAATAGCGTATGGTGTAAGTGTTGGTATCTCTACTTCCCACCATTTAACCCATAATCTCTCTAAACTTAAATCTTCAATATTTTGAAAGATTCTTAACATATTATCACTAATTCTTAAATCCTTTATTGAGTATGCGATACTCCCATTTTTAATTAAAAACATACCGTCTCGAGGAACTATTGAAAAGTCTCCCTTTTGATAATCTTGAAATCTGAGATACCAAGCATTCGTTACATAAATACCATAATCAATCTCAGATAGCAATCTCTCAAACTTTTTATCACCCTGCTCAACGATTAAATTCCATGGTTTTGGCACTATTAAACCAGCATTACCCGTTGTTTGTGTATTGTATTTAGTTGCGGTAGTAGTATTGTGCAAATAAGTCTTTAAAATACCCTTATCTACAATTACATTATTTTTTGTAGGCACACCCTCATCATCAAATGCTCTTGAACCATACGTATTAGGGATTGTAGGATCATCATATAGTGTGAATCGATCACTAGCGACTTTTTGTTCAATCTTATCAATGAGGAATGATTGGCCAGCATCTATTAAAAATGCTGATGATTGAATACCTATTTGATTAACGAGGTTAGCGAAGATTAATGGGCTTAGTAATGCTTTATATTTACCCGGCTCGATTTGCTTTGGATTTGAAGCTAACTTAGCGATCTCTCCAGCATACTTTCCAGCATTTAATGGTTGAAAATCTTTTTCATTTTGAGCTATAGATACACCATGGCCTGATGAATATTTTGATGTGAAAGCCCTTATTGAAATCTCCAAACTCGAACCTTCTTGCTCCGCATGCACATTACTTGAAGTCTCCAATATAACTCGAATATTTCCAGCTATAAGTGAGCCAGCAACACGTTGCGCACCAGCTTCTAACGCTCCATTAATACCATCTTTAACATAATTGGATAATTTAATTGAATCTAATGGTATTGTTGGAGCTTTAAGAAGTGATGGATTATAATTAAATGGGCCCTTTGGTAAAGGAGCGTAAATATCAGCTGGTGGTGTAATTTTCGCTATATTAATTAAATTCTTTATAGTATTCTCTACAACACTTTCTGATAGCACATTAACTGTAGATGCAGCTCTATGCTTCCCAATCATTATAAAAATCTTCAAAAAAGCTTCATGAAAGAATTTAGAAATTGTAACCTCATTATTGGAGAAGCGTATCATAATCCCATCCCACTCTATTACACTTGCTACCACATCTGAAGCACCAAATTTTATACCCAATTTCACTGCAAATGATGGTAACTCTTCCCTTTTCATAATGACACCCCACTTAACCTAACCTTTCTCAATCTTACATGAGGGCCTCCAGTCCATACAGGTATGCCTTGCATTGGATCACCTTTACCACAATATGCAGCTTGAAATTCCAAATCTTTGCCTACAGCATCGATAGCTGACCATAAACCTATTGTAGTTAACTCAAGTACAGGGTTTCTCACCATTTCTTTTAACTCACCATTTTCGATTTGATAAGCCTCCAAACCTACATAACGTTGATGAAAGCGCTTATCATCAATATTCCATTCCATAAAGTTTTTAATATAAACACCATGCCTCACATCCTTTATTAATTCTTCAAATGAGTAATCCTTAGGTTCAAGAAAGGTATTTGCCATTCTAATAATGGGTTCACGATTATACGCTACTGATCTTGATGATGCATTACTCTCCAAATTAAATACTGAAGCAGTTTCACGATTATGGAGAAACTCATTAATCACACCATTCTTTATTAATACTCGTTTTCTCGCTTTCACACCTTCATCATCATATAAATAAAAGCCAAAAGACTTTGGTAAAGTAGGATCGTCTACCACATTTATAACCTCTGAACCTACCCTTTTGCCTATTGAATCCATATCGAGATATGTCTCTCCAGCTTGAGCAGCCTCTCTACCTAAGATTCGATCAGCTTCGGAAGGATGACCACAAGACTCATGGCATACAATACCAACCACCTCAGGCCCTAAAATTACATCCAATTCGTCTGTAGGAGGCTTTTTAGCTTCTTTAACCACTTTGGATAAGGATAAAGACTCTTCGTGAAGTAATTTTGGCAAATCCCATCTTTCAACCGCCTCCCATCCTAAAGACTCGCCTAAATTACCATACCTTTGAGCAGTTCCTTTTTGAGAATCGTAAGCTGTGAGGAAGAAGTTAAATGCTACCCTAGGGATTTTAGAGTAAGCATACACACCATCACTCGTTATTAAAAGTTTCTCAGTGATTAAAGTATCGATAGTGAGCATACGTGCAGGTAATTTAACCCCAATCTTTTCTGCTCCATCTTTCGCAAACTCATCAACCTCCTTTAATAATTGGATTCTTGAATCATAATCTACACAATCAAACTTTATCCTTGGCTTTATCTCAATCTTTACATTACAACCAAGCTCGCCTTTACCCATGGTAATGCCAGATTTTATTAAGCTTGATGTGGCACTAGCAATATGAATAGCTCTTTCAACCAATTCTCTAACTTCATTTTGAGAAATTATATTGGTAGCTGCAAAACCTAAAGCATTTTTATATAATACTCTAACACTAATACCCATAAATTGATCTTTAGCTGAAACCTCATGTATTCCATTCTTTAAAATGGTCGTTTCATAAATATCTGATTGGAATCTCGCTTCAGAATATGTAGCGCCCAATTGATTTGCATATTCAATTGCCATTCTTAATAAATCTTCCAATTCTTCTCCCTCAATTTTCATTACATATTAAGCACTAAAATAAATACTTCTAAGGTAAAAACATTTCATTCTCTCAATTAAAAAATTTTTAATAAATAAAAATTGAATTTATTCAAGCATAAAAACTTATTTAGTGCGAAAAATTACATAATGGGGAGGTATTTAGAGTGAGTAATAAATTTGATAAGGTTAAAAATATGATGATATTAGAGGAGCGCTATGCTTCAAACCTTTCATCTAGTGTTGAAGGGTTAAAGAATGTGGTAGTTAAAGAAACTTTGAGGGGTATAGCTCATGATTCTCGAAAGCATGCCAATCTTTACAATGCTATCTTAAGCCTCTTAAAGGGTGAAGGCCAACTTATTGTTGAGCAAGAGTATAATCAAATCAAATCGATTTTGGAGGAGCATATCAAAGTGGAGATGAGAATGGTGAATGAGGTTAAAAATCTTTTAGAGGTTGAAAGGGATAGTAGGGTAAAGCATTTAATAACAGAAATATATGAGGATGAAGTCAAGCATCACGCTTTTATGAGGCGCCTTTTAGAAGCGGTTATTAGGCATGAGGCTATTTTAGAAGAAGATGTATGGGATGCTATATGGAAAGATGTACTCGGTCATGGGGCACCTCTTGGTTAATTTAATTTGAGCTAAGGATCTAAAGATAAATCACCATCGAACGATACTATGACCTAAAGCTTATAATAGCATTTCCAAGCGATATTTCCAATGTCTTAATTTAGCTAAATAATTTAAAATTATGGATCTTTAGCCTCAAGATACCTTATTGTATCTATAGCGGCTTTGCATCCTGATGCAGCAGCGATTATAGCTTGCCTATATTTATAATCATATACATCACCAGCCGCGAATACGCCTTCTACGCTAGTAGCAGTCCCATTCTTAATAATCACGTAGCCCTCATTATCCAACTCGATTTGGCCTTTAAATAATTCTGTATTTGGTTTGTGACCAATCGCTATGAATACTCCATCACATTTTAACTCAGATAACTCCCCAGTCTTTACATCTTTCAATCTCACACCTACTACCCTATCTTCACCTAAAACTTCCACTACTTCACTATTCCATTTAAACTTAATCTTCTCATTACTAAATGCTCTATCTTGTAAAATCTTCGAAGCTCTTAAAGCATCTCTCCTGTGAATAATGGTAACCGTCCTCGCAAATTTTGTGAGGAATAAAGCTTCTTCTATGGCTGTATCTCCACCACTCACCACTACAACATCCTTATCTTTAAAGAAGAAACCATCACAAGTAGCGCATGAAGAAACACCCTTGCCTCTTAACCTTTGCTCAGACTTTAAACCCAACCATTTAGCAGAAGCGCCTGTAGCGATAATGACTGCATCACCAGTATGAACTTCTTCACCCACCCAAACTTTAAAGGGGCGCTTAGAGAAATCGACCTTGGTAGCATCTGCATCTATAAACTTTGCACCAAATTTCTCAGCTTGCCTTCTCATTTTCTCCATCAATTCAGGACCTAAAATGCCAGTTTCAAAGCCAGGATAATTCTCTACCTCTGTGGTGAGCATCAATTGCCCTCCAGGTGTGCTACCAGCGATTACCAACGGCTCTAAACCACCTCGTGCTGCATAAATGGCGGCGGTTAAGCCAGCTGGACCAGATCCGATAATGATAACCTTCTTTTTCATCATTAAATATTATATTCGAAAAATCTTAATAAGTTTAAATGATTTAACAAATGTTTAAGCTAATAATCTATACCTTTTTTCGCTTTTATCCCTTTTTGATAAGGATGTTTAATCATTTTCATCTCAGTAACTAAATCAGCCACCTCTAAAATTGAGGGGTGAGCGTAATTACCAGTTAAAACGAGAGTCACAAAGGTTGGCTTTGAATGAATTAAATCCAAAATATCCTCAACACTAATCAATTGAAAGTATTGAGCATAATTAATCTCATCCAAAATTATAACATCATATTCGCCCGAAATGATCTTTTCTTTAGAAAACTCTAAAGCTTCCTTTGCAGCAACTTTATGCTTCTCAAACCCTTCTTTATCCTCTTTTCTCACATAGCCTTTACCCATAGTTACAATCTTAAAATTAGGGCTTAATTTTTCCGCACTTTTCAATTCTCCATAATTCCAACCACCTTTTATGAATTGAATCATTAAAACCTTTAATCCATGACCAATAGCGCGGAGTGCTAAACCTAACGCGGCTGTAGTCTTACCTTTACCATCACCAGTATATACAATAACAAAGCCTTTTCTCCCTTTATATACATCAGAGTGCTTATCCATCAATTATCAATTAAACGGAAAATCTCTTTTTAAATATTCATAAATGTTTAAAACTACCAAAGTTTATAAAAATAATGAGCCTCGGTAGCTCAGCCTGGTAGAGGCTTTAGCCATAGAAAGCGTTGCCTTGGTAAGATAAAACAAAAAGGCAGAGGTCGCGGGTTCAAAGCCCGCCCGAGGCTCCATACCACAAGTATAAATACACCTTCTTAATCCTTAATGGATGGTCAAGCAACTTATCGATATTCACGATTCAGAGGCAAGGTTAAGAAGGGCTGAGAGGAGGCTTCATAACCCGTTGAGTGAAAAGAATAAAACACTCATCTTCGAATTTGAGAAGCAGCTCTTCTCTGAGGGTTTAAGCAAGAGAAGAGTTGAAAAATACTTAGATATTGTAAGAAAGCTTGGTGAAATGCTTGGAAAGGATTTTGATGAAGCTGGTAAGAAGGATATTGAGGATCTTGTGTACAAAATTGAGAGGAGCGATTATTCACCTTGGACCAAGCACGATTACAAGGTTGCCCTGAAGCGTTTTTACCGTTGGCTGAAGGGCAATAATGAGGAGTATCCTGAAGAAGTGAAGTGGATCAAGACCACACTTAAAGCTAAGGATGAACTTATGCCTGGTGAGCTCATTAAGGAGGAAGAGATTATGAGGCTTGTTGAAGTATGTGACAATCCTAGAGATAAAGCATTCATCATGACTCTTTATGAGAGCGGTGCAAGAATAGGAGAGCTGGGCTCGATGAGGATAAAAGATGTTGTATTTGAGGAGAATTATGCCAAGCTTATGCTTACTGGCAAAACCGGCCCTAGAAGGATCATAGTGGTTGCGAGTGTGCCATACATTCACTCATGGCTTGAAAGCCATCCTTTTAAAAACAATCTTGATGCACCTCTATGGATCAATATCGGCACGGTAAACAGGTATAAGCCCATGAGCTATCCTGCATTAGCAAAGATTCTTAAGGTTGCTGCAAAGAAGGCTGGTTTAACAAAAAAGGTTCATCCTCACAAGCTGAGGCATAGCAGAGCCACATTTCTTGCATCAAAGTTAACAGAAGCACAAATGAATCAAGTCTTCGGATGGAGACAAGGCTCAAAGATGCCATCAATTTATGTTCACTTATCTGGTCGAGATTTAGATGATGCGATCCTTGGGGTTTATGGGTTGAAGAAAATCACAGAGGAGAGGCCGAAGCTCACGCCCAAAATATGCCCAAGATGCCAAATGAACAACCAAGTGGATGCAAAGTTCTGCTCTCGATGTGGACTGGCTTTGGATGTGAAGGCAGCTCAAGAGCTTGAGGAAGCAAGATTAAAGACCGATAGCATAATGGATTTGTTGATGAAGGATAAAGAGTTCAGGGAGCTTTTGATGAGGAAGATGAGAGAATATGGCTTCTCTTAGCCTTTCATAATCTCATAGCTTACGAGCTTATGGGCAAAGCGGTGGCCAAAAATCTTGAACTCACGCCGCCAGATCGGCTGGAGCGCTGTGGAGATTCTTAAGGGAGATAAGGATGAAGTTAGGAGGGCCAAGAACTTCAAAATCAGGCTTCTGGTCCTCTTTTACGAGGACCTGCTGAGGAGGTGGTTTGAAAAGAACGGCTACAAAGTGCACGAGGGAAGGCATCCATCTACTATGAAGGAAGAGATCGGCCGATGGCAACGTACGACTTCTTTGTAGAGAAAGAGGGCAAGTGCTACGTGGTCGAGGCCACGTGTTGGCCCAATTACTATGAGGGAAATAGGAGAACGCTGACCCAAGCTGTAATAAACGATGAAGTGAAGAAAGAGGAGAGTAGATCCCTCAAAAAGTTTTGTGACAAGGACTTCCTGAATAAATATCGATTCAGAGTGAGCCGGAAAGATGTCAAACCCTCTGGCAAGATCTTGATGTGGTGGGAGGTTAATGAAAAGGAATTGGATCGAATCAAGGATGAGTATGGATTCGAAGAGGTTCTGTCAATAAAGGGCGCCTTGAGCGATCTGATCGGAGATGAGAAGTGCTTGAAAATCGTGGAGGAGCGCCACAAGTGGACCGAAGATTTGTTTAACCTCTTAACAGGGAGTATGGAATCATGAATTTGCGCTTGAAATCCGGCCCCTTTTAGAAGATAAGACGCTCGGCTCTCTTTCTTCCCTCACCTTCTCTAACATGGATAGAAGCTCACGGGCCCAATAAGGCAGCCTCTTCAAGACCTCTGGATCATACCCTTTCACACCGCGATTCTCGTGTTTGGCCATTCGCTATGTAGCACCTCTCTTGAGTTTTATGATGCCAGGTCTTCTTCCTCTCAATAAGCCATTGCCTCTCATTAAGCAGGCTCATCCCACTCAAGCTCTTCTTAGAGCTTCGGCTTTTCTATAATTAATCGCTGCTCTTTTATGTCGACGGAGATCAGGATTGGAGGTACCAACTTCCAAGTCGAGAAGCCTCCTCGCCGCTTTTGGTATGTAAATCATTGGCGAAGAGTCGTTTGTCGTAACCTTTGTCAGGCGGATTGGGATTAAACCCTCCATTCTCCTCCACCACTCCACATTTTTTTAAAATTTAAAAGCGAGGTATAGGCCTTCATATCATAGGGAAGTGAACATGATGTCTACAAGAAACGAAGCTCATGTCCATAAACAGGAGGAGTTGATCAAGGCTTTGAACATGGGTCCTAGCAACGAGAAGGATTTAGCGCACAAACTCGGATGGTCGCTCAAGAGGGTGAGGACCGAAATTCGTAAACTCGTTAGAGACGGTGATGTGATGATCGGCGCGAGGAGAATTAAAGGCTATCGCTGGGAGACTGTATACTATCTTCGTGACCAATCGCTAGATGTGGAACTAGGCAAATATGGTGACATCTACACCAGCTTGCCTCAACAGATTTGATCGAGAGAGTTAAGGATACGATTGAAGACCTTCAAGAGTTATGTGGCATATTCGAACCCACGTTGAATCAAGTGGCTGTATATATGGGTAAGCCTCCGGAGTACATCAAGGAGGCATACTATGCTGCGATAGCGAGTTCCGACGATTGGGACGCTTATCTACCAACGCATTGAATTCAATTTAGAGGACTTTTATATTATAGAAATTTATGAGAAAGTGCATGAGTATCTTTTTCGCTTCACAATAAGAGCTTAAACTCACTTTTCCTATATGTTGTTTGCTTAAGAGCAATTCTCATCTATATTATCTCCAATTTTATAGCAACTCGATGTGCCCCTTCTCAAAGCTTCTTGAAGTCTCAGCACCAATTATAGCAGTCATCTTCACACACATGCATATATTAGCCAGTTGAAACCCCCTAAATCTTCTATTCAATGAACGCTCGAGCCATAATCCGGTATCTTTGAGCTTCTGCAGCAGAGTGGAGCGCCCTCAACAGCTTGCTTAACTTTGCCATCTGTTCGATTCACTTGTCACTTACAAGTACATGCCTGTGTACAAGCAAGATACGATATTTTACATCACATGTTACCAAAGTTATGCAACATAAGCATCAAGAAGAGGATGGCTATACAGAGGCCTTAATTACAACCCATTACTTATGAAGAGGTGGATTTTTATCTCCATTAGAAGATGAAGTACCCCTCCCTCACCTCAAATTCTGCCCAGCTTGAAAGCTTTTAAGCATTAAAGCTCGGTATGAATAAATCGCTGTCTTCAAGCCTTAGATGCACAGAATAAGTAACAGGGCTGTACCACCGTGAGCATCTTTCTAACTACTTCTGTTGTACTTATCCTGATGCTTGTATATACAAGTACTGCACAAGTTCTACACAAGAAGATCAAGAAGCAGCTCAACAAAAGCCGATGTTGTCACAACTAACTCAGCACAGTTAGAACAAGCAAGAACTTCTTTATCTTGATGAAGCACTGCTCCTGTGTGCACAGCCAAATCTACGCTGACATTAAGCTGATCATCTGAAGTAGCATGTGGATAAACGATGAGTGGAGCGTGAAGCCCTGAAACCTCCTTCACATCATATGGGCAGTATGCATAAAAGGACTGTAAAGGAAGGGCAAGCGTGGTTATTAAGCGCTATGAATGAATGCGTTAAATCCAAAGGTTTGAATGGTTAAGCTCGCTCAGCTTACTCATAGCTCCCTGCATCATACATTTCATTCAATAGCTGAATGAGATAATCGAAAAGGAGGCCGATTGAAGTTGAATAAAAAATGCAGAATGAAGAATTCTCAGCAAAGATTAAAGATTATGTGATTTTTAATTAAGCGAAATTAACATTTCAAAATTTAGACGCTACCAAAACTGCTTTGCTTACGAGACTTAATTCATTTAGGGATAACTCGATCCTTAGAAGAATATTTCATGTTGAGCATCCAAGCATAGATTTAGCTTCAATTAAAGGAGTGAATTTGATTGTTGACTTGCACGACTTATATAGAAGAGTTACATATAAGAAGTTAGGCTGATCTATAACGTAATAACAACAAGCACATATATAGGATTCATTAACAATCATTCTATCATCTATTATTCTAGGCCTACCAATCCTAGCCCTAAGAGAAAGTAAAGGCTTAATAAGTCCCCATTCATCATCACTAAGCTCACGAAACTCCATAATTAAACTTTTATATAAAAAGCTTAAATAGTTTTCAGATGAGTTCATTTAATAGCGCATATATTCAAAAGTTAAAGAACTTAGGTTCTGGGTTATCTCTTATCTCAAGCTAGATATTGAAATCATACAAGTTTGAAGATGAATGTTTAGAAAGGGTTAAAATTAAGATATTATTTATTTTTTATATGCAACTCAAAGAAATATCACAAATAGGTATCGTTGTTAAAAATATTAAAAATGCGATGAAATATTACTGGGAGATGTTTAGTATTGGACCATGGAGAGTATATACGTATAAACCACCAAAATTGACAGAGACTATTGTAAGAGGAAAGTTTGAGCCTTACAGCATGAGGTTAGCATTTACAATGGTTGGACCATTAATGTTAGAATTGATAGAACCACTTGAAGGTAATAGCATTTACAAAGAGTTCTTAAATGAAAGAGGTGAGGGTATACATCATATAGCATCTTATGCTATAGAGGATATTGATAAAGCATTAGCAAATCTTGAGAAAGAGGGTATAAAGGTATTACAAAGTGGAAAATACCATGATGAAAAATTTGAAGCCTTCTTTGCGTACTTAGATACAGAGGATAAGTTGGGCTACGTTGTGGAGTTAGTGAAATTAAAGGGTGAGAGGCCTAAACCAGAGGAGGTATACCCTTAAATTATGAAGAGTAATTATTAAAGATAACTTCATTAATGAAGGATCTTTCAATATGAGATATAAAAGAAGTAAGCTTAATCGTTAATGTTCCATCAAAGATAAATGTGATTGGAAAAGATAATACAAATTTAAGTATTTTATGAGGCTATGGGCTAAAAGTTGAATATTTAACAAGTTTTAAAATAGTCTTTCAAAAATTTTAGCTTTGTGGCTTAATTATTGTTGTGTGTTTGCTCTTTGTTTTAGTGTTAGGTTTTTGTTTATAGGTTTATGATTGTGTTGTATATGAATGCTTTTATTTTTAGCTCATTGGCTATGTTTATTAGCTCCTTAACCATGCAGTAATCGCTGAAGATACGCTTGAATGTTAAGAATATTGTTTCAATTGCCAGCGTTTACCATAGCCCATCATCCTCATCCACACTTCATCACTTATCCTTTTGATAAGCTTAACCATCCTACGTCTTTCTAGGCCCTTTATCAACTTTAGCATTACGCCTAAACTTTATGATTGGTTTCACACATCTTTCTAAGAAGATTGTAAGCTTTAGAGTTATCATAAGCCCCATCCATAACGGCTTTAGAAACTCTCCTAAGCTTATATGATTCATTGATTAATGCTAACAATGCTTCTGAGTTATGAACATCATCTTATTAAATATTAATTAAATTTTTTAACTAATAGAATGGAATCAACTTTCGAATTCAACTTAAAGTTTTAATAAGAATTTTTCCTATCTCTTTAAAGATGAAATTAAAGGATAAAGTGGCTATTGTAACTGGGGCAGGAAGAGGTATTGGAAGAGAGATCGCTCTTCTATTCGCAAATGAGGGTGCTAATATTGTTGTTAATGATATAGCGTACGAATCAGCTCAAGAAGTAGCTAAAGAGATAGAGAATATGGGAAGAGTCGCCTTAGCTATAAAAGCTGACGTTTCTAATTCTTTTAATGTTAATCATATGGTTCAAAGAGTCTTAGAGAAATTCAATAGAATAGATATACTGGTAAATAATGCGGGAATACCTTTAGTAAAGCCAGCTGAAGAAATGAATGAAGATGAATGGGATAAAGTTTTAAACGTTAACCTTAAAGGACCGTTCCTCTGTTCTACAGCGGTTGGAAAAATTATGATAAAGCAAAAGAGTGGGAAGATCATTAATATTTCATCAATTGCTGGGATTAACGCTTTCCCATTCAGAATCGCTTATTGCACGAGTAAAGCTGGGCTTATAATGTTAACAAAGGTGCTTGCAATAGAATGGGCAAAGTATAATATCAATGTGAATGCTATCGCTCCAGGTTATGTAAAGACTGAGATGATTGCTGAGCTGTTATAAATTATGAATCACTTGAAAAAAGAATACCGATGGGTCGCCTTGCTGCAATGAGTGATATAGCAAAAACTGCATTATTCTTGGCATCTGATGAATCGAATTATATAAATGGTAGTGTAATTGTTGTGGATGGAGGTTGGACTGCGTATGGCTACATTTAGATTTAATATTCCCTTGAATTTATTCAAGAGAATATTAAATCCTTAGTTTAGTAAGTGTGTCGAATCAACCTTAGATGAATTATGTTTTAAATGTTTTAAAATGCTGCAATTATTCAGAAAGTTCTGAGCTTTCAATTCTTGTAAAATTAAAATAGATAAGATAAAATATTAGCATAAATATCAAATTAATTCAAAGTTTCTTCATAATTATATGTAATCTCAAATTTCTTTAAGAAAGGTTTAAAAATTAATAAAAATTCAATAATAATGATGAATCCAAACCTCATATCTAATGAGCTCCTTATTGAAATGTATAAAAAAATGCTAACGATAAGGCGTTTTGAAGAAAAGATTGCTCAATTATTTGCACAGGGCTTAATCCCAGGCCTTATGCATCTTTACATTGGTGAGGAAGCGGTAGCGGTAGGCGCATGTATGAACCTTCGTAAGGATGATTATGTGACAAGCACACATCGAGGCCATGGCCATTGTATAGCTAAAGGTGGTGATTTAAAGAAGATGATGGCAGAGATATTAGGCAAAGCAACAGGGTATTGTAAAGGTAAAGGTGGCTCCATGCATATCGTCGCCCCTGAGGTTGGTATCGTTTGCTGTACTGGTATAGCTGGTGCTGGTATCCCTATAGCAGTAGGTGTAGGCCTTTCTATAAAATTGAGAAATACGGATCAAGTATGTGCATGCTTCTTTGGTGATGGTGCATCGAATACAGGTGCATTTCATGAAGGTATCAATTTAGCATCGGTATGGCGCTTACCTGTGATCTTTATTTGTGAAAATAATTATTACGCAATCTCAGTACCATTTGTGAAGGCATTTAACATTAAAGATATCGCTGTGAGGGCACAAGGGTATGGTATCGCTAGCGCGATTGTTGATGGTATGGATGTATTAGCGGTGTATGAGGAGGTTAAAAAAGCTGTTCAAAGAGCGAGAGCTGGGATGGGCCCCACTCTTATTGAATGCAAGACTTATAGATTTAGAGGGCACCATGAAGGCGATCCTAAAATGGGTTTAATGTATAGAAGTGAGGATGAATTAAGAGAATGGATGAAAAAAGATCCCATAGTTAAGCTTAAGATGAGATTAATAAATGACGGTACTTTGAGTGAAAGAGAGATTAATGAGATAGAGAAGGAAATTGATGCAAAGATTAAGGAAGCTGAAGAGTTCGCTATTAATAGTCCATATCCACCTCTCGATGCTGTAAAAGAAGATTTATTTATTGGTGGTTGAATTGGAGAGAAGAGAATTAGACTTTGCTGAAGCTGTTAGAGAAGCTATTAAGCAAGAGATGCAAAGAGATTCTAGAATTATAATATTTGGTGAGGATGTAGGATACTTTGGTGGGCTCTTTGGGTGTACAAAGGGCTTGCAGCAAGAATTTGGAGAAGAGAGAGTAAGAGATACACCAATTTCAGAGGCAGCTATAATTGGTACTGCTATAGGTGCTGCATTAACTGGTTTAAGGCCAATAGCTGAAATAGAATTTATAGATTTTATAGGGTGTGGCATGGATCAAGTATTTAATCAGTTAGCTAAAATGAGGTATATGAGTGGAGGTCAGCTTAAGCTACCCGTAGTTATAAGAACCCCATGTGGTTCCCGATATCCTATTGCTTGTGGCGCAGCACAACACTCACAATGCTTAGAAGCGTGGTTTATCCATACTCCAGGTTTGAAGGTTGTAATACCATCCACACCTTACGATGCAAAAGGCCTTTTAATATCATCCATTAGGGATGATGATCCAGTATTATTCATTGAGCATAAATTCCAATATTATGCACGCAGGCAACCATGGATTAGAGAAAGGTATCCTAAACTTATAGAGTATGTGCCACAAGAACCTTACACAATACCATTGGGAAAGGCTGACGTGAAAAGAGATGGCGAGGATGTTACAGTAATAGCTACGATGATGATGGTTCATAAATCATTAAGGGTCAGTGAAGCGCTTGAAAAGGAAGGTATAAGTGTAGAAGTTATAGATCCTCGCACTTTAGTACCTTTAGATAAAGATACAATTATTAAGTCTGTAAAGAAGACGGGTAGAGTGATTATAATTACAGAGGAGAATTTAACTGGTAGCGTGGCATCAGAGATCTTATCGATAATTGTGGAGAATGCTTTTGATTATTTGGATGCGCCTATAAAACGTGTATGCGCACCAGATGTTCCAATACCTTACAGCCCTGTATTGGAGAGAGAAGTCATCCCTCAAGAAGAAGATATAGAGATAGCGATTAAGCAAATGGTCGGTGTTTAATATGGTGGTTATTGTAAGATTACCGAAGCTTACTTGGACGATGGAAGAAGGGCTTATTACGCGATGGTTAAAGAATGAAGGAGAGATGGTGAATGA
Organism: Nitrososphaeria archaeon; assembly: GCA_029775915.1. GTDB lineage: Archaea > Thermoproteota > Nitrososphaeria > Nitrososphaerales > JANXEG01 > JANXEG01. The sequence continues at coordinate 2,636 of JARVKA010000004.1, read as the reverse complement.
GGGAGAGGTTATTTGTGAGATAGAGACTGAGAAAACTGTAGATGAGATAAAAGCTCCATCATCGGGTATTCTTCGTAAGATATTAATACAATCTGGCAATGTGGCAAAGGTAAATCAAGCTATCGCGATAATCGGTTCTCCTGACGAACCTTTACCAGAATTAATCGAATTTGAAGAGAGAAGAATAAAAATTTCACCAGTAGCTAAAAAATTGGCTGAAGAATATAAGTTAGATGTAACAAAGATAAAGGGGACTGGTCCAGAGGGTAGGATAACACGTGAAGATGTATTAAGAGCTATTGGTGAATTAAAAGAGAAAAAGATCGAACTTCCTGGAAGGTTAATTCCACTTAGTAGGATGAGAAAGACAATAGCTGATCGCCTTTCATTAAGTGCGAGAAGCGCTATACATGTCCCTATCACGATGGATGTAGATATGTATGAGGTGAAAAAGATTTTAGATAATTATTTGGAATCTGGCTTTAAAGTCACATATACTGATGTATTAATAAAGGTTGTTGCTACAGCCCTTAAGGAATATCAAAAGTTTAATGCATTATTTACTGAGAATGGAATTTTATATGTTGATAATATTAATATAGGAGTTGCTGTAGCAACGGATGATGGGCTTATTGTACCCGTTATACACAATGCTGATAATTTAAATATTCTTGAAATTTCAAAGCGGCTTGATGAATTGATAGAGAAAGCAAGAGGTAAAAAGCTTACAACAAAAGAGACGAGTGGTGGTACTTTTACCATTTCAAATCTCGGCATGTATGATGTGCAAATGTTCGCACCTATAATAAATCCACCTGAGGTAGCTATACTCGGTGTAGGAAGAGTAATGGATAAGCCTGTTGTAATAAATGGTGAGATTACTGTAAGGCCTACGCTTACACTCACCCTTGTATTCGATCATAGAGTTGCAGATGGTGCAGAAGCAGCAAAATTTTTGCAAAGAATAAAAAATATCATTGAGAAACCATTTAATATCATTTAATTATGTGGCGCTTAATATACACAGAGCTTGAGAATCCTTATTTAAATTTAGCATTAGAGGAAGCTTTAGCGAGAAGGGTAAGTTGTAATAATGCATTACCAACTATTCGTATTTGGAGAAATCAAAGTTCAGTAATACTGGGTAGGTTTCAACATCCATTATTAGAAGTGGATTTAGAGAAATGCAAAAAGTATAACATACCAATCGTAAGAAGATTCACAGGTGGAGGTACGGTTTATCATGATATGGGCAATATTAATATTTCATTAGCAATTAAAAGCGATTTTTCATACATTAAAAGGAAATTTATAGAGGCATTTGCATTCGGCATGCAAAAACTTGGCTTAAAACCCATTATTAAAGATCAAAGGATAGAGATAGATAATAAAAAAATCTCAGGTTTTGCATCCGCTTTAAAATGGCATACATGCCTCGTACATGGTACCATTTTATTTAATACTAACCTTCGAATGATGGAGGAGTTATTAATCAATCCTAAAAGCTCATTGAGGTATGTAAGAAGTAATCATACTTCAGTGATTAATCTATCATCAAAAGTAAAGGTAAGTTTGGAAGAGGTATTACAAGTAATGATTCTGAGCATAGAGAGCACATTTAATGAAAAATTAATCGAGAGAGAATTAGATAATGAAGATCAAACCCTTGTAAAATCTTTATATGAAAAGAAGTATTCCTTGCCAGAATGGAATCTCGGAGACCCTTTTTTATTTAAAGAGCAAATTTAAGACTTTTAAAAGATTCTATATAGACTAATTTAATAAATTTTGGATAACATTATTCTCAATATATTGCTTTTTAAAAAATTTGATCCTAAGAATAGGAGATTATGCTCTTCTTCAATTAAATTCTAGATTAATTCCTTCTTTAAAGCCTTTAATAATCTCTAGGGCAATGTGATAAAATTTCGACCCCAGTCTCGGTGATTAAGACTTCTTCTTCAAACCTTGCTGTACCAATTTCTGGTATGGTTACCTTAGGCTCAATACAAAGAATCATACCTGGTTTAAGTATTGTATCATTATCTGGAAGGAAGATGGGCTTTCCACCACTTCTATACCTATGGAGTGGCCAAAAGGCATCCCTTGAACCCTCATCTCTCTCATAAATTCAGAGACTTCTTGATAAATTTTTTGTATAGGTATTCCGATGATGTCACGATAAGATTTGACCTTTCTGTTTAAGTCTTTTGGCCTTTGTTTGGTAGAATCACCTAACTTTATGTATGTCAGCTCTACAGGCTATGATAAATAAGGTAAAGGAGAGTGGTGTCTTCAAGAGGGATAAGAGATTGGATGTGAAGGTTCTTGCTGCCATGCTCTGCTTTGCAGGCTTATCATATAGGAAGGCAGCTCAGCTCTTGGGAGGCTTATCATATATGGCTGTGCAAAGGGTCTTCATAACGTTAAAAGGTCTTCCCAAGCTTGAGAGGAGGTATAGGAGATGTGTAGCTATAGATGAAACCAAGACAAAGCTGGGCAAGGAGCAGCTCTACCTATGGGCTGCGAGAGATATGGATACCAAGGAGATCCTAGCTTATAGAGCATCCTTCATCGTTCTAGCCTTGATGCTTCCTCAAAGATGTATTACAATGTTGTGAGAATAAGCCATTATT
>JARVKA010000003.1 GCA_029775915.1 Nitrososphaeria archaeon | reverse complement strand
TGAAACTTATATATTAAATTGAGAAAAAATGAAATCAATTAGTTCTAAGAATACCTATAAGGGCTTGAAACCATATAGATAGTGCAGTTTGGCAAACCACAAGCATGGGTTCTAAGAATACCTATAAGGGCTTGAAACCGCAAAAAAGAAAAACCACCACGTATGCCTTCCTTAGTTCTAAGAATACCTATAAGGGCTTGAAACACTAACTCTTTCAATTGTTTAGGCGTCATCAATACAGTTCTAAGAATACCTATAAGGGCTTGAAACAAATAGCCCCCGTTTCGTGGCGACTGCGAGACGCTTTCGTTCTAAGAATACCTATAAGGGCTTGAAACTGGGTTCAAGTAGGCCGATGTTATGTCCTATGGAGAGGTTCTAAGAATACCTATAAGGGCTTGAAACATTACTACATATATATAAACATTACCATAAAAAATTGTTCTAAGAATACCTATAAGGGCTTGAAACCCGTCTGAGAGCCTTTATCCCATAGCACGAATTTATGTTCTAAGAATACCTATAAGGGCTTGAAACAATCCCTTAACCAGCTTTTGCCCTTAATGCATCTAAGGTTCCGAGAATCCTTCAATTGATGAGTTCCCTGTAAGTTGCAATCAGCATCTTCTGTTATTCGCAGTAAATAGAAAATTTTAAGATGTGAATTTATAAAATGTGTTTAAGGCTGTGGTTGTATGTCGGGAGGAAATTGGTTTGTCGTATGTGTGGTAAGGAGCTTCCTGAGAGTGAGGCTGTTCCAGTTTATAAAAGTGTTTTGGATATTATCTTTGTAAATTATGTGATACTTTTATAAAGTAAAAGGGTGAAAACTTAATTGTTAGTATTTTTTAATTAAGATTTTTCGTGATGGTAATACGGTAACAAACTGCCATCCTTCTACCAAGTATTTCTCAAGCTCTTTTTCATGATCCTTTGAGGGTTGTGTTTCCCATCTCTAAGCTTCTTCAATTCTTTCTTATAAAGCTTAAGTTCTCCATCCTTGCTCAGTACCCTTTCGCTCAATATTTTCGTAGTTTCATACTCTCCATGTATGTTCACCTTCAGCTTTACGCTCAAACCATTATAGGCAAACCAAGATGAAGGGCTTCTTGAACCTCGCTATATAAGAGCCGGCCTTACCTCCCTCTCAAGCCTTCTAACGAAGTCTATAAAGTTGTCCTGAATTTCTTCGTCTTCGCTGATTTCAATAAACTCTTTGGATCTGTTCCATTCAATGCGCAGTATAAGCCTAAGGCTCTTAGGTATACTGTAGCCGTAACTATGGATTTTGCTGCTAAGTTATCAAACCACCTCTTCACATCCTCATCTTTGAGCAGATAAGAGTACTTCCTTTTCATCGATAAAAGTAATAACTTAAAGGTATTCAATTAAAAATTAAATGGGCCGGGGCGGATTCGAACCGCCGACCTTCGCTGTGTGAGAGCGATGTCCTAACCGGATTATCCATGCATAAGCATTAAAACTTATACATACTAGACGACCGGCCCATTGAAGATTATATATTTACTTTCATTAAAGCGTTATGGCAAAAATTAACACTTTAGCTTAATTGCTAATTCAATTAGTGAAAAATATTTTTAAAATATCAAGGTTAAAATTGATAAAATCTTTTTTTAATTTGAATTCATTCAAAATAAAAATAAAATATTGTGTAAATATTAAAAATTTCTCAAGATTTTTGAACATTTTTAGTGTTAGATTTTTTTAGAAAAAAAATTTTTTCCTTACTCACTTACACTAAATCTAACATTAATGATTTGAATAATTTTATCTTAATAACCCTTTTTTATCAATAACATTTAATCTCAATTAACAATTTTTAATTCATAAGGTTAAAATCTAACCTATTGGATAATTATAATCAAATGAAGATCATATTTTCAGAAAAGTGTTTGGAATATTCTTATTTTGGCCATGTGGAGAGTCCAGAGAGGGTGAGAGAGGCTTATGAGATTCTTAAGCGTTATGGCTATACTTTTATAGAGCCAAAGCCAGCTTCCGAAGAGGATATTTTAAAAGCTCATACAAAAGAATGGGTTGAGATGGTTAAGAAGGGTGGTTATTTTGATTTAGATACACCTGGTGGTAAAGATATTTATCAATATGCAAGCTTATCAGCTGGTGGCGCAATATTAGCAGCTAAGGAAAGGGGCTTCTCATTATTGAGGCCTCCTGGGCATCATGCGGGTAAAAATGGTAGAGCTTTGGGAGCACCAACATTGGGCTTTTGCTATTTCAATAATATGGCTATAGCCATTAAATATCTCGATAAACCCGCTTTAATTTTAGATATAGATGGCCATCATGGTAATGGTACTCAAGAAATATTTTTAGGAGATCCAAAGGTTAAGTTTATCTCTTTACATAGAGTCCCACTTTATCCAGGTACAGGTTATGAATCTGAGGATAATTGTTATAACTTTCCATTACCAGCTGGAGCGGGCGATGAGCTTTATTTAAAAACATTGGATAAAGCTTTGAAATTAATCGATTTAAAGGATATAGAGATTGTAGGGATTTCAGCTGGATTCGATGCTCATAAAGGTGATATCGCCTCATTAAGCTTAACACCAAATTGCTATAAAGAGATTGGTAAAATGATAAGAAATTTGGGTAAAGAAGTATTTGGTGTTTTGGAAGGTGGGTATATAGGAGAGAATATCGCGATAGATTTGCATCAACTCATACAAAGTTTAGAAGGCTCATAATCCTTATGAATAATCCATGTATTAAGGAAGCTTTACTTTATGAGAAGATCGATGATAATAAGGTTAAATGTAAAACTTGTGAGAGATTTTGCGAGATTGGACTCAATCAATTCGGATTTTGTAAAACGAGAAAGAATATTAATGGTAAGCTATACACATTAGAGTATGGTGATATTTCATCAATTAGTGCAAATCCGATTGAGAAAAAACCATTTTATCACTTTTGGCCTGGTAGTTATGCTTTAACTATTGGTAGTTGGTCATGTAATTTCACTTGCCCTTGGTGCCAAAATTTTGAAATTAGTAAGTTTGCACCAGATATTAATAAAAGCAATTACTTATCACCAAAAGCATTTGTTAGAGCTGTGAGGGAAGAAGATTGTCAAGGAACGAGTATATCATTTAATGAGCCAACCTTACTCCTTGAATACTCTTTGGATGTTTTCAAAATTGCGAAAGAAGAGGGATTTTATAATACGTTCGTTACAAATGGTTATATGAGTTTGGAAGCTTTGAGACTGTTAAGGGTGCATGGCTTGGATGCTATGAATGTTGATATTAAAGGTGATGAGGAGGTTGTGAGAAGGTATTGTGGTGCAGATGTGAATAAAGTTTGGAGAAATTGTTTAGAAGCGATAAAGTTGGGAATATGGATTGAAATAACCACTTTAATCATACCCGGTTTGAATGATGATGAGGATTGCTTAAGAGGTATTGCGAGTAGAATTAAAAAAGAGTTAGGTGAGAATACACCTTGGCATGTTACTCAATATTATCCAGCATACAAAGCTTTGGAAATTGGTCTTTACGAAGGGAGAACGCCTGTTGAGATTTTAGAAAAGGCTTGGAGAATTGGTAAAGAGGAGGGATTGAATTATGTATACATTGGTAATATTCCCGGGCATAAGTATGAGAATACTTATTGCCCAAAATGTAATCGAATTTTGATCGAGCGCTATGGTATGAGTGTAATAAATTATCGTATTACATCGAATAATGAATGCCCAAATTGTGGTGAGCGAATACCAATAATTGGTAAAGGTATGGAGAGTAAAAGATTTTACTTTTAATCTTTTATAGCAATTAACTTCTCATAAACCATTTAACAATCGGTTTTAGAAGCCTTCTCATTTCACGATACCTCAATAAATAAGCACCGAATTTATCAAAATTTGTATTTGGAATTTTAAAATCCTTTAATGGTTCAAAACTCCCTATCAATTTATACTCAAGCCTTCTTTCATTCATTGCGATTTTCAAATGGTTTACTTCTTTCGGATTTAATCCAATCAAATCACATGCAGCACAATCTAATGCTAAAGCATCCCTCGATGCCATAATAAACCCAGTATTTTTAATCCTTCCATAAATCGGCCCTTTTTCATCCATAGAGTAAATAGCATCCAAAATATTGATTTTAGGTTGGAAAATCTCATAAAGATCCGCTAAAACCTTATCAATCCTCCAATGAAAAGCCTCCTTATCCCTATCTTGAATCAATCCGAATAAATTCTTTATAGCACCAGTTATCTTCGTTAAAGTATGAGTCTTTAAAATTGGTAAATTGATTAAATGGGATTTAATAGCCAATTCTGGTAAGTTGTATGTGCCATATTTCCCATGAATGATTAATTTTTTATCTTTGCTAAGATTTAATATCTCACAATCCAAATTCAATTTAAACATTATCTCATCGAAGATTCTGCCAGTTGAATCTGTCTCTCCAACGATTACCCTACTTGCTCTCCCTTTAATTATCTTAATCACGCTTTTTAAAAGATCTAAATCGGTGGTAACGCCCTTTTTGGGCAGAGTTAAAAAATTTGGTTTTATCAAAACTACACTCCCTTGCTCAATAATCTCTTTCCATCTCAATCTCTCTAAAGCCTCATAAATCGCCTTCTCGATATTATCAACTTTTAATATAAAGACTTCTATAACCATCCATTATGAAGATTCCAAAAAAATCTTTTAAACTTAATTTATAAATTGATTAAGATGTGATGAAATCTACCTTTAATGTGGTTGTATCGAGTATGGCAATAGATCTCCTTCCCGTGATGTATCCACAAGCTTCTCCCGGATTTATAATTAAAGCTTCATGAATCTTCTCACACCTTTGGTTATGAGTATGACCATGTACAATAATATTATAATTGCCACTCTTTGCCAATGCGATAATGATTGGTTGATAAACACCATGCAAAAGAGCAATTTTCAATCCTTCAATCTCAATCTCTGTAAAATCCCCTTTAATCTCAGCACCTATCTCAAGATAGCGCTCTTTAAGTAACTCGCGTTCACCATCAATATTACCAAATACACCGATTAACTTACATTTCAAAGGTTTGAAGAATTTAGCGGTAAATGGAGAGTTATAATCACCAGCATGTAAAACGAGCTTTACGCTTTTTTCATTGAATTTTTCAACAAATTCTTGTATCGCATAAATGTTATCATGAGTATCTGATATTAAGCCAATAAGCAAATTAATGCATCACCTAACTGTTAATATCCTAAAGCTTCTCCAACTAATATAATTGTAGTATCAGTATTTGTAGGCCTTCTCTCAATTATTGTAATTATTTTACAAATCCTATCTGGCAGCTCACAATTCTTCTCATCACATAAACCTGTAATACCGCATGGCGTTTTTTTATTATAACGCTTAGCATTCATAGGTGCTGCCACATTTCTAACCCTTTCAATACCCTCATCCACATCTTTCACAATTTTATTCACACTTGCAACGATAATTACCTTTTTCGGTCCAAAAATCATTGCAGCGACTCGATTCCCAGTTCCATCAATATTCACCAATTTCCCATCCATCGTTATCGCATTAGTACTCGATATGAAAACATCCGATGTTAAATGCTTACGCCTCATCTCTAATTCAACCTCTTTAGAAAGGTTAGGTTGCCATGTTTCAGCTACACTATTGCCACGTTTTGTTAAAATTTCAATCAAACCCATCTCTCTTAAAGTAAGTGAACCACCAACACCTACTTTAGCTTCTATTGGCACCATATCAAGAATCTTTTTTAATGCCTCATCCTTTGTTGATACATAAAATGCATCAAATCCATTCTTTATTAAATTCTTAATTGTGGTCTCGACTATCTTCTCATAATACCAAACTCTTGCTTCATAATTTGGCTTATACATGCCTTATGATTGTTTTTAGCATGTTAATAAACTTTTAAAAAGCCTTTTATATCTAAATTTGGCGGGCCCGCTGGGATTTGAACCCAGGACCTCCGGCTCCGCAGGCTTACGTAGCAGTATTAATCTTCGACGCCCTATCCATACTAGGCCACGGGCCCATGGATATTAATCAAGTTTGATAAAATAATCTTATCTATCTTATGATTAAATATTTCAAAAATTTAATCTATTCTTCAATTTGCTTTTTGAGCAACTCTAAAACTCTTGGTATGCCCATATCTACAATATATGGCCCTAATCTCGGCCCTTTATCAGAGCCTAAAATAGCTTTATACAAAATTTTAAAAAACTCAGGAGGTTCAATATTATTCCTTCTAGCAATTTGAAAAATCTCACTTTGAATCTTCTCAGGATTCGTTTCCTTTAATAGGAATTCTATAAGCTCTCGAATCGCATTCACCTCTTTTTGTGATAATGTGAGCTTTACTGGTTCAATCACTTTGAAATCTTCAACCCAATTTATCGCTAAATTGATTCGCTCATTAAGCTCATCCGTTGCTTGCTTTATCATGTTATACTTAATCAATTTTTGAATTATGTAATTTACTCGATTTTCAGGTGGTGCGAATGATGCAAGTTGAATTAATAACCTTTGTGAGATATGTATTTGTGGTTTAGATGGTGGTTTGAGAAGATTCACATACTCATACAAGCCTTTAAGCTTTCTCAAAACTGCTGGATTATCAACCTTTACCTTTCCAAAGTATATATCTTCAAGATTATCATACTCATCCATATAATTAAGAATATCCTCGATTGAAAGATTCCTCGTACCAGCGATTCTCTTAAACATTAAGAGCATTAAAGATTGTGGTGTTCCATATCTCAACCATGCTTGAGGTGTGAAAACATTACCTAAAGATTTTGAAATTTTTCTACCCGATTTATCAAGAAAAAGCTCATAACGAATATGAAATGGATGTGGATATTTCAATATCTCATCAATAACCCAATCATTCACCTTTACTGAATCTGCAATATCCTTACCATAAGCCTCAAATCTAATATCGAGAGCTAACCATCGAGCTGCAAACTCAACCTTCCAACTTAACTTCCCTTTACCCTTAGTTACATCAACCTCTCCCTCATAACCACATCCATCAATCCAACGCTTACCAATTCTCGATCCAATACATCGATAAAGAACCTTTCTCTCTTCCTTTATATATTGATAAGCTTCAGCCAAGTATATTCTTCCACAATTTTCACAAATCGGGAAGTATGGTAAGATCTTCTCAAACTTTTTTTGCCCAACCATCTCCGTAATCTTTCTACCAATAGTTTGAGCATTCTCCAATATCTTTAATATCGAATCATTAAGAATTCCACTCTTGTAAGATTCAGCACCACTTTTGAAATGATACTTTATATTCAATCTATCGAGGGACTCAAGTAACATGCCACTCATATGCGCACTATAGGATTGATGGCAATTGAATGGATCCGGTATCATGCATACGGGCTTTGCCAAATACTCATTCAACCATTCAGGCATACCCTCAGGAACTCTTCTTAAACCATCCATATCATCGGAGAATGCGATAAACTCAGAGTTATAACCGAGATTCTCCAAAGCCATTTTTACACCATACGCACGAACCGCATCACTCAAACTTCCTACATGTGGTATTCCAGACGCACCTAATCCGCTCTCAACTCTAATCTTTGAGAGAGATCTGCCTAAGCTCTTCTCCCTCTCTATAATCTTTAAAGCCACTTTGTCCAACCAAGTACCCTTGCCAATTACCACATTACTACCTATTTTACTGCTCATCTTAATCGCTTCACCATGTATGGCCCTTCTAATTCGTATCCTAACTTTCGATAATACTCTCTAGTACCAATAGCGCTTATTATCACCATTTTCTTCGCATCAAACTCCTCCAAAGCCATTCTCTCAGCTTCTTCGATTAATGCCATGCCATAACCACGATGTTGCCAACTCTTTTCATCCTTCTCCCCAATAGGTACTAATCTACCATAAACGTGTAATTCTCTAATTAAGCATGCATTTTGATTTTTAATCTCTAATCGATGGGCGTATTGCGATGGAACTCTCATTCTCAAAAATCCCAATAGTATATCATTTAAAGTATCCTCATATGATAAAAAGACTTCTAAACCGCTCGATGCCTCATACTTTTCACATAAAAGCTTTACATAATCGAGCCTTACCGAATATCCACGCTTCAACTTCAACCCAACCTCTCTACATCGAATACATTTACATGATAAACCTCTTTTTGCCATTTCTCTTTGAACAATTTCTCTTAAATTACCATGCTTAACACCAGCCACAATTTCATGTGATGGTATCTCCCTATTGATTCTCATAATCCTAACCCATCGAGGTACGATTTTCTTTACCTCAATTATTAAATTGATTAATGTATCCAAATCATAAGGGGAATAATTCCCATTTTTATACCATTCATAAAGTTTTGTACCTTTCAATACCAATGTTGGATAAATCTTTAACATATCGGGCTTGAAATCCACATCATTAAACAATTTATAAAAGTCATTGAGATCATTCTCAGGATTGGATGATGGCAATCCAGGCATCATATGTGCACCAATTTTATAACCCGCATCCTTTGCTATGCGAAAAGCCTCTATAACATCATTTATCGTATGCTTACGTTGAATTAAACTAAGAATATTCTCATTGAGCGTTTGAACCCCTATCTCAACACGTGTACATCCATAACTGAGCATTAAATCTACATGCTGCTCTTTACACCAATCCGGTCTTGTCTCTATAGTTAAACCTACATTCCTTATCCTCGCAATCTCAGCTTTTTTTATAGCCTCCTCCAATGAAGATGATTTGCATTGATTAAGTGCATCGTAACAACCCTTTATAAAATCCCTTTGATAATCCAATGGGAAGCTAAGAAAAGTACCGCCCAAAATGATCAATTCTACCTTCCCAATTTTATGGCCAGAGTCCGAAAGTTGCTTTAATCTAATTGTGACTTGATCGTATGGATCATAATTGCATTGAGCAGCTCTCATAGATGCGGGTTCTTTACCAGAATAGCTTTGAGGTGTACCAAATTTAACCCCTCCTGGGCAATATACACAAGTACCATGTGGACAAGGCATAGGTTTGGTCATCGCTGCTACCATAACGATTCCTGATGCGGTTCTTACTGGCTTAACTGTAAGTAAATCTCTAAATCTTTCTCGAGTTTGAGGCGGAAGTTTGGAGAGGATTGAGATATTACTTGGTAACGACTTCAAACCATATTTACGGCATACATCTTTTTTAACTCGAATAAACTCCTCAAGAGTGAGTAATTCTTTTTCATTTAAAGTAGTTACTATATCTGCTAGCGCTTGCTCATACACATTTACTACTCGCTTAAGCATTGATAAACTCAAACCTTCACCTAATTAATTATCTATTATCTTAGATTCAATCTAACTTAAATTGATATAGCATTTAAGGATTGTTTCTAAATGTGAGTTTTATTTAATGGACTCATATGACCAAATTCCCATACTTTCAAAAGTTTTAATAACATAATCAAGCCCCATCTCTATTAACTTCTCTCTTTTCGGTATGCCTCGCTCATCAAAACCTCTAAGCTCATAATACCATGAAAGTAATTTGTCATAATCTTCAGGCTTTATATAATGGCCTTTGAAAGGCCCACTTGGTAATGGTTCTTTAAGCCACCTCAATGGTACATAATCCAATTCTTTACTATAATATCCCAATTCTCTTACCCAAAATGCTCGAGTTAAGCAAAATACCCTATCAGCAGCTTTGAGTAAACTCTCTGTTGTGAATGTATAACCTGTAGCTAAAGTTAAGAATTTTGGATAATAATCGTAGGGAAGGGCTAATTCAACAAGTGGAAAGCGGCATACAGTTAACATATCAAAGCTACTCCTTATATTTTGTTGTTCAATTACTTTCGCTGCTTTCTCTTTACTCACACCTAATCGATCAGTTTTAACTTCCCATGAAATTACCCAAGCCCTTTTATGATGAGCACCAATATCACTTGTACCATAAGCTAAAGCCATAGCAGGTGCAGCTCGAGATTCATATGCGCTAATCTCCATACCTTTCACATGCATTGCAAACTCCTCTGAACCTTTGCCTATCTTCTCTGAAGCTCTCCTCACACCCTCAGCCAATAAATTACCAAATCCAACTCTATAACCTATCATCTCTAAAAGCTTTACAGCTGCTTCTTCATTACCGAATCTTAAATCTAAGCCATTTGTATCTATTTTATCGATTAAACCTCTTTCATAACACTCCATAGCAAATGAAATAACTGAGCCAGCAGAAATCGTATCCATGCCAAGATCATCACAAATATAATTCAATTTAAGAACCGATTCTAAGGGAGCTATACTACAATTTGAGCCAAGCATAGCAATATTCTCATAATCAGGTGCAACCTCTAAACCAGCATACTTACCTTCTCTCACTCGATCGATATGCCCACAAGCCATTCCACAACCAAAGCATGATTTCACACCCACTTTCAAATCTTCCATTTTATCACCATTAATCTCATTAGCACGCTCAAATACTGCTTCTCTCATATTTCTCGTTGGTAAACAAGAATTTTCATTCGACCAATCTATAGTGAGCATCGTCCCTTGCCTCATCCACTCATTATACATGGGGGATTTACGTAAAGCCTCATAAGCTTCTTTTGCTAACTTCTCAAATTCATCAGGATTTGCTATAGCAATTTCTTTAGAACCTGAAATACAAATCGCTTTAACATTTTTACTACCCATTACCGCACCCATACCAGCTCTACCCGCTGTTCTACCCGATTCAGCCATAATCGCAGCAAATCTTACTAATCGCTCACCAGCCGGTCCGATCATTAAATTTAAAGCATTTTTTTCATGATCTTCACGTAGAATCTTATCAGTCTCAAAAACACCTTTACCCCATAAATGTGAAGCATCTTTTAACTCCACATTACCATCTTTAATGTAAATATACTTAGGTTTATCACACTTACCTTTTAAAATTAACACATCCATACCTGACTTTTTAAATGATGGATTGTATGCAGAGCCACAATTACTATCAGCCCAACCACCGGTTAAAGGGCTTTTAGTCTCAACATCAAGCTTACCAGAGTTTGGTAAAGGTAAGCCAGTTAAAGGGCCTGAAGAAAAAACGAGTAAATTTTCAGGGTTTAAAGGATCGATTTTGGGAGGGAGTCTATCCCACAAAATCTTCGCACCAAACCCTCTTCCACCAATGTAATTCATTGCTAAATCCTTGGGTAATTCCTCATTATAGCATGTGCTATTTGTTAAATCAATAGTTAAAATCTTTCCAACCCAGCCTCCTTTAATCCAAGGCATGTGCACTTATGATTTATATTAAAATAAAAGCTTTACTAATTCGATATCACTTCTATAGCTATCGTAATTTTACTTAAATTTGAATAAATTTAAGTAAAGATTTATTAATGGCTTAATATAGTAACCTTGAGAAGGTAATCGCGATGTCGGAAGAAGAATTTGAAGAGGAATTTGAGGAGGAATTTGAAGAGGAAGAAGGGTGGGAAGAGGAGATAGAAGAGGAAGAGGAATTTTAACCATTAAATGACTCTTTAATTAGCCCGAACAAAAGTTGCATAAATTACAGCAATACGTAACATATGGTTTATTTATGAGTATTGTGGAATATATTGGTGAGTGAAGATGAAGGTAACTCTATCCGTAATTAAAGCGGATGTTGGTAGCCTTGCTGGCCATCATATGGTTCACCCGCAACAAATCGAAGAAGCTTCTAAAGAGCTTCAAAAAAGTAAGGATAATGGTTTACTCATTGACTTTTACGTAACGGGTGTGGGTGATGATCTTCAACTTATAATGACACATACGCAAGGTGTAGATAATCCAAAAATACATGGATTGGCATGGGATGTATTCACAAAAGTTACTGAAAATGTATCTAAAAAGCTTAAATTGTATGCTGCTGGCCAAGATCTTCTCTCTACAGCATTCTCAGGAAATCTTAAAGGGATGGGACCGGGTGTGGCTGAAGGAGAGATTGAAGAAAGGCCTAGTGAGCCTATAGTGATCTTTATGGCAGATAAAACTGAGCCAGGGGCTTGGAACTTACCTTTATACAAAATATTCGCAGACCCATTCAATACCGCTGGATTAGTTATTGATCAAAGCCTTCATGGAGGATTTACATTTAGAGTGATGGATGTAATGGAAGGAAAGATGATTGATCTTCACACACCTGAAGAGAGTTATGATTTATTAGCATTAATAGGCACACCCGGTAGGTATATAATTCAATCGATTTATCGAAGATCAGATGGATTATTAGCAGCTGTAGCGAGTACAACGAGACTCTCTTTAATCGCTGGAAGGTACGTAGGTAAGGATGATCCAGTACTCTTTGTGAGAGCGCAACATGGATTACCAGCTGTAGGTGAAATATTAGAAGGTTTTGCAATGCCCCATTTAGTAGCTGGTTGGATGAGAGGCTCCCATCACGGTCCTTTAATGCCCGTTGGATTAAAGAATGCGAAATGTACAAGATTCGATGGCCCACCAAGAGTTGTGGCGCTTGGCTTTCAATTATGTGAAGGTAAGCTTATAGGTCCAGCTGATTTATTCGATGATCCAGCTTTTGATTTATCAAGGTTAATTGCTAATCAAATTGCAGACTTTATGAGAAGGCATGGGCCATTCATGCCTGCACGATTAGGGCCTGAGGAAATGGAGTATACAACGCTACCTATTATACTAAAGAAGTTGGAGTCAAGATTTAAACCAATTCCTTAATCGGTTGGGCTTATATTGATTCAACTTCGCATACCACTTCTTTTAATCAACTTCAAAAATTATCCTGAAGTTTTGGGAGATGGCTCAGTAAAATTATCAAAAATCGCTGAATCTGTAGCGAAAAATTTAAATGTTGAGATTATTATCGCACCGCCTATACCAAGCTTAGCTCTTATTACAAAATCTGTATCCATTCCAGTCTTCGCTCAACACGTGGATTCTGATAAAATGGGTAGCACGACTGGAGCTATTGTACCTGAGGTTATAAAATCGATAGGTTGCGCAGGCTCATTAATCAATCATAGTGAGAAGAGAATTCCTACATTAAAGATTCAAGAGATTGTTAATCGATTTAAAAAGCTTGAAATGTATTCAATGGTATGTGCAAGAACACCTGATGAGGTTGCTTTATTCGCAAGTTACGCCCCAGATTTTATAGCGATAGAACCCCCTGAATTGATTGGTAGTGGTATAGCTGTTTCTAAAGCTCGACCAGAAGTTATAACCGAATCTATAAAAGCTGTAATGAAGGTTAATAAAAATGTGAGGGTTATTTGTGGTGCAGGAATAGTTAATAAAGATGATGTGGATGCTGCACTTCGATTAGGCTCTTTAGGTGTACTTGTAGCAAGTGGTATTGTTAAATCCCCAAATTGGGAGGAAAAGATTAAGGAGTTAGCTGAACCATTAACTCGGTATAAAATTTAGCGGTTAGCATACTTACAATTCTTTGGGAAATAGCGAGTTATCTACACTATTAACGTAAATATTACAAAACCTTATGATATTTTATTAATTCCAATAAGCTTTAATAATTCAAATATAAATATTAAGCGTGTTTAAATTGGTAGGGAGAGCTATTGGAGAAGACTGAAAAAATTTGGTTGAATGGAAAATTTGTGAATTGGGATGATGCAAAGATACACGTTTTAACACATAGCCTTCATTATGGAGTAGCAGCTTTTGAAGGTTTAAGATGCTATAAAACTGAGAGGGGTTCGGCTATATTCAGAGGCAAGGATCATGTAAAAAGGCTTTTTGAGAGTGCAAAGATTTACATGATGAACATTCCATATTCACAAGAGGAGATTCTTCAAGCTATTAAAGATACGATTCGCATTAATAAAATGGTTGAGTGTTATATAAGGCCGATCGTTTATTATGGCTATGGAGAAATGGGTTTAAACCCTTCAAAAAGTCCTATTGAGGTTGCGATAGCTGTATGGCCATGGGGTGTATACTTGGGAGAAGAAAGTTTGGTAAATGGTATAAGATGTAAAATCTCAAGTTGGAGGCGTATAAACGGGAGAATTATGCCACATAAAGCTAAGATATCTGGAAATTATGCTAATTCTATATTGGCAAAGCTTGAAGCTTTAAAGTGTGGGTATGATGAAGCGATTATTTTGAATTTAAATGGGACTGTAGCTGAAGGTAGTGGTGAGAATATATTTATTGTAAAAGATGGTATATTAGCTACACCTCCATTAACATCTGGAGCCCTTCCCGGTATTACACGTGATTCTGTGATAAAATTGGCTAAGGATATGAATTTATGTGCAGTTGAGAGAGATATCACTCGAGAAGATTTATTCATAGCAGATGAGGCTTTTCTTACTGGTACTGCAGCAGAAATCACCCCTATTAAAGAGATTGATAATATAATTATTGGGAAAGGTAAGCGTGGTCCAATAACCGAGGCTCTTCAAAAGAAATTTTATGATGTTGTAAGAGGGAGAGATCCTAAATATAATATGTGGCTCGATTTTGTAGATTGATTTGAAATCATTGATTAAATTAATAATTAAATCATTAAGGAATTAGAAAAATAAGAGAAAAATTATGAAGCTTATACATGATCCTATGTGAAGATACTAAGAGTAGTTGACTACTAATAAATTAATCGGAACTTCTTCTTATAGTAGGTATGAATTGGAGCATTAAAAAACTTGGTGTTGAAAGTATAATGAGATAAATTTTTAGTATGGCAATGTTTAAATGTATTAAATATGTAGGGTTATATGAAGTTGAATAACGAATTATACGTGGGTGAAGCTTTAATAGGATCGGGTAATGAAATAGCCCATGTAGATTTAATTATAGGTGACAAAAAAGGACCAGCTGGAATAGCCTTTGCAAATGCCTTCTCTCATATATCTATAGGCCATACTCCATTATTATCTGTAATTCGCCCAAACCTTCCGGCGAAACCCTCCACTATAATCATCCCTAAAGTAACAATTAAGAATTTAGAAGATGCGAATAAAGTCTTTGGGCCGGCTCAAACAGCTGTAGCGAGAGCTGTTGCCGATGCCGTTGAAGAAGGTATAATTCCAAAGGATAAATGTGAAGATTGGGTAGTTATAGTATCAGTATTCATTCATCCAGATGCAAAAGACTTCAGAAAGATTTATCAATACAATTATGGTGCAACAAAAACTGCATTGAGAAGAGCTTTAGCACACTATCCACCTATAGAGAAAGTGCTTAAGGAGAAGGATAGAGCTATTCACCCAATAATGGGCTTTAGAGTTCAAAGGTTATGGAATCCACCTTATCTTCAAGTTGCTTTAGACCTCGATTCTTTCGATGAAGCTGCACGCATTATTAATGCTCTACCAATTAGAGAGAGGATTTTACTTGAAGCTGGCACACCCTTAATCAAAAAGCATGGTGTTGGAGTTATTGAGAAGATAAGGGAGATTAGAAAAGATGCGTTTATAATAGCTGATTTAAAAACGATGGATGTTGGTAGGCTTGAGGTTAAAGAGGCAGCTGATGCAACTGCTGATGCTGTATGTATTTTAGGAGTGGCATCAAATGAGACTATAGAGAGATCGATTCTTGAAGCTCAAAAGCAAGGTATTTATTCCATTCTCGATATGATGAATGTTAACGATCCTGTAAGTAAGCTTCACTCTTTAAGAGTGAAGCCGGATATAGCTCTTTTGCATAGAAGTGTGGATGTGGAAGCTACAGCTAGAGAAGTTGGTAAACCTTTAGAGACCAAATGGGGCAATATATCAGAGATTAAAAAGATTGTAAGATTTGTAGCTGTTGCTGGAGGAATTACTCCAGAGAGTTCAAAGGAGGCTTTAGCTAATGGTGCTGATATTATAGTAGTTGGTAGGTATATTATAAGGAGTAGAGAGCCGAGAAGAGCAGCTGAAGATTTTTTACAATATATGCCAGCAGATGCCGATACTATGAGGTTAATACTTGATGAAGATGAAGTAGTTGGAGAATAAGTTAATAATCTCTATTCACTAATTTATTCTTCACCCTCTTCTATGCGAAAGATTTCTTCAGCCTTTGGTTTCTCCTCCCTCTTCTTAATTAATAATGCAGCCTTCTTTAATAAAGGCTTGATACGTGGAATATTATACATGCCTGATAAAGCTACCGTCCCAGTTATTTTATCGCTACCTTGAATTAAGCAATCCCCTCCACGTACTTCTGCATTCAATGTCACACTCTCTAACCATGCCCTCGCTTTATCCAAACCTTCTGCAGAGACTTCTTTTTGTGGCCCAGTCACTATAAAAAGTGCTCTTCTCACATCGGGTAATTCGCATTCCACAGTCAATTTTCCAGTAGTTGAGTTTCTCACCACGCTATAGCATCTTGTAGCCGCATCTATCTCCTCTCGTTTTTTAAAGATTGAAATACCTTTTGGAAGAGGTATTTCTGCATGCCCTAATGCTGTAAAGCCATGTAATGTGTTAATAACATCCAATGCATCGATAGGCTTAGTTCCAAAACTCCTTTTAGCACTAACTACTCCAGCATTCATAATGTATAAGATAGGTTTTACCAACTCTTCATTCATATACTTGTAAGACTCTTGTATAGATAATTCTGGCCTCTTCCATAAATTATTATCAAAAAGAATGATGCTATCAGCATGATCATAGATATTTTTGAGACATCTAATCGTATTGTAAGCCATTAAGCCACCTTCATCATCACTTGGCAATATCCCTAATGCGTAAATAGGTTCATGATATATCATCTTTAAAACCTTTAAAAAAACTGGGAGAAAGCCTGAACCAGTACCACCACCCAAACCTGCAATTACTATAATTGCATCGAGCTTCATCCCTCCTTTTTCCTCTAAAGCTTGGAATATTACACGCTCATTTTCTTTAGCGATCCTCTCTGCCAATTCAGCATTCAAACCTACACCTTCTCCCTTCGTTAACCTTTCACCAATTAAATGCCTATCCTTATCAGAAATGTGAGTGAGTTGAGATAAATCAGCTTTTGAAGTATTAAAAACTATTGTAAAAGTAGTAAAACCTTCAAACTCCTTTGAAGTATTATAAAAGGCTAATAAATCTGCAATTCTACCACCAGCTTGACCTAAACCTATTATCCCAACTTTCATAAAGTTTCTATTACGTGTAAGAAATAACTCACTTATAAAATTAGCGTAATCCTATTTACTTTTTAAAAAGACTTTAAATTTAAATTTAGTATTTAAAATTTTATTGTCGTAAAATTTTAAAATATCACGAATGATTTCTCATCCAAACCCTTCTCATCATCTTTATTGAATTTGAAGTACTTTTAAAATATAAGAAGGTTTATCTAAGCTTAACATTATTAATTAACATTATTAAAATACCCAAATTAATAGTAATAATAAATAGCAAATTATAGAAGATATAATCACATATGGAATACTATAATTAAAGAAGTCTTTTAATGCTACTCTTTTTCCAGCATTCTTTTCATATATCCTTACAACCACGTAAAGCGCAGGAGCACCAGCTACAGTTAAATTACTACCCAATGTACCAGCCCATACCAAAGCCCACCAATAAGGCCAAGGATCTATACCAAACTTTGCTAAATCCTTAATAGTGTAAAGGAATGTGAGAATATACGCATCATGCTCCACTATACCAACGATTGGTGTTGTTACCCAATAAAGTATGGTAGTGCCGATTAAAGGTGATGTAAAGTATTGTTTAAGCGCCTCTGCTAACATATTCAAGATTCCAACATACTCTAAACCTCCTACAAGAGAGAAGAGAGAAGCGTAAAAGAAAATTGCTTTCCAATCTAATGACAATAATATGTCATCGAAGCTAGGACACTCTATTACTTTTCTTTCTTTCAATGACTCTAATATTAAAATTGAGATTATCGCGCCAGTTAATGCGATAAAACCGAGCTTCACACCTATTAATGCTCTTAATGACATTGCTATTATTGTACTTATAAATAAAGATACATTGATAATTGCAAACTTCTTATCCTTAATATGAGGATCTTCCAATGAATCGAAATTTACTTTTATTGAAGAGAAAATCTTCTTAAATTTCGATATATAAAAGAAGAGGATTACAAAAATGAATGTAATAGTGAGAATTATAAATGAACTTGGTTTATTTTGGAACCAAATAAACTCTAGGAATTCAATACCCGTTACTGAATGTAACATTTGTGGTGGTAAGTCTCCAAGTAGTAATGCAGTACCCATAAAGTTTGCACATAATCCCACGAACATAATACAAGGAAACGAATCTAACTTAAGCTTGTTGGTAATATGGAAAATCATAGGTGTGAACATTAATATAACTACTACATTATCTACAAACATGGAAACGAATCCAGAGAGTATTCCCAATAATGTTATGAAAATAGCTAAGTCTTTCTTAGATAATTTAAAAGTTTTTATCGCTAAATATTCTGGGATACCCGTTTTACTAAAATATCCTGCTATTATCCATATCCCTATAAGAATTGCGATAACATTCCAATCAACAAATTGAAATGCTCGCACTTCATCCATAACACCTGTAATAACCATAAGAATTACTCCTATTATTGCTATTACGGTACGATCGATCTTTCCACAAATTATGAGACTTACCGTTATTATAAAGATCACTAATGCAATTAATTGCGTGAATTCAAACATTACGCTAATCTAATATACGCCTCTTTATATTTTTTGCTAATAATTATTAAGATATTGAGTTCGAGCTTAAATAAATTATTTTTCTCAATTAAGCATTAAATTAAAAACTTGATTTTATATTCAGTTTAATTAACACTCCACAATTTTCTCAAATAAAGTGGGTGCAACCTTCCTAACTTCTTCAAGAATTTTATTAGCGAGTTCCCTAATCTCCCATTGAGCCTTTGTAGATAATCTCAATGATAAAAAATGCATTAAACTTCTAGCATTCATCGTCATTATAAGCTTTGTAGCAATACATTGAGGTAAGATAAATCTTGCATCCTCTTTAGGAATTCCAATACGTAATAACTCCTCCATCTTCCCAATAGTAAACTTTATAACTTCATTAAAGATTTTACTCGCTTCAGGATTACTTTGAATACTCGGTGGCATAATCATCTCTTCTTTGTGTGCTAAAGTAAACCTTTGACTCTCTTGATTATATGAAGCGAGTCTATGCCTTACCAATTGATGGCTACAAACTCTTGAAATGCCTTCTATCTCAAATGTAAATACAACATGCTCCAATACACTAAAGGTTTTATCATCCAAAGCTTTTCTTACTAAATAGCGAATGTATTCATTACCTTTCTCATCAAGTTCTTTCTCAATTTCCTCTATTGTAGAAGTTGAGTAGCATCTTCTCATAGCTACCGCAATAACCCTCTCTGGCGATGGGGTGTGCCAAATTAACTTAACTCTCATCATAAAATGCTTATGGATTATTCACATTTAAACACTACTAATAAAAATTAGTGATAAAGTAAAAAATTAACCTATACCTTGTCTTATTTTTATATTTAAGTATATTAAGAGGTAATTATTATATATGCGATAACCTTTTTATACTTACGCGCAAATAACTGCAATATGAATATTGGTGATATAGAGGTGTTCAAAAAATTCGATCATTTAAAAGCTTCACCAAACGAATTATGTAGTGATAAACTATCTGTAAAAATGATCACACTCCTAAATAAGAGGCTATGTTCATTAGGGGGTTTGTTAAATATGTTAAATGAGTAAATTCTTAATAATGAAGCAATTTTTAGGGTGATGTGAAATGTCGATGTTTACAGATATACCAGTAGATGTTGGAGTTATTTATGAAGGAGAGAGAATTAGGAAGAAAGATCTTTATGTTGAGTTAGGCGGCCCTAACGTTGAATACAAATTTGAATTAGTGAAAGTTAGAGAGATCGGTCAAGTCGAAGATGGTAAGATACAAATCATCGGTCCAGATTTGAAGGATTTGCAAGAAGGAGGTAGTTATCCATTTGGTATATTTATTGAAGTTGCTGGAAAGGAATTAGAAGAATCTTTAGAAGGTGTGATTGAAAGAAGGATACATGAATATTCTAATTATATTGAAGGATTTATGCATCTTAATCAAAGGTATGATATATGGTGTCGTTTAAGTAAAAAATCATTTCAAAAAGGTTTCAATTCATTTATTTATTTAGGTAAAGTTTTGGAGAGGCTATATAAGAGTGAGTTACCGATTATAGAAGCAATCCAAATTACATTCATAACCGATCCAGAGAAGGTTAAGGAGATGCATAAAATAGCCTTAGAAACTTATAATGCGCGTGATGCAAAAGCGAGAGGGTTAAAGGATGAGGAAGTTGATTGCTTTTATGGTTGCCTTCTTTGCCAATCTTTTGCACCAACACACGTTTGTATAATAACACCACAAAGATATTCAAATTGTGGCTCAATCAGTTGGTTTGATGGAAGAGCAGCATCAAGAGTGGATCCAAAAGGCTCGATTTACCGTATTGAGAAGGGCGAGTGTTTAGACCCAATCGCTGGCGAATATTCTGGTGTGAATGAAACGGTGCAGAAAAAATCATTAGGAGCGATTAAAAGGGTTCAATTATACACTGCATTTGGTAATCCTCACACATCTTGTGGATGCTTTGAGGCAGCAGCTTTTTACATTCCTGAAGTAGATGGTTTAGGAATAATCGATAGAGGCTTTAAGGGTGTAGCGGTTAATGGCTTACCTTTCTCAACCATCGCTGATTCAACCGCAGGTGGTAGGCAAGTAGATGGCTTTCATGGTTTATCTATAGAGTATATGCGTTCTCCAAAGTTCCTTCAAAAGGATGGTGGTTGGAATCGTATAGTTTGGCTTCCAAGTAGCTTAAAGGAGAGGGTTAAAGATTTTATTCCAAAGGATCTCGTTGATAAAATTGCAACTGATCAAGATGTAAAGAATGTGGAAGAGTTAAAAGCCTTTTTAGAAAAGAAAGGGCATCCAGTAGTTCAAAGGTGGAAAGCAGTAGCAGCACCCCCTGTAATAGAAGTTAAACGTAAAGAGGAGGTAAAAGAGTTACCTAAAGAAGTAAGTGAAGCGGTATTACAAATACCTTCTGTAACTGGAGGTTTTGAGTTCGTTCTTGAGGGTGTAAAAATTCATGCTAAAAAGTTAATAATTAAAAGGAGGGTGCAATCTAGTGAAGAAAAAGGAAGTTGAGAAGAATTTTTACAATGAGATTAGTAGTAAACTTTTAGAGAATTTAATGAAGTTTGGAGAGATTGAGTTAGAGGATGTGGTAATAGAGGCTGAGAGGTTAGCGATACGATTTCCACAAATACTTCCATCTGGTGCAAGAAGGGTAATCCCAGCTTTAATACCAAAGAAAATCACAGAAATTGAATTTACTTATCCTAAAATGGAGTGGGTGGGAAAAATTAGAGAGGTAAAGATTGGTGCAACAAAAAGTGATGGTGGAACAAGAGGCAAATCGATTATTATAGGTGGAGAAACTACACCTCCATTTTATACATTCAGTCAACCAGTATCTCACCCACCAGTAATCGCATTCGATATATTTGATATGAAAGTATCATTACCTAAAGCTGTTAGAACTCATTTCGAGGATGTTATGGAAGATCCAGCGGAATGGGCGAAAAGGTGTGTAAATAAGTATAATGCAGAAGCTATTAATCTTCACTTAGTGAGTACAGACCCACTCATTAAAGATTCACCACCAAGTGAAGCAGCAAAGACTGTTGAGAAGGTTTTGCAAGCTGTTGATGTACCAATAACGGTTGGTGGAAGTGGTGATGCATTAAAGGATATGGAGGTTTTTAAAAAGGTGGCTGAAGTAGCTGCGGGTGAACGTATAATGATAAATTCTTTAGTAAAAGATATGGATTTATCAAAAATAGCACCTATAATTAAAAATTATGGTCATGTGGTAGTTGCATTTACACCTATGGATTTGGACTTAGCTAGAGAGTTGAATAGAAAGCTCTTCGAGTATCTCGATAAGGATCGAATTGTGATGGATACTAATACTGGTGCCCTTGGTTATGGCCTTGAGTATGGATTCACAGTTATGGAGAGAGCTCGCCTTGCAGCATTAAAGGGAGATGAAGAGCTCCAACAACCATTGTTAAGTGGTAGTACGAATGCATGGGGTGCCAGAGAATCTTGGTTAAAAATGGATCCAGAATGGGAGCCTAGAGAGCTTCGTGGT
This sequence comes from Nitrososphaeria archaeon, assembly GCA_029775915.1. Classification (GTDB taxonomy): domain Archaea; phylum Thermoproteota; class Nitrososphaeria; order Nitrososphaerales; family JANXEG01; genus JANXEG01. The sequence goes on along the minus strand of JARVKA010000003.1, from coordinate 198,361 downwards.
CCATTATGGGAATTCACAACTGGTTTAGCAATGATGCTCGCTGGTGCTGATTACATTATGATGATGCATCCAGCATCGATTCAAACATTAAAGGATATTATCAATTATTTAACGAGTGGGCAAATCACCCATGATCTTGATATTAGCAATTGGGTGAGTGCTAAAATTAAGTGAATTAATATGCCAGCTAAAACTATTAGTCCGATTGAGGTTTATAAATTCCTCCCTAAAACGAATTGTAAAGAATGTGGCGAGCCAAATTGTATGGCATTCGCTGTTAAGCTTGTTAATAGAGAAATTGAGCTTGTTAAATGCACTCCTTTACTAAAGGATGAGTATAAAGATGCTTATAAGCAATTATGGGAGATGCTTAAACCCCCAGTTAAAGAGGTAGAGATAGGGGTTGGAGATAAAAGGGTTAAGATAGGGGGTAAGTATGTTATACATCGTCATGAATTAACTTATTTCAATCCAACAGCAATTGCAATAGATATTTCAGATGATATGTCTGAAGAAGAGATATTAAAAAGAATTAAGAAAACACAAGAATTTAGCTTTACTTATATCGGCACAACTTTAAAGTTAAATATGTTGGCTTTAAGATCGGTATCGAATGATAAATCGAAATTTAAGGAGATGGTCACATACGTTGCTAATAATACAGATTTGCCTTTAATACTTTGTTCTTTTAATCCAACAATTATAGAAGCTGGACTAAGGGTTATTGGTGATAAAAAGCCACTCATTTATGCAGCTACATTAGATAATTGGAGAGAATTTTTAGAGTTAGCATCTATTTACAAATGCCCATTAGCGGTATTTGTACCTAATGATTTAAAAATGCTTGGATCTCTTACGAAAACATTGATGGATAATGGATTGAGTGATTTAGTACTCGATCCAGGAACAATACCAAAAGGTGGTTTATCAAGTACTTTAAATTCTTTCACAGCTTTACGTTGGAAAGCTATTAGTGAAGGTGATGTAGTATTTGGCTTCCCAATTATGGGTACTCCAATTACCGCTTGGACTTGTATGGATGGTGATGTAAATTTAAAGGCTTGGTGGGAAGCATGTATCGCTAATATGTTGATAATAAGATATGCAGATTTATTAATAATGCATAGTTTAGATGGGTGGTCTTTATTACCAGTAACAATCCTTAGGCAAAATATCTATAATGATCCAAGAAAGCCAGTCTCTGTTGAACCCGGTTTAAGAGTATTTGGTAATCCCAATGAGTACTCGCCAGTATTCATGACGACAAACTTTGCCTTAACCTTTTATACCGTTAAATCAGATATTGAAGTTGGAAAGGTTGATTGCTATTTATTGGTTGTGAATAGTGAAGGAATAGCGGTTGAGTGTGCAGTTGCTGGTAGAAAGATAACTCCTGAATCTATAGCTGAAGAATTATTAAAATCAGAGGTTGATAAAATGGTTAAGCATCGAATATTAGTTATACCGGGTAAAGCAGCACGCTTAGCTGGTGCAATAGAGGATGCAACAAAGCTCAGATGGAAAGTAGTAGTTGGTCCAATGGATTCTTCAGAAATTCCAAAATTCGTAATTAATGAGTGGAAGAGGATTATTCAATCTGTTTAATATGGTTAGAATATCCATCTCTGGTAAAGGCGGTTCTGGTAAAACTACTTTAACCGCTTTATTATTAAAAGTATTACTTCAAAATAATGGTAGATCAATATTGGTAATTGATGCAGACCCAGCTACAAATTTGCCTGATACTCTTGGTTTAAAAGTTGAGAAAACGGTTGGAACGGTAACTAATGAATTGAGAAAGCAAATGGATAAAGATGCTTTATCTTTAGGTGTATCTAAAGAGAGATTGCTTGAGACTTGGGTTTACAATATATTGGTTGAAACTCCGAATTTTGATTTTTTAGCTATGGGTAGATCTGAAGGTGAGGGTTGCTATTGTTATATTAATAGCGTTCTGACAAGAATATTGGATATAATTGCTGATAATTACGATATTGTTCTTATGGATATGGAAGCTGGATTGGAGCATTTAAGTAGGAGAACTGCAAAAGATGTTGATATTCTCATTATAGTTACCGATCCTTCAAAAATGGGTTTTGAAACTGCAAAAAGAATAAGAGAATTGGTTGATGAGGTTCATATTAAAATTAAAAATGCATACTTAATTGGGAATCAATTTACAGATAGTATGGAGGGGCTTTTAATGAATAAAGCTAAGGAGATTAATGTCGAATATGGAGGCTTTATACCAATGGATCCAAATATTCATCAATACAATCTTGAAGGAAAATCTCTTTTAAATTTACCATTAGATAGCCTTGCAGTTAAAGCTGCTGAAAGAATTGCAAAGAGAATAAAATTATTATAAAACTAACAAATACATTTGATATTTAAGTTCTCCTCAATTTTTTACTAACTTCCCACCATGTTGGAAATAATTCTCTCTTTCCAGGTATAGTAAATGCTGCTTGATATTCATCCATGAAATCCATATCCTTTAACATATCAAAATACGCAATTAACTCTGCAATTTCCTCAGCCATTCTTCTATAATCTTGTGATATTAAAGTTAAGTAAGCACCAGCTACAGAACCATTCCCCAAAACATAAAATTTTGCTTTTGGAAACTCGGGTATTAATCCAATCGCTATCGCATTATTTATATCTAAAAAACTTCCAAAAGCTCCAAAAATATACACATTCTCAACATCTAAAACTGTTATCTTCATCTTCTTTAATAAAGAAGATATTGCTCCACAAGCTGATGCTTTTGAATCCATTAATATATCAATATCCTTTTGTGATATGGTAATATCCTGCCCTATACTCGTCTCATCAGATGGGGCAATAACATACTCTAAACCATTAGCTCCATTCCTTATATATTGTGATGATATACTACTATCGATCTTTCCAAAAGTATTTAAAATTCCTACACGGAACATCTCAGCCATAACATCGATCAAACCTGAGCCACAAATACCTTTAGGCTTGGTAGAGCCTATTACTGTATAACTCGCTTTAAAATTTTCTGGATTTATTTTTACATGATCAATAGCACCTTCTATCGATCTAGTTCCAAATCTAATACCCCAACCTTCAAATGCTGGACCTGCAGCAGCTGTTGTAGATAATAACCATCCTTCACTACCTAACACAACTTCAACATTAGTTCCAATATCGATTAATAGAGATGTTTCTTTTGATTTATACATGCCAGAGAGGAGAATATCGCCTATCGCATCCCCTCCTATAAATCTACTCGCACAAGGTAAGCAATAAACTAAAGCTTTTGGATTTACATTCATCCTAAGCATCTCAGCACTAATCTTAATCGGATGCTTCTCAACAATTGCATCAACACGTAAAAGATTACGAGCATCCATACCTGTAAATAAATAAGTCATTACCGTATTTCCAGCCACACATACATCTATTATTTCATGAGGTTCGATTTGATTTTTATTAGCTAATCTTAAGATTAACTCATTTATGGTATCCATAACTGCTTTTTGCATACTTATTAAACCATCTTCTTTATCGATTGTATAACCGATTCTCGAAATTAAATCTTCACCATATATTAATTGCTTATTATAATCGGATGCTTCATCAATAATATCTCCACTCAATAAATTAACCAAATATACAACAATCTTTGTTGTACCAATATCTATCGCAATCCCATAACTTCTTTTACTTTGATCACCAATCTCAACATCAATTACTTCATAAAGATTCGCTCCTCTCCTCATTGTTAATGTTAAACCTTTATCACGTTCTTCAAAAGCTTCTTTTAATTTTTGAAAGATATTTATAGATATATTCACCTTTTTCAAATACTTTAATTGAAGTGCATCTTCAATCCTTTGAATATTCACATACCTTAAAAATTGAGGATTTAAATAATCTTTTAGCACGTAAGGATTTGGCTCGATTTTAAAAATCTCTGCTTTTGAAAGAATCTTTTGGCCCTCTACTCTACTCTCAGCTGGTATAAGTACTTCACAATCACTTAAGCATCGGGTTTGGCAAGCTAATACATAACCTTGTGAAAGCTCTATATTTGATAAAAGCTTCTCTTCTTTTGGGATTTTAAATTCAATCTCACCTTTTTTGATAATTACCTTGCACTTTCCACACAATCCCTTGCCTCCACAAACATTTCTAATATTTATTCCAGCTTTTTGAGCAGCTTCTAAAATATTTTCACCCTTTTTTACAGTAAATCTCCTTCCGAATGGTTGAAAGGTAATCGTTAATAATCCATCAAATCCATTTTCTGGCATTCAATGTAGTTTTATTGCTAAAAAGTGTTATTTATCCATTTATTTGAGATGAATTAAATAAAGGTGATTTATCATATTCTCTTATCAAACTTTCCAAAAAACCTATAAGTTAGCTTAAAGCCCGAAATAATGAGCCAAAATGTTCATTAATAATCAAGTTTATAGAAAAGCTTCTACATACATGCATCTTTCATATCATTCATTTATAAAAGTGGTGTTTGAATTATGAGTAAAAAAGGGATTAGCGTAAAGTTAGATAAGTTAAAGAGTGAGTTGGCTGAAATTAGCAATCTTCAATTGTCAATAGGACGAGTTATTACTGAAGAATGGATTGAACCAATGGGTCCTACTCCTGCTCCCACATTAACAACTTTAAGAGATTGGGATTATAAACTTCTTCAAAGATACAAACCATTTTACATGCCTTATTGTGATGTTTGTTGCTTATGCACTATGGGTAAATGCGATTTAACACAAGGTAAAAGAGGTGCTTGTGGTTTAGATATATGGTGCCAACAATCACGTATCGTTCTTCTTGCATGCTGTATTGGTGCTGCTACACATGCTGCTCATTCAAGGCATCTTGTAGAGTATTTAATCGAAAAGTATGGTCGTGATAGCCCAATCGATTTAGGAACTGGGGTTGAGATAGAGGCTCCAATTACAAGATTAGTTTATGGTGAGAAGCCTAAAACTTTAGGCGATTTAGAAGAAGTATTGGATTATGTTGAAAATCAAATTACACAACTACTCTCATCGACTCATACGGGTCAAGAAGGAAATAATATAGACTTTGAATCAAAAGTCTTTCATGCTGGTATGATCGATCACCTCGCTATGGAAGTGGCTGATATAGCTCAAGTATCAGCTTTCGGCTTTCCAAAAGCTGATCCCAATGCTCCTCTTGTGGATATAGGTATGGGTGTTATTGATTCTACAAAGCCTGTTATTCTTGTAATAGGTCATAATGTACCTCCAGCAGCTCAAATCATTGATTATTTGAGTGAAACAGGTCTTATGGGAAATGTTGAAGTTGCTGGTATATGTTGCACTGCTCATGATCTCACGAGATACAATCCTAAAGCTAAAATCATTGGTCCTTTATCTTGGCAATTAAGATTCATTAGAAGTGGTTTGGCTGATGTGATCGTCGTTGATGAACAATGTATTCGCACCGATGTTTTAATAGAAGCACAAAGAACGATGACTCCTGTAATCGCTACAACAGAGAAGGATTGCCTTGGCTTACCAAATCGAACCTTCGACTCAGTAGATCGGATTGTATCAGATCTTGTAGATAGGAAAGCACCAGGCGCATTTATTCTCGATACTCAAAAAGTAGCTGAGGTAGCGGTTAAAACCGCTTTACTTTTAGCTCCAAAGAGAATGAAGTTTAAAGTTATACCTGATGCAAAAAGTATTATTGAGGGTGCTAAGAAATGCTCACAATGTCGCTATTCACCATGTAGAAGAGCATGTCCAAATGATTTACCAATCCCTGAAGCGATGAGGCAAGCAAGTCAAGGAGTTTTGGATGGTTTAGCGAATTTATATGATTTATGTATAGGTTGTGGGCGTTGTGAACATGCATGTATTAACAATCAACCTATTCATAGCTTTATAATAGGTGCATCTGAAAGAAGGACAAGAGAAGAGAAGTTTAAAGTTAGAGCTGGGAGAGGCGCTATTCAAGATGTTGAGATTCGGAAGGTTGGAGGGCCTATAGTTCTTGGTGAAATACCTGGTGTTATAGCGTTAGTCGGGTGCTCAAATTACTCAAATGGAGGGATTGAAGTAGCTCAAATGGCTGAGGAGTTTGCAAAGAGAAGATATATTGTTGTAGCTTCTGGATGTTCAGCGATGTCTATAGGTATGTATCGTGATGAAGAAGGTAAAACTCTTTATGAGCAATTCTCAGGAGATTTTGATGCTGGTGGCTTAGTTAATGTAGGTTCTTGTGTTGCAAACTCCCATATTGCTGGTGCTGCTATAAAAATTGCAAGTATTTTTGCAAAAAGAAAACTTCGTGCGAATTATGAGGAGATTGCTGATTATATTCATAATAGGGTTGGTGCAGTTGGTATAGCATGGGGTGCTATGTCACAAAAAGCAGCATCAATAGCGAGTGGATTTTGGAGATTGGGTGTACCAGTAATTGTTGGTCCACATGGCTCAAAGTATCGCCGTATGTTATTAGGTAGAAAAGATCGTGAAGAAGATTGGTATGTATATGATGCACGTACAGGCGAGAAAGTGTATGTGGGTCCTTGTCCTGAACATTTATTCTACGTTGCTGAGACAAAAGAAGAAGCTATGGTAATGGCAGCAAAGCTTTGTATGAGACCTAATGATACTACAAGGGGAAGAGCGATTAAACTTTCACATTATGTTGATTTGCATAAGCGATTTTATGGTACTATGCCAGATGATATACATTACTTTGTTAGAAGAGAATCTGATATTCCTATTATGATTAAAGATGAAGTAATGAAGATTTTAAGAGAAAAAGGTTGGAAAGAGAATGTAATCCCAGATCCAACCCTTTTACCAAGATTGATTAAGCGTGAGTGATTATGAGCGCAGAACCTTGGCAAACGGCTGAGATCCCAGGACCATTAAAAGCATTCGTAATTACAAAGCCTATTGCAGTTGTAACTCTTATAAAAAGAGCTAAGCGCCCTATAATGATCGTAGGCCATGAAGCTACAAAGATTAATATTGATGAGAAGAAGCTTATTGATTACGTAATAGAGATCGCTAATGCTAAACAAATACCAATAGTAGCTACAGCCCATATTATTAAAGAGTTTAAAGAGAGGGGGGTTGAGAATGTTTTTTCAATGCCAGCCATAGATATTGCTAATAGACTTAAAGATTCAGAGTGGCGAGGTTTAGATGGTAATGGTCCTTATGATCTTGCTATATTTGTGGGACTTCCATACTATATGGAGTGGACGATTTTATCTGGACTTAAACACTCTGCACCTAATTTAAGAACAATCTCTCTCGATAGAACTTATCAACCACATGCTTCGTGGTCTTTTCCGAATCTCACTATTGATGAATGGCGCACTCAACTTAATGAAATTATAACGCAATTAAAGTAAACTCAATTATAATGGAAGTTTGCAATGAAGATAGCTGTAGTTGGTAAGGGTGGAGTAGGTAAAACTACTATAGCTGCAAATTTAGCGCGCTTATTTGCTAAAGATGGTTATTTAGTTTTAGCGATTGATGCCGATCCAGCTATGAATCTTGCCCACTCATTAGGTATTGATAAATCAATCTCATCAAAGATTATACCTTTAGCTGATAATAATGATCTTATTGAAGAGAGAACTGGTGCAAGACCTGGCTCTATAGGTAGCGTTTTTAGCTTAACCCCCAAGGTTCATGATATAGCAGAAAAGTATAGTGTGATGGGGCCTGATAATGTGAGATTATTGGTTATGGGGACTGTTAAATCTGCTGGTTCTGGTTGTATGTGTCCAGCTAACTCATTATTAAGAGCATTATTCAGGCATTTATTAATCGAATCTAAAGATGTAATAGTGGTTGATATGGAAGCTGGATTGGAGCACTTAGGGAGAGGTATAGTAAGAGGTTTTGATTTTATTTTAAATGTGGTTGAACCGAGTATTCAATCGGTTGATACTACGGTAAGGATAGTGAAGTTAGCTAAAGATTTGAATGTTAAGAATATAATTATTGTTGGTAACAAAGTTCGAAATGAAAAGCAAAAAGGATTTTTAGAGGAAGAGTTAAAAAAGAATGATTTAAAATTAACTTCTTTAATCCCGTATGATGAAAAGGTCTTAGAAGCCGATATGCTAAACATTCCACTTATCGATTATGCGCCCATATCAAATTCAATAAATGCGATTCACTCACTCAAAGACTTGTTGAAAATTATGGCTAATAAAACTCTTTCACAATAACGCTTGGTTAAAATCTTATTCCTTAAATAATAAAATATATAATAAAATTTAGCTTTTCCTCAAACATTATTTTAACGATTTCGCTTACATTTAATATCTCTATCTTAACTTTTTTTGGTTGATGTAATATCCATTAATATTTTTACATCTAGATACTGTCTAATAACCTCGTCCACAATTCTTAATCTCAAATCCTCATTCTTTGAAAATAACAATCGGCCTTGTGTGAAAACATGGTATTTGAATGGGAGAGGCGCCTCGTTCAAAACTTGGATATCTACCGGTATGTTAAGTTTGCAACTAATTTTAGCTGAAGCGTTAATGGTGTAATTGAAAGCCTCACTACTATTCTTTATCCACACCGCTACATCCAAATCTTTGAATAAAGACCTTTGCAAAAAGCTTCCATAAACATAAGCGAATACAACATCTAAATCTATTAGCTCAATTTTCACCTTCTCAAGAATATTCATCTTTTCATCAAATGGCAATTCATAATATTTAAAATCTCTTCGAGCCAAACTTCTCCATCCTTTCCCTTATATATAGAGTAAAATCTTCAAAATCCTTTAACCCATCCTTAACATTTTCATAAACTTTTTTGTCAGATATTATCCAATATCTATGCACGAGTAAATTTCTAAGGCGAGCGGCTGAGGCGAGCTTAAGTGCTAAAGCTTCTGGTATAATATCTTTAACTCCAAGCCTTGAGAAGCATTCAGGAAAGCCTTCAATCCTCTCATTAAAAACGATGTAAAGAATGTGAGCACATATGCTTGAAGCGGCTTCAACAAGTTGAATCACAAGATACCTCATTGAAAATTTTTCATGGAGCGTTAATCTTTCAAAATCCTTCTCTATTAACTCTTTGAGTATTCGAATGGTATCATTAATCTCTCTAATTCTCGCTTCGATAAGTTCTCGATTAATAGCCATTTAATACCTAATATATATCATGGGTCCAAAATTTAAATCTGCTGAGTTTAAGTGGTTTTGAAACCATAATATAGCTTCATGAATCCTTAATCAATTTTGTTGCCAAATAGTAATATTCAGCCTTAACCACTTAAAGATTACCAAATAATTTCGCTTATTCTGCTCATCTAACAATCTACTATAATTCATTGGATAAATTTATCAATAAGTGTATGAATAGAGATGATAGATTGAGCTTAACTCATAATTACCTCTCTTTTCTTCTTTTTCTTCTAAAACTTCTTTATTTGCAAGGTGCTGAATTGATATGGATGCATTAACAATTTACGCTATTGGTATAATTCTTTCATTTATGATCGCATGGGCTATTGGTGCGAATGATGCTTCTAATCCCACTGAGTGTGCAGTGGGGGCTGGTATAATATCCATAAATAAAGCAATTTATCTTTTCGCCATTTTTACTGCTCTTGGTGCGTTACTCCAAGGTTATATGGTGATGAAAACTTTGGATCGAGGCATAGTTCCATACATTTCTATTCCAGGATCACTTGTTATAACCCTCTCCGCAGTTTTATGGATCGGTTTGTGCAGTTGGATAGGTATGCCAATCTCAACCACGCATTCCATAGTCGGTGCGGTAATTGGATATGGTATCGCTGCATATGGTTTGGAAAGGGTGAATTGGGCTGTAGCAGATAAAATATTCATCAGTATGATTTTATCACCTATTCTTTCATTAATCCTTGCAATAGCCCTTTACTATATTTCAACTTCAATCTTTAAAAAATTACGTTGGGATACGCAAACTATAGATCGATTGATTAAATGGTTATTGATAAGCTCTCTTTGTTTCTCCGCTTATTCATTTGGTGCTAATGATGTGGCAAATGCAACGGGTGTATTCGTTACAGTAACTAAAGAGCTTGGTAAAATACCAGATAATACAGCTATGTTCTTCATGGCTTTATTAGGTTGTGTGGGTATTTTAATAGGTGGGTTAAGCTTAGGGCCAAGAGTGATTAAAGTGGCAGGCATGAAAACCACTCATTTAGTACCAATTACAGGCTTTGCTGCAGAGTTATCGAATGCACTCATTGTTTACCTATTCACCACGATACCATATATTATCTTTGGTTATGGTATGCCAATCTCCACCACACATTCATCCATAGGATCTATCATAGGTGTAGGCTTGGTGGGTGGTAGTGGTGTGGATAAAATAATCGTAACGAGGATTATTTTGGCTTGGGCTTTAACATTACCCACTACCATAGTATTAAGCATAACCTTATATATTACGATAATACCATTTTTATCAGCTTGAAGTTTAAAAGCTTTAGCTCCGCTATATGGTTTGGTAGAGAGAAAGAAAAAAAGGCGTTAAAACTTTGTGAAGAGCATTTAAACAAAATTAAAGAGGTAATTATTGAATCAAGGGATTGTATTCGTGCATTACTTAAAGGTGATGAAATTAATGCTAAGATTTATGCACAAAATATCTTTGTGAAGGAGCGTGAAGGTGATGACATTAAAAAGAATATAGTAGCAGAACTCACAAAAGGTATTTTTCACCCTATAAATCGTGAGGATATTATTAAATTATTAACTACAGCAGACGATGCCGCATCATTTGCAAAAGCCGCTGTAGGTAGATTAAAATATGTGCCACATAAAGAGATTGGTGAACCATTAAGTAGTGATTTGAAAAAGCAAGCCGAAATATTAGTAGAAATGTCAATCTTAACAATAGATGCTTTTAATAAGTTATTTATCAATCCTAAAGAGACTTTAAAGATAGCTGATAAGGTTGAGAGGTTAGAGGAAGAGATTGATGATTTAAGGAGAGACTCTATAATCCCAGCACTTATGGATATGTTTGACGATCCGCGTAAATTTAAGTATGCTTTTTTATTGAAAGATATTATTGAATTTTTAGAGAATATAGCGGATAGATATGAAGATGTTATCGATTTAATTAGAAGTATTGCGATTAGCTATATTAAATGATTAGCATTTTTAATGCTATTTAAAAATGAGCGATTACTCAAATCTTTGCAATCTTATAAAAAATAGTATCGAGCTAGGTAAAGTCGTTATTCTCCCAGACTTTTTTATAGATCGATTTGTTAGATTGAAATCATTAAAAGATATTTTAGAAAAATTAAGGATTAAAATTGATTATGGTGGGGGTAGTATTCATGGTGTTGAGCAATTTGAGTGTAAAGGCGGTAATGCAGTAAATATAGCTTATGCTTTAGGTAAATTAGGTGTGAAAACAAACTTAATTACAATTGCTGATAATCATTCCTATACTTTACTTTCAAAAACCTTCTCAGAATTGAAAAATGTTGAGTTAAGAGTTATAAAAGGAAAGCCCGGATATACGGTAGCTTTAGAGTTTGAGGAATCGAATCGTTTAGTGAATATAATGTTAAGTGATGTAGGTGATATAGCTAATTTTAATCCAAATTTATTGAGTGATTACGACTTTAATAAGATTCGTGAGGCTGAGATGATTGTGATTACGAATTGGGCAGCTAATTACCATTTTGGAACTGAACTTGCTTTAAGAGTTTTTGAGTTTGGAAAGAGTATGGGTGTTAAAACATTATTCTCTCCAGCTGATTTTACAACGAGGCTTAACGATTTTAAAGATGTTATAAATTTAATTTTAAAAAAAGGTTTGGTTGATATGATAAGTGTGAATGAAAATGAGGCTTTTGGATTGGCCAAATTAATGAATCTTGAGCCTTTACCAATTAAATTTACAAAAATTGATATTGAAAGAATTACAACGAATCTCTCTCTTAAATTAAATACAATTGTGGATTTACACACATCCATTTGCTCAGCTACTAGCAATGGTAAAGATACCTTTTGTGTACCTTGCTTTAAAGTGAATCAAAAGGTTTCAACGGGTGCTGGTGATGTTTGGGATGCTGGAAATATTTTTGGCTATCTCGCTAATTTTAAGGCTGAGGATCGATTAATTTTTGCAAATGCTTGTGGTGCTTTATATGTTTCTCAAGCAACCCCTCCAAATAAAGATACCGTAATATCATTTTTACAAAAAGTGAGATTAAGCGAATAAATTTACAATATAACCAACATTTGATTATATCTTTTCCTCACCAGGTAAAATTATATCATGAGGCTTAAGCTCTTCTAAACCAGCTGTAGTTACAGCACCAAATTCCGCTTTCTCCCAAAGCTCAGCTATATTTTTAGCACCTGCATATCCAAATGCTGCTTTCAAACCATTCACAAACTCCTCTACCACGCTTTGAACATCACCTCTATAAGGGACTACACCTTCTACACCTTCTATCACACCCTTTGCAGGATAGCTATATCGATCTAAAGCGAATCTTTTCATTCTTGCAGATAAGCTACCCATACCTCTATAAGGCTTGTAATACTTTCCACCAATTTTAATCAATTCACCAGGAGATTCTGCACAACCAGCGAATACATTACCCATCATTACTGAAGATGCACCAGCTGCTAAAGCTAAAGCTGCATCGCCAGGCGTTCTTATACCACCATCTGCAATGATAGGAATACTCAAATTATACTTTTGTAATGCCATTGAGACTTGTGCAATTGCGAATAAAGTAGGTGCTCCAGCCTTCGTTAACTCAGATGTTATACAAGATGAGCCAGAACCTATACCTACTCTTATACCGTCAATGCGATCAATAGTAGTAACAGCATCTTCTACCGCTTTATAAGTCCCCACATTACCTATAACGAAGTCCACACTAACTTCTTTTACAAGTTTTGCAGCAGCTTTTAATATATTGCGATTGTGAAAATGAGCAACATCAGAAACTAAAACATCCACATATTTATCAAGACTTTTAGCCCTTCTTATATCTAGTGGTGAGAGTGCAGCACCAACCAAAAGTCTACCTTCACGATCTCTTGAAGCGAGTGAGTATTTCTCACGTGAATAAATATCCTTTATTGTAATCAATCCGAGAAGGCGTTTATCCTTACTCACTACTGGTAACTTCTCTATTTTATGCTTATGCATAATTCTTTTAGCCTCTTCTATAGTTACATTCTCCTCAGCCGTTATCACATCCTTTGTCATCACATTTGAGATTTTCTCATCTAATGATGCAAAATTCACATCTCTTTTAGTTACAATCCCAACTAATTTATCACCATCAACAACTGGCAAACCAGAAATATTGTGTTTCTTCATTAAATTAATTGCATCGCCTACATTTTGATCTGGAGAGATAGTGAAAACATCCCGAATGATAAATGATTCAGCCCTTTTAACACGTTTCACAACCTCAACTTGATCCTCTATTGGCATGTTGCGATGAATAATCCCTATACCACCTTGCCTTGCTAAAGCTATAGCCATCTCAGCCTCCGTAACTGTATCCATAGGTGATGAGACTAATGGTATGTTAAGCCTCAAATTTCTCGTGAAATTTGTTGATAAATCGACTTGTGAAGGCTCTATTTCACTCAAACCTGGAATTAAAATAAAATCTCTGAAAGTAAATGCAATACCCGCTTCCTTAAGCTTTTTATAAAAGTCTATTGGCAAGGAGTTAACCCCTTGCCAATTATATAGGATAACCACTAGTTATTAAGAATTCGCTCAATTCTCTCATTAATTATTATTGCCCTTTTTTCTCTAACATTCTTACGAATGTCCATATTACCGTATTAATAATCTCATTTAACCTATCTTTATCTCGATAATTCTTTATCACAATCTTTTTTATTATACCATTCTCATCTTTAATCTCATAATTTATTACTTCATTTTCACCCAATATACCTTTACTAACATTTTCAAAATCTTTATTCCTCATACCCTCTAAAATTCTATTTATAAAGAAAGACTTGAATGGCGGTGTATCAACATTTAAAGATACATCATTAGCCGGCACTATCTCTATAGATTTGTTAAAGATAAGAGCACGGCCCAAAATAAAACCATCCTTAGGTCTAACTAATGCCCTTTCTTCTTTTACACTTTCAATAAGCTCTGTTACTGGCTTTTCTTGCTTAAGAATTGCTTGAGGAGCTATTTCAACCGCGCTTTTAAAACTCCCTTTTCTCAATATGCTATCGATAAATGTTAAAGTCTCTTTTAATCTAGTAATTTCACTTTCTAAATCTGCAATTCTTTTTTCAATCCATAACTTAAGCTCAGCAGCGCGCTTAATCTCATCCTCTGTGTAACTCATCTTAAAGTTCATTACTCATAACTAACTTAAAGCTTTTTCATAATTGATTATTCAATTAATAAAGAATTTCGAATGTATCATACTCATTACGATAATCCTCCCAATGCACTTCAACATTTGAAACCTCTGCTCCCGGTGGTCCTATTTTGCACCATTCAATCATCTCTTTCACCATATTCTCATCACCTTCAAAAATCGCTTCCACCCTCCCATCGGGTAAATTCTTCACCCATCCGCATACCCCTCTTTTTAACGCTTGCTTTCGAGTATTACTCCTAAAGAAAACTCCTTGAACCAATCCCGATACATACACATGTGCTCTAACTTTTTTCATCAAAATTGTTAATTGAAAATTAGGAATTTTTAAAAATTACTTTTAATTAAATCAAATATCACCATTACAATCCAAAACCCATAGATTCACAGAATTATTAAAAGAGATTAATAAGGAGAATAAAATTATTCAATACATATATTTTAGTGTTAGATTTAGTGTAAGTAAGCAAGGAAAAATTTTTTAATCCGACACTAAAATAAACTTCATTATTCTATATTCTCATAATTTCTTCTTTATTCATAATTAGTAGCCTTTTTGCTTCACGAAGCTTATTATTGAATTCTTTTTCAGTTTTATAATACTCTGTTACAATGCCTTTCTTGAAGAGTATGCTAAATCTCCATATAGAATACCTAGCTAATCTCTTTGAAATAATGATTATGAGTTTAACTCTTAAGCTTTTACCTAATTTCTAAATTTAAGCTCTCTCATCTCTAATCATATTTTCATATCCCAATTTCAAGTGTGATGATTAAAATTTAATAACCATTAAATAAACTTTTAATTCATAGCTCTAATTTCGAAATAGTTAAATAATTTACAACATCAACTTAGATGTGATGACAAGCACTATAAATAAGAGTAAGATTGAAGAAGCACTCGCTAATGTAATGGATCCTGAGATTGGTATTTCAATTATGGAGATGAAGCTCGTAGATCAAATAGATATTGATGATGGTAATATTTCAATATATTTTCACCTCACTGCACCATTTTGCCCTCCAGTATTCGCTATGAAGATTGCGAAGGATATTAAAGATACATTGGAAAAGTTGGAGGGTGTGAAATCCGTTAAAGTAACATTAAAAGATCATTATATGGCTGAACAAATCAATAAAATAATTGAAACATTATAAGTTTAAAAATAATATACATTCCAAAATCGATTTTAAACCACATATTACGCTTAATATCTCATCATTAACTTTCAAATTTAATTCCATCTACCCATGCTTTTTAGCATTTTTTAATACCACTTTTTAACGATTCTTGGATAATATTCCTTTAATACTCTCTCAATACTCGCTCTATGGATGAATGTTGATAAAGCATTCAATGAGACCTTATAAAACCTCTCTGGATTATTCTTATATAATGTGATAATTTGTTGCAACTTCTTTTTGAATACATCGTAATCAAACGAATCCATTTTTTGAGCCTCAACCGTTCCAGGCTTGATAATATGCTCCAATGGTTGTGAGAAGAGCCAGCCATTTACATCATCCACAATTAACTCTAAAACACCACCATCTGGTGATGATAGTGTTGGCACACCATTTACCGCTGCTTTCATATAACTTGTTCCACACGCTTCCAAGCCTATAAATGGTGTAAAGAGCAATAAATCTATCGATTTGAGTATTTCCTTTGCTATCGCTACCGTATAATTTGGAATATAAATAATATTCCCCCTTTCTTTATGTAATTTATAACATATCCTCATGTAATCTAAACCACCACCCTCATTAGGATGAGCCTTTCCACTAATAATAAATAAAGAGTCTTTATTCGATACTTCATTAATCGCTTTTATTACAAATTCAGGCCTTTTATAAAGGGTAAAGCGCCTACACCAACCAATAATTATTCTATCATTAATATCTATATCTTTATATTGCTTAATGAAGTTAATGAATTTTTTCTTAATCGATTCTCGTATTGATACGAAATCATGCAAATACAAATTACCCTTTTCATAACGGGTTTTCAAATCCTCATCCATCCATCTATCTATAAAAATACCATTAGTAACAAAGCGAAGCTTTTCTGAAAAATGTGGTATGATTTTACACATTATCTCATAATGCTTTGCTGAAACTGCAAATACTTCACTAGCAGCTGCAAGCCCAATCTCAGTTAATGAAATATTATCACTTATAAATGTATAACCAAATTCTTTTTCAAAAAACTCTTTTGGGAAAGTTGGATGGCCCCATGGTCCAGCTGTATGAATCACAACTCTATACTTTCCAGGAATTTTTAAAATCAATGGTAAAATACATGCGTAACTCTCTTGAAGATCTATATAATCAATTTCATCAACACCCACAAATCTCCTTATGAATTCAGCGGATGCTTTAGCTAAAAGGGTGTATTTGAGAAATTTCTCCTCAAGATCTCTCTCTATGTATAAGCGATCTACTAAATGATACGCCCAATCTGGCTCTATAGGTTTAAAAAATATCGATTCAGCACTACCCTTTTGATACTTAAGAACCTCCACTTTCACACTTTGATTTTTTAAATCTATAGTAAAGGTATCATCCTTAACGAGCTTATTTAAAAACTCCTCTGGCTGTGGTTGAGGCTTTGGTATAGGATTCCCTTGATCATCAAACTCATAATCAACATAACCTTCATGATAAAATAATGATAAAACCTTGTATGGTATGCCCAATTTTGATGCACAATAAAATTTATCACCTTCTAAAACACCAAGCCCTCCAGCGTAAGTATGGCCATAATCTAAAGCCAAGTCTGGCGTTACACTAATAATCATAATTTATTTTCACACCATTCCTTTTAAAGGAAGGCTTAATAAATTTAAGTATTATCACTTATTATCCTAAATGTTCCGATGAATTACCATTTTTAAATCTTTAATAATCAAAATTTTTTATAATAAAATAATGATTAAAAATAAGGGAGAATTATTAAGAAGTGAGGAAACGGACTTAGAGGCGAGGCGCTTAATTCTTGAAGCAATTGAATTTACATTATCATCCATTTCTCCTCACCGCTTAATTAAAGAGCATGTTAAAAGAGATGGTGATAAAATTCAAATTGATAATCTCTCAATCGATTTGAAAAATGTAAATAAAATCCTTGTGATTGGTGGTGGTAAAGCATCTGCATTAATGGCTGAAGCATTGTATAGCATTTTAGGTGATAAAATAAATTATGGAGTAGTTGTGATTCCCGAATATCAAAATCAAAAATTTTACACAGGATCGATAGATTTATTGAAAGCTAGCCATCCAATCCCGACAATTAAATCAATTCACGCCTCATTAAAGATTTTAGAAATTGTGGATAAATTAAGTGAGAATGATCTCGTTTTTTGCCTTATATCTGGAGGAGGTTCAGCTTTAATGACATTACCTATGGAAGGTATCACACTTGAGGATAAGCAAATTATTACAAAGCGCTTGATTCAATCTGGTGCAACTATAAATGAGTTGAATATTGTTAGAAAGCATATCTCAAATATCAAAGGTGGTAGATTGGCTCAAAAGATTTATCCAGCAAGAGTTATTGGGCTTATTATATCGGATGTGGTTGGCAATCCTATCGATATTATAGCATCTGGGCCAACAGCTCCTGATTCATCTACATACAAGGATGCGATTGAGATTTTAAAAAGATACAATCTTTGGGATAATGCTCCAGAATCGATTCGCAAAACGCTTGAGAAAGGAGTGAATGGATTAATACCTGAAACACCAAAGGCTAATGATAAAATCTTTGAGAGGGTTCATAACTTTATAATAGGTAGCAATGAGTTAGCTTGTGAATCTGCATTTAGTTATCTTTCATCAAAAGGTTTGGATACAATGATTTTAACTACATTACTTGAAGGTGAGGCGAAAGAGGTTGGTAAGGTGATAGCATCGATCGCAAAGTATATGAAGATTGAGAGAGAGGGTATAAGAGGATTTTCAATTATACTTGGTGGCGAAACTACTGTAACGGTTAAAGGTAGTGGTAAGGGAGGGAGAAATCAAGAGCTTGTAGTATCAGCTTGCAAATTTATAGATAATGTGAGAGGATTGGCTGTAGCATCCTTAGGTACAGATGGTATTGATGGATTTAGTGATGCTGCAGGTGGCATCGTAGATAGTTATACTTTAAGTAGAGCAAAGAGAATGGGTTTGAATGTTGAATCATATTTACAAAATAATGACTCTAACACATTTTTAAAGATGCTTGGTGATACGATTATAACAGGACCCACAGGGACTAATGTTAATGATATTATTATAGCTGTATGTACCACTTAAATGCGATTAAGTGTAATTTTCATTTTTCAATCCTACTATAGTTCGATTCAAACCCCTTATTTTTAATCTCATGATTTATTTACTTTTCGAAAAACTGGTCAACCTCCGATCATGTATGTTATTTATAAAGGCTGACCGGTTAACCGTTCAATAAACCACAATACACATTTCAAATTAATAATAATTGGAGGCAGGGATGGGATTTGAACCCATGTAGAGTCGCTCTGCAGGCGACCGCGTAGCCACTCCGCCACCCTGCCAACCAATTAATAATAAAATAATAAATAATGTCTTATTTAATTTACTCCCTTTATACTCAAGCCCTTATCAGTATGAATTCTTTTCAATATGCATTAGATTTTTAGTGTTAAAAAATTTTTAAATAACCAATTTTATAAATCAAATAAAGTGTTGTATATGAGCTTTGATTTAATTCTCATAGTACCGCTAATGTCTTTAATAGCACTTACAACAGCTGGCTTATCTCTTTACCAATTGGTTAAAGCTGATGCGGGTACAGGGAAGGTAAGAGAGATAGCTGAGGCGATACATGAAGGGGCTAAAGCATACTTATCCAGACAGTATAAAACTATATGGGCGATAGTGATAATTGTAGCTATTGCTTTAGCCTTCGTTCCCGGATTCGAAGGATGGAAAGCATCATTAGCATACATAGCTGGCGCAGCTTCTTCAAGTGCAGCTGGCTTTATAGGGATGTACGCAGCTTTAAAAGCTAACTCCAGAACTTTACAAAGTGTCATAAGCTCGGGGATAAATAAATCTCTACAATTAGCTTTTAAAAGTGGTTTAATTACGGGTATGTGTGTAGTCGGTTTCGGGTTACTCGGAGTATTTCTATTTTACGCAGTTTATGGAGATCCACATCTAGTACTTCCTTTTAGTTTTGGAGCTAGTAGTGTAGCCCTTTTTGCGAGAGTTGGTGGTGGTATATACACAAAAACTGCTGATGTAGGTGCTGACTTGGTAGGTAAGGTTGAGGCTAAAATCCCTGAAGATGATCCAAGAAATCCAGCAGTTATAGCTGATAATATTGGTGATAATGTGGGGGATGTAGCGGGTATGGGTGCTGATTTATTTGAATCTTATGTTGCGAGTATGTTAGCCGCTATGATTATAGGTTATCTTTTATGGGAGAAATTTCCAGAATTAGGTTTGGGATTTATCATACTACCTCTTGTAATAAGAGGCTTTGCAATACTTGCATCAGCCCTTGCTGCTTTTTCAGTACGTTTAGGTGCAAGACTTCGTGAACCTAGCTATGTTCTAACCTTTGCAACTATACTAAGTTGTGTATTAACGGCATTGTTTGTTTACTTTATTTCACAAATTGTGTTAGGCCCATCCTTAGGTCTTCGCATTACAGGGGTTGTGGTAGTTGGTTTAATCGTTGGTATAGTGGTAGGATTAACTTCAGATTACTTTACGAATAGAATTTGGAGACCAGCTCAATCCATAGCACATGCTTCTCAAAGCGGACCAGCTATAACCGTTTTAACGGGCTTCTCAGTAGGCATGCTTAGTACAATTATTCCAATAATATGCGTAGCTATAGCAATCTTCACTTCATACCACATATTATACATTCCAGAGTATGGATTCTTAAGTGGGATTTATGGTATTACAATGGCTGATGTAGGGATGCTCTCTATAACTGGTATAGTTGTAGCTGCTGATGCTTATGGTCCGGTAGCTGATAATGCAGCTGGAATAGCTGAAATGTCTAATATGCCAGAGAAGATTAGAGATGATTTAGATGTTTTAGACTCTGTTGGAAATACTACTAAAGCCATATGCAAAGGATTCGCTATATCCTCAGCTGCATTAACAGCAATCGTGCTTTTTGCAACATATGCGGCTACAACAAAACTTGAGTTTTCAATTTTCAGTTTTCTTAATCCATATGCATTCGCTGGATTGTTTATTGGATGTGCCTTAACGGTTCTCTTTATGGCATTAGTTATTCAAGCTGTTAGTAGAAATGCCTTTAGAATGGTTGAAGAGGTAAGAAGGCAATTTAGAGAAATACCTGGCTTGCTTGAGGGTACCGCTAAACCTGATTATGCTAAGTGTGTTGATATAAGCACGAAAGGGGCTTTAAAGGAGTTGATAGCACCAGGTCTTATAACTTTATTAAGTCCAGTGATTTTAGGAATTGTACCTGAGGGTAAAATAATTTTAGGCGGTTTCTTAGCTGGAAGCATTCTTATAGGCTTTCTTTTCGGCTTGTTTATGGCAAATGCAGGAGGTGCTTGGGATAATGCTAAAAAGTTTATTGAATTCGGTCATTTTGGAGGTAAGGGTTCTCCAGCTCATGTAGCTGCTGTAATTGGTGACACAATTGGTGATCCATTCAAGGATACTGCAGGCCCATCCCTAAACATAATGATTAAATTAATTGGTATAGTTGCTCTTCATATAGTGCCCCTCATTATGGTATCTTAAACTCATTGATTTATAATGCATCTTTCCCAATCCCTTTTCCCATGCCAAAAATTATTAATTTTAACAAATTATTGCTGCAATCATAAATGGTAAAAGAACGGTAGCGTCCCCATAAATGGTAACTCTATTCG
This sequence comes from Nitrososphaeria archaeon, assembly GCA_029775915.1. Lineage (GTDB taxonomy): Archaea > Thermoproteota > Nitrososphaeria > Nitrososphaerales > JANXEG01 > JANXEG01. Next base: position 177,050 of record JARVKA010000003.1, on the reverse strand, counting down.
CTTTAGGCTTTACTTTGCCCCATGAAACTGCTTCTTTAACTCTCGCACCGCTCAAACTACCATCATACTCTACCGCTGTAGTAATCTCAACCACGTAATCCAAACCTCCTTTAAATTGATTCCACCATAATGTATGATGCTTACTAATACCCCCGCCTATAATAAGCGCTCCAGACTTTTTTGCTGAAAAGATTATATCTGCCAATTTTTGCTCATCCTTTAAAATATTTATTCTTAAATCTCTCTTTTGTGTGAAAAGCCAAATTTGGCTACCTACCGCTCCATCCATTAAGCCTGGTATTATTATTGGGATTTGATTTTTATATGCCCAATAAAGAATAGATGAATCATTATTCACATAACTACCAAGAAGTTCACAAAGCTCTATTGATGAAATCTCTTTAATGCCTTTATTATAAAGCTCTTCAAAGAATGGTTGCAACTTCTTCTCTAACAATAATCCATAATTGTCACGTGGTATGAGAATATTACCTAAGCGGTGAAAGCCCTTTCGAAAAAGCTTCGTATCATCGAGATCCCAACTCCCCTCATAATAATCGCCCCATGAACGGGCTAAATCATGATCCAAACTTCCTGAAGTGGTTATTATAATATCCACCATTTTGCGCTTCACAATCTCCTTTAATACTCCTCTAACACCCGTAGCTACAATAGCTGCAGGAAAGGATAGAAATTTAACACAAAATCGATCTTGAATCATACTCGTTAAGATATTTACACCTTCAGCGAAATGCCTCGCTACAAAGCCTCCACAATTAATCATCTCATTTACCATACTTTTAATCGATAATGGATCTTTTAATGAAATATCCTTTACGGGTTTTAATGAAAGTTTCATTATTATCAAGAGTTAAAATTAACTGGTAGGAAATAAGGATTACACTAAAGATTTAAGCTTAACACTTTTTCATTATAATTGTTGCACCTTGGGTGAGATTTAATGAAGTATTGGGTTACAAAAGATGAGGTTTCAAAAATATTCAAGCCAAGATCGATTTCATTAAAAAAAGGTGAGAATGGTATCGTATGTGTGGTTGGCGGGAGTAATTTTCAACATGGAGCGCCTTATCTAACCGCTTCAGCCGCTCTTAGAAGTGGTGTGGACCTCGTATATATAGCTGTACCTAAAGTAATTTCAATGGCGATACGTGCGTTATCACCAAACTTTATTGTTATACCTTATCCTAACTCGAAGTTAACGGTAGGTTGTGCTAATAAATTATTAAAATGGTTACCAAAAATAGATTCATTAGTTTTAGGACCGGGTATGAGTAAGCAAAAAGCTACGGGCATGTGTATTTTGATTCGTGAGTTATTATTAAAAAATGTGAAGGTTTTACTCGATAATGAAGCTTTAACATCTGATGTTATTAAAGAGATTTCAAATAAATCAGCAATTATAACACCTCACATTAATGAGTTTGAGAAACTTTTTAATATTAAATTAAGTGATTCGATTGATGAAAGAGTTGAGATTGTGAAACAAAAAGCTCTTGAGTATGGTATAACCATTTTATTGAGAGGTTTTGTTGATATTATATCAGATGGTAATCGAGTTGCTTTAAATCGCAATAATGCTCCAATTATTAGTATAATTGGCTTAGATTATATACTCTCAGGTTTAATAGCTGGGATTATGGCGCGTAATCACTCACCCTTTGATTCAGCCGTTATAGGAGCATATGTAAATAGTGTAGTTATGGAGAGAGTTGTAAATAAACTCGGTTTCTATATAGCTCCAACTGATTTGATTGATGAATTACCTAACGTTTTGAAAGATTTTGATCAATTGGTAAAATAATGGTGTGTTATTTGGGATTAGGATTGGGTGATAAGTGGCGATATATAATCAATACTTTAGATAAACTCATACCGATTTACGATAAAGGGAATTTTATAATCTCTTTAGGTCAAGATATACGTTATCGAAGAGATGGTATATTATCAATAATTCGAGAAGGTGATTTGATTTTAGATTTAGGATGTGGTCCCGGTACTATGAGTATGATTGTAAAGCAAAATTTTAACTATTTGAATGGGATTGTGATGTATGATGCTTTAAAATCGATGTTGAGAGAGGCTAAGAAAAGAATTTCTGGTGATAATGTATCAATTATTCAAGGTGTATTTGAGTATTTGCCATTCAAAAATTATACTTTTAATAGCGTGATATGCGGATTCGCTCTTAGAGATGCAAAAGATTTGATTATGGCTATTAATGAAATTTTTCGTGTTTTAAAGAATGATGGTAAACTTTTAATCGTTGATTTGGGCAAGCCTAATAATCACATACTCAGAATTATTATTGGTTTATATTGGAGATTTATTGCACCTATACTCACATTTATACTTCTTGGTAGTATGGGTAAATATTATTCAGCACTTTACTTAACTTATAAAAATCTTCAAGTTAACGAGAGTTTGAAATCTTTATTAAAAAGGTTATTCAATAAGGTTGAGTTTAATACTCGAATGATGGGTGGTGTTGTGATAATTATTGCGGAAAAGTAATAGGGGTTTAAAGCTTTGGGAAAGTTGATTAAATGTAATCGAAAAAAGCTTATGGAAAGATTCATGAGAATATATCCCAATTGCTCTCAAAGGGAGATTATGAATTTGATTGAAGCGATAAATGGCAATAAGTATTGGTATGTATATCCAAGATGTAAAGATGCTATTTATGTGGTAGCTTTAAGCCGTGCTAAAATCCCTTTAGCTAAAGGATTCCAAGCTAAAGCCACATATGTGAGGAAGATTAAGGTTGATGAAAAAGCCTCAAGATTTTGTAAAAGAGGTAGAGTTTTAATAGCAATTAAAGAAGGTTCAAAATTTAAAGCTGTAAGTGTTGTAACTTGGCCTGCATTCTTAAAGTTAATGCATAAAAATCCGGAGCGAATATATCAATTATTAACCAATGATAATTTGCCACCATTTATCGGCTTAAAACAACTCCTATATTTGAAAGATTTAATAAGTAGTTAATTGCAATTTTTTACTAATTATTCAAATTAGCACTTAATTTACTAAATAATCTCTCTTTAAAAGAGCATTCATTTTACATACTGCTATAAGATACCTTCATAAGCTTTCTCAAAGAGCTTTATCATATCTTCCTTTGTAACTTTACGTGGGTTGCGAGCCACATGCTTTGGACTTTTAAATACACGTTCAGCAAGATTTGGTATATCTTCTCTCTTTACCCCTAAAGCCTTTAAATTACTCGGCATATCCAAATCATCAAGCAACTTCTTAAAAGCTATAGCAGCTCCAAATGCAGAATCTCTTAAAGGCAATTCATCAACACATTCACCTAAAAGCTTTGCTATATAAGTAAGCCTCTCCATATTCGCTATAGCATTATATTCCAAAACATAAGGTAGAGTTACTGCAACACATTTACCATGCGGAGAGTGGTGTATGTGTGCATGTGCATAACCAATAGCGTGTCCTAACGTTGTCCCAGCATTCCCAAAGGCTAAGCCAGCGAAGAGTGATGCTTTAGCCATACCATAACGAGCCTCAATATTATCTCCATTCGCATACGCCTCTCTTAAATATCTACCAGCTAATTTTATAGCTTCAATAGCGAATATATCGGTTATCGGGCTTGACTCTAATGATATATACGCTTCAATAGCATGGCTTAAAGCATCGAGCCCAGTATTGGCTGTTACATTGGGGGGCATCGTCACAGTCATCATCGGATCTATTAAAGCCATATCTGGATAAAGAGATGGGCTGAATAATGCATACTTAAAATCTTCATCAAGCAATCCAAAAACTGCCACATTTGAGACTTCCGAACCAGTACCAGCGGTTGTTGGGATTAAAATTAATGGCACATCTCTCTTTGGGATAATCTTTTTTATATAATCTCTAACTTTACCATCTGCATTTTTGAATGTTGCAGTAGCTTTAGCGGTATCCAAGCTACTCCCTCCACCCACACCTATTACCAAATCGAAATCTCCTTCTCTTATCTTCTCAACAGAATTTTCAGCCACATCAAAACTCGGTTCTGGTTCAACATAATCCCAAACTTCATAAGGTATAAATGCTTTCTCGAGAGGTTTAATCACATTATTAATCAAACCGATTTTTGTTATAATCCGATCGGTAATGATTAATACTTTCTTACCACCAAGTGATTTCACACATTCTCCTATATTATTAATCGCTCCAATCCCAAATATCAATCTTTGAACTGATGTGAATGTATGCACCTTTGATATAGGGTATTCGCTCATAATAATTTATATTATTAAACAAATATTTGAAGTTTAAAAAAAGGAATGAAAATTGGGATTTATTAGTAAAAATTTTTGATCCTTATTATAATATCAAAGATGGATAAACTATTGGCTAAATTAAAAGATGTGGAATGCAACTATTAATTGTAATAATTCTAAACATATTTAAATCCATCAATCTAATTATAGAAATAGAAATTTGAAAATCAATCTTTACGAAATGGGTGAAGGGGCTGAATCAAGAAGGTTTGCGGGTAGGATATTATGGATACTCATTATTATAATCACTTTATTCGTACTTATTATAGTTGGTAAAGAGGTTTTATGGTTTTGGCTTAATATTGTAGAATTTGGCGAGTTATACATCTTACCAATATACTTCATGCTCATTAGCGGTATAATTTTATCTGCTATCGCTCTATTTCGAGTCGATTTTAAAAATCGAAGATCTATCTTTTGGTGGGCTGTAAGGCTGATTTTACGTGCTATTAAAGAGCAAGGGATTGTAGAAAATATCCCGCCAGATTACTTTGACTTTAAAAGCTTCAAATTACCTTTAATTAAATTCACGTTATGGCAAATTACAAAAATTTTTGTGGGAGCATTATTTATGGGCAATTTATTATTTGGTATGTCAATTTACTCTATGAGTAAAGGTTGGGATCCCCAATTAAGCTTAATTTGGAATATATTCAAATTGCCATTCATTACACCACCTTTCGATATGAGTTATGCGAAAGAGAATTTAATCCCCCTTATACCATCACTCACCCTTATCATACCTCCTATCCTTGGAGCATTTACCATAAGGATTTTAGTTTTAGTTATAATTACAAATATTTTTAAAATCTTTGCTTATTCACCAATTGAATCGATTATTAGTCGAGCCCCATTTAACCTAATTTTAATTGAAGTTTTACTCACCATTATATTAATTTGGATTACTTTCAATACTTTCTTTACGAATTATATCGATTATAATACACGAGTGATAATTGGAGGTTTAATTATTGCAAGCATTATATTAACTATATTCTCAATTAAAGATTTGAGAAGGAGGGTTTGGAGAGCATCTATAAGGAGAATAATTACTACACGCCTCGCACCCCTTCTTTTAATTACTCTTATAGTTATTTCTACAATAGCTGTTCAAAATAGCATCGCTGATGCCAATAAGGTTGGGTGGCGTGGTCCATACACTACACAAGAGATCGCTATTAATAGATACTTAGCTCAACTCGATGAAGTGAAAGAAATCCAATACAACTTTAGTATTAAAGTAATACCAATCGGAGATATTGATAATTATATGAGAGAAAATAGTGAGTTGTTAAAAAAAGTGAGATTATGGGATTGGGAAGCCGCTTTTGCCAAATTAAAACCTGAAATAGGCTTAATACCATATATAGATTTTCAAGACTCTGATATTTTAAGATTTAATGGAACCCTTTATTGGAGCGCTTCAATGAAGCCCATTTTACCCATTACAGTTAAACCTGAGGATCGGTGGTATGCTGAACATTTGGTTTATACTCATGTACCAAATGGCTTTTTGATTTTAAATGCGAATGAGGGTAAAATTGAAGAAACATCACAATTCTTTAAGCAAAGAAGAGTGTATTATGGTGAAGGTGGTTTATTTAGCAAAGTTTGGATCGCTTATCCAAATGATCGTGAGAGAAGTGATGAATTAGAGGGATACTTTTATAAAGGTCAAGGCGGTGTGGATATAATGCCACCTTTAAGTTGGATCTTTGAGTTTGTTTTTCTTACAGCTTTTCCGAATAAGGTTGTTCATGTGTTAAGGTATAGAGATGTTTATGAGCGTATGCAATTACTCTTCCCTTACTTTCAATACACATTTTATGGAAAGAATTTAGATATGCTCCCAGTTACCGATGGCGAGAATACGTATTGGTTAATGCCATTAATAATTAAATTGGATACAAGCCGTGTACCTTGGAGTAAAAGTAATCCTTTAATGAGACTTGTTGGTTATAGCTTAATAGATATTTATCATGGAGATATTAAATTAATAATTTTAGGTGATGACTTTTTCAGTCAAATTTTTAAACTCGTGTATAGCGATTATATAATTACTGAGATTCCCGATTGGTTGAAGAATCAATTAAGATATCCAGAAGAATTGTTTGAGTGGAGAGTAAATATGTATAATTATTACCATGTAACCGCTCCAGATACATTCATTATTGGGAAGGAGTTTTTTGAAATACCAAAAGGTTTAGATACTTATTATATAATAGCGAGGCCGCCAAATTTTGAAAAGCCTGAATACGTGGGATTGTTATCTTTAGAGCTTCAAGGAGCGGGTGGTAGAAATTTAGCTGGCTATATGGTTGTGAGGAATGAGTATGAGGGTTTTGGTGAAATGATTTTTTATGGCGTGGATATAAAATCGCCTATAAAATTATTAGGCCCAACCGCAGTATTGGAAGCTTTAGAGAAAAATCCAGAATTTGCTAAGTTAAAGACTTTACTTCGCGCACCCCGTATAGGTGATATTATTCTTTATCGTATTGGTGAACATGATGTGTATTTAATTCCAGTTTATACCGCTGGTGCTGGTGGTGTAGTCGCTGAGATTGGTGTGGTTGCGGCTGTAGGTGCTACCTTTACTGGTAAGTATTACGTAGGTCTTAGTGCAACTGGTTCGGCTGAGGAAGCATTTAAATCATTTCTCATTACTTTATCTGGTGAAGAAATATCAAAAGTACCAATAATTACTGTGGAGCAAAAAAAGGAAAAGATTTTGGGACTCTTTAAAGATGCTAATATTACATTACTCCAACCTATTTCTATAACACCACACGTATCATTTAGAGAGGGTATTGGTACTTATATATCGGATAATGATTGGGATGCTACAAAAAGTTTGATTAAAAGATTTATAAAGAATTGGGCGAATAAAACCGATTTATTTTTAATATGGTTTGAAGATTCAAAAATGAATATTGGTGTTATGATTAATATGAGAGGTGTTGTAGAGTTGCACTTTATAACTATCATTATCCAATAAAATAATGGTGTAATAATTTGATTCCAATGAGGCGCACTCCCATAAAGATTGATGCACAAATCATATCCCTTATTGTGATTATAATAGGTATTATAATTATTGGTATAATTCTTGCAATTATTGCAAGGGTTGAGAGAGGATTATTAGGGATTATACTTGCTGGCTTAACAAGTGTGATACTCATTTATTGGTTAAAAGAGATTTTAAAAATGGTTAAGAGTGAGTGGGTGAAGGAAGAGGTAAAGAGGGAAGACTGGAATTATGATATTATTAAGGAGTCAGATGGATTAATTATCGTGGCTGAGGTTCCCGGGCCTGAAGAAGAGGTTAAGGTGAGAGTGATTAATCGAGAGTTGGAAATAAGGGGCGGGAAGAATTTTAAAAAGACACTTAAGCTTGATGATGATATGGAGATTACTCAAGTTTCTTACGTAAATGGTATATTGCAAGTGAAGTTAAAAAAGTAATATTAAATTTATTCAATCAACGTAATTTTAAGTTTACTTATATGAAAATAAATTTTTCATTATCGCATATTAATACCACATAGAATTCATCCTTTTGATAATATTGTACACTTTAAAATTATCAAAGTTTAAAAATTCCTTAAATTCTTAATAAAAATATGCCAAGATATCCAATAAAATCGAATCACTCAATTGAGTATAAAAGAAAGCCGAGTTGGCTTAAAGTTAAACTCCCATCCGGTGATGGTTACAATCAAATCCAATACCAATTGAGAAGTTTTAATTTAAATACCGTTTGTGAAGAGGCATTATGTCCCAATATTTGCGAATGTTGGAATTCTGGCACATTAACATTCTTGCTAATGGGCGATACTTGTACTCGGAGTTGTAAATTTTGCTATATAAAAAGTGGTAATCCAAAAGGATGGCTCGACCCTCTTGAACCTATAAATGTTGCTAAAGTCGTTGAGAAGCTCAATTTAAAGTATGTGGTATTAACTTCAGTAGATAGAGATGATCTTCCCGATGGTGGGGCAAGCCATTTTGCAGAGACTATTAAAGCTATAAGAAATGTTAGCAACAATGTGATTATTGAAGCTTTAATCCCAGATTTTCAATGCAATATTGAATCATTAAAAAAGGTTGTTGATTCAAAGCCCGATGTTATAGGGCATAATATTGAGACTGTTGAAAGGTTAACACCATTTGTGAGAGATCCACGAGCGAGTTATCAAAAATCACTAAATGTATTGAAGAATATAAAGATGTTAAATCCGAAGATTTATACGAAATCATCTTTAATGCTCGGATTGGGTGAGAGGGATGATGAGGTATTGAAGGCTATGGATGATTTGAGAAAGGCTTATGTAGATATTCTTACAATTGGTCAATATTTACAACCATCAAGATACCATTTACCCGTTGTTAAATACATACCTATTGAGAAGTTTGAATACTTTAAAAGAAAGGGTGAAGAGTTGGGTTTTCTTTATGTAGCATCGAATCCATTGGTTAGAAGCTCATATAAATCGAGTGAATACTTTTCAATTATAAGGGTGGCATAAATGATTGAGAATTTTGGGAATCAAAATAAAATAATTAAAAAAGATAATTTAATAATTGATTTAGGTTTAAGAGATTATAAAGAAGTATGGGATTTTCAACATAATTTAGTTGATAAGAGAAAGAAGGGTGAGATTATTGATGTTTTAATCTTAGTTGAACATCCTCATGTAATCACTTTAGGTCGTAAAGGTAAATTTGAGAATATTTTAACAAATCAAATTCCTGTGTATCGAATTGAGCGAGGTGGCGATGTAACATACCATGGTCCTGGCCAATTGGTTGGTTATTTAATTCTCAATTTAGAGGAGAGTAAATTAGATATTCATAATCTTATAAGAGGTTTAGAAGAGACTTTAATACAAACGGTATCAAACTTTGGTATTAATGCGGAAAGGATTGATGGGCATGCTGGAGTTTGGGTAAAAGGTAAAAAGTTAGCATCGATTGGTATAGCGATTGATCATTGGGTTACATATCATGGATTCGCTTTAAATGTAAATACCGATCTCAATTACTTTATGCTTATAAAGCCTTGTGGATTGGATGGTAAAATTATGACATCTATGGAGAAGATTTTGGGTAAAAAGGTTGAAATGAATGATGTGAAAGAGAGATTAAAAGAGAGCTTCTCAAAAGTTTTTCATCGAAGGTTAATACCATTTGATAATTTTAAAATGATTACAAATTAGTCTTAAAACATAATCTTTGAAAATAATATCAAAATCCCATTAATTCAATTCCTCTTTATTGGAGAAACTCTTAATTCAGAGTTTTAAGCTGTAATAAATTGATGATTAACTTCCCAAAGGGGATTAAAATTGAGGATTTAAATTTAAAGCTCGAAAATAGTGAGAGCCTTGATGAAATATTTGAGATTGTGAAGAGTGTGGTAGAGAGAGGTTTGAATAAGCATAGAGCTGGTTTAACATTATTATTGGCTGAATTGCCCAATTATATTGGCGCATATCATATAGTAGGTTCAAATTTTATCGTAATGAATCAAAGTATTCTTAACGCTATAAAAGCTTTAGCAAAATCACGTTTAGAGTTAAACTCTTTCATCTTCTCAATACTCTTACATGAATATCTTCATAGTTTAGGATTTATTAATGAAGCGCAAGTTAGGAGTATTGTTATTAAGCTTTGTGAAGAATATTTTGGTTCAAATCATTTAGTTACAAAATTCTCTCAAAATGAGTTATTTAAGATTTATCCTGAATTAAAGTATTTAGGTTTGGGTAAGTGGGGTGGTGAATTCAAAATAGTAAAAGAGTTTGATCGTTCAAGCATGCCTTACATTAATTAAAGATTAACTCCAGATAATTCAAATTTAAGAATTATCAAAAGTCTTATTGAGTACTCACTCATGAGCACAATATGTTATTAATAACCTTAAAAATTTAATTAAATATCCGATTTAGTTACTAAATGGTGAATGAAGCTTGGATAAATTACCCATTGTAATCGTGGGTACATCTAAGCCGATATTAAATTATGTTACAGCATGCATAACTATATTCAATCGGGATGAAAAAAGCCTTATTGTTCGTGCTCGAGGTAAAGCGATTAGCGTTGCAGTTGATACGGTTCAATTGCTTAGAAGAAATTTTCTCAAAGATGTTTCTATAACCAAAATTAATATAAATGAGGAAAAAGTTATTGCAAAAAATGGTAAGCAAATCACACTTCCCGTATTGGAGATTGTCTTATCCAAACAGTGCTAAAAAGTTTGGAATTTTAATTTCCTTTATGTTTATTTACGAAGCTTAAATAATAATTGAGAAATTCTTTAATGCAGATTAGGTTATAAAGGTAGATAGAATTTATCTTATTAGAATGGTGCTCATTTTATCCAATAAGGATTTACAAAAAATTCTTGAGATGAGTGATGTAATAAGGGTTGTAGAGATGGCTTTTAAAGAAATGGGTTTGGGGAATGTACAATTACCATTAAGAGCGGTTATCTTATTAAGTGAGTATAATGGTTGGATGGGTGTGATGCCATCTTATGTAAAGGGGATGAATGCTTTAGCCACAAAAGTGGTCACACTTTATCCAAACAATCCAATAAATCTCAATTTGCCAACGATTATGGCTACAATTATTTTAAATGATCCAAAATCTGGAGCAGTTTTATCGATTATGGATGGCACATTTATAACTGCTATGAGAACTGGTGCAGCAAGTGGTGTGGCAGCAAAGTATTTAGCTCGAGAAGATTCAGAGGTTTTAGGTATTTTTGGTGCTGGAATACAAGCGAGAACTCAATTAATGGCTATATGTGAGGTGAGGGATATAAAAAAGGTTTACATTTATGACATAATAAAGGAAAAAGCTGATAAATTTGCTGAAGAGATTTCGAAAAAGTTTGGTATTAAAGTTAAAAGTGTGAGCAATCCTAAGGAAGCGGTTAAGGATTGTGATATTATAATCACAGCAACCACATCTACAACGCCAGTATTTAAAGGAGAATGGTTGCAATTAGGCACACACATTACGAGTATTGGTGTTAGCACACAAAAGGATGCTAGAGAATTGGATACTTTAACTATCGTTAAATCGAAAGTGATTGTAGATTCAAAAGAGGCAGCTTTACAAGAAGTTGGTGATATTAAAATACCTATTTTAAAGGGTGTGATTAATGAAAATCACATATATGCTGAGCTTGGTGAAATAATTGCGGGTAAAAAGAAAGGTAGAGAGAATCGGGATGAGATTACATTATTTAAATCTTGTGGATTAGCAATACAAGATGCAGTTACCGCTTATTTAGCTTATGAAAAAGCAAAGAGTGCTGGGATTGGTATTGAAATCGAATTATAGTAAATAAAGGTTGTGAGTATGAATGCTATTGTAATAGATGAGCCAAAATTCAGATTTAAAAAGTATGTATTTGAAAATAGAGAACATGCTGGAAAAATTCTCGCTGAGAAATTAGAAAAATATATCAATAGTGATGCTATTGTACTTGCAATACCAGCTGGTGGTGTGCCTATAGGAAAGATTATTGCGAAGCATATAAAAGCTCATTTCGATTTAATCTTGGTGAGAAAGATTCAAATACCATGGAATAAAGAGGCTGGTTTTGGTGCTGTTACCCAAGATGGAGTAATATTATTTAATGAGCCATTAATGGCAGAATTAGGATTAACGGATGAAGATATAAATAATTGCGTAAGTAAAACTCGTAATGAGCTTGTGAGAAGAATGCAAATCTTTCGCGGTAATAAGCCTATGCCAAATTTAAAAAATAAGGTTGTGATTTTAGTGGACGATGGTTTAGCATCTGGATTTACTATGCTAGCTGCTATACAATCAATTAAGAAAAAAAAGCCAAAAAAGATTACAATCGCTATCCCTACAGCATCTTTTACAGCTATAAATTTAATTAACCCTCACGTTGATGAAATTATTTGCCTTAATATACGTGATGAATACTTTTTTGCAGTAGCTGATGCTTATGTGAATTGGTATGATTTGAATGATGAAGATGTTTTGAATTATTTAAGAGATTAAAATCCATTACAACGAATCTCTTTAAAAACACAATTATTAAACTACAAGGAATTTAATGGATTTAATCTTTAAATTTGAAAATATAAAAGCACATAGTTAAGTAGTAGTTAATCTATTCTTTTCTTGATATTTGATCGATTATGCCAGAGTTTAAGAAATTGATTCAAGAATTGCTTAAGCAAAAGCCTGAGCTTGATGAATCTACTTTATTGAAGTTAATTGAGGAGAAGAAGAAAGCTGTTGGTGGTGGATATTTAACCGATACAGGTGCGATCTTTCTTGTTGCTGCTGATCTTGGTGTATCTCTTGAGTATATTTCTTCATCAGATCTCACATTAAAAGATCTTTACATCGGTGCTAATGAAATTACCGTTGTTGCAAGAGTCTTTGCTATATATCCAACTCGTCAATATACTAAAAAAGATGGATCTAATGGATACTATCGTAATTTAATTATCTTTGATAAAGATACATTTGTGAAGACTATATTGTGGGATGATAAAACCGATTTAATCGAAAAGTTAGGTATTTTACCTAACACATTAATTAGAATAGTGAAAGGTTATGTAAAGCCAAGCCTTGATGGTAGAGCGGTATTGAATGTAGGTACTCGAGGTAGTATAGAATTGGTGAAGGATGATAGCATAGAGAGTAAAATCCCAACTATAGAAAAAATATCCAAAAATATTGATGATATAAAAAATCCAGAGAATTATTTAGTTGTTGAAGGATTAATGAGATTTATCCCAAGAATTTCAAACTTTACTCGAGCTAATGGTACATTAGGTACTGTAGTTCAACTTTTTCTAACTAGCGCTACCGGTAAAGATATTCGTGTAGCTATATGGAGTATGGATACAGAAACTTTTCAAAAAATCCCTCTTAATTCAATTGTTAGATTGGTGAATGTTAAAGCAAAATTACTCCCTCATGGCGAATTAGAGTTACATGGTGATGAATCTACAACCGTTCAAATATTGGAAATGGGGCAAACTATACCATCTATTCAATCTTCATATGAAAAACTCAACTTCAGAATTTTATCTATAGGCCCTACTAAAGAAGATTCGGAAAAGAGATTATTCGCTTCAACATTGGTTGTTGATCGTAACGGTAACTTTTACACATTGATAGTAATGGGTGATGCTTACTATAAATTGGTTAATATGATAGCAGGGTGTATGATTCAATGTGATGCACGTAAAATTAGCCCAACTACATTCATTTGTGATAATTCTTTAATTGAGATTAAGGATGATGAATCTTACCCAAAACCATCTATACTCACACGTAAAATTGGTGATATAAAGAATTATACAAATCCTATATCTATTGAGGTTATCGCTTTATCTCAAACTAAAATTGAAGTTATTACCACTCGTGATGGTACTTCAGTAAATAAAGCTGAGTTAATCGTTGGTGATGAGACTGGTGAGATTAAACTCATTGCATGGAGAGAGTTAACTCATCTTTTAGAAGGGATATTACCAGGTCAAAGATTGCGTATTGAAGCTGTGGTTTCTAAAATGGATAAAAATGGCAAACCTATACTTCAAGTCAAATCTTATTCATCAATCAAAAGATTAAACCATTAATCATCATCTTTGCAATGTTGATGAAATCTCTCTACAAATGAATCGAATAAGATCTCTTATCTTAGCGATACTCATGCGTAAGCTTCAACTACTACTCTCTTTTTTCTTTTGAAATTTATCCATGCTTTAATGTAATCCTCAATCGCCTTTTTGTAAATAGGATCATTCCATAACTCATCAAGCCTTTCACACTCTTTATAAGAACCTATGAATGAGAAATACTTGGCTAATTCAATATATAACTCTCTCTTCTCATTTTCATCCAAACTTATCATTATATCCCTTAAAATCCTATCCAATACTAAAATTGACAATTTTCATCACCTTATTTATGGTGAATTAGATATATAATGTTGATGAATTAACACTTGAAAGTTATAATAAGCTAATGTATGTACCGCTTATATTAGAATTGAAAGTTAATTTCAAACATCATTCCATATATTTTGAATCAAACTATGGTAGAAAGTAAAATTTGGAATTTTTAATAATTTTTGTTTGGTTGAAGTAAGGTGAAAGTTTAACGTTGTGGCTCTATAATTACTTTGAGAGATTCACCAGCTTCAGCAACGAGCTTAAAGCCCAACCCAATCTCAGCTAAGCTTAAACGATGGGTAACCATATCACGAACATTTACCTTACGCTTAGCGATTAAATCGAATGATTCTTGAAGATCTTGAGGAGCCGCACCATAAGATGTGAGCATAGTTATCTCATTGCGCCAAAATTCTGCAATTGGTACTGGTAAATTAATACCTAATTCTGGCACAGCGAAGAATAAAATAACCCCTCCACGATCCACACACTTTAAAGCTTGCTCACTCGCTGATAACGCTCCTGTACAAACTATTACTCGATCTGCAAGTTCACCATTGTTAAATTCAAGTAACTTCTCAATTAAATTCTCTTGAGCATTTATCACAAAATCTGCTCCGAATCTTTTTGCTGCATTCAATCGATATTCATTCACATCAGTCGCTATTATACGCTTAACACCTTTTAAACGAGCGAGTTGAATGTGAAGAATGCCAGTTACACCACTACCCAATATGAGTATTGTGTTATCCTTTTGTACATTTGCCAATCTTTGACCACGAACCACACAACCTAAAGGCTCGATGAATGTCCCATCGATAAATGACATATCTTCAGTTAAAATGAATACCCCTTGCTCCACATTTATTTTGGGCACACGTATATACTCAGAAAAGCCTCCGGGGTAATAATTCGTTTTATGCAAAGTTTCACAAGCGGTATGATGATTGGATAAGCAATATTTGCAATTGTTGCAAGGAACATGATGTGAAACGAAAACTCTATCACCAATTTTATAATGTTTTACACCATCACCAACCTCAACAATCTCTCCAGTAGCTTCATGGCCTAAAACTAAAGGTGCTCTTTTAATACGATACCACTCAAGCACATCACTACCACAAATACCACAAGCCATTACCTTTACTAATAATTCACCAGAGCTGATTTTTGGCTTTGGTATCTCCTCTAATCGAATATCATTATTGTTATAATACATTGCAACACGCATAAGTGATTCCAAATTATTTAATCGTAATCACTTTAATTACTTTTCTCAGCTTTTAATTCATAAGCTTCTTGTGGTGTAGCATTCTCATGAATGATTGCACGTATCGCTCTAATCATTGCAACTGGATAATCATGCTGCTAAAAACTTGTGGTTAATTAATGCTTTAAATAGTATGAAGGAATCACTAAAACATTTAAGAACGATAATAAATGGAGCGATGTGTTTATTGATAATATAAAGATATGAGTTTAAGTATATAGAGGAGTGTTTAAAAATAGACAATTGAACATATATCGATATCACAGCATTTAGCTTGATTAGTTAAATTGAATAGAAATTCAAAATGAAGTAGCTTTAATGTGCTTGAAGACGATGGAGTAAAATTCTTAGTTGTTGCGAAGAATGGCTTTCACTAAAAATTGATGGTAAGATATTCAACATGATTTTAACGAATACAAAGAGGTTTTAACAAGACTTTTAAAGAGCGTTATAATAGACTTACAAATTATAAAAAACTAAAAGAAGGTAAGTTGATAAAACTTAAATGATGGAAATAAGTATCACGCTATCCTTCTTAAAGAAGGATAATTTGTAACTTTGTAAGATAGCTTTTTATTACATGGTTATTAGTAAAGCAGAAGTGTCCACTCTTTAAGCTTTCCAGTAAGCGGGTCAACTTGTAATCCTAAAATTTCTAGAGTCGTTGTACCAATAAGTACTTTATCTATTATATCTGAAACGAGTATTGGCACAATCTCACTTCTTCCCTCTAACTCTATCCATATCCTTGAACGCTCAAGCTCTAATCTTCCAGCACCAGTCTCAACAATAGATTTTCCAGTTAACTTAAGATTAAGTTCAAGAGCTATCTTGCGAGGTATAGTTGTAAGTGTAGCTCCGGTATCAACTAAGGCATCAACTTCAATAAGCTTGGTGCGATTTTCATCACCTATTTTGGTCTTGACCCAAACATGACCCAAAATATCATCTCCAAATTCAACTAGATCTGCGCGATGCTTAAATGTTTCTCCAGATAAAAGTTTAATTGATGATATAGGGTAAAGGCGTACGCCAGAACTTAGAGGTTCTCCGGAAAGACGTAGG
Source organism: Nitrososphaeria archaeon (assembly GCA_029775915.1). Classification (GTDB taxonomy): domain Archaea; phylum Thermoproteota; class Nitrososphaeria; order Nitrososphaerales; family JANXEG01; genus JANXEG01. The sequence goes on along the minus strand of JARVKA010000003.1, from coordinate 160,449 downwards.
ATGGTTAGGCTTATCAAAAGGTTGGGCGATGAAGTGTGGGCAAGAGCGGTGGGCTATAGTAGATGCTAACTGCTGAAACAACATTCTCAACATTCAAACGCCAATATGGAGAATACTGCATGGCAAAAAACATGATAGCATAGAGAAAGAACTAGCGGCCAAAGCATACATATATAACATGCTAATAAACCTATAAGGCAAAATCCAAAAGAAAACCATAAAATCAGAGAAAAGACTCAGACAATGAAAATTAAACCACAAAGCTCTTTTAATTACTTTTTAAATTTGGTAATTATAGCGATTCGTCACGCATTCTTAGCATTAAGTTTAAAGATAATTAATATTAAAAGAATAAATATTGGATAAAAATTTTATTTAAAAAATTAAAAAGCTCTATTAAATCTGAGGATTTAAAAATTTTAATCTTAACACTAAATAACACTAATTTTTTCTTACCTTGATACTTTGCCACACGTTATAAATTATTATAATTATTTCTCAATTTTACTTTTCTCAGCTTTTAATTCATTAAATAATTTATAAGCTTCTTGCGGTGTAGCATTCTCATGAATGATTGCACGTATCGCTCTAATCATTGCAACTGGATAATCATGTTGCCAAATATTTCTTCCCAAATTCACACCTATCGCACCCTTTTGTAAAGCATCGTAAACCCATCCAAATACCTCAAGTTCAGACTCAACTTTCGGACCACCTGCTATAACTATAGGTACTGGACAACCTTGAACAACCTTCTCAAATCCTTCACTACAATAATATGTCTTCACAACTCTAGCTCCAAGTTCAGCTGCTATTCTACAGCATAAAGCGAGATAGCGTGCCTCACGCTTCTCTAACTCTCTACCAACTGCTGTAACTGCCATTACTGGAATGCCATATTCCTCACATTCATTAACAAGGCGAGATAAATTCATTAATGATTCATGCTCATACTTACTCCCTACAAAGATTGAAAGAGAAACTGCAGCAGCATTTAAGCGAATCGCTTCCTTTACTGAAGTTGTAATTCCCTCATGGGATAAATCCTCACCAATGATACTTGTACCACCAGATACTCTCAAAATGATAGGTTTTGTAATTAATGGATCTATACATGAGCGGAGAATACCACGAGTAAGCATAATTGCATCAGCGTAAGGTAAAAGGGGCGCGATAGTTTTACCGGGTTGTTCAAGTTTATGGGTAGGGCCTTGAAAGTATCCGTGATCAATCGGTAAGAATAAAGCTCTACCATCACGTTGAATAAGATGCGCGAGTCTATTCCTCATTCCCCAATCCATAACGATCTTTATTAATGAGGGTTTTGGATTATAATAACCTTTTTATTAAATTTCGAATTTACCCTTCCTCATATATGATTATTTCATTATGATCAGCATTAACTATAACTCTTTCACCATCTTTAAATTCAAAAGATTCTGGCTTATCTACTAATGGAATGTTGGAGATAATAGCACCTACCGCTATTATCGGTTCAGCCTCTTTCATAATTATAGCACTCGGTGCTTTACCATTCTTCATCAATTGATATAAAATATAGGAACCAACGGTTGAGCCCCTACCCGTTGGGAAGATTAAAACCTTCTTTTCAATCGATTTTCCATAAAGTGGATGAGATTTATTCACAATCAAACCGGTATTAGGATCAACATCACCAAGAAAGCTTATAGGTACATTTGATACTATTGATATACCCTCACCAATACCTTTCGATATTTTACGACATTTAATTTTTCTCATTTAACCTCACCTAAAGTTGCAATTTCAATACACTTTCTTAAATTTGTGAATACCACATCCATCTTTGCAAGTGTAGGTGCATATACTGCTGCTTTAGCAGAATTAACAGCCATTACTTTAAATCCAAGATTCTCAAGCGGGGTGATAATCATACAACAATCTGAGTAAATCTTACCCCCAGCATCCTCAATAATTTTTGAGTAACCACATCGATTGGCAAGAATCTTCATGGGTAGTGATGTGAATATCCAAAGTTTTGTGTTATTAGCGACTTTCTTACCTTTAATCATCTCTGCAATTTTTTTAATCTCTTCTATTGAAGTATGGGGGCAGCCTAAGCAAACTAAATCGACTTTACCTTCTTTAATCGTACTAAGCTCATCATATGAATTTTTTAACTCATTCTTCGTGAAATTAATCTCTTCTAAACCATCAATTTTAACTAAGTTCGATTCTGGTGTAATATCCTTAATATGGTATAATGCAACACCTCCAGAAGCTGCCAAAGCTGCTGATAAAGATTTTAACTCATCATTACTCGCACTTTTTATCCCCACAAAGTATGGCACACCATTACCAACTCGCTTACCTATATAATATCCTAAAGCACCAAAATCACTCTCCTCGTTTAACTCAACCTCAACTTTAACCTTTAATGTTGGATTACGCATTTCATTTAAATGGTATCCAAAATTGCCAGTAAGGCCGATGATGGCTGATGCGATTGCTGATGGTCCACCCTCTCTATTAGTTCTTGCTCCAAGTACTGAGTTTGCATAACATACCGCTGATGATTCAGCCCATGCGATATGCTCACCAAATTTAGGGAGATTCCCAATTAAATAAGGTGTGCATGAACAAGTGATTATTGCACCGAGTTTAAGAAAAGCATTTATTATCCTCATTTGCTTTTCAGCAAACTCTTTAGTTACACCCATACTCTCCCATAATTCAAGATCCATCCCAGTTGGATTTATTGTAGTAGGTACAGAGAATTTGGTTGATGTTAAAGATTCAATCCATTCAATACCCGCATCACCAATAGTTTTATAACTCACTCCAGCTATTTGAACTGAGCTTATTGGAATTAATCGATCCGCATTATAAATCTCTCCAATGGCTACAAGAATCTCCAATGCCTTTTGCTTAACCTCTCCTTCCTCACCGGCTAAAATCTTTTCTTCTTTTGGTGTGAGATACATTTTCAATCAATAATTTACTTTCATAAATTCCCTTTTATCTCTATCTAAAGGTATTGTAGCATCAATAATCCATTTTGTCGTTAAAGCAGACTTTTCCGATGATGGATCGAGGGATGAGCCTTTTGCTCGTGGGATAAATACAATCCCCTTATCAGGTTGGAGTCTAGTTGCTAAAGCCCACTCAACATCTTCCGGATTGGTAATATTAATATCATCATCAACCACAATCACCATTTTTAAACTTGGATGGGCAGCTAATGCTGCTAAACCTGCATTCTTCCCACTACCCTCTGATAACTTTTTAATTGAAATTACTGCGTGAAGCCAATTACAACCACCACTCGTTAAAATCACATTCTTAACTGTTGGTACAGAATTTTGTACAATTTGGAATATTCTAGGCTCTTGAGGTATGCCTTGCAATAATCGATGCTCAGCCCCTCCTGGTAATATTACTTGCCATATTGGATTATCACGTATATACAATTTTTCAACTTCTAAAATTGGTTGTTTACGAATCTTATCCCAAGTATTGGTTAAATCAACGAATGGCCCTTCATCAGCAACTTCATTATGAATTAATCTACCTACCATAACCACCTCAGATTCTATTGGCACATCTATACCTTCAATATTTACACATTTCAATCGATTATTGAGTAATGTATTCGCAAACTCTAACTCATTCAAATTTGGGATTGATGTAGCTGCTGCTACGGATATTGCAGGATCAACACCACATATAACCACTACCTTTGTATCCTTACCCGCTTTTTTATTCTTCATATAAAAGTTGTATAAATCACGCTCAACAAGCCTCACTGCAAATCTATTACCTTTGAGATACATCATTCGATGAAAACTTGCATTTTGTCTATTTGTATCTGGATCGCGACCGAGAATTATAGTTGCTGAAGTATAGTATCTTTTCTTCCATGAGTAATACATGATAAGTGGTATATGATTAATAACATCAGGATTTTCAATCTTATTCTTTAAAAAGTCTGCATTATCAACCATTTGATACAAGCTAGGTTTATTTAACGCATTAACAAGATGTGTAAGTAATTTTTTTGTTGATACCCCTAAAAATTTAGCTATAAGCTCTCTTGAGCTACATAAATTACCAATAATTCTAAAGTCTTTATAACCCTCGATATTTTCAAAGATAATTGGACGATTATACTTTTTTAAATATTTGGTAATTTCAAGTTTTGTTGAGACCTCATCCTTAATCCTTAATATCTCTTTACTTTCTATAATACTTCTTAAACCTTCTTTGCGCATAATACTTTTTATTAAAGAACATAATGTTAAGTGTTACTGAAAGATTGACATTAATTTGATAAAATTAGAGTTGTTAATAGATTTTGTGGAGTTAAAAATTATTTTTGTATACCTAAGTAATCATACCAACCGCCTTTACTCCCAACCTTCTTACCCAAGTATCCAGCATGGAACATCTTTCTCAAAGTTACTGGTGGTGCTACGTGAGGATCAGCTAACACATGGTAATTATACTCTGCGATATGATAAACCACATCCAAACCTATTAAATCCATGAGCTCGAAGGGACCCATAGGCCAACCGAGACCAAGCTTACACATCTCATCAATCTCCTTAATGCCAGCTACACCTTCTTCATAAAGTCGAATCGCCTCCATTAATATCACATTTAAATACCTTACCACAAAGAAACCAGGTCCATCCTTTACCTCTATAGGGACTTTACCAAGCTTTTTTGAAAACTCCATAATCAAATCGCGTACCTCATTACTCGTCATAGCTCCTTTTATAACCTCAATTAACTTCATAATAGGTGCAGGATTAAACCAATGCATCCCAATCACTCTCTCAGGCTTCTTTACAACGGATGCGATTTCACTTATCATGAGGCTTGAAGTATTAGATGCTAAAATTGTACGCTCTGGACAAAGTTCATCAAGCTTTTTAAAGACTTTATGCTTTAACTCTAAAACCTCAGGAACGGCTTCAATTACAATATCAGCATCACTACAACCTATTTGATAATCAGTAGTAGTGGTGATTCTTGCCATAATCTCTTTAACTTGATCCTCCGTTAACTTGCCTTTTTCAACAAGCCTTTTTAAACCGAATGGCCCATTTTTTATATTCTCTAAACCCTTTCTTAAAAACTCATCACTAATATCAATGAGCGTAACATAATACCCATTTGTAGCTAAAACTTGAGCTATACCACTCCCCATAACACCCGCGCCCACAACTGTTACTTTACGAATTTCATCCACCTTCAAATTATATCACCAATAATGGCTTTAAAATGGTTGAATTTAAGGTTTGAGCACTTTAATCTTTATTTATCCTAAACATTTATCTTATAGTTATCTTAAGTTATTAATCGCAAATTGAAGTGGTAGGTTTATGCTCGCAAAAAGGGTATATGAGATTGAAGAATCGGCAATGGTAAAGCTCACAAGCCTTATAGATGAGATGAGGAGGAAAGGAATTAAAGTTATATCATTTGCTATAGGTGAGCCCGATTTCCCAACGCCTAAGCATATTGTAGATGCAGCGATAGAAGCTCTTAACTCTGGATTCACTCATTATACACCTTCAATGGGTATTTATGAACTTAGAGAAGCGATTGCGGAGAAGTGTAATACTCAAAATAAAATTCCTTGCAAAGTAAAAGAGGTTTTAGTAACACCAACCAAACTTGCAGTTTATTTAGCGGTAATGGCATGTATAAATGAAGGTGATGAGGTAATAATACCAGATCCAAGTTGGGTCACTTATGAAGCTTGCGTAAAGCTTGCAGGGGGTAAGCCGGTTTTCGTTCCAACTTATGAAGAAAATAATTATGCTTTAACTCAAGAATCTTTACAATCAGCTATCACATCAAGAACGAAAATGATTATTATTAACACACCATCAAATCCTACAGGAGCTGTATATACAATGAGTGAGTTAAAGGTTATAGCTGATATAGCTAAAGATTACAATCTCTTAGTACTCTCAGATGAAATTTATGAGGAATTAGTATATGAAGGTAAAAATTATTCGATAGCATCATTAGATAATATGTTTGAAAGAACTCTTACTGTAAATGGATTCTCCAAAACTTACGCTATGACGGGTTGGAGATTGGGATGGGTTGTAGGGCCTGAACCATTAATCGAAGCGATGAATAAAATACAGCAACACACTCTTACATGCTCATGTTCATTTGCACAAAAGGCTGGAATTGTAGCATTAAAGGGTGATCGCAAACCAGTGGAGGATATGGTGAGAGAATTTAAGGAGAGGAGAGAGATTATTTGTAAAGGCTTGAATGAAATTCCAGGGTTTAATTGTAAAAAGCCAGCTGGAACTTTTTATGTATTCCCATCTTACACCTTCAATCAAAACTCATTAGAATTTTCAGAATTCCTTTTGAGAGAAGCGAGAGTTGCTGTCACACCGGGTAGTGCATTTGGTAAATGTGGTGAAAAGCATATAAGAATCTCTTATGCAACTTCAAGAGAGAATATTAAAGAGGGTCTTGAAAGAATCTCCAAAGCTGTTTCAAAAATTTCTTAAATGTTCATTAAATTTATTCATCTTGAATAATTTATCCTTGCTAATATGATTTATCATTAAGAGTGATCAAGCTTAATGTATAGAGATGGTTACTTGTAAATATGAGTACCTGTCTTACCCTCGTAAGCCTCAACAATCTTGTCTAAAGATGATATAATAGCTCGTTCACCACCCCATTTAAGAAATCTAACACATGCAAGAACCTTTGGCCCCATACTCCCTTCAGCAAAGTGGCCTTCAGCGAGATATCTCTCTGCCTCCTCTATAGACATTTCATGTATAGGCCTTTCATTAGGCTTTCCAAAGTTTAACATAACGTATTCAACATCGGTCAAAATTATGAATTCAGTTGCATTTATAGCTTCAGCCATTTTCTCACTAGCTTTATCCTTATCAATTACTGCAAATACCCCCCTCAAACTACCATCCTCATTCATCACAACAGGAATGCCTCCACCACCTGATGCTATCACAATAACGCCTTGATCAAATAACATTTTAATCGCATCGGCCTCAATATTCTTAATAGGCTCAGGTGAAGGAACGACCCTTCTAAAGGGTTTTGGTGTTAACTCCATAGGCATAACTTGTTTGATTACAAGTCCAGCTATCTTCTTATCAAAGTATGCTTTGTCTGGTGGTGGATTAATTACATAACCTTTTTCCCTTACAAGCTTTTCAACCTCTTCTCTTGTTAAGAAATTACCAATAGGCTTTGAAGGGTTAAGAAAATCAGGATCATCAAGGCTTACTAATACTTGATTAACTATAGAGATTACGTGCCTCTTAGCCCATCCACCACCAATGCCCTTCAAATACCCTTGAAGGGTTTGTTGAATCATGTATCCTATCTGACCTTGGGTCATTGCACAAATTACGTCTAAATTTTGAGGTGGAACGAGTTTTGAACATTCCTCTTGTTGAATTAAAAGATTTCCTACTTGAGGCCCATTACCGTGAGTTATAGCGATTTTATCATCTCCATTCAACTTTTTTAAAAGGCGCGCTATTTGCTTACAAGTTATTGCTACATTTCGAAATTGCTCTTCAGTGGTTCCTTTTTCATTTGCCTTTTTTATAGCGTTACCACCGAGAGCTATAAGTAATCTTTTAACTTTAACCATAAATACCCCTCTTTTATGGGGGATAGTTTTATGTGATAGATTTAATATAAATTTAAGCTTCTTTATAAAACAATTGTTAAATACCTTCTCAAATGGAATATTTTTCATGTAAGTATAATTTAAGGGAATAATCCAGCACTTCCTTTAAGAACAATATATGAGTAGAAGCCTATGCATAAAATTTTTAGCATCCTTTTAAATTCGATAATGCATAGCTTAATGATAACAAAAATTGCAAAAACTTAATTTAATAAGAAATAGGAATTTTTACTAAAGAAGAATTTCTGAATTTTTGTAATATAAAAATCCTCTAGCGTAGTTGATAATAATCCGCAAAGTTTAGATAGCTCATTTATGTTTTACATATTATGCAAAAAAAGTTATCAAGGAAGAGTATTATTAAGAAGCCTACTGCTTACATATTGATAAATACAGAGCCAGCACGTGAAGCTGAAGTTATAAACGCTTTACAAAAAATGGAGCAAGTTAAGGAAGTTTACACAATTTATGGTAAATTCGACATTATCGCTAAGGTAGAATTTGATTCGATGGATATCTTAAGAGAGCTTGTATTTGAGAAAATTAGATCACTTCCAGTAAAATCAACAGAGACTGCAATAGTAGCATTAAGCCCGGTTAAGTATCCAGTATCTATGCGTAGTGAAGAATTAGAATAACAAATTCTTAAATCTTTTTTATCAATTAATAGAGAATTCTCTTCAAATAAAGTTCTTTTATTTATCGAACTTTTATCGCTAAATTACGCTTTTCTTCCCATATTTTGAATTATAAATTTCAAGAAGGCCTAAAAAGATTCATAATTATGAGAAATACAGCGAATAAAATTATAAATAAGAGCGTGGTTATCCTTTGCATTCTCCTCGCTCTTTGCAAACTTTTCATTTCTTTTAATTTACATTCATTAGAACAATATTCTTTTTGTAATGGTATAGATCGACCACAAACTCTACAATGAGTGTGAGGAGGTATCCATACATCTTTATCCTTAGGCTTTGTACTCAAAAATTTTTACCTCATTTATGATAACTTTATCTCCAATAATAACTTTTAATGAATTTTATATTAAATTTGAATCGTTGTTCCTACTTCCTTTCCTTCTATTGCATCCATTAAATTAGGGATTGAGCATTTTACAATCTTTGTCGGAATTTTAGAACGTTCAATAATCTTTAAAGCTACAAGATCTATTAAATCATAAGCTCCTGCATTCATCTTACCCTTCATTAAAATCTCTGTTAACTTTTTTATCGTGACTCTCCTTAATCGTTTTGCATCTTTATGAACTTTTGGATCTGATGTGTATACACCATCCACATCTGTTGCATTAATTAATAACTTAGCGCCAACTCGTTCAGCTATTAATGCAGCAGTAGCATTTGTACTATGCCCTGGGTGTAAACCACCAACGATTACAATCTTACCACTCTCAACACTTTGAGCTATTTCATCTAAAGTTTTAGGCACAATAGGGTAGCAAAACTCTTTTAAAGAGCTGATTAATAAAAAAGCATTTAATCGAGATATACAAATTCCCATCTCATCAAGGCTTGTTTCATCAGCACCTAAACTTCTACCTAATGATATATAATGGCGAGCGACTTCTCCACCACCAGCTACGAGAATAGGTTGTATACCCTTAGCTTTTAACTCCTTGCAAAATTGTATTATATCTTTAAGGTCTGATGCTTTTGTATCCCATTTAAATAAGCTCCCACTTAATTTTATAACTATTCGATTAAGCAATTTTTGTTCAGCTACCATATAACTCATAAGTTTAATGTAAGTTTATCTATATAGTCTTTTTCACTTATAACATCAATTTTAAGACATCAGCGGTAGTGAGTATTCCTATAATATTTCCTTGCTCAGAAACTAAAACTGCCTTACTAAATTTTATCAATGGTATTAAAGCTCTTACAGGTGTAGATTTATCAACGATTGGGGGTGGAGGCTCCATCAATTCCTTCACAATCAATCTCGCTACACTTTTAGAATCTTTATTCGCAAACTCTCTCATAATCCTCTCATCAGTAATTAATCCAACAATCTTATTCCCATCCTTTACGGGTAATTGGCTAAATCCTTTCTCTATCATCTTATTCGCAGCGGCAATTACAAGATCATTTTGATTTACTGATACAATATCACGAGTGCAAATATCGCCCGCTTTTAAAGAAGCTTGATCATTCAAAGCTGTGAGAACTTCAAAGATTTTTCGAGCGGTATCGTAACTCGGTTTGCATCTACCAGTTTCGATTTGATTAATCATAGATGTGCTTACTCCACATAATGAAGCGAGTTTGCGTTGTGTTATGCCTAATCTTTGCCTTGCTAATTTAATATACTCAAGTTTGGGTAGCATCACTTAAATCGTTATCCTAATAATATTTAAACAATATTAAAATTTACTCATGAATTTTACATGGTAAAAGGAGAGTGAATGTGCAGTTATTTTAAATCTTTAAGAAGGTGAATTTTAGCAATTATGCATGACAATATAGCCCAAATCTTACAATAAGCTTTTAACTTTATTAAATTTATAGGGTGTTTGATGGAGCTACGAGATACACAGAATTTATTTAAATACAAACCCATTAATGAGGTATTAAATCAAATTATTGAGAAATCTAAAATTCAAATGAATGTATTGGAAATACCTACGATAAAGTCTTATGGCTTTATTTTGGCTGAGGATATTAAAGCTAATAAAAATATTCCCCCATTTGATGTATCACATTTTGATGGTTATGCGGTTAACTCTAAAGATTTAGCTTCAGCTTCTATAACAAACCCTGTATTATTGAGAATTGTTGGTAAGAGTGATCATAAAGAGAGTTTTGAAGGTACTTTAAAGAGTATGGAAACAGTTTATACAACTACTGGAGCTAAAGTCCCAAACGGGGCTGATTCCATAATACCTTTAGAGAGAGTGAGAGCTAAAGATGATGGGTATATTGAAGTTTATTCACCAGTTAAGTCTAGAGATCACATAACCCCAATGGGCTCAGATATTAAGGAAGGAGAAATTATATTAAAACTCAATCACGTTATTAGGCCTCAAGATGTTAAAGTACTCTTAGAACTCAATATATTGAGCGTAAAAGTGTATAAAAAACCTTCAGTAGGAATATTAAGTGTAGGTGATGAATTAACTAATTGTATAGAAGAAATTCATCAAAAAAAGCTTGAAACTCATAGTTTAATATTATCAAAAATGATTGAGGGAAGTATGGGCATACCATACAATGTAGGTATCGTTCAAGATGATCCTAAACTAATAGCTAATAAAGTGAGCCTTTGCTTAGAGAAATTCGATATTGTGGTAACAATAGGTGGATTATCATTAGGGATAAGGGATGTAACTTATAAGGCTGTATCAAATTTAAAGCCGTGTGATCTTTTAGTTAGGGGAATTAGGGTACAACCGGGCAGGGTTAGTAGTGTAGCTATTATTAAAGGAAAGCCTATAATAATGCTCCCAGGTCACATACAATCCATGTTTTCAGGAGCGTTCTTTTTACTACTACCATTGCTTAAATATTTAAATCATCTCCCATTAACACCATTCATTAAGCTTAAGGCGGTAATGGGTGAGGAATTAATTGTAAAAGAATGGATACCATTCAAAAGGGTTAGGTTTGTAAAATTAGAATCAATAGGGGATAAATACATAGCGAAGCCCATTTTAGGAGATAGCTCTATGATAAGTGTTCTTGTAAAGAGTGATGGCTTTATCATTATTCCTGAGGGCTTAGAGATTATTAAAAAAGGTTCTGAGGTTGATGTTCACCTTTTTCCTTATCCATGTTAAAAAAGGCTTTTATGATTAAAATTACAACGTATTAGTATTATTTCTTCTTAGCCTCTCTAACTCTATATTCCGCTTCAACCTCCTTTTTTTAAAAGCTCTTTCTTCTTCCAGCGGATACCAAACAGGTAGTTAAGGAATATACCTATTTCCCAACCTATAAGTGGGTAGAAGAACCAAACAACGTTGGGAGAATATATTACATTAATAACTATTAATAGGATGTTAACGAATACGTATATCACCAGATGAGTTATAAAACCTTCCTCCTCTTCCATCACAATTTCTCTATATGCCTTTTTATACTCTTCTAATGAGATTTCATTAACCATATCATAATAGATAATTAAATATTCTCATAAATTTTTGGGATATAATTGAGATTTTAACGATTTAAAAAAGAGAAATTTTTCAACTTTTTAAAATAGATTAATTAAATCAAAAATATTTGTAGAGTATGCTAAAATTTGAAAAGCACTTTTAAAATTTTTTGAGATTATAAATCTCGAAAACTAAGTCCTCTCTTTGATTAATACTTTAGACTAAATGAATAAAGCAAATATGAAATAAGGAAATTAAGCATAATGTTATTAAGACAATCTTCCATTATATTCATCTTTGTTTTTTATTAGAAAATGTTAAAAGAAACCTCTTTAAAGAGTTAATGTAAGGATTGATGGAAGTCAAAGTTTTAGGTGGAGCTAGGGAAGTGGGTAGATCGGCATTCCTCGTTAGAGGTAATACTACTCGTATCTTATTGGATTTTGGTGTACTTATACATAAAACACCAGCTTTTCCTATTCATATCCAACGCAAAGATGTAGATGCAGTTTTATTAAGCCATGCGCATTTAGACCATTCTGGCGCTATACCTTTATTATTTTTCACAAGTGGCGTTAAGGTATATGCTACAGATTTAACCTTTGATTTAACAAAGTTATTAATAGAGGATTTCTTAAAAGTTTCAGGATTTTATTTACCTTTTGAATACATCGAGCTTATAAATATGATGAGGAATACGATTAATATTAATTATAATGAAAGATTTAAAGTTGGAGAGTTTGAAATAACTTTTCTTGAAGCTGGTCACATAGCAGGTGGAGCATCAATAATAATTGAGAATGGTGGGAAAAGATTACTTTATACAGGCGATTTAAACGTTCATGAAACTCAATTGTTAAGAGGTGCTGTAACTGAATTTGGTGAATTGGATTTTGTAATAACTGAAAGTACTTACGCTTTAACGGATCATCCACCTAGAAAAGATGTGGAGCGAGAATTTGTGAACTTTGCGAAAGAAGTTGTAGAGCGTGGCGGGACTCTTCTAGTACCAGCTTTCGCTGTTGGAAGGTCACAAGAGATAGCTTGTGTATTAAAATCAGCAAACTTCCCATATCGAATAGCTATGGATGGTATGGCATTAAAGGTAAATGACATTCATCTCAATCACCCAGAGTATCTTCGTGATCCGAATCTCTTACGTAAAAGTCTTGAAGATATAGAATTCATATCGAGTTGGAGTGAAAGAAGGCGTATTGCAAAAACACCATCCGTAATTATCTCACCAGCTGGTATGTTGGGAGGGGGTGCTGCTGTATTTTATAATAGTGAGGTTGCAAAGAATTCTAAAAATGCTATAGCTATTGTATCATACCAAGTAGCTGATACACCAGGGCGTACTCTTCTCGATAAAGGCTTAGCTTTAGTAAATGGTAAGTTAAAAAAGGTGAAGGCTGAAATTAAAAGATTTGATTTTTCTTCTCATAGTGGAAGAACGGATTTATTCAAAATGTTTGAAAAGATTAAAGGAAATCCAAAGATTATTACAATACATGGTGATGAGAGAGCATGTGTGAATTTTGCAGAGGAGTTAAAAGAAAGATTTGGTTTGGATGCTATAGCGCCTAAACCAGGAGATACATTCATCGTGTAAATTTGAATTCCATTAAAACTCTTTAATTTCAACTTTAACATTCTTTAACAATTCCTCAGCTTTTTCAGGTGATGTAACATAAGTGTATAATAACTTTGGGGTTCTGAGTTTTAACTTTACCTTACCCTCCCTTCTCACCACTCTACACTCAATTGCTTTTTCCAACAATTTAATAAATTCCTCACTACTGTAAATTTGCCTCGGCATGATATAATCAATTCTTAATGATAAAGGATAAATTTTTCTATTTATATTGAGATAGAGTTAAATTTAAATTATGTGCTTAATATATTGATGAAAAGAATCTTTGCTCCATGGAGAATTGAATACATAAAGAGTGAGAAACCAAAGGTTTGTATCTTTTGTGAAAAACCAAAAGAGAATAAAGATGAAGAGAATTACATTATTTATAGAGGGGTGAATAATTTTGTTATTTTAAATAGTTATCCGTATAATCCTGGACATTTAATGATAGTTCCCTATAAGCATATCTCATCATTGGAGGATTTGAATGAGAAAGAGCGGAATGAACATTTTGAAATTTTAATAAAGGTTATTAAAATTTTAAAGGAAGTGATGAAACCCGATGGTTTTAATATAGGGATGAATTTAGGTGAAGGGGCTGGCGCTGGTATAAAAGATCATATACATACACATGTTGTACCGAGATGGAAGGAAGATACGAATTATATGCCCGTAATTGCTAACACTAAAGTGGTGGTTGAGGCTTTAAATTCAACTTACAAGAAGTTAAAGGAATACTTCATTAAAGAGTGGTAAGAATGAAAGTATGTAGAAATTCAGAGATAAGAGAGTTGGATAAAAGAGCGATGGAAGAGTATGGAATCTCTGAAGAGATTTTAATGGAGAATGCTGGTGAGAGTGCATACTTTGTAATATTGAAAGAGTTTGGGGTGAGAGGAAAAAGATTTGCAATTTTTTGTGGTCCGGGTAATAATGGTGGGGATGGTTTTGTTGTAGCTAGAAAGCTTCATTCAAATGGTGCATATGTAAAAATCTTCCTATTGGCTGAGAAAGAGAAGTATAAAGGTTCAGCGAAAAAGAATTTTGAAATTATTTCCAAATTTCCAATAGAGATTGAGAAAGCGAATATCGATTTAATTAAAAATAGCCTTGATAAAATTGATGCTATTGTTGATGCAATATTTGGAACGGGCTTGGAAAGGAATATTGAAGGGACTTATAGAGATGTTATAGATTTAATAAATAAAAGTAAAAAGCCGATTTTTTCAATCGATATACCTTCAGGGATAAATGGTGATACTGGTCAAGAAATGGGGATATCGATAAAAGCAGATTATACAATAGCTTATGGATTACCAAAAATTGGAAATTTAATTTATCCAGGTTATGGTAAGTGTGGAAAGCTATATGTTTCACATATTTCATATCCGATTCCTCTTCAAAACTCAGAATCGATTAAAGTTGAAGTATCTATACCTATACCAATTCCAGAACGTGATCCAAATGCTACAAAATTCTCTTATGGTCCAATTTTAACAATCGCTGGCTCAAGGAATTACTTTTGGGCTCCAATCGCTTCTGCATACTCATTCTTAAAAGCTGGTGGTGGATACTCTTATTTAGCTTGCCCCGCATCCATAATGCCATTTCTTGCTGAAAGAGGTAGAGAGGTTGTATTTCTCCCTCAAATTGAAGAAACGAGTGAGGGGAGTTTGAGTTTAAAAGCTAAAGAGAGTATTTTAAGAGCTTACAAAGAGAGGAGGCCTAAAATGGTACTAATAGGCCCAGGTTTATCTACAAATGAAGAAACTCAAGAATTGATAAGAGAGTTGGTAAAGATTATTGATACACCAATTTTAATAGATGGTGATGGTATTACTGCTATATCTAAAGATGTTAGCATAATTAAGCAAAGAAATACAGTAACGATTCTCACACCACATGTTGGTGAGATGAGTAGGCTTACGAGAATAGAAAGGGAGAGAATAGAAAAGAATAGAGTGGATATTTTGCAAGAATATTCAAAAGACTTAAAAGCTATAATCGTTTTAAAAGGCCCTCATACATTAATAGGTTATCCTGATCAAAGAGTGTATATTAACTTAAGTGGTGATACGGGTGGTAAAGCTGGTATGGCTACCGCTGGTACTGGTGATGTATTAAATGGTACTATAGCTGCAATGTATTGTTTAGGATTGAATATAGAGGATGCAGTAAGAATGGGTGTATTTATTCACGGGCTTGCTGGTGATTTGGCTGCAAGAGAAAAAGGGCCAGATGGTATGGTTGCTAATGATGTTTTGGATTATTTACCTTATGCAATAAAGTATTATCGTGAGAATTTTGAAGAAATTCGTAAGAATTTTTATAACAAAATTCATGTGATTTAGTTTTTAATTTTATTAACTCCAATTTTTATAATCTCAATCACTTTGATAATTATGATTAATAATACTCATGATATTCAAAGAAGTATTAAAATGGTTCTATGATGAGTAACCTATATAAATAATGAAGCTCAGCTCTTAGTTCCAAGAATAGTTAATAAAGTAATTATTAACTAATAGGTAGGTCACAACAGATTTCGCTTGAGGAAAAGGGCAAGTCTCTAGTAATCATCACGCAGAGCCCATTAAACATCGAAGACAACATAAGAAAGAACGTTTCTGTTAACTCTCATGATGTTAGAAAAAAGGGGAAGGGGCTAAAACGATCTGTTGCTGTCTTTATGCCATAGATAGCTGATAAATTACTAGTAGGCTACTAGTAAAGGAACAAAACCCTTTCCGTTAACGCTTTGTGTTCACGAAGTGATTCTAAAGGGTTACAGTGGGCCGGCCAGAAATTAAGGTGTTTTTGTTGCTAGATTTAGATACAGAATCGAGGATTCGTGTATCGATGGTTCATGGCGACAACCAGTAAAAACTTTAAATAGTATTTACGGGGGAAGGGCTAATCCTTCTCATAGCCTCTCTATATGTACAGGGTTTCCGCTCTCTATCAAGTCTGTCTACCCTTTCACCAATTCTATCGCTTACCATGAAGAGGTTGTATTCCCATTTGCTTCCATAGGCATGAATAGCCATTATCTTCTTCATACTCCCATCAACCTTTGATTCACTTTTCTTCCATACTTGTCGCAGTAGTAGGTTCTAACTTCAAACCTTTATACCACTTACCGAATCAAGTCAGCATGTTACCACATAAATATAGGTAGATTTTAATATGTTGTCGTTTATGTTATAGTAGATGCTATGCCTCAATTCAATATTCCTAGAGTAACAGTTGAGCCAAATTATGATAGTTTATTGCCGACTCTAAAGTTTAGAATAGAGATTGTTAATGAGATGCCTTCTGAAATCATTACCTCAGGTATTTTAGAGTATGATGTGTATTTGGTTAGAGGTGATAAGAGTTTTTGGATGGGTAAATCCACACTTCGCATTCCTACATCGGACCATAGAGTATTAACTAGAACTGAAGTTATTGAGAATTTTGGATTACCAATTGATGTTACAAATGCTATGTTTGAGATTTTGAAAACCGTTGAAGAAGAGGATATAACTCAAGCAACTCTTTAAAGAATATAATCAATCAGATAATGGAGCTATAAACCTCTTTGAGAAAATAATTTTTATAAGAGATCATACTTATCCGGCACATAAATTTTCTCCTGAGGTCATTGATGTAATGCGAGAAATTAATTTAAAGTATCCAGTATCAAATGCAACGGAATGGCAAGCTAATTGGGATTTAACATTAAGAAAGTTTAGTGATGCTTTAAGATCTATACGAAAAAGTTTAGCAAATATAGCAAAGGTGAAAGCTGGAGTTGAGGTCACTTAAGCTCTAGCATATCTAATGGAATATGATTTCCACAATTTTAATACAAAAGTTAAATAATAATTTCATAAATCTCCCATATATCCTTCAACTTTTATCAATCCCACTCAACCATTCTTTCCATATAATTCCTATAGGTTCTATCAACAACAGGATTTTTAATTAACTTGCAATATTCCCTATATAGCAGACCAAAAGCCATTCTCTTTTTCTTCCAAGTATTTCATAAATTATTTTTTGATGCTCATTCAGCTTTATAAAAAGACCTAATATTTCCCTTAATTTTAGCTCTATCAACTCTTAAATAACCTAACTTAATCAATTCACTAATATAATTATTAAAAGTTCTGCTCGATTGAGGATTGAGTCCTTTTTTAATCGCTTCTTTTTTATAACTCTCATAAAAATCGCTTGATATAATACCAGGATTTTTCTTCACAATCTCATAAATCAGTTTATGATGCTCTCCCAACTTCTCCAGCATATACTTATTCTTTATCTCCTTAACCTCTTCATATGCCTTTTCCACATCTTCTAAAGTAATCTTGCTCTTATTTCTAAATACTTTATAATTAAAATACTGCTGGGGATTCTGCACTAAAGCATTTCTTTCCTTAATGGCTATGCGATCTTGATTATATCACACTAAATAGTCTGCGTTTTACCGTAGAAAAATTCCATTAGTCGCTGTTAACAGAACTATTCAGATCGGAGAAGTAAGCGTTATTAGGATGTGTTTGTATTCTTTTATTTGGGTGGTTTTTTGGGTGAAACGGTTCTGGAGAAGGTTGAGGAAATAGGTAGGAAGCTTGATGAAATAAGGGATTTTCTTGAAGATGTTTTTCTAACCACTGAAGAGTGCGTGTTGCTGAAAGAGGTTGATGAAATCATTAAGAACAAGCGTTTTAACAAGTTGAAATCTCTCGATGAAGTTTAGAGTTCTCCTCCATAAAAGAGCAGATGAGTTTTTAAAGAGAATCAGCCTCGAAGATAAGCAGCGCATAGTTGACAAGCTTAAAAAGCTGGAGGATTTTCCAGCTGTTAAACTTGACATAGTTAAAATTGCAGGTGAGGCAAACACCTTCAGGCTACGCGTAGGAAACTACCGAGCCCTATTCAAAGTCTACGAGCAAGAAAAAATAATAGTTGTAGCCAAAATAGACACCAGAAAAAGGATTTATCAGTGAACTCATCTGAAAACCCTTAGCAGTATTATTATGTGGAGACTTATGAAACAAGAATAAGAAGCAATGGTTACAAAGAAACTTACGGAAGCTGGAAGTTTTTTGATTCGCTAAACGGATGTTTCGACTATATTGAAAAAACATATAATGTTAAAGCAATAAAGAAATAAAAAGAGAAGAGAGTTCAGGTTTATCCTGAATAGCTTGATGGTATCTCTCCAGGAGATAGATTTGGTAAACCAAAGCCATCGTTATAATATATGTATAGCAAAGCGTTGATGTCTAGAGTTGATGGATAAATATGGTCTTGGAAGGGATGTAAAGGATATGTACTCATTCTTAAGAATAGAGGCGAGCATGGCGAACAGGAAGGTTAAGATATAATAGCCTATTGCCCTCAGTGCAGAGAGTATGTAGGAGATTCTGAATTCACTATGGGGTTAAGAAAAAAGGAGAGCTTCTAATATGTGAGAAGTGCAGAACAATGATTTGCAGGCTTTAATCTATCCTGACGATGGAAGGCCTAGCAAGTAGCCGATGATTACACGATAATTTTTTAGGTAAGTATAAAATAATCGACCTTAAATTGGCGAAGGAGCTCTCCTCTTTAATTGATGAGATAAAGAATAATCTATGTATAGTAGTTAGTGAATTTAGTAGAAGGTTCATTGATTTAATTGGAATTAGACAGTTAAGAGCAATAGAGGTATTAAAAGAGAAGGTTATAGAATTAATCAAGCAGAAGAATTTATATGTATGAATCTAATTTATAGATTTATAGTATAAAACAATGGAAACAAAAAAATTTATTGAGAAAATTCAGGATTTTAAGTTATTACCTTTTTTTGTTATTATAAGTATGATAATAGGAATAAGTATTGGTGAATTTTACAATATTTCAAATTATGGAATTACTCCCCCAATAGAGGCTATAAAATCAATTTTTGCTGGTAACTATCAATTCAATTTACCAAATACACTTGCTTTGGGAATAGTAATAGGGCTTTTCCTTATGATATTTCCAAGTATGACTAATATAAGAATAAATGATTTAAGTAAAGCATTTAGTTCTCGTAAACAAATTAGTATTGTCTTATTTTTTAATTTTGCCATTGCACCATTTTGGATGTTGCTTCTTGCAAATATTTTCTTACCTGTTAATTCTGATATGTATATAGGACTTGTTTTGTATGGGCTTGCTCCATGTATTGCTATGGTTATTGTCTTTACTTTTCTTGCTAATGGAAATAATGCCTTAGCACTTGTGTTAGTTGCTATCAATTCCATTATGCAAATGCTTCTTATTCCAGTATATGCTCAATTATTATTAGGAAATATTAACTTTGATGTCCTTTTGGTTGGAGAAAGTGTTATTCTTTATTTAGGATTACCTCTCATTGCTGGTTTTTTAACTAGAAGATGTGGTGTTAAAAAATTGGGAGAAGAAAAATTTGAAAATTTCAGAGAATATTTAAATTTATTGGCAATTATTGGATTATTATTTACGCTTATTGTTATGTTTGCTCTGAAAGGTGATTTAATTATACAAAGCCCTGATTTTATAATTAAAATGGCAATTCCAATGACAATATTCTTTTGGTCTATGTTTGTTGTGGTTTATTTAGTGAGTAAAAACGTAGGGCTTAATTATAAAGATTCTGTTGCATGTGCTTTTAATTCAACAGGAAGGGATTTTGAGATTGCTATTGCTATTGCAATTACAGCATTCAATCCAACTGTAGCATTAGCAACAGTTGTTGGACCTCTTATTGAAGTGCCTGTTATGTTAGTTCTTGTTGCTTTTGCTAAAAGAACCATGTATTGGTTTAAGGAATAAATGATTTTGTTTTTTATCTTTTTAAAATTTCTAAAAAATTTTCCAAAAATTTTATTCCATCTTTTCCAGATTTTTCAGGATGAAATTGCTTTCACTAGTTCTTCTCCAGTATTCCACTGAAGAGCCCTTAGAAGATTAAGTCTTTTTAACTCTCTCTCGTAATTCTCCATATGTTCCTTGATTTTATTCGTCAATTTTTCCTCGTCTTTTGCATAAAGCTTGCTAACCCAATGTGGTTGACTGATTTGGGGATATTTTACCCCTAATAAATTAACTTTTATAGCGTCTAAAAATTCCCTGATGAATTTCTTAAGAAGATTTTTATTCTTAAACGAAGGTTCTGGATGAAGTATTAATAATGTCTTTTTGATCTTGACAACTGCTCCTACCGTTGCTTTACCAGGAGTGAAAGCATAGGGTTCAAATGGACTCTTAAAGGGCTTTCCAGCTAAAGATGCTAATGACTTTTCCAAAGCTATTGATCGTGAAAAATCCGAATTAGGAGAAAAGCACCCACTATATTTGAAACATTCATTATACTTACTAAAAATCTTACCCAACCAATGTTCTTTATCAAAATCAATGTTAGTCCCTTCATTAATTTTGAATCTAAATATGAGCCTAAAACTTTGCTGTAATGGTGTATATAAAAGTTCTCGGATAAAATATTAAATTTTTCCATTTTAACTTTTCTCTCCACTGTTAAAATGCCCCTTAACTTGTAATAAGGGTATACTGAAATTGGATAAAAACTTAAAGCCAATATTCCCTCATATTCGCCTATATCATTAAAACTTTCAGGAAAAGATATTAAGTGAATAGTATTCCTAATCATAATAACATGATAATCAAAGAAATTAATGGGCTCTCTTAGTATTAAGTTTCCTAATCCGTCATCTTCGAGGGGGGCACATAATGATTTTTCATCACTCTTAGGATCTATTGGAGGATATCCGACTGTTAAAACATAGAGTTTATCCATCTAGCTAAGAATACTCTGAGGCCTAATAAATCTTATTAGTCAAAGTAGCTTAATCGAATATTAACGGAAATTTCATTCACCAGTAAACAACTTCTAAACTCTTTAATTTCTCTTTCTAAGTGGTTTCATGAAGCGATGCCTTAAGTCAGAAGAATAAGCTCTTAATTCTATTAGCCTTAAGAGCAAAGCTTAGAGGATTAGAGCCAAGCGTATCAGACTATCATAGAGAGCTTAACAGGATCTTTAACCAAGAGTTATGCTATAATGCTGTAAGGAGAAAGTTAAGCGAACTTGAAAAACAAGGACTCCTTAAAAGCGAGTTGATTAAAGGATTTGCTAAGAATGATTTAGTTGATTCTAAAGGCGAAGTTAAGCTAATGAGATTCACAAAAGTCTTCAAAAAGGTTTATACTTTGAATGATGAAAGCAAAGCCATAAGAAAATTTGTTAAAAGTTTGAAGAGTTTATCTAAAGAGCTTTTCAAGAAGAATCTCTCTCAAGTACTCTGCAATGATGAGCTTATGGAATCCTTAGCTTAAGGTGATAGCATGGCTGATTTCAAAAGATTCAAAAGTTATGGAACAAAAAGGACTTACAGAAGATATTCTAGCTATTATTGGATAAGCAAGAGGCTTGACTCTATTTGGAGCCAAAATGAGCAAATTATTACTGAGCTTAAAAATATTCAAGACTTGCTATTTAAGAAGTTTGCAAATACTGATGCTAAGCAGAATCTTCAAGAAGGCTCTTAAAGGCAGTTTAAATGAAAGAGGCTATAATCAAAATACTCAACTTGCTAAAAAATTCTGAGCATGATTTTGAGAGCTTGAAGCTCAAGCTTAACATTCCACTTCAGTATGTGAAGTCTTTAATTGAATGGGGAGAAGCTAACAACCTTTGGTTTAAAGATCCAATCTCAGAATGCTATAAAATAGCTGATACTGGAGAGATTTTTCTTGAAAATTCTGAGGAATTAGAGAAGCTGATTCAAGCCAACCCTATCAAGCTAAATGAAGTTAAGGATAAAGTAAATCCTTTTCTGAAGGATGAAAAGCTTCTATGCAAAATTAGGGAGGTAATGGATAAAGAGATTGTAGGAGAGTATGAGAATAAGCTTTTGCTATTCTTAATTTTTCTATCTAAAGATTTAGGTGCTGAATACGCTCAAGCATGCTTTATAATGGGAGAATCAAGTTCAGGAAAGAGCTACTTAATGCATAAGGTTCTTTCTTATTTTCCAGAGGAATGTGTGATATGGCTCACACGCTCAACAACACATGGATTAGAGTATTTTTGTAAAGACAAAGACTTGACTGGTCATATTTTAGCAATAGAAGAGGCTCGATTAGATGAGGCTCAGCCTTATGTTAGACCAATATTTTCTGAGAGAGGTTTGAAGATAGTTACTGCTCAATCTGTTGGTGGAGGAAATGTTGTAAGCCAAATAATTGAGGTTAAGGGTTGCCCAGCCTTTGTTACAACTTCTTGCTCTCCTATAATAGATGAGCAAATGTCAACTAGAGTATGGATTTTATCCACGGATGAAAGTATTGATCAAACAAAGCGCATACTTGAATTTGAAGCTGGAAAAGAGAGCTATCCAAGTTTTAAAAATGTTTAAGAAGAGAAGGAAAATATCAGAAAAGCTTTGAGTGAGCTTAAGCCAGTTAAAATTTTAATCCCATATGCAAAATTCATAGAGTTTCCATTCAACAAGATTAGGGTTAGAAGGAAATTGTAGAGTTTGTAATAAAAAGACTTGTATAGTATGCTCAAGAGTATGTGATGAATGCTTAAAGATAGTTTGTCAAAATTGTATAAAAACTAGAGAAGTATGGATTCAAGGCTCATTATTCTTAAGAAAGATGTGTGATTTTTGTGTTAACGTTTATCCTAGAATTTGCCGATAATAACCAAAACTATTTATAAACTCTTAATCTAACATTTATTGTGGTTAAAATGGAATATGAGGAGAAGCTTATCAACAATACTTTAGTTAAGATCATGAAGTTCCCTAAGTATAGTAAGAAGGAGATAGGTGAGGCTAGAGAAAGGTTGAGGAAGCTAGGTCCCTATATTGAAAAGGTAATCAGAGAAAGCATGGAAGAATGAAACTAATAATCCCTGATACAAACATTTTTGTAAGGTTAATCTGGGGCTTAAAGTATTATGAAAGGCTTCTAGGCTTAATTGAGCAAGAAGAGATAAAAATTCTAATTCATAGCATCATAATGGCCGAGGTTCTTTCAGTTCTTTTAAAAGCCAAGGAGAATGAGTTATTTGGAAAAGTAGATAGGGAGAGAATTTCTTTAAGTCCTGATGTTAGAGAGGAAATCTTTGAAGATTTGAGAAGAAGGATGGTCGAACTTAAGGTTGATGTAATGGTTATAGGGAGAGAAGAAGTTGAGAAAACAATAGATAAGGTTAGGGAAGTTTGCATATCTGCTTTTGATGCCTTAACCTTGGTCGTTGCAGATATAGTCAAACCTGATCTGATAGTGACAGATGATAGGCTCTTTAGAAATAGAGCTTCAGAAAAAGGATACAAGGTTTGCTCAGAGGAGAATCTTTACGAAAACTGGAAGCTTCTTAATTTGAAATATGCTAAGATAAATAGTTCTAAATCAACTCAAGCCAAATCTTGGAATAAAGAAATTATGGAAAAATTTCATACGAATCAATTCTATCATCCCTAATAAACTCTTCTTTCTCATGGCTTATGTTCTATGCATGAATTGTGAAAGGATAAGCTTAGAGGGATTTTTCTGTTCCTATTGCCATTCTTCTTTAATTGTAGGAATTCTTTTAAATCCTTTAACTAATATTAAGGATGGGGTTTACCTAGGTGAAATCGAAGGAGAAAATTCACCTCTAATCTTACCTATTAACCTATACTTTGGATTTCATTTGCATTCTATGGCGTCACAGGAACAAGAAAGACTAGAGCTGCGATGAATTTAGCGATAAACTCCGAGAACAAGGGTTTATGCTTAAGGATACTCGAAGGGATTGTTAACAAATTGGATAAATTTACAACGATAGCCCAATCACTTTCCGTTAACGCTTTGTGTTCACAAAGTGATTCTAAAGGGTTACAGTGGGCCGGCCAGGATTCGAACCTGGGACCTACGCTGCGTCAGAGCGTCGTCCTAACCAAACTAGATAGACGATTACGCCTATTTCTAGGGTAGAGTCCTAACTAGACGACCGGCCCGCATTTAATCTTTTACATAAAGGTTATTTTAAAATATTATCTTTAAATTTGAGATATCGTTAAAATAACTTTAATGATAAGAATTTAATGCTAAATTCAACATTATTCCAATAGTGGATAAATATCAACTTAATTTAATATTAGCAATCTCCTTCAAATCGCTTAAATCATTAGCTTTAATCTTTTCATTTGAAATTGTGTAAAGGATATTATTTATGTATAAACTTCTCTTAATTTCATAATTAGAATTGATATACCCACTTCTAATAAAATTAATATCATCTACATGAGTTACCTTACCCATTACTCGAATTCCATCTTTTAGAGATATATGAATAATATAAACTCCTTGGAAAACATATTTATTATAAATCGATTGCAAATCTTTTTTCTCCTTAAAAACTTCGAGAACAGGGATTACAAGAAGACCTCTTTTCTCATCAAAGAGAAATGCATGATGATCTTTAAGGGCTAATGAATCACTCCATCTATCACCAATAATGATTTTATCAATCTCACTCGGTTTTGTAACGTCCGATACATTAAATAATGAAATTTTCAACCCGCGATTCAATCCTTCATTTACCTCTCTACCAACGCCTATGAGATAGCCCTTGCTATAAGGGTGCAAATATTCTGAGTAACCCGGAATTTTCAACTCACCTAAGACTTTAGGCTCATTTGGATCACTTAAATCTATAGTGAAGAGAGGATCGATATTTCTAAAGGTTACAAGGTAGCATCTATCTTGTATAAACCTTGCTGAATAAATCCTTTCTTCAGGCGCTAAGCCTTCAAGCTTACCAATTATCCTCAAATTTTTATCTAAAATATAAATGTGATTCAAACTTATAATTCCAAATTCTTTTACAAATCTTTCCGTTGTTGTAGCAACTCTGAAGTAATTATTATACTCATCCATGGAGAATTGATTTAAAACTCTACCGGGAACCTTTCCATTAGCCTCAATCACGACTTTTGAACCATTTATACCTATTCTATGAATTTCTGTTACTTGTGATTTCCATCTCTGTATAGTAACGTAAATGTTATTCATCGATACGTAAATGGATGTTGCATATCCAGTCAAAATAACCTTGCAATCAAGCTCCTCACTATCTTTGAATATATTAATCGCTACTATCATTGTGTAACTTAATGGTGCTTCGATTTCATTTGAATAGTAAATATTTGATGGAGGTATTCTCTTAATAATACCGTTAACTGCTATCCATGGAATTATAGCCTCAACATCTTTAATTAAGGGCTTGATAATCGATTGGGTTGTAAGAATATAAATGTAATCGCCAATCATTCTCGAGCCCAAATAATTACCACTTAAAGAAAACTCCTTAATTAGATTTGGATTCTTAATATTTGATAAATCATAAATCTTAATATTCAAATTATGTTGATGACTAAGATTTATTGAATAAATCCTACCATATTGAATGGTTAAAATTCTATCTTTATTAATGAATAAAGCTATTGGTTTACCCTCAACTCTTATTTTTGAAATTATTTGCATTTGTTCTGGAGGGTAAGCTTTAACTATGAATACTTTATCATTTGAGATTGTATAAATATAATTGCCATCAGTCTTAATTATATCACCTTCATCAACACCAGTGACTTGAATATTGGTTTTAGAATATCTTAACTCCTCACTCACTTTTGAATTAAGGGCTTTTAAATTATCGATAGTTAATTTGTTGGGTATATCCTCATTAATAAATGGTTGAAATTTAAACTCATCTTTTTTAGCCCCATCCATTTTCGTTATAATGAAATCTTTAAGCTCATTATAGGATGTGAAGGTTTTGAGTCCAATATCGTTTAAAGGATTTGTTGAAGGATAAGATGGTATTTTAAAAATTTCCACAATACTTAAAGCTACAATCATCATAATCATTAAAACAAGGCTTAACTTTTTTACCATCTTCCCACATTTTATATATTTCAAAACCTAACTTATTATCCTATAATTTAAAACAGATCGTTCGATTAAATAGAACAATTGCAAATCGCATAAATATTTATTGTTTTTTTACCTTTATGTTTTTCTTATAGGATATCACCTTAGGATGAATATGCTGATAAAGTTATTCAAATTTCTTAAAAGACATTGATTTAGTGGTTATTTCACCATTCATTAAGGAATTCCATAGGCTTAGAATGGTACAAGTATCTCGTGATTGTATGTTAGAATTACAATAAATCACCTTATCAAAAGCTTAATTAATAATATCCTTAATAATAATACTGAGTTTTTATGACAAGGTATTTTGAAAAACCCGGATCTGAGAATACTCTTGAGACTTTAATTTTAGCTAAGCAAAGGGCTTTAGAGCTCGGTATAAAGCATTTAGTTGTTGCTACTCGTTTTGGAGATACCGCTTTAAAGGCTGCAGAAGTTTTCCAAGACACTCCCATTAAAATTGTAGCGGTATGCCATCAATACGGATACGCTCAGCCTGGGAAGATTTTAGTACCACCTGAAACTCAAGTTAAGCTTAAGGAGAAGGGCGTCTCACTCATTACCCAAACTATGGTTTTAACTTCTTATGGTAAGATCTTCCGTTCCTCAAAACCTCTTGGTAATTATCCCCAATATATAACAATAGTTCCTACTGATATCATCGCCGACACATTAAGAATGTTCTGTCAAGGAATGAAGGTATGTGTAGAAATTGTGATTATGGCTGCGGATTCTGGAGCGATTCCAGTAGATAAAGAAGTTATTTCTGTAGCTGGAACGAGTAGAGGGGCTGATACAGCTATAGTGATTAAGCCCGCTCATTTGCATAACATTTTTGATATTAGGATTCGTGAGATAATTGCAAAGCCACGTGTATAACTAGTAAAATTATTCTTATTTACATTAATTATCAATATCACTTACCATTGAAAATTAATTTATGAGCAAAAATTTCACAAAAGAAGAATAAAATTTATTGGTTAGTAAAGGAAGCGCCCTTCACATATACTTGAAACTACATATAGCTTAGCAAAAAAGGATGTGTTAGGTAAAAATCAATCAACATTAAGCAGTAAAAGAGCTATAAACTATTAATTGATCTAATAAATAGGGCAGAATATGAGAGGTTAAAACAAACTTTTAAAGAACCACTACTTTTATAAAATTAATGAGGAAAAAGCTAGGTAAGGGGTTTTAGAGATTAAGTCCTTTCCTCAAGTAGTTGGGTGAGCAAAACGTATTTATGCTCGTACAAAGCGCAAAAAGCAATAAGAAGCATTCATTTGCGTCTTGTTTAAGTCAAAAAGCTTGAGAGATTAAAAAGATCCTGCAAAAATGGGATGAAATTCCAAAATATTAACATGCTTTACATTAAAATAATATTCTGGATGTATTCATAAGGCTCTACATTAAAGCTTGAGCATTATGTCTTTTACCCCACTATCTAATAATCTTTCAATTTTCTATGTGAGATTCCGACACTCCTTTCTTGCATTAGGGTATATAAAGGGGTAGCAGTGAAGCTATTGTGATATTTAAAGGCTTTATAGTAGCCACAACTTAAGAGCATTTTAAGGATTTCTTCAGCTAATACATGGCATTAACTTTTTAACGCTTATGCTCTTAATCCTATTATTCTTACAAAACTTTTATAAACATTAACAGTTAATACTTTGTTAATGAAGCCCAATAAATTAAAAGAGATATGGAGTAAAGGCGGAATAGCTTTTGGAACTTGGGTTACCATTGGCAATCCAGATGTGAGTGAAATATTGGCTCATCTCGGCTTCGATTGGCTCGTTTTTGATACTGAGCATGCACCTTTATGCATGGAGACTGTACAACACATGATTCAAGCTACATCTGGGACTGATATTGTACCAATTATAAGAGTGGCTTGGAATGATATGGTGCTAATAAAGCGTGCTTTAGATGTGGGTGCTTATGGTGTTGTTGTACCTTGGGTGAATAATAAGGGTGATGCTATAAAAGCTGTTAAAGCTACACAATACCCTCCTAAAGGATTAAGAGGAACGGGTCCGAGAAGAGCTGCACTTTACGGTCTTGATAGAGAAGATTACTTCAAAAAGGTTGAGAGTGAGCTTGTTACTATAGTGCAAATAGAAACACCTGAAGCGGTTAAAAATGTTGATGAAATTATGAGTGTTGAGGGTGTGAGTGCATGCTTTATAGGGCCTACAGATTTAACCACATCTTTGGGTATTAGAGATCAACAAAACCATCCAAAGTTTATAGAAGCTATTGAAAAGGTTTTGGATGCTGGGAAAAAGCATAATATTCCAGTTGGGATAATGACGTATAATGATGAGCAATTAATCAAAGCTATTGAAAGGGGCTTTAAATTCATATCTTTATCAAGTGATTTCAGCTTACTCATAAGAGGGGCGAGGAGCTTTTTAGAGGTTGCGAAAAAGAGAATATAAACTATTAAGCCCTAAAATTTTAAGCTAAACGATTAAGCAATAATCACAATATCACTATTAGTTTAATTTGCGTTACCTTTATCAATTAGATTGTGATAAGTTCATTTGGTGGTAAAATCTTGAGTAAGGAAAGGATTGGATTCATAGGGCTTGGTGTTATGGGCAAACCTATGTCTAAAAACTTATTGAAAGCTGGCTATTCACTTGTTGTTCATGATATAAGGCCTG
The DNA here is from genome assembly GCA_029775915.1 of Nitrososphaeria archaeon. Lineage (GTDB taxonomy): Archaea > Thermoproteota > Nitrososphaeria > Nitrososphaerales > JANXEG01 > JANXEG01. The sequence continues at coordinate 131,344 of JARVKA010000003.1, read as the reverse complement.
AACCCGTTGAAGAGTTAGTTAGTCTTGGGGCTGAAAGAGCAAACTCTCCTAAAGAAGTTGCTGAAAAGTGTGATATTATTATAACCATGCTGCCCGATGGGCCTGATGTTGAGCAAGTTATACTTGGGCCGAATGGGGTATTGGAAGGTTTACGAAAAGGCTCTATTGTGATAGATATGAGTTCTATATCGCCTGTAGTAGCACGAAGAGTTGCTATGGAGGTTGAGAAAAAAGGTGGAGAGATGTTGGATGCACCTGTAAGTGGTAGTGAACCATCCGCTATTGAAGGTACTCTTGCGATTATGGTAGGTGGTAAAGAAGAGGTTTTCAAAAGATGCTTACCAATATTTCAAGCGATGGGTAAAACAATAACAAGGGTTGGTGATTGTGGTGCAGGCCAAGTTGCTAAATTAGCTAATCAAATTATTGTAGCGCTTAATATTGCAGCTCTTTCTGAAGCTTTAGTTTTAGCAACAAAAGCTGGATTGGATCCCGAACTCGTATTTCAAGCTATTCGAGGGGGATTGGCTGGTAGCCTTGTTATGGAGAGAAAAGCGCCTATGATTATGGATAGAAACTTTAAACCTGGATTTCGAATTAAACTCCATCAAAAGGATCTTAGAAATGTTATGCAAGCAGCGACTGAGTATAATGTGCCCCTTCCTTTCACAAGTCTCGCTTACCAAGTTTTAAATGCATTGGTTAATGAAGGGAAGGGAGATTTGGATCATTCAGCAATAGTACTCTTTTTGGAGAATTTAGCAAAGGTTGAGGTGAAGAGAAAGAAATGATTAAAAAGATTAGCCATATAGGCATCGTTGTAAGAAATATGGATGAGACATTAAAGCTTTTTGAGAGAGCTTTTAATTTAAAGCCAGCTGTAGTTAAAGAAGCTATGGACGGGAAGCTTAAAGTAGCATTCATACCTGTTGGTGATGATGAGATTGAGTTGCTTCAACCATTGGATTTAAACATACCTTTAGGCAAATTTCTCCAAACTCATGGACAAGGGATTCATCATATATCTTTAGCTACAGATGATATCGAGTCTGAAATAGAGCGAATGAAAAAAGAAGGTATTGAATTTGTTGAGGAAAAGCCTAGAATAGGTGCTCACGGTGTTAAGATTATATTTACAAAACCTGAAACTACTGGAAGAATTAATGTAGAGCTTTGCCAAGAATCTTAATCAAACACATAAGATTAACAATTAATAATATTAAGAGGCTTTAAAAATATATATAACTATGTAAGAAATTCAAGAATAGTATGGGAAAGACCGTTATAATCATTGGATTGGTAATAATTATCGCTGTAGCTATTGGAGGATATTATTACTATCTTACCACACTGCCCCCACCACCCCCTAAAACACTTTACCTCTCACATTGGGGTTTTGCATGGGATGATATAAAGAGAATAGTTATCGAACCATTCGAGAAGCAAAATAATGTTAAGATAGTTTTAATTTCAGGCACTACGAGTGAAAGATTTACAAAGCTCTCTACAAAGGCTGAGCCTATGCCAGACCTCATATTCCTACCAGATTACTATACATATCAAGCAGCTCAAAAGGGCTTATTAATGAAACTAGACTTGGGAAAGATACCAAATTATCAAAAATTGTTTAAAGCTTTGAAAGAGCAAGTTCCACCATCAATAGCCCAATATGGCATACCATTTACCATTCAAGATTTAGGGTTAGCTTATCGTGTTGATAAACATGCTAAGATAACATCTTGGAAGGATTTATGGAGAGATGATTTTAAAGGCCAAATCCTTATGCCCACAATAACTGCCACATCGGGTCCCATGGTTTTGGTAATGACGAGCTTAACTTATGGAGGAACAATGGATAATGTGGAGCCTGGATTCAAAGCTTTAGAGAGTATAAAGAAGGGTATTGTTACATTTTATACAAGATCTGCAGATCCTCAAACTCTATTTGAGAGAGGAGAAGTAGAGATAGCTCCAGTTCTTAGATACAATTGGGCACCATTAAAGAATTTACCCAAACCTGTAGATATAATTTATCCAATAGAAGGCTCAGTTTATGTTCTTAACATGATTTCAATAGTTAATGGTAGTAAGAATATGGATTTGGCTTATAAACTCATAGACTTTTGGCTCAGCACATCAATCCAAAAAGAGTTAGCATTAGCTGGTGTTGACGCCCCTATAAATTCAGAGGTAAATTTACCAGCAGATCATCCATTCAATATATCACCAGTATTTAACAAGCCCATATACTTAAATCCAGAGCTTTTAGCAAAGAATTTACCAAAATGGGTTGATGAGTGGAAGAAGCGTATAGAATCATGAGACTTTACTTAATCATAGCTCCCTCACTCTTTTTTCTCATCTTCTTTTTACTAGTGCCAATTATCTATATGATAATCTCTACTCACGATTTCATACCAACATTCTTCCATACAACTTTCAATGAGGAATTCTTCTCCGTTTACATTAGAACGATTCGAATTGGGTTGATTGTAGCTTTATTAGCCACTTTATTGGCTTATCCACTCGCTTATTACACAAGCCGCGCTTCATCACGCATTAAATCTTTATTTAAAGCCCTCATATTTTTGCCTCTCATGGTAAATCCTTTGGTACGATCTTATGGATGGATTCTCATTCTTGGTAAAGAAGGTTTCTTAAACTCTTTACTCATTGCACTTAAGATTATAGATGAGTCATTGAGGCTTCTCTATACTGAATTTGCAATGGTTTTGGGTTTACTTGAGTTATTCTTTCCATTCATGTTCGTACCCCTTTTAAGCGCTATGGAGAATCTCAATGAGGAAGTATTAATGGCTGCTAAAAGCTTGGGTGCTAACCCTTTAAGAATTTTCATAAATATTATATTTCCACTCACGCTTAAAGGATACATCGCTGGCTTATCAGTGATTTTAGCTGGTTGTGCTGCAGCTTTTGTCACACCAACTTTATTGGGCGGCTTTAGGAATCGCACGCTCAGCATGCTACTTTACGAGTTTATTGAGATTAGACTCAATTGGGGAGCTGCTACAGCTACCGCACTCGTTATAATGTTAACTGTTTTCTCCATTATCCTCTTCTTCTCTTACATTAAAAAGGTTTTAGTGAGAGGGATATGAGAGCAATATTTTATATTTTATCTATTTTATGCTTTACTTTTTTACTCACCCCTATAACCATGCCACTTCTCATATCATTCTCAACATTGGAGAGTATATCCTTCCCACCTAAGGGCTTCACTATCAAATGGTTTGCTAATATATTTCGATATGAAACATTTACGAATGGTTTTATTGTAAGCAGCTCAATAGCTTTTATATCATCTCTAATCGCCTTAATCCTTTCATTACCCTCATCTTACATTCTCTATAGGTATAAGAGTTTAAGTATAAGAGGATTAGTAGAGAATCTCTTTACATTACCAATACTCATGCCAGAGATCGTTTTAAGTTATTTACTCCTTTTATTCGTATATCGAGCTTTAGGTATAGTATCTTTAATATCCTTAATTATAGGCCATACTTTAGTCGTTATACCATTTGCTATGAGGATTATTTATGCAAGTTTATTAAATTTGGGAGGGGATATAGAGGATGCGGCTGTTAGCCTCGGTAGAAATCGATTGGGAGCATTCATCGATGTAGTTTTGCCAAATATAAAGCATGGCTTTGTAGGTGGCTTTCTCACTTGTTTTATGGTATCTTTCAATGCAGTATCTATATCTCTATTTTTAAGCTTTGGTGAAGCGATACCTCTCCCTGTAACTATGCTCAATTACTTACAAATCCGTTACGACCCTACAATAGCAGCTCTCTCAACATTACTCGTAGCTTTTACTGTATTGTTATGCATAAGTGTAGAGAAGGTTGTGGGTTTAGTCTCGGGCGTGAGAGGATGAAGGATGTACAATTGATAAATATTTGGTTTTATTACTCTAAGGGAGATTTTATTCTCAAAGGGTTGGAGTTAGAGGTAGAAAGAGGCGAACTTGTGGCTTTACTCGGAGCGAGTGGTTGTGGGAAAACGACTGCATTAAAGGTTATAGCTGGATTTATAACACCTCAAAAGGGTAGTGTTATAATAAGGGGAAGGGATTTTACAAACGTTCCACCTCATAAAAGAAATATCGGTATAGTCTTTCAAAGCTACGCATTATTCCCGCATATGAATGTGCGAGAGAATATTTTATACGGCATGAGAATTAGAGGTGTGGATAAAAGTGAGGCAGAGCAAAGATTGGATCACATTATTGAAATGTTAGGAATTAAAGGTTTAGAGGATAGATACCCATCACAATTGAGTGGAGGTCAGCAACAAAGGGTGGCACTTGCGAGAGCTATAGCGATACAACCAGATATCCTCCTCATGGATGAGCCTCTTAGTAATGTTGATCCTAAATTTAGAAGTAAGATCAGATTCGAAATTAAAAAAATCCAAAAGCAATTGGGTATCACTACAATTTATGTAACTCATGATCAAGATGATGCACTTGAAATAGCAGATAGAGTGGCTGTGATGAATAATGGCATTATTGAGCAAATAGCTGAACCCTTTGAAATTTATGAAAGACCTAAAACTGCATATGTGGCTGATTTTATGGGTTTTGAAAATGTATTCCCAATCGAGCTTATTGAGGAATCATATGTTGTAGTAAGAGGTGTAAAACTGAGAGTAAGTAGTTTAAAGAATGATGGTAAGTATATAGCTATTCGCTCCACAAAGTTATTCATCTCTAAGGAGCCTTCACCAAATCTTGAAAATATAAGTGGTAAAATTTTAACGAAAGCATTCAAAGGTGATAGAGTAAGATACCTTTTAAATACAAGTATTGGTGATCTAGCCGTTTTAACTCAAAATCGAGATTTTAATGTTGGAGATAATGTTTATATTCATTATAATCCAGAGGATATGCTCATATTAAGTGGATAAAGAGATAATTACGGGTAAGATTATACCTTTTTTATAATCCACTAATCCCTTATCTGTAATCTTAAAGTTGCCACGCCCCACTGGTAATGATAAAAATGTTAATCTTCTTAATGGAATTTTAAGGCCCATATTGAGTAAAGCAATTCTCAAGGCTTTAACCTCATCACATACTTTAAGATCATCATTGAGAAGACCAAAGTATGGGAGCTCAACTTTAGCTAAAACTTTTTCATCCATTACTGCAACAATACCACCACCCATACGCTCAACTTCTTTTACGCTAAGATACATATCATATTCAGAAATACCGATTGATGTAAGGTTATGCGCATCATGAGATATACTTGTAGTAATTGCACCTTTTTTTAACCCCGTACCTTGTATAAAGCCCTTACCTATATTCCCACCTTTACCATACCTTTCCAATACTGCTAATCTAACTATATCATCGATTGTTTTACTCATCACCTTATAGTTAAATACATCCAATTCTACCTCTTTTAAATCTCCATTAATTGTAACCACTCTCACTAAAGCTCTCGCTTTTTCCTTTTCAACTCTTATTACTAAATCATTTGGATTTAATCCAACCTTAAGCTTTATTGTATTTTTGAACCTCTTAAAATTAGCCTTTGGTATATCAATGAGTAATTTGCCCTTTGAAGCTACCAATTTACCATTCATTATAACCTTATCTATATCAAACTTTTTTAATTCATTAAAGATGATTAAATCAGCATAGCGACCGGGCGCTATAATTCCCAACTCTGAATCGAATCTGTAAGCCATAGCTACATTTAATGTTACCATTTGTATCGCTTTTATTGGGTCTAAGCCTAAATCTACTGCTTCTCTTACAAGTGATATAAGATGGCCTTTTTCTTTCACTTCATCAGGCTCTATATCATCAGTACAAAACATAATCCTTCTCGTATCTATATTCTTTAAAGTATCAATCACATCTCTCAATAAGCTTTCATCCGGCCTATTTTGTATCATCACGTAAAAACCGCTTCTCACCTTCTCTATAACTTCATCTTTACTTCTAGATGTGTGATCAGTCATAATACCACTAGAAATATAGGCTTGAAGTATCGATCCTTTAAGCGATGGTGAATGGCCATCTACAATACCACTCTTTTCATATGTGAGTTTTATTTTCATTAATTGCTCAATATCACCATTTATCACTTTTTTATAACTCATTAATTCACCCAAACCACATATATCATTTAATTTCAACAATCTCTCTATATCTGAGAGGCTTATAGTATAGCCATTAGTTTCAAGATTCGGTGCAGATGGGACACAAGATGGCATTTGAATACAAAATTTAAAGGGTGTGGAATTAGCATCCTTTAAGAAATACTTTAATCCATCCAAACCTGAAACATTAGCTACTTCATGAGGATCAATAATTGCACCAATAGTTCCTTGAGGGATTAAAAGGGATGAATAAGCTGATGGTGTTAACATTGTACTCTCTACATGTGCATGAGGGTCTATGAATCCAGGGGTGATAAACTTATCATTTACATCAATAACAACCCCTAAATGAGATATTCTTAAATCCTTAACATCACCTACATAAGCTATTCTACTCCCTTTTATCACTATATCTGCCCTTCTAACTTCACTTGTTGCTACATCTATTATTAAGCCTCTAGTAAGTGTGAGGTCAGGCTTATCCAATCCCATACATGTGAATATAAGCCTTCTTCTTTCCTCTATATCATACCTTTTGGTTAAGATCACAATTTAAAAACATATTTTATTATATTAATCGTTTATGCTTAATATCAATAATGAATTCATTTAAATGGCTTCATATCATATTAGCGAAAATAAAAATTCAAATTGGGTTTAAATACTAAATAATAAAATTTGTGTTTGTAATTTTCATTGATTTTATTAATCCTTATCCACTTACAACCCTCTTAAATTCCTCATAAGCTTTTTTAACTTCTTCAATGGATGCTTCATCCTCAAGTGTGGTTAAATCTCCTATTTGAGCACCTGATAGAACCGCTTTTAATACTCTCCTCATAATCTTCCCACTCCTAGTTTTAGGAAGCTTATTCACAAAGAATATTTCATCAGGCGTTGCCACAGGCCCTAAATTCTTTCTCATATGCTCCTTCAACTCCTTCTTTAAACTCTCTGAAGGCTCATAATTATGCTTCAATATAGCGAAGATTACAATACTATCTCCCTTAATTGGATCGGGCTTTGATACTACCGCTGACTCAGCTACCGCTGGATGAGAGATTATAACGCTCTCTAACTCCATTGTACCAAGCCTATGACCAGCTACCTTCAAAACTTCATCAGCTCTACCAAGTAACCAAAAGTATCCTTCCGAATCTTTTATTGCATAATCACCTGTAAAGTAAACACCTGGAATTTTTGACCAATAAGTCTCTTTGTAACGTTCAGGATCATTATGTAAAGTCATGAGCATGCCTGGCCAAGGCTTTTTTATCACCAAATAACCTCTAATACCAGGAGGTACTGGTTCACCTTTTTCATTAACAACATCAGCATCCACACCAGGTAATGGGAAAGTTGCTGAACCAGGTTTAAGAGGTACCATGTAATCAAGACCCGGTGTTGGCGATATCATTATCCCACCAGTCTCAGTTTGCCACCATGTATCTACAATTGGGCATCTTTCACCTCCAACATACTTGTAATACCATAACCAAGCCTCCGGATTTATAGGCTCACCAACACTACCTAAAACTTTTAAGGTGCTGAGATCATGCTTCTTTATCCACTCCTCACCATACCTCATATGCATTCTAATAGCGGTAGGTGCTGTGTAAAAGATTGTTACACCATACTTCTCAATAATCTCCCACCAACGATCTGGAGCTGGGTAATCTGGAGCACCTTCATAAACCACTATAGTAGCTCCATGGCTTAATGGCCCATAAACTATTGAGCTATGCCCAGTTACCCAACCCGCATCCGCTGTACACCAATATACAGATTCATCACTAATATCAAAAACCCATTTGTAAGTTGAATGGTTATAAACTAAATAACCTCCACTACTATGCACAACACCTTTAGGCTTTCCTGTAGTGCCAGATGTGTAAAGTATGTAAAGGGGATGAGTAGATTCAACAGGTAATGGTTCAACGTAAGGCTCAGCTTTATTCATTAATTCATGATACCAATAATCCCTACCCTCTTTCATCTCAACTTCAATATTCGCTCTTTTAACTACGATAACTTTCTCTATCGATGGCATTATCTCTAAAGCTTCATCCACAATCTTTTTCAAAGGTATTACTTTACCCCTTCTAAAACCTCCATCAGCTGTAATTAGTACTTTTGCTTGTACATCATTAACCCTATCTGCTAAGCCTTTAGCACCAAAGCCTGAAAAGATAACGGTATGAATCGCACCTAATCTAGCTGTGGATAGCATCGCCATAGGCAATTCGGGTATCATAGGTAAGTATATAGCAACACGATCTCCTTTCCTAACTCCAAGCTTTCTAAGAATCGATGCGAATCGATTCATCTCTCTATAAAGTTGTGCATAACTCAAAACCTTTTCCTCATAATTCTCCCCTTCCCAATAAATAGCTATTTTATTCTTACGCCAAGTTTGATAATGCCTATCAACGCAATTATAAGAAACATTGAGAAGACCTCCGACAAACCATCTTGCAAATGGTGGATCCCATTCGAGAACCTTATCCCAAGTTTTGAACCAATCGATTTTTCTCGCTTCTTCAGCCCAAAACTCTGGATCCTCAAGTGATTTTTTATAAAACTCTAAGTATTTCTTAATTGGCCAATATTTAGACTCGAATGGTAATGTTTCTTGTGGAATAATTATCACCAAATCTAGCGTGGTTAATACTTATTAAAAATATTTTCGTTTTGATGTAAGGATTCTTGAAAATGAATTAATGGAGATTAAATTCTTAAAACATTTGTAATATAACTCATTTTTACTTTTATTCCATATCGCTCTTCATTTCTTTTCATATGTAAAAATAAACTCAATAATGAAGGGATTTTCTTAATTAAAGAGAATTTTTGATCGAGCTTTGATTTAATTATAGAGTATATTATATTGTAAATTTTAAACATCTTTAAAACCTCATTTCGATATTTAGGTAAATTGTAAATATTTTCTATGAGTAAATCAGCACATTGTAAACTCGGTATAATACCTTCTCCAAGTATAGGGTAAACGGTACCAATAGCCTCACCTACGCCTACAATATTATCTTGATAAAAAGGTTCACATAATAATGGTGGTGTTACTCTAACAGGTCTACCAACTTTCTTTAAAATTTCACAAGGGTAGCGATTGAGAAAATTCTCAAGCTCTAAATTATGCCTTTTATAATAATCACCAGCGCCCACATGCGCATAACCATTCCCCAATGGAAAGTACCAAAGATATCCACTAACAGTTGTGAAAGGCTTTACATAAAAATCATCATAAGGTGGATTTTTAAACTTCACTTTATATTGCACACAAGGTATTAGTAAATCATACTTTACTTTTGGTAATAATGAGCGTATAACACCTGTAGCATCAATTATAAGATCATAAGTATCATTTAAGGAGTTTTTTGTAATATATTTACCAAAATTCACATTTACATTCCCTATCAAATTTTTAATAAAAGAGACTTTATCGAATACACAAAGCCCCTTTAGCTTTATTTCAAAGCTATTAATACCTAAATCGATAATCATCCTTTTACCCTCATGCAAAATGTAATTATCAAAATTTAATCCACACTTTTTTGCGAATTCTTGCATAACATGCTTTGATGAACCCCATGCGCATATTGAATCAAATTTATCTTTTTCAAACCTTTCATAACCAATAACTTTATGCTCAAAACTAAGCCTTGATGCAAGATAGGCGCCCGAGATACCCATTCCTACAATTCCGATTTTCAACTCTAATCGTATTTAATTTTAAACAAAATTAATATTAATGATTTCGCTCAATGATAAATTCAATCAATTGAATCAAATCTTCTTTTGATTTGCTTTCTTTAAGAATTTTAAGCTCATTCTTGGCGCTCTTAGCATAATGCTTGATTAAATTTTTTAAATTTGTGATTGGATTTTTTAAATTACACATTAAAGCTTTTGCTATCTTACTTTTATCATCCCAATCGAGAAGATCATCAGAAATTTGATAAGCGATACCCAATTGAAGACCATAATTCGATAAAGCATTTATCTCCTCTTCACAACCACCTCCAATAATCCCACCTATACTCGCTGCAGCTTGGAATAAAGAAGCGGTTTTTTGTGAGATTAAATTTATGTAATCATTTAAATTCAATTGAGGGTTTGAATTAATTTTTAATTCATAAAATTCACCTTCACACATACGTAATGCCGCTAAAGATAATTCTTTAGCAATTCTAAAATCTTTATACCTTGATACTATATCCAATATTATCGCTAAAATGAAATCAGCTGTTAATAATGATGCTTCATAACCATATTTAATATGAAAAGCTTTTTTCCCACGCCTAAAAGTTTCACAATCGATAATATCATCATGTATAATGGATTCAGTATGCAGTAACTCTATAGCTACAGCCGCTGGGAGAGGATCAATATTACTATTACCAATACACTCAACAGAGAGTAATAATATGAGTGGTCTGAGGCGCTTACCATCCAATACCGCATATGAGAGCGGTTCATAAAGGTATGAGTTTGAATACTTTGCTAACTCTTTCTCTAAAGCCTCATTTATCTTCTTTAAAGAATCTCTCCTTCTCTCCCACAACGCATCGATCAAATCCATCCTCTCAATTTTCTTCATGTGTTAAAACTCCATTGGTTATAATGGGTAGGTGAAGGACGATATTTAATATTTTGGTTAAAAATTGGATGAATTGGTATTTCAATATCCTTGTTTTTATCAACTCCAATATTCGTTGAGAATTAATCTTAATGAAGGATAAATAATGATGGAGTTATAAATATTTGTTAACCTTTAAAGATGTTAAAACTTCATTATTTAATAGACAGACTTTAATATCAAAAAAAACTTTTAAAAAATTAGCTCCGGTGGTGTAGCCCGGTCTGTAAAGGGGGAGATAACAAAAGTCCGATAGCATAACGGCCTTATCTTATCACGAATGTGATAAGAGGCCAATCGAGCCGTTGATCGCGGGTTCAAATCCCGCCCGGAGCACCATTTATGGATAACCAATTTTACCACAAAATATGAATTTTGCAAATTAAAGTTAAAAGATAATTAAAGTATCTTTTATATGAATTTATAGAATTTGAAAAACTTTGCCAATCCGAATATATTATGAAATGGAGCATGAGTATCACAATTAATAAAAAATCAATTTTAAATAATCTTTTTAATCATTCTAATCCATTTTCCCAATGTAATAGTCTCTATAAATCCGAGTTTTTTATAAAATTCCTTCGCACTTAAATTTTTCACACCTACCCATAAGCCTACCTTTTCTTTTCCTCTATCTTTAGCATATTCTATCGCTTTATCTACAAGCATTCTTCCAATCCCTCTTCTTCTATAACTTGGATAAACAAAAATCTCATGAATCTCTCCTACCAAAATACTATCAAATTGGCTAAACCAATTGGTATCACATGCGACCACACCTATTGGCTTATTAATATCTTCAATTATAAAAAATCCATAAGGATCTCTTGAAAGAAGCCAATTAAAATAACGCTTTATATCACCCTCGTTTGTGTAAGCATATTCTTCCAAACCTTTGTATGATTCAATATATAGCTTAACAAAGCGGTTTATATCATCGATTTTAATATTCCTAATCTCCATCATCAAATCATAAAACGCTTTTATTTTTATTTTTAAAATTATTCATTTTTAAAATATTCTTTGTGCAAACGCTTCAAATTCTTAAAAATCTCGTTAATATAAAATCCCTTTCAAGGAATGAGGAATCTTTAGCAAAATATCTTTTAAGCTATTTGAAAGATTTGGGTTATGATGCTTACATTGAAGATTTAAATCTTCTCATTTCACCTTAAAAAGAATTTTTAGTAACCCCACATCTCGATACTTTTAAAATAACCTCACCTTTTTACTTTGATGGTGAATACGCTTACGGTACTGGGGTATGTGAATGCTAAAGGTTGCATAACATCAATTCTTCTCGCTTTAGCTAATATAAGCTCATTAAACTTTGGTATTGCATTCTTTCATAATGAGGAATTGAGTGGTAAGGTTCAGAACTTTTCTCCCAAAAGCCGAAAAAGCGGTTGTTATGGAGCCAACAGATTTAACCATAACTAATTTGCATTATGGTGGATTAGAATATTGAAGCGAGTGGTATTTTAGCTCATGGTGCTTATTCAGAAAAGGGTGAAAATGCTATAAAGAAGCTTATAATGCTTTTAAATACCATATTGAGCATCGATAATTTTAAGCCATCTATACAATTCATAATGGGTGGTGATTATGAAGATTATAAAATTCCCGAATATTGCATTATTCGAATAAATACTTTTGCAAACCTCATATTAAAGCTGGAAGATTATTTGACACATTAAAGAATATTTGCAATGGTAAAGCTAAAATTATCATTAAGGAATGCTTAATGGATTCATAAGTGGTGAATCTGCAAAAATTTTAGCAAAAAGCGGTTAAGAGAGCTGGATTAAAAGCTCAATTCTCAGAGATGTATCGTGGAGTGATGCTATAAATCTTTATCATATAGCTAAAGTGATTAAAGATTAAACCCTTTAATCTTATTCCAAATTAGTTTGAGCAATTTGAACGATATCTGGTTTATTAGTAACAATTCCATTCACTCCCATTTTTATCAATTTTTTAATTTCATTTATAGTATCAACTGTCCAAGGATAAATTACTAATTCATGCTTATGAGTATCATCAATCATCTCTGGATCCACATAAATGTATCTTGGTAAAAGTGCATTAGCTTTAGCATCTAAGGCTAATTGTGCAGGTTTTATTGGGCGTGATGATATAATAGCACCAGTTTGAACCTTTGGATTAATTTCTTTAATACTTTTTAAAATTGGGTGATAAAAAGATGTGATTAAAACTTTATCAATCATCTCATTTTGATTAATTATTTCAAGAACCTTTTTCTCAATCCCTAAAACTTTTATCTCAATCACAAGCTTTGCTCTTCCTTTAATGAATTGAATAACTTCTTGAAGAGTTGGTATACTCTCTCCTAAACCTGCATTTAACATTTTTAATTCCTTAAGAGTCATATCCTTAACATAACCCTTCCCATTGGTTGTTCTATCCACAGTTTCATCATGCATAACTATTATATGATTATCTTTTGTTGCTCTTACATCAATCTCAACCATATCTGCACCTAAATCCATAGCTCTTTTTATAGCTCTCAAGGTATTCTCAGGTTCGTATGCTGAAGCTCCTCTATGGGCTATAATAAGAACTTTACTTAATACCATTACTACTCATATAAGTTTGCATATTTTACTCTTAAGTTTTCCTAATTTTTCTTAATGATAATATTTTGCATCTAAACTTGAATTCCTATTTTACAAATGAATAAAAATAAATAAGAGCGCTATGCGAATGTTGAAATTTTATCAAGATTTTTGAATATTTTTAGTGTTAGATTTTTCAAAGAAAATAAAATTTTTCCTTGCTCACTTACACTAATTGATTAAATCATTAACTCTCTTTAACTCTTTTATCTTCTTAAAATAAAGCTTCGCCTCATCTTCATTAACTATATGAAATTCAAATGGGTGATATGGAGGAAGGTTTGTTAACTCTTCTATTTTCCTCTTTATTTTAACTCTTTCCAAATTCTCCTTTTGAATACTTTTTGAGATTATAAGTATATCTATATCACTACCTCCAACAATCTCATTTTTTACAACACTACCAAAGATATACACGCTTGCATTAGGCAAAATTTTTTTCACAGCAAAATAAATATTAATCACATACTCTTTCCAATTCTTAATCATCTCAACTCTCTTAAATAAAATATCAACATACTTCTCCATACTTTAAAACCTCTTTCGCTAAATTTATTAAAATCTCAGCTTCATTTTTTGAATACTCTCTTACAAAATATCTTGCAGCAATATATGCATCTTCCATTAAACTTACCTCAAGCTTTTTTTCCTCAAGAAGTTTAATTAAATTCTCACAATTTGAAAATCTTTTAAGAATTGATAAAATGGTTGAGATTGAGTGTGTGCGTGGATAATCTCCAACTTTTTCTAAAAGGATTGATTTTAAATAAAGTTGAACCGCTTGCTCAGATAAAAAAGCTGCTAAATCATAATAACTTGAGTTTAAACTATCAATAGCTCTCTCAAGAAATCCTTTAGCTCTTCTTTTTAAAAGGTTAACCTCATGTAGATGTGACATAAAGTTCTTAATTTAAGAATAGCATTAAGGGTATAAAGGTTTAATGCATAAGAAAAACATAAAAATAAAAAACAAATGAGAAATAGATTTTAATAAGATAGGAGAAGATATTAGCATGAGTAAAATTATTAAGCTTTAACAATATTGGAATAAAAAGAGGTTTGAAAATTGAGTAATAAAAAAAGAGCGCTAACTTTCATATCGACCTTCTCAGTTTTATATGCAATCATTCGACTCATACCAACTTTCCCTATGATTGGCATAGCAACTACATTTACTGCATCAGATATTCTTGCACCTTTATATGGTATTGTATTCGGACCTTTAATCGGCCCACTCAGCATTATTATAGGCACTTATTTATCAATTCTTTTAGGAAGGCAATTAATCTTTCTCGGTTTAGATTTTTTACCTGGAGCATTAAATGCAATAACATTAGGCTTTTTAATGATTGGTAAGCGAATTTACGTATTATCACTTTTTCTCATTATTCTTATTATTTATGCTATTCATCCTTTAAGCCTTGTTATTGTTCACTTACCATTTTTCAATAATATACCAATGCTTTATAATTGGCTTCATATTCTATCTTTTATTATATTAATTTCACCATTTGGTAAATGGTCAGTATTATGGGTTAAAAGTAACTCAACGATTCAACTTGCACGAGGTATTTTTATTCTCTCTTTTATTGGCACTATGATACAACATCTTACTGGCAGTATTCTTTTTGAAACGGTTTTTGGCTTAATTCTTCAAGTTATAAAAATTGAAGCATGGCCAAAGTTATGGTTTAGTATTTTTTTCATTTACCCATTTGAACGATTTTTAATTATTTTAATAACTACATTAATAGGAACTCCTTTATTAAAAGCTATTAAATCTTTAAAGGTTTATACGGATATTCCCATTGAATAAGTTTAATTGTAAATTCAATTTTTCCGTAAGACCTATTTATTACAACCTTTAATTTTTTGTTGTTATGGAGCAAGTTATTAAAGGCCAATTATTATTAAAAGCGATGAGGCGTAAAAGATTCAAAGATAAGCCTCTTATATTAGATGATAAAGTTTTAAATAATTATGCAAAGCTTAAAGAAGCACTTCAAGAAGCAGATAATAAGTATCAAGATGTAATCTCACGCTATCCTGAAAAGTATTACAAGCTTTTTTTAGCACCCGGTGATGTAAGTGTAACTAAAGATGAGGCTGAAGAAATAGCAAAACTTTTGCAAATAAAGCCGAAGGATTTAATCAATTATGAATCACGTATAGTTAAATACAATGACAAATACTATAAGGTTTGGTTGAGTATTCACCATTGTGGATAATTTAAACTTTTATTTAAAAAGAGTTTTTGCAAAAATCTTTTCATAAAATTAACTAAATACAATAGGTATGATATATTCTTCTCTAAGATTTGGTGCAAGATTAATCAAACTGAGAAAGATTAAGTCAAACTCATCTTCAATTGGTGTAAGTATGTTAGTATCAAAATTTGGAAATACTCTTTGAATAATTCCAAATCCTTTTACACAATCTTTAATACCTAAAGCTATAAACATACCTTGTAAAGATGCTCGACTCATAAGCACGATTTTATAATTATCTTGAATTTTAATCACATTTTCACTCATACTTTGATTAATAATTAAAGAACCATTACTCCCAATTTTCATTAAACCTTCAGATATTATTTGATTCTCACTATAAATATTGCCTAAAAAATTTAACTTTAATGAGTTGAGATTAATCTTAATTCTCTTACTATCTCTCAAAAATTTATGGTATTGACTCACTCTTCTTTCAATCCTTTCTGAACGACTTTTTACAAACTTTTTAGACCTTTCAGCAACCATAACTTTATCCAAACTTAAATACTCAATAAGCCTTTTGTAAAGCTCAAACCCACCCTCAATACTTTTTAAATAAATTATTAAATCTGGCTTTAAATTATTCACTAAATTCAATTTATACTCAATACCACCTTCACTCACATAACCATCTGTATTGATTATGCATAAATCCACAACTCTTGAAATATCGTTAACTAAATCACTTAATGAATTCATTAAAATATTTTCAACCATTTTATACCTTGGTGAAGTTACACCAATGAAGTTTAATCGATCTGCAGAGAGATCACGCAAATCAAAAATAGGCTTTTCCACAATTTTAGCACATACGCTACCCGGAGGGCCTAAATCATTCTGCCCAACATCACCATCTACAATACCTACTCTCAAACCTTTAGATAAAGCGAGATTGATAAGATAAGTGGCTAAAGTAGATTTGCCCGAATCTGTCTCACCTATTAATATTACCTTTCTCGGTAAAGTTTTATTCATAAATACTCTATTCACTACGCTATCCCATATTTTAGTCCCTACATTACCTTGCTCAACACTATAATCACCATTCTCACCTAGTGTAATTATGATTGATGAGTCATTAATCAACTCAAATGGCAAAACTTTATTCTTTCTAACTACAACTACTTGATTGATTTTCAAAGGTAATCCTAAAACTGATACCTCTCCACTCTTCACCTTTACTGAAGCTGGCCCTTTAACGAGTAAAATCTCACTCTTCATTAAATCGATGAGTTGTGTTAGCAACTCCACCAACTCGTGAAGGATACTAAAAATTATAGAGTTATGGTAATATAAAAGTAAAAGAGTTTATATCACATACCTTATTAATACTCACTCTCAAATCTTATAAATTCATAAGTTTTTCAATTCATTTTATCAAAAAAGGAATTTAGAATCAAGATAATTGAGTTTTTGCACCTGTATATATTATTCCTCAAAGCTAAGTTTACATAATAGCTTTTGTATAAATTATTCTAGCATGTCTGAAGATATAAAAAGAAGAATGGATATAGCTGTGGAGCTTATTAGAAAAGGAGGAACTTTACTTAAAGAGCCTTGTATTAAATGTGGAGGTGTTCAAGTTAGGTATAAAGGTAGGACTTTATGTGTGAATTGCGGCTCTATAGAATCACCAATAGAGCTTGAAGTTCCATCATTTAATGAGGTAATTGCAAATCTTAAGGATCTTATAACTATTAAAATCCAAGAGGTGAGTAATCAATTAAAAGTAGAGACAAATGTAGAAAAGCAAACACAATTAACATCCCTTCTCCTTCAATATTTACAAATTATGGAGAGAATCTTGAAGAGAGAAGAAAGTTCTTAAAAATAATTTTGTAATAGAAGAATATTGGGATTAAGATCGATCGACTCATAACTATTACGAATAAAATTTATTAAATAATTAAGTTTTTCATTCGCAAAGTATAGTAAATGGGTTTTACAATTTTGTTTACAATCACTTGCACCAAATCCTTTCAATTGTGAGAGCTTTAAAGATTTTCTCATTAATTTTTGATTAATTAAACATTCATAAGGCTTATTCGTTTTTGAATAAACAATTCCTTTAACTTTAACATATTTATTATTATTGAGTAAATAATCGATATGCCAAAAACACCTCTTTTTAACATGAAGATGCCTAGATATTCTATTGAATAATGATGCTTTATTAGGGCCTAATGCTGAGCCTGTGTAAGTGTATAAGCCTTTAGGGTATTTTTTATAACCTAAGCTTCCTATTTTTATCTCCAATTCCTTACAAACTTCTATAATTAATGTGTAAATACCACATCCTTCAATATGAGGGATTTTACAAACTCTCATTTATAACACTACATGATAACCTTTCTCAATTAGCAAAACTTCCATTTTATCTTTAAAAATCTCTGAAAAAACTTCTGGATGCTCGGTATGAATTGGGATTAATCTTTTAGGCTTTACATTATTTATGAAGTTAATCAAATCTATAGGTTCTACATGGCCAGAGCTATGAATGCGATAAACGATAATACCATAAAGTGCCATCGCATTTATAAATCGCTCCTCTTCAAATTCTTCTTCTTCATCAATATGCTCTGAAATGCTTTGTATGTAAAGTGTTTTTGGTGGTGGGGGTTTTTCAAATACATTAAATCTGCCAGAATCTAAAATAATCGTTTTTATTAATGGATTACTAATTTCATTTTGATCAAAAGTTTCAATTCTTTGATCATCTAATAAATCTTTTTCCCACCATTCCAATCGAGCCTTACTTCTCATTAAAACTTTTACACCTTTATATAAAGATGGAATCTCACGTTGAAGTCTTTTATCCAAACCTGATTTTTGAATTTGATTCAAAAGATACCCTACTCTAGGTGTTACTACTATTTGAGCATCGAGTTTTTCAGCCAATTGAGCAAATGTATTTATACGATCGATATCTGAGGATCTAACTTCAACGATTACCAATTTATTACCACTTTTAAATGATGATTCAATGAGTTTATATGCATCTTTTTCAACTCGCTCCTCAGATTCTACTCTACCAATACCCATATTCGTACCTTCACAAATGAGAAGATCTAAAGGCTCTTTTGAAAGTGCATCTTGAAAATCTCTTGTTAATATATGAGCTGGTCCATGCATTCTAAAATCACCTGTATAAGCGATTCTTTTCTCTGGTGTTTGTATAATGAATCCATAAGCTCCGGGTATGCTATGATCAACAGGGTATGGTTTAACTTCTATGCTATCAATATTAATTTTTGAGCCTTTATGAAAAGGCTCAATATTCAGCCTTATAATTCGCTCCTTTTTATCATTTTCATCCCAAAAGAGCTTACTCTCTAAAGTTACTTCTCTTTTAGTCATCATTATAGTAGAGTAAATGAGATTGGCCATGCCTCCCATGTGAATCTTTATTTGCTTACGTAAAAGTGTGATAAAGCCTGAGTGATCCATATGTGCATGAGAAATAAAAACATTTTTTATTGGTGATTCTCCTTCTTCCTCAATCAATTTACCATTTTCAAATTTCGTGTATAATGGTAAGACTTTACCTTTTGAATCTCTAATTTGTGGTATTATCTCAGTTTTTATTAACTCTCTTGTGATAGATCTTGTAGGTAAAGGGTAAGGAAAATTAAAGTATTTGCGATACTGTTTGAAATCTTTCCCAAAATCGATTATAATTGGTTGATCCTTATATTCAATGAGCACGATATTCCCGCCTATTCTCCCAACAGCTCCATAAAGTGTTACGATCGTTTTACAATCCATCCATTCTTATATTTGTAAGCAAAGTATGTAAGTTTATAGCTCGTATTGAAAATTATAGTTTCAAATGATTCATAATTTCATTTGTAGCTTTAATCTTTTCAAATTTAGCTTCTTTAATGTATCCACGTACCAAGGCTGTGATCCGTAGTATAAGGAGTTTGTTCTCACAATATAAAGCGATAATATAGTTAAAAATAGATCTTGTGTAAGAACCCTAGCTTTTATGGGTTACTGTTAGCATACCAATCCGCTAAAACACACCATTTTTTGGTTATTCTTTTCTTGAAGTTTATTTTTTATAAAACTGTTAATTTCACAGTATTTTTATTTTGAAGTATGAAGAAGTTTTAAATATGAGTAACACAAAATCATACTTTGTGGTTAGAATGAAAATTCGAAGGAGAGTTGGCGAGAAAGGTCAGATTGTAATTCCAGAGATCGTGAGAGAGTATATTGGTATCAAACCGGGCGATGAAGTAATTATGGAGATTAGGGCGAAAGAATTGGTTATAACACCTGGAGTACGCCCTGAAGAGTTTATTGATGGTTTTTGTTCAGTAATTAAGCGGAAATTAACCAATAAGATAGATCTTGAAAAATTGATTGAGCAAGAGGTTGAGGAAAGATTTGCTTTATATTGACTCGAACGTTTTTTTGTACCCAATTATTTATGAGGTTGGAGCGGTTGAAGAAGCGAAAAGGTCTAAAGACCTTCTTTTAAGAATCGCTTTTGGAGATGTTGAAGCTTATACTTCCATCATTACATGGGATGAGATTGTTTGGGTTGTGAAAAAAACTTTTGGTTTAGAACCGTCCATAGAGCAGGGCAAGCTTTTTCTAACCTTTCCGAATTTAAAGTTTTTAGCAGTTAAAAAGAGCATAATTTTAAGGGCGCAAGAGATTTTGGAGAAATATAAAGTTAAGCCAAGAGACGCTATTCACGCTGCAACACTCATAGAAAATAAAATAACAAGCATTGTAAGTTATGATAAAGACTTTGACATTATAAAGGAGATAAAAAGAATAGAACCATAGTGCTTGAGAGTATACCGATGTGGGTAGGGAAAAGCGCAAGTTTGGGTGTAATAGAGTATTTGAAAAGCTAGCAAAAATTCCTTGATCTTGGTAGGTCTTAATGCAACTTAGTTATTCATTTTTATGAGCGGTTTAAATTGATTCACGTGAGGAAAAGATAAACTCCTTTGAGAAGATTGGGATATTCTTAAAAGGCAAATAGAAACCTCAATTATGCTTAGGTTTTAAAAAATGAAATTTTGTGAAATCAGCAATTTGTCTTAAAGAAAGTGATTACACTTATATGCAGAAGTTTCAAGCTTATCATTCTAATAAATGCCTTAGAATGGAAGGTTTGAAGGAGTTAAGTTTAATTATTAATCAAACACTTTCTTCCACTCTTTCTACATACATGAGTGTATAATCCAATTCATCAATATATTTCATAGCCACGGTAGCTTTAGCTTTTCCATACTTTATAATTATTTTTGCATCCAGGTGCTTACCTTTCAACAATTCATAATCGTATGGATGTTTCTTCTCACCTTTAATCTTTTCAATATTAATTTTTACATTTACACTCTCTCGATAAGGTTGAAGCTTCATAACTTCTTCAATCGCTCTCTCTAAATTTGAGATTAATTTACGATCCTTACAAATAGGTATGCCTATGAATTGATGGTAAAGTGCGCCTAAAGCAATACCCCCTTCAAAAATCGCTCTTTCACGATCAGTTAAGCTTTGATCAAAGTATTTACGTGCGATAATCTCTACTTCTTTCATACCTCATTTCCTTTCATATTCAAAACTTTTCTCAATCTGCCTAAATTATCAACAACCTCAGCCACAAAATCATGCTTATGAATACTTTCTAAACTTTTGAGATAAAAGGTTACTTGTGTATCATCAGGAAGATTTGGAAATTTATTTACAAAATTCGCAATCATATACCTCACAACATCTTCAGCAAATCTCGGCTTGTTTAAAGCGGTTTTAATAACTTCAGCCTCATCAACCCTTTTTAATAAACCATAAGTGGGCGAGCTCATCGAATCTTCAATAATCTTTACCAAATCTTGAGCATCGATATTAAAACCTTCTGGAATCTCTACATGAATAGATCCATAAGCACGTTGCATATGTGTAGCTAAAGGTATGTTTTGAAATAATTCATTAATCAAATCTTTATCAAAATTTAATTTTCCTTTTTTTAATTCATACTTAGAGATTTCTTTCAATACTTCTTGAGCACAAGGGCATGTAGTTAGCCCAACAACACCCACGCCTATAGACTTTTTCACACTTATGGAGCCATTATCCATTCTTATAGCTACTGCAGATGCCATAATATCACATGATTCATAACTGTGAATATGAGTTTTTGGGGTCATTCTTTTGAATAAAAGTTCACCATAAGCACGTGCTTCAGAGCGAGTAGCATAATTATGCTTTTTTAATAACTCTTTTGCAATCGATGCACAAACTTCTTCCAATTTATTTGTACCTTTCGTCTCCTTTTTTAAAACCTCAATAATAACCTCATAATTTCTTGAAGCATTTATCCCTTTCAAATTTATAGGTAAATCTATATAAGCCTCGAATATAGGGAGCATCATCACTTGTATATTCTCAAACCATAAGTAACCAATAGGCATCTTTACTGAAGCGACACCAACTTTATTCAAAGGAATTGTAATTTCAGGCATTCTTAAATGAACATCTGGTAATTTCACATCAATCTCCAAACTTAAACTGTTATCACCAATGTATTATAGTTTACTAAAAATCAATAACCCAACAAGGCTTATCATAATCCAAAAAGATTCCATATTATAGAATTACCACCTTTTTTTACCGACTGACTTAAATATCACCATTTTCCACCAATTTAGCGGTGGGGTTATGACTGGAATAGATCCTGACTTTAAGAAAAAAAGAACGGTAGTTGGTAAGCATCAAGGGCATGATGTTTGGGGTCCTGTAGACCCTCCTAAAAGACTCGGTATACATGGATCTACATGCGCAGTAGATTTCGATGCATGCATCGCTGATGGTATTTGTATAGATGTTTGTCCAGTTGGTGTTTATGAATGGGTTGATACACCAGGTCATGATCCACGAGCTATTTATCCAGACTCACCGCCACCAAAAGCTGAGAGAAAAGCGGATCCTGTAAGAGAGAGTGATTGCATTTTCTGCTTAGCTTGTGAAACACAATGCCCAGTAAAAGCTATTAAAATCTTCCCACCTTAAACTTTTTTATTTTTTTAACCATTAAACTAAAATTTTAATAACATCTTCAAATTAAAACCTTTAGTTTTGGATTAATACTTATATGTTCACAATTTAACCGTTAAAAGTTTTGATTTAAGAATTAATGATAATTGAAACTCTTTAGATTTTAAAATTTTTAAAATAAGATTCCAATTATTATTGAATTTAGCTTAATGGCATATTGAATAGTAAAACTTTAAGAGAGTTAATAATAAATTGTATAAATTAAATGAAATTAAAATTTAAATCCAACTCCACTCAATTACTTTTTTGATATGAGCATTTTAAAACTTCATTTATCAATGATCGGAACTTTAGCTTTTATCATTGGAGTATCAACTCTATTCTTTGCCATTATTCTCAGTTTAGCGAATGCCTTAAGCCTTTATTCTTTAATCTTTTTTGTTATTATCTTTAATTTGATACAATGGCTTATCGCACCATACTTAATAGATGCAATGTATAATGTTAAAGAGATTAAAGAGGTGGATAATCCAAAGATTTATAGTATGGTGAGGCGCATTTGCCAAAGAACAAACTTCCCAATGCCTAAAATTATGATTGCGCATATACCCATACCGAATGCTTTTGCTTATGGCTCACCAATAGCTGGAAGAAGAGTTGCTGTTACCACAGAACTTCTTAAAACTCTAGAAGATGAAGAAGTTGAGGCAGTATTGGGTCATGAAATTGGACATTTAAAACATAGAGATGTGCAAGTAATGATGTTTGTATCAGTATTGCCAGCTATAATTTATTATATCGGTTATTCACTTATGCTCTCTGCAATGTATGGTAGAAGAGAGAGGGAGAGTGGTGGTGCGGCATTAGTAGGTATAGCTGCTATGGCTCTTTATTGGATTTTAAGCTTATTCGTATTGGGTTTAAGCAGATTAAGAGAGTATTACGCTGATCAACATGCAGTAAGAAATGTAGATGATGGTGCTAGAAAACTTTCAGAAGCTTTAGCGAAGATTACAATGTATAGTGGTAGGTATAAATTAACTCATGGCAATACTGGAGGCTTTAGCTCATTCAAAACTTTATTCATAAGTGATCCAGATAAAGCGGATCAAGATGAAGTATTACTAGCGAAGAGTAGATTTGTAAGAAGTGATTCTGAGTTAGTTAAAGAGATTCTTTCAAGAAAGGTTACACTTGCAGATAGAATTATGGAGCTCTTCTCTACACATCCTAATATTATTAAACGGATTAAAGCTCTTCAAAGAGTTTAAACGATAAATTTTTAATTTATTAAAGCCTTTATATTGTGATTTGAGCATCGATACCATAATGAGATGTTTTTTATGTGGTAGAGTTTATAATATTAATGAATGGGTTTATCGATGTGAAGTTTGTGATTATCCCCTTGAAGTTCAATACGATTATAAACAAATAAGCTCATTATTAAATAAAAGCGAGTTAATCAAAAATCATCAATACAATATTTGGCGTTATCGTGAATTATTACCTCCAATGAATAAAATCGTATCTATGGATGAAGGTTGGACCCCTTTTATTAAAAATGAAAGATTGAATGAAAAATTAAGGATGAATAACTTATTTATTAAAGATGAAACGAGAAATCCAACTTACTCATTTAAGGATAGAGGGAGTAGTGTTGGTATCTCCAAAGCGCTCGATATAGGTGCAAAATTTGTTGCTTGTGCATCCACAGGAAATATGGCTACATCTTTAGCTGCATATGCAGCTAAGGCTGGTATTGGTTGTGTAATTCTTATACCTCCAAATACACCTTTAGAAAAACTTATCCATACATCGATTTACTCACCCTTTGTAATTTCTGTAAATTTGCCTTATCCACAACTTTACAAATTGGTAATTAATCTAAGTGTTAATTATGGATTGTATGTTGTTCAATCAGACTCTCCTATGAGAATTGAAGGTCAGAAAACAGCATCTTTCGAAATTTGTGAGCAACTCAATTGGAATGTACCAGATAAGATTTTAATCCCAACGAGTAGTGGAGGAAATATTAGTGCTTATTGGAAGGGTTTTAAAGAGTTTTACGAATTGGGTTTAATAAATAAGCTTCCTCAATTAATCGCTATTCAAGCTGAGGGTTGCTCACCAATAGTGGAATCTTTTAAAAAGGGTGATAATAAGGTTCAACCATTTGATAAGCCTCAAACTATCGCTCATTCCATATCAAATCCCGATCCTCCAAGTGGGCTTAGAGTTCTCAAAATATTAAATGAGTCTAAAGGCTTTGCTGAATCTGTTTCAGATGATGAAATGTTAAAAGCGCAAATTTTACTTGCTAAGTATACAGGGATATTCGCAGAACCGGCTGGAGCCGCATCGATAGCTGGACTCATTAAATTAATTGAGGATGGTCGTATTGAAAAGGATGAAACAGTTGTATGTGTGGTTACGGGATCAGGCCTTAAGGATGTTAAAAGCGCATTATCAAGGATTAACAAGCCTTATGAAGCAAACTCAGTGAATGAGCTTAAACAAATTCTTACAAAATTGTGATCTTTGATGAAGATCAAAATATTTAGCCTTCATAATCTATACATCACATATCTTGTATGTATATATGCAATGTTATTATGGTTTTGAATATTATTACTAATCCAATTATCAAATTTAATCCATTAAATATCCACCATTTACATCTATAATTTCGCCAGTTATGTAATTCGATGCATCTGAAACTAAGAACAATACTACTTCCGCCACTTCCTCAGGCTTACCGAATCTACCTAAAGGAATCTGCTTCAAGAATGATTCCTTTACTTCTTTTGGCCAATACTTTGTCATATCTGTTTCGATAACGCCAGGAGCGATAGCATTAACATTTATCCCATAAGGTGCTAATTGCTTAGCAAGTGACTTAGTAAGGCAAATAACACCAGCCTTAGATGCTGCATAATCAGCCCCTGAGAAAATACCGCCTACCTTTCCAGCGAGTGAGGTGATATTTACAATTTTTCCAAATCGCTGATTCTTCATAGTTTTGATTACTGCTTGTGAGCAGAGTAAAACTCCCTTCAAGTTTACATCCATTATTCGATTCCATTGTTGCTCCGTTATATTCTCTATCAATGTGGATGAAAAGATTCCTGCATTGTTTACTAATATATCTATTCTTCCAAAGGCTTCCAAAGTTTTCTTAATCATACTATCAACTTCATTTTTGTTAGAAACATCTGCCTTTATAGCTAATGCTTCATAACCCATAGCTTTAATTATCTTAACCGTTTCTTCAGCTGCTTGAAGATCAATATCATTAACCACGATATTTGCACCTTCTCTTGCCAGAGTGATTGCGATAGCCCTCCCTATTCCTCGACCAGCACCTGTTACAATAGCCACTCTCCCTTTCAACTTCATTCTAATAAACCTCTCTTGCTTTTATTTCAACATACTATCATTAGTTTTATACTTATGCATGATATTTAACATTATTTTAATGCAGATATTGTGAAGATAATAACTCCGAGCTTAATTTTATTCCCATTCTATAGTTGCGGGTGGTTTGTGAGTTATGTCGTAGACTACTCTCACAACTTGTGGTATTTCATTGGTTATTCTTGTGGAAATTCTTTCAAGCAATTTATAGGGGATTTTTGCGAAGCTTGCTGTCATGGCTTCACGGCTTTCCACAGCCCTTATAGCAACAACGTAACCATAAGCTCTAGCATCGCCTTTAATGCCAGTCGTTTTTGTATTCGTTAAAACGGCAAAATATTGCCACAACTTATCTTTTAATCCAGTTTTTCAATCTCCTCCCTTACAATTTCGTCCGCTTTATTTACAATCTCAACCTTCTCCGCAGTTATTTCTCCAACAATTCTTATGGCTAGACCTGGAAAAAGCTGTCTAAAGACGATTTCTTTAGGAAGTCCAAGCAAGGCTGCAACTTTTCTAACCTCATCCTTATACAAATCTTGCAAAGGCTCAATAATCTTCTTAAACTTGAATTGTATTGGGAGCCCTGCTACATTATGATGAGTTTTAATCTTATCTGAAAACCTTCTAAACCCCGACTCTATTCTATCAGGGTGAATTGTTCCTTGGATTAAATATTCTGCTTGAGCCTTTTCAGCTTGTTTTTCAAAGACTCTGATAAACTCTTCACCAATAATCTTCCTTTTTCGCTTCAGGGTCAACTACACCTTTAAGCTTTTTTAAAATTCTTCCTTTGCATCCACAATTACGAGGTTTATTTTGAAATCTTGAAAAGTCTTCTTAACAAACTCCAAATCGTTTTCTCTCATAAAACCATGATTAACAAAAACTGCTGTAAGCCTATTACCCAGCGCTTTTGCAGCAATCATTGTAGCCACGCTTGAGTCTATGCCTCCACTTAAGGCAATTATAGCTTTACCTCACCAACTTCAGCTTTAACCTCTTCAACCATTCGCTCTATCAAATCTTCCATCTTTCAATTAGCTTCACACTTGCATACTTCGAAGAGAAAGTTACGAAGCATTTGTATGCCCTTCTCTGTATGCACCATTTCTGGGTGCCATTGCAAACCATAAATTGGCTTTACATTATGCTTAAAAGCAGCAATGGGGCAATTTTCAGTATATGCTAATACTTCATATTCATTGGGAATTGAAAAAACAGTATCACCATGGCTCATCCAAACTTTTTCCCTTCGGTTTAAGCCTTTTAAAACCCCAATTGGTTTATTAATAGTGGCATATGTTGCACCATATTCTTTTCTTTTAGCTGGTTTAACCTCTCCTCCAGCCATATAAGCTAACAATTGATGCCCATAACATAAGCCTAAAATAGGCAGCCTTAACTCCAAAATTTCCTTCTCTAGCTTAGGCGCCTTATCATCAAAAACACTTTGATGGTCCTCCTGACAAAATCAAGCCCTTAACATTAAATTTCTCACTTAAAAGTTTGATATCTTCAATTTTTATATCATAAGGGACAACCTCTGAGTAAACACCATTCTCTCTTATGCGCCTCCCTATAAGATGGCAATATTGACCACCAAAGTCTAAAACTAAGATTGCATCATACTTCAATTCTCACACCTTTTAGAATCTTCAATTATAACTGTGGTTTATTTCCAATAAAGATCCTCCTTTAGCTAAAAGGCTTTTAAGAAGCAAAAATGCCAAAAGGTTAAAGCATCTCTTGAGGTGGATGGAAAATGGATATTAAGGTTTCTGTGTGAATGACGTTTGGATGCCGCTCTACCATTTCATAAATTATTTTTTTAAGTTCATCAAGATTTTCAGCTTCAATAACGATTACAGCATCAAACCTTCCCAAGACTGAGTTAGCCATTTTAACGCCTTTTATCCTCCTTGATCGTACAATCTCCTCAGATGTACCAGGCTTCATGGTAACCATGACGAACGCCCTTAAAGCCTTCTTACGAAGATCTTTCTTTGAAGACATTTCGCATTACTCCCTTTAAACATGTCAACTTGATAAGACTAGTGAGGTTTCTGTGTGAATTATGTTTGGATCTTTTTCGATGACTTTATAAACTATTTCGTTTATATCTTCAAGCTTCGGTGCTTCTATGATTACTATAGCATCAAATCTTCCATAGATTGAATCGGCTTGAATAACTTCTTTAACGTTATTTTTTATTCGTTTAACAACTTCCTCAGAAGTTCCTGGCTTAGTCTTTATAAATATGTAAGCTCTCATTTTCTCTAATCCTCTTTAATAATCTAAATATTTCATTATTTCCCAAGGTGTTACATAAAGACAATATTGGTTCCAATCGTTCATTTTATATTCTATAAATGCGTCAAATATATGTTTTCCTAAAGTTTGATGTATTACTTCGTCACTTTTCATTTCTTCCAATGCATCCCTTAATGTCGTTGGCAATTCTTTTATTCCAAGGGCTCTTCGCCTCTCTACAGACATTTTGTATACGTCTTCATCTACAGGGTCGCCAGGATCGATTTTCTTTTTGACCCCATCGAGCCCTGTGGCTAATAAACATGCAAAAGCCAAGTATGGATTGCATGATGGATCGGCACCACGATATTCTACTCTTTTTTGGTTGGCAAACTCTGGACCTTTATAATAGACAGGGATACGCACTAGCGCTGACCTATTGCGGCGAGACCACATTATGTAAATTGGCGCTTCAAAACCTGGAACTAAACGCTTATAGGAGTTAACGGTTGGACAGCATACGGCACTCAAGGCTCTAGCATGTTCAAGAAGCCCACCTATGAAGTACCTGCCAGTTTGGCTAAGCTCCGCATACTCATCATTTTCATCATACATCACATTTCTTCCATTCTTCCATAGGGATAAATGTGTATGCATTCCACTAGCGTTATCGAGGTAAACGGGTTTTGGCATAAAAGTAGCTATTAAGCCATATTTTTTGGCGATATTCTTTGCTACAAACTTGTAGTATATAGCTTTGTCAGCAACCTCAACTAAAGGCCCATATTGGAAGTCTATTTCTATTTGTCCAGCTGTGGCAACTTCATGATGATGCTTTTCAATTCTAAAGCCGAAATAATCTTCTAAAATTGAAGATACCTCATTTCGATATTGTATTGTTGTGTCTTCAGGAGGAGGTCTATAATAAGCTTCTTTTGGTCTCAACACAAAGTTCCCAGGGGTTATTTCAGGGGATTGTGGCACAATTCTTGGAGGGCCCCAAGAATCACCTTCGCCACCTTTTGGGCTTACCCAAAGATCCCAAACGAGTTTTGTCGGATCTATAGATGAAAACACAAAGTATTCAAGTTCAGGAGCTATTAATACTTCGAAGCCCATTTCTTCAGCAGTTTTCATAGCTCTTTTTGCAACATAGCTTCTTGAGCACACATCTGATGGGCCACCACCATAAGCTTCATATACATCACCTAAAATTATGGCGCTTTTCTGATCTTCGTCTTTTTCCCATGGCAGTATAGCCAAAGTTTTAGGGTCAGGCATGTAAGTCATATCCGATTCATCTATAGATTTGAACCCTCTCACAGAAGAGCCATCAAACCCTAAACCTGCTTTAAATGCATTTCCCTCAAGATATTCCCTTGCAGGCACAATCATATCTTGTAAAAGCCCTCTTATATCAACGAAAGCTGAATGAACCCAACGTACCTTATGTGCTTTCAAAAGCTCCAAAGCCTTCTCAACATCTTCATTCCTTATCATACCGATACACCATTTTAGGACTGTATATTTTATACAAATATATAAATATTTTCCCAATTGATGGAAAAATATTTATATATTTTTAAATTTAATGAATAAATGTTCAAAAGAAAACTTTTAATATTATCGAGAAATTGAATGATGTGATTTTTAAGATCCTCAATTTGCACAGAAAGATTAAAAGCTTCTCTATCTTTCTTATAACAAAATTACAAACAAACTTAAAATATCAAGGTATTGCATACAATTTAGAGGAAAAGATGTGGCTAAAAGATACACAATTATTTAAATCTATGCTTTGTGGCTTAATTTTTTTAAAATTTAAATCTTTATATATCTCCTTAAAATAATTGTAAGAATTAACCATAAAAATGTTAGAAAAATTAAATTTTAAATCACAAAATACAAAATTCGAAATTAAGCCACAAAGCTTAAATCTAAACAAAATCGGTTATAATTTAGCGGTATTCATATTAATTCAAGTTGAAACATCTTTTAGATGTTGAAAATGAAATTGCAAAAATGACAATATATAATTATAATACCGTTTATGATATAGTAGGAGATTTTTAACATGTTAAATCGCAAGATTCAAGGCGATATTTTTTAAACTTTTATATACTTGCAAATTTTAATTTTTGGTATGGTTCGACTTTATGAGTATCAAGGTAAGCAATTATTAAAGAATGTGGGAATTCCAATTCCCGAGGGTGGTGTTGCATCAACACCTGAAGAGGCAAGAGCGATTGCTGAGAAGATTGGCAAACCTGTGGCGATTAAAGCACAAATTTGGGCTACTGGCCGTTTTAAAGCTGGTGGGATAAAATTCGCTAATAATCCTAAGGAAGCTGAAGATGCTGCGAGAGAATTATTGGGTAAAGAAATTAAGGAAAATTTAGTGGAAAAGGTTATAGTTGAAGAAAAATTGGATATACAAAAGGAATTTTACACTGGTGTAATCGTTGATACTTCCCGTGAAGTTAGAGCGCCTGTATTGATATTTAGTACTGAAGGAGGTGTAGATATTGAAGAAGTGGCTGAAAAATATCCTGAGAAGATTGCACGCATGGTTGTTGATATATTTAGAGGTGTTAAAGTTTATGATGCTTTCAACCTCGCTCTGAAGTGTGGCGTTCCAACCGATTTGTTAAGGCCTTTAAGTACAGCTATTTGTGGCATATATGAAGTATTTAGAAAGTATGATGCACGTGCAGCTGAGATAAACCCTTTGGTTTTAACAAAGGATAAGAAGATAATAGCTGCTGATTGTCGTGTAACTATCGATGACTCTTCTGTATATCGCCATCCTGAGCTTGGAATTGAGATTGCTCGAGAGATGAGTAAGCCTCCAACCGAATTGGATAAAATCGCATGGACTGTAGAAGAGAGTGATTATAGAGGTGTTGGCTACTTTGCA
The DNA here is from genome assembly GCA_029775915.1 of Nitrososphaeria archaeon. Classification (GTDB taxonomy): domain Archaea; phylum Thermoproteota; class Nitrososphaeria; order Nitrososphaerales; family JANXEG01; genus JANXEG01. The sequence continues at coordinate 100,045 of JARVKA010000003.1, read as the reverse complement.
CAAATGGTTAAAGAGATTAAAGAGCCTGGATACATAGGATATCATGGGATTGGTGGTGGAGGAGCGATTTTAGGGGTTGATGCATTAAATCGTTATGGATTAAAAATCGCGAATTACGCTGATACGAGTGGTAATCCTACCGCTGCTAAAGTTTATCGAATCGCAAAGATAATACTCTCACAACCCGGTATTGAGGGATATATGCTTGGAGGCTTTATAGTTGCGAATCAAGAGCAATGGCATCACGCTCACGGTATTGTAAAAGCTTTGAGAGAGGAATTGGCTAACAAGCCCGGCTTCCCAGTTTTAATCCTCATATGTGGTAATAAAGAGGAGGAGTCTATTGAGATATTTAAAGAGGGATTAAAGGATTTACCAATACGCCTTGAGATATATGGTAGTGAGCATGTATACAATACAGACTTTATCGCTCAAAGAATGAGAGCGCTTGTTGATGAATATAGAAAGGAGAGGGGTGTGAAGGTGAGTTAAAATGCTTGAGTTTGAAGAACAAACTATTAAAGTTATAATTGATGATAGTAAATGCCTTGAGTGTACAACGAAGGCTTGTATTAAAGGTTGTAGCCTTTATGATCGAGGGATATTGAGATTGAAAGGTGGCAAGCCTGCAATCTTAATAAGTCCCGAGGAGGTGAAGCGAATGGGTACTGAATGCTTAGCATGTGAGTATGAGTGTTGGTTTAGAGGGTTAAAAGCTATAAGGATAGAAGCACCAATAAAGGGGCTTGATGAATATAGGAGAAAGTATATGGGGTGAGAGATATGGCAATTCTTTTGGATGAAAAAACTACCGTATTGATACAAGGAATTACTGGTAGGGAAGGCTCAGCAAGAGCTGCATTTATGAAAGCTTATGGTACTAAAGTCGTTGCTGGTGTTACACCCGGTAGAGGTGGTACTACAGAAGCTGGTGTACCTGTATATGATACAGTGGAGCAAGCTATTAAGCATCATGGACCAATAGATTGCAGTGTAACATTCGTTCCCGGACCTTTCCTTAAGGATGCGGTTATGGAAGCTTTAGAATGTGATATAAAATTCATAGTTATGCCCGTTGAGCGAGTTCCATTACATGATATAATGGAGATGGTAGCAGTTGCAAAGCGTAAGGGTGCGAAGCTACTCGGCCCGGGTTCAATTGGAATTATTAGCCCTGGTAAAGCGGCTGCAGGTTGGCTTGGAGGGACTGCAGAGAGAGCTCAAATAGTATTCAAGCCTGGTGATATTGGTGTTTTATCAAGGAGTGGCGGACAATCAAGCACAGTCCCTTGGGCACTTAAGCAAGCTGGCTTTGGTGTGAGTACTGCTGTACATGTTGGTACTGAACCGATTGTAGGTATGTCATTTGGCGATATATTACCTCTATTCGAGAAGGATGAGCAAACGAAAGCGGTTGCAGCCTTCGGTGAGATTGGTGGTTTGCATGAGGAAGAAGCGGCTGAAGTAATTAGAAGGGGAGAGTTTACAAAACCATTCGTTATATATATTGCTGGTGCATGGGCTCCAGAAGGTATGAGATTCTCACATGCGAGTAGTATTATTGAGCGTGGAAGAGGGAGTGCGAAGAGTAAAATAGAAACACTTAAAAGTGTTGGTGCTTATGTTGTTAATCGACCCGAGGAGATCGCTCCAACCTTAAAGCGTATCCTCGGTAGGTAGTAGTAGGGGGTGAAAAAATGGTAGTTATGAGATCTGTATTTTACGTGCCTGGCAATAATTGGAGATTCATTGAAAAAGCTCCCACAATACCTGCAGATATTATCACTTTAGACTTGGAAGACTCTGTACCGCCAGCTGAGAAAGAGACTGCAAGATTCATGGTAAAAGACTCAATAAAAAGGGTGAAGGAGTTAAGTGGGACTGATGTATATGTGAGAATAAATGGTTGGCTTACTGGACTTACTGAGGAAGATTTAAATGCTATTGTTCAAGAGGGGCTTGATGGTGTATGCTTACCAAAGTGTGAGGGTGCTGAGCAAGTAAAGAAGTTAGAGAAGAAGCTTGAAGAGTTGGAGAAGCAAAGGGGTATTAAAAAGCCTATCGCAATACAACTCCTTATTGAGACTGCTAAAGGTGTTGAGTTGGTTTATGAAGCTGCAACTGCTAGCCCGAGAGTTAACTCTCTCATTTATGGTGCTGTTGATTATACAAGAGATATGCGTGTTAAAATGACGAAGGAGGCTTGGGAGAGTCTTTACCCGAGAATGAGAATAGGTCAAGCTGCGAGAGCTGCTGGTGTAATAGCTATAGATTACCCATACCCAGATATTGGGGATCTTGAAGGCTTTAGGAAAGATTGCGAGTTTGGTAAGCAATTCGGAATGGAAGGTAGAATGCTAATACATCCATCCCAAGTTGAGATAGCGAATCAAGTTTATAAGCCATCTGATGAAGATATTCAATACGCAAAAGAAGCTTGTGCAGCATTTGAAAAAGCTATGCAAGAGGGTAGGGCAGCTATAGACTTTCGTGGCAAAATGGTTGATATAGCTACATACGGTGGCTTAAAAGCCATTCTTGAGATGGCTAAGGCGATAGAGGAGAAGGAGAGGGCGAGAAAAGAAAGGGCTAAAACTTCTTCATAAATCCTCCTTTATTTTTTGTTATTTTATTTTTTTAAAGCGACATAAATAAAAGCAACAACTTTCTTTTTATAAAAAGGTTTGGTATGAGAGTAAAAATGGTTGATATTTCAAAGAAAGAGGCAATTTATCGTGAAGCGATAGCAACGGGCCAAATTTATTTAAAACCTGAAACTATAAAGTTAATTAAGCAAAGTAAAGTAGAAAAAGGCGATCCTATTCAAATCGCTACATTAGCTGGGATTCAAGGCGCAAAATTCACTTATTTACTTATACCTCTTTGCCATCCTATTCACATAGAAGGAGTTGATATAGAATCAAAAATTGATGACTCATGCATTACCATTACTGCAAGAGTTCGCTCTACAGATAAAACTGGTGTTGAAATGGAAGCTTTAACCGCTGTTACCATCGCTTTGCTCAATATATGGGATGTGGTAAAGATGTATGAAAAAGATGAAAATGGACAATATCCAACTACAATTATCAATAATGTGAGAGTAATAAAGAAGGTGAAGATGAATGGAGGTTGTGAAAAAGCATAAAGAGGAAGCACATGGGCCAGTTAAAGTCTCTGTAATTACCATTAGTACATCGAGGTATCAAAAGATTTTGGAAGGTGAGAGTGTTCAAGATGAATCTGGAGATAAAGCTATTGAAATGATAAAAAAAGCGGGGCATATTGTGATTTCAAAAAAGATTGTAAATGATGATTCTGAAATGATTAAAAATGAGCTTTTAAAAAGTATTCGAGAAGAAGGTGCAGATGTAGTAATAATGATTGGTGGTACTGGCCTCTCTCCACGTGATGTAACTATAGAAACGGTTCAACCTCTTTTCGATAAAGTAATAAGTGGTTTTGGAGAAATATTTAGAATGGTTAGTTATCAAGAGATTGGAGCTGCAGCATTCTTATCGAGAGCAACAGCTGGAACGATTGATAAAAGATTGGTTTTTTGCTTACCCGGCTCACCATACGCTGTAATTACCGCTTTAAATATAATTCTTGGAGAACTTAATCATGCAGTTTATATTGCAAAGGGTTAAAATAATACTCATTCACGCATAATAATATTATCAAATTAAATCTCCATTTACTTTGGTTAAAGGTTCATTCACTAAACATTATGCTTATTAAATAACATAAAAGTGAGATTAATGGTGAAGACCTATTAACTTGATGCAAATAAAGGGTACTAAAGCCTCTTCTGGAGCTAAGCCTCCATGAGCACCTTTCAAAGTATATTCTTCATGCCCTTTATATGGATATACAAATGCGTGATCATTTTTAGAGATTAAAGTAAGATCACCAACCCGCTCTTTAAAATCTGGTTTATAATCTCTAGAACCAAAGAATCCTTTACGTATTAACCATTTAGAATCAAAAAGATCTACCTTTCCTTGAAGTTTCTTTTGAATATAATCTTTTACCCATTCTACTTTCCCAGTTTCAGAGAAGAGAAATGAAGCTCTGGAATCACCAGTAGGTGGAATTCTTAAATTCTTCATTAACTTTGGATGCTTCGATACCATTGTAACTGACTTTTGAGATATACTCGCTTGTCCATGATCACCAGTTATTATAAGCGTAGTTCTTTTTGCAACTTTAGGAGTGAGCTTATCTAAAAACTCACTTTTTAAGGTATTGAAGAAGCACTTTAACTCACTCTTAGCCTCTTCCGTATCTGGACCATAAATATGTGAGACGGTATCATAAGCTTCCCAATAAGCGAATATATAAGTATCCTTATTCGGCTTCTCTTCCAATATTTTTCTCAATGTAATAAGAAAGTCTGAATAATTTACAAAGCCTCTTATCTCAGCTCCATTGTGAAGCATTTTTGATAAAGCGGTATTTGTGAGATAGTTACGAATTAAAACATAAGATTGAATCTTCTCATTACTAAGTTGTTCATAAATCGTTGGTAAACCTAAAAACTTTTTTAAATCAATACCCCAATCCATCATTACATCCCTTCGATAATCCACCGCTGGTGCAAAAGATATTAAATTTGCTACCAAGCCTAGCATCTTTACATACATTGTATAACCAATTATCCCATGCTCTTGAGGTGTAAAACCTGTACTCAATGATGTTAAGCCTGTAGTTGTGGTTGATGGAAAGGTTGATGTAATTGGTAAGAATAAACCATGCTTTATAAGATTATTAATAAAAAATTTCTCATCACTCTTTATATACTTCATGAGTTGAAGGTAACCTAAGGAATCTATAACCATTAATACTAACTTTCTTACACCTTCAATTTGCTCTTTTATAATATCAATAGGTTGTAAAGGTGGTTTTTTAATATTAATATCGAATGCAAGCATTATAGTGTTGGGTATATTGCAAATAGAGTGTGTATTATAAAGTGGCGTAATATAGCCCTCTAAAATACTATTCTTTTGAATAAAATCTTTAATAGATTCAGCGAGGGAAAATTCATTAACCAAAAAAAATCACTTATGTGTTAAAATAGCAATATTAGGTGCATCGATTCTACAAAATCCAAAGCGTACAAATTGAATAATCTCACCAATCTTTAAATCCACACATGCTCTTTCTGCAAAACCAGATTTTATTGTTAAGCTTTTTTCATTAAATTGATTATTAATGTAAAGAGCGCTTGGAATTAAAATTGTGAATTTTACGTAATCCTCAGTAACCCATTGTACCTTTGGTATACCATTTATAATCTCAATACCAGCAAAAGAACCGATTGCATAATCTTCACCTTTCTCTATCAATTGAATATTATAAAGATCCATAAGCCTTAAAGTATCTCCAATCTTTAAACTCTTTAAATCATCGGATGGTATGTAAAAAATATTTTTAGTTTCAATCTCACGATAACCTAAATCGCGATCTGGATGATGCTTTAATCTCACTTTTAAATTTGGTGCATCTTCAACTTCTAATCGAATTGGATCTGGTACAAAAAAGTATCTTTTTGCTATTGGGTCTAGGAGCTTTCTATTAAAACTCTCTAAAATATCCCAACTCGGTTTTGACTCAACCTTCGATACACCTAAACTTAAAATGAATTCTCTAATCGCTTCTGGTAATATTCCTCTTCTTCGAAGCCCTATTAAAGTTGGCATTCTTGGATCATCCCAACCACTTACCAATTTTTTATCTATTAAAGGCTTCAAAAATCTCTTTGAAACTGGTGTACCTTCCATCTCTAATCTCGAGAATTCTATTAATAAAGGCTTTCTCAAATTTAGCAATTTTAATAATAAATAATAAAGCTCATCTCTAAGCTCATACTCTTTCGTTCTCATAGCGTGAGTTACGCCATCCAAACTATCTTCAATCGCTACCGCAAAATCATAAGTTGGCCATACACGATACTTATTCTTTTTAAGAGGATGCTCAGCTTCCACAATTCTGAATAATGTTGGATCACGTAAAGCAGTATTCAAATGCCTCATATCAACCTTCAACCTTAATATTGCTTCATTTTGCTTAAATGTTGAGAACATTCGATTCCACAACTCATAATTCTTTTCAATCGTTCTTTCTCTACATATACATTCGCGCCCTTCAGCACGATTCATTTTTATTACATTTGGTTCGCATGTGCATACATAGCAATTACCAGATTTGATTAAACGCTCTGCAAATTCATAAAGAATTTCAATATCATCAGAGGTATTCTTTATCAAATCTGGCTTTATACCCAACCATTTCAAACCATCTAAAATAGCATCATAATATTCTAACTTCTCTTTAGCCGGATTTGTATCATCAAATCTCAAAATAAATTTACCATCATACATACGTGCATAAGTTTCATCAATAATTGCAGCTTTTGCATGCCCTATATGTGGATAACCATTCGGCTCGGGTGGAAATCGAGTTACTACTTCTCCTTTTTTTGCATTGGGTAGCGGTGGTAATTTCTTCTCCTCGAATTTAATTTGAGTTTCTCTTGATAAAAGATTTGGATATTCAATATTTAGAGTTTTAATTTGATCATCTATACTCATTTGATTAACTTCATTCACAACCTCTTTAACCAACTCTATCAAGGATTTAACCATTGGTTTAAGTTGTGGCACCTCTCCTAATACCTTACTAATTACTACTGAAGTATCTGCTCTACCTTTATGCTTGTATGCGTTGAATAAAGCATGCTTACGAATTATGACCCTTAAATTTGATGGTATTTCTGACATTTCGCTCATTATTATTTGATTAAAGGTTAAATAAAGGCTCTACCATTGCCTCGCAGTCATAAATTCGATAATATCCCTTAAATTCTGCTTCGCACTTGTCTCTGGGAGAGAGCCGAAGATAATATTAAAATACTTTTTAGCCTCAGTTGCAAAAGCATCACACTTTTTCCTCGCATAATCTATTACGCCTAAAGACTTCATTAATTTATAAACCTCATAAACCTCATAATCCTCCTTTTCAAACCTTTTTTTACTCAAAATTTTTAATACACGCTCTTTATCCTCATTATTACATACATTGATTAAATGAATTACCATTAAAGTTCTTTTACTCTCCCAAATATCACCAAGTGCCTCTTTCCCATATTTACTTACATCAGACTCTAAGTTAAGTAAATCATCAGTTATTTGAAATGCTATACCAAGATTCTTACCAAAGGGGATTAACTCATCTAACTTTTCACGTGGAGTATTCGCGATAATTGCACCTAATCTACAAGGCGTAATACATGTATACCATGAGGTTTTTTTCTCACATAATTTATAATAATCTTCTTCTCTTAAATCCCATTTATTCTCAGCTATCCACATTAACTCCATATGCTGACCTTCTGTAGTCTCATTCACCATACGACTAAACTCGGAGATTATATCACAAACCTTTTCAGCATCAAAAATCTCCCTATTCTTTAACAAACATTCCCACATCTTTACATGTAAAGCATCACCAACGTTTAATGCTAAAGGTATACCATACTTTTTATGAAGGGTCGGTGCTCCTCTTCTCATATCTGAATCATCTTCAATATCATCATGGATTAAAATCCAATTTTGAAAAATCTCAAGTGCAGCAGCGGTAATTAATGCTGATTTTGGATTGCCACCAAAAACCTCACAAACGGTCATACAAAGAGCTGATCTTAAACCCTTTGCCTTTCTAGATGGATAATCTCTCATCATAGCGTATAAAGAGTTAATCTCAGGTATTTCATGCTCCTTAGGTAAAAATTGGAATATAAACTCATCTATAATTCTTTTATTCTCCTCTAAAATTGATAATAATCTATTGTAATCCATAAGAATCACTCAATTCTCATTAAGACTTCAACCATTCAGTTAATGGACTTGTAATTACATATCTTACATTTCTCAAAGCTTTCAAATTACCAGCACCAACTAAATACATCGCTACTTTTAATTCTAAAATGGTATTTTGAATAAATTCAATAAGATCATCGAGAGATTTTACCGCATACTTTAACATTGGTAATGCCATACCACATAGATCCGCACCCAAAACCATGCATTTTGCAATATCTAAACCATTTCTTAAACCTCCTGATGCTATAATTGGTATCTTAACAGCTTTTCTTACTTCAATAAGGCTAACAGCTGTTGGTATGCCCCAATCCCAATAAAGAAGACCGAGTCTTGATTTTACCTTATTACCTTCAGCTTCACCTCTAATTTGCTCAACACCCGCCCAGCTCGTTCCACCAGCCCCAGCTATATTAATCGCTGAAACACCCGCTAGCTCTAACTTTATAGCCACCTCTTTCGATATACCCGCACCAACTTCTTTAACTATTACAGGGACTTTTAATTGAGATGTAAGTTCACGAATCTTTACCAAGACACCTTTATATCTCGAAACACCCTCAGGCTGTATTAACTCTTGAAGTGGATTCAAATGGATTACAAAAGCATTAGCTTTAATCATATCGATTAACTTCTCTGCATCACTTATTGTGAAATTTGTGATTAAATCACTAGCACCTATATTCGTAGCTATAAATGCATTAGGAGCATTTTTGCGAACTATGGAATAAGTTTCAGCAACCTCGGGAGATTTTAATGCAGCCTTTTGACTTCCTACTACCATACCTAAGCCTAATTTTTCTGCAGCTAAACTTAATGTAGCGTTAATCTTGAGTGATTCTTGTGTACCACCAGTTATAGCATCGATTAAAATTGGTGCATTAAATTTATAATTTAAAAAAGTTGTAGATGTATCTATCTCATCCATATTTAACTCTGGTAAAGCATTGTGTATAAGATGAATATGCTCAAGAAGTGTAGTTATACTTTTGGCCTCCACATTATGCTTTAATGATATTTGAATATGATTAAACTTTCTCTCTTTTATATTAACCATGCTTTATCCCTTTAATAATCGTACCTATAAAAGATTCTCCTTTTAATGCTTTTATAACTTGCTCAATTTTTAAACCATTTATAAAATACACATCTATACCTAATGATGAGATTTTTAAAGCTTCTGCTAATTTTAATTTCATCCCACCAGTTACATCAAAAGGTGCTTTTAAAAGACTTATTTCTAAATTCTTTTCAACATCGATAATTGGAATGAGAGTATTAGGAGAATCTATCCTTTGATAAACACCATCCACATCCATAGTAAAGATTACACAATTTGGATGTAATAACTCTGCCAATATTCTAACCAAAGTATCACCAGAAATTACTTGAAATCCATTATTTGTTAAGATAATATCACCAAATGTAACAGGGGTTATATTTATCTTAATTAAGCCTTTTAAAAAATCTCTTTTTCTTTCATCAGCTTCACCATTGTGTAAAAAAGTAATGGGTGGTATTGAGTAAGGATAAAGATTATAATGCTCAAGAGCCTCAAGAATATACATATGAAGTTTAAGCATGGCTAACTTCGTTTTCGATATACCTTCAGCAGAATACCATTTTGATTCTGTAGTAATGCCATATTTATTAGCATAATAATGCCCGAATGAACCACCTCCATGAACGATAACCACATTTACACTTGATTGAGAAATAGCATAAGAGAGGTTTTGAATAGCTTTTAAATTTGGGGTTAATGGTTGATTTTTTAATGTGATTACAGAACCTCCCAATTTAATAATTATTAATCTTCTGACCAAACCTTCACACCCCCAACAGGTATTTTAGTAATAAATGCATCCTTTCCAAGATTTTTAATAGAATCTAAAACCTCCTTTGAATGATTAATTTGAGGTAAAGCGATTATACAACCGCCCCCACCCCCACCCGTAACTTTAGCTCCTAATGCACCAGCTGCTAATGAAGCCTCAACCATTTTATCAATCTCATTTATTGATACACCGAGCCAACTTAAAATTACATGATAAAAGTTGAGAATCGCACCTAAAGTTATTAAATCATTTTGCTTTATAGAGTTAGTAGCTATTAAACTTAATTGAGATGATGATTGTACAAGCCCATTAAATAAATTGGGTTTAGTAGCTTTTACTTCAGCAACTTTTTGTATCAATTTTGAAGTCTCTCTATACAATCCACTATAACCAATTACAAATTCAATATTGGATTTTACATCTATAACCTTAGCTCCAAAATCTTTTTTAAATAAAATTACTCCTCCATAAACAGCTACATTCACATCTATACCAGATGGATTTTTATGTATCATCCTTTCTGAAATCATAGCGAGATCTATAATTTCTTTTTTAGTAAGATGATAACCAAGTGCTTCAGATATAGCTACAACGGAAGCCACAGCTACCGATGCTGAAGAGCCGAGTCCTGAACCAACGGGTATATCCGAATCTATTGTCAATAAAAGATTCTTTTTCTCACCAAGATATTTTAACGTAGCTTGCAAAACTTGAGCTATTGGTTTTAATGCATGTGGTACTTTATTCGGGAATATGCCAGATAATCCCAAATTCTTTGAGATAATACAAGTGGTATCAGAGATTTTTGCATTAACCTTAACCACTTTATCAATCGCTGCGGCTAATGCATGTGAACCATAAACTACGAAATGCTCACCAGTTATAATGATTTTACCTGGAGCTTGAGCAATAAATCTCATTAAAACACACTTTAAAGAATGAGTATTGATGCATAACCTACTACAGCGCTTATATCTCCAGTAATATCACCACTTGTTGCATATTTAAGAAGATTTCCTTTACTTGCGTTTAATTTCTTTGCTGCAGTTATTAATGTTGCAATAGGTCCATAACCACAAATAGATATATCCAATTTACGAATCTTTTCATAAAAGCTATCCACATTTAATTCACAAATAGCTTTTATAGCTTCTAAATCCTTTTTAAGCGCAATATCTTGACTCTCATAATGAGTGAAATCGGATGATGCGATTAAAAGAGCATTTTTATCTTTAACAACCTCTGCTAAAGCTTCACCAACTTCAATTGAAGTAGCTTTATCTTGCAAAGCCATGCATATAGGAAGAATCTTAAAACCTTTTGGAAAAATGTATTGAAGGAATGGGATTTGAACTTCAATAGAGTGCTCATTTTTATGTGCTAAATCATCAAAATCTACAATTTTGGATACTTTAACAAGTTGCTCAGCAGCATTTTTATCCACTTCTACTTTACCCAATGGTGTTACCCAAATGCCAGCTGGATATGCTGCTACACCACTTCCCAATCCCCAATGGTTCGGCCCAATAATCACAATTAAATCTATATTCTTTAAGAATGATATAGCGTAGTATCCATGAGCCGCTATTGGTCCAGAATACATATATCCAGCATGTGGAGAGATTAAACCAATAATCTTGCCTAAATCTTCATTTGATGGCGGCTTTTTTCCAGGACCGAGTTTATGAAAAAAGCAATCCTCAATTGAGTTTTTTAATATTGTGGGCTCACTCGGATAAAATTGATCCGCTACAGCGGGGTATCTTAAGGTCATAGGATTACTATCTTAACCTCCATAAAAATTTATAGCTTTTTGCTTATAGGGGTTTCTCCTTACATTTTTCTCTTTTACTGCAATTGCAAACCATTTAAAATAAAGATAAAGACTTTTACAAGAACAATTCTAAACCATTTTGAGGTTTATTTTTCAAAATTTATTCCATAATTTAATTAAAATTACTGAAAGATTAACATCAACATAAGAATTTAATTAGATTTGAAAATACACAAGCTTTAATGTGAACCTTTATTCAGCCTCTTCTTCAACCAACTTTGTTTCAAAATCTTCAATGGTATACTTCATAGGTTGACCTGGTGATAAAGCTCCAGAATGAGTTAATACCGATTTTGCTAAAAGCCAAAAAACTGCTGCTAAAGCTTTTCTACCTCGATTATTAGCTGGAATTACCAAATCTACATTTGAGGTAACATTATCAGTATCACAAATTGCAATTACTGGTATGCCAACCTTTGTTGCTTCATCTACCGCTTGATAATCTACAGCGGGATCGGTTACGATTATCAACTCAGCATCTATATGGCCAGGATAAAGAGGGTTAGTAAAAGTTCCGGGCATAAATCTCCCAGTAATAGGAATTGCACCAGTAAGTTCACAAAACTTCTCAACAGGCGTTTTGCCATATTCACGAGCAGAGTAAACAACGACTTTACTTATATCGTAACTACTAATGAACCTTCCTGCAATTTCAATCCTTGCAAGAGTCTTACTTATATCTATTATATGCAAACCATCCGATCTTGTACGGCTAATAAATGGTGCCATAAACTTTGTTTTAACCAAAGTTCCGACTCTAATCCCAGTAGCTAAAAGTGATTTTTCAGAAATCTCTGTAGTTGATAATTTTTCAATTCCCTTACCTTCTTCTTCACTTATCTTATCATCATCCTTAGACATAACTCAAACCCCCAAATCCGCCATTTTATACTCTTTTAAAAATTCACTTATTCTTAAAAGTTCATTCAATTTTGCTACACGCTCCCCACCTATCACACCAGTTTTTATCATTTTTGAATCTGTAGCTACCGCTATATGAGCGATATGATAATCTGGCGTATCACCAGATCGATGGGATGTTATCAAGCTATATCCCAATTTTTTAGCCATATGGGCGAAATTCATAGCATCACCAAGCGCACCAGCTTGATTCACCTTTAATATAGCCCCATTACCTGCACCAATTTCACTCGCTTTAATGAGCCGCTTTATATTCGTCACAAATATATCATCTCCAACTACAAAAACATTCTTCACTTTTTTAGTAAGTTCAGCAAATTCATTAAAAGCCTCTTCATGCAAAGGGTCTTCAATATAAATCAATTTATACCTCTCAATTAATGAGATTATATACTCCAATTGCTCTTCTGGAGATCTTTTCACACCAGATTTATGATACACATAAACCTTTTCTTTCTCATCCCAAAGTGATGAAGATGCTACGTCAAGGCCCAATCTTATATCAAAGCCCAATTTCTCAGATACCGATTTAGCAGATGAATATAAAATTTCTAAAGCTTCTTCATCACTCATAAATGGTGCCCACGCACCCTCATCACCCCTCCCCCTAGTGAATGATATTGATTTACGCTCAATTTGAATACCAACTTCACGATGCACCGCAATATTAGCATTAAGCGCCATTCGAATATTTGGTGCACCTATTGGAATTACTAAAAACTCTTGTATATCTGGAGCGCCTCTTCCCGCATGCTTCCCCCCTCCAATAATATTGCCTACTGGATATGGTATTTTCCAATTACCCTCTGGTTTAAGTAATTTGAATAAAGGTATGCCTAAAGATTTTGAAGCCGCATCTACAGAAGCGATTGTTATAGCATAAGCAGCTGAACCACCAATTCGACTATAATTATCCGTACCATCAATCTCTTTTAAAACCTTTGTTAAAGTATGATAATCTGATGCATCCAAACCTATAAGTTGTGATGAGTATTTTTCAATTAATTTTGCAGTAGCCTCAACACCATTTGGTGCAAAAGCTACTACCTCATGCCTCCCAACACTTGCACCAGATGGTGCTGCAACTCTACCTATAAATCCATTAACTTCAACATCAACTTCAACAGTCTCTTCTCCTCTACTATTGTAACATAAACGAGCACGAATGGATTTGATTTTTGTCGAATTTAACGATTCTTTTCCCGATCTTCTATTCATTCCTTTATGCAATTGAGATACACACATGGTTATTTACTCTCAAAAAGATGAGGATTTTAACTTTGCTTGCCTTTCAGCTAAAGCTTCAAAGTATGGTAAAATTTGATCACTCAAATCTACACTCGTAAGAAGCATTCTACGGCAACAATACCTCTTTAATCCTAAATCATCGAGAACTTTAGCTGCTTTTTCACCAGCACTTACTCTCTTCCGAAACTCATCAAACTTATCCCCAATCAATTCACCACACGTAAAGCATCTAATTGGGTATAGCATTATCTCACCATGAGTTAAAGGCTACAATTGCATATATTTTTGTACTAGCATTTATACCTATTGGATTGAGCATGAAATCAGAATTAATTGTGTTTTACTCTGAAAATCAAAGGATTTACGGTAATTTACATTTACCATATGAAAAAGCGCCTTGTATTATTACTTTACATGGTTTAGAAAGTAGTAAAGATTCGAGTAAGTGGATAAATATTGCATCAAAACTCCACGATGAAGGTTATGCATGTTTGAGATTTAACTTTCGAGGTTGTGGTGAAGGTGAAGAAAAGAGTGAAGGTGAGTTTGAAGATGTGAGTTTAAGTAGGAGAATTAATGATTACAAATCTGCTTTACAATTCCTTCATAGTATAGGAAGAGTTGATACAAATAGATTAGGAGTTATTGGATCAAGCTTTGGTGGTATGGTTGCAATCGCTGCAAAAGATCAAAGAATAAAAGCTATTGTAACTCTTGGCACACCTTATAAAATACCTAGATTTGATAAACCATTAATCCCAAAAGAAGTAGGTCAATATTATGTGTTACCATCAGGTAAAAGATTTAAGAAGAGTTTTTATGAAGATTTAAAAAAGTATGATTTACTTAAAGATATAAAAAATGCGCCACCTATTTTAATAATTCATGGTAGTGCTGATGAAGTAGTTCCTTTAGATCATGCAAAAAAACTTTATGAAGCTGCATCAGAACCAAAAAGGCTTGAGATAATAGAAGGCGCAGATCACACCTTCTCAAATATGGATCATTTAAAAAAGGTAATCGATTTAAGTTTGGAGTGGTTTAAAAAATATCTATAAGGGAGTTGTTAAAAATTAATGGATTAATAAGTGGTGATTATGGATTTTAAAATTTACAAAGAACCCCAATTAAAAGACCCATACATGGTTACGGGATTGCCGGGTATAGGTCATGTTGCAAAAATTTCAGCAGATTATTTAATAGAAGAGCTTAAAGCCGAGCTTTTTGAAGAGATTTACTCTCCCTCGTTCCCTCCTTATGTTTTAATAAGTAAGGATGGTGTGGTTGAGTTATTAAAGAATGAATTTTATTATTGGAAAAATACCAAATTGAAGAATGATTTGATAATCTTTACTGGGAATGTACAAGCATTAACACCAGAAGGTCAGTATGAAATAGCTAAAGAGGTTTTAAATAGAGCTGAAAAGTTTAAGGTTAAAAAACTCTTCACCATGGCGGCTTATGTAACTAATAAACCAGTTACGAAGCCAAAAGTATACGGCGCTGTTACTCATGTAGAATTGTTAGAGGAGCTTAAAAAGTATGAAGTTATTCAAATGGATGTTGGTGGTATTAGCGGTACTAATGGATTAATCTTTGGTCTTGCTAAACTTAAGAATATCCCAGCTATTTGCTTACTAAGTGAAACTCCCGGTTATGTAACATCATCAGGCTATGCAGTAATCGATCCAAAAGCAGCTCAATCCTTATTGGAAGTTCTTTGTAAAATGTTGGATATTGAAATTGATCTTAAACCTATAGAAGAGCGAGTTAAAATGGCTGAGGAGTTTATTCAACAACTCGAAGAGAAGGAGAAGTATTGGAGAGAGCTTATACGTAAATCTACCACACCATCTCCTCCAAAAGATATTTATCTATAATCATGACTTGGGTAAAATACTTTGAAGAACCATTAGTTAAAGAGCCTATAGCTATTGTAGGCTCTCCAGGCTTGAGATCGATTGGGAAATTAGCTATAGAATTTTTGATTAAAAAATTTCAACCGAAGTTAATTGCAGAATTGTATTCAGAACATTTTCCAATTCAGCATGGAACAATACCATCATATGTAGCACATCCAGATTATCCCGGACAAGCTGGTGTGTGGATACACGAAAGCCAAATAACAATACCAAAGGTTGAGTTTTATTATTTAAAAGATCCAGAATTGTTATTAACAAAAGGTTATCATGCAAATTTTCAAGGTCAATATGAGGTAGCTAAAAAAGTCTTAGATGTTTATGAGAAGTTTAATGTTAAGAGAATGATAGTACTTGCTGGTTATGGAATAGGAAATAAAGATGTTTGTTGTGCAGCTACTGATATAAAGCTTATAAAAGAGATGAAAAAGTATGGTATAGAAACAGAGTATGAAGGAGCATTTTATGGTTTCTCAGGTCTCGTTTTCGGTTTAGGAAAATTGAGAGGCATAAAAGGCGTGTGTTTATTTGGTAGAACTCAACCGAATCCTGAAGATCCAGAGTACCCAGATCTTAAAGTAGCAAAGATATTATTGAAAAAACTTAGTGCTATATTGAATATATCTATTGAGGATATAAATATGAATAGTGAATTATGATTCCTTCATGATGTAAAGCCTTACCTTCTTAATATAAGATTCCAAATTAAACTTTTATCAACCTCTTTACTATTAATGGAATTAATCACAACAAAATTTATAGACTACTTAATATCTCCATCAAATGGTAAATGTCATCAGAATTTCGACATATAGTGAGAATAGCTGGGAAGGATTTAGATGGGACGAAAAAAGTAGTTGCGGCGCTGGCCGATATTAAAGGGATAGGTCAAAACTTAGCTCATGCTATATTGAATGCTCTTAAAATCGATAGTAAATTGAGATTAGGCTCATTAAGTGAAGCTCAAATTTCTGAAATTGAGCAAAGCTTAAAAGATTTGAGAAAGATTGGTATTCCTACTTGGGCATTTAATAGAAGAAAGGATTTAGAAACTGGAGGTGATTTTCACATTATTGGATCCGACTTAGAACTTACGGTAAGGAGTGATATTCAAAGAGAGATGAGTATAGGGAGTTGGCGTGGAGTAAGACATTCCCTTGGCTTAAAGGTTAGAGGGCAAAGAACACGAACTACTGGAAGAAAAGGCGCTACCGTAGGTGTTAAAAAGCCAGGAAAAGCACCAACTCAAACTAAAACGAGTTGAGAAGTATGGGAGATCCAAAAAAACCTAGAAAGAAATATTCATCTCCAAGGCATCCTTGGAGAACCGATCAACTATTAAGTGAACTAAATCTTGTTGGTACTTATGGCTTAAGAAATAAAAGGGAATTATGGAAAGCAAAGACTGAATTATCGAGAATAAGGCATCAAGCTAGACTTTTATTAGCTGCTCCACCAGCTAAGCGCAGTATAGAGGAATCTAAATTAATAATGAGTTTAAGTAGATTGGGTTTAATCCCTCCATCTGCCACTTTAGATGATGTATTAAGTTTAACCGTAGAGAATATTCTTGAGAGGCGCCTTCAAACTATTGTATGGAAGAAAGGTTTGGCAAAAACCCCTTATCAAGCTAGACAAATGATCGTTCATGGTCATATTACGGTAGGTAATAGAATCGTTACCATACCCAGTTATATGGTAAGTAGCGAAGAAGAAAATTTGGTTAAAATTAGAGATGATAGTCCATTACTTAAAGTTATCCAAACTGGGAGGTAAAATCACAAATGAGTGATGAAGCAATAAAAGAGAAGTGGGGTGTAGCGCATATTTATAGCAGTTATAACAATACTATAGTTCATATCACAGATCTTACGGGTGCTGAGACTATTGCATTTAGTTCAGGAGGGCAACATGTAAAAGCGGATCGATTTGAATCATCACCATACGCTGCAATGAAGTCAGCAACAACTGCAGCGGAAATTGCTAAAGCTAAAGGAATTACTGCTATTCATATAAAAGTAAGAGCGGTTGGTGGAACAGGCCCTCGAACCCCTGGGCCTGGTGCACAAGCAGCGATTAGAGCGCTCGCTAGAGCTGGATTTAAAATCGGTAGAATAGAGGATGTTACACCAATACCGCATGATACAACACGTAAGCCTGGCGGAAGAAGAGGTAGAAGAGCTTAAATTTTAAGATTGGGTTAAAGTTTCTATAGCATCTACTTTCCCATCACCATCCAAATCGAATCCCCTTATAGCAACAGCCCATTCTTCCTCACCATTGTAATTCTTCAAAACCTCTTCATAAAAATTGCATAAAGCGATTACAGCCGATTTTGTACCCACATGCCTAAGACCTGCTAACACAATAATGCTATTGCTTCGATTAAATGGATTTTTTATTTTAGCTATAATACCATCACGATCCGTATTATAAACATAGCCACTTCTTTTATCCTTAAGCCCTGCCCAATAATTGTGCTCATCAAAATGAATTGGTAAGTAGCGATTAATCTCAGCTGTAATTAAATTTGTACCAGGTCCTCCAATAAGTATCATATTATTACCCTCTTCTTTCTCAATCTTCACATCCACATCCAATTTAACAGCGAATCTTTTTGGCATTTTACATAATTGACCAATTAATAATGCAAGTTGAATACCATAATGTCCATCTCTTGCACAAGTTTTATTTGGTCCGTGTGGCTCTGGAGAGCCTACAACGATTAACCCATCAAACTCATCATTCTTTATAAAAGGTTCAAAAAACATTAAGAGTTGGCGATTAAATGTTAATCTCTTTGTAAAATCAAACTCACTCTCTCCACTCGGAAGCTCTACACCAAATGCCGGAGATGTAATGCGATAATACTTTGCTAAAGCACCTCGAATATTTTCTCGTTTCTCTACAGTGATATGCCCAGCTTTTTCAAGTCTTCTAATATGATAATAAACTGTTTGCTCATAAATACCAAGTGTTTTCGCTATTTCAGCTGAGTATGTTGACTTTTTAGCTATTATTGATAAAATCTTCCAACTAATAGGATTGAGAAGTGGTTTTAAATATTGAGGATCATTATAAATTTTAATATCCTTTGTTAAAAGTTTTCCTTGTTCATTTATTGTAATGAGCTTCCTCATTTTGTAAATACTAAATTTAAACCGTTATATATTAATTTAGGAGATTGATATGAGGTTAATACTTTGTCAATTCGATATTAAATTTATACAAAGCCTTGCTTCAATACTCGCCAAATTACTGTTGAAATATCAATAACTTCTTTCTTCACACCTAATAACTCTAAGCCTAATTTCAGCATTAATATACAAACGGGGCATGATGTAACAATTTTATCTGCATTAGCCTCAATTAATTCTTGAGCTCTTACTTTAGCCATTTCCAAACTAATATCTGGATACACAGCTTCAACGCCTCCTGCACCACAACATCTTACAAGTAGCTTAGAATTTATCGGTTCGACAATCGTTAATCCCTTAATACTCTTCAAGATAAACCTTATTTCATTAACTTGATTAATATATCTGGCTTGATAGCAAGGATCATGAAAAACGACTTTAATGGGCTCTTTCACTTGAAGGTTTAATTTTTTCTTACTAATTTCTTGAGCTACAATCTCAGTAAAGGTTCGAATGGTAATATTAAAATCTGGAACAAATTGAGGATAATATATTTTCATAATAGTTGCACAAATTGGATTTAAAGTAATAATCTCTTTCACATTCCTCTCCTTCAAGAAGTTATGGAAATAGTGCACATGCTCACTAAACTTTGTTAAATAACCATAAGTGTGATATGCTGCTCCACAACAAGGTTCATCTTCATAAAGATATGCACATTCAACACCTAATTCATTAAGCACTTCAATAGCGTGAGTTAATGCATCGCAATATGGAGCTTTATTATTTTGAGAAATAAAAAGGCTTTTTGCTATAGAAGTTAATCGAAGATTTTGAAGAATCCTCATACTAGATAATATTGATTCGAATTTAAAACCTATTTTACTAAGAGATTTTGAAATCTTTAAAAAAGTTTCAGCTTGCTCCATTAAAGGATACATACAAGAGGCAAAGAATATTCGCGAACCTTCATGAGGTAGCTTTAAACTCTTTGCCCATGAAACTAACTCTTTTTTTGAAGCTCCGAATATATTGCCATATCGATTCATATTATTAATTGCAAAGCGAATGCCTTGCGGAATTAACTTTTCACCATAGCACAAATTTCTCACTACCCCATTCCAATACCTCATTTTTTACTTAACTCTTTAACGATTTGCTCCCTTGTATGCAATATTATATCAACTACCTTAACTCCAGCTGGGCAAACATTCTCACAAATTCTGCAGGTTGTACAACTAAATATTATTTGTAAGAATCTTTTTGTTTCTCCAAAATGACCAAGCTCCTTAGCTAATGAAAGAATTACTCTCGCTCTTGGTGAAAAAGAGTCCCATTCAGTTACTGCTAATACGGGGCAATTGATTAAACACTTACCACATCTTTGACACTTAAACATCTGTAATTGAATATCTTCAGACATAATTGATTTCTCCCTAATCAAAAATTTTCCCAGGATTCATAATATTGTTAGGATCGATTGCTTGCTTAATGGCTTTCATTACTTGAAGGGCATTACCATGTTGCTTTTCCATATATGCTTTTCTTGCCAATCCAATTCCATGCTCACCTGCTACCACGCCTCCTAACTCAAGAGCTACTTTGTGAATCTCCTCAAAAGCTCGTTTAATTGCTAAAAATTGTTCTTCTTTTCTTGTAACATCGATTGAGATTGAAGTATGAATGTTACCATCACCAGCATGACCGATACAAGCAAGGAATATGCCATACTTCTCTCCTATTTTTTGAAAAGCCTCTACAGCATCGGGCAATTTTGATAATGGCACTGCTACATCTTCAGCACCATACATCTTTGCCCATTCAGGTCTAAGTCTTAAAAGGGCTGGACCCGAGTCTCGGCGAGCTGTCCAAAGCTTTATCATCTCATTAGGATCATCAGACCATTGTACATTTACAGCTCCAAATTCACGACATGTTTTAACAACTTCATTCATTCTTAATCTTACATCTTCTTTCTCCCCATCCACTTCTATCAATAAAGTTGCTACTTCCTCTGGAATATTCGCTTTTGTCCATTCATTAACCGCTTTGATCGCATATTTATCAAGAAACTCAATCGCTGATGGTAAAGCTCTTGCTATTAAATGTGGTACTGTTTTTGTAGCATCTCTAAATGAACGATATTGAGCTAATGCAACAGCACGATGCTTTGGTAATGGAACTATCTTTAATGTAGCTTCTGTTATAACGCCTAAAGTCCCTTCTGATCCTACAAAGAGTTTTGCTAAATCATAGCCTATTGAGTATTTCAAAGTGTTAGCACCAGTTCTAATCACATCCCCATTTGGTAAAACAACTTCTAACCCGAGTACGTAATCTTTAGTCACTCCATATTTAACTGCTCTCATACCACCCGCATTTGTAGCGATCATTCCACCAATTGTGCAATACTCTTCGCTACCTGGATCGGGAGGGAAGAAGAAGCCATAAGGCTTTAATGCCTCATTAAGTTTTGCTTTAATTACACCCGGTTCAACTATAACTTGTAAATTTTCAATATCTATCTTTTTAATCTTATTCATTATTCTTAAATCGAGAACTATACCGCCCTTTATTGGAATTGTACCGCCTGCGAGGCTCGTTCCTGCTGCACGAGGAGTAACGGGAATCTTCCATTGATTTGCATATCTCAATACATCAGAAACTTGTTGTGTCGTTTTGACTTTAACAACAACATCTGGGCGACATTTCATTATAGTTTCATCCAAGAATGGTATTGAATAACTATCAAATGAGTAAACGAATAAATCTTCGGCATAAGTACTTACATTTTCATCTCCAACAAGCTTTTTAAGATCAGATATGATTTTCTCTTTATTCATATCAGTATGTAAGTTTATGTTAGTGCTATAAAACCTTTTTTAATGTAAGGGTTTATAATGGAAGTTTATTAAAACTTTTATCCACTACGATGGTGCTGTGAACTTAAGACTTAGGGAAGCCCTATCCCTCTTGAAGGCTCATGTCTAACGAACTCTTCAAGAGGGAGAGGACTCCCCTAGGGATTGTAGCATACTCCGTATATCTATACCTTTCTGGTTTAAGCTCCTGGAAGGTCTCTAGGGCCTTAAGCCCTTTCCTTAAGCGTAGCAATAAATCCATAATGAATTGGGTACATAGATTCGGAAGCCTATCGGAAGCCTTCCACCTAGGTAGAGCTAAGACTGCTATCGTGGATGAGAGAACCGTAATTATAAGGGGTGTAGAAGCTTGGATATGGATGGCTTTAGAGCTTATATCCAAGTGAATCCTCGCCTTAGAATTGAGCTGGATTAGAAGCAGCCTTACGGCATACCTATTCATCAAGAAGCTTAAGGAAAAGTATGGTGTAAGGATTATCGTAGCTAATGGTGCTCCATGGTATGGCGTATGCTACGAGCTAAGGCTTATTCACGATCGGAACCTCCTAAACCTTACTGAGAGGCTTAGCAAGGAAGCGTAGGCTTAAGGACTTCTTTACTTCCCTTGTAAATGCCAAAAGCCCTTCCTCCATGCGAAGAGCCTCCTTAAAGCTTGGAGGGCTTCTACAACTGGGTTCGATATCATAAAAGCTTAAGGCTTCCCCATGTGGCTACAGAGGCCCCTGAGCCTTTAGGCATATTAGAGCTCATAAGAGGTGGTGCCATGAGCTAAAGTTCAAAGCACCACTACGATGAGAATAATTTTTATATACCTTAAATATAAAAATTTGTGAGCAATGGTATGTCTATAACTTATAGGAAGTTGGTTGAATTTATATCCGAGTTATACGACATTTCAAATAGAACAATCCCTAAAGATGTTAAAGAAAGCTTAAAATCAGCTCTATCCCGAGAGAGAAACCCCTTAGCCAAGAAGATTTTAGAGATGATGTTAAAAAGTGCGGAAGTAGCTGAGAAAGAAAGATTGATAATATGCCAAGATACTGGTATCCCGCAATTCTTCGTTAAGGTTGGGACAAAATTCCCTTATGATATAGATTTAGAATCGGCTATTAAAGAAGGAATTGAAAAAATAACGAAAGAGGCTTATTATCGTGGTATTGCGGCCCATCCCTTAACCCATGTTAGATCTTCAACAAACACGGGAGAGCGTATGCCTATCATTACGTATGAATTTTTACATGATGCAAAATATCTTGAAATTACAGCGGTACCTAAAGGTTCTGGATCTGAAAGATGGAGCGCACTTAAAATGTTTGATCCATACGATGTTATTAAAGATATTAAAAAATTCGTTCTCGATTCATTTATTAATGCTGGTTCAAGGCCTTGCCCCCCAGTAATTATTGGTGTTGGAATAGGGGGCACATTCGATTATGTAGCTAAGTTAGCAAAAGAAGCGGCGATAAGGCCTTTGAACAAACGAAACCCTGATCCAAATGTAGCTAAGCTTGAGATGGAGTTATTAGATGCGATAAATGAGACTGGGATAGGGCCTATGGGCCTCGGAGGGGATACATCAGCTTTAGGAGTAAATATAGAAACCGCTTATACAAGCGCGGTGTGGAATCCTGTTGCAGTAAACTTTCAATGTTGGCCAGGGCGTAGAGCTACTGGTAGAATTTACTCTGATGGATATGTAGAGTATTTATAAGGGTTGATTGTTATGAGTGAGCTTATGTTTAAGATAAGTGCACCAGTATCGGAAGATACCATTCGAAGATTAAAGATTGGTGATATGGTGTTAATTAATGGCTCTATGTATATATTTGTCAGTATAAAATCTCATTTAAGAGCTTTAGAGATGAGTAAAAAAGGAGAGAGCTTACCTATAAATTTAAAAGAGGGGATTATCTTTCATTGTCCTGCATTATTCAAGAAGGTTGAGGATAAATATGAAATTGTAGCGGTTGGTGCTACTACAAGTGCAAGATTGAATCCTTTTACACCAGAACTCATTAAGCAATTTCGTATACGTTGCATAATTGGGAAAGGTGGTATGGATAAAGCAACTCTTGAGGCTATGAAAAATTATGGGTGTGTTTACCTTGATTTTATAGGAGGCTGTTCTCCTCTTTATGCTGATAAAATAGAGGGCATAACTAATATCTATTGGTCGGATCTTGGTATTTATGATGCTGTTATAGAAATTAAGGTTAGGGATTTCGGCCCAATTCTCGTAACTATGGACTCACATGGTAATAGTATTTATGAGAAAGTAGAGGAGGATACAAAGAGTAAGTTGCCAATTATATATAAGAAGTTGGGGATTTAATCTAAAAGGTGTTATTAATATGGTAATTCTTGTAACTGGTGGTACGGGGTATATAGGCGCTCATCTTGTAAGTGAGCTTGTTAAAAGGGGAGAAAAAGTAATTGCTTACGACTTCGCTCCTTACTTTGAAGCTGTAAAAGACTTAAATAACGTTAAAATAATTAAAGGCGATATTACAGATTTATCCCAACTTTTACATGCCATTAAGAAGGAACAAGTTAATCTTATCGTTCATACAGCTGCTCTCTTAACTGATGAAAGTGAGCGAGCACCATTAGCAGCACTTAAAATAAATCTTGAAGGTACTGTTAATTGTCTCGAAGTTGCTAGGTTAACAGATTTACCTAGAGTAGTTTATATTAGCTCTAGGGCTGTATATGGTTATACACCAATTGGACAACCGCTTGATGAAGATTATCCAAAACAACCAGTTTCAATTTATGGGATTACTAAGTTAGCAAGTGAATATTTTGGGCAGAATTATGCTAATAATTATGGTATTGATTTTATAGCATTAAGACTTTCATTAGTTTACGGATTGCCACGAGCACCGATTGTATTTAGAGGTGTTAGCGGTATTATTATGGAGATGATTCAAAAGTCTGCTATCGGTATGCCGGTTAAAATCTCTAAAGGTGGTGACGGTGCATACGATCTTATTTATATTAAGGATGTGATACAAGCTATTGTTTTAGCATGTTACACAAAGGGTCTTAAACATCGTATATTTAACATTGGTTCTGGTGAACTTATTAAGCTCAAGGATATTGCCGAAATTATTAAAAAGACGATTCCTAATGCAAAAATTGAAATTGGTTCTGGTGAACTTATACCTACTGCACGTGGTCCGCTTGATACTACGAGAGCACAAACTGAATTGGGTTTCAAGTGTAAATATACAATTGAAAAAGGAGTATTAGAAAGCCTTCGAAATGCCAAATTCTTTGAATCCTCAAGATCAATTAAGAAATAATGTATTCTTGCTGTGTGATTGATTAATATTAAGATTTTTGATACTGTCAAGGGGATTGTCAAAATAACATTCTCCATTTTTCTATTCTATTTAACCTTAGGTTTTTTGTTCTATTTTACCCTCCCCATACTCTATGAATGGATTATCTTGTGAGAATGGTTAAGGAGGCTAAGATCTTTAAAAGGAATAAAGTACCATTACAAGATAAGATCCTTTCAGCACTTATGCATTATTCAGGTTCATCTCTAAGGAGTATAGCAAAATGGAGAGGCTTCACATATGAAGCTGTTAAACAATGGTATCATGCCTTAATGATGGTGTTGGAGCTTGAGAGAAAGTATCGTAAATGCATAGCTATAGATGAAACCAAGCTTCATGGAGATCAAGTCTATGTATGGCAATAGATATGGATACAAGAGAAGTCCTTGCAGTAAGAGTATCATATACAAGAAGTGCGTTGGATGCAAAACTCTTTCTCAATCAAGTTCTTCAATATTGTGAGAATAAACCTATTATACTCATGGATCATAACAATGGTATGTGGATGCATTAAAGAGGCTAGGATTAGATTATGAGCAAGTAGCGAGAGGTAAGAAGAATAGCATAGAGTCTTGGTTTCGCAAGGGTGAAGAGAAGACTTAAAGCTTTCTACAATAGCTTACCATTTAGAGCATCTATATCATCAATAACTAAATTCTTAGACGTGTTCATAGGGCTTTATAATCTAGAGATCATGTTGGGCTTATCTTGACAATCCCATCAAGTTATGTTTTTAAGGAACTTGAAACCACCTTTTGAAGATGATTTCCATCAAGCGACTTCTTAAAGCTTTTAAAACATAACTTGACAGTATCAAGATTTTTAGCAGTTATATTTATAAATATCGCATTTTTAAAAAAACTCATGGAACCTTGGGTTAGTGAAAAGTGGTGGGTAAGTCCTTTTAATTTCGCTGATGAGGTTCAGAAGAGCTTTAAGAAACCTAGTGAAGTTATCTTTCATGATGTTACTCTAAGGGATGGGGAGCAAACACCCGGTGTTGTCTTTAGAAAGAATGAGAAGATAGAGATAGCAAAAATGCTTGATGAAATAGGTATTCAAAGAATTGAGGCTGGAATGCCTTTAGTCTCAGAAGAGGATGCTGAAGCCATTAAATCTATAGCACATGAGAATTTGAAAGCTAAAGTATTTGGCTTTGCTCGTTTACTCAAAGAGGATATTGATGCCGTATTAAAATGTGATGCATCAGGAATAATTTGTGAAGGACCTGTTGGAACGCCTAAATTAAAGCAATACGGATGGGCTAAAGAAGAAATATTTTCAAGAGCTATATCTGCAATTGATTACGCTAAAGCTCATGGTCTTTATACAGTCTTTTTCGGAGTAGATACTTCTAGAGCCGAAGCAGGGTTATTAATACAGTTATTAAAGAGGCTTGAGGTTGAGACCAAAGTAGATGGCTTTGCAATCGTGGATACATATGGTTGTTGTTCACCTGAGGGTTTCGGATATCTCGTAAGAATGATTAATAAAGAGGTGAAAAAGACTTTGGAAGTTCATTGTCATAACGATATGGGTTTGGGTGTTGCTTGCACAATTTCAGGCATATTAAATGGCGCTCAAGTTGCGCATACTTCAATTAATGGTATTGGTGAAAGAAGTGGAAATGCTTCTTTTGAAGAGACAGCCTTGTGCCTTAAGCTACTCTATGGCATTCCTTTAAATATAAAATTCGAAAAACTTTATGAACTCTCAAAACTTGTGGAAAAATATTCTTGCTTCCCACTCTCACCTAATAAACCAATAGTTGGTGATAGAGTTTTTACAAGGGAAGCTGGTATAGGTGTAGCGGCATGGTTAAAGTATCGGTTAGGTTCTGAAGCCTTCTTACCAGAGCTGGTAGGGAATAAAGAAGGAGTGGTACTTGGAAAGAAGAGTGGTAAACACTCAGTAGAATGGAAGTTAAAGCAAATGAATTTACAAGCTACAGAAGATGAAGTTATTAATATATTAAATTTGGTTAAAAAATTGGGTGAAGAGAAGAAAAGAGCCCTTACAGATGAGGAGTTTCTAGAAATTTACTCTAAAGTTAAAGCTTCAAAATCATAATTTTTGCTTTATAGCAGTTTATGGTACTTTAGCACATGATCACATTTTTACAAGCTTTAGTATGCCCAATTACCCCAATCTTAAATAACCATATAGAAACTTCCATAGTGCTTAAATAGTTAAAAATGATCATAAAAGAACCTCATACTTTTTAAGAGCTTAAGGTAAAAAGTAGAATGTACCACATTTCCCCTTATTGAACATAGCTTTTCTTAAATCTAAGTCCATCCATAAGCTTAATTATTTTTAAGCGAATATTCTTTAATCTACTTAAAATTATCATATTTCTTAACTGACTTATTGCATATGGAGGAAATAATCCCATAGGGCACACATCCGCGCAACTAAGAACATAATGGCAACGCCAACATGCATTTTTATTATCGAGAAGTTTAAGTCTTAATTCCTTACCTTTATCCCTCGGGTCTGCACAAGCTCTATAAGCTGCCATTAAAGATACCGGGCCTATATAATTTAAGTCTGAGGAAATTGTACGACAAGCAGCGATGCAAAGCATACATTCTAAACATTGCTGGAAATAGATTACATCATTCATTTTACTTGGTTCAATTTTCTCTAAAAAGTTCATATTAACATCTTCAAGCTTTTGCTCCTCTTTTACCTCTTTTATAAGATTGGGGTATACTTTATGTATTAACTCATCATAGAAGCTTCTATCCACCACCAAGTCCTTTATAATAGGAAAGTGTGGTAAAGGCTCAATAATCATTTTGGATAGCGCTTCTTCCCAACAAGCTAAAATTGGTTTACCATTCACAGATACGCCACACGTCCCACAGAATCTACTTCTACATGCATATCTAAAAGCTACATCCACACCTAATTCCTCACGTATATACTTTAGGATATCCAAAACTCTATCACCTTCCTCATAGGGAACTTCATAAACTTCATACCTTGGTGCAAAATCAATACTTGGGTCAAATCTAAAGATTTTCACTTTAGACTTTTTCATCTTTCTTAATCCTCCGGGATTGGCACATTAATAGTGCGGTATTTTTTCTCCCCATTCACTATTTTCACTCTTATGCTCGTAAAAAAATTACTTTCCTCAGGATAGTCTGTTCTACGAAAAGTACCCCAACTTCCTTTTTTCATTAAAGCCATTTCTATAAAGATTTCTGATAAAGTAAGTAAGTTTATCGTTTCTAAAGCCTCAACAAGTCCTTGATTGTAAACCCGTGAATTACTTTCAAGCCTCATCTTCGGTATAATCTCATGCTTTAATTTTTCAAGCATTGAAAGCCCCTCTAACATATCTTTCTCATTCTTCCAATAATAACACTTTTCTTGAAGAATGTTTTTAATCATCTTTTTAACTTTAGCTGGTGGTATAGCTCCCTCAAGCATAGGTCCTTCTATGTAAGAGAAGATTCTATCACCCTCATTCTTAATTTGTTCTTCATCAGGTGGTAATAATTCTAAGTCTTTAACACGATTAGCTACAGACTTTGCAGCATGCTTAGCTTGACCGATACACAGGTGCATAGCGATGCTGGGATTGGTTATAACGCCTCCAATTGCGAATAAGCATGGTACACAAGTTTCAAAATTTGAATCGACTACAATTCCTCCACAATTCGTGTGGGGTATAAAGCTAATTTCAATTAAATCATTTGTAGGATCTAACCCAATTTTTTTAAAGTAGTCATAACGTGACCAAGTCGTTTTCATAAGTTCTAAAGTTTCCTTACTCATATGTTTGTAGCTTACATAAACACCACCTCTTTCAGTACCACGACCAGCTGCTATTTCACTAGCAACTATGTAAGTCATTAACCAAATTGGAATGCTTAAATTCTTACCATCCATTCCATGAGCTTTTGCTTCCTCTATAAGCTTCTTATACTCCTCCTTTTGGAGAATATCTTCACCATATTTATTTAAAAACTTAGCTGTAGTCCAATCTAAAGGCTTAGCACTCCAAGCCGCTACGGAAAATCTCCAACCCTTTGGAGGCACTCTTGGATTTTTATACACACCGTACCATACTAATTCACAAATATCTGCAAGTTCAGCTCCAGCCATTAATGCCATTACTAACCCATCTCCAGAAAGCCCATCCGGGACTGAAGAAGTTGGATACCAAGTTGTACCTCCAGTAGCGATTATAGTTGCTTTTGCGGAGATAACAAGCATGTTACCATCCCTAATACTTAATGCTGTTACTCCTACAGCTCTACCATTACGAGTCAATACTTTTGTAGCCATGGTCTCCTCTAATACTATCGCGCCTCTGCGCTTAACCTCAGGGCCCAAAACTTGAAGAATCATCTTACCAACTTGATCGGTTTTCATACTATGTAAGCCAACAGTTGGTTCAGGCCATACAGTCCCGTCAGGATATCTTCTGAAAAAAACTCCAAGGCTCTCCAATTCAGCAGCGTAAGACCAGCCTTCTTGGGAATCTCCTCTTATAATTTTACTGCAAAGCTTACGAAGCTCTGGGTCTTCCCACCAAGCTACCATTCCAGCTCCGCTACCTCCTCTCCATCTTGAGTAACGGGGTATGTTAGATGTCCAAATTATAAAACGCCTACCCATCCTACTTGAGCCACTTCTAGCGAAAAGGCCTTTTTCTAAAATTACTACATTCAATCCAAGCTTTCTACACTCAATTGCAGCAGTACAACCAGAAATACCACTCCCAACAATAACTACATCCGTGTCAATATATTTAACCATCCAACCAGTCTTAATCTTTACCACTATATTTATGTAACTCTTAAAAATGTTAGCTAAATTCTACTTTCAGATTCATTGCATTATTTTCTAAACTATGATCTTTTAACTCGAAGTTTTCCTAAAACAATCATTACGGCTAGTATTAATAAACCACTAATATCACTTATGGCTTCGGGAATTATTAAAAGTATGGATGCTATTAATAATGGAAGTCGTTCTAAAATACTTAACTTCCTCATAAGATATCCTATCGAACCTGCTGCAAGACACAATACTCCTATTGATGCAGTTAAGAATGACCATGCAAGCCAGCTTAATTCGGGACTAATTCCCGCTAAGACTGGGTTATAAACAAACATAAAGGGCACGATGTATGCAGCTATGCCAAGATGAACCGCTTTAAAGCCTATTTTCATTGGACTATCTTTAGCTATTCCGGAAGCAGCGTATGCTGCTAAAGCTACGGGAGGAGTTATAGCTGATAAAATCGCATAATAAAAAACGAATAAATGTCCAACTAACAGTGGAACGCCTAATTCCACCATAGCTGGTACAGCTAATGCTGCACATGTCACATAAGCTGCTGTAGTTGGTATGCCCATGCCAAGAAGCATACAAACGAGTGCGGTTAATATCGTGAGCATCATAAGATTTCTACCAGAAATTTCTAAAAAGACAGCGGTCGCTTTAAATCCTAAACCAGTCACATACATACAACCTATAATGATTCCAGCGGCAGCACATGCTACAGCAACTGGTATTGCTTCACGAATTGCCGCTTCCAATGCGTTTAATACACTTCTTAATCCTACTTTTGTCTCTTTTCTAAGCCAACTGATAATTAAAGTTGAGATTATCGCTATAAGAACGGCTCTTTGAGGGCTGTATTGCTGTATTAATAAATAAACGAGTAGGGCTAATGGAATAATTAAATGCCCTCCCCATAAAAAGGTTTTAGTGATTTTCGGTAATTCTTCCTTTGGTAAACCTTTTAAGCCAAGTTTTTTAGCCTCAAAATGTACCATCAAAAATACCGCTATATAGTAAAGCAAAGCTGGTATGACTGCATGATAACAAATATTAATATATGGTGTTTGAGTCAATTCAGCCATCACAAATGCTGCTGCACCCATTACTGGAGGCATAAGTTGACCACCAGTTGAAGCTACTGCTTCAACAGCACCTGCAAAATGTGGCTTATATCCAAGTTTTTTCATCATAGGAATTGTAAAAGTACCAGTTGTAACAACATTAGCGACAGCACTCCCAGAAATCGTACCGATAGCGCTACTTGCAACTACAGCTATTTTTGCAGGCCCTCCTGATGTGTGACCTACTAATGCATTACTAACATCCATAATGAACCTCCCAAGGCCTGATTTATCTAAAAAAGCTCCAAAAATAATAAAAAGGGTTACATATGTAACCATAACCCCAGCTGGTATTCCATAAATACCGAATGTTGTTATGAACATATAATCAATAAATGTATCTAATGGAACACCACGATGACCAAACCAGCCTGGGATGTATTGACCATAAAAGCAATAGAGTATAGCGATAATACACAATATACCTAAGGGTAAACCAATCGCTTTAAATGTTGCAAGTATAACAAGTATCGTAATAATCGAACCGAATAATACATCCCTTTCATTAGGCCTTCCTCTACGCATGAAAAACTCAGTACCCTCAGTTAACACATAAAACATTACTGATAAAGCTAAAGCTATAAGAATTAAAGTAATTACATAAGTTAAAAAGCGCTTTTTACCAGATGCTCCTTTAATAACGGGGTATGTTATAAACGCCATAGTTAGAAATAAAGATACATGTATAACTCTGAGAGTAACTTCATCAGCAAGGGCACGAATAGGGTTTGCAATTATTATATGATAAATACCTATAAGGATAGCGAGTAAAGATATAATTTTTCTAACAAAATTCTTAAAATTCATACTTTATCTTTCCATATATCAATAAGGTAAACTTTATAAAGGTTTTTTATTTATCCTTGATTGAGTAATATGTCTTCTGAAAAGAAAGTTGATAGACGTGCATATTTAAAATATATTGGTTCATTCATTATTGGTGCAGTAATATTTGGTGGTAGTATAGCTGCATATTATGCATCTTTACCAGCAGCTAAAGAGGTAATAACAAAAACTATAACAACAACTATATCAGGACCCACTATAACACAAACTGTTACTGTAACTGCTACACCAACTCCATCTCCTACACCAAGCCCTACCCCCTCACCAGCACCAAAACCACCACCTACTTATGTACCTGGAGAAATCAAGTACATAACTATACTCACAGGAGGGGTTGGTGGAGCTTGGCATATGGCTGGGCCTGTTGTAGCCAAAATAATTAACGAGTTCATTGATCCTAATATCTCTTGTAAAGTTCTTCCAGGTGGGGGTGTGGAGAACGCTATTGCACTACAAAAAGGTGTAGATGCAGATTTAGCTTGGGCCTCATGGGTAGCTTCAGGATCTCTTTGGAAAGGTAAAGAAGGTAAACCAAAACTCGCTGATGAACCCCATAATAAGCTTAGAGCTATATGCACATTTTATCCAGCGAGGTGGCAAATGCTTGTATGGGCAGATAGTCCGATACGTAAAATTCCAGATTTACTCGGTAAAAGAATTAATCCTGGTAGACCTGGCTTTATAGGTGAATTAACTTCAAGATTGGTTCTTGAAACATATGGAATCACTTACGATGATATAAAGAAGGCTGGAGGGAGTGTAACATTTGGAGATTATCCTGATGCAGTAGCGGGTATGAAAGATGGGCTTTTAGATGCTTTCGCTATTATGGGCTCAATCCCTATGGCTCCTGGTATTGAAGTAGCTGCAAAAGCCCCGATTAGATGCCTACCAGTAGATCCAGAGATAATAGATAAACTCAATAAGTTAAATCCAGGTTATATTCCGATTATTATGCCAAAGGATACTTATAGAGGAGTGGAGGAGGTTTTAACCGTTGGTGAATATTATGGTTTTCAATGTAGAGCTGATCTTCCAGAGGGCTTCATTTACAGGTTAACGAAGCATTTATGGGAGAATCGTGAAAGGCTTGTTGCGATCTCTCCAATTTACAAGCTATTCCAACCTGATATGGTTCTCAAAGGAATTCCAATTCCATTACATCCTGGAGCTGAGTATTATTGGCGTGAAATAGGCCTTCTGAAATAAATGAAGGCCTTCTTTTTCCCCTAAGAATTTAGAGTATATTTAAATAAGCTAATACTGCTTTTTTTAGACATGAAGCTTAAAGATAAAGTTGCAATCATTACCGGTGCTGGAAGGGGTATAGGTAGAGAGATAGCTTTATTATTTGCCAAAGAAGGTGCGCGTGTAGTTGTTAATGCAGTTCATCTTGAAAATGCTCAACGAGTTGTAGATGAAATCTTCTCAATGAATGGTGAAGCTTTGACGATACAAGCAGATGTTTCTGTATCTAGTGATGTAGAAAGAATGGTAAAGCTTATGCTAGACAAGTTTAAAAGAATTGATATTCTTGTGAATAACGCTGGTATAAACATACCAAAGCCCTCCTTGATTTGAGCGAAGAAGAATGG
Source organism: Nitrososphaeria archaeon (assembly GCA_029775915.1). Classification (GTDB taxonomy): domain Archaea; phylum Thermoproteota; class Nitrososphaeria; order Nitrososphaerales; family JANXEG01; genus JANXEG01. Next base: position 66,671 of record JARVKA010000003.1, on the reverse strand, counting down.
GATTGCACTATGGATATAAATTTAAAGGGAGTCTTCCTTTGTACAAAAGCTGTTGGAAAGGTTATGGTTCAACAGAGAAGTGGAAGTATAATTAACATATCTTCTGTAACAGGCATCGGGGCTTGGGCCTGATAGGGCTGCAATCGCTAAAGCGGCAGGAATGGACATATCAAGCTTAAGTGTATGGGAGGCAGCTAAAGCATCTATCAAAGCCACTTGAGAATTGGTTAAGGACCTCGATGTACCATTATCTCTAAAGGAAGTAGGGATTTCGAAAGCTGATTTGGAAACATTGGCTGAGCGAACTATTAAGGAGTGGCCAAGACCCAATAGCCCAATAGAGTTAACCAAAGAAAGAGTTTTGAAAGTATACGAAGAGATGTATGAAGGAAAATTAATGAGAGTAAATATTTAGTACAGTTAAAGAAAAGTTGTTTAAAATTAGATCGTTAGTTGCTCTAATGGTAGTTGCAAATTGGAAATTTTAAAAATAAAGAGTTATAACTATAACGTGGTCGGATAGGATTGGGAAGGTTACTTATTAAATATTATGCACCGTTTGATAAATTAATGGGTAAGAGAGAGGAGGAGTTAGAGATCGAGGGTAATGAGATTAAAGTTTCTGATTTTATAAAAAATTTAATAAAGCGTGGCAAATTAAGTAATATATCGATGGAAAGTGATGAAGCTTTGAGTAGTCATTTATTAATATTGATAGATTCTAACGTAGCTAAATTGAATGATATTATTCATGATGGCTCTATTGTAAGTATCGTCCCTCCAATTTCAGGAGGATGATTGCAAATGGGTAATGGTTATGTAGGAAAGGTTGCACGTATCGATTTATCAAAATCAAGTGTAATTGAGGAAAGAATGCCTGATTCAATCTTAAAGATGTATATTGGAGGGAGTGGTTTAGGTGCAAAAATTCTTTATGATGAAACTGGACCAGAAACTGATCCTTTTAGCCCTGATAACAGATTAATATTTATGACGGGGCCACTCACAGGAACAAAAGTACCTCTCTCAGGTAGGCATGAAGTGATTTCAAAATCTCCATTGACTGGGATTTATGGTGAGGCTGATGTTGGTGGTTATTGGGGTACGGAATTAAAGAAAGCTGGTTATGATGGTTTAGTAATTATTGGTAAAGCTGAAAAGCCTACTTATTTATGGATATGTGATGGTAGTATCGTCTTTCGTAAAGCTGAGCATGTGTGGGGTATGGATACTTATGACTCAGATGAGGTTTTGAAGAAAGAGACAGATAGTAAAGCGGTAATTGCATGTATAGGACCAGCTGGTGAAAGGTTAGCTAGAATCGCTGCAATTATGCATGATGGGAAGGATGGTAGAGCAGCTGGTAGATGTGGATTAGGTGCTGTGATGGGCTCAAAGAATTTGAAAGCTATAGTGGTGAGAGGTAGTGGTGAGGTGAGTATTGCTGATGAAGAAGGATTAATAAAATCGATTAAAGAATTAAGTCCAATGATTATTCAAAATGCTAAAGCTTTACATGATTTTGGCACATCTGGTGGTGTAATAACTATTGAGAAGTTAGGAGATTTACCAATTAAAAATTGGGTAAAGGGGAAATGGGAAGAGGGTGCACAAAAAATTTCTGGACAAACTATGGCGGAGACTATATTAACGGGCCGATTTTATTGCAGTGCATGCATTATTGGTTGTGGAAGAAGGGTTAAGATAGAGAAAGGGCCTTATGCTCCTGTTGATGGTGCTGGACCTGAATATGAAACGGTTGCTGGTTTGGGTGCGATGTGTTTAATAGATAATTTAGAGGCTATTGCAAAAGGTAATGAGTTATGTAATAGATATGGGTTGGATACAATATCTACAGGCGCAGTAATAGCCCTCGCTATGGAAGCATATGAAAGAGGCGTGATTAGCAAAAAAGATACGGGTGGTGTTGAGTTAACATGGGGTAATGCAAACGCTATGATAACTATGATTGAAAAGATTGGTAAAAGAGAAGGCTTTGGTTGGCTCTTGGGCGAAGGTGTAAAAAGAATTGGTGAGAAAATTACTGGTATATCTGATGCTGTACTGCATGTGAAAGGTATGGAGTTACCATTTCATGATCCTCGAGCATACAATAGTGTTGGTTTAGGTTACGCTACATCAAATAGGGGGGCTTGCCACTTACAAGGTTTAACACACATCTTTGAAAGAAGCGTAACTATGCCAGATATCGGTTATCCTGAGATTCAAGATAGATTCGGTGTGGATAATAAAGGAGAGTTTGTAGCGAAGCTTCAAAACTTAATGTCAATGATGGATTCATTGAAATTATGCAAATTCTTATTCTTTGCCGGGATAAAGATTAGCCATATTATTCAATGGTTGAAGTTAGTAACAGGTTGGGATATGAGTGTGGATGAGTTTATGAAGACTGGTGAACGAATATACAATTTGAAGAGAATGTATAATGTTCGTTGTGGTATTAGCAAAAAGGATGATACCTTACCATTACGTATTTTAACATTAAGGAGGGGAGAAGGTGGTGCTGCAGATAATCTTCCACCATTGGATAAAATGTTAAAGCAATATTATCAATATAGAGGTTGGGATGATAATGGAATACCAAAAGCAGAGAAGCTTTTAGAATTGGGTATAAAGGCTTAAATTAAGTAAGATGGAGTAAACGAATAAACAAAAATCGTTAATATTGCCAAATCTTTAGAATTAAGGATTCATAATATTAGCTTTTTTGCTATAGTGTTAGCTTTTATCATTAAGAAATTACTCTTTGATTTTTTTAGAGAATTAAGTTACACATTTCAATAATCTCCAAATCCTCTCAGGCTTTAATGGCGTCTCACTTATTCTCACTTTAAATGGGGCGAGTGCATCCTCAACCGCACTTATTATAACCTCTGGTGGGATAATAATCGGTCCTTCACCCATACCTTTTGCACCTGTTTCAGTTACTGGTGATGGAGTTTCAATATGATCAATTTCAATCTCAGGTATATCTATAGCGGTAGGCATTAAATAATCTGTGAATGTTGTTGTTAATAATTGCCCATCCTCATTATAAATTAACTCTTCAAAAAGTACTCCTCCAATACCTTGAGCAATTCCTCCTTGCACTTGAGCTTCTACTGAAGCGAGATCGATTATCTTTCCTACATCATGAACTGCTACATACTTTAACACTTTAACCTTACCCGTTTCTAAATCAACCTCAATTACCGCTGCATCAGCACCGCAACAAAAAGTTGTATATACAGAGCTTAACTCTTTAATTGTTGTCGGGCTGAACCACGATGCTATTGCTTCTAACGTTGTCTCACCTTTCTCAAGCATATCTTGGGTAAGTGTCATTTGGGGGCCTGGAAAGAAGTAAACACGATTTGCTAAATCCCTTATTGATATTTGTTTCTCTGAATTTGATTTAGAATAAATAACCCCATCCTTTATGTAAAGATTTTCAAAGTTTTCATTAAGGATTTTGGCTGCAACTTTAAGGATTTTTAATTTCAAAGCTTTAGTCGCTTTAACTACTGCACTTATTCCATAAATAACCCCTCTACTAGACCATGGACCCAATCCAACGATATCACTATCACCCATAATTACTTTAATATCCTCAGGTTTCACACCGAGATTTTCAGCTACAACCGATACAATAGCTACTTTTGAATGTTGGCCTATATCGATTGTATTAGAATATACGTGAATGCTACCATCTGTAAATAAAGATACTTTAGCGCTCTCTATACCTGTGAATATACTGTAGGGTATTGAGGCACCAGCTGGCTCAACCATAAATGCTAAACCTATACCAATATACCTATTTCTTTCTCTGAGTAATCTTTGTTGCTCCCTCCAATATTCAATATTCAAGAGTTGAAGCGCTCTTTTTAATACTTTAGGATAATTCCCACTATCATACAAATAACCAGTAATTTGGCGGTATGGGAATTCATTTGGTTGAATAAAATTCTTAAATCTAATCTCCTCTGGTGAAAGGTTAAACTCTCTTGCAGCAATATTCAAAACTCTTTCTATTAATCTATTTCCTTTATCCTTTCCATAACCTCTGTAAGCACCGTATGGTGCTTTATTCGTTACCACTCCATAAGCATCTATTTGAATCGCTTCCAATTTATATGCGCTAGGTATAGATCTTACCGCAGGTACAATAGCTGGTGAACCAGCATCTCTATTAGTCCCCTCAACACCATAATCCATTATAAACCTCCCTCTTATTGAAAGTATTCTCCCATCATTCTTAAAAGCAGCCTCAACATCCCATTTTAAATCTCTTTGATGTGTTTGTGAGAGAAAATTCTCTCTTCTACTCTCAAACCACTTTATTGGCTTTTTTAAAATTAAAGATAAAATACAAGGGATAACCTCTTTATAAGGAACGATTCTATTCCCAAACCCTCCTCCAACATTTGGAACGATTACTTTAACGTGAGATTCAGGCATATTTAAAACACTGGCTATATACCTTCTTGATTGATAAGGTGTTTGATTTGGTAACCAAACTCTTAATTCATTCCTTCTCTCATCATAATCTGCTACACAACATCTAGGCTCTATGGGAAAGCCTGAATATCTTTGCTCTTTAAGTTGAACTCTTAAAACCTTATCAGCTTTCGAGAAAGATTTTTCAATATCACCATGTATGAATTTTATGTAAGCTTGAATATTATCACCCCATTCCTCATATAAAAGTGGAGCATCTTTCTCCATGGCTTTCTCAGGATTTACAACTACGGGTAATGGTTCATACTCTACATCGATCATCTCTAAAGCGTCTTCAGCAATATAGCTATTAGTAGCAACGATAGCTGCAATAGGCTCACCCACAAAACGGACTTTATCAATGGCTAATGGATAAACTTTAGGAATTCTCCAATGCCAACCTAATTTGCTATAATCAGAATTTGTAGGTAATGGATTGATTTTATCCATTAGTTCAGCTCCAGTAATAATATTTATTACGCCTGGAATTTCAAGCGCCTTATTCACATTTATACTCTTTATTCTCGCATGAGCATAATTACTCCCAAGAATAGTGCAATATAGCATATTCGGCAAATTTATATCATTGGTGTATAAAGCCTTCCCAGTTACTATGGGATAATCCCTCTCTCTCTTTCTCCAATCCTCAATTTTATTACTCATTTCTCACACCTATGAGCTGCAGATAGAATCGCTTTTACAATATTAACGTATCCAGTACATCTACACAAATTTCCCGAAATCCCTTTTCTTATTTCATCCTCGTTAATTTTAGGATAAAGCTTGAGTAAGTTATAAGCAACCATTATCATACCTGCTGTACAATAACCACATTGTATCGCAATATTCTTCATAAATTCTTCTTGAAGTGGATGAAGTTTTCCTTCTTTACTCAATCCTTCAATAGTTATTATCTCACTACCATCTGCTTGAACAGCAAACATTAAACAAGACTTTACAGCTGAACCATTGAATAAGATTGTACATGCGCCACACTTTCCTTCATCACAACCTTTTTTTGTACCAGTTAATCCTAAAACATCTCTTAAAAAATCTATAAGCAACATTCTCGACTCTACATCAGCTTTAAAAACTTCTCCATTCACCTTCACAGTGATAGAAACTTTTTTACTCAAACCCCATCACCTTTTAATCTTTTTAACGCTTTTTTAATAGCTCTTCTTGTTAAAACTTTTGCCATTTCCTTTCTATATTCGGATGATGCATGAATATCTGAAGGTGGATTAATCCTCATTTCCTCCATTTTTTCAAAAATTATTTTATCGATAATCTCTGAGTTTAACTTTTCACCTTTTAAAGAACTCTCAATTATTTTTGCTCTAATAGGGGTTAAACTTACCCCTCCAAGAGCTATTCTCACATCCTCACATACATCATTCCTCATTTTCAAAATGGTAATTGCGATTACTATTGGATAACCCGCACCTCCATAATTCAAGTATTCAAATCCCCAACCAAAATCATTTTGAAAAGCATCTATTTCAATCTCGGTTAATATCTCATCAGGTTTAATCAATGTTGTATAAGCATCGATAAAAAAATCTTCTGCATTAACAATTCTTTCACCATTTTCTTTACTCATTAATTTAAATTGGGCATTTAATGCTAACATTGCAGGCGGGTAATGAGCAGCAGGATCTGCATGACAAATACTCCCACCAATCGTTCCTCTATTTTTAACTTGTAAATCACTAAGTGAATTTGTTACTTCTTTAAGTAAAGGGCATTTTTGCTCAATTAATGGAGAAAACTCTATCATAATATAGGTTGTTAAAGCACCAATGGATATGCGATTTTGATCCTTCTCTTTTATGAATATTAAATCCTTAAGTTTACGAAGATCGATTACGTATTCAGGACTTAATAATCGATATTTCATTAAAGGTATGAGGCTTTGACCACCAGCAAGTATTTTCGCTTTATCTTTAAATCGATTTAATAAATCTAAAGCTTCATTAATATTCTCAGGAGCAAAATATTCAAATGCTTTTGGTAATGGGCACATTCTAAAAACTTAAGATTTAATACGAATTTAAGTTTAATGTTTTTATAAAATGAGAATATAAAACTACTTGAGAATATTACCACTCTATTCAATATTGATAATATTAAGAAATTATTGAATTTATAGGGGTTATAAGAGGTTGTGGATATATGCCTATAACTGTTGTTAATAAAATGAGTAAAATTAATGGTGCTATCATAAGCATATCCGCTTCTTTAATATCAAGATTTAAATATTTTGATCCAAAAAGAACTCTCTTTACAGTCCAAAGTCCATAAGATGCAGTAAGCGCTGTAGATAATAAAGCTAATCCAACGATTATACTTTGCTTATCTAAAGAACCATAAATTAAAGCTCCTGAAAATATCATCCATTCACTTTGGAATCCATTAAATGGTGGTGTTCCAGCGATACCAAGAAAGCCAATAATCATCGCTATAGCGGTATAAGGCATTTTTGATGCAAGGCTGCCTAATTTATCAATATCTCTCACATTTATTTGATGCATAAAGATACCAGATACCATGAAGAGCATCGCTTTACAAGTAGCATGGCTAAAGTAATGCAACATAGAGCCAACAATAGCCAAAGGTGAGTTTGCAGCTATACCGAATAAAATATAACCCATTTGACTAATACTCGAATATGCGAGTAATCTTTTCAAATCATTTTGCTTTAAAGCCATTAATCCACCATAAATCATTGTAAATAAAGATTGAAAAATCAATATTGATGAGAAGTTTGTGATGATGTGTGGATAACTACCATACACAAATCTCAATATACCATAACCACCAATACCTATCATAGCTGGTGATAGTAAAGCGCTAATTGGTGTAGGAGCTTCAGCATGAGCATCTGGAAGCCAAGTATGGAATGGAAATATAGCTAGCTTAACCATCAAACCTATGAGCATTAAAATAGCTGCGATTTGACTTATTATTATATCAGGTTTAAATTGTTTACTCAATAAAATTTGAATCCTAAAAAGATCAAAAGTGCCATAAAGCATACCCGTAGCTAATATACCAATAAGTAATGATAAAGCTCCTACATGAGTATATATAAAGTATTTAAAAGCAACCTTTTCCCTTAATCCAGTACCCCATTGATTTATCAAAGCCCATGATGGTATAAGCATAAGTTCAAAGAATAGGTAAAATTCAATAAGATCACTAGCGAGTACACAACCAATCATACCTGATGAGTAAAGTAAGTAAAGTGTGAAATAACTTCCCACATCCTCTTCATGCTCCATGTATTCAATAGAATAAAGCGATAATGCTAATGCTAATATTGCAATTGTGAAACTCATGAATAAACCGAGTCCATCACCATTAAGCCCAAATGTAAGCCCTAAGTCTGGAGCCCAATTATACCAAACTATAAAAGGCTCTCTATTCGGGTTTAAATAATATTGAATGAGTAAATAACCTATTGATAGTGTTGAGATAAGTAGAATTAAAAATGATAATAAGCCTCCTTTCTTACCCCCTAATAAATACGGAAGTGGTGAGCAAATTAAAGGTAATAATAAGGCTAAGATTAGTAAATATTCAATCATAAATTAACCCCCTAAAAGGATTATAAGAAAGATAATAAGTGCAACCATGCCTAATGTTGCACCAATCATATAATCACTTAATACACCCGTATGTATGCCTCTAACTCTATTTGAAATAAAAGTTACAAAATTCGCTAAGTAATAATTGAATCCATCTACAATAGGTAATTCAAATTTATCATGAATCAACTTACTCAATACCAATAATTTATTTGTAATTGCATACCAAAAACGATTTATATACCAACGATTGGAAAAGAATTTTTGAATTATTAAAATTGTACGTTTATTCTTTAAAGATTCAAATAGATTATTACCCTTTTTCAAATAAATTGTGTAAGATATTATTGAACCAATAGAAATAGCTAATATTGAAGCCAATATCGGTAAATAACTTTGAGTAGTTACAACTTCTTTATGTTCACTCACTTTCATTAAATAATGATTTAACATATCACCAAAAGTGTGATGTAGTTTATGCTCTAAACCAAATGGTACAGAAAAGCCTAATGCAATAATCGCTAATGCGAGTATAATGTAAGGAATCCACATAACTGGTTTAACCTCATGAATATGATGCTCCAACTCTTTAACCCTACCACTCTTCTCTTTAATGAATGTTAAAATGTATGCTCTGAGACTGTAAAATACGGTAATAATGGCAGTAATTGCTGCTATAATGAATATTAGTGATAATTCAGAATACTCATAAATACCATACTCTATAGCTTTCAATATCCCTTCTTTACTCCAAAATCCTAACAATGGAGGAATGCCTAACAATGCTAAAACCCCTATTAGCATAGATATTGATGTAATTGGCATGAGTTTTAATAAACCACCCATATCTCTCATAAATCTTGATTCACAACTATGTATTACTGAACCTGAAGTAAGAAATAGGTTTGCTTTAAATAATGCATGGCTAAGAAGATGAAAGAGTGCTGCTACATATGCTGCAATCATCGCATCCCCAATTAAATATCCAGCGATACCAAGTGAAAGCATCATATAGCCTATTTGAGATACGGTTGAGTAAGCCCATACTTTCTTTATCTCATTACTAACGCTAGCTTGAGTAGCTGAGATAAATGCGGTAATAGCACCAATTAAAGCAATACTCATAAAGAATATCTTAAGCTCTATGAATCCGCTATGCATAAGTATGTAAAATATTGGAAAAACTCTTGCAATCAAATAAACACCAGCCTTTACCATTGTTGCAGCGTGTATAAGTGCACTAACTGATGCTGGTCCTGCCATTGCATCTGGTAGCCATTCCATAAGTGGGAATTGAGCTGATTTGCCTATAGGACCAAGCAAGAATAGTAAAGCTGTGGGTAGTAATAATCCCATATTTGAGAGTTTTGAAGCCCAATTCAAATCCTTTCCCAACTCAATAATATTAAATGTACCAGATTGTGAGAATATAATAAATATTGCTAATAAAAGTCCAATATCTCCTATTCTCGTAGTAATAAATGCTTTCATACCACAATGGGATGGTGCATATTCTTCTAAACCTTCTCCAACCCATTTTATATGCTTCTCTTTTTCATCATCTTCATACCAATAACCTATAAGTGCATAAGAGCATAAACCAACACCCTCCCATCCAAACATCATTTGGATAAAGTTATCTGATAAAACTAGAAGGAGCATATTACCAATGAATAAATTCATAAAGAACCAATACCTTACAATACCCTTATCCCCTTCCATATAACCAATACTGTATAACATTATGAGGAATGATATCCAAGCAACCACGTTAGCCATAAATACACTTAAAGGATCTATGAGTAAACCCGCTTTCAATGTAACATTTGGTGCATCAATCCATTTTATAGAAAGGGTGGGTATGCTATGGTACGCTTCTCCTTTTAACACATTTGGATAAGCGAATATAATGAGTGTTGAGAAGATAGCGGATAAGAATGATGATGTTAAAGCACAACAATCTCTCAATTTATGATGGATTTTATTAAATAAAAGTGAGAGAATCGCACCTATGTATGGAATTATCCAACAAAGCCAAGGTGAGTATTCTAATATCAACTTGTTAACACCTGCTTTATATACCTTTCTCGTTCAAAAATACTCTCAACAGCTGGCTTTACTAAATCGATACCGATTTGTGGCAATACACCTAAAATTACGATAAGTATCGTAAGAATAATCATAGGTATGAGCATAGAAATTGGTGCTTCTTTTACATCTGTTAAATCAATCTTTGCTTCTCCTAAGAAAATAAATCTAAATGCTCTTAACATGTATGCTGCGGCAATAATACTTGATAATATACCTATCAATACATAAATTAAATAAATGGTTTCTCCAGCCTCTATACCAGCTTTTAATATTATAAATTTGCTAATAAAACCATTGGTTGATGGCACACCTATTATGCTAAGTGATGCGATTATGAATATTATGGATGTTATAGGCATCTTTTTTATTAAACCTCCAAGCTTATTCATCGATCTTATCCCAGTTTGGTGAATTACTGAGCCAGCGGCTAAGAATAGAAGTGCTTTTGTTATTGCGTGATTTACTACATGTAGTAAAGCACCAATAAGTGCAAGTTTAGATCCTATACCAATACCAAAAAGTATAAAGCCAATATTCAATACAGTTGAGAAAGCGAGCATTCTTTTTACATCATCTTGAACAAGCGCTATATATGCACCTATTAGCATGCTAAAAGCTCCAAAACCAGCTAAGTATGGTAAAAAGCTATGTGAAATTGATAAACCATAAATCGTGTAAAGGAATCTTATCATTGCATATATACCAACTTTTACAAATACACCAGATAGTATTGCACTTATTGGTGATGGTGCTGCTGGATGTGCATCTGGAAGCCAAGTATGCATAGGTGCCATCGCTGCTTTTATACCAAAACTCCATATGAGAAAAGCTGCAGCAATAGGTATTACAAAATTACCATTAACCTTCGCACCTTCTAAAAATGCATTTGAGGATATTTTACTTGCAATACTTGCCATTGTGAGTACACCAACGAGTCCATAAATTAATGCAACACCGAGTAAAAGAAATATAGTGCCTATAGCACTAATCAAAGCGTATTTAAAACCAGCTTCTACAGGCTCCCATTCATCCTTCCTAAATGCAACAAGACCATAAGATGATATAGCACTAATCTCAAAGAATACAAATAAATTGAATAAATCACCCGTTAGGATTATACCATTCATACCACATAACATGAGGCAAGTAAGAGCATAAAAGTAACTATGGCCATAATCATGCTCCATATATCTATAACTGTAAATTATTGAGAGTAAAACGATTATTGAGACTATTAAAGAAAATAAAGAGTTTAAAGAGTCTATAGCGATTACTATGCCTATTGGAGGTGGCCAACCACCCATTTTATGTGTAATAACCTTACCATCTCTTGCGTAAATGTAAAGAATTGATGATGAGATTGATGCGATAAATGCAGCTATAGAAGCGAGTGTAACTTGTATTCTTCTTGGTATGATTTCTCCTAATAAAATGATTAAAAATCCAATAAACATAGGTGTAAGAATAGCAAATATTGGTAAAGAGTTGATTTGAATCATCCACGAAGCCTCCTTATTTTTCTTACATTTAATGTTCCATAAACTCTATAAACATTGATAGTCAATGCTAATAAAGCTGCAATAACGCTCAAACCTATTACTATAGCTGTAATTACAAGTGCCGGTGGTATTGGATCAACAGATTTTAATACGAAAGCTTCTATATCACCAATATATTCATCAGTAATAGTTGGTGGTATACCATTAAATTTGTAACCTAAAGATATGAGTAATAAATTTACACCATCACCCAATAATGAGTACCCAAATATTTTCTTCAAAAGATTATCCTTAAAGATTATGGCATAAAATCCAATGAGGAGAAGAGTTAAGGCTGCGATGTATACAATATTCATACTCATTCCCTCGTAAGTAAATAAAATGCTACAATGAATGCAGTAGCTACATGTATCGCTTCCCAAATATTGAATAATGCTAGTGAGCCTCCACTAAATACTAAAGTAGGCCAACCTCTCGGATACACACCTACATTCTTGAAAAAGTAAGAGCTAAAGATAAATCCAATCGTTGGAATGGTAAAGATCATTATAGCTGCAAAAGCCCATATTGATTTACTAATTCTAAGTGCTAATCTTTTTTCTTGTTCAGTCAACCCATATGCGAGTAAAAGAAGTATTACAGATGCTGCAATCACAACACCAGCTGGAAACCCTCCGCCAGCTGTGAGATGCCCATGAATAGTTATGTAAACCGCGAGTAAGAGAAAGAAAGGTACTAAAATTCTACTCATCGTTTTAACGATTATCGTCATCCCTTCCATTTTACTTCCCTTTTGTTCTAAGTAATGTTAAGATAACAACGATCGCTGTAAATAATACGGTAGTTTCACCCAATGTATCATAACCTCTATAATCCCATATGATAGCATTCACAACCGCTGTAGCACCCGTATCATTCAATGTGTTCCTTAAGAAATATTCACCAAGTGGATATGGATGATTACCGTAAGGTGGTAAATCTTGTAATGCTAAAGAGATTAAAATAAGGAGTAATGATATGAGTATTAAGCTAAAGATTCTCATACCCTTCAATCTTCCCACCTTTTAGTCTTTCTCAATGCCAATATGAATAAAAAAGTTAGTGCACCACTCGCTACAGCTATTTGTGTTATCGCTATATCGGGTGCTTGAAGCAAATAGAATAAAGCTGCTAAAACTACACCTTCAACTCCCAAAACTATAATTGAGTAAAGTAAATCCTTTAACTCTATAGCCACAATCGCTAATAAAATTAAAATCACGATTAATATGTAAAGAATGAAATCGTAATTAATTGCGATCAATCCCGCCAACCTCTTTTAATTTATCTCCAACAGAACCATTCCATAAAGGTACTTTGCTTTTATATGCAGCCCTTATTATCGCATGGCTCGATACAGGCGATGTTACAAATATTATAGCCGCTATTGTTATAGCTTTTATAGAGAATAAAATATTGCTAGTAAGCATGAATAATGCTGCACCACTACTCAAAAGTAAGGATCCACCTATTACCGTTACAGTAGCTGCATGAATTCTTGTATAAGTATCTGGAAATATCACTATCCCATAACTACCAATAATTGAGCAAAATAAACCAATACTCATTATTATATATGATAAAATTTCAAGTATCATCATTAACTACCAAGCCCCCTACCTTCTAAATATTTAGCAACCGCTAATGAGCCCACAAATATCAATATTGCAAGTAGTATTGCAGCATCCAATAAGGAATATTCATGAATTATTAATGCTACATAAATCATTATCATTACTGTAGTGTAACTTGCAACATCGGATGCTATTACCCTATCTGGTCCGGTAGGTCCTAAAAAGAGTCTAATCATTGATAATATTATTGGGATAATAAGAGTAAATGTTACTATTAAAACAAAGATACTCAATCACAAAACCCCCTAATCCCTTTCTCAAAATCATAAGTTACCATTTTATAACACTCTTCAGGCTTAAAACTTTCGACATATATCCAATGTATAAAATACCTATTCTTACTCTTATCTACTTCAATAGTTACCGTTCCAGGCGTATTCGTAACAGAATTCGCTACTAATGTGATACCAAGATCAGATTTTAAATAATAAGGCACTTCAATTATGCCAGGCTTTAAAGCTTTCTTACCTTTAAATATCAATTTAATAACACTCAAATGTGCCTTAATCTCTGCATTAAATAAATAATAAAGAAGATATTTTATGAGATTTAACCATTTAATAGGATTTATTACATCTCTCACCTTACCTTTTATCGCTAAATTATGAGTTAAGATTGATATAAGTAATGAGGCGATACCACCAATTAAAAGCTTATCAAATCCCACACTTAGTGTTATAAATATCCAAAGAAGGAAAAGAATAGTAAAAAACACAAAAATCTTTTTCATGTCAAATAGAACCATCATGAATCATGATAGGGTTTTTAAAATGGGATAAATAAACTTACCCATTAATTTATTCAAATTTCTTACCTATAAAACTTATATTTTTGCAATAGAAATTTTTACTATTTCGCTTCAGTAATGCAAAAATATTAATTAATGATTAAATTACAAAGAGCCATGATCATTAAAGAAATTTACGCAAAGAGCATTTTATCAAAATCTAAGGTTTTTGATTACACTATAAACCCTTACATTGGTTGTGAACATGGATGCACTTATTGTTATGCTCGTTATATTAAAAGATTTACCAATCATAAAGAAAAATGGGGCGAGTTTGTTGATATAAAGATTAATGCTGCAACATTACTTCAACGTGAATTAAAAAGGAAAAAATTTGGTAAGGTTTGGATAAGTAGTTTATGTGATCCTTATCAACCTTTAGAGGAAAGATTTAAAATTACTAAAAGTTGTCTTGAAATTTTGATAAAGAAAGGTTGGCCTATTGTAATACAAACGAAATCAACACTTGTATTGCGTGATATAGAGCTTTTACGAAATTATAAAAATATTGAAATAATTCTTACAATAACGACTGGTGATGAGAGAATTAAAGATATTTTTGAACCAAAAGCACCATCAATTAAAGATAGGATAAATACTTTGAGTAAATTGCATTCAGCTGGTATTAAGACTTATGTGATGATCGCTCCTTTATTACCAAAGGCTGAAGATCTTGTTGAAAAGCTAGTTGGAAAGACTGATTATGTAATGATTGATAAAATGAATTACCATTATGCAGATTGGGTTTATGAAAAGTATGGATTAAAGCATTCTATGAGTAATGAGTTTTTTGAGAAGAAAAAGATTGAGTTAATAAATACATTTAAAGATCGAGGAATATTTTGTGAACCATTGTTTTAATTAAGCTCAAATAATAGCTTTGTGGCTTAATTTCGAATTTCGTATTTTGTGATTAAAATTTAATTTTTCTAACATTTTATGGTTAATTCTTATAATTATTTTAAGGAAATTATTTTAAGGAGATATATAAGGATTTAAAAGTTAAAAAATAAGCCACAAAGCTCGAAATAATGATTTTAAAGGGCTTATAATCTTATTGGATACTTACCATACTTTCTTGCAGCTTCCACCATCGCTAAGCAATTTTCCAACTTAGCATCAGCTACCCATGTATTACTTGATGATAATATATAACCACCACCAGGTGCTGCACATTTAATCACTCGTTTAACCTCCTCTATCACTTCCTCTTTCGTCCCTCTCGGTAAAGTATGGCTAGTATCAATATTGCCTATTAATACAAGTTTATCACCATACTTCTCCTTTACCTCACAAATATTCATTCCTGCTGGTGGCTCTATAGAGTGTATACCATCAACAATTTCACTTAATTTCGGTAACAATTTATTTATATTTCCATCGCTATGCTTAATATACTTCAAACCTTTACTATGTGCAGTCTCTACCTCTCTCTTTAAATTTGGCCAAATTATATCATCGTAATAATATAATTTCATAAACGGTCCATTCTTCTCAGCAAAATCACCAGAACTTAATATAAAATCAACACCAAGATCTGCTGCTATTTTAATCTCCTCACAAACAAAACTCGTAATTCTCGATACTAATCTTTTTACTGTTTTTGGCCTCTCTCTTAACTCTTTAAAGAATGCATTTATACCAATACTGTACCAAGCGGTCACAAAGGGCGTATCTACTTCAAGATATACTGCCATACCTTTTTTATGTGCTAACTTTACTAAGTATTCTAAACCTACTAAAGTTTTTGGAACTTCTGGAAAATTCTCTTCAAACTCTTCTATAGTTGTTCCGTTAGCCCCTCCACGTAAATATACTAACTCATTTGCGTAAATATTATAACCCCATATTGCGCCCCATTGATCAGCTACTGTACCATCGGGCATTAACCTATACTTCTCACCCTTAAACATACCACCAGTAGGTACATAAGGTATAGCATCAAAACCAACTTTGCTATAAAATTCAACATTAAGCTCTAAATAATGCCTTACATTATTCTCATAACCCATTTTTACTACTTCATTCGGTTCTTGTATTATCTTCTTACCAAGTAAAGCTTCTTTATGCACTGTTTCTATTAATATCTCAGTAATCGGTACCATATCTGGCTCTTCATGATCTAAAGTTTTTAAAATCCTCTCTCTACCATTCATTATTAACTCACTTTGTATCCTAATAGCATATCCGCTATTTTAACAGCTTCTACTGCATCTTTACCATAACCATCCGCACCTATCTCTCTCGCAAATTCAGGAGTAACTGGTCTGCCACCAACCATTATTTTTACCTTATCCCTTAATCCAGCATTTTTTAATGCTTCTATCGTTTTTCTTTGCTCATCAAGAGTTATAGTAAGTAATGCAGACATCGCAACTATATCTGGTCTCTCATTTATAACTGCTTCAACAAATTTCCTTGCTGGTACATCTATTCCCAAATCTATTACTTCATAACCAGCTGATGATAACATAGCAATAACAAGATTCTTTCCAATATCGTGCATATCACCAGCTACAGTACCTATAACTACCTTACCTTTCGGCTTACTTGTTGCTTTCATTAATAATGGCTTTATTAACCTCAATACTTCACTAGCAGTTGTACCAGCCAGTACCAAATCCATTAAAAAGTATTCCATTTTTTCATACTTTTCGCCCACTACATCCAATCCTTTTCTTACAGCATCCATAATCTTTAATGGGTCTATATTGCTCTCTATCGCTTTTTGCACAAGTTGAAGTGTATAAGATACTTCTCTACACTCAGCCACTGATGTTGAGATTTCATTTAATAAATCTTCACTCATATTTAAATCACACCTATTAATCCTTTAACTTTTTCATTTTTATGCATTTCGCTAACCTCTCCACTATATATTACTTCTCCCCTCTCAATTACGTAAACCCTACTTGCAAATTCTGGTATGCGAAAAATATTAGGTTCGGTAAGTATTAATGTTAAACCTCTATTTACTAACTCATGTATACTTTTGACTAATTCAGGAATTACAATTGGTGCTAATCCTTCAAAAGGTTCGTCTAATAAAAGCAACTTTGGGTTTAATGCTAAAGCTCTAGCTATAGCGAGCATCCTCCTTTCTCCTCCACTTATGTGTATCCCTGATTTTTTACGATACCTTTTCAATTTTGGGAATATACTGTAAACAAGCTCAAATATTTCTTGTTTATTCCCTTTAGTAGTTAAAATTGATAATTCTATATTCTCTTCCACGGTGAGGCTGGGAAATATTTTAAGGTCATCTGGTGAGTAACCTACGCCCATATTTGCAATTTTGTGAGGTGGATAGCCAGTTATATCCTTGCCTAAGAAATAGATTTTACCAGATTTAGGCTTAATTATACCCATAATAGTTTTTAAAAGTGTAGACTTACCAGCACCATTTCTTCCAACAATAGTCACGAACTCTCCTTCTTTAACATTAAGGTTAATATCTCTAAGTATATGGCTTTCACTTATGAATACATTTAAATCCTTTACCTCAAGCAAACTATTTCACCTTCCCAAGTAATATGCGTACTACTTCCGCATTCTCCTTAATTTTTTCAGGTTTACCATCCGCTAGCACCTTACCTTCATACATTACAATTATTCTATTGGAATAAGAAAAGACAATATCCATATCATGCTCTACAATTATGAATGACTTAATACCCATCTCCTTTGATACAGATAATATTTTCTCCATAACCTTTCGCTTTTCTATGGTACTAACACCACTTGTTGGCTCATCTAACAATATTAATTTAGGCCATAAAGCAAAAGCACAAGCAACATCTAATAACTTTTTATCACCATGTGGCAACTTTATTGCTAACATATCTCTTTTATTGTACAATTCAAATAACTCAAGAACCTCTTTAGTCATTTTATTTACTTCATCGTCCAAGTCTACTGATGAATAAAATCGCTTACCTTTTTTAAGCTTAGAAATAATTGATGCACGAACGGAATCATAAACAGTAAGATTTGGATAAATGGCTGGTAATTGAAAGCTTCTCGCTAATCCTAATTCACACCTTTTATATGGGGGTAAGTGAGTTATATCTTTGCCCATAAATATAATCTTTCCACTATTCAGCTTAATCGTTCCAGCAAATATATTAATTAATGTAGTCTTTCCAGCACCATTAGGACCAATTAAAGAGATTTGTTCATTTTCATTTATTTTTAATGAAACATCATCTACAGCATGTACATCCCCAAAATATTTTTTAACATTCTGTAATTCAGCTAAACTCATAACTCTCACGCTTTTTAATAATAAGTTTGGATAAAGATTTAGCCCCTCCCATCAATCCTCCAGGGACAAATATAACGATTAGAAGTAATGCTACACCTAATATTACTCTCCAATATATCGTAAGTGACATAATTAAATCTCTTAAGACTATGTAAACGAATGCTCCAATAATTGGCCCTGTAAAATAATTGAAACCACCTAATAGTGTCATAAATACTATTTCGCCAGAATACGTCCAATACGTTATTGCTGGTACTACATGGCGTGTGACTTGAACCAATAAAGCTCCACCTATTCCAGTGTATATGGCTGAAATTACAAAGGCATATAACCTATATTTCTTAACATTTAATCCCGACTCGTCAGCCTTTCTCGGATTTTCTTTTACAGCTCTTAAACAAATACCAAAATGTGATGTAGTAATTCTATACATAAAGATTAGAAGAATAACCATAATGGCTAGAACATAATAGTAATAAACCTTTGTAAGGAAATCCATGATGTACAATGTATCGAATTTCATACCGAGTAATGCTGGTCTTGTATATATGCCTAAGCCTTCATCTCCACCAGTTAGCCAATAAAACTTCAGCAAGAATGAGTAGAATACCATACTAAAAGCGAGTGTTAACATAGCAAAGAATATCCTTACATATCGAATACACAATAAGCCTACACCAAATCCAGCCAATGCAGATAGTGTAGCAGCGAGTATAAGCATTATCTCAATAGAAGTAACACCATAATTTCTCATTAAATATACAGAAGTATACATGCCAATTGCTACAAAAAGTCCATGACCGAAGGATAAGAGCCCAGTATATCCAAGTAAGAGGTTAAAACCAATTACGATAGGTACGTAGCAAAAGAACGTTAATAAAATGTATGTGAGGAAAGGAGGCGCTACATAAGGTGCGATAAGAGCAATAATAAATAAGATTATTAAAATTGATGTGAAACGTGTATTTTTAAATGGTATAATCGTACTTACTTCCTTAATAATATCGATTTTCATTCTTCAATCCTCCCAAAGAGACCCGATGGTTTCATAATTAATATAGCGATTACCACTGCGTATATTATGAGCACCTCCAACTCTGGATATATCGCTATAGCCAATCCTTTAAATACACCAACTATCATCGCTCCTATAAATGCACCTATCATACTCCCTAATCCTCCTATAACTACAACTGCAAACGCATAAACTATTATCTCTACACCTAATCCTAACCATGCAGCAGTCACTGGAGCCATTAAACTACCTCCAATCGTTCCCATTATAGTGCCTATTGTAAAACTTAATAGGTAAAATTTATTCACATTTACACCTAATGCTGCACTCATCTCTCTATTGTCTGAAATAGCTCTTAATGTTTTCCCAAGTTTTGTCTTTTTAATCATAAATCCCATAAATAGCGCTATCGTAAGGCTTATTACTATTACGAATATGTAATAAATAGGGAGTATCGTAGCCCCTATTCTCAATTCTCCATAAATAACTGGACTAACCTTTGATATTTTTGGATATATTCCCCATACAAATCTTATAACATCTTCAAATATTAATACGAGTGCAAATGTTGCAAGTAATTGAAACTCCATCTCTCTTGCATATATGGGTTTCAATATTCCTCTCTCAATAATTGGTCCTATAAACCCTAATATTAAGCCAGCAATAATTAAAGCTATTATGAAGTATATATGGGGTAATCCAATTCCCATAAAGAATTCAATAAATGTAACTCCAGTATATACTCCAAGTGCATAAAAACTACCACATGCTAAATTCAATATTCTTTGCACTCCAAATATTAGCTGAAGACCAGCGGCAATCAAGAAGAGTATTGACCCATAAAATATTCCATTAAATAAAATCCCTATTATGGCATCTAGTGTAAACAATTAGCATAACCTCACGACAAAAAATAAAATGGAGGGGGATATATGTAACTTACACGAATTCATGACTTCCATGTTTTAACCCAGTCATGGAACTTCATTTCTGGTGGGTGGCACATAAGTTCGAATGGCACCATATCTAATGGATCTAATGTAACGAAGTCGTAGCGTGGATCATGCTTACTAAGTCCTAGGAAGAAATTACAAATTTGATAATTATCCTCTCTATATCCTCTATAACCAGAGAGTGATGGTACTTTTATCCCTCGAAGTTGGTTAGCGATTTCTTCCTTAGTAGGCCATTCTCCTTTCAATGCGTAAGCTTTTTCTACCGCTGCTTTATAAGCTTGGAATGTAAAGAATGCATGATCACACTCATAAACTGGATATTCTCCGTATCTCCTTAAATATTCTTTAACAAACTTATCACGCAATGGCCATCCAAGAGGATGTTCAAAATACCAACTGTTACAACCAATTAATACACCCTCAGGTACAAACTCTTTCTTTAATGTAGGTAACACACCACCTGCAGTTACCATCGCTCCTTTATACTTTTTGAATAAACCTACAGCCGCCGCTTGCTTAAGGAATATAGTCGCATGCCCTGCCCAAAAGCTACTCATTATTAAGTCTGGTTTAGCAGCATCAAGTGCAGCTATATGTGAGGTAAAATCAGATTCTCCTAACTTTGGCCACAACTCTTTTACTGGTACTACCTCTGGGCGTAATGTTTTTAACACACTCATAAAAGCTTCCCAACAATTTCTTCCATATGAATAATCATCATTAATCCCAGCTACAGTCTTGACATTTGGAAAGTACTTAGCTACCAATACAGCACCCGCTACCGCCTCAGCCTCATTATAAATACTTGGAAAACTAAATTTTTTATTTGGTATCGTTTCTTCAAGACCTTGTTGAGTAGTACCATCCCAAGATAACCAAAGTTGTTGCATCTCCTCCGCTAACTTACCAAATGCTAATCCAGTTGATGTCGATTCTGTCCCAAAAATAGCTTCACATCCTTTCTCTACAGTTAATTTTTTAAATCTTTCTACACTCTTTTCCACACCTTCACTCTCATCCTCTACCAATAATTCGACTTTCCTACCTAATATGCCTCCCGCAGCATTAGTCCAATCAACCCATATTTCTGCTGCTCTTAAACCAGCGATACCAGAAGGTGCAGGTATCCCACTTAAGAATGTCACAACACCTAATCTTAATGGCTCTTTTGGTATTGGCTTTGGAGTTGGTTTAACTTCAATACGCTCCACACGAGGAGGCATTAAGCCATATGTAGCACCAGCACCTATCGCCAAACCTACTATACCAGCACCAGCAACTTTTATCCAATCACGTCTTGCAACTTTCTCTCCCATATATGCTCTTTCTTACCTATGTCAGAGAAATTTATAAAGATTTCTTACTTAGTTTACTTAGTATTACTAAAAATATTAAAAATATAAACAAGATTTTGTTTTAAAATTATTTCAGAAATTTATTAAATATTGGAACTTCGCTTTATAAATGAGCCTATAGGCTTTGAGCGAATCTCCATATTCTCCATTATCAAAACACCTCTCAAGAATGTTGCTATTGGTTTACCAATAAAACTCATACCTTCAAATATGGATTGCTTCGTTTTTGTAAGTAAATTCTCACTTGAAACTTTAAACTCTTGCTTAAGATTTATTAAAACCAAATCTGCATCTGAGCCTAATCTCAAAACTCCTTTTCTTGAATAAATGCCTAAAAATTTCGCTGGATTTGTTGAGAATACCTCAATTAATCTATTTAAGCTTAATAAACCTTTATTAAAAAGGTTTAAAAGAAATGGTAAAGTCGTTTCTACACCCGGCATGCCAGATGGAGCGAGTTCGATATCCTTAAACCCTATATCCTTTTCTTCTTTTGTATAAGGCGCATGATCACTAGCAATAAAATCTATATCACCATTACGCAATCCATTCAACAACTCCTCAACATCCCTTTTCATTCTTAATGGAGGATCTACTTTTGCATAAGGACCTTTTTTCTCAAGGTCATCCATAGTTAATGATAAATAATGGGGTGCTGTCTCAATTGTGATTTGAGTATTCAAACTTTTATAAAAGTGAATTAATTGTAAACTATTTGCACAACTTATATGAACAAAATGCACATAACCTTTAAGTTGTTTATTTAACTCAGCTACTCTAGCTACCGCTAAACTCTCACATAAACAACCTCTTTTAATCGCATATGATTTTACTTCTTCATTAATTGAGTTATTAGCTACAGTTAAATCTTCAGCATGAATTAATAAAGGTATATTTGCTTTTTTAGCCTCTAAAATCGCAGCTTTAATCGTTTCATTATCTGGTGATAATAATGCTGGAAATCTGCTAATCATAAATGTTTTTATCCCTGCAACACCTTCTTTCGCTAAACTTTCAATATTTTTTAAAGTCGTTTTACCAACCCCTCCATAAAGCATATAATCAACATAAGATCTACCTTTTATTCGCTCTAATTTTAATCTTAAAGCCTCAATATTTGTTACAGGTGGTTCTGTATTTGGCATGTCAGCTACCGTAGTAATACCGCCATGAGCTGCTGCTAAACTACCACTTTCAAAATCTTCAGCTTTATTTGAGCTCGGGTCTCTGAAATGAACATGTGCATCAATACCGCCAGGTAAAGCTAAAAGCCCTTTAGCATCGTAATAATTGTCAGCTCTTGCTAAACCACTTTTACTAAATCCAGCGATTTTACCATTATCGATTAATAAATCACCTTCAATAATATCATTGAATAAAGGTATCTTACAATTTTTTATTATCAATGTGTAAACCAATTTACAATCACACAATCTCTCTTTATTTAAATAAACCAACAACCTGGATCACTAGCCATTATATTACCCGTTACTTCATAAGCTCTTCCTCTACATCCAGCGCAAATATCTTTATAAGAGCATTTACCACACTCACCCTCTAAATCTCTCGATCTAAGCTTTGCCAATACTGGTGATTCTTCCCAAATCTTAATAATACTCTTTTCTCTTACATTACCGATTTTTATTTGAAGTAGCATACATGGTATAACATCACCATTCGGCAATATTGTAATATAACCATTGGGCATTCCAGCAGCACAACCACGATTGTAATATGGTATGGTTTTTAATAAATTGGCTGAGAAATGTTTTGGTTGAATATTCTTCTCTTTAAGAATTAATGGATACATGGGGCATGCAGGTACTCTAATTAGTATGGGGCAATCTTTTTGAGCTTCAGCCAACCACTCCATAATCTCTTTTCTCTCATTTTTACTCAAAATCTCCTTATAACATCTCTCTTTAACCCTTTGAACTTCTACAAGATCGAAAAACTCTGCAGCATTCGCACCACTTTCAATAGCCAACTTTAACATATCCGGAATTTCATTAAGGGTTTGCTTTCTAATTACCATATTGAATTGAAAAGGTAAACCTATCTCTTTACAAATCTTAGCTCCTTCCATAGCTTTATAAAATGCTCCATTCTCTCCTCGAAATGAATCATGAGTCTCAGGCTTAGCTCCATCTATAGATATAGCTACACATTGTACACCAGCCTCCTTCATTTTAATAGCACTTTGTTTATTAATAAGTGTACCATTACTACCAACTACAACTCTAATCCCTTTATTTGATGCATAATTAACGATTTCATAAAAATCATCTCTACAAAGAGGCTCACCACCATCCATAATGAGGAGCTTTATACCCCAATTTGCAATATCATCTAAGAGCTTCTTCGCTTCCGAAGTAGATAATTCGTTAAGTGCAGGTTTATCTGTAGCATCACTATAGCAATGCTTGCACTTAAGGTTACATTCCTTTGTAATAGCGTATGATACAAGGTAGGGTGGCATCATAAAATTATCACTTTGCGTAATTTCCTACCCTTATAAATAGTTAACTTGGCATAATACTATCCTCCTCAACTTTCAATCCTCATTCTATAAGTTTAAAAGACAAAGCTTGGAGGGATAGTGACGCAAGGAATAGATAATAAAAAGTTCTACTACCGTAACTTCTTACAAACACAAAAAGCGATGGCTGAAATCAAAGGCTTAATATAACTTGCATTTACGGAATGGATGTAAATGCAGAAATTAATATCTTCTCCTAAACAGAAGCTTTGTAAAGGTTTAGTATTGTAAGTAGCTAGATATTGTGCATTATTATGAGATTTTATGAACTTCCTTATATTACCGTTGTGGGATTCATAGACTTTCATCCCTTCCCCCTCACCTCTATTTCTAGGGATTCATTGAGGGCCTTCGCCGCCAACGGTAGAGGACGGCACATGGGGAGTCTTGTAGCTATGTTCCAAGCTGCAACTAAGTGCCTATCCGTTTGGAAGCCGCATTTTCTACACTTGGAGACATGCCCATTCGGCTTATTAATTTCGCCACACATCGGGCATGTCCTGGAAGTGTTCTTAGCGTCAACCATTTCAGGAGTAAAGCCTAGCTCCATCGACTTATAGGAAATGTAAGACTGAATTTTTCTGAATGGCAGGTTGTGGAGCCTTCTATTCATCTTCCTACCATACTGTATTCTTTCCCTAATGTAGGTGAGTTTCTCCATTATCGGTTTAACGTTTTCTTCGGCGATTATGCCAGCTATAATCTTCGTTGCTCTATGGAGTATGTCGTTTATCCTCCGCTTTTCCTTCCAGAATACTTTGCTAACAGCTCAGCTTTTGTTTTCCCTGAAGTCTTACTCTGAATACTCCTCCTCTTCCTGAAGTATCTGTCTCTAATGTATTTCGCCTCGCTTATATCTATCTTGATGAACTTAACCTTGTTTGGCTTCACAACAGCTAGGTCTATGCTACTCTCGTTAACATCGATACCTAGTATGCCTTCAGCCTTTTTCTCTTCAACCGTCTTTCTAAAAGTAACATGAAGATGGTATTCATTATTAAATTTCACAAGCCTTGAGCCTTTAACCTGCCAATACATGAACTTCCTTGAATGCTCATGAACCTTGAATGGAATCGTAATATGCCCTTTATGCGTAGCCAGCTTTATACTTCCCCAACTGAACCAGAATAGATGGGTATCGTCCAAGAGGATAGTGCTTAGCTTTTCAATCCTTGGAGGATTAATTTTCCTATTCTTCCTAGAGAGCCTCCTGTAAGATTTGAATATACTTAGAGCCTGTGTTATAGCCGTATAGATATAATGAGATAGATAGTTAGATATTTCATCCTCAGCTCCTTATAAATTGCTTCATGAAGCCTCTTACGTGAGGTTACGTTTAAATGCATAGCCATATCCAAACATGCTTTAACCATCTCTGAGTAGGTCTTGAAAAGATCCTCAAGAATGGTCGCTTGCTCTTCTTCGGGTTCAAGCTTAAACCTGCAGGTCTCATTCAGCAATAAGCTGTTTGACATCTTCAACCACCTTCCTGTACTTGTGACTTCTCAAACCATAGAGCTTTCCTGCAAAACTTGAAACCAAAGCGATGAGATCCTCTACAAGCTCTTGATAGGCATCTTTAGGCTCTTCACCGTTAACAACAATTTTTACGTTATGAGAAGCGAAATAACGCTCTAAGTATTTAAAGCCGAATCTTGTAAGCCTATCCTTAAAAGCTGTTATAATAATTCCTACCTCCCTTTTCTCAACCATGTCAAAAATTTGTTCAGGGACTTTCTATTCTCGTTAAGCCCGCTTGCCACATCCTCGAGAATTGCTATTACTTCATAACCTTTAGAATTAGCATAGTCCAGTAAGCTTTGTTTTTGCCTTTCTAAATCTCCCTTCTGCTTCTGATCATGGGAGAGACTCTAACATATATTGCGACTTTACGACTCACATCGACTTCCTTTATTCCAAGGAGCCTTTTCAACTCGCTTTCAGGTACTCTCCTCCTACCCCCAGGCGTCCTCACACACCTAATTAATCCTTGCTTATCTCAAATTTGAAGTCGTCTAACGCTGACACCAAGAATTCTACTGGCCTCTTTCATTGTATAATGCTTCTCTATGCTTATCATGATGAGCTGCTATGAACGTCTATAAAAATTATCTCTTTGGGAGCTGCTGTACTACCCTATCCGATTTCTAGATGCTCACAAATATGCTTTAAAATGGGTAAAAATTAAATCCCTTTCTTTATAAAGAACGAGGTAAGTTTCAATGATTAAACTCATAAAATGAAGATTGCCTTAATTTCTTTTTTCAAAACTCTCAACATTATAAACAGGAAATGTTTCTACATTCCACTTTTTAATCTTTTGATTTAAAGAAATGATTATACCTTTCTTAGCATTAACATAACTTACTAACTTGGAAAATTTTTCTAAATCTTCTTCATTCACACTCTCCTTAACTTCTATTGGTAAAATCTCTCCATTTCTCAGAATTATATTTATCTCTTTTCTCCCTTCTCTAAAATAATATTTAGCGTTAAGTGTATTTACGACGTATGTTTCTAACACAACCCCAAGATTTTTTTCAAAAATTTCTTTTGAGTAAGAGAAGATTAAGGAGGGCGTTGCTGGATAAAACTTCTTTAACTTCCTAGAAGATGATAAAAAAGCTGGTCTAAAGTTTAATAAAGGTTTTATTAAAAGTGATATTTCCAAGAATTTTAAATAGTTTGAGATTGTTATTTTGTTCTCTACCCAATTCTTCGATAAAGAATTAATATTGATAATCGCGCCTGGGTTTGATAGAATCAATCCTATTATCTTATCAGCTAAAATTATATCTCGAGTTCTAAATATAAGAGGGAGATCTTTAAGAGCAATTCTATCTATAACAGAATTTTTTATATATTCAGCTATTTTTATCTCATTCTCCAAATTAACAATTTCTGGAAAGCCAGACTTTCTCAAATAATCGAAAAAATAAGCCTCCATTCTCCTAGAAAAGATCTCCATCTCCTCTTTCTTTAAGCCCTTCATCTCTAAAAATTCAAAGAATGTTAAAGGCTTTAATTCAAAAAAGAAGAATCTTCCCGCTAACTTTTCCAAAGCTTCTTTAGAAAGCAGTAATGAGGAGGAACCAGAGATAAAGAATTTAAGATTTGGATACAAGTCATAAAATTGTTTAAGAATGGAAGGCCAGTCCTTTGCATA
This sequence comes from Nitrososphaeria archaeon, assembly GCA_029775915.1. GTDB lineage: Archaea > Thermoproteota > Nitrososphaeria > Nitrososphaerales > JANXEG01 > JANXEG01. Next base: position 39,239 of record JARVKA010000003.1, on the reverse strand, counting down.
TTGTATTTCATCAAAAAATATAAATGCTCTATCAACTTCCTCAAATGGCTTTTTAAGAATCTTTTTTTCATAAAACTCTAAAACTTCTTTTAAGGTTGAAGAAGATTCATCGAAAGAAAAGTATAAAATTTTATTAGGGTTCTCACTCTCTAAGAGCTTTTCTATAGCTTGATATAAAAGAGTTGTTTTTCCAACTCTTCTTAATCCAGTAATTATCAGTATTTGCCTCTCCTTTATACTCTCTAAAATTCTCGAAAAGGCGTATCTTCTAAAAGGTGGGACTAATTCTTTCCTTATCCTTCCAGTAAACCACCATTCGTTAAACCTCTCTACATCTCCTTTTTAGGACTTGGTATATTATAATATACCAATATTTAAAACTTAGGTATATTTGATTAGTTTCTAACAATTTGAACTCTATTTATCACCAATTTCTTTTACTTTATGGTTTATTGTTGCACACCTTTATTAGATTGCCAAGATAATAAGATCAGCTTAATCGATTAAATTTAATTAATAATTTTAATGGTAAAAGCATTTAAATCGTGCTAAAGACCTTTAGAAAATTAAATTTAGAAGAGTTAGAGAGCTTGAGAAATATGTGGTCTGCATTTGGTGTTAGATTTTTTAATAATTTTTATTTTTTCCGATTAACACTAAATACCATTAAAGAAGAGTTGGTTAATAATGCTGAATAGTTTTAAATAGTTTTTATGATGGGATTAACGCTTTTAGTTACACATTTCACTCATTCATGCAAATCTTTATAACAAACTTTAATTTAAGAGCGATTATTAATTTTTAGCAAATGTTGTATGAGGTTTGAGGAAAGTGCCAATCACACCACTCCATTTTGCATATCCATGGCTATTAAAATGGATTTTTAAAAGGCTCAATACTCTAACTCTTTTAATTTCTTCATTCATACCAGATGTTGAGAATATCATTTTAGCTTTTATGGGTATTTATCCAAATAGATTAATAACTCATTCTTTAATTGGGGTATTTACCATCGATTTATTTCTCACTATTTCAATAGTATACCTTATCGCGAATATCAATTTAAGAAGAATAGGGCTTCCAAACTTAAAGCCTTTTAAATTGAGCGTTAATTTAATCATCTCAGGAATTTTAGGCGCACTTTTACATGTATTAATCGATACATTACATCACGAATATAACCCAATATTTTGGCCAATCGGGCCAACTTATATTACTGGCCCTCTTGTAATATGGTTGGGTCAATTCCAAGCTCACTTTATTATCCATCTTCTTAGTCTTTTATTATTAATATACATTTTGAAGAAGATTTTTAATAAAAATGATGAGAGATTATCAATTATTTATAAAAACCCAATGAGAGCCATGATTGTTTTAATGAAGTCGATTATCGATTAAGCTTTTCTTGTTCTTGCTTTTTCTGCATACTTTTGTATCTCTTCTTGAGAGAGAAATCTCATCTTTCTCATAGTGGTATCTATTACTGCTAACTTAATATGACGAGTCCCAACTTTATCCTCACTAACGAGGTATATAGATTCGATAGCTAAAATAATCGCTTCTTCCAAACTCATATCTTCTTTATAATTTTGTTCTAAATATGCAGTTACTTGATCACTACCTGCACCAATAGCTACTGCATTATAATCCAAATACGTACCACTGGGATCTGTAAGATATAGCTCTGAGCCATTATTACTAACACCTGCGAATATTAAAGAAACGCCAAATGGTCTAACACCAGCGTATTGAGTGTATTGTTGAGCTAAATCAGCAATTCTTCGAGCAACAGTTTCAACATCAACTGCCTCATCATACACCAATTTATTGCTTTGCGCTATAAGCCTAGCGTAATCCACTTGAACACGTGCATCCGGTATGTAGCCAGCAGCAGCTACGCCGATATGATCATCAACTTGAAAGATTTTTTGAGTTGTACCAGAGGCTTGAAGCTTTCTTATTCTCTCTTCAGCAGCTAAAACTACCCCTTGTGGAGTTTTTATACCAATCGCTAAAGTTCCTCTTCTAACGGTCTCTATTGCATATTCAACTTGATAAAGGCGCCCATCTGGTGAGAATACTGTTATTGCTCTATCATAACCAGCAGCAGCTGGGAACAAATTTTACCACTGATAAAGTGGTTAATTAACGGTGATTTAAATCTTTTAATGTGCGATTGTGAAGCTTAAATTCTAATTATTAATTAAATAAATTGATGGAGGTTAGCGAATCAATAAAGTTTTATGGCCATCCTTTAATTCAAGCTACTCATAAAACTACATTCGAGATTACGAAGGATGAAACTCTTTCAAAAAGAGGAACATGTATTGTAGGGGTAAAAGCGAATAAAGCATGTAAAGATTTGAATGATGAGATAAAAATAGCTCTTCGCTCCTTCAATGCCATAGTGAAAATTGAATTAATTGTAAATAATGAAGTTTTTAAAACCTTTGCCTTTGGTAATCCATTACTTACATTAGAGGATGATCGAGATATAGTTGTGAGAAAGAGTGATTATGTGTGTAAAAGAACATTAGCTATTAAATGCAAAGCGGCTGCCAAGGATATACCACGTAGCATTATAAATAAGTTGAAAGATTCATCAAAGGAGGGCTTAATGATCATTACTGTTAAGTATAATTAATTTATGATCTTCTAGCTGTTGATATTAATTCAGTTAAAGCTGTAAATGCTTTACCTACATCATCCATCTTCACCACTATTATAGTATCAGTGTAACAACTAACCGTATCTTCAATATTGATCCTTCTACGTGAAACTTGATTATAAAAGGCGATTGCACAACCTGGAGTTTTAATAATTTCTTTAGGGCTACGCACAATTATAGCTGCCAAATTTGAAGCCTCTTCAAGAATATTCTCACCTTTAAATAAAGATTTAACCTCATTTAACAATCTTTGATCAAAAATGAGAGTTATTGCAGAGATACTTTCAGATACTTGAAGAAATTCCTCTTGATAATCTGCCAATACCCTTCTAACTACCTCAAGTGTTCTTTTTGTTTTTTCAATTGATATTTTAACCACATCCGTTCTCACATTAATCGTGCTATTGGCTATAACTGATCGAATAGATGGAGTTATTTGTTTATATTCAATCTTCAATCTTTTCAATGAAGTTATTATACTTTCAATATTCACTCTTCTTCCTACAACCTCTTCAACTCTCGGTTTGATTATTCGCGCCATAGCGCTAATATTCGCATAACCTCTATACAAAGCGTCTTGAAATGATAAATCCGAATCTATAATCTCACGTACAGCACTAGATATTGTCGATTTGACCAATTTTGGTACAGACATATCTATATTCAGAACAATATTGACCAAAAAATATAAAAATGTATCGCAATGTTAAAATTGTTTAGCATGATGAGGGAGAAGGTAGTTTTAGCATATTCGGGAGGATTGGATACATCGGTAGCAATAAAATACTTTCAAGAAAAGTATAATATGGATGTTATAACCGTTACTGTGAATATAGGTCAACTTGAGGATTTGAATGAAATTGCTGAAAGGGCAAAGGCTTTAGGTGCGATTAAACATTATTCAATAGATGCTTTAAATGAATTTGCAGTAAATTACATCTTTCCCGCAATAAAGGCAAATGCACTTTATGAGGGCAAGTATCCTCTTGGTACAGCTTTAGGAAGGCCATTAATTGCAAGTAAGTTAGTAGAGGTAGCTGAAAAAGAAGGCGCTAATATAGTTGCACATGGTAGTACTGGAAAGGGTAATGATCAAGTACGTTTCGATGTAACTATAAAAGCGCTCAATCCAAAGTTAAAGATTATCGCACCAGTAAGGGATTGGAATTTATCACGAGATGAAGAGATTGAGTATGTGAAGAAGCATAATCTTCCCGTTGAGATTAAAAAATCTATTTACAGTATAGATCAAAACCTTTGGGGTAGATCTATAGAGAGTGGACCTTTAGAAGATCCTTACTCTGAACCATTACCAGAAGTTTTTCAATGGACAAAGCCTTTGGATAAAACACCAGATCAACCAGAATATTTAGAGCTTGAGTTTAAAGGAGGCGTACCTATAGCTGTAAATGGTCAGGAGATGGATCCTGTGAGTTTAATACAATATGTGAATAAAGTTGCGGGTGAGCATGGTATAGGTGTTATAGATCATATGGAGGATAGAGTTGTTGGAATTAAATCTCGAGAAGTTTATGAATATCCTGCAGCTACTTGTATAATTGAAGCTCATAAAGATTTAGAGAAGCTCATTTTAACAAGGCATCAATTGGCCTTTAAATCTATCGTTGAGCAACAATGGGCTTGGTTAGTTTACAGTGGCCTTTGGGTAGATCCATTAAGAATTGATTTGCAAGCTTTTATAGATTCAACTCAACGTTACGTTGAAGGTAAAGTGAAATTAAAATTGTATAAAGGTGGGTTAAGGGTTGTTGGTAGAAAATCACCATACTCACTATACAATTATGCTTTAGCAACTTATGAGTCAAAATCGATATTCGATCAAAGAGCTGCAATAGGATTTATAAATTTGTGGGGCTTACCATCTTGCCTTGCTAACTCAATGAGTAAAGAGGTTAAAAAAGAGGGTATACATTAATGGATATATTGAGGGGAGAGAGGCTTAAAGGCTTAGCTCCTGAAGCTATTAATTTCATATCATCCATTTCACATGATGAGCCATTGATAAAGCCTGTAATTATGATTAATCAAGCCCATATGATTATGTTAATAGAATATGGATTAGTGAAGCGTGAGTATGGTATTGAATGTTTAAAAGCATTGGAGTCTATTCCTCTCGATTTAAAGTTAGACCCAAAGTTAGAAGATGTTCACATGAATATCGAATCATTGGTAATTAAAAAATTAGGCGAGGAAATAGGTGGTCAATTAAACTTAGGAAAGAGTAGAAATGATCAAGTTGCAACTGCGATAAGAATGGTATTGAGAGATTACATTTTGGATATAATTTCAAATCTCATAAAACTTTGTAAAACATTAATCCAAAGATGTGAGGAGCATTTAGAAACCATTATGCCAGGCTACACACACCTCCAACATGCTCAACCCGTAACTTTAGCTCATCATTTATTAGCTTATTGTGAAGCTCTACTTAGAGATGGCTATAGATTAAGAGATTCGTATAAACGTATTAATTTAAGCCCTATGGGTGCAGCTGCGCTCGCCACGACAGGATTGAATATTGATAGAAACTTAGTAGCCTCACTCTTAGGCTTTGATGGTTTGATAAGGAATTCTATTGATGCAGTTAGTTCAAGAGACTTTGCTGTTGAAGTAATATCAAATCTTTCATTATTAATGATGAATTTGAGTAGATTAGCTGAAGAGTTAATTTTGTGGAGTACTTATGAGTTTGGTATAGTTGAAATTCCTGATGAATATGCATCTACAAGTAGCATTATGCCACAAAAAAAGAATGCAGTAGTTGCTGAGATGATTAGATCAAAAACATCAATAATTTATGGGGATCTTATAGCATCACTCTCAATTCTTAAATCCTTACCTTATAGTTACAATCTTGATTTACAAGATCTCACGCCAAGAATTTGGAATGCTTGTAATATAGCTCTCACATCATTAATGGTTATGGATGGTATGATGAAAGGAGTAAAGTTTAATGTGAATCGTTTAAAAGATTTGATAAAGAATGATATGCTTTTAGCCACAGATTTAGCAGATTACTTAACTCAAAAATTCGGAATCTCTTTCCGAATTGCACATAGAATTATTGGTGCTCTTGTGAGAAGAGCTATTGAAAATGGTAAAACTCTTAGCGAGGTTGTGGGTGATTTGAGTAAATTTATTGAGGAAATTACTGGTTTGAAAGTAAATGTGCCAATTAATGAATTGAAGGATGTTTTAAATGTTGAGAAAGCAGTAGAGATTAGAAAGGTTATTGGAGGACCAAGTTCATTCGAGGTTATTAAGATGATGGATTATTACAAATCTGAGATAAATGGCTTAGAGAATTGGGTCTTAGAATGTAAATCAAAATTAGAAAGATCTTTTACTTTATTGCATAATAAAATAGCTTTATTAAGAGGGGTTGGTAGTTAATGAAAGCAAAATGTTTAGAATGTGAAGGAGAGATTACAATACCTGATGATGTAGTTGAAGGAGAAATTGTATCATGCCCAGATTGTGGTGCAGATTTTGAAGTGGTTGAAGTGAGTTCTGGAAAGGTTGAGTTGAAAGCTGCTGAGATGGTTGGCGAGGATTGGGGTGAATAAATGGTAAAGTTAAGTTTAGTATACGATAGAATCGGATGGGAAGAGAAAAGATTTGAGTTAAAAGCTCGAGAGATGGGCATTGACCTTCAATCCATCGATGCAAAAACATATTTGGTTGATGTTCAAATCGAGCCAAAAGTTATTCATGAGAAATTTGGTGAGGTAGTACTTCAAAGATGTATAAGCCATTTTAGAGGTCTTCATTTAACAGCCTTTTTAGAGAGTAAAGATATTAAAGTGATTAATTCCTACAAAGTTGCTGAGATATGTGGTAATAAATTCTTAACCACATTACAATTAATAAAAGCTAATATACCAACACCTAAAACCATACTCTCATTTACAGCAGACTCAGCTTTAAACGCTGTAGAGTATTTAGGCTATCCAGCTGTATTAAAGCCAGTTACAGGGAGTTGGGGTAGATTAGTAGCTCAATTGAAGGATAGAGATTCTGCAATGTCTATAATTGAGGCTCGTGAACTTTTAAATGGCCCTTTAAATCAAATTTATTATATTCAAGAGTATATTCAACGCCCTCCAAGAGATATTAGATGTATCATAGTTGGTGAGGAGTTAATTACAGCCATTTACCGCTATGCGCCAATTGGAGATTGGAGAACAAATATAGCTCGAGGCGGTAAGGCAGAGCTTTGCCAAATAACAAAAGAGTTGGAGGATTTGGCCTTAAGAGCTGCTAAAGCTGTTGGAGGTGGTGTATTGGCTGTGGATATGATGGAGAGTAATCGAGGAATTTTAGTTCATGAAGTGAATAGTAGAGTTGAATTTCGAGGAGCAGCATCTGTAAGTAATGTTGATATTGCTGAAGCTATTCTAAATTACGCAATTAAGGAGCAAAAGAGGTGAGATTATTGGTAAGAGTTGGGATTATAGGAGGATCTGGTTACGTAGGTGGTGAGCTTCTCAGAATATTATTATTGCATCCAAAGGTTGAAGTAACTTTTACAAGCTCACGCCAATATAAAGGTGAATATGTGTTTAGAGTACATCCAAACTTAAGAGGTTTAACCAATTTGCAATTTACTGTGGAGAATTTGAATGAACTTTCAAATAAGTGCGATTTGGTATTTACAGCTGTCCCACATGGTGCTGCTATAAAGATAATACCGAGTCTTATTAATAGCGGTATCAAAATTATTGATTTGAGTGCAGACTTTAGATTAAAAAATCCTAAAGATTACGTTAAGTGGTATGGTTATGAACATCCTTATCCAGATTTATTAAAAAAATTCGTTTATGGAGCACCAGAGCTTCATCGTGATGAAATAAGGAATTCAAATTTAATAGCTTGCCCCGGCTGTATGGCTATAACTTCAATTATCGCACTTGCACCATTAATGAAGAGTAATGAGGTGGATAAGAAGCATATCGTTGTGGATGCAAAAATTGGTTCATCGGGTGCAGGGATTAAACCAACTATTGCTACACATCATGCTGAGCGATTTGGTGTAGTAAGAGCATATAAGCCTGTAGGCCATCGCCATACAGCAGAGATTGAGCAAGAGTTAAGTAGAATAGCGAATGATGAAGTTAAGGTTTCAATGTCTCCACATGCAGTGAATATGGTAAGAGGGATATTATGCACGAATCATGTTTTCACTACTAAAAGGTTTAATACTCAAGAGTTATGGAGAATTTATAGAAGTTTTTATCAAAATGAGCCTTTTGTTAGAATTGTGAAGGATAAGAAGGGCCTTTATAAATTACCAGATCCTAAAGTGGTTATTGGCTCAAATTATTGTGATGTTGGATTTGAGATTGATGAAAATATTAATCGATTGGTAATTTTATCTGCTATTGATAATTTAATAAAGGGTGCGGCTGGCACAGCTGTACAATGTATGAATATTATGCTCAACTTTGATGAGAAACTCGGTTTAGAAAATCCTGGATTACACCCTGTGTGATTAATATGCTAATTGTAGTAAAAGTTGGAGGATCTATCCTTGGTGAGGGTATTAATCCAACGATTTTAGATGATATAGTTGAGATTAATCGAAAAGGGAAGTTAATATTGGTGCATGGTGGTGGGCGATTAGTTACTGAGATAGCTGAGAAATTGGGTAAGAAGCAAGAGTTTATCGTATCACCAGATGGTATTAGAAGCCGTTACACCGATCAAGAGACTGTTGAGATATATACCATGGTAATGTCTGGATTAATCAATAAGGAGATTGTAGCAGCTTTACATAAAGTTGGATTACGTGCATTAGGATTTTCAGGTGTAGATGGTGAGATTTTAAAAGCTGAGCGTAAGAAAAAGTTGGTTATTATTGATGAAAGGGGTAGGAAAAGAATTATTGATGGAGGTTATACAGGTAAGATTTATCAAGTGAATTCAGAATTATTATGCTCAATTCTTGATAAAGGTTATTTACCAGTCTTAGCACCTGTAGCTATAGGGAATGAATCAGAGTTGTTGAATGTTGATGGTGATAGAGCTGCTGCATATGTAGCTGGTGCGATTAAAGCCGATTTAATAATCTTTCTCACAGATGTTGAAGGTATTATTATTGATAATCAAATTGTTGGGAGATTAAGTTTAGAAGAGGCTGAGCAATTAATGCCAAAAATTGGCTTTGGTATGAAGACTAAATTATTAGCTTCCCTTGAAGCTTTAAAAATGGGTGTAAATAAAGCTGTGATTTGCTCAGGTAAGCATGAGCATCCACTTTTATCAGCTATTGAGGGCAAAGTTGGTACAATAATAAGTAAGTGAGTTAATTGAATTGGGAACTGATTAAAGAATTAGAGGATAAGTACTTTGCTCCAGTATATCAAAAGTTTCCTATCGCTATTGTAAGAGGCTTTGGTGCAACTGTATGGGACATTAATGGAAAGGAATATGTGGATTGTATGGGCGGTTATGGTGTTGCTCTAGTAGGCCATTGTAATCCTAAAGTAGTTGAGGCGATTAAAAAGCAAGCTGAGAGATTAATCACTTGCCATGGTTCACTTTACAATGATACAAGAGCTACCTTACTTGAAAAACTCATTAAGATAGCGCCAAAAAGCTTGGATAAAGTGTATTTAGCGAATAGTGGTGCAGAAGCTGTAGAATGTGCACTTAAACTCGCTAGAAAGTATACTGGTAAGCCAGAGATAATCGCTATGACTGGAAGTTTCCATGGCAAAACTCTTGGTGCATTATCAACTACATGGAATCCAAAGTATCGTGAGGCTTATTCCAATTTACTTACACATGTAAGATTTGCTCCTTTTGGTAAATTAGATAAAGTTGAAGAATTAATCAGTAATGATACCGCTGCAATTATCGTTGAGCCTATACAAGGTGAGAGTGGTATACATGTTGCTCCAAATGGATTCCTTAAAGGTCTTAGAGAGATTTGTGATCGAAAGAATATATTACTAATTATTGATGAGATTCAAACAGGTTTCGGTAGAACTGGTAAGATGTGGTGTGCTCAACATTGGAATGTTGAACCAGATATTATGTGTGTGGCTAAAGGTATTGGTGGTGGCTTTCCAATTGGTGCTACTTTAGCTAAAAGTGAAATTATGTCAATTTTTAAGCCTGGTGATCATACTAGCACATTTGGTGGTAATCCACTCGCTTGCGCAGCTGCTTCTGCTGCAATAGATTACTTATTAGAGAATAATTTAATTGAAAATGCAGCAAAAATGGGTAGTATATTCAAATCTGGTTTGGAAGGGTTAGCAAAAAAGCATAAAATAGTTCGTGAAGTAAGAGGTTTGGGCTTGATGCTCGGTTTAGAATCTCGTTTTGATATAAGGAGTATTTTACTAAATGGGATTAGAGATGGTGTTTTACTACTTTACTCAGGAAGGAATATATTACGCTTCTTACCACCATTGGTGATTAAAGAGGAGCAAATTAAGTTTACATTGGATGTTTTAGATCGTTTACTTAGTGAAGAGGAAGCGATAAGAGAGTCTCATAACACTTAATATTAATAAAATCGCTACGATATAATGAATGTTAGATTTTTTAAAACCATTGTGATGATTATGCCAAATTTTAATCTCGATGAAAAGGATGAGAAAATCCTCAATATATTAAAAGAGGATGGTAGAGCATCATTTGTAAAAATAGGTAAATTGGTTGGATTATCAGAAGCAGCAGTAAGAAGAAGGATTCAAAATTTGATTAAGCGAGGAGTGATTAAACGCTTCACTGCTGAGGTAGATGTGGGAAGGGGTGTAAATGCTATTTCATTAATTTCCGTTGCACCATCAACACCTACACATGATGTATCAGAAAAGTTGAGAAATCTTAAAGGTGTAGAGGTAGTTTATGAGATAACTGGTCAATACGATATCGCTGTAATAATTTCTGCTCCGAATATCGCTGAAATTAATAAATGCATAGACGATATTCGTAAAGTAAATGGGGTAGCAAATACAAATAGCATCATAATATTACGTGTTCTTCGCTAAATTCGTAACGTAAATCGTTAAATATTATATGATTCTTCGCTTAAATCGTTAAAAATGGGGGTGATGATTTGGTAAAGTGTTTAGAGTGTGATGCTGAAATCACTATTCCAAAAGATGTGATTGAGGGTGAGATAGTATCATGTCCAGATTGTGGGTCGGCTTACGAAGTTTACAAGGAGGGTAATAATTTTCAAATCCGCCCAGCTAAAATTGAAGGTGAAGATTGGGGAGAATAAATTTGAAAATATCTATGGTTTATGATTATGTAAGATGGGAAGAAAGATCCATAATTGAGGCTGCTAAAAGAAAGAATGTAGAACTTCAATTAATAAATCCTACCGATCTTTATTTTGATTTAAGTAATGATTTAAAATCGAATTTTGGTAATATTACACTTCAAAGATGTGTAAGCTACTTTAGAAATCTTCATTTAACAGCACTTTTAGAGAGTAAAGGTTTAAAAGTGGTGAATTGCTTTAACGCTATATTAACCGCTGGTAATAAACTTTTATGCACATTAAAGTTAATGAATGCTGGTATTCCAATGCCTAAAACGATGGTATCATTCTCTACCAAAGGCTCTCTTCAAGCTTTGGATAAATTGGGTTATCCAGCTATTATGAAGCCTACAATTGGGAGCTGGGGCAGGCTTATCTCATTAATAAAAGATATGGATACGGCACAAGCTATATGTGAGCATCGTGAACATTTATCACCCCTTTATCAAATTTATTACTTACAAGAAATGGTAAAAAGGCCACCTCGTGATATAAGATGCTTTGTGATTGGTGATAAAGCTGTAGCTGCTATATATAGAGTATCTACAACTGGTGATTGGAGAACTAATACTGCAAGAGGAGCGAAAGCTGTAAATTGCCCTATTACGAATGAATTGGAGGATTTATGCGTTAAAGCTGCTAAAGCGATTGGTGATGGAATATTTGGTGTTGATTGTATGGAATCTCCAAATGGACTTGTGGTTCACGAGGTTAATCATACGATTGAGTTTAAAAATACAGTACCGGCTACGGGTGTTGATATACCAGGATTAATAATTGATTATTTAATAGAGGTTGCAAAGTGATTATCAAGCTATGGATGAAGTAGAGTTTTTAATAAATATGTTAAAGATATACAGCCCTCCTCTCAAAGAGGAGAAATTGGCTAAAAAATTGGCTGAGTGGATGAGAAAAGATTTGGGTTTTGAAAAAGTATGGATGGATCGAGTGAATAATGTATTTGGTGAAATTGGTTTTGGAAGTCCAACTTTATTACTTTGCGGCCATATGGATACTGTACCAGGCTTTAGACCAGTTAAAGTTGAGAATGATAGAGTTTATGGTCGCGGTGCAGTAGATGCTAAATCAGCTTTAGCAGCAATGATTATCGCTACCTCAAGGCTAAGGGATAAACCAATTCAAGGTAGGGTAATAATCGCTGCAGTTGTGGATGAGGAGGGGAATAGTTTAGGGGTTAAGGAATTGATTAAAGAGAATTTAGGTATAAATTATGGAATATTTGGAGAGCCTGGTGGTGTTAATGCTATTACTATAGGTTATCGTGGGAGTGTTTGCTTGAGAATAATTTGTAAAACACCAACGGGCCATGCGAGTGCGCCTTGGATTGCAAATGGTGGTGCAATTCAAAAAGCTTTTGAGATTTGGCAAAGTATACAAACATATATTTCAAGACAAGGGATTGAGCATAATAATCATCGATCATTAACCGCTTCCATATTAAAGATTCATGGCGGCTCGATTCATAGTATGATACCCAATCGATGTGAGATGGTAATAAATGCAAGAATACCCGTAGGTAATTCATCTTTGCAAGTAAGTGAGGAGTTGAAGAATATCGCTTTAAAATTCAATTCTGGCGAAACAAAGGTATTAACTGAGATTATAGATATAACTGAACCATTTAAAGCTGATATAAACTCACCAATAGTTAGAGCTTTGGTAAGGGCTATTCTTAATACACAAGGTGTAAAGCCTAAGTTTATTTATAAAACTGGTACTGGTGATATGAATATCTTAGGTAATGAGTTAAAGATTCCTGTGGTAACTTATGGACCTGGTAACTCCCGTTTATCCCATACACCCGATGAATATATTGAGATAAAAGAATATTTAGAGAGCATTAAAGTTTATCAAAATGCTATACTAGAGTTGTTTAAACTTCATAAATAATTACTCGATATTTGCATGCCTTTTTTTCAATTCTCCTTCATTTATTTTAAGTTTATCCAATAACACAACTACCATGCTATCAAATAAAATCATGCAAGAGTCTTCAAAAAGCGTACCGAGTGGAGCGAGTGGTTCGTGAAGTCCTAAAATTTGACGAGAAAAGTAATCGCGCCCACTCTCCTCAGATTCTACAATCCTCCCCTTTACCTCAATAATGTAATCAGCCAATTTACCCAAGGGTGAATTTGGGAATGAAGTTACCGCTAAAACCTTTGCACCTACATACTTAGCAGCCTCAACTGCAGCCACTACTAACCTCGTAGTTCCTGAACCTGATACCGCTATAACCAAATCTTGTTCACCAATCGATGGTACTAAAGTATCTCCTAACACATACACATTGTAACCTAAGTGTAATAATCGAAGAGCAAAAGCTTTAGCAACTAAACTACTTCTACCCGCACCTACTACTAAGATCTTATTATTTCGATGCTTTAATAGAACCTCTACAGCAAGGCCGATTTGCTCTTCTGAAACTTTTGAAAGGTTTTGAGTAATCATCGTTGTTAATCCAAATATACTACTCTTAACTGCTGAGCCAGTATCCATACTCGTAAACCCCCACCCCCCAATTATTATTTAACTACCTAATTGAAAAACTTTTTAATCAACAAGCAAAAAGGTATAAGTAAATAGTAGGAATGAAAAGAATAATGCTCATTATCATTACAAATTTATCTTTATTACTCATTTTCAATACGTATAAACTAGTGGGTTTTTTTGTTGCTCCATAAGCTCTTACTTCCATCGCTTCCGCTAACTCACTACTCCTAATTACTGCACTTATCACAAGAGGTACAAGTATTGGTATGAGATTCTTTATCCTCTTGTAAAAGCGGCCTTTATCAAGCTCCAAACCTCTCGATCTTTGAGCATCCATAATTTGTAAAGCATCCATCATAAGTACTGGTACAAAGCGTACCGCAGTAACAAAAGCAAATATTATATCTTGAGGTAAACGAAACCATTTCATAACACACTCCAATTCATCTGGAGATGTTGTAAGAAAAAAGAAAGATGTTGAGGTTATAATAGCTATAAATCTAAGGGCCAATACGAGTGATGTTATTAAACCATAATCAAGAAGGAGATTGATTAAAAATATTAAAATGGCAAATGTGGCTGAGAATAATGTTGTGCGAGCCATTCTTTTTGCTATGTTACTTATTAAAGCTAAGCTTATAATAGTAAGCATGGTTATCGTAATTTTGATTGCAGAGTCGCTAATTAAAGCGAGTATGAATAGCATTAAAGAGAGTGATAATCTAACTCGAGGATCTAATCTTTGTATAATTGAGTCGACTCGTTGAAATAAAAAACCACTTGCAACCCAATACAAATTTACCGACCTCGAATTTTATTCATTAACCAAACTCTTGCTTCATAAACATTTGGAAAAGGCTTATTTGGCTTTACTCTCAATCTCTCATAAAGCTCTACCAATTGAGGTTTGATTAAATGTGCTTCTTTAATTAAGGAAATGTTGTTAAATATCAATTCAGATGGTGAATCTGCGATTATTCTTCCAGCAGACATAATAATCATTCTTGGTTGGAGGGGCCAAATAAATTCAATATCATGAGAAACTATAATCACAGTCTTACCTTGGGTGAGTAGCATTTTTATAATTTGGCTTAATCGCTCTTTTTGAATAAAATCTTGACCAACGGTAGGTTCATCTAATATGAGGATTTTCGGATCCCAAGCCAAAACGGCTGCTAAACAAAGCCTCTTCTTCTCCCCTCCACTCAACATTAATGGAGATAATTTTCGATACTCTTCAAGATCGAAGAATTTTAGTGACCAATTTACACGTTTATTAATAATATCCTCTGGAAAGCCAAAATTTTTTAAACCAAATTTAATTTCATCCTCAACATTCTCTGAGAATAATTGATGATCTGGATTTTGAAAAACGATACCCACTTTACGTGAGAGTTGAGCCACACTCGCACTTCTTGTATCTAAACCATCTACCAATACTCTACCAATTGAAGGCTTTAAAAGACCATTTATATGGCGAATAAGGGTAGTTTTACCAGCACCATTCCCGCCTACAATAGCTACCATTTCACCATCATTAATTTGAAGATTAATTTCTCTCAATGCCGTAATTCCATTCGGATATGTGTAAGTTACAGATTCAAATGTTATCACGGAGAATCACATTCAACTTATTTGCGAGCTCTACTACCGTTAAACTTATTCTACCTAGATCTAAACCTCCCTCTTTTAAAAGATTTTGCAACCTCACAATAGTAGGTATGCCAACGCCTATCAACATCGCTTCTTTCTTAGTTAAAACCTCATCAAGTTTGCCATCCAAAACTATTTTACCTTCATTCATAATCACAATTCTTGAAGCGATATTCAAAAGAAGGTCTAATCTATGCTCTACAATTAATATCGTAATTCCTAACTCATCATGAAGCTTTTTAACAAGATTGATTAATTCTTGCGCAGTGTAAGGATCGAGTAATGAAGTCGGTTCATCAAGAATTAATATGCTCGGCTTCATAGCTATGACTCCAGCTAATGCAACCCTTTGCTTTTGCCCATCAGATAACTCATAAGGTGCTCTTTTCATCAAATCGATTATTCCTAAAAGTTCACAAGCCCATATCACTCTATTTTGAATTTCATCTCTTGGTAATTGTAAATTTTCAAGACCGAAAGCAATATCACGCTCAACAGAAAACATAAAGATTTGATTTTCAGGATTTTGAAATACGAAACCAATTCTTTTAGCCAATTCACTTATTGGTGTTTGAGAAACATCAAGACCATCTACAATAACACTACCAGAGCTCTTACCAGCATACATATGTGGAATTAAACCGATAAGTGATCTTAATAATGTGGATTTACCACAACCACTCGGTCCAGCTATAACAACAATTTCACCTTTTTTAACATTAAAATTTATATCGATAAGAGCGGGTTTATTGCTCCCTGCGTAAGTGAAATTATAATTTTTAACACTTATCAAATCACTCATAAGTCTTTACACCATTAGTATTATTAAAAATACATTTACTATCCACAATCTCAAAATTAAGAGCCATATAAGTTTATTATAAAATCTCTTTAATCTCTTCCTTTAACTTACTTGATAGTGTCTTTAATATCATTTTAACAGTATTCTCAAAATCACTCTTAACAGTAATTGATGCAGCAGTTGGATGCCCACCACCAGTTCCACATAAGTTGGATGCAACTTCTTTCGCTACATCTAAACCTAAATGGATTTTAGCTTCTAATTGAAAGAAGTAAGAAGCTCTCAAACTACCCCTTGTATAATTATCTTCATAAACGGCTGCAAAACTCACATCAGCCCCCAAATCTATTAAAGCTCTCGCAACTGAGGCGTGAAAAGATCCTACATGCGTAATAGCAACAAACCACTTGCCTAAACGATAAATCTTAAGCCTTTGTGCACCTTTAAGGCGAGCGATCGTTTCTGAGGGATCACGTTGAATACTTAAAATCTTTTTCGCATCAATTATTGATGCGCCTAAATCACATAATTCACTAACCACTTTCAATGTTTTACACTTTGCTATGGTAAGATGTTGTGAATCAAATAATATCCCAATGAGTAAAGCTTGAGCTACTTTTCTTGTAATCTTAAGCTTATTTTCTTTTGCAATGTTATAAACCATCTCACTAGTTGATGAAGCTTCCTCATCTACAAATATATAATTAGTTATAGCGCTTATCGATTGATCGAGCGGATGATGATCAATAACAATTTTAATCGACTTGGAAGATTTTAATTGACTCAATAACTCTTCAATTAATGAAGCGTGGCCTGTATCAACTATAATTGTTAAATCAGTTAAAGAGAGCTTGGGCTTCTCAATAACTTTTACTGGAAAATTACATTGCACCTTTTTAGCAAGATTACTCAACCCCTCAAGTGCAATTATTGATACCTTAACCCCTTTAGAAAATCTCTTTAAAATATGGAAAAGGGCGTAAGCTGAACAATAAGCATCAACATCTGCATGGCGATGGCATATAATTTGCAATCGCTTAAGCTTTCTTTTATTTATAGGAGGAAATTTTACTCGATTTTTAATATTCAAGAGGCTTGAGTCTCTGATGGTCGAGTTCTCCCCCTTATCGCCTCATCAATTTTCATTTGAAGCTCTCTCACACTTTCTCTTACTCTACTCTCTTGCTTTGCTAAAACCATAACTCTAGTATTCGCTAACTCCCTTTTCTCCTCTAACTCACTTAAAATATTATCACGCTTCACTCTGAGTAATAAAGGTCCAGCAGACTTATAAACAACATCATCAGGGCCCAACTTTTTCAACTCATTAACCGCTTTCTCAATCCCAGCAAGCTCAAGCTCCACTTGCTGCTTTTGCATTAAAATCGCTTGTAAATTTTGTTGAAGTTGCTCAAATCTTGCTAATTGTTCACGAAGCCATGGCGGGATTTCTTCTTTGCTCATACCAAATATAAATTATAAGATTCATAAATAAATTTTATTACGAGCTTAAATCTTAAAGCAATGATATTATAACTTATTGTTTAAGTCAATCTTATGAGTTGTAATGAATAAAACCTCAATCGCTACTTTAATCAATCTAAGGTAAGAGTTAATTGCTGCACGGATTTGAGAGATGTTATTACCCTTAATTAATAGCCAAAGTTTATCATCCTTTATTCCCAATGTGAAATGTTTTTTATCCAATTCGGGCATTAAGGCTTGATATATATTTTTTAAGTAACTCTTATCTAACTCGATAAAAATTTCAATTTCAATATTTTTAATAAAAGGTGTAGATTTATAACTCAACTTGCTCTAACGATATATCGTATGCGCCACCAGCAACTTTAAAATTGCAATTTGGACATTCCCAAATCCCTATTGCTACTCTTTTGAATTTATGTGAACCACAAGACGGACATGCTCTTTTTGATTTCAAAATCCTAAAGACTTTACTATACCGTTTTCTAAGTGTAGCACCATACTTCACACCCAGCCCAGCTAAACTCCCTTCCTTACGCCTCCCCATACCCAGTTACCCTCTTTATTATCTCCCTAACCTCCTTACTTTTAACTATTGCATTTTCACAAGCGAGTTTAATTTGCTCAAATGAGAGCGCACCAGAGCATCCTTTTTGCCCTGCACATAAATTCCCATCACTATCGATAACAAGGGTAACTCTTGCATCCATCACTAATTCTTCTTCATAAGTTGGATCCACAATAAGTGTATCACCAATCTTCGCCATCGTTACAGAGATGGGTATTGTTTTTATAGGTAATTTGGTAAATTCATTCAATTTAACAACCTTTCCTTTATCAGAGATTGTGAATTTAGGGATTCGAGCGGTAAGAAGAGCAGATACTACAGCATAAGATGCTGCATCGAATAAATTCCCATCCAAATCCAACATATTCACATCAACATATACCGCAAGCACTTTCTCACCTTCTATTAAAACCAATTTTGATAAATCGATCATTTCAGACGCTCTAATCCCTCTATCCACAACTCTTGCTAACTCTATAGCATCCTCATCTGGTGGACCTGGCTCAGTGTAAGGTGATGCAAGTGGTAAAACTTCAGCATTCACAATTAAAAGCCCCTCATTCGGTGTATCGGGAAATGGTTCATCAACTTCAACTTTAACTCCAGCAATTACTTGTGTATTACCAATACTTACTTTTGCTGAGCCCTCAGCCTTCTCAATAACTTCCGTATTTATCACAATCGGCCTATAATCTAAAAGGCCACGCCCATCCAATCTTTTACCTTTTGATAAGCACTCTATCATTTGAGCTTTTCTTAATCGCTCCACAACCATCGATTTTTTAGCCATCATATTCACTCAACCGGTATAGGTTCAGAGCTACCAAAATACTTCTTAATAAGTGCTTCCCTTTGAATTTGATAAATCTTTTTACAACCTTCCAAAGCCATTTCAAAAGCTTTTTTAAACTCTTCTGGAGTAAGTATTCCTTCCAATTGGAATAAAGTAATTTGATTCAAATTTAACATAATTGCGATAGGCATATCTACCTCGCCCTCTTTATCCTCTATATCATTGAGATCGAGAACGATTTGCCCATCCACTTTACCTACTGCGCAACCTGTTACAAGATCTCTCATATTAATCCCAGCATCAGCGAGCGCTGTAGAAGCAGCTGTGATACTAGCAACTCTTGAACCACCATCCGCTTGAAGCACTTCAATATAAACATCAATAGCTGTTCTTGGATAATCTTCTAAGATTAAAGCTGGCTCTAAAGCCTCTCTTATCACCTTTGATATCTCAACTTCTCTTCTTGAAGGCGCAGGGCTTTTACGAGTCTCTGTTGAGAATGGTGACATATGGTATCTACATCTAAGGAGTGAGCGATCGGGCCTCGCCATATGTTTAGGATGAACCTCTTTAGGTCCATAAACTGCTGCAATAATCTTATTCTTACCAAGCTCTATACTGGCTGAGCCATTCGCATTTTTCAAAACACCCACTTCTATCTTTATAGGCCTTAACTCATCCACTCTTCTACCATCCACTCTTAATCCATTCTCATCAATCAACTTTCTCAAACTTATCACCTTCCTCTAAGAGTTTTTGTACTTTTTTAGTTAAATCTGCAATATGAGCTTCTTCCTCTATCAATCGAATCGCCTTAATAGCTAATAGCAATCCATCTGGAGGACCAATCGCTATTATTAAGCCATTTTGACCTATATTTAATTTACATTTCGTAGCATTCTCAATAGCTTTAACCATAGATCCTTTTTTCCCTATTAAACGTGGTATTTTAGAAGGTGCTATCTTAATAATCTCTCCCTTTGGAATCTTTCCCAAACCCGGTCCAGACACACTTAATAAAGGATCACGAGTGCGATCAAAAGCTATAATCTTACCCGCTATTAAATCACCTATATCAAACTTTTTCGTTAATGAGTCTTTTGCTGGTGAGAAATTCTTTCCAAATACACTTTGTGCAGGTAAGTAAGCTGAGAAGCAAGAGTTTATATCAACTTCCCATGCGAATGCTGAATAATCTATAATCTTACCTATTACTATATCATCCACTCTAGGTATATATATGCCTGATAATGGTATTACTCTTACACCTTCACGGCTAATTTCAGCCATACCGATCCTTGTAGAATAAAATCGATTACCTATTTTCATCACATTTGCCAATGATGTGTAATTACCTTCACAAATTAAATCTCCCGGAACCACATATTTTCTTTTAACCCCAGCCAATTAAAACTACCTCATAATTGAAGCTTGAGCTGAACCTTTTGTAATTGAGCCCAATTTATCTAAAAGTGCTGAGTGTACACCAGCTGGAATTTCAATTATCGTTGTTAAACTACCATCTGAACCCCATTTCTCATCCAAAATCTCACCAAAACTTTTTAAAACGCCTATAGCTTGTGGAGCATATTGAGATGGAATTTTTACCATCACTTTTAATCTCTCAGACTTTAATGGTAAAATTTTTCTCAATTCTTCAATAACGATCTTCGCTTGCTCTTCAGCATCTTTAAATGGATCTATCGATACTTTTACTTCTTTCATAGCTTGCTCAATTCTCAATGGTGGATGTGGTAAGCCCGTTTTAGGATCAACATAATTTTTTGAGATTATTGAAATAATTTGCTTCTTTTTATCCTCAATTAACTTTCTCCTTTGCTCAGATGTTAATTGAAGCTCACCTTTTTTTAATATAATCTCAGCTGCTTTACTCATATCACTCGTTTGGAAGTACTTCATGAGCTTCTCAGTAGATACTCTCAATCCTTTTGATGCATCAGAGTAAACTTCATCTACAGCTATTACTTGTGATGGTTCTATCTTCTTACCCATTTTATAACCTAAAGCAGCATCTGGATGTACTAAAATCTCAAAATGCTCCCCACCTATTGTTAAGCGTACTATAGTAAACTTTCCCGACATCCATCTTCTAATTACATTCAATAATTAAGAGGTATAAAAAGAATCTGATTATTTAAATAATGGTAATTTATTATCAGAATAAATGGTGAATTTTCAAAATCTTAGAACGGTAAGATGGGATGGTGAATCGATAATTCTTATAGATCAAACGAAATTACCAAATAAACTCACCTATTTGAAATGTAAAACTTTTAATCAATTGGTTGATGCGATTAAAAGAATGGTTGTAAGGGGTGCTCCAGCTATTGGTGTAGCAGCAGCGATGGGCTTAGCATTGGTAGCTAAGAATAGCAATGCAAATACTCGTGAGGAGTTGATTAATGAATTGAATGAAGCTGGTAAGATTTTAAGAGCTACAAGACCTACTGCAGTAAATTTATTCTGGGCGATTCAAAGAATTCTTAATAAAGCGAACTTAACATTAGGAAATGTGAATGATTTAAAGTTAGCGATTATTAATGAGGCTCAAATTATGGCTGAAGAGGATATTGAAACTAATCGTAAAATTGGCTATTATGGTTCACAATTAATAAATAATGGCGATACAATATTAACTCATTGTAGTACTGGTACATTAGCTACCGTTAGTTATGGTACAGCTTTGGGTGTGATTAGAGCAGCTAGAGAAGAAGGTAAATGTATAAAGGTCATCGCTACAGAGACTCGACCTGCTTTACAAGGCGCTCGATTAAATGCTTTTGAATTAAAGGAGGATGGTTTCGATGTCACTTTAATTACTGATAATATGGTTGGTTATGTAATGAGTAAGGGATTTGTGAATAAGGTAATAGTGGGTGCAGATCGTATTACAAAGGATGGTTATGTGTTCAATAAAATTGGCACATATCAAATTGCAATTTTAGCTAACAAGCATAATATACCATTTTATGTAGCTGCTCCAAGCTCAACATTCGATTTAGTTTCAGATTGGCATGATGTAATGATTGAGGAGAGAAGTGTTGATGAAGTTGTGATGATAAAGGGTAGGAGAATCGTACCAAAGGGTGTAAAAGTATTAAATCCAGCTTTTGATATCACACCCCCTGATTTAATTACCGCTTTAATTACGGATAAGGGGGTTTTAAAGCCACCTTATGAGCTATCTATTCGTAATGCTTTTAGTTAATCCTTTTCGTTAACACAAGTAGTGTATAATGCTTAATGTCTTTAAATTCAAATTGGAGTTTATATATTAATAATTTAAATAGCTTATTGTGTAATCTTATACTAATGGCACAAATTAGAGCTAGAATTATAGCTGAAGGTGATGTGCAAGGTGTTGGGTATAGATACCAAGTATCGAGATTGGCGAGAAGGTTAAAGGTGAATGGTTGGGTAAAGAACTTGAAGGATGGTAGAGTTGAAATTTTATGTGAAGGTGAGGAGAAAAACATTGAGAATTTTATAAAAAGTATAGATTTAAAGATGCCTCCAATCAATGTGGAGAAGTTAGATGTGAAGTATGAGCCTTATAAAGGTGAGTTTAAAACATTTCGTATAATTGCGGGAAAGTTGGTTGATGAGATGATTGAAGGCTTCTCAACAGGAGCATCTTATTTTCAAGTAATGTTCAATAAGCAAGATGACTTATTGAGTAAACAAGACCAAATGTTAGCAAAACAAGACCAAATGTTAATGAAACAAGACCAAATGTTAGCAAAACAAGACCAAATGTTAATGAAACAAGACCAAATGTTAGCAAAACAAGACCAAATGTTAGTTAAGCAAGATGAACTATTGAAAGAGTTGAAAGGCTTAAGATCGGATTTAAAATCAATATTTGAAGAGCGATTGATAAAGATTGAGCGAGATATCGCTTTGTTGAAAGCTAAGATGGGAATAATATAACATAGGAAGATAAATCTATTCTAATGATATTAAGCTTTAAACCTTAAATTTTAATTTGTGAAAGTCTTCTATCACTACTAAGCGCATTCATATAAATAAACTGTGCTATCGATAGTGAAATGACGATTATTCTACATCTACACAATTTTAGCGCATTCCATATTCAAATCATATAGGATTTTGATTATAAAAGGTGAAGACTTAAAAATGTAATTTCGTTTGTGAATATTATCGTGATTCTACTTACAAATGGTAGACAAATCCTTAAAATGATAGAAACTTATTAATCAATAGTTTTTCCAATAACTTTATCTTAGCAACTCTAAAATTTTTATCTACAATTTTTTATACACTTGGCGATGTACATGCTAACAATCCATGGAAAGAGGATAGCATTAAGCTTTATCTTAGGTTTAGTAATAGGAATAGTTGCGGGTATAATAGGGGTAGGGGGAGGAGAATTTAGAATACCCGCTTTGACCTACCTTATGGGTAGTTCCATAATTGTTACTGCATCATTAAATCTACTAATAGGCTTCTTTACCGTTATTGTTTCCTTTTTTCTACGCTTATCAACAAGTTTAGCAGGGGATAATAGTATTCTTTATGGTGCTTATCTTTCCATAGGCTCAATCTTTGGAGCTTATTTAGGGGCTATGATAACAGGGAAGTTCTCAGATAGGATACTTAGACTAATAATAGTTGCATACTTGCTAATAATGGGGCTAAGGTTTACCTTTGAACCATTAATAGGAGAAGTTCGTGAAAATCTTTTATTCCAAGAAAACTTAATCCCTTTTTACTTAATTGTTTTTGGCTTCTTAATTAGTATGCTATCTGCTATGTTTGGTGTTGCAGGTGGAGAGATGCGTATTCCTATTCTCATAATGGCTTTTGGTCTTGGGATAAAGTTGGCTGGGACTGCGAGCCTTTTCGCATCTATAGTAACTGTAGGTATCGGCTTTTTAAAACATTTTCATATGGGCCATTTTGAAGTTAAATTTACATGGATTACTTTATCCATGGCGATTGGCTCTATATTAGGAGCTTTTACAGGAACTTTTTTAGCAATATTTATACATGAGCAGCACTTAAAGCCCATACTTGGAGTAGTTTTAATAATAGCGACTATAAGGTTCGTGATGAGACAACAATGAATAATTTATTATATTTATATGAGGAGTTAAGAGAAGAGGTAATTTGCATGTAAATACAAAAATTTTATACATTAAAGTTTCTTCTGACTAACCATTACTCAAATTTCGGTTTGTAAAAGTCTTCTGTCGCTTTCAATATCCATATATCTTTCTTTTTCGCTTCGTTTATCAATTCTGGCATCGGTAAGCAAATATATATCACACGAATCATTCTTTTCCTAAGCTTATTCGGATATTTATTCTTTAATATCTCAATCTTATTCATAAAATCCTCTAAAACGCTTAATCCCCCTCTTACTGTAGCTTCTCCAACTACACATAACTCATCTGTAACTCCATAAATATTAAGCTCTAACTCTGGCAGTATTAAAAAGCTTAACTCTACATCCAATCCTAATTCATTCTTTATTCTATACTTCAAGATAGATCGAGCCTCATCTTCTACATCCATTGTAAGCTTCTCAAGAGTTCTCTCCACCCTTGTAAGCCTTAAATCAAATCTGTGAAATATGCCATGGATATCCTCTCTCAACTTCTCCATTCGTTCATCATATCTAGCAAATCCAGTTAACATATCCTCTCTCAACTTCGCAATTTGCTCATCATGCCTTTTGAATCCTGCAACCATATCCTCTCTCAACTTCTCCATTCGTTCATCATATCTAGCAAATCCAGTTAACATATCCTCTCTCAACTTTTCTTGCTCTTTCATAATCATCGATTGCTCCTCTCTTAATCTTACTATTTCATTCCATACTTTACTCATCTCTTCTCTTAACTTTGTTTGCTCTTCCGTTAAGGAATCTAACCTTTTTAATATCTCCAATAGCCCTAAATATCCAGCTACCGCATACCTAAACTCTATATCCTTCTCCAATAACTCTAAGAATTCTTTCTTAAGATTTATCAATACAATTAATTAAGCGTATTCGTAGTAAATAAATATATTCATGTTGTTAAGGTGTGTTAAAAGATTTAATGCTAAACTCTTCCATTTGTTATAATTGAGTGTTAAACTCTTATAACTACTTTTTAAATTACAATCTTTCATCTATAAAATCTCGAAATAAATATCATTGTGTGGAAACTTTTATGATCTGCTAAGGTGCAACCATATTAATAAAAGTTCACCAACTGTGACTTCTCATAATGCTACTATATTGTTTCCCACCTCTTACTTCAGCGAGATAAGAAGCGAGTCAAAATGAGACTCGCTAAGGATAATGAATCAACTTAACCAAAGCCATTTTTAATAGATAGATGAACAAGTCTTCACTATCATGATGTCAAGATAAATCATTGATGAGACCCAGTTGTACATAGCTATAAATGATTCAATGAACCTATAGAAGAGTAAATCTTATTATGGTAACATCCTTACTTATTTTCCTCTATGCTTTAAGGTATGTTAAAGATGCTTAAAGCATATTAATGATATAATCTTCTTCATGATGCTAATATATTTTCTTCTTAACTGCCTCTGAGGCTTCTTGAGATTTTCTTATCATTTTGATGGTGCTTTTCTTGAGAATATGCATCGTTAGGCTCGCATTTTACAGTTTACCACTATAGGGAATAATGTCATACAACAAGGGTGTTTGATTCATGCCTTATTATACAATCAAATAAGTTAGTAATAAGATGCATAATGGTGTCGATATGGCTATAGTCAATATTAAGCCACCAAAGATATATGAAGGGTAGGATCAAATCTTTTTGAGCTTATTATCATTTGGCTTTGACTATTCATTAAATCGATGAGAAAGCTCATTAACAATATAGATAAATCATCCATCACGTTTAAATATGATAATTTACAAATCTTAATGCGAAAATATGGGTGATGTATAGAATGGATAATATAGGTAAAAAAGCTTTAGCATCAATATTCATATTCTTCCTAATATTCAGCACATTATCAATAGCGATACCAGCATTTATACCAAATGTGGAGGCACAAGCACCTTCTATTAAAACATCTGCAGATGAGCATGGTAAGAAGTTTTGGAGGAATTGGGTGAAGGTCGAAATTACAGATGAAGCTTATGCACGTAATGGGAGATGTGATAATATCACAGTTTCTCTTAAGGAGAAGAGAGCAACTTTAGAAGTCTTTAAGGAACACTCAATCAAAGTCGGTGAGGTAGGAGATTCGGGCGTCTTCGAATTTTTCATGAGAAATGAAACTGCAAATATATCAACGTCTCCATCTCTACAAAGGTCTACTATACAAAAGACTGTTCTCACTAACCTAACCCTGAAAAAAGATGAGTATGTCACCATTATCTATAGCACTGCCGAGTGGACTTTGGAGCATGACCATACAGAAGGGGTCGTCACAACAGATCGGGATACTGCTTGGTTGGACAATAAGGTATATGTGTACGTATATGATCCAGACTTGAACCTAGACCCAACAAAACTTGAATATAATATCACAAAGGTAAATGTGCATCAATTCACAGTTGAATTTATATTCAAGAATGGGACGGTAAAGGAAACGCCCAATTTAGTCGATTCTCATAAATTTAATGCTAGTGAAACCGGGGTAAATACAGCTAAATTCTATAATGCAACAGCCCTCACAGCTTATGCTGGTACCATTACTGGACTGGATGTAACAAAGATTCAAATGGACGACGCTGTTGCCGCTGTTAAATTCAAGTATTATGATTATGATGCAAAGAAATGGAAGACTGCTTCAATTAACATAGCGAGGACGAGTGGCTCTATAGAACCTCTCCCAACCATAGTATATAGCCCAGACTTAAAGTTGAAGGTAAATGATCCTGATAGGAACTCAGATACTGGAATAAAGAATGAAATTAAGCTTAAAGGCTATTACAATAAGGCTTTAATGAACAACGTTACTCTCGAGGCAGGAGGTAGGACGAATTATTCACAGAGGATTGAAGGAGTATTATTGGTGGGTGTATGGAATGGTACGAGTATTCAAGACTATAGATGGTTCAACTTAACCGAGACTGATATAAATACTGGAATCTTTGAAACAAAGAGTATAGACTTCACTTGGAAAGCTTCAGGTAATGGAACCGATGATATTATTACTGTCCGACCGGCTCAGAAGATTGAAGTGGTTTACTTTGATACAGACCTTGGCAAGAATAAGACTACAGCAAGGGTTATAACGACTATGAGTACTCCTTTGGCAAGTATTGAGCCTGAAAAAGCATCATATAGGAAAGATGAAACTGCCAAATTCTTCATCACAAAGCCTGGTTTGAATGATGCCTCAGGCACAGTAGAAGTTTACTCAGCAACACTTGCAGAGAGTACTACTACGGTGCATGCTACATTCGAAGCTGGCACACCTGGCTATAAGTTTGGAACATTAGCAATAAAGGTCAATGATGTTCTTGCACGAATCGATAGGACTGTACAAAGCAGCGTAAGCTTGATTGAAACTGGAGCTGATACTGGAGTCTTCAAATTGGAGTTAAAGATACCTGCGATAAAAAGAGGTGATGGTAGCCCGCTCGCTGATGGTGATATTATTAAGGTAGTGTGGAAAGACCTTCTCTACGACCCAGCTACAGAGGTTTCTACTACCATTAAAGTGGGCATAATTAAAGCTACGATCACCTTTGATCGAGATGTATATCCAGTAACGGCTGGGGACACAGTTAAGGTTAGGATCACTATAAGGGATCCAGATGAGAATACAGATCCTAGAATCGCTCAAACCATAGCGGTAGGTGACAATCCCGGAGAGTACATTAATATTACGGCTGCAGATGGCTCAGCTTTAGTTAAAATAGCTGCATACGAGATAGGACGTACGGTCTTATTCACTGAAACAGAAGTAAATACAGGAGAATTCAAAGCTACTATTGATGTAACGCAAACAAACACTCGCAACTGGATTAACGCTAAGCTCAAGATCGTCTATTATGATAAGACAGTTGGTGAGACTGTTGAGAAGGAGGTAATCTTCCAAAACCATGATACTGTTATATCCGTTGATAGAGCAACTGCGGGTTATGGAGAGATATTTAAAGTTACTGTCAATGACCCTGATAGGAACTTGGATTCTGAGAGGAAAGAGAACAATACAGTAAGGGTTTATGTAGTGTGGACAAATAGAGAGGGTGGCAACGCAACTGCTGTTTATAAAGATGCTAAAGAAACAGAACGCAATTCTGGAATTTTTGTAGCAGATTTCAAGGTTGGTGATGTTATAGCTGGTATCAACTTTAGACCGAAGCCAGGCTCAAACCTAGAGATTAGAGTCTTTGACAAGACACCAATAGGACTCACTCCATCCACTGCCGCTTGGCCAGCAGATTGGACAGAGTGGTCTAGAAGGGTAGCCAACGTTAAAGTACCATCACACACAGGAAGCCTCACTTTATCAGCAACTGAAATAGGGCCTGGAGGTAAGATTATTATTACATTGGTAGACCCTGATGAAAACAGCGATATAGCTTCAAAGGACATAGTTGATGGAAGAGGTGGTAGAGGCTCTATTAGGGTAAAGACAGACTCATATCCAGAAGGCTACACTATGTATATAAAAGAAACAGATATCAGTACAGGCATCTTTGAAAGAAAGATACAAGTAATCCCCAGGGATACAACACTGGTTACAAGAGCCACTGATCCCGATGTAACAGCGAGAATTTATGGAAAGCCCGGTGATAGATTATCAATATCTTACATTGATAAGGAGGATGCGACAGGAGTTTCAACTACATTAACAAAGGAAGTAGCAATAAAAAGCTGGGATCCTGTGATCGAGTTTGAGAAAACTACTTATATGCCTGGTGATTTATTAAGAGTATTCATCACAGACCCAGATGCTAACAAAGATCCAGACTCTACTGATGTTATACCAAGTGTATCACCGATTGAAACTGACAGAATAATACAGAAGCTAATCATAACTTCCACTAGCGATCCAGTAGGCGTTTCACTTACAGCTGTTGAAACCGATAAGAATACTGGAAGGTTCATGGCTCAAATACCGCTCACCTCGCAAGCGGGTGTTACAGGCACCCTTTACGTGAAAGTTGGAGACATCGTTACCGTTCAATACAAAGATGAGTTCCCTGCGGACTGGGTTGAAAGGATAGGAACAGCAGAGGATAAGGCTAAATTATTTACAAAGGAAGTTGTAATAAAGTCACCAATACCAACTATAGAGCAATGCCCTGCAAGCACACCTGAGCTTGTAGATACTACAGGTGCACCAATAGTTGAACCAAAGGTCGGTCAACTCACAGTGGTAAGAGCTAAAGTTACGAACAAGGATGTTATCGCTCATACCTTTACATACATTATACAAATCAAGGATGCTGCAGGTGTAGTTGTGCATATCGCTTGGATTCAAGATATTACTTTAGCTGCAGGTACATCAGCCACACCAGGTATTACATGGGTACCAACTGCGGCTGGTAGTTATACTATTGAGGTCTAT
Organism: Nitrososphaeria archaeon; assembly: GCA_029775915.1. Lineage (GTDB taxonomy): Archaea > Thermoproteota > Nitrososphaeria > Nitrososphaerales > JANXEG01 > JANXEG01. Next base: position 9,909 of record JARVKA010000003.1, on the reverse strand, counting down.
ATATGGGAGAGCTTGGAGAAGCCAATAGCATTATCACCAGTCTTCTCAACAACTGTCACTGTAACATGAGGTAAATGAAAATGGCCTCCCACCCCCTCTTTTTTACCAATAAATTAATACTGCCAATATTCGTCGCATTGATGCTTATATCAGCGATAGCACCAGTATCTGCTGAGGTTATTACAATAGCGACTGATAAAGACTCATATGTTTTAGGTGAGTCAATTCTTATATCAGGTACAGCGACACCTAATAGTGCAATAACGATTAGACTTTACAACCCAGCTAACGTTTTAGTAGCTTTAGAGCAAGCGATGAGTGATTCAACAGGTGCTTATAGCGCAAAGATTATTACATCAAAGGCTTGGGTTGAAGGAACATATACTTTAAAAGCTACCGACTCAATAACTGGACTCACAGCTGAGAAGAAAATAACACTTATAAAAGAAATTGTACCACCAAAGCCACCAGTACCATTAGTTACATTACAAGTGAGTATTAGCGTTCCATCAACGATTCAATCTGGTGATACCGCTAAAGCTTATGTATTATTCACATACGCAGGAAAAACGGTTGATCCAGATATTAAATCAGCTACAATTGTGGATCCAAAAGGTGCAAAGATTAATGTAAAACCTGCTATTAAAAAGATCGATACAGGTTGGTATTACTTAGAATATAAAGTTACAGACACAGGAATTTATGGTATCCAAATAGCTGCAACAGCTGAAGATACAGATGGTAATGGTCAAGCAACATTCCAAGTTATACCAAAATTGGCTACCGCAACTGATATTGCAGATTTAAAGAAAGCAATTACTGATAGTAGTGAGGCAATCTCAAAGAAGTTAGATAGTGTACAAAAAGCTATAACAGACTCAATAAAAGCTACTGAAGATAAGATCAAAACAGCTGTAAGTGATGCACAAAAGGCTTTAGCAAAAGCTGTAGATGACTCAAAAGCTGCAATAAGTGGTGCAGTATCATCAGCTCAAGCTGCAATAAGTGGTGCAGTAGCTGGAGTTAAGACTGATGTAGGTGCATTAAAGGGCACACTTGATAGTATAAGTGCTGGAGTATCATCATCAACAACATTCATACTGGTTGTAGCAGCGCTAGTAGTTATCACTTTAGTATTAGAGCTAGTAATACTTGTAAGAAAGCTCCGATAAGGAGCTCCCCCACTTTTTATTTTTATTTTGAAACTTTTTTAATTATTATTTTTCTCGTTTAGTGTATTAAAAGAAAAATAATTTTTATTTACAATTTTAACACTAACTCATATATTGGATAGATTAGATAGCTTATAATTGTGTTATAAAATTTTAATATGAATTAATTTTAAAAGGATTATGTTGATGAAAGATCTAAATACCCGCCTTCTTCATTGAAAAGCTCTTCTAATGATTGAGCCTTTCTTGCTAATACATACCTACCATCCATTAATCTCATTACTATAGCTGGCTTGGTTTGGCAATGGAATGGCATATTAAAGACTATTGAATATGCGCCCACATTGTAAAATACAACCAATTTGCCACATTCAATCCCTGATAGATTTGATGATGGTGGTACTACGAATACATCATAAGTATCACACAATCTACCTACAACATTTACCTTTAAATTATCTTTAACCCATGATTTAGGAATAACTTCTAAAGGATATGGTTGGCGGAGTAAAGCGGCATCGAGGAGTAAATGATAGCCAGAATCCAAAAATACATACTTTTGATTCGCATACTCTTTAACATTCACAACTTTTGAAATTAAAATACATGCCTCTGCAGATAAATATCTACCACTCTCAACAATCAAATCGAATTTACAATTTAAATTATTTCTCATACGATTCAATCTCTCTGATACCAATGATCCAATTTGATAAGGTGTTGGTACCGGTTCATCATAAAAAACTGGTGTACCACCACCTATATCTATAGTATTGAAGTTTAAATCTGGATAGATTTTTCTCATTCTTAATATGAAATTCTCAAGTTTATCTAAAGCATTTAAATAACAAGTTGGATCAGTGATTTGTGAGCCCAAGTGGAAATGAAATCCTTCAAATTTTAATTGTTGTGTAGAAAGAATCTTTTTTAATAAGCATTTTGCACTATCCAATGCATTTGTATTAAATGGTACACCAAATTTACCATATCTATAAGATGCTCTTACTTCAGCTTTAACACCAACTTCTGGATTGACTCGAATAAGAACTTTTGGTTGTATATTTAATGCATTGGATGCATCGATTAAATTTAATAATCCATTGTATGAACTAACAACGATTGTAGATATACCTTTCTTCAATACTTCAATATACTCAGATTTTTCTTCTGTGACGCTAGTGTAAATAACATTTTCACTATTTCCACCACACTTTAAATAAAAGTATAATTCGCCAATTGAAGTAACATCAAAAAGTGTATTCTCTGAGATAAAGACTTTAATCACACTAGGGTTAAAATTAGCCTTCATAGAGTATGCTATCTTCACAAAACCTTCAAAATTGCTGTAAGCAGATTTAAGATCCCTTACCTTTTTTCTAAGTGTTGCTTCATCTATTACATAAAGGGGTGTGCCATAATGCTTAACCAATAGCTCAATTTCACTATCGGAGAGAATGCGTTGTGAAACTTGTGTTTCCAACAATGGTAAGTAATTTAATTCAGCCATCTTTTATTAGTTACAAAAGATTTCAAAAAATTTGCTTAAAAATATTTCGATCAAATATTTCTTATTATAAATCAAAAATTATGAAAGAGTGAATATGCAAACCTTTTGTAACTCTAATTTTCTAAACTTGATTTATTAATTTAATTAAACTTCAATCAAGCCAAAGCCATTTATTAAGAGCTTGTTTAAAAAGGCTTAATTATTATTTACGCCCTATCGTTATCTCAATTGTGGATACATTTCTAACATTTTCTCCAGTTCCTACTTTCTCTGTATCGATTTTAATACTCTTCACTTCATATGCATTATTGCCCAATTTTTTCGTTATAATTTGAGCTACATCAACCGCTCTAGAAATAACCATACCTCTTGCTTTTAAAACGACTTCATCACTTTGTGCCAATTGGATCAATGATGATAAAGCATAACTCATAATCGGCTTCTTTCCTATAAAGATATGATTTGGAGGTGAAGCTCTTACTGGCTTTTTAACTACTTCTTGAGGCTTGGCTGATTCTCCCGTTGATTTACTAATATTAGGCTTGGACAATACCGCTCACATTAAAAAGGTTAAAACTTTCTATATAAACTTATTTTTAAAAAAGAGTTTTATTGTGATTATTGCAATTAAAGTAATACATCAATGGGTATATCTTGATAAGTCCCATCTGGAAGTGTGCGTCGTATTGAAATTGGAAGAGCTTTTGCTTCAAGCTCAGCTATTGCTAAACTAATTGGATCTTTTATATTTGGAGGGATTGGTATAAATGGTGGAGCGCCAAGAGAGAGTTGAAGCGCTCTTGCCCCAATAATTCTCGCTCTCTCAAAACGTGTTAATTTATTAGGTCCAATTTTAACTTGAAATTGTTCAACAGAATTCTTCACTTCTTTTAAATTACTCTTCACCATATTTTTATTCTTTATTAAAGACTCATAAGATTTGATCATAATAAGCCCCCTTGAAGATATTAAAAGAATAAATTGTAGGGAAATAAAGCTTACGGAGGCTTTTTGAGTGATTTTTGAATAATTGAGCACTTAAACTGCGTGATTTGAAAAGCTATAAAATTTAAATCCCTTTAATCAATTGTATTATTGTTGATTTCTTACTCAAAGGTAAATATTCGAATTGAAGTTTTAAGAAAGGGTGTTGCTGAGGGAACATTCTTTAAACACTTAGCTCCCATTACCGTAAATCACTTAATAAGGAGTATGCCTTTAGAGGGTAGGGCTAATAAGTTTGAAGATAGCTTTATATACTTTATATCTGGGGTGGTGATTGGTTTGGAGAAGGCTCGCACATCTTTTAAGAGAGGTGAGATTGCTTTTCTTCCCCTCAATGGGAGTATTTGCTTCTTTCTCAAAGACACAAGTGTGTTAAAAGCTATGAATCCTTTGGGTAGAATTAATTCAGGTATAGAGATTCTTGAGAAAGTTGGACCTGGTGATGTAATTTCAATTCGAATAATTGAATAAATATTCATTCCAATGGGTAAAATTATTTCCGTTGTAAAGGGTGATAAATTTTATCCATAAAGGTGATTAATGTGAAGTTCAAAATTTTAATTCAAAAATCGATAATTCTTGAGATTAAGAATTCTGAATTGAAGGATAAAAGTGAGGATGAAATTTGTGAGATTATTAAGAATGCTATTTTGAATGAGGTATGGCCATTTAAACCTGATGGGATTGAAGTGAAGAAGTTAGAAGATTAATGTAAGTATTATCTTAATTAAGTTGATAATGCATATACGTAATGGCCACTATACCCTCCAACCTTTTTCAATAATCCTTTTGACTCGAATGTTTTAATCAATGCGGAAGCTACCGATGCTTTCACCCCTAAGCTCTTTGCAACATTGTAAAGGGTTATAGCTTTTAATGTATTGAAGGTTTTAATTATATCAGCTTCATCAAACTTGAAGGATACGCCGCTCGGCTTTTTAGATTGTTGAGCAGCTCGAGCAACCTCTTTTTCTTTTTTAGCAAGTGCTTCTCTTAATTGAGCCTTCTCCATTTGAGCTAATGGTCTCTTTTTAGTACCGCCCATTTCAATAACCATTATAATATTAACAAATATAAGTATTTTTTGATAAAAACTCAAATTCTCATTTTGAAAAAAATAGGTTAAAATCCATTATTTCCAAAGATTATGAATTTATATAAAGATCTTAAATTTAATTTTGGAGGGCGGTAATGTGGATTATTCTATTATAGCTGAAGCTTACGAAGCTATGAGCCAAACTACAAAAAGGCTTGAATTAACAAGTATACTTGTGGATTTATTAAAGAAAACGCCCAAAGAATTAGTTGATAAAGTAGTTTATTTAACACAAGGCAAGCTTTACCCAGATTATATGGGTGTTGAAATTGGTGTGGCTGAAAAATTGGCTATGAGAGCTCTTTCAATGGTATCTGGGGCGAGTCAAGAGAAAGTTGCAGAAACTTTTCAAAAACTTGGCGATATCGGATTAGTGGCTGAAGCCCTTTTGAAGAATAAAGTTCAAACAACTCTATTCTCCAAGCCATTAACTGTAGAGGATGTTTATGCCACATTTGAAAGAATGGCTAAAACTTCAGGCGAAGGCTCTATAGATATTAAACTTCGGAATTTATCACGTTTATTAAATGATGCTACACCTTTGGAGGCTAAGTATATTGTGAGAATGGTTACTGGTCAACTCCGCTTAGGTATAGCCGATTACACCGTTTTAGATGCTTTAGCTATTGCATACACTGATGATAAAGCAAATAGACCAATTTTAGAAAGAGCTTACAATTTATCCAGTGATTTAGGCTTGGTTGCAAAGACTGTAGCTTTAAAAGGTCTTCGAGGTTTGGAAGAGTTTAAGATTCAAGTTGGAAGGCCTATAAGACCTATGTTAGCTGAAAGGTTGGAGAGCGCTGAAGAAATTTTAAATAAGTTGGAGGGTAAGGCTGCAGCTGAGTATAAACTCGATGGTGAAAGGTTACAAATTCATAAGCAAGGCGATAAAGTAATACTCTTTTCAAGAAGATTGGAGAATATAACTCACCATTATCCAGATGCTATTAAATTGGTGAATGAAAGTGTTAAGGTTAATGATGGGATTTTGGAGGCTGAAGTGGTAGCGATAAATATAGATACTGGTGAATATTTGCCTTTTCAAGAATTGATGCATCGTAGAAGAAAGTATGGTATAGAGGAGGCGATGAAACAATACCCTATAGCTCTTAACTTCTTCGATTTATTATATGCAAATGGTGAAGAGTATGTGACGAAGCCTTATGTGGAGAGAAGGAAGCGCTTGGAAGAAATTATTGTGGAGATGGAGAGGGTTAAGCTTGTTCCTACAATTATCGCTACCAAGCCTGAAGAGATTGAGAGATTTATGGAGCAAGCTATAACTGATGGTTGTGAAGGTCTCGTTATTAAAGATTTGAATAGCATTTATCGTGCGGGTGCACGTGAGTTCGCTTGGATAAAGTTAAAGAGAGAATATAGAGTTGAATTGAGTGATACCATCGATCTTGTTATTGTAGGCGCCTTTTATGGTAAAGGAAGAAGGGCTGGAAAGTATGGTACTTTTCTTTTAGCTGCATATGATAAAGAAACTGATGAGTTTAAAACTGCGTGTAAAATTGGTACTGGTTTTACTGATGAGGATTTAGATTATTTTCCTAAACTTCTCGATCCTTACAAAATTCCTCATAAACATGCGAGGGTTGATTCAAAGATAGATGCTGATGTATGGTTTTTACCAAAAATAGTGATTGAAACTATTGCTGCTGAGATTACCTTAAGCCCAATACATACTTGTGGATTAGATAGAATTAGAAAGGGTAGTGGCTTGGCTTTAAGATTTCCTAAATACACTGGTCGATTAAGAGATGATAAAGACCCTGAAGATGCTACAACGGTTGATGAGATTGTTGAAATTTATCGTAAACAATTAAAGAGAATTGAGGAGAAACCTTCAGAATAATTTCAAATAATACAATATTTAAAATTTTATTAAATTCTTTTTAAAAACTTAACTTTTACTCGAATCTTACTTAAATATTTTTAATTAATTCAATCTTTATTAAACTTTATTTCTAAAGATAAATATTTTAAGCAATATGCTATATTATATTATAGTCTTTGTGATTTAACAATGTTCAGCGGAGAGTTAGAGACACAAGCACGTAGGAAGACTTTATCGATACTCCAAGATGAATCTAGACTCGTATTAGATGCGGCTCGTGATCTCGCTTTAGCTTTCTCCTCTATTACAAATCGTGATGAGAAGATCATAGCTGAGATAAAGGAGAGGATGGGAAAGGCTGAGGAGGATGTAGAGTTTCTTAGAAGAACTTTAACGAGAGAGGTTGCTGAAATAGGGACTATGATGATGAATCGGGAAGATCTTTTAAGAACAGCGTATAATATTGAGGAAGTTGTAGCTTATATTGGTGCTGCATTTTTCAGATTAACTCAATTAAATCCAAATATTTTAATTGAGGGTAAGTTAAAAGATGAACTTAAAGATATAATCGATTTAACGGTTGAAGCGGTTCAAAATTTAAATAAATTAATTCAAGCCTTGATTATAAATCCTTCAGCTAGCATTGAATTGGTTAATGATGTGCAAAAAGTTGAGCGGCAAATGGATGCGAAATATAGGGCTATTATTACTAAAGCTTTGAATACCGTTAGTGATATAAGGGGTTTAATTATGTTAAAAGATATTATTGAGCATATGGAAGCTGTATGTGATACATGCCTTCGTGCTGCAGACTCAGCTATTATACTTGCATTAGGCCTTTAAATTAGTGATAATTATGAACATTATTCGTGGAGAGTTGGTTGAAAATCGAATTGTGATTTGGAATATTGAAGATTCTAGAGCTTTATTTAAAGAAGGTTTTTATGGCAAACCTCTTGGTATATCAAAGCCGAAAAATGCTGATTTTCAAGCGCCTTTAATTCTCGATTTAATTGAGGGCTTTTATTTAATCAAAATCGGTAGGCTTAAAGTATATAAAGCTGGTTCGAATAAAGAACTTTCTCTCAACACTGTTGAAAAGATTTGTAGTAAAGAATATGTGAATTTTAAAGAGAAGTTATTGGTATATGAGGAGTTGAGAAAGGCTGGTTATATAGTAACTCCAGGTATCAAATTTGGATGTGATTTTGCAGTTTATGAATATGGACCTGGTATTGATCATGCTCCATATTTAATAGAAGTGGTAAAGCCCAATTATAAAATATCTGCTACTGGGATAATTCTATCGGGTAGATTGGCTACTACTGTAAGAAAGCAATTTATTATGGCTATTAGTGATGTGAAGAAAGGAAAGGTTAAATTTTTATCATTTGATTGGTGGAGAGCATAATTTCTTTATTAAATCTGAATATTGCTTTTAATTTTCTTGTTAATTTCATACCATTTACAAGCCGATTTTAATTTACAAATATCACATTTAGGCTTAATAGGTTTACAAATTCTCTGCCCAAACTTTACAAAGAGCTCATTAATGTGAATCCAATACTTCTTCTCAACTCTTTCTCTTAATTGATGCTCAGTCTCCTCAGGTGTTTTTGATTCTACCAAGCCCAATCTATTTGCAATTCTATGTACATGAGTATCAACTGGTATTGCTGACTCACCAAAACCATATACTAAAACACAATTTGCAGTCTTTCTACCTACAGATGGTAGCTTAAGTAAATCATCAATATTATTTGGAACTTTACCATTAAAATTCTTAACGATTAATTGAGCAACTCCCTTAATCCTTTTTGCTTTAACTCTATAAAAACCAGCGGGCTTGATCAACTCTTCGATTTTGCTTTCATTCGCTTGAGAAAGCTCATAAGCATTTTTATATACGCTAAAGAGTTTTTCACTAGCTCTTCTTGTAACCTCATCCTTAGTTCTTGATGAGATTATAGTTGATATTAAGACTTGAAAAGGATCCCTTTTTTGACTTACCCATTCAAGAGCAGATATTTTTTCTCCAATCATCTCCGCTATACCCTTCAAAACCTTTTTTATATCCATATCATATTGTTGCAAAATATCCCCCGCCATTAATAGTATTTTGATTCTGCTTTAAAAAATTCTAAAGCTTTAACATATCCATATAACAATCACATATGCCCGTACAAATTATTATTAATGAGTTTAATACTCAAAAGATTAATAACCCTTTATTATAAGGGGTTGTGAGAGGTATGGAGATCATAGCAGCGTTTATTCTTACAATAATAGCCATAATGATGGGTATTTTATCAAGTATTATAGGTGTGGGTGGTGGCTTTATCATGGTCCCATTACTCATTCTCATTTATAATTTAAAAGCTCATATTGCTATAGGAACAAGTATCGTAACTGTATTCTTCACAGCTATTTCAGCTACGATTGTTTATTTTAAACAAAAAAGAATCGATTGGAAGCTCGGTGCTCTTACAGCAATTTTAACGATCCCGACAGCGTATCTTGGAGCATACGCTACTAAATTTTTTGACTCAAGAACATTAAGTGGTATTTTTGGCATCGTTTTAGCTTTGGTAGGTTTGAGAATAATTTTAGGATCTGGCTTTCTTCTTAAGCGGAAAGAAAAAACTCATAAAAACCAAGTTATGTTGAAAACGAATAACTTAAAAGGTTGGCATCGTAAATTAATAGATGCTTCAGGTGTGGTATTCGATTATAATGTAAATCTAACTCTAGGTTTATTATTACTCCCTTTATGTGGATTTGCCTCTGGATTCCTCGGTGTTGGTGGTGGAACGATGATAGTACCAGTTTATGTGATTGTAATGAATATACCTATACATTTGGCTGTAGCCACTTCACTATTCGCTATGATCTTTACCAGCACTTCAGGAGCTTGGGCACATATTTTACTTAATAATGTTTCCTTAGAATATGCCATTCCTTTAATAATCGGTATGGTTACAGGCGCTCAAATTGGTACTCGAATAGCTAAAAGGTTAAAGAGTAAAACAATGGAATTTATATTCGGATTGATAATTATGATTATCGGTATTTTTATGGCTGTAACGAAATTATTAGCTTGACTTTCAATTTTTATGGAAATTAAGTTATGAAGCGTTCATCCGTTAAGTATCTATCACCTCGATCAACGGCGCATGTAACGACATTTTGACCAGCTTTAAGCTTTTTTGCCTCATTAATAGCCACATGTACATTAGCCCCTGTAGACATACCGCAAAATACCCCTTCCATTCTAGAGAGTTTG
>JARVKA010000002.1 GCA_029775915.1 Nitrososphaeria archaeon | reverse complement strand
TTATTGAAGCCTCGGTAGCTCAGCCCGGTAGAGCAACAGACAAGAATTTGGTTGAGCCTTGTAAGCTGTGGGTCGCGGGTTCAAAGCCCGCCCGAGGCTTTATATTACATCTTGAAAATATTTAAAATATTTTGAGATTGAAAGCTCTTACAAGTTCACAAATAAACAAAATGAAAAGAATACAAACTTATTAAAATGCAATCCATTAAAGAGAAAGCGTGAAGAATTATTTAAGTTGGTGTCACGGATGAAACATTTAAGGTATAGCTCAAGCTGGATAAGCCAAAATAATCGTTAAATTTGTGATAAGCTTGTTGATATTATGATTTTTAAAATTTTAAGGATAAATGCTACCTAAGCTTCACACTCGATAATGAATTTCATCCTGCCTCAAAGCAAAGCCTTGTTAGATTAAATTCGTACGCAGCTGCAGAGATGGTAACACCATAAAAGAAAAGCTTCTTTCCCTTACTCCACTCAATTATATTATCTATTGTATTGTTAACCAATGTGGAACCTGTTGCAATCACGGCATCACTCCAAGCAATCACTTTTTGGTTTAGTGTATATGGTTCAATTAATATTCCTAGTTTCACTCTTCCTATGTTATCAAAATCCATATCGGTAACTCTAAGGTTCTTAAACTCTCTTGATATATGATAAATAAGTGCTGGTTGAAAACCGATTATAGCAATCTTAGAGTTAATGGGTAGCTTTGATGCAAGCTCCATAGCGATTCTCTTACCACAAAGTTCCGGCCCTTCATCTTTACAATGTTTAGTATTGGTGATTAATCCTAAGTATCTATAAGTAGCGTTAATCGTAGCCACAAGTAAAGCTCTATCTTTATTTGTATTCAATGACATTGTGTAAAGTGATAATAAGCTCCCTATATAATCTGTAAGCTCATCTGTAAATGCTTGCCCATACGCTCCTTTAAACTCAGCTTGAAGCATCGCTTCACGCCCTTTAAGCAAAGGGTAATCTACTAGAGATGGCTTACCAATAGCATTCTCCGGTTTTAAACCCTTAACCTTAATAACGATCTTTTCAGATTCTAAATTATGCTCAACTATCTTTCTCCACCATCTTTCTCTCAATTCTTCAAGAATCATAATACTTCATCTTGTTTAGAACTTTTGTTTTAAAAATTTTTAACTTATTAAAGCCTTATCTTTTAACACGTCTATAACTCTTTGCCCAGGCTTAGCGATTAACTTTTTTATTCCAAGTTCATCAAGTAATACTGAAACTCCTGGACCGAATTCACTTGAAACTATCATGTTTACTTGCATATTCGATAAATGTTTAGCCACTATTGGTCCTTTACCATGAGTAAGCATTGATGCTGGATTTTGTATAATCTCCACACTTTTAACCTTATTTTCTTCAATATCTACAATTGTAAAAGTTTTAGAACGACCAAACTCATGTGAAATATTATCTTCAAGTCCCTTATTGGCAATAGTTGCGAAAGCGATTCTCATAAGCTTAGATTTCATCAACCTCCCTTCTCTTTCATTACTTTTTTAAGCTCTTCAATTCTTTTTGATAAATCTGCTATCTCTGCTTCCAAATCTTTTTTTAACTCCTCTAAAACTTTTATTTCTTCATTTGGATCCATTGGGTATGGATAAAATGGTGCTCGTGCCCATGCTGGAGGCCATGGATGCCTTGGGCACCACCATCCTTTAGGCCAATACCACCAATAACCTCTTCTCATTTTATCACCTCCATTTTGTGATATATCACAAAAATATTATACCATAAGATATTTAAATTTTGTGATATATCTCTAAATTATGCATGGATGGTGTTGGTGTAAGCGCTACAAACATGGGCGAGTTGGAAGATTGCCAAATCCTGTGAGAGTATATTTTATTCCAATGATTGAGAAGTTTGAACCAATTCCCAAGAATGATAAAGAGGCAATTTACCTAGATGCAGCTGAAATTGAAGCTTTAAGACTTATCGATTTAGAAAAATTATCCTTTGAAGAAGCTGGTATGAAAATGGGTATTTCAAGAAATACAGTTTGGAGATTGGTTGAAGATGCTAGAGAGAAACTTGTAAGAGCGATAATTGAAGGTAGAGAGGTTATAATACAAAAATAGAATAATATATACCCTTACTTTTTGCTCTCACATTTTTAAAATAAATGTATTTTTGGAAATTAATTGTTACTTAAGAACTTCTGATGAAGTAGTAACAAATAAATCTTCGCCTAAATGGTGCAAAGTCTTTACTTTTTTCACATCGAAAATATTCTTAAATAAACCTTCATTCGAATATGCTGCTATTACCTCTCCAATAAAGAGTATATGATCACCAACTTCAACTTGATTAACAACTTTACACTCTAAATGTGCAATACACTCTTCTATAATTGAAGCTCTCACTTTTCTCGCTGGTTTTGGTGTAAGTTTTGTTTTCTCAAATTTATCCACATCTTTACCAGATTTTCTTCCACAAAACAATACCTCTTTAATTAATTCAATAGTTGGAATATTTACTATAAACTCTCCCGTTTTAGAGATTAAGTTATAAGAATATCTCTTTGGCGATATTGAGATTCCTATGAGTGGGGGATTATGAGATAAAGGTGTACTCCAAGCTACAGTTATAATATTACTTTTATTATTCTCAGGATTAAAGCATGTGATTAATACAGTATGTCTTGGATGCATTAACCTTGTTATATAGAATTTATCTACATCAACCTTTTTCATGTACATAAGATTAAACCTATAGTATTATAAAGTGCTTAATTTATTTAACTTTCTCCAAATCTCATAAGCATTATCAAAATCATTTATTAACAATAACTCAGTGAATTTTACATGATCCTCTACTAACTTTATCACTTCTTCATTTGAAACTTTTATACCATACAATATTTCATCTCTTATTTTACGCCTTAATATATCAAGTGGTTTACAAGCTTGATCTAACTCAACCCTCTCAATTTCACAACCAGCATTTTTTAAATATTTTAATAAATCTTCAGAAGCGTCTAAACATACATTCACTTTATCAATTCTCATAATTATGTATTCTCCTTCTTTCTTACAACTTTCTAAACTTAATCGTACATCCTCTTTAATTAACTCTTTCCATTTCTCAGGATTTATTTTACCAAGCCTTGCATGCAATGTCATAATAAGTATTTCATTAATTAATTCATAAGAAGCTTTATAGCTTAATTCATCACGATAACAAAAAACTTTTACACCAGCTTTATGTAAAAATGGTAAAACTTTGAATATTGGTTGATACACTTTAAGGGTATGAGTATCGTAAGGCTCTTTTATTATATCTTTACTCTTCATATTTTCAATTACATAATTTAAATCAATACCACGCATAACATTATCCAATAAAGTTTGCCAATTAATTGGTAAATCAATAAATAAAACATTGAATGAATTCCCTCTAAGCCATTTAATTACTTTTTCCTTTGATCTTTTTGTCTCAATACTGATTAAATCGATAATCTTTTGCACATTTTTAATTAATTTGATTTATGTTATTAGGCGTTACTTTTATAGATTTTAGAAAAATTCTTAATTTAGCATGAATAAAAATTATGAATCGAATATGGAGAAAAGATTGATAATCGTAGCATTAGGAGATAGCTTAACTGTAGGCTTTCAATCTAACAATCCATACTCCACCCCTTACACATATTACTTAACATTAAAGATTGAAGAAATGTTTAAAGAGCTTAAAAGAGATCAATCTGTTTATATTTACAATAAAGGGGTTGTTGGCGATTTAACGAGTGGTATGCTTCATCGTTTTTATGATGATGTTATTTTATTAAAGCCTAAATATGTTATAATACTTGGTGGCTCTAATGATATTGGATGGGGCTTCTCACCATCAATCGTTTTTAAAAATTTGGAGAAGATGTATTCTATTGCAAGAAAGTGGAGTATAGAACCTATCGCTTGTACAATTCCATCTATACTCGGTTTCGATAGTTTAATACCTCCGAGAGAAGAATTAAATAATCTTATTATAGAATATTGCAAAAAGAATAAAATTCCTTTTGCTGACCTCTTTACCGCAACCTCCGATCCAAATACTAAAAGGCTTCTCGAAGAATACTCTGATGACGGTCTTCATCTTACCACAAAGGGTTATAAGAAAATTGCTGATGTAATCTTTGAAGTATTAAGCAATCTCATCATTTAGAGGATTTAATATAATTAGCTAGGAGCTTACCATTTTATATGCAGAGATTATCAAGTGAAACGTAAATATTCACCCAAATAGTTGATAATTTTATTAAGCTTAAATAAAGATGGTTAAACTTTGTCTTTAGATTTATTTCACCTTTTTGACAATATAAGTATCATAGTTTGCTTTAAGCAACAATGTATGATTTTAATTTTTCTTCATTTATCTTTAATCCTAACCCAATTTCATTTATCACTTTTATGTAACCCTTTGAGAAAATTTCGATTGGTGAATATAATATTTCATTAGCCAATGGGTTTGGACTCTCTTTTATATCATAAATTTCATAAGTTAAGAATGTATCTTCAGGCAAGGATGCTGATAAGTGTATACTTGCAGCTCTACAACCAGCGCCCGATAATCCAATATGTGGGGTGTAAGGGATATTGAGGGTTCTCGCTAAGTTTGCAATCTTTACACACTCAGTAATACCACCAGCTCTTGAAATATCTGGTTGAACAATATCAATTGCTTCATTAATTATTAACTCCTTAAAATCATACCTTGTAAAGTGTGATTCACCAGCAGAAATTGGAATACTTAACTTCTTTTTCAATTTTTTATAACCTTCCAAATCGTATGGAGGGACTGGTTCTTCAAACCAAGAAATATCCAATGATTCTAATATTTTGCCTAACTTCAAAGCTTTGTTAAAATTGTATGCAGAGTTTGCATCTACCATAATCTCTACACCTTTTCCAACTTCTTCTCTAATCGCTTTTAAATTTATTATATCCCTCTCAATACCCATTCCTACCTTAACCTTAATTTGATCATGCCCTTCATCGACCCATTCTCTTGCTCTTTTTGCCATATTCTCTGGCTTATCAAAAAGTATGGATGAAGCATAAGCCTTTAACTTATTTTGAAAGCTTCCGCCCAATAACTTATAAACTGGTTGCTTGAGAAACTTTCCCTTTAAATCCCAAAGAGCGATATCAATACCAGATAAAGCTTCAATAAAGTAGCCTTTATAATGACCTCTCGTTTTTAGCGTTGAAAACATCATCTCCCATAATACATCGATATCTAAGGGATCTTTGCCTATAATTATTGGTTTAAGAAGTTTCTCAATAATTTTTGCAGTTGCTTGTGGAACTTCTCTAGTTAAACTTTCTCCATAACCGAATAAGCCTTCATCACTTATCACTTTAACAAAGCATGCTGAATAACCCTTTCTAATCTTCTTACCCAATTCATTTTCATAAGGCAAGTATCCACTAATTGCACTTTTCGCTTCAGCATATAGTGGATAAACTACTATATCAACTATCTTCATAATACCATCAAATATGATTATGATTTATTAATATTTTTAGCGACTTTATAGATTGTAATCATTACATTTGAGAATTTTAGTTATTAAATGGAAGGGTGATTATAAAAGTTAAGTTAATTTTTTATTTAATAACCTTTCACTTAACCATCCATTAATTTTGTTCCACTAATACATTAACAATCTAAAAAAGAATTTACGCCTTTCTTAAATGAGCTTTGATATAGAATTTATAATTCAAGATTTTATCGTTACCTTAAACAAAAAATTTATTTATTCATTTATTAACATAACGGCAATAGATGAAAATAAACATTACTTACTGGAAGGATAAAATAGGAGGGGTATTAATCAATAAGGTAATAGAAGCACATAATTACTTTTACAAAGTTGGGCCAGCTGGGAGTTGGCAAATGTTAATCTCAAATGAAGAAAAAGAGGTTAAAGCCAATATTGTAACAAATATTAAAATTATTGAGATTACAATACCTGAAGAATCTATTATATTCCCTTGCGCTGTTATGCGCCACGCACTCGGTTTTGTAGTAAGTTTAATTGGTTTAGGTGAGCCAAAAAAAATTGAAGAGCGAAGAACTATTAATGAAATACTTTTTTACCCCATTCACAATGGAATGATACATAAGAGAGATTTACTTGGTGTAATAAATGTTCTTTATGCTCACCCTGAGCATGAGTTATTAGAAGAAAGTGGGTTGAGTTGGTTAAAGGAAAGGTATAGGTATTGAACTTCAATTTAAGCGCCGGGGGTGGGATTTGAACCCACGCGACCCGAAAGGGTCATCGGCTTTCCAGCCCTATTTACAAATTGATCTCGAGGCCGACGCATTACCTGGCTTTGCTACCCCGGCACATTTATCCCGATTAATTTTATTAATAGCGATAATAATTAAAGGCTTTGTAAGATAAAGTGCGGGGGTTGCCAAGCCTGGTTAAAGGCGCGAGACTTTTTGCGTGAAGCTCAGATATACAAATTGGGAGACCTCGTCCCTTAGGGGTTCGTGGGTTCAAATCCCACCCCCCGCATCGCCGTTGATAAGATAATAATCCTTAAAGACAGTAGTTATTTACAATATGTTTACTTATTGAAAACCTTAAAAGCATAAATTATTTAAAATTTATTAAGACCATTTACAATTACATGATAAAAATTTTTACGTGAATTAATTAGTTACTATTCGATTGATAAGGCATAAAAAGCCCATTCCTATGCATGATAACACAAGTTATTTATATTCAATTACGAGATAAGATTGTTGAAGTTGGGTATGGAATATAAAAACATAATTTATAGTGAAGAGGGAAAAATTGGACGCATAACTTTAAACAGACCTGAAAAAAGAAATGCTCTTTCTTTAGAGATGTTGAATGAAATTGATGATTTATTGCATAAAATTGCTAAGGAAAGGAAGGTTCATTGTGTTATTATCAAGGGAGCTGGAAAAGTTTTCTCAGCGGGGCATGATTTTAATGATATTTTTAATCGTAAGCCCTTAGATGTTGAAAAACTTTTTTTGCAATGTTTTAAGGTAATGAGAAGTATAAGAGATTTACCCCAGCCCGTGATTGCACAAGTCCATGGAATTGCTACTGCTGCAGGTTGCCAACTTGTTGCTGCGTGTGATTTAGCTGTCGCTGAAGAGAATGCTCTTTTCGCAACTCCTGGAATAAAGAGGGGGAGTTTCTGCGCTACGCCTATCGTTTTCGTAAGTAGAAACATTGGAAGGAAAAGAGCCTTTGAAATGGGATTTACGGGAGATTATATCACTGCCAAGCAAGCTTTAGAATGGGGCCTCATTAATAAGGTTGTACCTATGGAAAAATTAGAAGAAGCAGTGAATGAACTCGCTGAGAAGATTGCAAGTTATAGCTTAACAGCATTAGAGATTGGAAAAAGAATGTTTTATCAGCAATTAAATATGGATGACCTTTCAGCTTTACATTACGCTAGTGAAATTATAACACTAATCATCACAGGAGAAGAGTCCCAAAGAACTATGAAAGCTTTTTTGGAAGGCAAACCTATGAAGTTAGATTAGGGGGTTTTAAAGAGCAAAAGATTAACGAGAGTTTTTAATGCTGATAGGTATTAAGCGCTTGAAATCTCTATAGCGATAAGAGAGAAATAAATTGGTTGGATATATTAGTAAAAGTTAAGGAATGTTTGTTCTTAAGAGAATATATAAAATTACTGGGAGCAAATTTTAAAGGACTTAAACTAGGCTTTATAATTGGAAGTTTACCTAAAATTTAGAACCTTTTATGGAGTTTTCTTAACAATCCGTTGATTCAAAATGAATTTTAACAAATGATTCAAATTTGGGAAATTCTATTATGGAAAGAGAGTAACCTCTAAAGAATTGTATAATATCCATACAAATAGAAAGAGTAAAATAAAGCTACCCATGCCCGTAGTTACCAATTTGTATCTCTCTTCCTTTGGTATATCACGTATAGTAAATTTAGCATAATAAATGGATGCAAAGTAAATGATGAGAGCGATAAATAATCCTAAATAAGCTTTAGGATTGTGGGGAACTGTGAATTTAAGTAAGCCTGAAAGTAATCCTGAAATAATTCCCAATACTACACGAATCCAAAAGATTTTATCCCAACGATTAGACTCAACTTTTACCATAGCCAATACCGAATAATGTTTATCACTTCGGAATGGTTTTTGATATTTACTCGACTTTAATCGATTTGCCCCTAGTTCCCGTTGCTAATTTCTTCAAATTAACCTCCAAAACCCCATTCTTATAACTCGCTTTCGCTTGCTCAGTATCAACCTCAACTGGAAGGCTAACCTTCTTGTAATACTTTCTTTCCGCATCAACCGATATCGTTAAACTCTTTGGCTCCAATTCGAGTTTAATATCTTCTTTCTCTACACCAGGAACTTCAGCTATTACTTTAATATTACCATTCTCCTCAATTATATCAACCAATGGTTCACGCTTATCCGTAACCTCTAAAGGCTTCTCCTTTAATGATGGTTTGATGTTACCAAACTCTCTAATTTGGGGTTTGCCATCAGGACCTATTGTGATAGAATATCCGTAAACAAATGGGCCCCATCGCTTACTAATACTACCATCAGGGAGTCTTTGCTCCCTTACTAATTCCTTGGGAATCATCCGCTCCAAATCTCGAAAAATCTCTTGAAAATATCGATCAAACTCTTCCATCATCTTCTCAAACTCTGCACTAAAGAATGGTGTGAAAAAGGGGAATCTCCTTCTTCGAAACCATTCATCAAAATCTTCTGACCACATATAAGCTCATAAACTCATTACACTTACTATCTCTTAAATTTTGCTAGTAGTATTAATAACACTTAATATAGCGTAGAAAAGATAAACAACCAATGTTATAAAATATTTGGTATTTTGACATGGTAATTACCCAATCAAAAATCAACTCAGAATTTACACTATCGGGGATTGAAATAAGGTATATGGTTAAAGTGATTAAAGAAAGATTGAATTTGATTGATGAATCAATGGTAAAGATTAATCCCTATTATGTGAATAATGTTTATTCAGTTAATAATGAAACCATTATGTTACGATTGCATCATAGTGAGAAACCCGAGGAGAGGCTTATAATCTCGCCAAGTATGGGATTATGGTTAACGAAGTATGATCTTGCTGATAAAGAGCTTAAAGGTATCGCTACTTTATTAAGATCAAAAATCAATAGGTGCAGAGTAATTGGTATTGAACAACTCGATTATGAGCGAATAGTTATAATTCATTTAAATTCAAATGAATTTAAATTCAAATTGATATGTGAATTCTTTGGAGGGGGGAATTTAATCCTTACGGATGAAAATAATAAAATACTTGCATTACTTCACCCTTTAAAAGTTAGACATCGACAAATCGATGTGGGAATGATATATTCACCCCCTCCGCCACGTGGATTAAGTATTAATGAAATAAATTTAGAAGTTTTTTCTGAGATTAAAAAATCAGATTTAAGTATTGCTAAATGGTTAGGTAGGAATATAGCCCTACCAAAAAAGTATATAGAAGAATTAATCGCTCAAGTTGACCTCAATCCCGAGAAAAAAGGTTATGAATTGAGTGATAATGAAGTTGAGTTATTATTCAAAAAGTTAATCGAAATGGTGAATATCGTTGAATCGGGTGGTTATGAACCTCTTATTGTATATTCTAATGATGAAATAATTGATGCTATCCCATTTCCCTTTAAAACTTATAAAAGTTTGAAAATGAAGATTGCAACATCACTTTTTGAAGCTTTTGATGAAGTAATGTCAGCTAAAATTATAGCAAGGAAAAGGGAAGAGGCATTTGAGCCTATTAAAATAAAGCTCTTAGAGTTGGAAAAAGCACTTCAAAATCAAAAGAAAGTGAGAGAGGAAATTATCAATAAAGCAAATTTCTTAAAAGATTTTGCAAATAAATTAATCTCAATCGCAAATCAATTTGTGAATCAAAGTATAGAGAGTATTGCAAATGAGATTATAAAACTCGGTGCTGAAAGTGTTGAGTTAAAAAAAGATAGCGTATTAATAAAATTTCAAAATGAGCATTTTGAAGTATCTAAAGATTTTAATTTGTATTCTTTAGCATCTCACATTTATGATGAAGTGAAGAAGTTGGAGAAGAAAGCATTGGCGATAAAGGCAGCAGAATCGAAACTCCAAAAGGAAAAAGATGAACTTATGAAAAAGATGCAATCATCTCAAATCATAAAACCAAAAAAGTTACCAACTCGTGATAAAGCATGGTTTGAGAAATATCGATGGTTCATTACATCAGATGGACTTTTAGCTGTAGGTGGTAGAGATGCTATAACAAATGCAATAATCATTCGAAAGTATATGATGGAAAATGATTTAGTCTTTCATGCAGATTTGCAAGGCTCACCTTTCTTCTTGCTTAAAGGTTATCGTAATGGTATGGAAAATAGTATTTTAGAAGTGGCTCAAGCTACCGTTAGTTATAGTAAAGCATGGAAAGGAGGATTTGTAGTTGCAGATGCTTACTGGGTAAAGCCTAATCAAGTAAAAAAGGCTGCTCCAAGTGGTATGTATTTGCCCAAAGGTAGCTTCATTATAGAGGGTAAAAAGAATTTTGTAAAGAATGTCAAATTAGAGTTGGCAATTGGTTTAAAGCGTGAAGGTGATTATCTTATCGTGATAAGTGGGCCCCCGTCAGCTATAAAGAAAAATTCACTCGTTTATGTTGTAATTATACCAGATAAATCAAAATCATCAGATACCGCTAAGTTGATTAAGAGTGAGCTTATAAATCATCTCAAACCTGAACTTTTAGAAGAAGCAAAAAGAATACCATTGGATGATATTATAAGAGCACTTCCCGGTGGTGGTAGGGTTATACACTCAGCTATTGGTGAGTTGGGATAAGCAAAATCATTAAAAATGGTGTAATTATTATTAAAATTGGGGAGCGGGTATAAGTGAGTGAACCAGCAGTTCGAACAAAAGTATTGGTAAGGGAGATTATGAATAGCCCGGTGGTAATCGCGCATAAAAATGACAATGTTAAATCCCTAGCGATGAAGATGGCGAAGTCCAATGTGGGGAGTGTAATAATTATGGAGGGTGAAAAGCATATTGGGATTGTGAGTGATGGTGATATTGTAAGTAAAGTGGTGGCTAAAGGTTTAGATCCAGAAAAAGTTATTGCAAGTGAGATTATGTCTGAACATCTTTACACAATTGATGGTGATAAGGATGTTATAGAGGCTGCAAGAATGATGAGAAGAATGAAGATAAAAAGGTTGGGTGTAACTTATAAAGATCGATTGGTAGGTGTTATATCCGTCTCAGATTTAACTGCTATAACACCAGAACTTTATGAGATTATATCAGAGAAAACGAGGATTATGATAGGCGAATCTTTAAGGCATAAAGGATATATCGCAGGTTATTGTGATTCATGTAATCAATGGTCAGATTATTTACAAGAGTCGGATGGGAAGTTTTTATGTGAAGATTGCAGAGCTGAAATTCAAAAGTAAAGATTCATAGAATTATGGGACATTTTTCCCCAATTACCCAAATAACCAATTTTAACGTTATTTTTGAATAAATTCTTCTATATCAATAATTTAATCTTCATCAATATTTACAATACCCTTATTACTAATCTTAAAGTATGCTTTACGACCATGAATACTTGCAACCCATTTATCACCCTCCCTTTTAAGGTAAACTCTTTTATGAATTGTTTGTATTATCACATTGCCTCCACACTCCTCCTCTTGAAGTCTCTCAATGCGCTCCCTTACATTATTTGTTACAACAATAGCTAAATCATGCTTTAAAGCGATTAATGCGAGATCGTGTAAATGCTTCGCTAAACCCGATTGCCTTTTTATCAATTGATTCTCATTTTGATATTCACAAAGAAAATTATTCGTAAGATTATCAATTATTATGAGCTTAACATTAAAGTTGTGAGCTAAATTCTCAAATTTGTTCTTTAATGCCAATTGATCAAGAACACTTCTCACATTCACAATTTTAATCTTATTGAGACATTCTTCACTACAAAAGTCTCTAGCTTTAGCGATCTCTACAATTCTCTCAGGTCTAAATGTTCCAACTGTATCTACAAAGATTATCAGCCCATTTAAATTATTCTTTTTAAAGTATTCAGCTGTATTCGCACAAAGTTGAAAACAAATTTGAGTTTTTCCTACACCACTACCACCATAAAAATCGGTAATCATGCCCGTGTACACGCCACCATTAAGTAAATTATCAATCTCTTTAAATCCAATTGGGAAAATAATTCTTTTTTTACCACGCTCCAAAATTTGGGAACCTCTTGAATACAATCGATCCTTATCTTTATCCTCAACCAAATTTATAAGACCTAACTCTTTTAATCTTTTAGAAAAAAGAGTTAAGTCCAATAATGTGTATATACCATACTCCTTTATAAATCGAGGGATATCTTCTGAATACAATCCATATTTATTATTCAAAGCATAAATTTAAATTAATATTTTTTAGTTTTAAAATTTCATCTTACGATATCTTTATTTAACATAAACCCTTTAAAATTGGAAAAGTAGATTAAGTGCTTTTCACAAAGGCTTTAATGGGGTGTAATGAAAATCCAAGTAACTTACAATAATAAAAATATCTTTCCCATCAATGGTAAGGTACCTAAAATAGGTTTAAATACATTCATAGATCCTGATGCGAGAATAATGGGTGATGTAAAAATTGGTGATAATTCCTCAATATGGTATGGGAGTTTAGTTAAAGGTGAGATAAATCCAACAGAGATAGGTAATGAGTGTGCAATAGCTGATCATTGCTTAATTGAGGATTCAAAATTGGGTAAAAGAGTATTGGTAAGTCATGGTGTGATATTGCATAGATGCATAATAGAAGATGAAGTTCTCATTGGTATAGGTGCAATAATATTGGATGGTGCTTATATTGAGCGAGGTAGCATTATAGGAGCTGGTAGTTTAGTAACATCGAATACAAGAATACCTAAGGATAGTATCGCTATTGGACATCCAGCTAAAGTATTAAGAGAAGTAAAGAAAGAGGATAAGGAGTATTTTCAAAAAGCTTTCCGTGAGGCGATTTCAAAAACACAAATTTATATGAGGGTATTTAAAATTTATGAAGATAAAAAGATGGAAGGATAATTGTAAATGTCGATAATCTTTTTTGGAGAGGTATAAATATAAGCTTATACGCTTAAAATTGCTAGAGCTACAAAGTTTTTAGGATTAATGGAGAGGTATAAAGTGTGAAGATAAAACAATTGGATGAGCTTAATGGATGGAGAAGAACCCATTACTCAATAGATTTAACTCCAAATTGTGATGGAGCTGAAGTTATAGTTTTTGGTTGGGTAGCTAGTATTCGTGAACAAGGGGGGATAACATTTTTAATTTTACAAGATAGAGAGGGTATTCTCCAAATTACCATTCGTAAGGATGAGGTCTCACCTTCAATTATAAAGAAGGTAAAAGGGCTTCGTGAACACTCCATTGTGGCTGTAAAGGGAAGAGTAAGGAGTATTGAGAAAGCTCCACATGGTGCAGAAGTAATACCTAAAGAGATAAAGATTCTCGCTTTAGCTCAAAAAAACCCACCCTTTAAATTATTTAGTAAAACTCAACCGAGCCTCGATAAGAGGTTAGATTTGCGAGCGGTTGATTTGAGAAGACCTGTGAATAGAGCCATATTTAAAATAAGGCATCATACTTTAGCAGCAATTAGAGAATTTTTTCTGAAAGAAGGTTATTGGGAAGTGAATACTTCTAAAATTATTGCAACAGCTACTGAGGGGGGTGCAGCATTATTCCCAATACTTTATTATGATAAAGAGGGATTTTTAGCACAAAGCCCTCAATTGTATAAAGAGCAACTTACAATGGCTTTTGAAAAAGTTTTCGAAATAGGGCCTGTATTTAGAGCTGAGCCTTCTCGCACACTTAGGCACTTGGCTGAAATTACTTCTGTGGATATGGAGGAGGCTTATGTTAATTATGAGGATGTTATGATGACATTATCAAAACTTACCCAATACGTGATTCAAGCATTACAAACTCGATGTGAAAATGAATTAAAATTATTAAATGTAAAATTGGAAACTCCGAAATT
Organism: Nitrososphaeria archaeon; assembly: GCA_029775915.1. Lineage (GTDB taxonomy): Archaea > Thermoproteota > Nitrososphaeria > Nitrososphaerales > JANXEG01 > JANXEG01. The sequence goes on along the minus strand of JARVKA010000002.1, from coordinate 234,422 downwards.
ACCCTTAAAGCGATATACTTATAGTGAAATATTGGAAATTTTGAATAAAGAAGGGGAGTATGTTAAGTGGGGTGAGGATCTTCCAACACCTGCTTTGAAAATATTGGGTGAAAAACTTCCCGAATTTTACTTTATTACTAATTGGCCAACTTCATCAAAGCCCTTTTACATCAAGCCATGCGATGATAATCCAGAGATTTGTGAAGCTTTCGATTTCATGTATGGTTCTATAGAGATAGCATCGGGTGGCACTAGAGTTAATTCGAAAAGATTGTTAATAAAGAAATTAAAAGAGCAAGGGTTAAAACCACAATTATTCGAATACCATTTGAAGCTTTTTGATTATGGTATGCCTCCCCATGCAGGCTTTGGCTTAGGATTGGAAAGGTTAATGATGGTTCTTACAAAAAGAGAAAATATAAGAGAGGTTACTATCTTTCCAAGAGATAGGCTTAGATTAACACCTTAGGTTGGTGTATAGTTACGGTTAAAAAGAAGATTACTTTAAAAGAAATAAAGCATATCGCATGGTTAGCTAGAATTGAACTCTCAAAGAAAGAAGAGGTATTATTTAAGGAACAATTGAATGAAATTTTGGATTACTTTAAAAAGATTGATGAAGTTGATGTTGAAAATATACCTCCAACATACCATGTAGTTAATATTGTGAATGTGTTTAGACCTGATGAAGTAAGAGTTTTTGATGCGAATAAGATTATCAAAATCACTCCACGAGTTAAAGAAAGGTATGTAAAAGGGCCGAAGGCGATTTGAATGAAGAGTTATATTTTAAAGCTTCCAGCTGTAGAGATTATTAATCGAATAAAGGGGCAAGAGATATCTGCAGAGGAATATATGATTAAACTCTTTGAAAGGATTGAACGTGAAGAGCGTAAAATTCATGCATTTATCACTTTAACGAAAGACTCAGCTTTGAGTCAAGCGAGAATTATTGATCGTAAAATTAAGAAAAATGAGAAGTTGGGTAGGCTTTGTGGGATTGGTATAGCGGTAAAGGATAATATTTGTACAGATGGTGTGAGAACTACTTGTGGATCACGTATATTGGAGAATTTTATACCACCATACGACGCTACCGTTATTGAAAGAATTAAGAGTGAAGATGGTATTGTTATTGGTAAAACAAATATGGATGAATTTGCGATGGGTTCAACTACTGAATATAGCTACTTTGGGCCCACATTTAACCCATGGGATAGGGAAAGAGTTCCAGGAGGGTCGTCTGGTGGCAGTGCAGCTGCTATCGCTTCTCATGAAGCTGGTTTAGCTTTGGGTGCAGATACTGGAGGCTCGATTAGATGCCCGAGTAGCTTTTGCTCTACTGTAGGTTTAAAAGGTACATACGGTTTAGTAAGTCGATATGGCTTAATATCTTACGGTAATAGCTTGGAGCAAATAGGTCCTATTACGAAAGATGTTAAAGATTGCGCTCTTCTCTTTAGTTGCATATCTGGTCATGATTCAAAAGACTCCACTTCATTACCTTATCCAGCAAAAGATTATACTAAAGCTTTAGTGGATGATGTAAAGGGTTTAAAGATAGGCGTGGTAAAGGAATTTTTTGGTGAGGGTACAGATGAAGTAGTGGTAAAATATGTTTGGAATTCTATCAAGAAATTGGAGAGTTTAGGTGCTTCATATGATGAATTATCTTTGAAATTTTTAGAATATGCTTTACCAACGTACTACATTATCGCAATGTCTGAGGCGAGTTCAAATTTAGCTAGATACGATGGTTTAAGATACGGCTTAAGAGTACCTAATAAAAGTTATGATTGGAATACCATTTTCTCAAAGAATAGAAAGTTAGGGTTTGGTTTGGAAGTTAAGAGGCGTATAATTCTTGGAACTTATGCACTCTCAGCTGGATATTTCCAAGCGTATTATTTAAAAGCTCAAAAGATTCGCACATTGATTCGAAGGGAATTTGATCAAATCTTCAAAAATCACGATGTTTTAATATGCCCAACCATGCCAATTTTACCTTTTAAATTAGGTGAAAAGATTAAAGATCCTTTGGAAATGTATATGTGTGATATAGATACAGTCCCTGCAAATTTAACCGGTATGCCGGCTATTTCCATACCTTGTGGCTTTTATCATAACTTACCTATAGGATTACAAATTATTGCACAGATTTATAGGGAAGATCTCTTATTTAGAGTAGCGTACACTTTTGAACAAAATTAAAAAAAGAGAGGCAGGAGTATGAATGATTAAAGAAGATTTGGTAAAGATAGGGCTTGAAGTTCATTGCCAACTTACAAAACTCAAGAGTAAATTATTTTGTAGTTGCTCAGCGGATTATCGTGGGAAAGAGCCAAATACTAATATTTGCCCAGTATGTTTTGGTATACCCGGTGCATTACCAGTTTTAAATGAGAAAGCATTGAAATACGCTTTAATGGTTGCTTTAGCATTAAATGCTAAAGTATCTGAAAGAACGCTCTTTTATAGAAAAAATTACTTTTATCCAGATATGCCGAAAAACTTCCAAATCTCTCAATACGATAAAGCTGGTGGCATTCCATTAGCGGTTGGAGGTCGATTAATTATAAATGGTAATAAGATAATTAATATACGAAGGATTCACTTAGAGGAGGATACGGGTAAATTGAGTTATGAAGGTACGATTGAATCCTCTAATGTGACTTATATCGATTATAATAGAGCTGGTATAGCCTTAATGGAGATTGTAACAGAGCCTGATATGAACTCGCCTAAAGAAGCTAGGCTCTTTCTTCAAAAGTTAAGCTCCATATTGGAGCATTTGGGTGTTTGTGATCCAAGTTTAGAAGGTGCGGTAAGGTGTGATGCTAATATATCCTTTGGTGGTGGAAAAAGGGTTGAGATTAAGAATATTTCATCCTTTAAGGAGGTTGAAAGAGCATTAAGATTTGAAATTACTAGGCAAAGAAGTCTTGTATCAAAAGGTATTGATGTAAAAAGTGAGACTAGGCATTGGGATGATGTAAGAAGAGTTACATTCAGCTTAAGATTAAAGGAGGAAGAAGGGGATTATAGATACTTTCCAGAACCAGATCTTGTACCGATAGAGATTTCTAATGAAATGATACAACAAGTCTTAAGTGAAATGCCAGAATTGCCGGAAGCTCGTAAGAAACGATTTATAAATCAATATGATCTCTCATCTCAAACGGCTGAAGTTTTAACGAGTAGAAAGATTTTAGCCGATCTCTTTGAAGAGAGTGTTCGATTTTATCCAAATCCAAGGGAGATTAGTAATTGGTTAGCTAGTGATCTTCTTGCTTATTTAAGTGATACAAATAAAGAGATAGAATCTTTGAACATTACTCCAAAGCATTTTGCAGAGTTAGCACATCTCATCGATAATGGTTTAATTAATAGGAATATTGCAAAATCTATATTCATAGAGATGGTCACAACTGGCAAAATGCCAAGTGAGATTGTGGAAGAAAGAGGATTGAAGAAGATTTCTGATCAACATTACATTTCAGAGATTGTGGATAAAGTGTTTAAGGAGAATGAGAAAGCGGTAAAGGATGCTTTAGTAAATGAGAAAGCGGTAAATTATTTAATGGGTTGTGTAATGAAGAATTCAAGTGGTAGAATCGATCCTAATATAGTACTTCAAATCATTAAGCAAAGGCTTAATCAAATAAAGGAGGGTGATTAAAATACTTAATCAACAACCACCTTCTACACCATTATCAAAAGTTGAGCGAGCTGAATCTTTAGGATTACTTCGTTTGAGCATTGTGAATAGAATTAAGAGGAGAATGAAGTATGTAGAGGAAGGTGTGGCTCGTGTTGAAAGAGCTTCTGGAATCACTTATCCTAAGTATTACATTGAACCAGCTTTACCCGTAGTTTCAAGTGGTGTCGAAATTGAAGAGTTAGGTATTCTTTATGCGAGAACGATTCCCTTGATTGGTGAGGGAGGTTTAGAAATTTATGTGGAATTATCTGCGCCATTAATTTTACACGCTATAAGAACTACAATTCATGCAGTTTTGGCTCATGAATTTTTACATTATGTGGAATTTGTTAGAAAGTTTACCCGATTAGAGACGATTTCAGATGAACTAGCCTCCACTATATTTGAATCGAGATATTTTGATTCAAGTAAATTATACGATGCTAAAATGCTTTTCAAAGATAAGGCTTTAATTAAGCTTATTGAAAGAAGATTTTCAAATGGATTGGTTGATGAAAAATTGAATCAAAAAGTTGCTAAAATGTGGATTAGAAAAAGATTACCAATTGTTAAATTATCGCCTGAGAGTAGTGTTATTAAGCTACCTATATCATTTATTTTAAATGCAAAATTTGACCCATTATTAATAAGTAAATTAAATGAGTGGGAGAGGCAGAATAGTGGAGTTCCATAGGTTGAGTCAAATTGAAAAGCAAACCCTTCTTAATATAGTGGAGAATATTGTTAAGCGTAATAAATTAAGCGCTGTTTGTGCTTATGGCTCAAAGGTTGCCGGTTATGCCAAGCCAGATAGTGATTACGATACCCTCATAGTTTTGGAAGATTATCGAAATAAAATCAAGTATCATTATATAGAGGATGAGTTTAACGTTTCAGCTTTACTTGTTGATCAAGATGCTTTAATCGCTGATGCGAATCGCGCCCTTTTAGGAGAGTTTGTTATAGGCAGATTATTAAATATTTATGAGCCATTAATTGGTGAAGAATTTTTATGGGATGTAGAGACGGCTTATAAAAAAAGGGTAATGTTAGAAATCTTATATGAAATAGCCTCTATACATGGCCCATTCATTACTGAAATTATCTTCCCTTTAGAATACTTTCTTTTTGAAAAGTTAAAAAAAAGAGCAACGATTTACCCTCCAGCTCTTTATAGTTATGTGAAGACGTATAGCGGTGCTTACTCAAGTGAGAATCTTAAAGCCAGTTTAAAAGGCTTTGAAGAAGCTGCTATTAAGTTAGAGCAAGAAGGTTTGATTTCATATACAAATGGTATAGTTAGAGTGAGGCGCAAAGATTTGGCTAATAAATTGGCTCGAATCTTATCTTTACTTACATACGCAACAAGAGGTATTGCTCAATATGCTGTACATACTTATGCGGGGCGTGTAAAGCCTAGTGTGGTAAGTAAGGAAATAATCTCAAAGATTTCCCGCTCTAGGGATATTGGTGAAGTTCCAGAAAAGCTTCGCCAACCTAAACAATTGTGGAAGATCGAAGAGGGTTTGTTAATAGTTGAAGGTGAAGATTGGATTTATCAAATAGCAGAAGCACTTGGCCTTAAAAAAACTTTTAAATTGATTAAGGGGGACCAATTGGGTGAGATTTACAATATTTCAAGGGTTTATATATTGGATGATGGTATTAATACAATAAAATTGGTGGTAAAAAAGTTTAAGGATATCAAATCTTTGAAGTGGGCTTTATTAGGTTTATGGACTTTCACAAAAAGATTTAGCATGACCCCAATATCAAGGCTGTATAGAGAGTACTACGCTATTAGAACTTTGAGAAGATACGGTTTGAATACGCCGGAAATTGTTTCAGTAATTCTTGGAGATAGAATATTAGTAACTAAATTTATCGATGGTGTGGATTTGCAAAAGATAATTTGTAATTTATATGAGGGTAAGGATGGTGAAGAATTTGTGAAGATTTATGGTGAAGCGATTGGTATGGCACATAAAGCTGGTTACACGCTTGGTGATACTAAGCCGAGTAATGCGATAATTTTTAATGGTAAATTGTATCTTACAGATTTGGAGCAAGCAAGCTTTGGTGGTGATAAAGCATGGGATATTGCTGAGTTTATTTATTATTCATCTAAGCTCACTTTGAATACTCAAATTGTTAAAAAAATTACCGAATCTTTTTTAGATGGATATTTGAAGTATGGTGATATAAATGCAGTAATTAACGCTATGAATCATAGATACCTTGCACCATTCATAACACTATTAATGCCACAAGCGATTAAAGCGATAAATGAAATTATAAAGAAGAAGGTTAAATATTAAATTATTTCATTTATTTACTCCTTTTAAATTGAGTAAAACCACACTTTCCACAACTGAATCGATCACTATGTTCAGCAAGAAAAACACCTTTTCCACAACGTGGGCACTCTCTTTTTAAATATATCAATTTTGTCCCATCAATTTTGTAAAATTTCCATACTTGTGGATTAGCTTTATTCTTTTTTTGTAATTTTTCAGACGCTTCAGTAGACATAATGATCCCTACTTACTAACCTTTTGCTCCTTTTTCAACTTTTCACGCTCATCCTTACTCAACATTCTAATAAAAATGTATTTTGGTAAGTGTTTTCTAGCTTTATTCACATCATCATAAATATAGAATATGCCTTTTACATCTTTACTACCCGTGCTGGTTAATAACTTTACGAGGTAAACTTTTTCCTTCTCAACCTTTAAAGCAGATGCTAAAGCTTCAATAGCTTCACTCCTTTTAATGAGTCCTGCAGCTGAAGGGAAGTAGCATATACACTCCTTCCGCCCAAGTAATTTATTCTCTTCAACACTCAAAATCTCAACGAGCAAAGATTTATCACCACTACAATTTTTATTAATTACTTTTAACGATTTTGTTTAATTCAATACCCATTTCCTTAAGGATTTTAAATGCATTATATTTATCTTGTTGATTAATATGGATTAAAACAATACCAACTTTTGGCTGGCCGTAAAGCACTAAGGTTTTTAATGGATATAATGCGATAATTGGTAGAGTTAAAAGATCCTCCTCACCATTCACGATTATTCTTACAGGCTTCTCCATTTTAAGAGCTTTAATTATCGCTTTCAAAGCATCTTCAGAGATGAATCCAGCTGGATTCTCCGTATAAATTTCTGTTACATGAGCAATAGATGGCTTTGGTCTTTCACATCTCATCTCTTTTCCATCAATCACTTGTATCGAAGGGATTACTCCGAATTGAATAAGCCTTTCGGTAGTTGCATCTCCTACACTAACGATTAACTCATTACAACGAATTTGATTTATTAATTCCAAATCGATTTGATCATTGGTTATTAATCTTCCGAGTGGTTTTTTTAATTCATCTCTTAATCTTTCAGGGAGTTGATAAACCTTTACCATAAATTCACCTTAAGTTACCTTTAAAGCATAGCGCCCCGGTGTTGTTATATTTAATGCTTTAGCGATTTGTGACTCCTTCACATTTATGATAATAACCAATCCAGACCAATTTGGACTAAGATCTGTAGAGTGGCAAATTGGGCATATACGACCATTAGTTAATGCATGGCACTTTCTACATGCATATTCTTTAGGCATGGCTCTTCACCCCTCATTCTTGCTTTTTCTTTCCAACACCCTCTTTAGTTTTTGCTATATCCTCCTCAATCCACTCCAAAGCTCCTAAGAATGGTTGTCTGCAAGTTACACCAATCTTGCCCATAGCTGCTCCTCTGCTTAAACTCACTGCAATAATTCTAACTCTTATTTTTGAGCCTACTTTAAGCACACGTTTAGTTTGACTGGCTAAAATTACCCCTTGCTTAACATCACTCGTAAGGTAATCATCCGTTATTTGGGATAAATGTAGTAAGCAATCGGTAGGTCCCACTCTAACAAAAGCACCAAAATCTGTAACTTCAACCACTTCACCTTCAACAATCTCTTGTAATTTTGGATAAAATGTAAGAATAGTGAATTTAACTCTATGGTATGTTGCACCATCTCCCGGTATAATTTTACCTACCCTTTCTGTGAATACATCTTTAACCAATATCACATAACCAAGCTCAGGGCTAATGGTACTCTCATATTTACTTTTTAAGACTTGTAATGCTACTTGATCTAAAGGTTGGCCGAATTTATTAGGCGGTATTCCTACCACATCTTCAAGTTCAATTAATTGGAACAAGATTTTTCCTCTTAGAAGTAATTAAAAATATAGGTTAAGAGCTTTTTGGTTTTAATTTCTGAAAACTTCAATATATAAATGGAACCTTAACGCTATTTTTACTTATTTAATAACTGTAATTCATAATTTATTTATTTGATCTTTAAGTATTTACATCAATTTTATCATTTTTAAGAGTAATCACTGGGACACCATGCCTCTTCAACTTTCTTTTTAATTCAGCATCTAAAGTAGCAACTATGGCTCCTTTCTCAATAGCAAATCTTACAATTTTATCATCTACTGACTCATCGCCTTTAATACTTACCCTCATTAACCTGAAAGCGTAATTCAAAGCGGAATGAGCACTACGCATCTTAATAACAGATTTACTATGGCATAAACTCTCTAACTCATGTATAGTATCTTCCAAAACTACGAATTCCACTTTACCCAATTTTTCTTCTAAAGACTCAAAATTCACAATAGGCTTACTAACCATGTGAAGAATAAAACTCGTATCAAGTAATACTATTACCATATTTATCGAAGAATTCCGAACCCTATTAATCTCCATCGATCGCCAATTCTACGACTAATCGCTGCTCTACTACCCTCATTAGCACAAATAGGAAGTTTCAATTTTACCTCCACAATATCTTCTCTTACTGATGTTACTGTACCGAGTGTTACAGCGGTGCCAACATTTAATCTCAAAGTCTCATTAACCTTAATCTTCTCAACCTTTACCAAATCTTGTGTACCTATCGCTGTTTCAAAAAGTTTTATATCCATAGTGAATGAATATAAAATATCTGGAAGTTCACCAGGCCTACCCAATACTGAACCTATTAATGAATCACTCTTTGTTAAAGCTGGATCGAGCATTGTACCAATCGCTACCAATCCACCAGGCTTAACTTGATCCATAAAACCAGCACCAGTAACTAAACTTGCAATCACACTATTCAATGGTTCATACTTTGAAGTATTTGGGTTTAATATGCCTGGCCTTAATTCTATTTCATCACCCACTCTCAAAATACCTTGAAGTAAAGTACCACCTACTACACCACCTTTTAAAGCATCAATCGATGTACCAGGTTTATTCACATCAAATGATCTTAAAATTTGCATTAATGGTTTGGCTTGAGGATCTCTTTTTGGAACGGGTATGTACTCTACGATCGCGCCAATTATTGCATCTATATTCAATTTACGTTGAGCAGAAATAGGGATGATGGGCACATCATTTAGAGCAATTTGAGAGAGAAAAGATTTTATATCTTTGTAATTCGCTTTAGCCTCATCATCAGTTACCAAATCTACTTTATTTTGGGTTACTATAATATGTCTCATTCCCATCATTTTTAAAGCAAAAAGATGCTCACGGGTTTGGGGTTGTGGAACTTTTTCATTGGCAGCGATCACGAGGAGTGCACCATCCATAACTGCGGCACCGGAAAGCATATTTGCCATTAAACTTTCATGACCGGGGCAATCTACAAAGCTTACAACACGCAATAACTTAGCTTCAGAGTTACAATTTGGGCACTTAGGTGAATTAGTATAACAATCTGGTGGTGGACAACTTTCACACTTGTAAAAAGCAGCATCCGCGTAACCAACTTTAATCGTAATCCCGCGCTTTAACTCTTCACTATGAGCACTTGTCCATACACCTGTAATAGCCTCAATTAAAGTGGTTTTGCCATGATCTACATGACCCGCAGTCCCAACGTTAAGTTCAGGTTGTGATGGTAATTGATACCTTTTAACTGGCATAACAATTTGAGTTGGGTAAAAGGGTAAATATAATTTTTAGGGAGATGTGAATAAACAATACCGTTATAATATTTACTTAATATACATATCGACTTAGCGATTATCTTTTAACTAAGAGATTAATTAATAATTGTTGATATGATTTACTTGGATAATGCAGAAACTACCATGGTGGATCCTATTGTTGTTAACGTTATGAGAGAGTATATGATAGAGAAATATGGGGTTCCACGTGGTGAATTCGGTCATATATTGGAAGATGAGGCGAATGAAGCTATAGAAAAGGCTCGTGAAGTTATTGCGAGTAAGATTAACGCAAAACCTAATGAGATTATCTTCACATCAGGCGGGACTGAAAGTAACAATCTTGCTATTAAAGGCGTTATGCATTCTCCTCAATACAAGGGGAAACGAATTGTAACATCTAAAATTGAGCATAGATCTGTACTCGATGTGGTGAAGGCTTTGAGTAATGAGGAAGGCTTTGAAGCTATTTATTTAAATGTGGATAAGGAAGGCTTTGTAGACTTTGAATCATTGAATAAAGCGATTGTAAATACACGATTGGTATCGATACAGCATGCGAATCAAGAGATTGGAACGATCCAAGATATAAAGGCGATTGGAGAATTGTGCAAAGAGAAAAATGTTTTGTTTCATTGTGATGCTGTGCAATCATTCATGAAAGAGCCCATAGATGTAAAGAAGATGGGTGTAGATTTAATGTCTTTATCTGCACATTTAATTCATGGACCGAAAGGAGTAGGTGCTTTGTATGTGAGAGAGGGAATATCATTAAAGCCAATCATTTTGGGTGATGAGCAAGAACGTGGTTTTAGAGCTGGAACACCAAATCTTCCTGGTATTGTAGGATTTGCAAAAGCTACAGAGTTAATAAGTATCGATGAGGTGAGGAGAATGAGAGAGTTGAGGGATTGGCTTATTGAAAATCTTCTCAATATTGAAGCAACGAAGCTTAATGGGCCCTTAGGGGATAAGAGATTGTGCAACAATGTGAATATCACATTCAAATATGTAGAGGGCGAGGCTATATTGATGTATGCTAATTTAGAAGGATTAATTATTAATACAGGATCAGCTTGCTATAGTCAAAAGTTAGAGCCAAGCCATGTAATTCGTGCTATTGGTGGTACATACGAGGAATCACATGGCTCTATAAGGTTAAGTTTAAGCAAATGGACCACTAAGAAAGAGGTTGAATCTGCGGTGGAGATTATTAATAGAGCTGTGAAAAAGTTAAGAAGCTTCAGCCCATTAGTAAAAGGGTGGTAGGAGTTGAGTATTGAAGATAGGGTTGCAAAGCGTTTAGGTTATACCGATTTGGTTATACAACATTTCAGAAATCCACGAAATTTGGGTAAGATGGATGATGCAACCACTTCTGCAAAGGTTGGTAGTGTCGCTTGTGGCGATCTTATAAAGATTTATTTAAAAATTGATGAGAAAACTAAGCGTATAGAAAAGAGTTCATTTGAATCTTATGGTTGTGCTGCAAATATAGCTACAAGCTCTGTATTGACTGAAATGGTAAAGGGGAAAACGATAGAGGAAGCTAGAAGGATTACCTTTAATGATATAGCTCAAGCTTTAGGTGGTTTACCTAAGATTAAAATGCATTGTGCAGTTTTATCGAGGCAAGGGTTGGAAGCTGCATTATTAAAGTATGAGATAAAGAGTGGCCAAAGAGCGATTGATAAATCTATTATTGAGAAGATGTTGAAAGGCGTATTAGACCCAGTATTAGGTACTGATATTATACATGCAGGATTGGTTGAAGATATTAAAGTTGATGGAAAGAAAGTTATTATCAAGTTAAAAGCTTCTGGAGAGGCTGCGAAGATGATTCAAAGTGATATAAAGGAGGCTTTGGAAGGATTAGATATTGAAATAGAGTTTCATTCAACAGAATGAATAATTCAATAATAGAACTTTCAATGTATGTATCACATGTAAGTATATTTGCCAATCGATGTGAGGGTTTTTGAGCATTATTGGAAATTTGTATCGAAGGATTTGGGGTATAATCACTAATAAGCCTACAAATTTTAGTTGGCTAATTGAAGGAAAGTTGGCTGGTAGTGGTTATCCTACATCTGAAAAGGTGTTGAGGTGGCTAAAAGGCATGGGAATAAAAGCCATTCTTAGCTTAACTGAAACGCCCTTGCCTAATAAATGGATTCAAAATGCTGGATTCGATTATCTTCACATTCCAATACGTAATAAACATGCAACTTCTATTGATAAGATTCACGAAGCGGTGAAGTTTATCGAATCCCATATATCAAAAGGGCTGCCTGTTTTGGTTCATTGTGCTGCTGGTCAAGGTAGGACTGGAATGATTCTTGCAGCTTATCTCATTTATAGTTTTGGTATGAAGCCTGATGAAGCAATAAAATTTGTAAGAAAAGTTCGACCAGGTTCGATGGAAAATTTAAAGCAAGAAAAGGCTGTTAATGAATATTACGAAAAGCTCAAATACTTAAATTAAAGCTCTTAATTGTAATACACTTTAAAGCTAAATCATTTAGCAAAGTTTTTATATTTTTTACTTATAACGCGATTCATGCTTAAAGATTTTGATCCACAAAGGTTTATCGATGAAGCGATAGTTAGGATAAAGAGAGATGTTGGTAATCAAAAGGCTGTTGTAGCGTTATCTGGTGGTGTGGATAGCTCTGTAACTGCTGAACTTGGTTATAGAGCTTTAAAAAATAAACTTATAGCTGTTTTTTTAGATGATGGTTTAATGAGAGAAGGTGAGCCAGAATATGTTACAAAAATATTTAAAGATAGAGGTTTAAATGTAAAACTTCATAATGTGCGTGATACTTTCTTAACCGCATTAAAGGGCATATCAAACCCTGAGGATAAAAGAAAGGTTTTTCGTGCCACTTTTTATAAAGTATTGAGTGATTTCCTTAAAGAGGTTAATGCTAAATTCTTACTTCAAGGTACGATAGCTGCAGATATTGTAGAAACTGTTAAGGGTGTGAAGACTCAGCATAATGTTTTAAGCCAAATTGGTATCGATCCATTAAGAGAATATGGATTTAAGATTATTGAACCATTAAGTAACCTTTATAAAAATCAAGTTCGAATGGTTGCTGAAGCTTTAAAGCTTCCAAAGGAGATTATAGAGCGTAAGCCATTCCCAGGTCCAGGGCTCTCAGTCCGTATTATTGGTGAAGTAACTGCTGAAAGAATCGATATTGTGAGAAAAGCGACAAAAATTGTGGAAGATGAGACTAAAGATATACCATGCTTTCAAGCATTCGCAGTATTAATGAATGATAAAGCTACTGGATTGTCTCAAGAAGGTGGTAGAAAGTACGGTGAGATTATTGTTATAAGAATCGTTGACTCAATAGATGCTATGACTGCAAAACCAACTCAAATACCATGGGATATTTTAGAGAGGATTAATAAGCGGATTATTGAGGCTTTACCATCGGTTACTAGAGTTTTATACGATATTACGAGTAAACCACCAGCAACCATAGAATTTGAATGAGTTTATCTATTAATTACAAGGAAAGACCGTTTCCTCTCGATAATCAGTAATTATACGAAGATAACCTTTAAACCAATTATCTACTTCCTCATCACCCGTATCTACATGGAGCCTTTTAATCTCAGATAACTTTCTATGTGTAGCAATAATAATCACATTTTCACGCCCAACTTTTTTAATAATCTCAGAGCTAATTTGTTGATTCCCCCTACCAAATATGAATCCTTGCCTTCCAATTGGTGTTACAATAATCTTTGCCTTCTTCCCTTCTATCGTTTTTAATATGGATTTCTCATTTACATCTTTATACAAAAGCCTCTTATTGCATATAATATCTACTCCTAACAAAGTTTTTTCTATACCTAAAGCCTCACCTATAGCGCTTGTAGTCGTTCCTGGACCTATAATGTAAATTACATCATCCTCCATCTCCTCAACAATGTATTTTGCAATTGCTATTTGAGTGCTTTTCTCATCAATGGGACTGAAAGATTTTGATGATTGCATTAAATCAATTTCAATAGGTACACTCAAATAACCGTATAGTCTAACTTTTAAAATTCCATTACGATATGCATCCTCATCTATATCTAAAACTTCGCCCTCGCCAATAGATAATCTTCCTTGAAGATAATTCACAACGATGGATGCTGCAGCTGAAGGATTTATTGCGAAAACGCTAGAATAGGTTTTAACACCAGATGGGACTCCCAATACTGGGAGTTTTTGATTTATAGCATTTAATATATCTCGAGCTGTACCATCCCCTCCTACGAATAAGAGAAGGTCAACACTTATGCTTAAAATCTCTTTGGCTGCTCTTATAGTATCTGAGGCTGTTGTTTTTCCAGATTCAATCGATCCTATAACTTTAGGTATGAATCCTGACTCTATTACTTCATACTCGCCCATCTCACATGGATAAGTGATAATTTCTATGGGCAAATTGTATCTCTTTATCTCTTTTAAGACTTTTACAGCTCTTTTTGGTGCTATTGGTTTCGCTCCTAACTCTAAAGCTTTTTTAAGAGCATCGCCATCAGTCCCTTTTAACCCTACTTTACCACCCATTCCCGCATAAGGGTTAACGATAAAGCCGATTCTTTTTTTACTCGATTCTAAAACCATTTTAATTTATTGATTTATTCTCCCATTGTTGCTTTTATTTGTTTAGCATATTCATCAGGTTTAAGGAGTTGTTTTATCTCTTCATTCAAGTTACGAGGCTTAATCTCAATCAACCATCCATCTTGATATGGTGATTTATTAATAAGTTCAGGCTTTGTAGCTAATTCTTGATTAACATTAATAACCGTTCCGGATAATGGAGCGTATAAATCTGCCACAGTTTTAATAGACTCTACCGAGCCGAATACATCCATTTGATTAACTTCAGTATTTATTTCAGGTAGAGTAACATAAACTATATCGCGGAGTTTTTTCACTGCATAATCCGTAATACCCACTATTACCCTCATCGGGTTAATTATTTTCGCCCACTCATGCTCCTTTGTATAATATAAATCTTCAGGTATTTCATAATCATTTACTCTCATTCCACACCGCCGCAAATGATTAATATCCAGTAGTAAATATACTTTCTAAAAAATAATAAACTGGGTGATAATTTACAACATAGTAATTTTTATGCAATTTTATTAAAACCGTTTAAAGAATAATGAAATTATTAAAATGATGCTCTTATAATCCTTACATTATATGTATTTGATTATGCAAGATTGTAATCACAATTTTGATAAAGGTTATATTACGCTTTGATATAATTGCAAATATGCCTATCAATCCTAAAGATTATGAATGTGAAGTTAATATAATATGGGATGGTAAAACGGGCGGCGAAGCGAATATAAAAAGTTGGAATGTAAAGTTTGATACTCCTTCTGAATTTGGAGGGTTAGCTAGATATCCATGTCCAGATGAGCTTTTCATTTCTGCAATTGGTGGTTGCCTTTTAACAACCTTCCTTTACTTTAACGAGCGAATTAAGTTGAATTTGATTGGTTTTAAAATTATGGTAAAGGGAAAAGTTTCTTTAATCGGTCAAGAAGGTTATCGACTAACACATATTGAAGTTATTATGAAAGTTGAAGTTAGTGAGGAGAAGAGTGAAAGGGTTGAGAAGTGTGTTGAGTTAACTAAAAAATACTGCCATATTTTACGCTCTATTGAACAATGTGTACCAATAGAAATAAAAACACAAATCGTTAGTGCTGTGAAATAAGGCTTTTTAAAATTTTACCTTTCAACCCATTTTGCAAGTTGATAATTTAGCTTATCAAAATAGAGTGGAAATAAACAAAAATCTTATCATTCTTAAAACAGGATTCAATTTAAATTTGTTCAATATATCTTAAAAGTCTTTAATAAATCTTAAATAAAATAGCAATATTCTATACTAAATGAAGATTCTCTTGAGAAAAACCAGATTGAGACTTTTCATACTTTGTAGTTCAGTATTCCTAATTATGCTCGGTGTTGGGATTATAACCCCAATATTGCCTCTTTATGCTGAATCATTTAATGCACCATACTTCTTAGTCGGTTTTGTAATATCGGCTTTTGGTTTAGCAAGGCTTATTAGTGATATGCCTATGGGTTGGCTTGCTGATAAATGGGGTAGAAAATTAATAATGCAAATCGGTATGATTCTTTTTGCAACCTCAGCATTAATCGCAGCATATTCAATTAATATTTATCAACTCATTCTTTCGAGATTTATTCAAGGTGTAGGTGCAGCGATGTTGACAACATCCGCTATGGCTTACATAGGTGATATCGCACCAATAAATGAGAGGGGAAAGTATATGGGCTTTTATCAAGGTAGTTTCTTTTTAGGAACGGCTACCGGACCAGCGATTGGAGGTTTTCTTGCAGAGATAGGTGGTTTTCGTGCACCTTTTATTACATTATCAATTCTCGCCTTTATCGCTATAATATTCACACAATTTACAGTATATGAGTGCTTAAAAAATAATAATGAAGAAAAAGGTTATCACACATATTTTAATGAAGTGATAAAAATGTTACGTAATAAGAGCTTAATCGTATTATACAGCGTATCAGTTATAAATTTTATTATGACAGCAGGAATAAGAAATATAGCTATTCCTCTTTTTAGTGTAGAAGTGATTCACATCTCAAAGATAGAAGTTGGAGTTATTCTTAGTATAGCTGCACTTACGAGTTTTATAACTATTATTTGGTCTGGATCTGCTTTAGATAAGTTTGGACGAAAGCCTATATTGGTATTTGGATTTGTAATTGCAGCATTATCGTGCTATATTTTTACCCATGCTAATACCTTTTTCTTTTTAATTCTTGCTGCATTAGCTTTTGGCTTCTCATCTGGGATGATACAGCCCTCACAAGCAACAATTATGATCGATAAATCAAATTTAAAGCATAGAGGATTATCAGTTGGGCTTTATCGCACATTTAACGATATTGGTATAATTATTGGACCTATACTTGTGGGCTCGCTCTCAGATCACTTTGATCTAGCAACACCTTTTATAGCAGTAGCGCTTTTATGCTTAATTGCTAGCTTAATGAGTCTCGCCCTTTTGTCTTAAACATTACATTGTTAAGGTATGGGTTTAAGGTTATGATTGCATGGCCATTATGTAAATTGATAAGGCTTATAATACTGACCTTTAGATTTTAAGCTTAGAGCATCTTTTTACAACTCAAAGAGCTTAACCTTTACCTTCAACCTCTCCACTTTCTTCTTTTAAGCCAAGCTAACCTTAATATAACAATTTTTGTGGGAATTTGTAAAAGGTACTACATTTGTCTCAATAAGTTGCAATTTACCAATCTTAATTATTATTAATATAGTATAATAATCATTAAGCATGTTCTAATATAGAATGAGTTACGATTTTCCAAATATCTTTAGCTACATCATTTATCGATCTTTCACCATTAATAACCTTCCAATTAAATCTTTTAGCTAACTTTAAGTAATTTTCACGAACTTTTTCAAGAAAGATCAAATCTTTCTCATGAATATCTCTATTAAACTTCTCTCTCAATAAAGAAGTTTGCGGGGATATATCAATTACAATCACCAATTTAGCTTTTGGTAAACCTCGCTCCAAATTCATTAACCAACTTAAACTTAAACCATTAGCCAAACCATACGCCAAATTAGATTGACTGTATCGATTTAAAATAACAATCTTTCCTTCTTCGAGCCATTTTTTAATATCTTCACACCTCTCCCATCGATTTGTTGCTAAAAGCAAATGCCTAACTTGAATTGGATAAGTTCTTTTCTCAATAAGAAAAGCTTTAATCTCCCTACCTATAGGTGTTGAATAATCTGGAAAGTCTATTAACTCTACTTGAAAACCCCCTTCTCTTAATCGCTTTGCCAATATTTCACTTTGAGTCTTTTTGCCAGATTTATCTAAACCTTCTATTACTATAACGATGCCTTTATCAACTTTTTTCATTTTTCAAAATTTATTAAAGACTCTTATATAAATAAATGCGTAACTAAAAGTAGCTTTGGGTTTAAATTTATTAATTCAAATCCTTTACAATCCTACTCAAAACTTCTAAAAATCGGCATATATCTTGCTCGTTATTGTAAAAGTGAGGAGAAATTCTTATACCATTCATTCTCTCTGCAACTATTACCCTTTCTTTTCTAAGCTTTTTCACAATTTTTGCATTATTTTTAAACTTTAAATTGAGTATACCAGCTCTTTTTGAAGGCTCTCTTGGTGTTTGAGTAAGTATATGAAATTTATCAACTTCTTCAAAGATTATATCACCAAGCTTCTTTAACCGATGCTCTATTCTCGATATACCCACTTCTAAAAGTATTTGCAAAGAAACCCTCAATCCATATACGCTAGAAAAGTCTAAGCATCCAATTTCAAATCTTCTTGCACTTTTTGCTAAATTCATAATTGATGAGAAAGCATTAGGATTCTCAACACTTGCCCAACCTACATATGAGTTTTCAAGTTCTACATCCTTACTCACATAAAATATGCTTATACCGAATGGTGAAAGTAACCACTTATGACAACCAGCAGAAATAAAATCTGCATATTTTGCTTCTATTGGTATTGCTCCTAAAGATTGAACTGCATCCACAAGTAAAAGGCATTTATCTTTAGTTAAGTTACGGAGAGCTTTTAAATCGATTCTAAAGCCATTACCATATTGAACGTGGCTTATTGCAACCAATTTGGTTGTTCGATCTATACTTTGAGCAATATCATCTAAGTTAATAGTTCCATCATCTCTATGCTTAACAATTCTAACATTTACACCTCTTTCCCTCAATTTTAACCATGGATAAAAATTGCTTGGAAACTCTAAATCTGTAGTTACTATGCTATCACCTTTTTTCCATTTTAAGCCACATGCAACAACATTAATCCCCTCAGAAGTATTCTTTAATAAAGCGATCTCTTCAGGCGAGGCATTAATTAATTTTGCAACTAACTTCCTTACTTCATTAGCAGCTTCTACCCATCTCTCCCAAGCTAACTCTGCACGTAACATTCTCTCTCGATAAAAGTTTTTAATAGCGCGCCATACTCTCCGAGGGATAGGAGATACGGATGCATGATCTAAATAAATCATTCTTTTTATTATAGGGAATTCAACTCGATAATCATCAAGCTTCAATTAAAATCAAATAAGTTAACTAAGTAATTAAAGCTTTTTATTTAATTTCATTTATTTAGTTGTGGAATTATTAAATGAAGATAGCAATTATAATTGATAAAATGGATATGAATGTAACTATTGCACCGCCTTTTTTCGTAAGTGTAATGATTTTATCCAATCCAATCGATAATGAATAAAGAAAATCTTCTCCTATCACTCTCACATTCGATTCACATACCTTTAATACTACAGATGTACACGTTAATCGATTAATAGCTTTTTCAATCATTTTATGAATCATTTTTGCCATAATTTTTACATCACTTAAATTTCCCAAAGCTAAATAACCCTTTACATTCTTAACTCTTCCAACAGAGACATGTGTATCAGATGTGCACAATTCCAATAAAGGTGCATCCGTATTAATTAATTCACTCATCAAACTTTCTCTAAATCCTATAATAGCATTATTAGCATCAATAGCAACAACGCTGTATCTTTTGCCATTAATCTCTATTACAAAAACTCCAAAACCAGCTGGACCCACATCTTTACTAAGATTGAAGTTAAATTCCGAAGAATGTACAACACTTACTTTAAAGCCATATTGAGGTGAATCTTTTAATTTATTTATTAAAATTTCAGACGCTTCAATTAAGTCTTTACATTCCTCTTCGTTCAATGCTTCACCTTGAGAATTATGTGCATCAATTATAACAGCATGGGTAAAACCAGCTTGATTTGCAAAAGCCTCAATTTTATCTCTCACCACTTTTGGAATATCCTCCATACCGTGTGGAGAGAGAGTGAGTATAATCATAACTATTTTACCAAAAGCGATACCCGTAGCTGTAGCCTTCCTTACCGTAATTGAGAGAGGTTGTGTGCAAGTTTGAGAGGAATTTATAGTAATTAAATTATTATTAAAAGATTGTAAAAATCTTTTAACTTCCATCTCAGATGGTAAGTCAAACTCATGATTAGAAATACTGTGAAATATAAGTGGTGAATAACCTTGATTATGAAACCATTTATAAATTTCATAAGTGATATTGTAACTCCCTATTGGATATAAAGGTCCAGAATGTACATCTGAAATTACGAATAGGGGTTTATTATTCGCTTCAAAGAATAGTACAAAAGTTTTTAATTTTGCATCAACACTCGCTCTTTCTAAAGCCTCTTCTAATTCACGCTTATCATCCCCAGCCCAAGCTAAAAGAAAGGCTTTCAATAACTTTAATGGCTCGATACGAGTTAAATTCCAACCCACTCTATTCAAACTTGTGATATACATTATCATAGAGATTATAGGAATGAATGCTACACATAATACATAATTTTGAGTGGAATGAATGAAGTGATTCCAATCGATTACAACTATTGATAACAACATTGGTTGAATAATAGCTATTGTTAAAGCGTAAGGAAGCTTTTCTATGAAGGTAGATTTAATTACCAATAAGCGAAATGATGCAGATAAGAAAAAACCCATAATAATTAGATTATAAAATCCTTGAAGGTTTGATGAGAATAAAATAATGATAAGCCCTATTATTATTGTAAATAAACAAATAAAGTTGGATATTAAGGTTAATGAGATAAGTCTTTTGAATGTAGCTAAAGTGCTCTTCATTAATAATAAGCGATCTATGAGAATTGTGATGAAGAGTAATAAAATGAAGATGATGATTGATGTAAGCATTGCTATATTATTCGAGGGGTAAATGAGTTTAGGTATAATAATTATGGAGAGTGAAAGAAATAATGTGAGGATGATTGCTTTAAATGTGGATGGGAGTCTAAAGAGTAATTTATATCTACGACAAATATTTGTAACTAAGTCTTTTTGAGATATAATCTTCACCCACTTATATGGTTAATAAGCGAATTAAGATTGAAATAATAATAAGAATAATTGAGCCTATAACTACCAATTCTGGTTTAATCTTCACACCTTTAGTTTCATCTTCAAAAAATCTTAATAAGCCCGCACTGGAGGCAGGCATTGGTGCTTCACGCCTCTTTTTCTTGCTGCTCATACCAATCAAGTATTGAAGAAGGTGGTTAAAATCTCTTACTTAAAGCTATTGAATGATTAAATTTTATTATGCATTTTTCATATTTAAAAGAGCTTCTCAAATATTTAAAGGTCTTTTTCTGTAGTTTTTGGCTTTATTAAGTTTTGGAATAATTTCTGTAAACAATCGTTGAGTAATTCTTTCTCTATTTGTTTGTAATTTGGATACTCTTGGCTTATATTTGTTCTATGAATGTGAAATTTATATTATATCATTTTCATTAAATCGATGTAGGCGGTATTTTTATGATAATCGCGATATTTGAAGATGATAAATGGGAGAATTTATTACCAATGACTTTAATGCACCCAACTTGGGAGTTAAGATGTGGTACTTCATCATTTTATGATAAATTTTACTCACAATTCAATGAATCCCGCATTCTACTTTTCACAAGAGGTTACTTAGCTAAAGCATTGATTGATATTAAATTCCCAATTAATCAACCCGATAAAATAGATGATCACATTTTATTGTTAAATGGTAGAGTTTTAATGGATTCACAATTATCGAATTTACTTAAAACTTCACCATTAAATACAATTGGAATGAAAGGTGATACGACTATTTTTGCATATATTAATGAAAAAATTGCTAAGCAAATTTCACAAATTTTATGCAATCCAATTTCTCAAAAATTTTGGATGAGTTTGAGTAAAGAGCTTAATAAAGTATCTTTAGATTGGATAAAGATTATTGATTATCCATGGGATTTGATTAATCAAAATCCCCATGTACTCTTAAATGAAATTCCTAAAGATGGTAAAATTGATGGTGTGATTGAGGAGTCAGTAAAAATTCTTGGCTCATTATCCAAGCTTACTTTAAATAAAGATTCGGTAATAGAGGCTGGGAGTATAATAGATGTGAGAAATGGGCCGGTATGGATTGGTAAAGATGTTAATATTCAACCGCTCTCTTACATTAAAGGCCCTTGTTATATTGGGAATGGTACAATTGTATATGGAGCGAGGATTATGGGTAATTGTAGTATAGGCGATAACTGTAGAGTTGGTGGTGAAATTGAGAATGTTATTATTCATGGTTATTCAAATAAAAGGCATCATGGCTATATTGGCCACTCATACATTGGTGAATGGGTGAATATTGGAGCTGGTGCAACCAATTCGAATTTAAAGAATACTTATGGAACTGTGCGTATGAGGATTGGTAATAATATAATAAATACGAATAATCAATTCATTGGTTGTTTCATAGGCGATCATGCAAAGATTGGGATAAATGTTTCAATTATGGCTGGTAAGAAAATAGGGATTTTTTCACACATACTTGGCTTTTTAAATGAAGATGTTCCACCATTTACAATTTGGGCTAAAAGCCTTGGTAAAGGTGCTTATGAACTTCTTTTAAACTCTGCAATAGAGATTCAAAAAAGGGTTTTTGAGAGAAGAGGTAGGATTCAAACAAAAATGGATATTGATTTAATAGAGTATTTATTTCATATAACATCAAAAGAGCGTGAGAGATTTGGTGTAATAAAGGGATCGTTCAATTGAATTTTGTAAATTCTAATAGTTGAATAAGTAATGTTCATATAATGCTAATAACTCCTAATAGTAAGAAGGGAAGGGATAAATTGAAGATACCTAAAGAGATCAGAACATATTGTGCAAGATGTAGAAAGCATACTTTGCATGCTATCTCACTTTATAGAAAGGGAAAGGAGAGAGCATCAGCAATAGGTGCGCGAAGGCATGCTGAGGATAAAAAAGGTTATGGGGGTCAAAAATATCCAGAACTAATTCGTACAGCTAAAACGACTAAAAAGCAAACTTTAAAGTTAAAGTGCAAGGAGTGTGGTAGAGAATCATTAAGAAAAGGGATTAGATTGAAAAAAGCTGAGATTGTAACATAGTGATGGGTTATGAAGCGTGAGAGAATACTTATACCAAAACCGAGAAGTAGTTTTATTTTAGTACAATGTAAAAATTGTGGGAATGAGCAAATTATATTCTCGGCAACCACGCATAATATCAATTGTAAAGTATGTGGAAATTTATTGGCTGAAAGGACTGGCGGTGTGGCTGAGATTTATGGTATTAAATTGAAAAGATTAGATTAAAAGATTTTTGATAAAAGGAGGTTTGAGAATTTTGAAGGTTGAAGTGGAAGAGATGCCTGAAGAAGGGGAGTTGGTTATAGCTACCGTTAAAGAGATTAATCCATATGGTGCGTATGTGTCCCTTGATGAGTATAACAACATGCTCGGTTTTTTACATGTATCTGAAATATCGACTGGATGGGTAAGGGATATTGAGAAATTCGCAAAAGTTGGGCAGAAAATGGTACTCAAAGTGATTAGAGTTAGTAAAACGAGGAAGGAAGTAGATTTATCACTTCGAAATGTTACGGAGGAAGAGAGAAGAGAGAAATTGATTCAAATTAAAAGGGCTGAAAAAGCTGAAGGAATTTTCAAAGTTGTAAGAGAAAGCTTAAATTTATCACCTAATGATGCTATGAAGTTTAAAAATCTCTTAATTAAAGAGTTTGGTAATTTATATGATGCCCTCGAGCAATTGGTAAAAAAGGGAAGAAAAGTTTTAGATGGATTAGAACTCCCTAATGAATTTATCACTACATTAGAGCGTATAGCTAAAGAGAAGATTACATTACCAACAGTTCGTGTAAAAGGCATTATTGAAGCTAAAGTTAATACACCGGATGGTATCAATGTGATTAAAGAAGCTTTACGTGCGGCTGAGAGTATTAAGATGGGTGGTTGTAAAATCATAATTAGCTATATTGGTGCACCACGTTATAGAATAGTGGTTGAATCAGATAATTATAAGTCGGCTGAAAAAGCTTTAGAAATTGCTATTCATAAAGTAAAAGAAATTATTGAGAAGAAGAAAGGTAGCTTCAATTTTATTAGAGAGAAGAGTGTAGGATAAAAGCTTAATGATCCTTATGAAGAAGCTTTTAAGAAAATGTAATGTATGTGGAATATATACACTCAAGAGTTATTGTTCAAAGTGTGGTAATGAGACATCTTACCCACATCCAGCACCATTCTCACCTGATGATAAATATGCGAGATATAGGATAATTGGAAAATATACAAATAAATAATTTTACATGTTTAAAAGATTAGACAAAATGTTAAAAATAGTAAACTATTAAAGCTACACGATTCTTAATATAATTAGATGTTTCCAAAAACGACAGAAATCATTGTATGTAAATGGTGTGGTAGAAAGCTTAGTGTAGAGTATTTTTGGAAGTGTAATATTTGTGGCGAAACCTATTGCTTCATACATAGAGATAAACATAATCACGTTTAATACTTTCAAATTTCATTCTTTTATTTAACGATTTTATATATTAATACGCTAGCGAATATTCCAGCTTTTGATTCCGCAAGGCTAGAAGATATGAATGCGAGTTTAAGAGGACCATCACCTTCAGGTGGATATTTCATATCGTATTGATATATTGCGGTGTATCCAGGTTTATATTCATCCGATTGATCTACCAATCTTCCAAATTGATCGAAGCGGGCATATACAGTAGGTGTGAATGGTAACATCTTCCCCATTAATGTATTTTCCCAAAAGTATGGTTTTGGTGTAAATTCATCTTCATAAAGGTATTGACTAATATTCAACCCACCTATTTTTATAAACCATTGCTTTTTACTCTCGTCACCTCCACCACCAAGAATGTAATATGTTGCATCACGAGTTTTGATAGTTTGACCAGCTACGAAGATTACCACATAATCAGCTTTTAAATCATTAAGTATCTTTAATGCAGTATATTCATCTGACATAAACATCCTTCCCAATTGAGCTATACGTGTAGAATTAATAGTAGCATTATCAGCTAAGCTAGTTCGATTACCCATAACGGTAATCCAATAGCCATAATCCCACCAAGATGCGAATACTGCGTTCGGATCGGTATTCTCTCTCATCCATCTCAAAGCCTCTAACCAATCTGATAATTGAGTGCGATAATTAGTTGCAGCATTCGCTATACTTACGGGCATATCTGCAACTTCCAACCAATTCGCCCTTTGAGGGTAAACTATTGGCATAGTTAATAAAGCAATCATGCATATTGAATACAAAACCTTTATCTCACTCCCCATAGATTTAACCTTAAACTTTTTCAAACTTGAGGGTTTAATGACTTGCCCCATTATCGTGGATGTGAGCTCATTAAAACCAATACTTGCTAAGATCGCTATTGCTAATGAGGAATATACCATTAAACGAGAAAATGATGAAGCTATGTATATGCCCGCTGCACTTAAAATCAAAATAAATACGTAATGAGGAGTTCTTTTTCTAAAAGCGATTATTGCACCAAAACATGCTATAAAGAGAAGTATGGAGTATGAGGAGAAATAATCAGAACCAGTTGGTACAAAATGCTCAGCCACAGATTCAACCAAAGGATCAGCAGATCTTATAAATGGCATTACAACTGTTAAGTATCTTCCACCTACCCTAGAAACCCCTCCAAAGCTTATTATAGTTAAGATGAGTAAAGCCATGCTGAAGAGTATCATCCCTAAAGTCTTCCAATAAAATCTTACAAAGACTGAGCTTTTAATTAAGTAAGAAATGATTGTGAAGAGTAAGCCAAAAAAGATTATCAAACCTGCGGGATTGGTAATAATACTTGGACCAGGTCTGGGAAGGATTGAGCTAAAGATTAAATTTGTAGCTACAATTATACTACCTACATAAACCGTTCTTTTTAAATCAATATTAATGAATGGAGCGATTAGGAAGAATAATCCAAAAACGATATTGAAGTAAAGAGAGCCTCCCCATGCTGTATTAGCGTAACCTAGTAAAAAGCCTGTGATGAAAGAGCGAATAATTAAATTTGTTCTACCAATTTTTATATCGTAAAGAGTTAGAAATAAGTAACAAGCGAATGTGGTAAGGAGAAGGGCAAAGGGTTCTGATTTAAACCAGCCAAGGTTTCCACGATGAATAATTGGAGGTGATAGTGCAATAATGAGCGATGCGAGTAAACCCCCTCCCACCCCGCTCACCTTTTTTGCAAGGAGAAAAATTGTAAATACAGTAAAGGATCCTATAAAAACTGGGAATAAAACTAAGAAATCATATAAAGAAATTGATAAGTTGAGAAAGTTTTTAACAATAAGATATAGTAAAGCACCAGCGAAGTGAAGACCTACTTGTGAACTACCAGCAACATTCCTCCCTTCTGGATACCATGCACGTTTATCAATCCAAGTGAAGTAATCGAATAAACCAGATAAACCTTTACGCTCAAAATTATCAACGATATACTTTGTGGCATAATAATCGTAATATGGGTCAAATTCATTTAAATAAAATCCATATTTAGCGGGATAGATTCTAAGCATAAGCGCTATGGAAAAGATCGCAATTAGAGCCATTATTAATAAAGCGGTACTTCTCTTAATCTCTGGTCTTATGAGAAAGTCTTTAAGCTTTAATTTACCAAATTTAAAGAGTGTCAAGCCTCTCCACACTTAATCAAATTATGGTTTATTAAAAAATCTTCCCCTTCATTTTGAGATTGACGATGTAAAAAGTTTTAAAGGTTTAAAAACCTTGCCATTTAACAAAAGACTTATTTTTAACGATATTTTATTATATCATATCGTTAAAGTGGGAAAAAATGGTAAAGAAAGACTACGCAACCCTTACTATAAAAAAAGAATTGTCTGAAACACTTAAAGAGAAAGCAAAGCAAGAAGGAATAAATGTATCTGAGTTGTTAGAGAAAATCATGTTAAAAAGTGAGCAACCTATAGAAGTAGAGCGTATTTCCCTTAGACCTATATGTCATACATCAGCTTGTCACGATTTTATGAATGAAGTAGGACAAAAGAGTGTTGTAACAGTATTTATGACAACTGATAAGTTCATACGTGAGCCTGATGGTTCTTATCGTATAATATGGTCATGCAATCACGGTCTTTATTGCTCAAACCCAAGTTGTGAAAAAGCTCATAGAAAGTAAACTTAAACCTAAGCTAAAAAATCAAAATAATAAAAAATGAAAATTTAAAGCCTTATCCAACTTATGAGTGTAAAAGGCTTGAAATTGATTTTGATATTTTTAACAATGTATTACTTCAACTTAGAGATTACAACCTGATCTTTGTAGAATTGGGTTCAGAAACAGAATTTTTTATCTATGGTAGGTAGAATAGATTTACTTAATGTTAATGAATTAATTAAACATGTTGAAAAGTTATATTGGCGTTAAAACTCTTCTCGGTATTCATCACGCTGGCATTAGCATAAATAATTTAGATAACTCAAAACTTAATTTCGTAGGTTATATTACACCTATTAACCCATTGGGCGTGATGATGCTCCCCACTCAAGATTTAGCTATTAAAGCTATTGAGAAAACTATAATTGGAATTAAACCTTTTGTTGGTGTTAGGGTAAAGCCGAAAGATGCTTTTCAATACATACTTGATAATATTGGCATTAAGGTGTGTATGATGGGTGTTGCTTCAATGGAAGAGTTGGATGAAGATATAAGCATAGCTCAGCAAATAATATTTAATCAGTCTGGATATTATAAAAATAGTTTTAAAAAATTTAAAAATTAAAATTTAATTAAAACTTAAAAATTAATAAATTAAGCATAAATACATGATATTTGAAGATTAATGGTTAAAGGCTTCCCTATTAGCCATTCTTTAATCAATTTTGAGATTGTTGTTGAGGAGATTGATAAGCTTCATCTTCATGAAGAAATTATACCTGATGTTTTAATCGAACTTGAGAATCAAATAAAGCGAGATGGGTATTTAAAGCACCCTGTAATTGTAGATGTGAATACTTATGTGGTAATTGATGGTATGCATCGAGTTGTAGCGGTAAAGAGAATAGGCTGCCGTTTTATCCCAATTTGTTTAGTTGATTACAAAAACCCAAATATAGCGGTTTATAATTGGTATCGTACAATAATCGGCTCATCGGATTTTGAGAAAGTTGTGGAAATAATTAAAAATCTTAAACTCATTGTTAAGCGTTGTTCAACCGATTATGCTTACAAACTCTTAGAGAAGCGTAAAGCAATAGCAGCACTCATTTCAAATGTTGATACTAGATTGGTATTAGGCCAATCAATGAATATTAAAGAGATATACGATGTGATTAGAAAGATTGAAATTGAGCTTAAAGTTAATGGCTTTTCAATAAATTTTGAAACAGCTAACGATGCTTATAATAAATTAATTAATAATGAAGCTCTTTTATTACTAGTGCCGCCAAATCTTTCAAAAAATGATGTGATTAACGCAGCTCTAACTGGTATAGTTTTTGCTCCAAAAACAACGCGCCACGTAATTCCAGCTCGAGCCCTCTTTATCAATATACCTATTGAATGGTTAAGTGGTAAAATGGATATTGAAGAAGTGAATAATGCACTTATAAAGCATTTATCAACTAAAAGGCTTGTGTTACTACCAAAAGGGCAGATTTTGGATCGTCGATATGAAGAAGAAATTTATATATTTGAATAATGTTAACATTAAAAGATTAGTTAATTGAAAGTAAAGATTTTAATTACTGAACCGATTCATGAAAAAGGAATTCAAATGTTAAAGGATGCAGGTTTTCAAGTCGATTTAAAATATAATCTTTCTTATAACGATCTTAAAAGAGAGATTCAAGATTATCAAGCAATTATCGTTAGAAGTCGTACTAAAATTACAGATGAAGTTATGGGCTTGGCTCTTAATTTAAAGATTGTTGGAAGAGCTGGTGTAGGTCTTGATAATATCGATCTTGAATCAGCTCAAAGGCGAAATATTAAGATTTTAACAATTCCAGAAGCCTCTAGTGTAGCTGTAGCTGAGAATGTTTTTGCTCTTTTACTTAGCTTATTTCGAAAAATTCCCATTGCAGATCGTAGCATGAAAGAGGGTAAGTGGTTAAAGCATGAGCTTATGGGTTTAGAGCTTCGGGGTAAGAAGCTTGGTATAATAGGTTTTGGTCGCATAGGTAGAGAAGTGGCTAAAAGAGCAAAAGCTTTCGATATGCATGTTATGGTGTATGATATCATAGATATTAGTGAAATAGCTAATAAGTTGGGAGTAGAAGTAGCTCCAAATTTATCCTATTTACTCCGTAACTCAGATATAATCTCAATTCATGTACCTTTAACCCCAGAGACTTATCATATGATAAGTGAAAATGAAATTTCACTAATGAAACAAGGTGCTTATATTATTAATACATCACGAGGCGGGGTTATTGATAGTAAAGCATTGTTTAATGCATTAAAATCTGGTAAGCTTGCTGGTGCAGGTTTGGATGTTTATGAGAATGAACCTCCAAAAGATTTAGAGGCTGAATTGGTTAAATTGGAAAATGTTGTTGCAACCCCACATATTAGTGCTTCAACTATTGAGGCGCAAGAAATGATAGGAGTTATGTTGGCTGAGAAAATAATCGATTTCTTTCATATAAAATCTGATTAAAAATATAATTGAAGTTAATGAGTTTAATTTATTAATACCGTATCCTTAAGTTTGAAATTAAAGTTATCTATTTATAAATTTGTTTAACTAATACCTATTTGTTATTTACAACCTCTCCAAGAGCTTTAAGCATCAAATCTATGTCCTCAAATGTTATATATCCCATATTCCCAATTCTAAATGTTGTATCTCTAATAGCTCCATAACCTCTCGCTAACTCAAACCCTTTCTTTCTCATTCTCTCATAAATCTCAGATCCATTAATAGAACCAGTAGCATTTACACAAGTAACTGTGGGACTCTCATAACCTTTCTCAGGAAAGAGTGTAAATCCTAATTTTGTTACACCCTCCCTTATTCTTTTACTCCTTTCCAAATAAAGCTCAAATTGCTTTTGCTTACCACCCATTTCCTCAATCATTTCTAAAATCTTTCTTAAAGCCAATATTTGAGGAATAGCTGGTGTCATTGGTGTACTCCATTGCTCTTTTTGATACTTCTCAAAGAGATTAAAATCGAAATACCACCCCTTATTTTTAGCTTGCTTTGATTTTTCCAATGCTTCCTCGCTCACACTTCCTATAGCCAAACCTGGAGGTAATCCAAAGCATTTTTGTGAGCTTCCAAAGCATACATCAATCCCCCATTCATCAACCTTAATATCAATACCACCCATTGAGCTCACCGCATCTACGAATAATAACTTACCATGCTTCTTTACAACTTTAGCCAATTCTGGTAATGGATTTAATAAACCAGTACTAGTCTCATTATGAGTTATTGTAACAGCTTCTATATTTGGGCATGAGGAAAGTTTTTCATCTAAAAGGTTTGGTGTTATAGGTTTGCCAAGCTTAACCTCAAGCGTTTCAACAATTTTCCCATTCGATATTCCTACTTCAGCATATCTTCTCCCAAACTCACCATTAATACAGCACAACATCTTTTTCTCAACACAATTTCTCACGGATGCTTCCATAAAGCCAGTACCAGAGCTTGGGAATAGAAAGATTTGATTATTAGTCTCAAGAAATTTTTGCATTCTCTCCACAACATCTTTATGCAATTCTCTATACTCTTTACTTCTATGACTGAACATTTGGCGTTTCATCTCTTCAAGAACTTCAGGATAGCAAGCAACCGGTCCAACTGTGAAGAGCTTCATAATTCCCTCTAAAGAATTTAATTAAAAGATATTTATGGTTTCTCATTAACTTATGTTAAATTTAAATAATTATCTCAATATAATGTGATAGATGATAAATAATCAAGATAAGTTGGTAA
Source organism: Nitrososphaeria archaeon (assembly GCA_029775915.1). GTDB lineage: Archaea > Thermoproteota > Nitrososphaeria > Nitrososphaerales > JANXEG01 > JANXEG01. The sequence continues at coordinate 203,726 of JARVKA010000002.1, read as the reverse complement.
AATTAATTGAAAAAGAGCGTGCAGTAAAATTAACGAAAGAGCTTATTAAATTCAAAACGATTAACCCACCTGGTAATGAGCGAGATTGTGCTGAATTTATCGCGGATAATATGAGAAAATTGGGTCTTGATGTTGTGCTAAAGGAAGAAAGTAAGAATAGAACGAATTGTGTAGTAACTTTAAAGGGTAGTGAGCAAAAACCCACGCTTATTTACAATGGGCATATAGACGTAGTCCCTCCAGGTGAAGGGTGGAGTATAGATCCATTTGAAGGGGTTGTGAGTAATGATAAAATTCATGGTAGAGGAGCATCTGATATGAAATCAGGTATAGCTGCTATGATGTGTGCTATTGAAGCTCTTGTAAAGGCTGATATAAAGCTTCGTGGCAATTTGATTTTTACAGCTGTAGCTGATGAAGAGTGCTTAGGCCCTTTTGGTACAGATTACTTAATTAGAGAGGGTTTGAGGGGAGATATGGCGATTGTTGGTGAGTCAACGGGGTTGAAAATAGAGATAGCTGAAAGAGGTATTCTTTGGACTGAAATAACTACAATAGGCCGTTCAGCGCATGGTGGAAGACCTTGGCTTGGTATTAACGCCATATATTCCATGAATAAACTTATCACATCGTTAATAAATTATGAGCGGCAAGTATTATCAAAAAGAACACATCCACTCGTTAAAAGTCCAACATTCAATGTAGGTATGATTTATGGCGGTGAAAAAATAAATATAGTGCCTAATAAGTGTACGATTCAACTCGATAGAAGATTAATACCTGGTGAATCTTTTGAATCTGCTTTAAAAGAATTGAATGAAATTATTGAGGGTTTAAAGAAAGAAGATCCGAATTTTCAAGCCTCAATCCGTGTGATTGGATATGCAAATCCTTATGAAATCTCCCCCAATGAGCCTATTGTTAAAGCTATTGAGAGGGCATTAATATCACTCAATCAACAACCTGAGTTAAAGGGGAAGGATGCTACTACTGATGGTCACATTTTGGTTAATAAGGCGCATATACCAACAGTTATATTTGGTCCTGGAGATGAATCTTTAGCTCATACAAATTATGAATATGTAGAAATTAACAAAATACTTATAGCTTCAAAAGTATACGCAATCGTTGCTCTTGATCTTTTAGGATGAAGATAAATAGGATTTCATAAACGAGAACTATTAAAGTTTACAAAAATTTTATAATATAATGCGAGCTAAAAAATTTGAAAAGATTTTAAAGGATAAGATGATAGAAATTTGAGGGTGATAATATGTCTGAATTCAAGTATTTAAAGTATGAGAAAGAAAATAGCATAGCTTGGTTAATTTTGAATAGACCTGAAAAACTTAACGCGCTTAATGGAGAAGCATGGTATGAGATTTATAAAGCCATTGAGAAGGCTGAAAAGGATAATGATGTATTTGCTATAGTTATAACGGGGAGTGGTAAAGCATTTTGTGCTGGTTATGATATAAGTGAATTCCAATCTTTTTACAAAAATGCAAAAGATGCTTATATTGCATTTTTCAATCTTTTATATCCAACTTTCGAGAAGATATTAACTACTAATAAGATTATAATTGCTGCTGTAAATGGATTGGCTTATGGTGGTGGTTGTGAGTTAGTTATGGTATGTGATTTAGCGATCGCTTCAGATAATGCAAAATTTGCACAGCCAGAAGGGCGTTTGGGAATTATTGCACCAATGGCATCTGTATTTGGCTTTTCCTTAATTGGTAAAAAACGAATATCCAACTTACTCTTTAGTGGTAATCCAATAACTAGTAATGAGGCTGAAAGTATTGGTTTAGTAAATAAAGTGGTACCATTAGATAAGCTTAAAGATGCTGTGAAAGAACTCGTTGAAAATATTAAAAATTCAGCACCTATTCCATTAAGTTTAATGAAAAAGATTGTGAATAAACAATTAATCAATCAATTAAGGGATCTTAAAGAAGCATTAAGCGATTTGATTTTAATAACATTCCAAAGTGAAGATTTTAAAGAAGGGGTTGATGCTTTCATTAATAAAAGAAAACCTCAATGGAAAGGTAAGTGAATTTAACGTGAGCTACTCTTCAACTTTGCTTGCCAAAGTTTAATGTAATCTTCTGGTGAAAATGGGCAAATTTTAACTACTCTTATATCGGGTGAGAGTTTAAGATTGCGATGTGGCTCTAGAAAAATAGCTCCAACTTCACCATCTAAAAGTGTTTCATTAATTCTCCTTGCTATGTATCGATTTCTTTCACTCATATTCTTTTTTATCATTTGTTGGATTACGCCTTTAGGTTCATCTTCAACCATACGTAGCCAAGACATCGTCTCCTCTATTAATACCGGGTCTTCAGTAGCTAAAAGTTCAGCACCTGAATCTATTAACATTTTAACTTGCTCATAACCTGGGTGATTCCCAGCCTTTAAGAATCTTAAACCCTCTTCCCCACCTTTTGAAAGAGAGCCATAGTAAACCTTATTCACTCTTGATGCGAATTTACTCAATTTCTCATCTACATATTTCCAATATTGCTTACACCTATTCTCATAATCCTCGGGTATTGTACCCAAAATAGCCCCCAATTCAATTTCACTATACATTCTCGGGATAATAATTAAGGTTCTCAATAGTTATCTACCAATATTGAAGGTAATTGTAGCTATTGAAAAGCCTTTCCCTTTAATAATTCCAAAATTTTAATTTGATATTTCAATTATAAAAATCTTCGTTTATAGTCGAAAGTAATTAAATAAGATAGATAATTATAAATACGCTAAAATTCTTTATTTGGTGGTTATGGATAAAAGATTATACCGCACCCCTTATGCTGCAATTGTAGGCGCTGGTAGAACGAAATTTGGCGAATTATGGTATGTGAATCCTGAAAAGTTATTAACTGAGGCTGGAGAAAGAGCTTTAGAGTCTGTTGATCATGGTTTAAGAAGAAAGGATATAGAAGCTTGTTTTTTCGGTAGCTTTTTGAATCAAGTGACGAATAAATTAGCATTAATGCCCGGTTATATGTCTCGTGAATTGGGGATTAATATCCCTATGACGAGTATTGAAGCCGCTTGTGCTTCAGGAGGCTCAGCATTGTATAATGCTTGCATTAGTATAAAGTCTGGTGAATATAATGTAGTTTTAGTTGGGGGTATTGAGAAGATGACTGATAGAGTGAATAAGATTATTGATGATATGATGTTCGCATGTGATTCACATGAATTTGATGCTGGATTTACCTTTGCAGGTTTATATGCAGCAATTATGGCTCGATACATTTATGAGTATGGGCGTGGTAATGATAAATGCAAAGAGGCTTTAGCTCAAATCGCATGCAAAAATCATCATCATGCTGTAAATAATCCATACGCGCAATATAGATTTGAAATTACCGTTGATAAAGTATTAAATTCGCCATTAATTGCCGATCCTATTCGACTTCTCCATAGCTCTCCAATTACTGATGGAGCTGTAGCTGTAATTTTAGTTAAGCCTGAATTAGCTAAAAAATACACCGATACGCCCATATACATTGTTGCGAGTAGCCAAGCTACAGATGATATCTCACTTTACAGTAGAGCGAGTATGACTAAAATGTTCGCCACACAAATGGCTGTTGAAAAGGCTTTAAAAGAGTCAAAACTCTCTATTAAAGATATTAAAATAGCAGAAGTTCATGATTGCTTCACTATAGAAGAATTATTATTCCTCGAAGATTCAGGCTTTGTTGAAAAAGGTAAAGCATGGCAAGTTGTGTATGAAAGTTACAATTCTTTTAATAAATCCAAACATATACCTTACGTAAATAATGGATGTGAGATGATTGTAAATCTTGGTGGAGGTTTAAAAGCTGATGGCCATCCAATTGGTGCGACTGGGGTAAGGCAAGTGTATGAATGTTTTAAACAACTTAGGGGTGAAGCTGGTGGGAATCAAGTCGATATTGATGGTGATTTGAATGCAAGTTTATGCCATAATATTGGCGGGACTGGTGGTATAGCAAATGTTCATATATTGGTGAGAGACTTATGAGTGAACCGATTGCAAGAAGAAAAATTATAATGGATTATCGAATTAAAGCAAGTAAATGTGAGATGTGTGGTAAAGTTTACTTCCCGCCAAAATCATTTTGCAACCTTGAGGGAAGAGTTAGTAAAGTAGTGGAAAGTGATTATTTTTATAGTAAAGGTATTTTCTATTCAGGCTGTGTTATTCGTAAACCTACAAATAAATTCAATTATCTTAAATCATTTATTTCATGTATAGTATCATTTGATAATGGGGCTGTAAAAGTTCCAGGTAGAATTACTGATTATCGATTAAATAATGATGATGAAATAGATATTACTCAATATATTGGGAAAGGTGTTATACCTAGATTTAGAAGGATTTACGATGATGGGAATTTTGGCTTGATTTATTACTCAAGCTTTAACTTTTCTTTCGAAGATGATTATTATCCTTATCAAGAGTATAAAGTTGTAAAACCTTCTGGAAAGAGTGATAAACCAGGCATAATAGGGTATGGTATTTACATACCAAAATTTAGAATAAAAGGTGATGAAAATTCGAGAGAGTTGGGCATATTAGAAAGAGCTTTACCATTTGCTGATGAGGATGCAACTACATTCGCTGTAGAAGCGGGTAAAAGAGCATTGATTCATTCAGCGATTAATAGCCAATATATAAAGAAGTGTTATGTAGGTTCGGAATCTGCACCTTATGTAGTAAAGCCATCAATGGCTACCATTTCTCAAGTTCTGGAGCTTGGTGAGAAGTTTGATGATGGATTCTTTTCAGGTGGCGTTGATGCACAATTCGCATGTAAAGCGGCTACAGATTTAATAATTGATGCTGCAGCATTGGTTAATTACCCAACCTTTAATGGAGAGTATGTGATGATTATTGGTTCTGATAATGCTCAAGCAGCTCCAAATGATCCTTTAGATTTTAGTGTAGGTGCAGGAGCAGCAGCATTTATCATTGGTAAAAGGGATGTTATTGCAACTATAGATTACTATATTTCGTATACATCTGATACACCAGACTTTTATAGAAGGGATGGTTGTGAATATCCTAAACATGGTGGTAGATTTACAGGAGAACCAGCTTACTTTAAACATGTGTGTACAGTAATGAAAAGAGCATTAAAGGATACGAATCTCTCTCCAAGAGATATTAATTATGTAGTTTTACATTCACCAAATGCAAAATTCCCCATGGCTGCAGCTCTCCAAGTAGGTTTTGAGAAGGATCAAATCGAACCAGGTTTGATTGTAAAAAAAGTGGGTAATCTTTACTCTGGATCGAGCTTAGCCGCTCTTGGAGCGGTTCTCGATATTTCTAAACCTGGAGATAAAATATTAATGGTGAGTTATGGTTCAGGAGCGGGAAGTGATGCTTACTTATTTACAGTTACGAAAAATATTGAGAGTAAAAGAGAGAGATTGATTAAAGTGCAAGATCAAATTGAAAATCCCCATAGAGAGTATGTAGATTATTATACATATCGTGAATGGAAAACAAAAAATCACCCATTATGAAAGAAATGCTTTGGTTAATATTACTTTTTTAAAATTCTCTTATTTTAAAAATATTCATAATTCTATTATACCGATTCGCTTAAGTATTAAAAAGTTGATAAAATGTAATGATACAATTGCAAATAATCGTTGGTATGTCTGGAGCTAGTGGTATTATTTACGGCTTAAGATTATTAGAAGTTTTAAAGGAGATTGGTGTTAAAACCCATTTAGTATTAACGGAAGGTTGTAAAAAATTGATTAATTTAGAGAGTGAGTATCACATTGAAGATTTAGAATTATTAGCTTCAACGGTTTACAAAATAGATGATATAAGTGCACCTATAGCGAGTGGATCTTTTAAGACTGATGGTATGGTAGTGATACCGTGCAGTATGAAGACTTTAGCGGGTATTGCTTGTGGTTACTCAGATAATCTCCTTTTAAGAGCTGCTGACGTTACCATAAAAGAGAGAAGAACTTTAGTTTTGGTTATTCGAGAGAGCCCTTTAAGCCCAATCCATTTAGAGAATATGTTAAAATTAGCTAGAATTGGTGTATGTATTATGCCAGCTTCACCACCTTTTTATGGAAAGCCGAAAACGATACAAGAACTTGTTAATGCAATTGTGGGTAAAGTTCTTGATATTTTTAAGATTGAGCATAAAATTTATAAGCGATGGGGCAAAGTCGATGAACTCGATTAGTATTATTTATTAAAAATATCAAAAAATGAATGATTTGATTATAATTTTAATCTTATTCGAATGAAAGATGCTTAATGTTGGATAAATAACCCAAATACGTTCCATCAAGAAGGTATAACTCAGAATTTTCTATATCAATAGCTCCCGATTCAAATATAGGTCCTAAATAATCTTTATTTGTATTTTTATTCACAGCCATGCCTCTTAATAAAGGGTTGAATGTAGGCATAATTATAATGCGAGGGTTTTTTGGTGTAAACTTAAAAAATTTTTTAAATGAGTTAATAGGATTCTTTCCAACTTTTAATCTCCTTGATTTAAGAAAGGATGAAATGATTTTTTCTTTATCCCATTTTGCAACAAACCAAATCGGTTCAATTAATCTTAATCCGGAAGTATCCATAATCTCTACTACAAAATGATGATGGCCCATAATTAAAATATCAGCGGTGAATGCTTCTGGAGATGGCCATGAATGGCCATGGATTAAATAAATCAATCTTTTACCACTCTTTAACATTAAACCTTTTGTTGTATGAAGATTTACTTTAGATGGTAAGAGTGTTTTTAAGCTACCATCGTGATTTCCTGGGATAATATCGATTTTATCAACATTTGTTAACAATCTTTCGAAAAAATTGGGAATATCACTCCATTCATGTGGCAAAATTTTGCTCGTTCCATGCTTTACATCTCCTAAGATGATTAATCGACTCGGTTTGTAAATGTTCAATAAATTTCCTAATTTATTGTAAATCCTATCGATTTGGGAAGGAATGTTAAAACCATGAGAGTAAAGCTCTTTTTCAAAGCCTAAATGTAAATCTGAAATTAAAAGAATCTTCTCATTATTCACTTTAATGAGTAAAGCTGGCTCATTTTGTATAAATTTCAACATCTAAAAATTTTTATTTTGCTCTAATATTTATCTTATATTTAAGATATGAGTGGATAAATCTCATTTATGATATAATTTATAAACTCATCCTCTCCAATTCTACTAAATACGGTGATTACAGCATTTCTTGTTACGCCCACAACATAGCCATACTTCTTTGACTTTACCACTACATACCAAATCTTTCCATGTGTGGAATAATCGATGTATAAACTTGTATCTGAGAGTTCAGAGCCGTATAATGATAACTTTTTGATATTCGGAATATCCACATCGTCAAAGAAGATAACCTTTGCATCCTCATAATTCTCCTCATGGAATTTTTTAAGAATCTCGGGAGGTATTCTTGCCTCAACTATATGGCCAGTTGTTATAAATAAGATTTTACTCAATTGATTAGCAATATTATTCGCTTTTTGCTTCTTCTCCAATATAGTTAATAATAATTTATCATTCACTTTATTGAAAATAAATGGAGCAACAATAGTTTTAGGTATTGGTATTATTTCTCCATGATGAAAAATATTTAAAATTTGATCTTGAGAGAAAAGCCCTTTTAAAGATTCAGCAACCATATTAAGATCGGTAATTTCAGTAATTAACTCAATCTTTTTTCCATTTTGCTCAAAAAAATCCACATTCTTATAATTCTTTAACTTTGTAGCTATAGTCTCTAAATCTATATCCTCACGAATGATGAAAACCTTCGCCGCTAAAACCACAATCTCACCTTAAAGAACAATAACAAAATGGTTTAATAACTATTTCAGTTTGTTTTAATTTCGCATGGGTAAAAAGAAAAATAAGTGGTATGTTTTATAAAAATATAGTATTAGCTTTGTTAATCGAGTTAGGTTTGGAGGATTTAGCGAAATATCCATTCATAAAGGAGGCTGGAGAGTATATTAAAAAACTTAATATTCAAATAGAAGATTTGAATCATCCTGATTACATTAATATTATTCAAAGGGCGAAAGAGAGAATTAAAGATGCTATAAATAAAAGAATGGTTTCAAAAGAGATTCAAAAAGCTGAAGTAGATATACTTTCATTCCCAATAGCTCTTTTAATAGTGAGAATGTGTAATAACGATTATCTAGCTTCCATATATTCATTAGCAGAAGCGATTCGTATAGAGGAGTTTTTGAAGTATGAAAGAAAATCAATTATCTCTCACATTTTTAAAACTGTTTTAAATATAGACGTGATAGAAGTTTTGGAAGATAATTTAATGCATCAATTCGATTATAAGATTAAAATTAAGGAATATTTAAAAAGGTCGACTCAATTTCATGAGTTAGAATGGAAGTTAATCAATAGAGTTGTGAATCAAGGATATGTATATTTAAAAACTCATGAATTAATACGCTTAATTAGAGAGGAGATTAGAAAAATTATTTACAATCGAATTAAAAATATGGCGACGCCAAAGTTACCTAAAGTTATAGAAGATGCTGTAAGTGAGATATCTGGAATGGTTCAAAAGTTGATTATAAATAAAGAGCGAATATCTTCCACATTAACACCTAAAAATTATCCACCTTGTGTGAATTATGCTCTCAATACTCTTCAAAAAGGGCAGAATTTACCCCACTTCGGTAGATTCCTATTAAGCACTTATTTACTCAATATAGGTAAAACGGTGGATGAAATTATTCAATTATACCCAAAATTGCCGGACTTTAATGAACGAATTACAAAGTATCAAGTGGAACATATAGCTGGGTTGAGAGGTGGTAGGATAAAGTATAAGTGCCCATCATGTAAAACTCTTCAAACACATGGCTTATGCTTCAAAGATGAGACTTGTGATGAAATTAAAAACCCTTTGCAATATGGAAGGGTAAAGTCTAAAAATAAAAGGTGATAGAGTTTGGAAAGATCAATGGATGATAAAACTTTGGCTTTAATGAAACAAGCCTTCAAACAATATTACTTTAAGGCTGGGGATAAAATAATACCTCCAACTAGAATGAGTGAGCGTGAATTTGGATACATACCATTTGGTGGCAGTATGATTAGACATCTCTCATTTAAGACATTTGGAGATTTATATGCACTTCTTGTTAGAGAAGCTCCTCATTCTGTATATTATTCTGCAGCTTATTATCATGAGCCCACTTTACCAATGCATGATAAAGGATGGAAGGGCGGTGATTTGATCTTTGATATCGATGCAGATAATTTAAAATTACCATGTAAAAAAGATCATGATTTATGGGAATGTAAAAATTGTGGTTTAAAGCGAATTGGTTTAAGACCGGAAAAATGTCCAAATTGTGGCGAAGTTAGTATCTCAGAGTTGAATTGGGCATGTGAAAAATGCCTTGAAGCAGCAAAGAATGAAGCATTAAAATTGATTGAAATTTTAATGAAAGATTTTGGGATAAATAAGAGTGAGATTAAGACTTATTTTTCTGGCAATATGGGTTATCATATAACAATTGAAAGTGCAGAGTTTGAGGATTTAGATCAAACCGCTAGAAGTGAGATTGCAGATTATGTTTCAGGTAGGGGTTTAATTCCTGAAAGTATAGGTGTGTTTAAACGTGCCACTTATGAAGATTTATTGAAAAATTTGCCACGTGTAGGAGAGCCAGGTTGGAGAGGTAGATTAGCAATTAGTTTCAAGAATTGGAAAGTTAAGGGATTTGATAATGATAACGATGTGATAAAAAAAATTGCAACACTTTATGGTAAAATCCGTTATTCAAAATTTAAAAAAAGGTTAGAAGTTGAGGCATTAAATATGGGTGCTGTAATTGATACGATGGTTACAACTGATGTGCACAGAATATTTAGAATGCCAGATACACTTCATGGTGAAACTGGGCTTTTAAAAAAGATGTGTGATAATTTATTAGATTTCGATCCATTAAATGAGGCGGTAGTTTTAAGTGATGAACTTGTAGAAGTATTTATCGATTACTCACCAAAGTTTAGATTGAAGGATCAGATTTATCGAACTTTTAAAAAAGAGAAGGTTAAGTTACCTTTAATGGCTGCTGTGTATTTAGCTGGTAAAGGTTTGGCAAGGGTGATTTAAAGTGGCTGAATCCATTCTTAATGAGCTTTACAAATTATTAGATGAGGAGTTAAAGACTGAAAGGTTAATGAAGATTCGTAGAGATTTGTATAAAGATGTAGCTGCATATATAAAAAAGATTAAAGTCGATGCTGAGCGAGAGGATCGCGATGTAATTAGCAGATTAATGGCGAAAGAAAGAGAATTAATTATGGATTTAGTGGAGAGGCTTTTGGAGCTAAGGATAAGCAAGATAACTCGCTCCATAGGTGAAGTTGAGTATTCTTATTTAACTCCTGAAGAAAAATACATAAGTGAGTCAATAAATCTCTCATTAAAGAGGTATGATAAGATAAAGAGAGCGATTTGGAATGGTCAACCATCAATTTTAGAATCTATAATGGAGAAAATGGCATCAAAATATACTGTAGTTAGATTTTTACAACCATCACCACCAATGGTAGGTACCGATCTCGCAAAGTATGGTCCATTCCAAAAAGAGGATGTGGCAGTTTTACCATCAGATAATGCGTGGTTTCTTATAAAGCGTGGTTTAGCGGTAGAACTTTGGGATATAGAATAATTTGGGATATGGAAACTCTTATATTGATTAATTTATTAGGTAAAGTTGGTTATCAAAAATGGAAGACTCTAGTAAATCTTTTGGTGGAGTAATTTATGAGTGTGTGAGATGTGGCACTAAAGTATCTGCTGAGGAGTTGGCTCAATTGCCTGAAATTAAGTGCATTTGTGGATATCGAGTTTTAAAAAAATCAAGACCCCCAGTTGTAAAGCAATTAAAGGCGATTTAATCTTCATTTCAATATGAAATAGATTAGAGTTAATCACTAGTTTCTCTACGAGTCTTGTAATAACCTTTAGGCATAATAGTTAGAAGAAGTATTAATCCTATTAAATAAGATGATATTGCTATAAAGAATGTATTCTCCAAACCATAATTTTGTCCCACATAACCAGCGATAGCTGGAGCGATTGTATTTGCAACGTAACTCGGTAAGAAAAATAGTGCGTAACCAATTCCTCTCCTTCTTATAGGGGTGAGTTGAGCAAGTAGAGAGGCGGTTGCAGCCATTGCTGTATAATTGGAAGCTCCGTAAAGTAAGATAAAGGTAATAATAAGTATAATGGAATTTGAGTAAATAAGTCCAAGAAGGGTAAGGGGTGTGATGAATAATGAAAAAGCAAATAATCTTTTTGCGCCAATTTTATCAGTAAAATAACCGCCTATTGGAGCGGTTATACCGCCCATAAGTGGCATCAATCCGAATAAGATGCTAGCTGTATCCTTAGGTATTTTTCTTCCAAATACGAGAAAAGCGGATAAGATTGTTGAAACCGTTTGCATCCCGACAGCTCTCAAAGCGATTATAAGTAAGTATGTAATAAGCGCTAAAGTTAAAAAATCACTAGTAATGGTAATGAATGTGCTCTTTTTATTAATAACGGTAAATTCTTTTTCAACACTATATGTGCTAGGCTTTACTCTTAAAAGTATGAGTGTGCTAAGTAACATGGGTATTAGCCATACTAAATATACAAAACGCCAACCATAAGATGAAAGTAAAATACCAGCAGTAATTGGGCCGAGTGCAAGACCTATATCTCCCGCTCCACCATGGATACCTAAGGCTTTTCCTCGACTATTTGGTGCTACTAATCTGCTAACTAAGCTATACGCTGGTGGATGATAAATCGCAGTTGAAAGAGTTATAATAGAGATGCCAAAAATTAACATATATAAATTAAAGGTTTGGCTCATCATTAATGCACCAATTAAAGTTAAAAGAAAGCTTAGAAGTATTACTTTAACAGATCCTAGTTTATCAGCAATTATACCACCAGGAATGGTAGCTAATACTTGGCATAAAGTAGCTATTGAAACTATCATACCAATTGTAGATAATTCAAGGTTAAACTCAATCATGAATACTGGTAATAAGGCTAAGTGAATTTGAAGATAAGCATGATTTATCATATGTGTTGATGCAACTGTGATTAAACTAATAACTCTCTTTAAAGCTTCATAACTCCAAGTTGGCAAAACTTTTAATTGATAAATATAGCTATTTTTTAAATTTTACTAATTGATTCAATCCAATTAATAATAAAAGATTCCATATATGTGAAAGTTTTTTCAAATTTATCTATATCAACACTTCCAAATGCATACTCAGATTTACCACCACCCCGACCTCCGAACTTCATTAAAACTTCTTGAAGTATTTTAACACAATCTATATTTAAATCACTACTCCGTGCAAGGATAAACATCCCTCGATCCTCTTTATTTCCAATTAATACTATCACTTTCCCAGCTTTAATTAATTCACCAACTTTTTCCATCAAAATTTTTCTATCCAAACCTTCAAAGATTTGATGATAAAATTTCACACCTTCTTTTTCAATAAAATTGATTTTATCAATCTTTTCAATCGTTAAAGCTCTCAATCTCTTTTTCAAATCTATCAATTCATTACTAATATTCAAAGCGGTTTTTGTTAAAGTCTCATAAGTAGCTCCAAGAATTTCAGCAGTCTCCATACATACCTTAGAGATTTCAAGAGCTTTTGCCTTCGCTCTTTCACCAACCTCAAATTTTATTTGGTAAGTTCCATTATGTGCTTTAGAGAGTCCAGTAATTAAGAAAAAATCACATTCTTTAGTGTTGGATGCATGCTCTTTATTACATGCTGAATAATCATAACCATCAATCTCTATTACTCTAACTTTACCTGAGATTCTTTCTTCATATGCTCGAAGTGTTGGAAAAATCTTTTTCGCTTCATCCAATGTGTTAAATAAATGTTCTTTTACATTTCTTCCCTCAGAAATTATCCTATTGGTAATTTGCTCAGCCTCTCGAACAACTTGCCAATTTAATTTATCACATATTAAATAAATGAAATTTCCTTTATCAGTATGCTCAACTTTCTTAACCTTAACATTTGGTAATAATTTACTTAAACTACCAACAAAGATGTGTTCAGCGGTATGTTCCGATCCCATAAGTGATACAAAATAAGCTATAAATTAAGTAATAGGAATTGTGTATTGAGGTGTTCTTTGATTTCTTTTCATCTCCATAAATGTTTCCGTTCGCACAATACCATTTATTCTTCCTATATTTTCTGAGACTAATTGATGTAACTCATCAAGAGATCTCGTTTTTACTTCAACTAATAAATCATAACGCCCAGTAACTTCAGAAATAACTCTTACTTCATTCAAGCTGAGAAGTTCTTTTAAGATTTCATCCCTCAATCTTTGCTCAATATTAATGCCTATAATGGCAGAGACTGTCAAACCTAATGCCTCTTCATTAACTTCAACAGTGAATCTCTTAATCAAATTCCTCTTTATCAATCTTTTTATTCTGCTATATATAACTGAGGCATTAACATTAATTTTCTTACTAAGCTTCGGAATGGATAAATTAGCATCTTGGATAAGTTCAGCTAAAATCTTCATATCAATATCGTCAATTTTCTTCATTTTTTACACAACCTACCATTAGTCTATTATAGCTTCTTCAAGATTGATTTAAATATTTTATGGTATTTTCAAATAGCATAATTGTGATTAAAGTATTGATCATTAAGATAATGTAGGTTAATCGATTTGATATTTGTTATCAACTTTATCTTTTTTTATTTTAATTCTTTTATACCCCTATTTAGAAATTAAATGGTGGGTTTTTGCTCTCTATACCCTATGATATCATATGGTTAGAGAAGAAGTCTATATTGGCTAAGGAAGCAGCGCTTCTCCTTCATAAAGTAGGTGCAATAAGATTTGGTAATTTTATTTTAAGTTCTGGTAGAGAGAGTCCATACTATATAGATCTTCGAATTTTGCCATCCTATCCTATTATTCTCAAAAGATTGGTTGAACTATATGTAGAAATAATAAATAATGAAATTAGGAATAAAGAAGAAATTCATCGAATAGCAGGCATACCAACAGCTGGTTTACCGATAGCCACACTTGTAAGCCAAATCATACCATTACCTCTTTTATATGTGCGTAAGCAAGAGAAGAAGTATGGTCTTGAGAAGATTGTTGAAGGTATTATAGAAGTTGGGGATCATGTAGTCGTTGTTGATGATGTTGTGACTACGGGGCATAGTGCATTAGAGCAAATTAGAGTTTTAAGAGAGCATGGCGGTATAGTAAATCACCTTGTTGTTCTTATCGATAGGGATGAAGGTGGTGAGGAGAATTTGGCAAAAGAAAATATAACCTTACATTACCTCATGAAAATAGGCGATTTATTCACATACTTAAAGAATTTAAATTTGATTAATCAAGAAAAATATGATGAGGTCATAAGGTATGTTATGAAGCATCGTAAGGGAGGATTAAAATGAGTGAGTGGTTAAAGATTAAGAAAACCCACGCTGAGAAACTTTTATCAATAATCGTTGAAAGGCAGATTGTGAAGAAAGGAAATTTTGCTTTACATTTAGGCCACTCAACTGAATATTATCTCGATTTTCGATTAGTCCCTTCACATCCAAATGATTTTGCAGAAGTATGTGCAGCATATGCAGATTTGATTAAAAATGAAATAATTGAGCTTGATGCATTAACTGGTGTAGCTTATTCAGCAATTCCATTCGCAGCTGGAACGAGTGTTAGATTAAACGTTCCCTATATACTTATGGAGAAGATTGAGAAAGAAGGTAGTTTACGCACCCCTATATACGGTCGTATTAAAAAAGGAGATAGAATTGTAATACTTGATGATGTGTCTGCATCTGGTGTCACATTGCTTTGTGTTGCAAGTATTTTGCGCGCTTTGGGCGGTGTGGTTAAAGATGCGGTAGTACTTGTGGATCGAGAGCAAGGAGCTGATAAAGTACTTAGTGAGCAAGGAATAAATCTACATTATTACTTAAAGTTGAATGAAATCTTAGCTCGCATACCCTATTAAATATATTTATTACGCTTATTTATCGAGTTGTTTCAATATTTCATTCTCAGTGAGGTATCTCTCACAATAGTAGCATTGTAGTATAATAGGTTCAACAGATTTAATTTGAAACTTAGCTTTAGCTTCTTCTCTAGGTTGATTCGTTATACAATTGAGATTATTGCATTTCAATAACTTTTTTAAGATAGATTCCAAATCGATTCTCATCTTCACTTAACACCCATTATAAGGGAGATTAATGCCATTCTAACTGGTATACCATTTCTCGCTTGTTGGAAGTATAACGCATGAGGTGTATTATCCAATTCGGGCGATAATTCTGTAACTCTCGGGAGTGGGTGTAAAATCACCATACTTTCCTTAGCGTTTTTCACAGCTTCACAATCGAGTCGGTATAAATCTTTAATCTTCTCATACTCTTCAAGATTGGCAAATCTCTCCTTTTGAACCCTCGTGATATATATTACATCCACATCTTTTATTACATCACTTAATCGCTCAATTTCGTTCACATTTGGTAACTTTTCCTTCAAATAATCAACAACCTCTCTTCTCATCCTCAATTGAGGTGGTGATATTAGAGTTAATTTTACATTATATTTTGAAAGACCATAAGCAAAAGATGCCGAAGCTCTAGCATGTGCAAGATCGCCCATTATAGCTATATGAAGACCATCAATTCCTCCAAATTTTTTCCTAATTGTGTATAAATCGAGCATAGCTTGGGTTGGATGATGAGTAGAGCCATCGCCACCATTAATAATGGGTGATTCAGCAATTTCAGCAGCGTATCTGGCTGCACCATCTAGTGGATGCCTTATTACTATTAAATCTGCGTATCCATCAACCATTCTTATTGTATCAGCAAGAGTTTCACCCTTTGCTATTGATGAAATAGATGGTTCAGAAAAACCTATACATTTACCACCAAGTCTAAGCACACTCGTTTCAAAACTTAATCTCGTTCTCGTACTAGGTTCGAAGAAAAGCATTGCAACAATTTTATCACTCAAAATAGGTAGAGTTTTATTAGTATATTGCTCCATTTCATCAGCCACTTTAAAGATTAAATCTAACTCATCTCTCGAAAAATCCTTTATAGAGATTACATCCCTACCTTTTAAGCTCATAATCTAATCAAAATCTTTATAATTTTCAAAATATAAAAGGATTAAGTGAGAATTTGTGAATTACCACTTAATCCTTTTATAAATAACTTTCAATTGTTGATCGTTTATTACATTCATATCATGAAGTAAAAATGCGATTTCTTTAATATTTGTTAAAGAATGTAATTTAATACCAGCTTTATCAAGACGGTTCTTCCCACCTTCTAATCCATCCACTAAAACAATCGCATTCTCCACAATACCACTTTCACTTCTTACAATCTCTGCAGCTCTAATAAATGAAGTACCTGTTCTAATAAAATTCTCCAAAATTACAACCTTCCATCCTGGAGTGATAAATCCTTCAATACTCTTTTTAACTTCATCAACCCCTTTTATGTAAATTAAAGGCTTCTTAACACAATAAGCGATTGTAGAAGCGTATGGCAAACTCGTGATAGAGATTCCACATAAAGCATCTAAATTACTCAAGCCAATCGAATTTTTAATTAACCCTATATAAGCATCTATCACCTTTTGAAATGCACTGGGAAAACTGGGTACAACTTTAAAATCAATGTAATATGGACTAAGTTCTCCATTGGGAAGGGTAAAAGCACCAAATTGAAGGGCACCAATTTTGGCTAAAATTCTACCCAAATCTCTAACCAATATCTCTCTCTGTTCAATCATTCAATAACCATTAAAAATTAGAACTTTATAATTCTTTTTAATTGCTTATTTTACTCATGTTGATAATAAAAAAGAATATACAATGATTTACAATTAATATTCTTAATTATGCCCGAAATTTGGTTACCCTACGGTCAAGTTGAAGTCGCTGTAAATGTGAAAGCAGAGAATTTAGCGGAAGTGATAGAACCAGTATATTCTCATATGAATAATACTGATTTAATTGAGAGGTTAAAGCAGTTAGAGATTCATGGAAAGCCTTTAATACTTATTGAAGGTTACCATACCCCATCCCTTACAATACTTTCAACATTATTGGATATTTTAGGCTATAATGTGCATATTCTCACTACTAAAGTAGGTTTATCAAATGTGAAAAAGTTATGTGAAAATAAACCGATAAAAATTTCAACTTTAACTGAAATGATTGAGATTAAAAGTACATTAAATGGTATAGAAGTAAAGGCACCATCAATCTTTATGGATTTTGACACAAAGATTTTGATTTCAGAAGTTGGATTTGATCCTCTTTTTGGATTCAAAGGCGGATCAATTACTCTTCTTAAAATGCTAAATAATCAATTAATTGGTGAAGCTTTTAAGAGAAGTTTGTATAGCTATCCAAAGCCAGGTTTAGAGACTGAGATGAGTAAATTTGCTGATAGTATTGCGGAGCGAATTGGTAATTTCTTATCTATTGAGTTAATCTCTCATCAAGAAGGGATAGCGGAGATTTTTATCGGGAGTATCAACGATGCTCATAAACGAGCTTCACAAAAATTCCTTGAAATTGCAAAAAAGGGTTTATCTAAGCCAGCCAAAGCGATTATAATTAGTCCTGGAGGTTTGAATAATGATCTTACATTAACATCTTCAATAAAATGCTTATGGAATGTAATTGGTGGACTGGAAGATCAAGGATCGATAGCATTAATTGCTGAATGCTCACAAGGACTAGGTTCTAAAGCACTCAAATTATATGTTTCAAATAGGTTAAATATTGAAGAAATGATTAAAAAAGGTGAATATATTGATGGTTTAGAGGATTTAATTTATTTAAAAGAGGCTTTAACACGATATAAGATTCAACTCGTTTCAACCTTACCCCACTATTATATTGAAAAATTAGGATTACGCACCGCTCGTAAAGCTAATGATGCTTTGGATAATATTTTGAATACTCATGGTTCAAGAGTTAAGATATATATTGTGCCAAAGGGTTATTGGACATTACTCACTCTTGAGTAGCTATGAGTAAGCGGAATATAGGGTTATTGTATATGGTGAAATAAAATAATGCTGCAGCTAAAATAATAGTGAGGAAAAAACCAATCTTTCTGATTTTTGAGAGTGGGGAGATATCATCGAGCGGTCGTGTTTCGGCACGCATAGATGAGAGGAGGAGTAAGAGTATCGCCATAGTCCAAAATCCAAGAAAACCCATTACAATAATACTCAAATAAGTTGTTAATTTATGCCATCTCTTACCTAAAGCTGCTCTTGCGATATGTCCACCATCGAGTTGCCATGCTGGCATTAAGTTAAGAAAGGTTATGAGAAAACCTAATGATGAGGCAAATAATAATGGTGATAAAATCGGTCCGGCACCTGAAGATGGTTTTATAAATAACCTTAGTAAAAACTCTGTGAATATATCGAGTGTTTTAACTTCTATTATAACGCCAGACTCTACCAATTGTTTAAACTCTTCAATAGTGATAATTGGTGAGGTTAATACACCACCTATCGCAACAAAAATAGATACTATAAGGCCCGATAATGGACCTGATAAACCGAGATCGAATAAAGAATCTCGATTTACTGGAGGTTCTGAAGATAAAATCACTGCACCGAGTGTAGGAATCACACCTGGTATTCCTGGAATGAAGTATGGGAGTGATGATTTTGCCCCATGCTTAGCTGAAGTTAATTTATGCCCCATCTCATGTATTAAAACAATGCCCATAATACTCAATGTATATAAGCAAGTCATTAACCAACCTTCATACTTTGGAAAACTAATGGAGCGTATATACCCATCAATAATTACGGTAAGTAAGGTTAAGAGAAAGAGAATTACTGGTACACGATTTCCGAAAGTTCGAGTAACAGTTATCTTACCTGCTATTAAAACCACTTCCTCATTCATCTTGGTTAAAAAAGCTATAAATCCATTCTTTTTTAAATTATTCACTAATTTGACAAAGTTTTGCTTCATATCTTTTGATGGTATAATCCGAAACTCTACCGACCCATCTTCCCTTAAATAGCTTTCTTGAATTTGAAAATACTCCTTTACTATGGAAGTTATGAGATCGTAATTGTTGAAATTCATGTTGTTAAGCATTTAGAACGATCAATATTTTTCTCTATACAATCTTTTAGCTCTTTCTATTCAAATTTATCATTTTAATACATTCAATGATTCTTACCTATAGTAAGGTACCGCAACCTTTTCTACAGGTTTGCCTTCTTTAGAAGCTCTAACCTTTTTGATAGCTTCTTCGAAGTGCCTCATAGTCACAACAGCTTCATCTAAATGCTTTCTCGCATCTTCAGGATTTGGATACTTCGCTACAAACTCTTGTAATACTATAGATACGGCTGTATTTACTACACCAGCGATCTCTGCACCGCTAAAACCATCGGTTAAATCAACGATTCTCTCAATATCGACATCCTTACTTAAAGGTTTACCACGAGTATGGATATTAAATATTTGTAATCTTGCTGGTCGATCGGGCAAAGGTACGTAAATAAGCTTATCAAACCTACCCGCTCTAAGTAAAGCTGGGTCGATCATATCGATTCGATTAGTAGCAGCAAGAACTACAACACCACTTAAAGCTTGAATTCCATCCAACTCGGTGAGTAATTGGCTCACAACCCTTTCAGTTACCATACTATCCCCACCTAAACCACGAATAGGTGCTAATGAATCGATTTCATCAAAGAATATAATACAAGGAGCAGCTTGCCTTGCTCTTCTAAATATCTCTCGAACTCCTCGTTCAGATTCACCAACCCATTTTGATAATAATTCAGGACCACGTACACTAATAAAGTTAGCTTCACTTTCATTCGCAACCGCTTTAGCTAGTAAAGTCTTTCCTGTACCAGATGGACCGTATAATAAAATGCCCTTTGGCATGCTATAACCGAGCTTTTTGTAAAGCTCGGGATACTTAAGGGGCCACTCTACAGCCTCTTGTAACTCTCTCTTTACATTCTCTAAACCACCAATATCACTCCATTTTACATCAGGGGTTTCTAAATATACCTCTCTCATAGCTGATGGTGTAATTTCTTTTAATGCATCTTCAAAATCCTTCATAGTCACTTGGAGAGAATTCAATATTTCGGGTGGAATTCTTTCCTCCTCCAACTTCAACTCCGGGAGTATTCTTCTTAAAGTCTTCATCGCAGCCTCTTTGCATAAATATTCTAAATCTGCACCTACAAATCCATGAGTTACTGAAGCCAATTTTTCTAAATCTACATCGGGAGCTAAAGGCATATGCCTTGTGTGGATTTGAAGAATTTCTAATCTACCTTTTCGATCTGGAACTTTAATCTCAATTTCACGATCAAATCTGCCCGGCCTTCTTAAAGCTGGATCGAGAGCATTTGGTCTATTTGTAGCAGCGATAACTATTACTTTTCCTCTAGCTTCTAATCCATCCATTAATGAGAGAAGTTGGCTCACAACTCTTCTCTCAACTTCACCAGTAACTTCCTCTCTCTTTGGAGCGATTGAATCGATTTCATCAATGAATATAATACTCGGTGCTTTCTCTTTTGCCTCTTTAAAAATCTCTCTAAGCCTTGCTTCAGACTCGCCATAGAATTTACTCATAATCTCTGGACCACTAATGCTAATAAAGTGAGCATTACTCTCATTCGCAACCGCTTTAGCTAGTAAAGTCTTTCCCGTACCTGGAGGGCCGTACAATAAAACGCCCTTTGGAGCTTCTACGCCCAACTTTTCGAAAATCTCTGGATGTCTTAGAGGTAACTCAATCATTTCACGAACCTTTTGTATCTCATCCTTTAAACCACCAATATCCTCATAAGTGACTTGGGGCACCCCTCTTAAAACCTCACCACGCTCAGATATTGTAAAGATCGTTCTTTGGGTAATTAATACCGCATCAACCGCTGGACTAACACCTATAACTTGGAAAGTTAATCTACCACCAAAATAGGGTATCATAATATTATCTCCTTTTGTTACTGGTACGCTTTCTAATGCATCAGCCAAATATCGTTCATCAATGGGAGGAATCGCTTCTAAAGGAGCTACAACAACTTTCTCAGCTGGAAGTGCTTTAATCTTTCGAATCGTAACTGTATCTCCAATGGCTACACCAGAATTGCTTCGAATAAGACCGTCAATTCTAATTACACCCTTACCTTCATCAGATGGATATAAAGGAAGGCATTTAGCTACAGTTCGCCGCCTTCCTTTTAACTCAATAACATCACCAGTGGAAGCATCTATAGCATCCATCGCATCATAATCTATTCTCGCTATACCCCTACCTACATCTTTTGTATACGCTTCCATTACCTTCAAGGTTATAGTTTTTTGATTCATAATCTATTCACTACCACTATTCTATTTTTATAGTATATCCCTTATTAGTATTGCTCTTGAGCTTAAAGGTTACTTCCAATATGCCATTTCGATAAACTGCAAAAGCACTTTTAGAATCTACGGGAGCTTTTAACTTAATATTCGCTGCATATCGACGCTCTCCTCGTTCAGCTGAAACTGTAACTTCATTATCAAAACTCTCTAATTTAATATCCTCTTTCTCAACACCTGGTAATTCAATTATAAGTTTCAACTCCCGCTTAACTTCATCAACGATTTGATCGTATATAGGCTCTCTAAATCCCTCTTTACGGAGAATTTTATCCCCGAATGTTTGTATCATAGGCTCACCTTCAGGTCCAATCTTCACTGAGAATCCATACACCATAGGTTTATTTAATAACTCACTCCTCGACTCAAATATATTCTTTATAGTTTGCTCTAATTCTCGCTCTATACTATCAATGAATCGATCGAGCTCATCCATAAGTTTTCTTAACCTTTTATGATTATTAAACATATGGTTATCAACCAATAGTTGATAACCAAAGGCATATTTATAAGCTTTTCTGCAATATTATTTGTAGTTATGTCACCAGAAGATCTTATTGAAATTATAGGATCGCCTTTAAGATTGAAAATATTAGAGCTTTTAGCTGAAAGGCCTAGATCGGTTAGTGAACTCTCACACCGCTTAAATGTAACTCCTCAAGCGATTCAAAAACATCTTAGGATATTGCAAAGATTTGATATATTATTAACATTACCAGTAAAAAAAGAAGAGGGGAGTATCGTGAAAAAAATATATCGCTTGAAACTTCCAATGAATGTTGATATTAGCTCTGAAGAAGGCATATTGAGCGTAACTGCTTATATAATCACAGATAAATACTTAGAAAAGTTGAAAAAAGAGCTACCTCTTAAAATTGAAAAAGATTTTTTAAAAACCATTCAAGAAATCGATTACGAAAAGATTTCTATTAAAAGAAAACTTCACACTCTTAGAGATAGGGCGCGTAGGCTATTTAATGAATTGATTGAGTTGGAAGTTACGGAGAAAAAGATTATGCAACAAATGAAATGTAGCGTTATAGAAGAGATGGTTCTTAAGGCTTATCTTAAACCAGATTTCGATAAGGAGTTACAATCATTAATCTCATATCTTGGTATCGATCAATCTGTGGTTTCAAAGATACTTAAAAGATTTGGTGCAAATTTCTGAAAAATCATTTTTATCATTATTCATCACATGCTATTGTATATATTTTAACTTAGGGAAGTCTCTCACAGCCACACCTATTTCAATAACGTATGGTTTTAACTCACCCAATTCTGCTTGTTGAAGTATTGGTGAGAGAAGGTTTTGATTAGGAGTTTCATTTACATCCGTACCATAAGCTAAAGGTGAGATTGATGGTAAAACTGTAATAGCTTTTTCTCCTAACTTTCCATGGAGGAATGCTTTGAATCTATGTTTCACTCCAAGATCATTCTTTATTGCGATAACTGGATGCTCGTGACCAATAATAATATTCTTTACTTCAATTTCATCATTTAATAATGGTTCATGGCCATGCTTTATGAGAAAACGATCTATGAGAATACTTGATTGATGAAGTTTTACATCTAACTCTTTCAATATGTAAATGATGTAATTGTCATGATTTCCTCTTACTACTTCAACATTGCACCCTACTTCTTTCAATGCTTTAAATAATTTTTTTACACTCCACCACTCAGCCCTATTAGGCTTTCCAAATTCATGCTTTACATCACCTGCAATTATTAATTGAGAGCAACCTATTTCTTTTATTGGGTTGATTATAGCATTAAGAATTTTTGGGAAGAGTGGTGTTGGAATGTGTATTCCTTTACTCTCTCTTTCATGCTCTAAACCTAAATGAAGATCAGCTACCACTAATGTATTAGCTCGCTCTATTAATAATGCTGGCCATGGTGGAACGATACTTAAACCCTTAACTAACTTTATCATTTTTATACTCATGTTACGAAGCTTTTCTTTGTCGAATTCTTTTCATCACACTTTCATAAAGTTGCTCTAATAAAACTTTCTTATCTGCCATAAGTACTACATCACTATACCCAAGGAGAATAAGATCGTGAGTGAATGGTGATGGTAAGTCTGATGTGGGGCATATTACAAATCTTCTATTACCAAGTTCAATATCATGAAGAATTTGCTCAGCAGTATTCACATCCATCAAGTCTTCAATCACCTCTCTATAAGTTTCCTCCAAAACTGGAAATCGATCCAATTCCTCACAAATATTCATTAAGATTTGTGCATTAGTTTGTTGTTTAGAAACAGTAATTTCATGCCCCTTATAATTTTTGAGAATCATTAAAGCTCTTGTAGCACAATGGCGAAACCTTCTCTTTACCATCTCAGTTCTCTTTACAGCATCTATCAAAGTATTCCTCAAATTTTTTGATGATATAGTTTTAGTAAGCCATTTAATATCTACTTTAACACCTAAAGGTAAGGTAATCATAAACCCACTATCACTTACCGTAACCATAACACTTCTTTTCTTCTCCATCATTATCACATGTCCATAAGCTCTCGATAAAGCATCATTAACTCTTCTCCCAAATACACAATTAAAGATGATATTCTGCTTACCCATAGAGTCGATGTAATCTTCAATTACTATATTCTTATTGTTTGGAAAGGCATCAACACCAAGAAAGCGGAGAAATTCATATTCAGCCTTCATATAACTTGCAATAGCTTTTGAGGCATATTCATCAGAATTCGTCTCATTGGCTATAAACTCTATAATTTTACTCATAGATACTTTATTCTTCAACATTTGAAAGATTTTATCTCTAAATCTACCTATCGCTTCGCCTAAATCGAAGCTGAGGGGGAGCATTTCACTAAACCACGTTGGAACGGTAGGCTTCTCACCCTCTATAGGCTCTACATAAGCATTAATCCCTTTAGCGTATTGGAATTGATACGTTTTACCACCTAAAATAAAGATATCGCCTTTACTTAACCTCTCCAAAAACTCTTCTTCAATTGATCCAACCCATCTACCATTAGTAGTATAAACTTTTACAGCTACTTCATCAGGTATTGTACCAACATTAGTAGTATAAATTACACGAAGTAATGCTCCTCTTCTACCAAAAACCCCTTCATTCTCATCATACCATATCTTTCCATAAACTTTAAAACTCTCTAAACTTTGATAGCCTCCACTTAAATACTTTAAAACTCTTTTAAATTTATCTAAAGTTAAATTACGATAGCAATAACTTCTTGTAATTAATTTATATGCATCTTCAACATGCCACTTCCTCTCAATCGTC
Organism: Nitrososphaeria archaeon; assembly: GCA_029775915.1. GTDB lineage: Archaea > Thermoproteota > Nitrososphaeria > Nitrososphaerales > JANXEG01 > JANXEG01. The sequence continues at coordinate 178,881 of JARVKA010000002.1, read as the reverse complement.
ATGCCTACAATATGTTGAGCCAAAACATCCAAAGCTTCACAAGGTATATACACACGATCCAATTTTCCCTTCATAGCTTCAGAAACGATAACCGCATTCTCTACTAAATCATCACGCTCCATAGCGATAAGATAACCTTTAGATACACGATTTAAAGCGTGACCAGATCTTCCAATTCTTTGCAAGCATCGTGAGATCGATTTTGGTGAGCCAATTTGTATAACCAAATCTATACTACCAATATCAATCCCCAATTCTAAACTCGTACTCGTAACAACCGCTTTCATCTTCCCTTCTTTTAATCGATCCTCCACACCCTTTCTAATTTCACGTGAGAGTGAGCTATGATGAGCTGCTAACTCATCACCATCCACAACATTTAACTTAGATAAATGATATACAACTCTCTCAGTACCCGATCTCGTATTAGTGAAGATTAAAGTAGTTTTATGTTTCTTTATCAAATCTTTAATTCTTCGATACATACTACTTGTAATATATGATGCAGAGGCATGTATGAGGTCTTTAACTGGACTACTAACTTTAAGTAAAGTTGGTTTTACAAATCTCGTATCAGCTATTATACAATCTCTCTCTTTACCATCTTTAAATCCAACAAGAAATTTAGCCACTTCTTCTAAAGGATGTATTGTAGCTGATAAACCGATTCGAGTAAAAGGCTTATCACATAACTCTTCTAACCTCTCTAAACTTAAGGTTAAATGTGCTCCTCTTTTTGAGCTACAAATCTCATGAATTTCATCTACAATTACCCATCTCACATATTTTAAATTTTCTCTAAACTTTGGTGCACAAAGTATAATCGCTATACTCTCAGGTGTTGTGATTAAGATATGAGGGGGTTTATGAAGCATCTTCGCTCTCTCACTACTGGTAGTATCTCCAGTTCTTACACCTACACGAATCTCTTGTAATTTTACACCTCGCTTTTCAGCAATCTCTTTAATCTCATTCAAAGGCTTCATTAAGTTTTTGTAAATATCATTATTCAAAGAGCGTAAAGGGCTTATATATACACAATAAACTCGATCCTCTAAATTACCTTCTCGTGCTAACTTCACTAATTCATTAATTATGCTAAGAAAAGCGCTTAAAGTTTTACCACTACCTGTTGGACTTGCGATTAAAGTATTCTTACCTTCGTGAATATTAATTATTGCATATTTTTGAGGAGGGGTTAAATCTGGGAATATAGAAAACCATTCAGCTACTAAAGGGTCTAATAAAGATAATACTTCATCTTTACTGTAACTCCGAGTCGCTATACAAATCGCCATATCTACTCATCTTTTACATAATTAAGTATTGAATCTTGAAAATTAAGAAGTGGTTCAGCATCAAAACCCAATTTTTTAAGATATAAAGCAAACTCTGATGCATATCCATGTATTGTATAAATCTTTTCTGGATCACATTCACGTACAATACGAATTAAATCTTCAAAATCGCAATGATCACTAAGTGGAAATGCATAATCAACCGACATTGCATAACGATAATGAGGTTTTATCGCCCATCCAGTAAAAGCTATAGTAACTGCACCATAATTCTTCTTTAAACTTTGTATAAACTTACTTCTACCATTATACAATGGTGATATTAATACCCAAGGTTTTCGATTTAAACAACCTTTTTCCATAGCTTCTGAATAAGATTTGAATTTATTAGGTAAATCTATACCCAATTCCATATATGCTTTATTCATCCTTTCTACAGCTCCATGAATGTATAAAGGATCCCAATTTGAGAATAAATAGGATAAAATTTGAGCCTTTCCGAGAGGATAGCCCATAAGTACTACAGGCACACCTTTAGAAAATAAGTTAGCGATAAGTTGATTAACTTCATCCAAAATCTTTACCAAAGGAGGGAATGTGAAGCATTCTTTACCATAAGTAGACTCTATTATCAAAACCTTACACTTTACACCTTTACCCTTAGGCAAAAAGCCTCTAGCTCTACCAACGATATCACCAGTGTAAAATATATCTCCATTGATCAATAAACCTTTAGCACCTAATATATGACCAGAATCGATTAATTCAAAGCCATCAAGCACTTCTCGTGTATTACCAAGATTTATACCCTTCATTTTCGTTAAAAAAGCTGTTTCATTTGAAGTTATAACACGTGCTTCATTTATGGAATTGGGAATATGATCCATGTGAGCATGTGAAATAAAGATTATACTATTACGAGGCACTATAATCGAATCTAATGCAACTTTATAAGCTTTATACTCAATAACGATACCATTTTCACATTTTATGTTAATTCTTGCCAAAATGAGCGACCTTCATCTTTTTTGAACAACTAAAATTTAACCCTATCTTAATATCCATAATTACCAAGCTTTTAATATTATTGATATCAACTCATTAAGTTTTTTAAAATTTAAATCCAAAGTGTTCGTTTATTCAAATGGCTTGGTTATCAAAATTGGTTTAATAGGAAAGACTAACACTGGTAAGACCACATTCTTCAATTCAGCTACTCTTCAATCTGCTGAAGTATCAACTTATCCATTCACTACAAAAACACCGAATGTAGGCATAGCGCATGCGATCACGCTTTGTGTTCATAAAGAATTTAAAGTAGAGGATCAACCGAAAAACTCGAAGTGTGTAGATGGATGGAGATTCATACCAATTGAGCTTATAGATTTACCGGGATTAATAAAAGGAGCATGGAAAGGAAAGGGTTTAGGAAATCAATTCCTCTCAGTAGCAGCACAATCTGATGCTTTACTTCACATCGTTGATGCGTCTGGTAGTGTAGATGCTGGAGGTAGAATTACTGAGCCTGGGACTGGAGATCCAGTTGCAGATATAGGTGATATAGAAGAGGAGTTAGTAATGTGGTATTTGAAGTTATTTGAATCGAATAGAGATAAAATAGTACGCTCAATAAGATCTGGAGAGAAAGTGGTAAAAGCGATTACAGAGATATATAAAGGAATATCTGTAAAAGAAGAGCATATTTCATTAGCTCTTAATGAGGCGAATTTGCAAAATAAAGATATTGAGAATTGGTCTATTGATGATGCAAAGAGATTCTCATGGATTTTAAGAGATATATCAAAACCCACATTAATCGTAGCAAATAAAATGGATTTACCTTATGCTGCTGAAAATTATAAAAGAATTCAAGAGGCATATAGAGATTTAATCGTTGTTCCAGCTAGTGCTGAAGCTGAGCTTACTTTAAGGAGGGCTGCCCAACTCGGATTCATTAAATACATACCAGGTGAGGAAAGGTTTGAGATTATCGATCAAAATAAGCTTAATGAAAAGCAAAAATGGGCTCTCTCATATATTCGAAAGATGGTTCTTGGAGAGTATATGAGAACAGGTGTTCAATTCGCTATTAATGTTGCAATATTCAAACTTTTGAGAATGAATACTGTATATCCAGTATATGATCCTAATAAGCTCTCCGATAAGCATGGTAATGTATTACCGGATGTACTATTACTCCCATCTGGTTCAACAGTTGTTGATCTCGCTAAAGCTATTCATACAGATCTCGTAAAAGGTTTATTATATGCAATAGATGCGAGAACTGGATTGAGGTTACCAATAGATTATCAATTGAAGGATCGGGATGTTTTATCCATTGTATCAACATCTAGAAAGAAAGCATAATTAACTTATCGGAACTTTAATAGCTGTAGGCTTTACTTTACTAACATTAATCTCATCCACACTTCTTATCGTTGCACCAAGTTCACTCATTTTTTTACATACAGCATCATAATCAATATTTGAACCCCTTATTGTAAGCTTTATCGTCTCAGTCTTTACATCAACCTCAGTTACTACTATATCAACTTCATCCACACCTTCTATAGTGGCTAAAGCTTTTGATAAATCAAGGATTGAAGTCTCACGGGGTTTAAGTGAATCGATTATTAACCTTTTAATTGAAACTGCCAATTCTTATCGTAATTTATAGGGATAAAGTGATAAATAAGTTCAACTATTATTTTGTTAAATAGATTGAGAAAGTTTATTAAAAGGGTTAAAAAACATCTTAGGATCATAGGTGCTGATGAGATCGCTAGGAGATACTTTGTGATGAATGGTTTTGATGGAGCATTAACTACACTAGGCATTATTATGGGTGCTTACTTAGCTGGTGTAATTGAAGCTAGAGTTATTTTATCAGCAGGTTTAGGTGCAAGTATAGCAATGGGGATTTCGGGAGCTTTTGGTGCGTATATAACAGAGAAAGCTGAGAGAACACGTTATATTAAAGAATTGGAGAAAGCTCTCTTCACCTCATTAACTAATTCAATTATCAATAGAGCTTCACAAACAGCTACTATATTTGTAGCTTTTATAGATGCTTTATCTCCTATATGCACTACATTAATATCACTTTCACCATTCATTCTCTCATTACTTAATATTTTACCTGCGAATCTTACAATCATTTTTGCAACCATTCTTAATATAACAACACTTTTTATACTTGGAGTATTCTTAGGAAGAGTATCTAAATCAAATGTATGGTTATATGGAAGCCTTATGGTTCTTTCAGGATTTATAATTATTCTTATCTTTATCTTTATAGGTACTTTTATGAGAGTTTATTTAATTTTCCTCTTCCACCTAACACCTTGAGGTGTATCTTCAAGTATTATGCCCTTTTCTAAAAGTTGATTTCTTAATCTATCAGCAGTCTCCCAATCTTTTTTACGCCTAGCCTCCTCTCTTAATTCTATCAATCTTAAAAGTTCTTGTGGTAACTCTTCTTCCTCCTTTTCTTCCATTATATCTAAAATAGTATTAAACTTCATCATCAATTCCTTAACTTCATTAAGATTACTTTGAGAGATTTTTCCTTCATCTATAGCGCGATTTACCCTTCTTATTAAATCAAAGATTACCGATAGTGCTAAGGGCATATTTAAATCATCATCCATAGCTTCCTCAAATTTTTTTTCAGCTTCTAATACCACTTTATGAAGCTCATCATTATGCTCACCATTTGGATAAATAGTTTTAATTCTCCTCATAAACTCATTAATTCTTTCAACACTCTTCTCAGCTTGCTTTAAACTCTCTTCAGTAAAGTTTAATTGAGCTCTATAATGAGTTGAGAAGAGTAAGTATCTAACTCCCAAAGGATTATAACCTTTATCTAAAAGGTCTTGAAGAGTATAATAATTGCCCAAAGATTTTGACATTTTCTGCCCTCTAACTATAAGATGCTCGCAATGAAGCCAAAATCTTGCGAGTTGCTTACCAGTTACAGCTTCTGATTGAGCTATTTCATTCTCATGATGTGGGAAGATTAAATCAACACCACCAGCATGGATATCAAAACTCTCCCCAAGATACTTCATTGACATCGCTGAGCACTCAATATGCCATCCCGGTCTACCTCTACCTAACTCAGTATCCCAATAAACATTACCATCTTCCTCATCCCAACCTTTCCATAAAGCAAAGTCTCTTACTTCATCCTTTGAATACTCATCTTTCTTCATTCTACTTACAGTTTTTGATTCATCAAACTTTATCCCTGAAAGCTTTCCATAATCTTTGAATTTTGATACATCGTAATAAATTGAGCCTTCACTCTTATAAGCATAACCCTTTTCAATCAATTTTTTTACCAATTGAACCATATCATTAATATGTTCAGTAGCTCTAGGGTATACTTCAGCACGTTCTATTCTCAATTTATCCAAATCTTCAAAAAAAGCTTTAATGTAACGTTCCGTATACTCTCTTAAGCTTACTCCCTCTTCACGCGCACCTTTAATCGTTTTATCATCCACATCTGTAATATTTTGGCATAAATACACTTGATAACCCTTATACTTTAAATATCTTCTTAATATGTCCCACGCGATAAATGATCTTAAATTTCCTATATGCGGTCTTTGATAAACAGTGGGGCCACAAGTATAAATTCTAACCAGTGGAGGGTTGAGTGGTTTAAATTCCTCCTTACTACGAGTGAGTGTGTTGTATAATTTGAGTGCCATTCAATCTTTAACATCATTATCATTAATATTTAACCTATTCTTCAATAATCATACTTCTATCTTTCATTTACGAGTGTTATTAAGTTAAATCCATAGGATCACAAATATGGCCTTTAATTGCTGATGCAGCAACAGTTTTTGGGGAGGCTAAGTATGTTTTAGAATCCTTATGCCCCATTCTACCTGGAAAGTTCCTATTTGTCGCACTTATACAACGTTCACCTTCCCTTAAAACACCCATATGGCCCCCAATGCATGGTCCACAAGTTGGTGGACCGATAATAGCACCCGCTTCTAAGAAAATCTTGATTAAACCCTCATCCAAAGCTTTAATATAAATACTTTGAGTAGCAGGTATAATTTCCGTTCTTACTTTTACCTTCCTACCTTTCATTATTTTTGCAGCTTCTCTTAAATCATGTAATTTACCACCGGTACATGAGCCAATAAATGCTCTATCAATTTCAATACTACTCAACTCTCTCGCTGTTGAAACATTCGCAGGTGAAAATGGTTTAGCTACCACTGGCTCAAATTTTTCAGCCTCATAATTTATCACCTCAGAATATTCAGCATCAGAATCACTATAAATTGGTGTGAATTTTTGAGTGGCTCGATTAGCAATATAATTTAACGTTATTTGATCTGGTTCGATAATACCATTTTTCGCACCACATTCAGTAGACATATTGGTAAGTGTAAAACGTTCATCCATAACCATACCTTTAATGGTTGAGCCTGAGAATTGTACCGCTTTATAATTAGCACCATCCACACCTATATCTTTAATAATGGTTAAAATTACATCCTTAGCCATTACACCTTCACGTAAATTACCTTCAATTTTAAACAAAATCGTTTCAGGCACTTTAAACCAAATTCGACCATAAAGTAATACATAAGCTATATCGGTATGACCAAGACCAGTAGCGAATGCGCCTAAAGCGCCAGCAGTATTTGTATGGGAATCCCCACCTACATAAACCTCCCCAGGTAATACATAACCATTCTCAGGTATTAAAGCGTGGCATATACCATAATTACCAATACCGTGTTTGAAGTAATTAGGTATATTATATTTTTTTACAAACTCTTCCAATATTTGAATATTCTTTGCAGCTTGCAAATCTGGGCATGGTACATAATGATCTTCAACCACCAATACTCTATTGGGATCCCAAAGCTTACGAATAGGCCCTAACTTCTTTTCTAACTCATCTAAAACAAATTTTGCTCCAGGGCCACTAACATCATGAATCATTATTTTATCAACATTCGCAAAGATCACATCGCCAGGTGTAACTTTTTGTTTTCCAGCTGCGCGAGCAAGAATCTTTTCAGTAATAGTCATTCCCATTATTTACACACAGCAAGAATTTGGCCTAATGGGGTATTAATATGTTATGTTTATTACGATAAACGCAAACTGCCTATTAATGTGAATTAAAATTAATTGAAACTAAAAACTACATATTTTGTAATTTTGCCAAATTATTAAATTTTAAAATTTTTTGATAATATAAAATTATTAGTTTTAAATAGTTTAGTATTCATTTCTCAATGCACAAAACAAATTTAAATTCACATTTATGCAGGTGTTACGAATGTGCAAATTTACGAATTACTCAAAAACTTGCATATTAAAAGGATTGAAAGTAAAGGAATTTAAAGTCCTAATGCGAATTTTCAAATTTTTATAAAAGAATCGTTAAATTATTGGGATTGTCGAGATAACGTTCTTAATCTTGTTTAATGTGTTTAACATAGGAGCTTTTTCTATTCGTTTCTTCTCTCTCCTATGAGTGGACTGGATCACCTTGTGAAGATGGTGAAGGAGGTGAAGGTCTTTAAGAGGAATAAGGTGGAGTTAAAGGATAAAGTCATTTCAGCCTCATGCATTATTCAAGCTCATCATTGAGGAGTGTAGCCAAGTGGAGGGAATTCACATACGAATCTGTTAGACAATGGTATCATGCCTTAAGGAGAGTTTTGAAGGAGCTTGAGAGGAAGCCGAGGGGGAGCTATCGCTATAAATGAAACTAAGACCAAGCTTCCGGAGATCAAGTTTATGTATGGATGGCAAGAGATGTGGATACAAGAGAGGTCTTAGGAGTGAGGTTATCCTACACAAGAGGTGCATTGGATGCAGAGCTTTTTATCAAGCAGGTTCTCCGATACTGTGAGAACAAGCCCCTTATACTCGTGGACCATGGTATGTGGATGCATTGAAGAGGCTGGGATTGAAGTATGAGCAAGTGGCGAGAGGGAAGAGGAATAGCATAGAATCTTGGTTTCGCCAAGGTGAAGGGGAGGCTCAAGGCATTTTACAACTGCCCTCCTTAGAGCATCCATATCGTCAATAACAAACTTCATAGATGTATTCATCAAGCTTTACAACTTGGAGATCAGGCTGGCTTGACAATCCCAATTGCTAATTCAATTAGTGAAAAATAATTTTTAAAATATCAAGGTTAAAATTGATAAAATCTTTTTTATTTAAATTTGAATTCATTCAAAATAAAAATAAAATATTGTGTAAATATTAAAAATTTCTCAAGATTTTTGAACATTTTTAGTGTTAGATTTTTTTTAGAAAAATAATTTTTTCCTTACTCACTTACACTAAATCTAACATTAATGATTTGAATAATTTTATCTTAATAACCCTTTTTTATCAATAACATTTAATCTCAATTAACAATGAGATTGTCAAAATAATTAACTAATGGAAAGGAGGAATGAAATAAGGATTTATAAAAGAATGGAGCGTATTATCTTGACAATTCCAAATTATTAATGGGAAGATTTATTTAAGAGCGCATTACACTATAATGTTGGGCTAATCGCCTACTATTTACAAAACTCAATAGAGGATGAGAATTTAATTGTTTAACTCCTCATCAAATGAGTTTAATAAGTATCGTGGGACGACTACAGTAGGGCTAGTATGCTCTGACGGAGTAGTTTTCGCTACCGATACGCGTGTGACTTCAGGTTATCTCTTTATCGCCCATAAAAAAGGAAAGAAGATTCATAAAATTGATGATCATTTAGGTATGACTATAGCTGGCAATCTAGCTGATGCTCAAAATATTGTAGATACATTAAGATATTATGCCAATCTTTACAAACTCGAAAGAAAAACACCAATACCGATAAGATCTGCAGCACGCTTAGCTGCAAATGTATTCTTCTCTTCACGCTTATTTCCATACATAGCTGATGTTTTAGTTGGAGGTGTTGATGCGTATGGTGGTAGTGTATTTAACATTGATTTATTCGGTTCACTCACAGAGGAGAAATTTGTATCAACTGGTAGTGGTTCTCCAGTAGCTTACGGTATTCTTGAAAGTGATTATAAAGAAGGCATCTCTATTGCTGATGGTATACCACTTGCGATTAAAGCGATCATTGCTGCAATAAAGAGAAATGCGGGTACAGGTGATGATATTGATGTTGCAATAATATCGAAGGATGGATTTAAAGAATTGTCAGATGAGGAAAAAATTAAAATTATCAATCGAATAATCGGGAGAAGCTGACCATTTGCAAGGGCAGAGTTTTAACTCATCAACCAATTTGATGAATTTAATATTAAAAGATATTCCTTCGGAAGCTGGTATAAGTAGAGTTGAATATGAAGGCCCACGAATAGCACTTTATACAAAAAATCCAAAATTTTTAATGGAGAATAATTACATTATATCTGATATAGTAAATACAGTGAAGAAAAGAGTTATTTTAAGAATAGAGAAGGTTGTGAGAAAATCTGAGGATGAGGCAAGGAAGATTTTAATGAATGTAATTCCAAAAGAGGCTGGTGTTACCAATGTATTCTTTGATGACGCATTAGGTGAAGTGATTATAGAAGCAAAACGTCCAAATTCGATTATTAATAATAACTTCAATTCGATAGAGCTAGTTAATGAAATTGGATGGAAGATAAAGATACGGAAAGCTCCCCATATACCTTCAACCAGTATGAGTAATATTTACTATACATTAAAGTCAAGCGCAGAGGATAGAGAAAGAATTTATAAAACGATTGGTGAGAGAATATTCCGACCAAGAATCTTATCAGATTCAGAAATTACTCTCTTAACCCTTGGTGGTTTTGGCCAAGTTGGTAGATCCTGCATGCTATTGGAAACATCAGAGAGCAAAGTGTTAATAGATTGTGGCATACATCCAGGTTCCCGTAATCCATTAGAGAGTTATCCAAGACTTGATTGGGTAGATATAGATCTTGATGAATTAGATGCGGTTATTATAAGCCACGCTCATTTAGACCATTCTGGCTTTTTACCCGTTTTATATAAATATGGTTACGATGGACCGGTTTATTGCTCAGAACCAACCTTGCCATTAATGGTTTTACTTCTTACAGACTTTATAAAAGTAGCATCTATGCAAGGTGATTATGCACCATATGATATGAGAGATATTAGAGAGATGATTAAGCATTGCATCACCTTACCATACAGTTTGGTAACTGATATCTCACCAGATATTAAATTGGTTTTGAATAATGCGGGACATATTCTTGGATCATCAATCATTCACTTGCATATTGGCGAGGGTGCTCATAATGTTATATATACTGGCGATTATAAATTTGAAAGGACTCTATTATTTGAGAGCGCTGTTTGGAATTATCCTCGAGCAGAGACTTTAATCACAGAATCTACTTATGGATCGAAAGAAGATATTATGCCTAATCGTGAAGAGGCTGAGAATGATTTTGTGAATAAAATTAATGAGACTTTAAAAGAAGGAGGTAAGGTACTCATACCAGTCCCAGCTGTAGGAAGAGCTCAAGAGATTATGCTTGTATTAGATAGGTATATGAGAATGGGTAAGTTGATTGAAGTACCAATATTTATTGAAGGTATGATATCTGAAGCTACCGCTATCCATGTCGCTTACCCTGAGTATTTAGCAAGAGATTTAAGAAGTAAGATTTTAGAAGAAGACACTAATCCATTTGTTTCAGAATACTTTACAATAATTGAACATCCAAGTAATCGTGATGAAGCTTTACGTGAAGGTCCAGCATTAATTATGGCTACATCTGGAATGTTAGAAGGAGGGCCAGTTTTAGAGTATTTCAAAGAGCTTGCAACATCAGATAAAAATAAGATATTATTTGTATCTTATCAAATTAATGGAACTTTAGGTAGAAGGATATTGGATGGTGCGAGGGAGGTTAATTTGATAAATGAGGATGGTAAGATTAAAGTTGTTAATATCAATTGTAAAGTTGAGAAAGTTGAAGGATTCAGTGGTCATAGCGATTACAATCAAATTATGAGGTTTGTAGCTAAACTTCGACCAAAATTGCGCCGTATAATTGTAGCTCATGGAGAGAAGAAAAAAATTGAGAATATGGCTCGAGTATTATCAAGGATGTTTAAAATTCCAACTTTTCAACCTGATATCCAAGAAGCTATAAAACTACGTTGAATAAAATCTTCTTAACCTTAATTAATATTATACCAAACCTCTCCAAATTTTAACCCCTGGTGGTGTGATTATTATTCTTTCTTCTCCAAGTCGAGCAATATCACCGCCAATTGAGACTGTGAACTCATAAAGCTCTTCAATAGCGCGTTTTAATTCATCTACATCCTTTTGAGCTAAAGGTGTTACCCTTAAAATTACAATCATCCTTTTAGAAATATCATCTTTAATCTTTTGCAATTCACTTATATCTTTAAGCGGGAATGCTTTAAGATAAATTTTTGAACTCTCTTCATTCTTATTATTTTGCTTTGCTAAACTTGAGCTCAAACCCACTTTAATTTACTACATCCCCACTTATTAATTTACCTCAGTCAAATTTGATTAACCGTTACTTTTATCACAGTTAACTTACAAATGTATAATATTAAACTCATAGGTGAAATAAGAGTTGGATATGAGAATTAAAGATTTTACACACTCCCACCTTAGAAATAAATAATGGAAGAATGAGAAAGTATTTCATTTAATAATTTTACCTAAACCTATGCGTAAAGACAACCTTTTAGAAAAAGCTATTTTAACCTGTTTTAATAAAAATTATAAAAAGGTTTAGAATCCTAATAGAGCTGAAAGTAGAACTTCATTATATAATTTCAGCTTATTTCTTGAATTTGAGAGGTGATTCAAAGTTTTAAAATAAGATTAAATAAAAGCTCTTAACATTGAGTAAAGCTCTTCTTAAAACTCATGTATAAATCAAGAGTCTTATTTGTAAGTTTCTTCCAAATCTTCCAAGACTTTCTACTATCCTTTGGTAAGCTATTATACTTTTCAACCCATTTTATAAGAAATTCTCTAGTGCGTGGATCTGATGGGTAACCACTACCAAATTCTCCATACTCTACCTTTAATTTCTCAATCTCTAAATCCCTCTCAACTTTGGCTATAATAGATGCAGCTGATACAATTGGATAAATTCTATCTGCATGATGCAATGAAAAAATCTCCACATCCTTTTTTAGCATAGATGATATTTGCTCTTTAAATCGATTCGAATCTACATCTGAAGCATCAACATAAACTACATCACAATCCAACTCATTAATTACCTTTGCCATATAAATCGCCTCCAAATAATTGAGTCTCTTAAATTTCTTACCTAAAATTACGTATCTATCTATTTCATCGGGTGGTATTTTTAAGCAAAAGACTTTATAAGCTAAGTTATGAATAAGTTGGTATAGCTTCATTCTTCTACGTGGAGATAAAAGTTTTGAATCCTTAACCCTTATATTCACAAGCTCATTCAATTTATCTTCCTCAATGCTAACACCAGCTATAACTAATGGTCCCATTATTGAGCCTCTACCAGCATCATCAACCCCAGCTATAATCAATATTTAGCCCCCTTTAATTGAGTAAGAACTTTGTTTGCAATAATTTCTGATAACTTATCCCTATTCTCATAAGTAACTTCTATCAATTCACAATAAGGTGCAGATCTTAACTCGTTGAGTAAGTCATTCTTCATTCGCTTATGTATAACACCAATTACAGGCTTGCCACACTTTACTACCTCACTTACCGCTCTCTTAAACTCAGGGCTGAATAACTCCATAGGTCCAATTTCATCACACACAATCACATCGGAGTTTTTCATAGCCCATTTAAGAGCATTAGCACCTATTTCAGCCAAATCCTTTAAATTTACTCGATAACGCCCAAATCTAGGGCCTACATTTTGCGAAGTTGATGCTAAAATCCCTTTACGGCCTGAATTTACATCTATTAACTCAAATCCGAATCTAACACCCTTACTTCTTAACTCTTTAGAAATAACCCCACCTATCGTAAAGCCTTGGGATTTGATTAAGCTTATTACTTTTAACAAAGTTGTAGTTTTACCCACCCCGGGCTCGCCTGTAATTAACCAAACCCTTATCAAATCGCTCAGAGGTTACACCCAATTACACACTATGTTAACATAGCTATAAACATGTATCCAAATAATTATGATTCATTTAGCAGGTTTTATAATTATTATTAATTTCATTAATATAATAGCGAAATACTTTTTTGCCCATTTTAAATCGATATGTAATTGAGGCTTGTTTGAGTGAACAAATCGATTCCATCGAGCAAGAATGCGCATCTAAATTTGCATATCGAATAGAACTTGTTAATAAAATTAGGCAGTTAAAGGCAAAGCGACATGAACTCTTACTAAGCATAAAGGAATCTTCAGAGAAGATTAGAAAAATGAGAGATGAATTAAAACTTTACCGTGATCAACTTCACACTTTATCATCACCACGTAAAGAATTAATAGAAAGAATAAAAGATTTGAAACAAAGGATTAAAGTTGCAAAACAAACCTTGCCAAAAGGCGTATGGTATGGTATTGAGCGATGTGAAGCTTTAACTAATAAATTAAATGAGTTAGAATGGAGAATTCAAACTCAAAGGCTTTCCAGAGATGAAGAAAAGATGATAATTGAGCAAATTAAAGAATTAGAGTTAAAGTTACAAACTTTTAGAAAGATGAATAAAGCAAGGCAAGAGGTAATGGAATGGGTTAATAATGTAAAAGTACTTTCAACTCAAGTGAAAGAAATCGATGAGAAAAAGTCGAATATTCATGGAGTGCTTGTTGAGTTAAGGGAAAAGTTAAGAGAGGCGTATGAAGCTAAAAAAAGGTTATTGAATGAAGTTAAAGCGATTAATGAGAAGATTGCTGAATTAAGTAATAATATCAATAATATTGATCAAAATTTGAAAGAACTTTTAAAAAAGAGGAGGGATTTGGTTGAAGAGATGAGAAAAAAGCAGACTGAAGTGATTAAAATAAAAGAGCAACAATTATTTGAAAAGGCTCAAAAAGCTGCTAAAGAAAAGCTAATTCAAGGAAAGAAATTAACATTTTATGAATTAAAACTCGCTTTAAGTGAAGAGATGAAGAGCGACTCTTTAGATTAATTTATACGACAAGCTTATCTAAAACTTCATTTAATGTAATAGTGTAAAAAGCGTATCCATAATTGGGGTTTATGAATATAAGGGGGAATTGAATGGTATCTAATGCGAGTAGCAAGACTCCTACTAAAAAGCTCATTGTATTATGTGTAGATCGAGATAATGATTTAGAGTATAAAGCTGGTGTGAAGACTCCTGTAATTGGTAGGAAAAATTGTCTTGATGCTGCAGTAAGGTTAGCTCTCGCCGATCCTGAAGAAGCTGATGCTAATACAATTTTTGCAGCGATCAAACTTTACGATGAGCTTCTTGAGAAAGCGTATGGGGCTGAGATAGCAATAGTAGCTGGTGAGTTTGGAAGGGGGATAGAGGCTGATGAAAAGATCAGCCAAGAGGTTCGAAGTATAGCGAAAACCTTTCCAGCAGATGGTATCGCTTTAGTTTCAGATGGGCTTGAGGATGAAGCGGTAATACCTATTTTACAAGGAATACTCCCAATCGTCTCAGTAAAAAGGGTAGCAGTTAAGCATAGTAGAGGTATTGAGGTATCTTACATGATATTGGGACGTTATTTACGAATGGTGATATTCGATCCAAGATATTCAAAATTCTTCCTTGGTGTGCCAGGATTACTTCTTTTAATCGCTGGTTTAATGATATATTTGGGCTTAATTGAAAAAGCATTAACTGTGATATTGAGCATTATAGGAATAGCTTTAATCACTAGAGGTTTTAATATAGATAGAATTCTTTCCCATTTAACTAAGCTTAAGCCATCAGGATATGTTAAATTATTCTCAACATTAGCGAGTCTTTTAATGGGAGTAGTTGCTTTTCATCAAGGATTCGTAAAGATTGGTGAAACTATTGAATACTCAATGATAGTAACGAATCCAAATTTAATATTAGAGTATGGTCCAGCTTTAATAGGATTTTTTATTCAAGCATCCCTTATTTACTTATGGATCGCTTTAGGAATCTTTTTTAGTGGTATACTTCTTTCACATATCTTGATAAAAAGTATTAAAGTTTTTAGAGATATTCTCAGTTTGGTGATTTTAAGCTTACTTTACCTCCCTCTCCATCAATTCTCTTTAATCCTTATAGGTAAAACAACGCCTATCACATTGGTAACTTTCTTATTAATTGGATTAGCAGGCATATTCTTCATAGCGATTATAATTTACGAGCATATTCGAGGTAAGAAGGTTTCAGAGGGGCAAGCTTAACTTTGTTGAATAAAATTCTGCGTTACATAGGAGTATATAAAATATATGAAAAGTATCTTCGTTCCCAAATTGAAAATGAAGAATGTCCAAAGCATATCGGTTTGATTTTAGATGGTAATAGGCGTTGGGCAGAGAATCACTCTTATCCAAAGTATGTTGGTCATAAAATTGGTGCTGAAATTGCTGAAAAATTGTTAGAATGGTGTCAAGATCTTAAGATTAAAACACTTACACTTTATGTTTTATCTACAGAGAATTTAAATAGAGAAGAGGAAGAGCTTAATGAATTATATAAAATTATTGAGGAAAAATTACAAAAATTAATAAATGATGAGAGAATTCATAAATATAAAATAAGAGTGAAGACTTTAGGAAAGAAAGAGCTTTTACCTGAAAGAATTAGAAAGATTTTAAATGAAATTGAGAAAAGAACAGAAAATTACTCAGATTATTTTCTCAATATAGCGATAGCTTATGGTGGAAGGCTTGAGATTCTTGAGGTTGTTAAAAGTATTGCGGAGAAAGTAAAGCGAGGTGAGATAGATCCTAATCAAATCACTCAAAAGACTATTGAGGAAAATCTCTATACTGCTCACTTACCAAATCCAGAACCAGATCTCATTATAAGAACATCTGGTGAAGAACGATTGAGTGGCTTTTTATTATGGCAAAGTGCATATAGTGAGCTCGTTTTTCTTGATGTATTTTGGCCAGATTTCCGTAAAATCGATTTAATGAGAGCGATAAGAACATATCAAAAGAGGGTGAGAAGATTTGGTAAATAAATTAGCATTAATGTTAAATAAAAATGGTATAATATAGAAATGTTGTGATAGTATGCCTTCAATAGTTATCGTTGGTGGAATGTTTGGTGATGAAGGTAAAGGGAAAATAGTATCATATTTAGCTTTAAAGGATAATCCTGAGGCTGCGGTTAGGGGTGGTGTTGGTCCTAATGCTGGACATACGGTAGTTTATCAAGGCGCAACTTATAGACTTCGATTACTCCCCAGCGCAGTCATAAATGAGAAGGTGAAGTTAATGATCGGTCCAGGAGTTTTTATCGATCCAACCGTCTTGATTAATGAGATTGAAACTTTCCATGCAGGATCTAGATTAATTGTGGATAAGCAATGCGGGATAATTGAACCTGAGCATATATTACGTGATAAAGGGGGTCATTTAAAAGAAAAAATCTCAACAACTGGTACTGGGACTGGACCTGCGAATGCGGATCGTGTTTTACGTATAGGTAAGTTAGCTAAAGATATTGAGATTTTAAAACCATACTTAGGTGATGTGGCTTTAGAGGCGAATAGAATATTGGATAAAGGTGGATTATTACTTATTGAAGGGACTCAGGGAACGTTTCTCTCACTTATTCATGGAACGTATCCATACGTTACATCAAAAGATGTGTGTGCATCTGGTATATGTTCAGATATAGGCTTAGGTCCAAAGAGGGTAGATGAGGTGATTGTAGTTTTCAAATCTTATGTAACTAGAGTAGGTTCAGGACCTTTAGATAATGAACTTAGCATGGAGGAGATTGAGCGAAGAGGGTGGAAAGAGGTAGGTACAGTTACGGGTAGGGTTAGAAGAGTTGCGCCATTCAATATGGAATTAGCAAAAAGAGCAATTATGCTTAATAGTGCAACACAAATAGCGCTAACAAAGATTGATGCAGTTTATCCTGAATGTAAAGGCGTTAGAGATTACAATAAGCTATCTATTGAAGCGAAAAGATTTATTGAGAGTATAGAGGCTGAATGTGGTTTGAAAGTAAGTTTAATAGGTACAGGGCCCGATATTTTGGATATTATTGATAGGCGCTCCCATTAATCATTTATTAATACAATTACCTCTCTCTTTTCCCTTCGATAAATTCTAAGAAAGCCTTTTTTGCTTCCTCATAAGGCATTTGGATTGGTGGATGCTTAAAACAATAAGCTGAAAGGCTAATTAATGGCCCAGTTATTCTTCTCATTAAAGCGATCTTAACCCCTCGTATCGCATCAATAATAATACCAGCGCTATTGAATGCATCAATAACATGTAATTTTACCTCTATTGTGATAGGAGCGCCACCAAAATATTTACCTTTTATCCAAATATAACATACCTTCTCATTATTCAAAAATTCTACGTAATCACTTGGACCTATTCTAGTTGGGATTGGATAAGGCGACATAGCTCGAACTGCACTAGTCTTACTCTCTCTCTTATCTGCTAATCGTGATTCCTCAAGCATATTTAAAAAGTCAGTATCGCCACCAATATTCAATTGATAAGTTTCATCAACCTTCACACCTCTATCCACACAAAGTTTTATCAATGTTTTATGAAGAACTGTGGCACCAAGTTGACTCATTACATCATCACCAGCAACAGGCAAATTAGCTTCAATAAATCTCGCTTGCCAACCCTCATTTGATGCTATGAATACAGGCATTGCATTAATAAATGCTGCACCAGCTTTTAAAGCCGCTTCTGCATAAAATGCGGTAGCTTTTGTACTACCTACTGGAAGATAATTAATTAAAATCTCTGCACCAGAATCTTTAATCTCTTTAACAACATCTACAGGCTCATTTGGTGAAATTTTTATTACGTCCTTTAAGTATTTTCCTAAGCCATCCAATACTGGACCTTTCTTTACCTTCACACCAAGATTTGGTACATCACAAACCTTTATAGTATTGTTAGGCTTCTCAAAAATCGCTTGTGATAAATCCTTTCCAACCTTTCTCTCATCAATATCAAATGCTGCAACAAATTCTATATCCTTAGGGGTTATTCCACCTAAATTATATTGAGTAAGGCCTATAGCTTCATTCATTTTTCGATTTCTATACAAATATACGCCTTGCAAAAGGGCTGAGGCGCAATTCCCAACACCAACAATCGCAACTTTTACCCTCGTCAAGCTAATCACTTAACGAAAGTTTTCACATTTATTTATTTTTATACCTAAATACTCTTAATATGAGCGTTTCAATTCTTTTTCACCAAACTTAGAATAATTAGTAATATTTTACATAATGGTTTATTTAAAACCATGAATCTTCAATTATAGGAGCAAAATGGATGATTATCTTGATACGGTAATAGAGGCTTTAGAAGTAGCAAAAAGAACCTTTCAAAAGATAAAGGATAATGAAGAGAGAAGTTTAAAGCAAGGAATAGGTGCTTATGGTGATGTAACTTATAAAATAGACTCTCTTACAGAAGAAGCTATCTTAAAGATTTTAAAAAATAGGTATCCAAATGCATTAATTATTAGTGAAGAGTCGGGTATTATTGGTAAAAAGAATGGTCAACCTTTAATATTACTAGACCCCGTAGATGGTAGTACAAATGCCATACATAGCATGCCATTCTCAAGTATGGCTATAGCAATCGCTAGGGGTAGAAGATTTGATGATATAATCGCCGCAGGAGTTATTGATTTATACCATGGGTCTATGATTATTGGGTCAAAAGATGGATCGATTACGATGGATGGAAAAGTCGTTAAACCATCAAACTTAACCGATTTAACACAAGCATACATCTCTATCGATGTGAAGATTAGAAAAAGATTGAAAAAGTATAAATGCAACTATGAGAGTCTCTTTTATAAAGTTAAACATATTAGAGCCTTTGGAACTGCTGCATTGGAAACTGCTCATGTAGCAACTGGTAGAATTGATGCATTTATTGAACCTCAACCCATTTTAAGACCATTCGATTGTCTTCCATCACTCTTTTTAGTAAAAAAAGCTGGAGGTTTTGTTAAATTTTTATTTAAGGATTTAGAATTTATCGATTTATTAAATAATGATAGATTTTCTTACGTTGCTGCTTGTAATGAGACTTTGGGCTTTGCTATTCTTAAAACTTTATGGAGAGCAATTAATAAAAAGCTTAGGAAATAGTTTTATTGAGGGTTGACCTTCAATTTTAAAAGGGTGGTATCGTGATTGAAGAAAGGTCTGCAGGTGCTGTAGTTTTTTACGATGGTAAAAATGGTTTTGAATATTTACTATTGAATTATACAGCTGGCCATTGGGACTTTCCCAAAGGAAATATTGAGAAGAATGAAAAGGATATTATGACTGCAAGAAGGGAGATTAGAGAAGAGACTGGTATAGAGGATATCACATTTATACCAGGCTTTAAAAAGAAGATTGAGTATTATTATAAAAAGGATGGTGAACTTGTTCATAAAGTGGTTATATTTTATCTTGTTCAAGCCTATTGTAAAAATGTAAAACTCTCATATGAGCATTTAAATTATTCTTGGCTCAATTATGATGATGCATTAAAAAGAGCAACATTTGAGAATACAAAAAGAATATTGAGAGAAGCACATGAATTTCTTAAACGCTCCAAGGGGGAAAAGTCGCTCGACAAATTTCTTCAGCAATCTTTTGAGGATTAGAGGAATTTACAATCGATCTACCTACAATAATAAAATCTGCGCCAGCTTTTATTGCCTCATAAGCATCGCCACCTTGCACACCCACTCCCGGACAAAAGATTAAAAGCCTCTTTTGAACCTTTATCGATATCTCAGATATTAATTTAGGTAATGTTGCACCAACTATAATACCATCAACCCCCCAATTTAAAGCCCGATCAAGGAATAACTCATAAATGAATACTTTTTTAGATTTGACTGGGTCGATTACATTTAACCCATAACCTTCTCGAGCACCTAGATGGCTCATATATGTGAGAAGAAGAATACCGCGCCCATTTTTATGGGCCTCATTAATAACTTGTTGTAAACCACCTTCATAACCTACAAATGGATTTGCAATAACCGCATCGAAACCAACATCCCATAAATAATTTGTTGCAACAAGATTCGTAGATTCAATATCATTTAATTTAAGATCGGCAATCACTTGAAGGTTCTCATTGTGAGCTTTATCAACAATTATCTTCACATCTTCAAAGAGGCTTAATGGCAATAGAATATGATAATTCAATTTTACAGCAGCTATATATGGTGAAACCTCATTAAGTATATTTAACGCTCTTTTAAGTAGTGTTGCACGATCATTAGATACGATATCTAAAGCGATTACCAATCTACTTGAGTGCTTTTTTGATGATTCGATAATCCTTTTTTTAAACTCATCATATCTCATTTTTCAATTTCACCAATGGGTGTGATTTTGCAAGTTGAATAATTTTAATGTATATATATCCATGCTCATCTACATGATTGGTAAATTGAGTATCTGAAACTTTTGATGGTGAATATTTAAGAAAGTTACCAATTGGTTGACTCTCTTGTTTAATATAAAAATAAAATGAACATTCATCATACTCATCCATTCGTGTGAGTGCGCCAAGATTCCAATATTTATCATTTTGAAAGAGAAATAGAGGTATGGGTGGCTCATCATATAACATTTTATATGAACAAACCTTTGCCAAGTTAATTAAGTCTGAAACTTGCATAGGAATAAATTTTCCCAATCTCCCTCTCCTTCTTCGCCAACCTTGCTTAAAAATTGAAGGTATTTCTTTTACTACTATAATAGGTGCATAAATGTAAGTAGGATTAATGGTAGAGTTTGTTAAAATAACCTCTTCCAATCCATTTGAGTTTTTGTATCCGAGAAAATGGTTAAAAGTATTTGTTTGCTTGTAGTAAAATATTGGAGCTCCCATAAATACATCCATTTGTGTGGCTAAGATTTGCTTACCTTCTAAATTCATAACGAAAATTGGTAAAGGAATTTTCTCGAAAGCACATGCTAACCTTCCTAAATCATTTAAACTTGCTAATTCAATAAAGTATGGTGGCACCATTCTTAACCTCTTTCCATATCTTGCCATATCTATTATTATAGAATTAAAATAGGAAATAAACCCTATGGTATAGTGGTGAGTGATGTGAAGATTTATATAGGGTGTTGTGGTTTAGCTGGTTTAACTTTAAAGAAGTATGCCCAAAATTTTAAAGTAATTGAACTTCAAACCACTTTTTATCGACTCCCTCAATTAAAAACTGCTCAAAAGTGGAGAATGGAGGTTAATGATGAATTTGAATTCTCCATTAAAGCTTTTCAAGGTATAACACACCCAATAACCAGCCCTACGTGGAAAAGAGCTGGTAATCAAAAGCCAATTAAAGATATTGATAAATATGGCCATTTAAATCCTACACCACAAAATTTTCATTGTTGGGAAGAGATTATGGCAATTTATAAAGTATTAAAGTCAAGAGTATGTGTAATTCAATTACCTTCTTCATTTAAATGTAATGAAGAGAATGCAAAGCGTATAACTCAATTCTTTAAATCGGTTGAAAGGCCTGAAATACTGGCTATTGAGGTGAGGGATGAGTCTTGGTTTGAGAAACCATCAATTTTGAGAAGTGCATTGGAAGAGATTAATGGTATTCATATCGTTGATCCATTGGTAAGAAGATCGGTTTTAGAGAGTAAAGTGGCTTATTTTCGCTTACATGGTTTGGGCAAAAAACTTTACAATTACAAATATACAGATGATGATTTTAAACGCTTGATAGAAATAATTCAAAATATGAGTTGTTCAGAGTGTTATGTAATGTTTAATAATTTATATGCAAAAGATGATGCTATTCGTTTCAAAAAACTATTCAAATCAAAGATTAGTTAATTAAATTTGAAAAGCCACGTATCATTCTAAAATATTTATACTTTAATTCGGGTTTGATGTGACTCTAAAAGCTGTAAATTTTTACAGTATGAAAGGTTTCATTTAATCTTTAAATATACCGCTTAAAAATTTGGATAATTTCTTGATTAGCAATTTAATCGAAAGTATCTAAATGTTAATGAAATTTAAATAATCGTTTGATTATGATTGATGCACTTATAATTCGATTTTTTTAATTTTAATAAAGATTACAAATTAAATCAATAAAAGTTTTATTTAACATTCTTTACCAGATTTGGTGTGAGATATTGAGCAAAAGCCATCCATATCTTCCCAATCTTGATGAAAGAATCACTCGAAAAATGCTTGAGCAACTCGGTATCGATTCAATTGAGGATTTGTTTAAAGATATTCCTGAATCCTTAATTTTAAAGAGGCGCTTAAATCTACCTGAAGGTAAGAGTGAATTTGAGGTTGAGAGACATATTGAAGAAACTTTAGCAAAAAATAAAACTTATCCACAATACTTATGCTTTTTAGGTGGTGGGGTATGGCCACATTATGTACCAGCAGTAGTTGATGAGATTATTTCGCGATCGGAGTTTTATACCTCTTATACACCTTATCAACCAGAGATTAGTCAAGGTATATTACAAGCTTTATTTGAATATCAAAGCCTCATTTGTGATCTCACATCTATGGATGTGGCAAATAGCTCTATGTATGATTGGTCTACCGCTGTAGGAGAGGCATGTAGGATGGCTGTCAGATTTAAAAAGAGAAATAAAATTGTCACATCAAGAAGTATAGGTCCTGATAGGCTTGAGGTGATGAAAACTTTTTGCGAACCTGCGGGAATAGATTTGGTTGTTGTGAATTTTGATTTAAAGAGTGGTGAAACTGATTTTTCCCAATTGTTATCAGCTATAAATGATAGTGTAGCAGCAGTTTATTTAGAGAATCCAAATTTCTTTGGTGTTATAGAGAGTAAAGTGGTTGAGATTGCAGACGCTATCCACTCAAAAGGGGGTTTATTCATTGTAGGTGTTGATCCACTATCTTTAGGTTTATTAAAACCACCTGGTGAGTATGGGGCTGATATCGTTGTTGGAGAAGGGCAGCCTCTTGGTTTACATATGAATTTTGGTGGGCCTTTACTTGGTATATTTGCTTGTAAAGGAAATCAAGAATTGATTAGACAAATGCCTGGGAGAATCATCGGTATGACTACATCAAAAGATGGTAAGAGAGGCTTTTGTATGGTTCTTCAAACTAGAGAGCAACATATTAGAAGGGAGCGTGCTACATCTAACATTTGTACCAATGAAGCTCTTTGTGCTCTTGCATCAGCGGTATATTTATCACTCTTAGGATCGGAAGGTTTGAGAGAACTTTCAAAAATCATTATGTATAATTCTCACTACGCTTCAAAACTTCTCTCACAAATTCATGGGGTTAAAAGTCCATATTTCACATCCACATTCTTTAAAGACTTCACAATAGGAATTACAAATGAGAAAGTGAGTGTGGAGAGTTTGTATAAAGGATTAATTGAATATGGAATTCTTGGAGGATTTCCATTGAATCTTTATTATAAGGAGCTTCCGAATGTTGCACTATTTTCAGTAACGGAAATCCATACTAAAGAGGATATTGAGCATCTTGCCGATGCTGTGAGCAAAGTGGTGAGTTAAATGGAATTTAAACAAGCTATATGGAATGAACCATTACTTATAGAGTTAGGAAAGGAAGGTAGATGTGGCTACTCTTTACCAAAGATTCATGATGATGTGGAAAGTGTGGTAGAACTTATACCTGAAAAGTTACGCAGATCAAATATTCCTTTACCATCATTATCAGAACCTCAAGTGATAAGGCACTTTACACGCTTATCACAAATGAATTATGGCGTAGATTTAGGAATGTATCCTTTAGGCAGTTGCACTATGAAGTATAATCCAAAAATCTCAGAGCGTATAGCTTCAAATCCAAACTTAACTCGACTTCATCCATACCAACCTATAGAGACTGTGCAAGGTATTTTAGAGATTTTGTATAATCTTTCAAAAATGTTAGCAGAAATTACTGGTACAGCTAAAGTAACCTTAATCCCAGCTGCTGGTGCTCATGGTGAGTTTGTGGGTTGCTTAATTATGAGGGCTTATATTAAAGATAAAGGAGAGTTAAAAATTAGGAATGAAGTATTAATTCCAGAATCTGCACATGGGACGAATCCCGCTAGTGCTGTGATGGCTGGATTCAAAGTAGTAAAGATTCCTACTGATAAAGAAGGTTTAGTTGATGTGAATGCTGTAAAAGCTGTAGTTTCGAATCGTACTGCAGGTATGATGTTAACAGTTCCAAATACACTAGGCTTATTCGAGCGTAATATTGAGGAGATTTCAAAGATTGTACATGAAGCTGGAGGATTAATGTATTACGATGGTGCGAATATGAATGCTTTGCTTGGTAGGGTTCGACCTGGAGATATGGGCTTTGATATTGTGCATATAAATTTGCATAAAACCTTTGCAACACCACATGGTGGTGGCGGGCCAGGTTCAGGTCCGGTTGGTGTTAGTAAAGAGCTAATAGAATTTCTCCCAATACCATTGGTTGATTACGATGGTAAAAAGTATTTTTTAAATTACAATGTTCCAAAAACTATTGGAAGAATAAAGAGCTTTTATGGTAATATAAGTGTGTTGATAAAAGCTTATGTATATATTTTAATGATGGGTGTTAATGGATTGAGAGAGATCTCAAATCAAGCAGTTCTTGCATCAAATTATCTTTTAAGCAAATTAAACTCAATATATGAGTTACCTTATAGTAAAAATATTCCAAGAAAGCATGAATTTGTTGTTAGTGCTAAGCCTATCCAAATGAAGACTGGTGTGCGCACTATAGATATAGCCAAATCTATTCTCGATTCATCCTTCCATGCGCCTACGATATACTTTCCATTAATAGTGGATGAAGCCTTAATGATTGAACCTACAGAAACAGAGCCTATGGAAAATTTGGATGAATATGCAAAAGTTTTAAATGAAATCGCTCTTCAAGTAAAGGAAGATCCACAAAAGATTCTTAATGCACCTATTAACACATCGATCAAAAGACTTGATGAAGTAAAAGCTTCTCATCCATTAACTATGAAGTTAAATTGGAGAGGCTTGAATAATCACAGTAAAGTATAATAAAAATATTTGGGTGTAATAAGGCTAACATTTAAATCCTATATCTTAGTTTAAAAAATGCGTCAAAGGTGATAAAAAGGTTTTGATACCCCAATCTGTAGAAAAGTATCAAAAGCGAACACCACGCTCCAAAATGCTTTTTGAAAGGGCTATTAAAATCGCTCCAGCTGGCGTGCATCACAATATTAGATACTACCCTCCTTATCCATTATTCTTTGAGAGGGCTAAAGGTAGTAGAATGTGGGATGTTGATGGGAATGAATATATTGATTTTTGGATGGGTCATGGTTCATTAATTCTTGGACATGCGCCCGACATTGTGGTTGAAGCACTTCAAAAGCAATGCGCTAAATCAACACATTATGGAATGCCAAGTGAAATTCAATTAGAGTTAGGTGAATTGGTTCAAAAAATGGCACCTTGGGCTGAAAGGATTAGATTTGCGAATACTGGTACTGAAGCAACGATGTATGCTATTAGATTTGCAAGAGCATATACGAGAAAACGAAAGATTATAAAATTTATTGGTCATTGGCATGGGGGTCATGATATTTTAAATGTGGCTGTTACACCACCTATTGATAAACCATCAACCGCTGGCTCTTTAAAGGAAACTACAGAATATACTATCACATGCCGCTTTAATGATATTGAAGGGACTTTACGTACAATTGATAAAAATGCTAATGATTTGGCTTGTATAATTGTGGAGCCAGTAACTATGACTAGTGGCGCATTACCAGCTGATCGTGATTTTCTCAAATCTCTTAGAGAAGAGTGTAATAAATTTGGAGTTATTTTAATCTTCGATGAAGTTGTAACAGGATTTAGATTAGCGAAAGGAGGAGCTACTGAAATTTATGGTATTATACCAGATTTATTAACATATGGGAAAATTATTGGTGGTGGTTGCCCAGCTGGTGCGATAGCTGGTAAGAAAGAGATAATGAGTGTTTGTGATCCAAGTAAAGGTAAAGAGCCTTCTGAAGTTGCTCAACAAGGTGGCACATTTTGTGGAAATCCTATGACAATGGTTGCAGGCTATGTTACATTGAAGTTTTTGAATGAAAATCCGAATATTTACACTTACATAAATAAGTTAGGAGATAAAGTGAGAAAAGAGGTTGATCGAGTATTTCATGATGCTGGTATACCAACATGCACAACGGGTGTTGGCTCGATGTTTATGACGCACTTTTTAAAGAGCTGGGATAAGTGTGAGTTAAAATGTATAGAAGATTTGATTGAGAAAACTGATATTAATAAGCGATTTGATTATCACTTTGAGTTAATAAATTTAGGTATCTTCTTTTTACCAAAGCATATAGGCTTAATCAGTTCAGCACATAGTGAGAATGATATTAATCAACTTATAGAAGCATCACAAAAAGCTGCAGAGTTACTCAAATAGCTATAAGGAGTGGACTATGCGCGATTACATCTTTATTCCGCTTTACAAATATAATAAATTAAAATTACTCATGTGATATCCAACTATACGTACCATTTACATAAATTTCTTTTTTCCATAAAGCTGGCTCTTTTTTATACCTTTCTATCGCTTCTTGCAATGCTAATATTGCCTCTTTTCTACTACGTGAAGCTACAATAACAAAAACGAGTGGCTCACCTATATTGAAGCTCCCCATAAGGTGATAAATCTTCACAAAGCTTACATTATATTTTTCTTTAACTTCCTTACAAATTTTTTGTATAACTACATCTGCATGCTCCTTATAAGATTCTATCTCTAACTTTACTACTCTTTTATCATCTTTACCAATCGCTTTTACTACACCAATAAATATCATTATCGCACCTACATCCTCTGGAAGATTACTTGAGTTTAACTCTGCTATAATTGATAGCAAATTTATCTCTTCTTTATTATATACGCCAGGCTTTAACATCTTCAAATCTTAAACCTTACATAGAATTAAACTTCTCGCCTTCTATTTTCCATAACTATAAACACTTCAAATAAGCTTATAGTAAAATTTATTGAGTTGTGGTTAAAAATAATCTTGATGCTTATGAAGATAGCAATTTTGGGCGGAACTGGTGATTTAGGTAGAGGTTTGGTAACACGCTGGGCTAAATTTCATGATGTAATTGTGGGTTCAAGAAGTGAAGAGAAAGGTAAGGCGTTGGCTGATGAATATAGACAGATTGCAGAGAAGCATTTTGGTAGTGAATTAAAGGGTTCTATTCAAGGCGCTGAGAATACTCAAGCGGCAAAAGTTTCGGATGTTATAGTCCTCACGATTCCTCAAGAATACCTATTAGGATTTTTACCTACGTTAAAACCAGTTATCGATCAAAATAAAATCTTAATTTCACCAGTTGTGCCGATGCAAAAGGTGAATAAGCATTTTGTATACACACCATATTCAATTGGTGAACCTCCTCGATCCCTTTCAGCTGGTGAGGCGGTATCAACGATCCTAAGGACGAATCGAGTAGTATCGGCTTTTCATACTGTCCCAGCCCGTAAATTGGCTCAATTGGAGTTAACATTAGATTATGATATACCTTTGGCTGGTGATGATAAAGATGCAATACAAGTAGTATCAGATTTGATAAGGCAAATCCCCAATTTAAAACCTCTTTACGCTGGCCCTTTATCTGTATCAAATTTGCTAGAATCAATAACTCCCTTCCTACTCAATTTGTCCATATACAATAAGATTAAAGACCCATCCATTAAAGTTTGCTAAAAACTAAATCATTAGCTAATCGTAAGGCATTAAAATGGAGTGCGATACATTCTTAAATTATCAATGTATAATTTTTAACCCTTTATTAAATTAAACTTTCGCTTAAGCTTTGTTCCACAAACATCACAAATCACCATTTTTTTATCCTTAAAGACCTTTCCACAACCAGTGCAATAAACTAACCATTGAACGATATTTGAAATCCCCTTAGTAATAATTGGTATTGAGTTAATTTGAAGAATCTTTGCCAAATTCTCTATAGAATAATCATCAGAGACTATCGTGACATTAAAGCCTTTATCCTTTTTCTCATACGCTAATGCAATAACCTCCAAATCTGTTTGAGAGAGTTTCTCTATATCACCACTCACACTTGCTAAATTTCTTATCTTTTCTAAACTCTTTATAGAAGGCATCTCAACAATTATGCGACCAGCTTCAATCAAGCTATCCATTGCTATTTTAGATGTTCTTGTATGTTTAACTTCTTTTATAACTGATGGTGTAGTGTAATAAATGGATGAACTTGTAAAGGGTATTCCTGCATAAAAGGCTGTAGAATCGAGAATTAAAATCTTTTTTGATCCCTTCAATTAAATCTATTAAACTATTTGTTAATCTAATTAAAGAATTTATTGCAATAAATGGGCAAAAAATAAATAAAGATTGAATCAAAAGTTATAGAAGGCTATTTTTACCCCCTCGATAATATATATTGATGGAGGAGGATGGATGAGTAAACCTGTTGAATTGGGTAGTTTAAGAGTTGGCTCTTACATTGTATTGGATGGTGAACCGTGCAGAATTGTAGAGTTTGAAAAAAGTAAGCCCGGTAAGCACGGCTCAGCTAAAGTAAGAGTTGTTGGCATAGGCATCTTTACCGACTCAAAAAAGAGTTATGTATCACCAGCCGATTCTCAAGTTGATGTTCCAATTATTGAAAAGAGGAGTGGTCAAGTAATAGCTATTATGCCAAATAGTGTCCAACTTATGGATTTAGAAACATTCGAAGTTTTCGAGACAGATATGCCAAAAGAAGAAGAGTTAAAGAATAAATTATTACAAGGTGTAGAGGTTGAGTATTGGAGAGTTCTTGGTAGAACCAAAATAATGAGGATTAAAAGTTAAAATTAATTCAAATAAAAATATTTTTTCCCTTTAATGAGGATAAATTAAAATATTACTTTAGGGAATTTTATAATGCCTCGATGATGTGTTGGAAGAGCCGTCTGAGCTGATAAGCGATGAAGTAGATTATGAGTGCAGATGAGGCATTTATATGTAAATAAGGTTCACAAAATTTGAAAAATGGGAGAGTAAAATTGAGAATGCTAGTTCTCTCTTCTGGTGGTAAGGATTCCATCTTAGCACTTCATCTTGCATATGAAAAAGGTTGGAAGTTGGATGGAATAATTACCATTATACCTGAAGATCCAGAGAGTATGCTTTATCATACATATAATGTGAGATATGTGGATAAAATCGCTGAAAGTATCGGTACTCCTTGGTTTTATACTCATGCGAAAAAAAATGAGGAGGAAAAAGCTTTAGAATTTATTTTGAAAAAGGTTGATACAGATATTCTTGTTAGCGGTAGTGTTTCATCTAAGTATCAAAAAGATCGCTTTGATAAAATATGCAATAAAATTGGTATTCAACACTTCACTCCACTTTGGGGTTTAGATCCTCAAAGTATTTTGTATACACTCCTTGATTTAAAAATGGATGTATTAATAGTAGCGGTAGCTGCATATGGTTTGGGTGAGGAATGGTTAGGCACTCATTTGGATAATGAAAGTGTAAAGAGGCTTTTACAATTATCTGAGAAATATCATTTTAACCCCATTGGAGAGGGTGGTGATTTAGAT
The DNA here is from genome assembly GCA_029775915.1 of Nitrososphaeria archaeon. GTDB lineage: Archaea > Thermoproteota > Nitrososphaeria > Nitrososphaerales > JANXEG01 > JANXEG01. The sequence continues at coordinate 148,773 of JARVKA010000002.1, read as the reverse complement.
ACATTTGTATTGGACGCTCCACTTTATAAAAAGAGATTAATAGTATTAAAGGCTGTAAAGAATTGGCATTATGATCATGGTGATTTAAAGATTGAGGAGCTTAAATTAATGGATAAATTTTAAGAATAATGATAGGAGATTAAAATGCTGGATAAACTTAAAGAAGGTTTGCAAATCGCTATTAAAAAGATTTTTGGAGCTGTGAGTATAGATGAGCAAGTAGTAAAAGAGTTTATAAAGGATTTGCAAAGAGCGCTTTTACAAGCTGATGTAAATGTAAAGCTCGTATTCGATTTAACATCAAGGATAGAGAAAAGAGCGCTTCACGAAGCACCACCACCAGGTTTACCAAGGAAGGATCATATAGTGAAGATTCTTTATGAAGAGTTATCAAATATTATGGGTAGTGAAGGAAAGGTTGAGTTACCAATTGATCGATTGAATGTAATTCTAATGGTTGGTATTCAAGGCTCGGGTAAAACGAGCGCTACCGCTAAGTTAGCGAGATTTATGCAAAAGAAGGGTTATAAGGTTGGAGTAATTTGTGCTGATACTTTTAGACCTGGTGCTTTAACTCAATTAAAAATGCTTTGTAGTAGTATTGGTATAGAGGTTTTTGGTGATGAGAGTATTAAAGATTCGATTAAACTCGCTATGGATGGTATTGAATATTTTAAAAATCGTGAGCGAAATTTAGTGATTATAGACACAGCGGGTAGGCATAAAGAGGAGAAGGGTTTATTGGAGGAGATGAAAGCTATAGCTGATAAAATTCAACCAACCCTTACATTATTGGTTGTTGATGCTACTATAGGGCAACAATGTTACGCTCAATCAAAAGCTTTTCACGAAGCTACACCCGTAGGTGGAATTGTAGTTACAAAGTTGGATGGTGCTGCAAAAGGTGGTGGTGCATTAGCTGCAGCCGCAGCTACAGGTGCTAAAATATTATTCATTAGTACAGGTGAGAGGATTGATGATTTAGAGGCATTTTCACCAACTAGATTTGTAGGTAGATTGCTCGGCTTAGGTGATTTAAAAGCCCTTTTAGAAAGAGCTAAGGAACTTGAGGCTGAGGCTGATGAAGAAAAGCTTAAAAGAATAGCATCTGGGAAAATGACGATTAACGATTTATATTATCAATTGGAGCAAGTAAAAAAATTGGGCTCATTAAGAAAGATTTTAGATTTAATACCCGGATTCTCATCAATTGTTAGTAATAAGGATTTAGATTTGGATGAAATTGAAAAGAAGATGGATCGTTGGAAAGCAATTATACAATCTATGACAAAAGAGGAAAGGGAGAATCCAGAAATTATTACTGGCTCAAGAGTGAGAAGAATAGCTAGAGGCTCTGGTACTCAAGAGAAGGATGTAAAAGAATTATTAATGAAGTATAAACAGACTAAAGCATTAATAAAAGCGAGTAAAGGTCATGCACTCAGACAATTTATGAAAAGGTTTGCTTCACATGAGTTTAGAAAGTAAGGAGAAACTTCTTACCATAGTTAAAAAACTCTTGAATGAGTATCCATTATGTGATAAGTGTTTAGGTAGGCAATTCCCTCAATATATGAGAGAATTGGATAATGAGCAAAGGGGTAATATGCTTAGAAAAATGGTTAAAATCCCTTTGCAAGAAGAATGTTTTATTTGTCATGGCTTAATGCCTTCTTTACAAAAATTGATAGATGATGTTTTGAATATTCTTAGTGAATACGAATATGATAACTTTCTAATCGGTACAAGTTTACCTTCTGATATAGTGGAGCGGGAGGATATAATTAGATCCCGTTTCAAATTAAAGGGAGGAGAGACTTTAAAGAGTGAGTTAAATCGTGAAATAGGATTGGGTATTGCATTAAAAACTGGTAAACAAGTTAAGTTTAAAGGTGCTGATGTAACCATTATTGTAGCGCCTTTTTCTAAACCACTCGTTACAATACAATCAAAACCGATTTATTTATTTGGCCATTATTTAAAGAAAAAGCGCGGGATAAGGCAGAAAAAAGTTAGATGCAAGAAATGTAAAGGCTTAGGATGCGTTGAATGTGATTACTTAGGTAGTGCTAAGCAAGAAAGTATTGAGGATTATTTAAATAAAATTATTCTCAATCACTTCAAGGGAAGTAAGGTAAAGTATACATGGATTGGTGGTGAAGATTCTACTAGCTTGGTTCTTGGTAATGGGAGACCCTTTTTTTGCGAGGTTATTAATCCAAAAGTAAGAAGATTAATAGGTTTAAACTTTCCAATCGATATTGATAATAAAATAATTTTAAAAGATCTTCAAATAATTGATAAGCCAAAAGTTATACCAAAATTCACAACAGATATTCTTCTTTATATCAAGTTTAATGAATCAGTTAATAATGAGGCTTTAAAAAACTTAAATTCTTTAAATAATGCTGTAATTCATCAAATTTCCACAAAAAAGCGGAAGGTTTTGGAAAAAAGAGTGTATAACTTTAGAATTAAGTCTATAAGCGAGGATGAGGCTCAAGTGGAGATGAGTTGTGATGGAGGTTTAAATATAAAAAAGTTTGTAAAAAGCTCTTTAATTAAAATTGGTGGTAAAGAAGTTCCAGAGGTTTGTCCAAACTTATCATCCATTTTGAATATTAATTTAGAGTGTGTAACATTCGATATTTTAAATGTTCACATTCAATCATAATTAAGAATCGCGCTTATAAAAGATATGCTTATAAACCTATCGTTTCATTTTAATTATTAACAAAGATTAGGTGCAAATTCATGGCTCATAGTAAAGGTTTTAGAAGGAAAACGAGGCATTTACTCAGTAGTAAGGGTATAAAAAACCCAGTTACTCCCTTACTTAGAGAGTATAAAGTTGGTGATAAAGTCGTGATTTCCATAGATCCTTCCCAAGTTAAGGGTATGCCCCATAGAAGATTTCATGGTCGTGTAGGTGAGATAGAGGAAGTGAGAAGAAGATCTGTTGTAGTTAAAGTTAAAATTGGAGAAAAAATTAAAAAGGTTATAGCGAGATTTGAGCATATTAAACCCCATTTAGTAGGTGTGGCAAATGTCTGAGATAAAAGGGAGAAAGGTTCTTACAATTCCTGAAGTTAAAGAAATTCTCGATAGTATAAATCCTGAAATGGCTGATCAAATTCAAAAAAGAACTATTGAATACGTTAGAAAATTCTCTAAACTTACAAGTGATAAAGCAAGAATAATTCGAGAATCTCTTGTGAAAGAATGCCAATTAACGGATGAGGAGGCTGCCGAATTGGTGAATATTATGCCTACTACTATTGAAGAGATTAGAGTATTCGCAGCGGGATGGAAGAAGCTTTTACCTACTGAGACGGTGGAGAAGATTTTGAAGATATTACATAAAAGTTAATTGTTAAAAATTACATTAATAATAATCAAAAGTTTTAAAACTAAGTTTGTAATATTAAAGCTAAATGGATGGCTATGATGCTCACAAATACGGTGAGGCGAGCCCTTATCTTATTTTGCGTTAATATTTACTATTCATCATACTCATCTTATTGATCTTTGTGAGGAAGGATTTTGAGTAACAAAAAAACCCAAAAAAAGTATGAAGAATACGCATATGTGCTTGATTTTATTCCAAGAGGTAAATCTGTTGTAATTAAGGGTAGAGAAGGGCCATTAATCCAAGCCATAGGTAGTGAATGGTTAACTCTATTGGAGATTCTTGCTATGAGAAATGTAAGCTTTGAAGTAGGTGAGCGAGTGTATATTGGTAGAGAAGGGAGAACTAAAGTAATTAGTGTGTTAGGCAAACTTACTTATAATGATTTAACTATAGAAGCTAAACAAGAACTTCCAAATGTTATTGAGAAAATCATTAGGGATCATGAATCTAAATATGTTGCATACTTTAATGAATTACAACCTTTAACCCCTCGATTGCATGCATTGGAGTTAATTCCTGGCGTAGGCAAGACTACTATGAGAGAAATCCTTGCTGAAAGGGAGAAAAAACCATTCGAAAGTTTTGAAGATATAGAAAAAAGAGTTGGTTTGAAAGATCCAGCAAAACTTTTAGCTAAAAGGATTGTGGAAGAGATAAGTGGTTCGCCACGAATAAGTATCTTTATAGGTCGAAGAATTTGATTATTCTAGTGGTTTTGTCTCAAAAGGTTTATTCTGGAGATATACTATACACATAATTGATTTTGAAAATTCACAATTTACTAATTGTAATTTGTGATCTTAATGAATAAAAGAAGAAGATTAGGGCAACATCAATTAATTGATAAAAATATTATTGAAAAAATATTAAGTTTTGCTGATATCTCTAAAGATCAAATAGTATTTGAGATTGGTACTGGTGAAGGTCAATTAACTGAAAGGCTTTGTATGTTGGCTAAAAAGGTCATTTCTTGTGAATTGGATCGAAGTTTATATGAAAAGGCTAAGGTTAGATTGAGACATTTTAAGAATCTTAAACTCATTTGTACAAATGGATTTAAGTTGAATTATCAATTCGATAAATTGGTAGCAAATCTTCCTTACTCACAATCGAAAAGGTTTATTGTATGGCTCTCTACTAAAGTATTTAAAAAAGCTATAGTAATGGTTCAAAAAGAATTTGCTGAAAAACTTTTAGCAAAGCCTCAATCAAAAAATTATCGAGCAATTAGTGTTTTCGCGCAAGCTTTATTTTCCATAAAACCTTTAGAGGATGTAACTCCAAATGCTTTTTATCCAAAACCTAAAGTCTTATCCACGATTATTCTCATAGAGCCTAAGAAGAAAGTTGAGAGAATCGATTTTATTACATTGGAAAAACTATTCTCATTTAGAGGTAAAAGATTATCGACCGCATTAAAAATCATTACGAAAAGAGCGGGTATTGATTTAAATGAATTATTGTCCAAATTATCCAATTTTGATAAAACCCTTTTCCAAAAGAGGATTGAGGATTTAAGCGTTGATGAAATTATCCAAGTGGTTAATAAATTATCAAACCTAGAAAGGTAATTTTGGTATGGATGAAGTATATCAGCTTGGTGAAGATACTTTACTTCTTTGTGATAAAATAAGAATGTTAAATTCATCATTAGCTTTAGAAATAGGTGTTGGTTTAGGATTCATTACCGAGGAATTGGCTAAAGTTTGTGATAAAGTTGTAGGCTCAGATATTAATAAAAAAGCTTTGATTCAAGCGCGTAAACGCCTAATAGAGAAAGGTGTATGGAGCAAAATCGATCTTATTTGTTGTGACGGAGCTTCAGCACTTAGAGATTCATCATTTCCATTAATCGTTTTCAATCCTCCTTATTTACCATCAAAGGTTATTGAGGATTTAGCGATAAATGGTGGTAAAGGTGGTATAGAAGTGACTCAACATATCTTGCTACAAGCTGTTAATGTACTTCAAAAAAATGGGAGAATATTATTCACACTATCAAGCCTTTCATCTTATAAACGCTTATTAAATGAGTGGAAGAAAAAAGGCTTTGAAGTTAAGATTATTGGCAGTAAAAAGTTATTTTTTGAAGAATTATTTGTAGTTGAGTTTAAGAAGCTTTATTAAATAAGCTATGAGCTATGAATCTCAACTATATCCTTATCCTCCAATAAAAAATTCCCACCCACTCTAATCCCTTGTGTAAAACCCTCTCTCCAAACCTTTGCATACTTAAAGAATTTAACTAAATCTTTATGAATCTTTTCTGCTACATCAATCACACGTGCACCTTTTTTCATTAATAATGGCTTCTCAGCTATAACTCCACTTAAACTCCTTGTATATATGCGAATGAAACCAGACTTTTGAAGTATAGAATTGACTAATGAGATTCTATCTTGAGTGAATGGAATAATTCGATCTTCATTAATGAAATTTAACAACTCAATCTTTTTTTGCTCATTTAACACTATAAATAAAGCTCTCTTTGAAATTCTACCAAATAATGCCGATTCTAAATCATCCAAAGTTGCTTCACCATAAATCTTAATAATTGCATTTTTAATCTTGTAGCTAGAGAGAAAATTAATAACCTCTAAATCGCTAAGACTTTTTGAATAATTCACAATTCTCAATCCACCACTTGATGTATGAATTATCTCTACAAATGTTGTTGATAAACGTATATCAATATTATGCTCTTCAAGCCATGTAAACATTTTTTGAAGATAATTCTCATTTTCAAATTCCAATGCTACAATAATGATATCTGCATTACGAATTAAATTCATAATACGCTCTTGCTTCTCCATACCAATAAACTCATCAAAGGGTGTGAGAACTACTTGAAATTGAATATCCTCACCTTTTAACACACCAACTACTGGAGCATGTAAAACCTCATATATGTTTACATCGAGATCGGTAATAAATTTGAAGAATTGTATCGATGTTTGAAGAGAGCTTAAAATAGCCAATTGAATCATGCCCTCTTTCTTAACTACCCACTCTAACTTTGTTGAGCCTGTGCGTCTAGATTTAGCCCGTTCTATTTCTTCTTCTAATGATTTAATCTGCCTTTTAATCGATACTTCTAACTTTTCAGTCCCTTTATGCTTAGGAAAGCTTGAGTAAAACTCTTTAAGTAATTTTAATTTGGTAGCTGGATCTTTAGTAGCTATCGCTTCAGCCCACTTCGCTTTAGCTCTTTCAGGCAGATTGATTACCATCAATATAGATAATCTTATGAGGTCGTAAAAATGTTAAGATTATTGATGGAAAACTTAGCTGTAGCTATAGTTGAGCCTATTTATGAAGTGAATTTGGGCCATATAGCTAGAGTAATGAAAAACTTTGGTGTAAATAATTTGATTTTAATCAATCCGAAGGTTGGGTTAAATGAAGCGATAAAATTCGCATCTTATGGTTTAAATATTCTCAAAAATGCTCAAGTTAAGAGTTTAGATGAGGTGAGGAAAGAGTATGATTTACTAATTGGTACAACTGCGGTAAGTGGTAAGAGCCACTTGAATATTTTAAGAATTGTAATATCCCCTGAGGAGTTAGCTGAACGATTAAAAAGTTATAATGGCAAAGCTTGTGTTTTATTGGGCCGTGATACTACAGGATTAAAGAATGATGAATTAGCGTTATGTGATATGGTAGTAAGTATAAATACTGGGACTGATTACAATACATTAAATATCGCACATGCTCTAGCTATACTCTTATATGAGATTTCTAAGATTAAAATAGGTAGTGTGGGAAGAGAAGTTGCTTCTCAACAAGATAGGATGAGATTGATTGAGTATGCAATAAAATTGGCTGAATCTTCAGGTTATCCTTACCACAAATTGCACTTATTAAGAGAATCTTTAACTCGCATCTTAGGTATAGCTCAACCTACACCAAAAGAAGTTTATCTCATTATGGGCTTATTACGCAAAGCATTATTGGCGATTAAATCTTATCGCACTCATTCAACACTATTAAATTAATTCCGCCTTAAAGAGGGTGATACAACTTTTGAGACATAAGCCCTTTGTATGTGTGAACACGCATGATGTAAATGCAGATAATATTAATAAAATTTTGAAATAAAGGAAAATGGTATTGAAGTTGTTGGCAGAATACTTTTCAATTCAATAATTACAGAAGCTTTCATTAATGGAAAAGCAATAATAGAATACTCTCTAAAATGTGATGTTATAAAAGAGATAGTCAATATGTTGAATTTGTGAAGAATTAATTTTTGGAATGATTTTGTTTGCAAAAGATTAAAACGCTAGTTTTTGGACCTGTCCCATCAAGGCGTTTAGGAAAGAGTTTGGGGATAAATAATGTTCTGCCAAAGACGTGTTCTTACTCATGTGTTTACTGCCAATTGGGAAAAACTAACCATATGCTCGTTAATAGGAAAGCCTTCTATAAACCAGAACATATTTTAATGCAAGTTAAAAGAAAAATTAACGAGGCAAAATTAAGAGGTGAAAGAATAGATTATATCACTTTCGTACCTGATGGAGAGCCTACTTAGATGTTAACATAGGCAAGGAAATATCGCTCTTAAAGCCTTTAGGATTTCCCATAGCGGTTATAACAAACGCCTCTTTGCTTTGGCAAGATAAGGTGAGGGAAGATTTACTAATTGCAGATTTTGTTTCATTAAAAGTAGATGTAATCAGCCAAGAATTATGGAAGCGTATAAACAAGCCGCATAAAGACTTGAAATTAGATACAATTTTAGATGGTATAAAAAAGTTTGCAAAAATTTTTAGCAAAACTCTTGTAAGTGAGACAATGCTTATTGATAGTATAAACTATGAAAGCGAATTAATGGAAATATCAAACTTTCTTGGAAGTTTGAGTAAATTGAATAAGGCTTATGTTGCTATACCAACAAGACCGCCTACTGAAAAATGGGTTAAACCAGCTAAGGAAGCAATTGTAAATGCAGCTTTTCAAATCTTTGCTGAAAAGCTTGGAAGCAAAAAAGTAGAATATTTAATTGGATATGAAGGGAATGCTTTTGCTTATACTGGCGATGTTGAAGAAGATTTGCTAAGCATAACCGCAGTTCACCCTATGCGAGAAGAAGCGGTGGTGGAATTTTTAAAGAAGGCACGTGCAGACTGGAAAGTTATTGAGAAACTTCTAAAGGAAAATAAACTCATAGAGCTTGAATATGGAGGAAATAAATATTATATGCGAAAACTTTAGCCTATTTTGAAATATGCAGAACATGAAACTCTAATAGGTGAAAAATTTAGCGATAATATTTCGAAGTTTTGCAAGTTTATGTGATTTATTAGGTAAAAAATTCTAAGGGTTATTTTAGCAAAAAGTCTTTATCAATTTATATCTTGTAATAAATGTGAAGTTTTTGTTTGTCTCAACTTATAGTATAGATTTTTAAATATTTAAAAAACGATGTATAAAGCCTTAATTAAGGGTGCTTTGTTTATAAATTTGCTGTTAAAAGGGGTAAAACATGAAGGGGAGGAATTATCGCATACCTAGTGGAATGCCCTATACGAGAAAGGAGTTTATTGCAGGTGCGCCACAAAGTAAGATAGCAAAATTCTCTTCAGGCTCACCCAATGAAGATTACGATGTGAAGCTTCAATTAATATCAAATGGTAGAGTTCAAATAAGGCATAACGCTTTAGAAGCTGCAAGAATCGCAATTAATAAAAAGTTAAGTGATTTAAGCGAGAAGGATTACTTTTTACAAGTAAAGGTTTATCCTCATGTAGTGCTCCGAGAGAATAAAATGATAGCAACAGCGGGTGCAGATCGATTGCAAGAAGGGATGAGAAGAGCGTTTGGTAAGCCTATAGGCTTAGCTGCACGAGTTTCAAGAGGTACTATTCTCTTTGAAATAAGTGTAAAGAAAGAGAATTTAAATCGAGCGAAGGAAGCTTTAAAAGCAGCCTCAACAAAACTCCCAGTAACAACTACGATAAAGGAGGTTCCTTTAAAAACAGCACCAACAGTTGAAGCGGCTTAATTTTTAAGGAGTTTTTTATGTTAAGGATTGATGAAGAGAAAATATTTATAGAAATTGAAAGGAGAAGGCCTAAAGTTGTGGTTTTTAATGCACCTAGTGGATTATTATCTAAAACTCAAGATATTTTAATGAGGGTTCAAGAGAAGTATAATATAGATGCTTATCTTATAGCCGATCCTTGCTATGGTATTTGTGATACTTTTAATCATGATGCTCAAAGGTTAAATGCAGATATAATTTTTCATATAGGTCATACTTCATCTATGGATAAAATTGGTGATAAAACGATTATCATAGATGCTTACGATGATATATCTTTTAATGAGGTATTGCAAAAAGCCATACCCTATTTAAAAGGTTATTCTGCAATAGGTTTATGCACTATTAGTCAACATTTGCATAAACTTAATGAAGTTAAGCATTTTTTGGAAGATTCGGGATTTAAAGTTTTAATAGGTAAAGGAAAAGGTAGATTGAGAGACGGTCAAGTTTTAGGTTGTGAATTTCACACGGTATATGATATTAAAGATTTGGTAGATGTATTCTTATTTTTAGGGCAAAGTTCATTTCATGCTATAGGGGTAGGGCTTTCAACCAATAAACCAATCTTTATGCTCGATCCCTACTTTCAAGAAGTGATAAATCTTCAACAAATAATTTCAGAGAAGATGAAAAAAGCAATACTTGCTATTTATAAAGCACGTGATGCGAATTGCTTAGGTATAATAATAGGCTTGCGCGAGGGACAAATGTTATTAAATAAAGCTATTGATTTAAAAAAAAGATTGGAAAATTTGGGTAAAAAGGTTCAATTAATAGCTTTACGTGAAATAATTAATGAGCGATTAGCTGAATTACAAAAGGTGGATGCATTTATTCAAACAGCTTGTCCACGCATCTCCATTGATGGTTATACATTTAATAAACCTGTATTATCTATACCACAAGCTGAATCTTTAATTCAAATTCTCATGGGTGGTGAGTTTCAAGACTTTCTTAAAAAACCATCATGGCTTTGAGGTGATATTTTGAAATCAAGTAAAAAATTCATTAAACTTGCGCTACCTGGTGAAAAGTTAGCAGTTATAGAAGAATTTGAGGGTGGTGAAGGGACATATATTCATAATGGTAGTATTCGCTCAATAACTATTGGTATACCATCTTATAATCTTCGAAGTAGAAAGGTGGAGGTGAAGTCCAAGCAACGAGCGAGAATACCAAATTCAGGTGATACGATAATAGGTCAAGTCGAATCGATTCAAAACAATATAATTAATGTAAGAATCCATTATTTGAATAACGAGATTAATGATGGTGGTTTTACCGGTTTGTTAATAATTAAGACTATTAAAGCTGGTAAAGATAAGCAGAATTTACCTATGCCATGTAAATTAGGTGATTTAATAAGAGCAAGAGTGGTGAATAATAACAATGGTATAATTTATTTATCTATAGATAGGGCTGAGGATGGTGTGATATTCGCTACATGTAGTGTATGTGGTGGTAAAATGGTTAAAATTGGTAATAATATAAAATGTGTTGAATGTGGAATTATTGAAAGAAGAAAGTTAGCAATAGATTTTTCTAAATTCTCATTATAGTAAGTGTTATATGTTTCTTTTTTATTCGCTTAAAAAGGATGGGTTTTGAAGCATAAGGGGTTATTAATCGCTTTTCAAGGTGAGAGAGGAGCTTATAGTGAGGAAGCTGCTATTAAATTCTTTGGAAATGAGATAAATGTGATTGCGTGTAAAACGATGGCTGAAGTTTTTACAAAAGTGGAGAATAATGAGGTTGATTATGGAATAGTTCCCATAGAGAATTCTATAGAGGGTAGCGTTAATGAGACTTATGATTTATTGGTAGACACAAAATTAAAAATAGCTGGTGAGTTGAATTTAAGAATAATTCATTGCTTAATCGCTCATCCTAATGTTGATATTCGTGATATAAAAGTTGTTTATTCACACCCTCAAGCTTTAGCTCAATGCAAAAAATTCCTTAACGGTTTGAGTTGTGATGTTATTCCCACATATGATACAGCGGGTAGTGTGAAGATGATTAAAGAGAAAGGATTAATTAATGCAGCAGCTATAGCGAGTGAAAGAAGTTCAGAAATTTATGGAATGAGTATTCTTAAAAAGGGGATTGAAGATAGTCCAGATAACTATACCAGATTTTTAATCCTCTCACATAACGATTCTCCTTTTACAGGTAATGATAAAACTTCCATCATCTTCTCAACGAAGCATATTCCCGGAGCGCTTTACAACGCTCTTAGAGAGTTTGCAATTAGGGGTATAAATTTAACGATGATCTTTTCTAGGCCAACTAAAAAAACGCCATGGGAATATAATTTCTTTGTAGATTTTGAGGGCCATCTTAGTGAGAAAAGAGTTAAAGAGTGTCTTGAGGGATTAAAAGAGCAAACTCTATTCATTAAGGTTTTGGGTTCGTATCCAAAAGCCAAACCAAATTAAATAATGCGTTATGGAGAAATTAATAAAATCTCAATCTTTAAACCAAATATTAAAGATCATTAAGGAAAGTCTTATTAATATCAATCTTCAATCTTCATTTTGAATGAAGATCGAAATTAAACCTATTAGTGAAGATATGTTAGAACTTTACATTGATGAAGAAGATTATAGTGTAGCTGATATTATCCGTTATGAAATTCTTAAAAATAGGGATGTAATTTTTGCAGGTCTTACACAAATTCATCCTTTATCAAGAAAATTTTTAATAAAAATAAGAACAAAAGATACCCCGCCTTTAGAAGTGATTGTGAGTAGTGGGAAAAATGCTATTAAAAATGTTGAAGATCTTTTGAATAGTATAAAGAAAGCTTTAAAAGAAAAGGTGAGTGAAGATGTTTTGTCCTAAATGTGGTACTAAACTCAAGCTTAAACAAGTGAAATTTGAAGGGGGCTCGGTAATCGCTTCGGTATGTGAAAAATGTGGATTTTATCTCCCGAAGCAAAAGGTTACGGAAAAACGTAGTTCAGTAACTACTGTAACCAATTTGATAAAGATTGTAGATGATCATGAAGCTAAATTACAAACTATGCCCACAACGACCATTGAGTGCCCTCAATGTAAAAATACTACCGCTTATTGGTGGATGTTTCAAACGAGAAGTGCTGATGAACCTCCGACTCAATTCTTTCGTTGTACGCGGTGTGGATACACATGGAGGCAATACTCTTAATATTCTCTATTATCAATTAATTGGTGATTAAAATGGTCTTTATAGCTAAAACATCCACACCAACTGAATGGAAAGCTGTTATAGTAGCAATCTCTACACTTGTGGATGAGGCTTGCTTTGAAGCTACTCCAGATGGTATCACTTTTAGAGCTATGGATCCTTCACATGTAGCTCTCATTGATTTAACTTGGCCAAATTCAGCTTTCGAGAAGTATAATTGTGATAAAGAATTCAGATTTGCAGTAAGGGTTGATGATTTTGCCAAATTGATTAAAAGGGCTGATTCAAAAGATAGCGTAGAAATAAATGCAATGGATAGTGAAGCTTTAATTTTAAAGCTCTCCAACGGTTATAAAAGAGAGTTTAAAATTCATTTGATTGAAAGTTCTTATGGCCCAACACCTTTACCAAAACTCTCATTTAATACAAGAATTATAATGAATGAAGGGGTTTTTGAGAAGATTCTTAATGATATCTCAATTATAGCTGATCATGTAACGCTTGAAACATCTGAGAAAGGAATTGTATTCTCTGGTAAAAGTGATAAAGGAACTGCTCAAATAACTTTAGAGAAAGGTAGTAAGGATATTTTGGAATTGGAGGTGAAGGAGGAGAGTAAAGCTACATATAGTATAGATTACTTGTTGAATATTACTAAAGCTTTAAGCTCAATCTCAGAAACATTACAATGTGAATATTCAAGCAAAATGCCTTTAAGATTAGAATTTAAATTGACTGAATACGGTGGAAGAATACACTTTTACTTAGCTCCGAGAGTAGAGGGTTAGATTCAGAGATTCGGCAAATCACTAATTTAAGAATATTAATAAAATATGTGCATTTATTTTCCACCTTATTGAAAGCTTTAAAATAATCACATTTGTGAATATTCATAAATCACATTAACGTATTTTTACTTATGGATTGCTTAAGAATTCAAGATTTTAGTATTTTGTAATAATTAAATCTTCAATTTATTCTCCTATAATTTGTACCACTATCTTCCTAAATCTTGGTCGAATATCCAATTCGATGAAGACTATTTGTTGCCATGTTCCTAATAATAATTGGCCATTAATAAAGGGTATGGTTAAACTTGGACCTATGAGTGATGCTCTTACATGCGAATGGCCATTTTTATCCCCCCATTTTTTATCATGTTCATAAGGTATATCTTTAGGAGCGATACGATTTAACATGTGTGGAAAGTCTTGAAGAAGGCCCGATTCATACTCAATAGTGGTTAAAGCTCCTGTGGAGCCTGGAACAAATACCGTTACTATGCCATTCTTAATACCACTATCACTCACACATTTTGATACATCATTTGTAATATCAATTATATCCTCTTCTCCACTCGTATTCAAATTCAAATATTTTGTAATTACTGCCATACCAAGTATAATTTAACAACATATGGAGTATTTAGCTACTTCCAATTACATCTAATTTTTACTCTATAATATGGAATTTTAAAAATCTCAAATTCGCCTTATCTCTTTGAACTTCTTTAATTGTATGGTGTGAGTTTATAAAAGAAATAATCTTAAAGCTACAGTGTTTAAAAGTTTATTTTATGTGAAGCTAAAATTGCATTTACTTTAAATTTTTTAAAATTTATTAGCTCTGTAACATCCATAAATGGGATAAATATTAACACATTAAACCATAATTGTAGTTTTGAAGATGCTTAAGCCTATTAAGATGGAATACCCTCGTAAAAATTAGAATTTAATCATCCTTTTTTTGCTTAAAATACACAAATAGAGGATTTGATTTAATAATTAGTGTAAATGATAATTGACTCAAATATAGCTAATCTTGCATCTTTAGAGCCTGCAGCCCTTGAGCTCTTAAAGGAGCCTGAAGTTGTAATTAAAGTCAAATTCCATGTAAACTTGCCAAGCAAAGGTCCAAGGTATTGATGCTTTTCTCGTTTATCATTGCACTGTAAGAGGGTCGCCCTCAAAAGGTGGGTTAAGAATCAGCTCCGATGTTAATCTCAATGATGTAATTCAACTTGCAGAAATTATGAGTTATAAGTGTGCTCTTATGGACTTGCCTTTTGGAGGTGCTAAAGCTGGGATTAAAGCGAGTTATGATCTTTCTCAATTGGAGAAAAGCATAATTGTACGTGAGTTTGTTCATAAAGTTAGAAATGAGTTCATTTCAGGTGCTTATGTTGCAGATCCGGATTTAGGCACAAGTCCTAGAGAGATGGCAACTATATTTGGCGAAACTCATATAAGAGAGTCTGTAACTGGAAAGCCAATTGGTATAGGTGGAATACCCGGAAGATTGCAAGCAACTGGTTATGGTGTGGCGAAGATTACTGAAAAGCGACGAAGGAGATTTTGAATAAGGATATAAAAGATACAACTATAGCGATTCAAGGCTTTGGTAATGTTGGCTTTTGGGCTTTTAAAAATCTCTATGAAGTTGGTGCAAAAATCATAGCAGTTTCTGATATACATGGTGGTACATTTGCTCCAAATGGATTGGACTTAAACTCACTCTCAAAATATTACTCCCAGAAAAAACGGTTAAAGGGTTTAATGGTTCATCAATAAGCAATGAAGAACTTCTCTCTTTAAATGTTGATATTTTAATACCAGCTGCGGTGGAAAATGTTATAACTGAAAGTAATGTGGCTTCAGTAAAAGCTAAGTTGATCGTTGAAGGTGCTAATGCACCACTCTCTAAAGAAGCCCATAGCATTCTCTACAATAAAGGGGTGTATGTTGTTCCCGATATACTTGCAAATGCTGGCGGTGTTGTTGCAAGTTATGAAGAATGGAGAGTGGGTAAGGCTGGTTTATTAATTACAGAGAAAGAAACACTTAATGATGTTGAGAAAACATTAATGAAAGCTTTTGAGGATGTTTTATCATTCTCAAATTCCCATAAAACTTCTCTTAGAAATGCGGCTTACGCTTTAGCTGCAAGAAGGATTGTTGACACTATGAATGTTCGTGGATGGATATAATTCTGATATTTCTTCAAAAGATTTTAAAATTAATTAATTTTTATGAAGAAATATAATTAATGGTTGCCCATCTCTTTCATAAACTCTCTCAAAAGTTGTTTTTGCCTCTCAGTAAGCTTTGTAGGTGTTTCTACAATCACTTTAACTAACTCATCACCCCTTCCGAAACCATTTAACTTAGGAATACCTTTACCTTTTAATCTGAAGATCGTTCCACTTTGAGTTCCCGGAGGTATCTTTAATACTGCACCTCCATTTAATGTTGGTACGCGAATCTCTGTACCTAATGCTGCTTGTGGGAAACTAATTCGTGCCTCGTAAATTATGTCACTATCACTCCGCTTGAATAATGGATGAGGCTTGATGTGAATAACAATGTAAAGATCACCCGCTGGTCCACCTTCACGACTCACATCGCCTTCGCCCTTTAATCTTAATGTATAACCTTCATCCACACCAGCTGGGATTCTTACTTGAATCTTTCTATTAACTTCTACTACACCTGAACCTTTACATACTTTGCATCGATGCTCAATAATTTGACCCCTTCCCTTACAAACATGGCATGTTGTAATAGTTACGAATCTTGCGAAGCCTGAAGTTCTTACTTGTTGAACTTGCCCAGTACCATTACATTTTGAACAAAATTTTAAACCCGTACCAGGCTCAGCACCACTACCATTGCAAACTTTACAAACTTCTGTACGTGGAACTTGAATCTCTTTAATAGTACCATTCACAACATCTTCAAGAGTTATTTCCAAATCGTATCTTAAATCTCGTCCAGGTGGAGGGCTATAACTCTTACCTCTACCAAAGAACATATCAAATATGCTTTCAAAGCCACCAAAACCAAAACCTAAATCTCTGAATATTTCATCAAAATCAACCCCTCGAAAGATATCCTCAGGTGTGTATCTACCATCTATACCAGCATGACCATACATATCATATTGCCTTCTCTTTTCATCATCTGATAGTACTGCGTAAGCTTCAGAAATTTCTTTAAACTTCTCTTCAGCATCTGGCGATTTATTTCGATCTGGATGGTATTGTAAAGCTAGTTTTCGATAAGCTTGCTTAATCTCCTCTTTAGTTGCATTTCTAGGTACGCCCAGTATTTCGTAGTAATCGCGCTTCGGCTTACTCATAATTACAACTCCCTCCACTCATCAATCAATTAATATTTAGTTTAATCCTCATAAAATTAGGATTGTGATTAGCTATAAGTTTTTTTCTAAATTTCAATATTTTTAATTCTTTCTTTAATAATTAAAGAAGTTGATTCTTGAGAATATTTCTAAAATTAAAAATGTAAGATTTATAGCGGTGTTAATACTGCTTATAAATGATTATGTAATTGATAGCGAAATTAATTATGAATATATCAAAACTAAATGTGGGTAAAGTTCCCATTTTACCTCTAATTCTCACACTTCTTGCATTTCTCATACGTATTTGGCGTATAGAAGAGCCAAACGCTTTAGTATTTGATGAGTATTATTATGCTCAAGCTGCGTATTGTTATGTAAAAAACCTTACCGATCCAAATTGGGTTCAACCACCTTTAGGTAAAGAGATTATCTCAATTGGCATTTTCATATTCGGTTATAATCCCTTTGGTTGGAGAATTATGAGTGTTATTTTTGGAACCCTCACCATTACTCTTATTTACCTCATCGCTAATGAGGTCTTCCATAAACCCTTCATTTCATTCTCATCCGCTCTTATACTTACATTCGATCCATTTCACTTCATCCATTCTCGTGTCGCTTTACTCGACATTTTCCTCACTTTCTTCATTTTATTGGGATTTTACACATACATTAAGCATCTTAAACAAATTGTAAAGATTAAGAGTTTATTATGGCTAATATTATCTAGCATTGCATTTGGATGCGCTCTTGCTACAAAATGGCCCGCTTTATTTGTTATTATCGCTATTATATTAATTCCACATTTTGGGAGATTAATTAAAAGTGAAGAAGGAAAAATTACCATAAGTAAGCCATTAATTAACAAACCCTTGGGTATAATTATGCTTATTGTAATTCCCACAGTTATTTATATGCTCACATACATACCACACTTTATAATTGGCAAATCATTAGATTATTGGTACTTTATTCATAAAGAAACTTTAATATTTCATTTAACATTAAAGGATACCCATCCATATGCAAGCCCACCATGGCAATGGCTTCTCCCTTTGCATAGACTTCCATACTATTTAGATCCATATACTGGAGCTGAGATTACTACACTACTCAACCCAATGATCGTATGGATAGGCTTACCATCAGTTATTGTATTACTTATTAACTCATTTAAGCGTGATATGATACAATTAACCGTTCCCTTTGGTTTTCTCTTTTTATACCTTCCTTGGTTTTTATCACCGAGAATGACCTTTCTATACTACTTATTGCCAGCTGACCCATTTTTAATATTAGCTGCTTCATGGTTATTGGAAATCATTTGGGGTGAGAAAGGTATTTATCGCCTTATCACCATTTCATGTCTAACTATGGTGATAGTAATATTCATTATATTTTATCCTCGCATCTCCGCTCTTTAAGCTAATATAAAATTTAAAGGCTTTGATTAAGAAAAGGTATTAAGGATTATTATGGAAAAGGTTATCGTTCAAGCACCAGCAACAACTAGCAATCTTGGACCTGGGTTTGATATACATGGCTTAGCTCTTGATTTGATGTATGATATTGTTGAAATTGTTAAAACTAATGGGAAGGGCATTCAAATTGAAGTAGAAGGTGTGGGCGCAAATCGAATCTCTACAATACCAAAGTATAATACTGCGGGTAGAGTCGCGTTAGAATTTTTAAAGCGATATGGTAAATACGGATTGAAAATAAAGATTATTAAAGGCATACCACCAGGCTCAGGTTTGGGTAGTAGTGCTGCGAGTGCAGCAGCAACGAGTGTTGGCTTAAATGCTTTATTTCAAGCTAAGCTTAATAATCTCGATTTAACAGAGATTGCGAGTAAAGGAGAAGTCGCTTCAGCTGGTGTTGCTCATGCTGATCAAGTTGCAGCATCCATATACGGTGGCTTTATTATTGTGTATTCTTACAAACCTTTAAGTGTAATTGCATTCCCACCACCAAGGAATGTTGAATTTGCTTTAGTTGTACCTCAAAATATTGAGAAGACTACTAAGCAAGCTAGAGCTATACTACCAAAAAAGGTGGCACTTTCAAATGTTATTAATAATCTTGGAGCATGCTCATTAGTTACCGCTGGTATGATACTCTCAAATCCGGAACTTATAGGCCTTGGAATGAATAATGATTGCATAATTGAGCCTGTGAGAAGCTCTCTTTATCCCGGTTTTATGAAGGTTAAAGCTGCTGCAATTAATAGTGGTGCTTTAGGCGCAACCCTTAGTGGAGCTGGTCCAACGATAATCGCTGTGGTTAATCCATTTAAAACTTCAGCTCAAGAAGTGTCTAAAGCTATGAAGGAAGCTTACGAGTCTGAAGGGATTATGTGCAAAAGTTATGTGTGCCATGCAACTACTGGAGCGAAAATAATTAATTTAACTTAATATTTGCCATTAAGATTAACAATACTAAAATAACTCTTATTTATTACATACCTTTGTAATGGTGCAATTTAATGGTTAGTAATATCAGAATAGCTTTAGCTAATGTAGTTAAAGCTATAGGCTTAACTCTTATAATTCCAGCTATTGTAGCCTTGATTTATAGTGAAAGCTTCGAATTTACAATCTTCTCAATTTGCGCTTTTATAGTTTCTTTATTAGGTTTACTCATGTGCCCTAAAGCGAGTATTGGTGAAATAACTTTAGTTGATGCATTCATAATCTCTGCGAGTAGTTGGCTTTTAGCTTCATTAATAGGTGCTATACCATATATTTCCATTGCGAAGATGGATCCGTTAGACGCTTACTTTGAGTCTATGTCAGGCTTTACTACAACGGGTATGACTGTTATAGCTAACATCGAAGCTTTACCAAGGAGTTTATTACTTTGGAGAGCTTTAACTCAATGGATTGGCGGGATAGGGATAATATTATTTTTCATTCTCTTTGTATCACCTAAAGGTTTAGGTGTGTGGAGGCTTTACATAGCTGAAGCGAGAGAAGAAAAGGCTTTAACTACTACAAAAGGAACTGTAATTGCGATATGGTTACTTTACTCAATCCTTACTGTGATATGCGCTTCAGCTTTAATCTTTGTAGGTTTAGAACCATTTGAAGCTATTGCACATGCTCTTACAGCTATTTCAACCGGAGGTTTTTCAACGAGGAATATGAGCATAGCATCATTTGAAAATATTCGAGTGAATATTATATTAATGATCTTTATGATAATCGGTGCTACAAACTTTATAGTACTTATTAGAGCTATGAGATTTAGAAGCTTAAGAATCATTATAGAAAGTATTGAGCTTAAATTTTGCTTATCCATAATAATGATAGCATCATTTATCATAGCCCTCGATCTTTTATTTAATTGGAAAAGTGATAACTTTTTTAATGCTTTTCATTATGCAATCTTTCATGTTATATCTATTCTCACCACAACAGGTTATACATTAAGCAATATAGCTGAATTCCCAAACTTAACTGCGTGGGTATTAACCATTTTGATGATGATTGGTGGGAGCTTGGGCTCTACAGCTGGTGGTATAAAGATCATGAGGATAATAATAGTTATCAAAGCTTTAACTCATTCAATATCTATATTGGCTTTACCTGAAAGAATTATAAAACCATTTAAAATTAAAGGGCATGAAATGAATCTTGATGATATATTCAAAATAACGAGTTTCTTCACCGCATACTTTATTTTAATCTTTATTGAAGGTATGCTTATAACATTATCTGGTAATATTCATCCATTTAACGCATTATCTGCCGCTCTCTCATCTCAAGGGAATGTAGGCCCATCATTCCTTCAAATTTCTTCAAATTTACCAAACTCAATCAAAGCTGTTTTAATATTTGGTATGTGGGCTGGAAGGCTTGAAGTCTTTCCAGTAATAACTTTTATTCCATATATTTTAAAAAAGATCTTAAGGTAAAGAATTTTTAATCTCTTAGATTCTTTAGTTGATAAATTCTAAATTAACTAAATTAAATCATTTTCAATCAATACTTCAATGATTTTTCGAACCTGCTTTGGATCACTTGCGTATATCATAACCTCATCACCACTCTCAAGAATAAACTCTTTAGTTAAATTCGTATATAATTTTCCATTCCTATAAACACTTAAAAAAGTGCAATCATTTGGAATCTTAATTTTTCCAATTTGAATTTTCGAGTTTTTCTCTATCTTTACTGTAAAAATTTCAGCATCTTTATCCCCAAGATAAATAAAATCTTTAACACCTTGCATTTTTTGAAATAAATACTCCGATACAACATCATCTGGAACTATAATCTTTGCCCCAACTTCCTTAAAGAGTGGAGTATGCTCTGGCTCTCTAACCAAGGCTACTAAATTTTTAATGCCATGACCTTTAGCTAAGGATATTACCATTAGATTTGTAGCATCATCACCAGTTGCAGCTATAACCGCATCCGCATCCTCTATACCAGCATCTTTAAGTGTATCATTTTCAGCAGCATCACCATGAATTACCAATGTATCGTATTGAGATGAAAATTTCTTACATCTTTCCTCATCTTTATCTATTACAACTACTGTATGGCCATGCTCTAAAAGGGTTTTTGATATACTTTCCCCGGCACCGCTTAATCCAACGATTATTACATACAATTTAAGCCACCATACTAATAGTTAAGCATATATTAATAAAACTATAGGGATTTAAAATCATCAATACACCTAACTTTAATTCAATATGTTATGCCACTTATATAAAAGCTTTACAACCAATCTCATAAAAATAATTTTATTTGTAATTTATATTACTTTACCTTAATTTCTTCAACATATAAGAGAAACTTCTTATTATAAAAACAGTTAAGCTTTAAAACTACCATTGATTATTTAAGTATGAGCCGCCGTAGCTCAGCGAGGCTAGGCCCTGAAATGGTAGAGCAGATCAATAAGAGCTCAACTGGCTGTTAACCAGTTGGTCGACGGTTCAAGTCCGTCCGGCGGCGCCAATATCAATTATTTCTACTTCATTTCCAAATGGTGCTCTGACCAAACTAAAACTCCAAATGATTAAGTGGTGGTTAGCATTTAATACTGATAACCACTTCTTTTAATAACTTTAAGGATTTTTTTAGCCTTTCACGTTTGCATAGCGTAAATTTTTCAAATTTAAATTTAAAATAGTCTTTTAGCTCTTGTAAAAAAATTACAAGCTTATTAGAATCTCACTCTTCTACCTCCGTTAATGAAGAATAAACCCTTTAGAGAGATAAAACTTTGATAAGCAGCGCCCAATAAGCATTCAAGGCAACTTAAGGATTTAAGGTTGATTCCACTCTTGATAGTTACAATGTTAGCTTTAAACATCAATGCCTGAATCTTCTTGGGTGAGCGTGTGTAATCGATAAGTCCAAATTTAACGAGTCGTATAAAAAGTGAGGGGTTAAGGTAATCGTTGTATTAGTTTAACTGCTAAGATCCAAGCGGATATGCATAATGTGGTCAGTACTAGCGTAGCCGTAGCTAGCATGGTAGCCAATGATGAAGAGAATGCTACACTTAAAGCTGTTAGGATTAAACTACTGAGCCACGACATTGTTAAAGCTTTAACCCTTACGGTTTTAATGATCTTCCCCTTTTTATACTTCAAGATGATGAGTAGGAGTGTTAAAGGTAATGTAAGGTATGTTACGCCTATTAGGGAGCTGATAACTATCCCAGTTACTATTATACCTAGCTCAGGATTGAAGCTTAAAGCTGGATAAATGAAAGCTACCGATCCTTTAAGTATCCCCATAAGCGGGTATAGTAATACCTTAACGGCTTCTTTAAGCACTTGATTTTGAATTATAGCTTCAGCTACTATAGGGCTCCAAGAGTAATACCAAGCGTTAAAGGTCTTTATGAACATACTTCCAGCGAAGGTTGAAAGCACCACATTATCTCTAAACTCTCTCAAGAATTGTACTTCAGGTGTTAACTCGGATCCGTAAGTAGCGGTCGCAATTATGCACTTTGAAGATGGTGGAGCCTCAACTGTAAATGTTGATTTTAAACCATCAATCTCAACGTTATATACGCCCGGTTGCTCCTTCACCAAATTGAACTTAATGGTCTCCTTAGCCCCTCCTAAAAGGCTAACAACTTTCGAGGCTTCAACCTTACCATTCACCTTGAGAGTTAAGTTGTATTCACCAACCTCCTCACCCACGTTTGCGATATCAACGTTAATTTCAATGATTTGGCCGGTTAAAACCCTTACTGGGTTAATGATTAGGTTAGAAACCTTGCACTCAGCTGGTAGGGGTTTCTGAACGAGTATGAAAGTGGTGAAATGATCCACCTTAGCATACACGTAATTCTCTTCAGCATTAACCACGCTTTTTAGTGGCACCCATTTAGCCGCCTTTTCATCGTAATAGGCTATCGTTAAGCGTTTTTCATCAATATTTAGCTTTTTAACGGCTTCATCGGTGTACGTGAAGTTTACAATGATAGCCTTATCAAACTTAATACCACTCGGGCCGATATCGATTGGAGAGGTTACATTAATCCATCCTTTAGGCGTTTCCGGGAACTTTAACAATTGTTTAACGTTTAAGCATTTCACCGGTTGGGGGGCTAGAATCTCAACATTTTTAGGTAGTTGTAAGCTTACCTTTACATCTGAGGATTTATCGTGGATTGAAAGTATCAAATCGTTAGCAACCTTACCAGCCTCCAAGGCTCGGGTTAAGTTGAACTTTATTGGTACTTTCTCAGGCAACGCTTTATCGACTACCACTTTAACCTCGGGTAGCCTTGGCGCTGTAGCTAATGGGAGCTTGACCTCAACCTCGCCAACCTTAGCCTCGAAAACCTTCGTTACGTTTATAGCGATTTCTATCTTCTGAGGAGTTAAAACTTCAACTTTAGCAACTTCTACCTTTTGTGGAGTTAAAACTTCAACCTTGGTAGCTTCTATCTTCTGAGGGGACGGCGGGGTTGAAATATCGACAGTAACGACCTCAGCCGTTGAATTTCGATTGTAACAACATATGGGGATATGAGAAGTGGTTGCAAAGGGTAAACCTTCTCTTGAGTTTTGGTAAAGCTCACTTGCACACTCAATGGTGTGGCGATAAGTGGGGTGTTTGTCCACATAGTTAGCAAAAATCCAATACTTATTATTGCTATGAGTAGAAATGATGCGAGTTTAAACGACATTAATCATCATTAAGATTTAGTTAATTTTTACCATATATTCTTAACTCTCTCTTGAGCTCAGTTCTTAAGTATTTCTTAAGGCTTTTAAAGCAAAAGCCTTTTAACCAAATAGATTAATGAATAAGTTTCTTACCTTCTTTTAAATCTCTTAAAGAAAAGTCTAATATCAGCCTATAATCATTATTAATGTGAACGATGTGAGCAAATTATACGATCCTATTAAGAGGCATTTAGCTATAGAGAAGTTGGTTACAAAGGAAAACTTTTCTAAAAAATTAAGGAAATATTATCGATTTCGTGCTGATCGATGGTATGGAGGTATAGCAACTGCTGATGCAGTAGGTTGTGGACTCTTATGTAAATTTTGTTGGACATCTGATAAAGTATTGTATAGACCAAATGATGTAGGTGATTTTTATGAACCAAAAGATGTAGCTCTTCGATTGATTAAAATTGCTGAAATTAAAAATTTTTCTCAAATTCGCATTAGTGGTGGTGAGCCAACGATAGGTAAAGACCATTTACTTAATCTTTTGAATATTTTGGAAGGATTTGAAGGCTATACATTCATTTTAGAGACTAATGGGATATTGATTGGTAATGATCCAAATTATGCAAAAGAGTTATCAAAGTATAGATTTATTCATGTGCGGGTATCATTAAAGGGTTGTAATGAGGAGGAATTTACAACTTTAACTGGTGCTAAGCCAGAAGGTTTTCAATTACAATTAAGAGCTTTGAAAAATTTAATTGATATGAATGTTAAATGCCATCCAGCTGTAATGATTTCATTCTCTCATCAAAATAATTTTAAAGAATTGGTAAAGCGCATTGAGAAAATAGATTCTAAACTTGCCAATAATATTGAGATTGAAGAGCTTATTCTTTATGGTAAAGTTGCTGAAAGATTGAAAAAGTATAATTTAAAACCTATCACCTCTTATCAACCTGATAAAATACCAAATGAATTGATTTAATTGATGTGATATGAGATTTCAAATAGAAGTTAATAATTTTAATCTCGATCTAACTTTTAAACCATCATTCATTTCAAGTCTTTATCAAAAAATAGAGCCTAATCATTGGGTAAAGATTACAGGTTATTTAGGAGGTTTATTAGAATTAAGGCAAATAAAACCAAATATACTTGAGGTTAAAAGTAATGCAAAATTAACTGAGAAAGATTTGAGAATAAAAGTTATGCTTGAGACTGGGTTGTGGCAAGGGCCTTATGAAGATATGGTAAATAAATTACCATCTTCAATAAAACCACAAATTAAAGCGTTGAGTGAAGCTTATTCTGGTGTAAGATTACCCATTGCGCCATTGGATTTTACTCATCTATTAATAGCGATTACTCTATCAAAGAGAGCTGATTATGAACGATTTGTACTCAATTGGTGTAAAAGGATTTGGAGTAAATATAATGGTGATATTTACAAATTGAGCAAAGCATCCATAAATGAATTAAAAGAGATTAGCTCAAGTTATCAAATTTTCCAACTTCAAAAAACTTTAAAAAGCTTCATTGAATTGATAAATCATTTACCCGAGAAAATAGTGAAGGTCTTTGGCAATCCAAAAAGCCCATTTGAAGAATACATTTTAATGCTCCCACCAAAAGTTGCGAGAATTTTATTAATTAATGGTTGTTGGGGTTTAGGGCCAAAAACAGTTGATTCTCTAATTTTATCAACTTTTAAAGCTACCGATTTTATACCATGTGATACTCATCTCCAATCCGTTTCGATGAGATTGGGCTTTTTCAGTGGAGAATCTAAAATGCCTAATAGTAATTTTTGCTCCAAATTCATTTGTGATGAGTTTAATATTTACGATATTCAACCTTGCCCTTTATTTAAGAATGATCTTTGCTTAAAGGCTAAGCTATCATACCTTGGCCTTTTGGGAGGATGGGTTCAAACATTGATTTATTTACATGGTAGAGCTTATTGTAAAAAACTCAATCCAAAATGTGATATTTGTCCAATTAATAATATTTGTCCGAAATTTGGATTGTAAAATATTCATTAACTTTTAACCCATAAATTAATTAGTGGGTTATGCATTAAATATTGAGGTGAGTAAATGGAAAGAAAAGTTGTAGGTAGAGTTACACATTACTATCCCAAAATAGGCGTAGCTGTTATAGAGTTAAGCGCTCCTTTAAGGGTTGGTGATAAAATCTTAATAAAAGGTAGTACTACGAATTTTGAACAAGTCGTTGAATCGATGCAAATAGAGCATAAGAATGTTGAATTTGCTGAAGCTGGAAAGTCTATAGGTTTAAAAGTGATACAAAGAGTTAGAGAGAATGACATCGTTTATAAATAAATCTCAATACAGCGCGGTTAAGGGTTTAAAATTAACCGTAATCGTTGATGACTCTACGAGTATAGATAATCCAAATCTTTTGGGTAAGCATGGTTTATGCTTTTTAATAGAAGCAATTTTAAATGATAAGCAAGTGAATTTAATGGTAGATACTGGTCCATCATCAGAGGTTATACAAAATAATCTCAAATTTTTGAATGTAGATTTGAATAAAATTGATTACATAATTCTTACTCATGGCCACTATGATCATACTGGCGGTTTAATTGAGGTTTTAAAGCAAATCAATAAGAGAATAATGATTTTAACCCATCCTAAAGCCTTCGAGCCAAAATTCACATTTAAACCATATCTCAAATTTATAGGTATACCATTCAAATTATCGAGTATTGATGAGGCTGGAGGTATTGTAATTTGTGCTCGTAATCCAATCAATATAGCTAATGGTATCGTAACGAGTGGTGAGATAGAGAGAAGAGTAGAGTATGAAAAGGTTGAGGACTTATGGGTAATAGATGATTACAAATTTCAAAAAGATCCATTAATTGATGATCAAGCGGTTATAATTAATATTGAAAATAAAGGTTTGGTAGTAATATTAGGTTGTGCCCATTCAGGTATAATAAATACTTTAATACATGCTCAAAAGGTAATGAATGTGAATCGTGTTTATGCGGTAATAGGAGGCTTTCATTTAATTAAAGCTAATGATGAGAGGATTAAAGCAACTTTAAATGACTTATCCGATTTCAATCTTGAATTTATCGGCCCATGCCATTGTACAGGCGATAAAGCTATTAGAATGCTTTCAGAATTTTTCGGAGAGCGTTGTAAGCAATTAAAAACTGGTGATATTATCCAACTTTAACAAAACTATCATCCAATTTAATTTTAATAAATTAATAATAAATCGTTGTAAGATGAGGATATTTTTTATTAATTAAATTATTTAATTCAATTCTCAATTTCATATCCAATTCTTCTTGTTTATTCACAATTGATGGAATTCCTTGAATTGTATGCATTATAGGTCCCTCCATAATTAATGGCGTTCTAATATCGCTAAGAGGTAATGGATTTGTATTTAACACCTTTTTTATAATCTCTTTCAATGAACCCTTACCTTCATAAGCATTTATAATTTCAATCATCATTCTTTTTGTAAGAGGTCTGAATCCAAAGTTAGGCTTAATTATTGGTATGCTAGAAGCACTTAAAGTATCTTTTACACCAACACCAATCGTCTCATAAGGATTGATAAATTCCTCCTTTAAGAACCAAACATCCTTACCATGTATAAAGATAGTATTAATATGGCCATACTGATCCTTTGCAGTATAAACTTGCCATCCCGTAGGCTCCTCCTCATATCTCTTGAATATTTTACGCTTTAATTCACTCGCAGACTCCATCACTTAAATCGATACAAAAACCATAATTTATGCTTTTACTTATTTTTTAGTTTTTCAAATTATTCCATTATGAGAGAAGCAATATCTAAAATTATTTCCAAATTTTCATAAACTTTAATTTTACTAATACTAATATTGAATAATGGGCTTAATTGGGCGTAAATTTAACACCAATTATCGTTAATAAGAAGATTATTAAAATAAAAGATCTCTCATTTAAGACTTTAGCTATCGATGCAAATAATGAGCTTTATCAATTTCTCTCACTTATACGTATGAGAAATGGGACGCCATTAATGGATAAGGAAGGTAGAATTACATCACACTTAAATGGCCTTATATTCCGCTCAACCCATTTGATTTATGAATATGGTATTAAACCGATTTTCGTTTTTGATGGTTCACCACCCATCTTAAAGAAAGATGAAATTGAGAAGAGAAGTAGGGTAAGGGAAAGAGCGATTAAAGAGTGGGAATTTGCTAGAATGATTGGTAATTATGATACTGCATACTCTAAAGCGGTTGTAAGTAGTAAGCTTACAAAAGATATGATAGAGGATGCAAAGTATTTACTTAAACTCCTTGGTTTACCTTATGTACAAGCGCCTAGTGATGCTGAAGCGCAAGCAGCTTATATGGCTAAAAAGGGGGATGTTTGGGCATCTAGTAGCCGTGATTACGATTCCTTACTCTTTGGTACACCAAGGCTTATTCGTTACTTAACTATATCTGGGACTGAGTATTTACCAAGTAAAAGAATTGTAAGGCCTCTTAAACCAGAAGTTATAGAATTGGATAATTTCTTAAGGGGTATTGGAATTACTAGAGAGCAATTAATTGATATAGCTATTCTTATCGGAACTGATTTTAATAAAGGTGTTAAAGGTATAGGGCCAAAAAAAGCTTTAAAACTTATTAAAAAGTATGGCTCGATTGAAAGATTACCCAATTATATTAAATCCAATGTGGATGAAAATTATGAAGATGTAAGAAAAATCTTTCTAAATCCTCAAGTCACGAATAATTACAAAATAGAGTTTGGAATTGTGGATGAGGATCGATTGTATGAGTTTCTTTGTGAAGAAAGAGGTTTTTCAAGGGATCGTATGAGAAAGATTGTTGAAAGAATGAGGCAATCCCATTTAAAGCTTCAACAAACTAGTTTGAATAGTTATTCAACATTATAGTGTTATTTAATTTTAAAGATAATACTCACTTTCTATGGATGTTAAGACTTAATATAGTCCGATTCAAATTATTTTTATAATCTTAATTTATTTACTTCTCGGAAAACTGGTCAACCTCTGATCATGTATCTTATTTATAAAGGCTGACTGGTATCATCTTATTAAATCATGTTAATTTAATAATGGTTTATGAAATAATTTACTTAATCATATCAGATAAAATAATTACTGCATACATTTAAAAAGGCAAGTTAGATTCATAAGCTTGATTTAGTCTAATTTATTTAAATGTAAAAATGATAATGCTGATGGGAATGGTGTGATGGATGAATAGATTCGTATGTATTCATGGACATTTTTATCAACCGCCTAGAGAGAATCCATGGCTTGAAGAAGTTGAGCTTCAAGAAGATGCATATCCTTATCATGATTGGAATGAGAAAATCACAGCTGAATGTTATGCTCCAAATACCGCTTCCCGTATTGTAGATCCAAATGGTATAATCATCAATATTATCAATAACTATTCAAAAATCAGTTTTGATTTCGGACCTACACTTCTTTATTGGTTAGAGAGGCATAATCCAGAGGTTTATGATGCAATTCTTGAGGCAGATAAAATAAGTATGGAAAGATTTTCAAATCATGGCTCAGCTATAGCTCAACCCTACAATCACATTATAATGCCTTTAGCGAATAAAAGGGATAAATATACACAAGTAATATGGGGTATTGAAGATTTTAAGAAGCGCTTCAAAAGATATCCAGAAGGTATGTGGCTACCTGAGACTGCAGTAGATATAGAAACGCTTGAGATACTTGCTGAATTTGGTATAAAATTCACAATATTATCACCACGCCAAGCTGAGAGGATTAAAAGAATTGATGGTAAAGAGTGGTTAGATGTGAAAGGAGGGAGAATCGATCCAAAAAGAGCGTATATTTGCCACTTACCATCGGGTAATAGTATAAACCTATTTTTCTATGATGAAATGATATCAAATGATGTGGCTTTTGGTAATCTTTTAAGTAATGGAGAATTTTTTGCAAAGAGGCTTATAAATGCATTTACAAATGAGAATTATCCACAACTCGTTCATATAGCTACGGATGGTGAGACTTATGGTCATCATCATCGATTTGGTGATATGGCTCTAGCTTATTGTATTCATTACATAGAGGCTAATAATTTAGCAAAAATCACGAATTATGGAGAATATCTTGAGAAATTTCCACCCCAATATGAAGTTCAAATAATTGAGAATACATCTTGGTCATGTGCACATGGTGTGGAGCGATGGAAGAGTGATTGTGGTTGTAATGCTGGAAGAGGGAGAGGTTGGAATCAAGCTTGGCGTAAACCTTTGAGATTAGCTATGGATTGGTTAAGGGATAATTTGGCTAAAATCTTTGAGTATGAAGGGTTAAAGTATCTTAAAGATCCTTGGAGGGCTAGAGATGATTATATAAAAATCATTCTCAATAGGTCTAAGCAAAGTATTGAGGAATTTCTCGCTAAACATGCTAAAAGGGATTTGAGTGAGGAAGAAAAGGGGATAGTTTTAAAACTTCTTGAAATGCAAAGAAACTCATTGTTAATGTATACAAGTTGTGGATGGTTTTTTGATGAGATATCAGATATAGAAACCATACAAGTAATGAGATATGCAGCAAGAGCTATGCAACTTGTACGTAGAGTGTTTGGTATTGATTTAACATCCGAATATGTGAATATGCTTGAAAAAGCTCCTAGTAATAATCCAAATTTTAAGAATGGCGCAGAGGTATTTAAAGCATTTGTGATACCACATATTGTAGACCTTGTGAAAGTTGGTATGCATTACACTATATCTTCACTCTTTACAGAATTAAGACCGTCAAATGTTTATTGCTATGAGATTGATGATGAGGTTTATGAGGAGTATAAATTGGGAAGATTTAAGTTAATAATAGGTAAGTTTAAAGTATTCTCGAATATCACTTGGAGCAAAACCGTAGTTAGTTATTCAATATTATGGTTTGGCGATCATAATGTAATTGGAGGGATTAAAGAGCATATGAATAATGAGGAGTTTATAAGTATGTGTGATGAGATTAAATCAAGTTTCGAGAAAGCTGAAATACAAAAGATTATCACATTAATTGATAAGTATTTTGGAATGAATATTTACTCGCTTAAGAATCTTTTTAAAGATGAGCAAAGGAGGATTATACAAAAAATAATGCGATTATCAATAACCGATGCTGAGTCTTATTATAAAAGAATATTTGAGGATAATTATCCAACAATGAAGTTTTTAAAAGAGATTGGCATTAACCCACCGAAAGCATTAAAGGTAGCTGCAGATATAGTAATAAGTTCAAAAATACTCGATACTCTAACATCTAAGGAGATAAATTTAGATTTATTAAAGAAATTGGTGGATTATACAAAAGAATTATCAATAGATATAGATAAAAGCTTAATCGGTCTCGAAGCAAGCTCAAGAATAGTTATTGAATTGAAGAAATTAATGAGTAATCCAGAAGATTTAGAGAATCTTAAGAGGATTAAGAGATTGGTAGAGTTATTAAATGAGTTACCTATACAACTCGATTTATGGTACGCTCAAAATATAATTTTCTCACTTTGCAAACAATATTACAAATTTATGAAAGAGAGGAGTAAAAGTGGTGATAAAAGTGTGATTGAATGGTTAGTTACTTTTGATAAATTATGTGAATTATTAAAAGTTAAAATTTTAGGATCTTAATGATAATCCCTTTAACACCATTTTAAATAAAGGTGGGATAATGTGAGAAGAGCTAGTGGTATTCTTCTTCACATAACTTCTTTACCATCGAATTTTGGTATAGGCGATTTAGGAAAATGGGCATATAAATTTTCAAATTTATTATTAGAGATTAAGCAAAGTTATTGGCAAATTTTACCATTAAATCCTACTAGCATAGAGCATGGGAACTCACCATACTTTTCAAATTCAGGTTTTGCTGGCAATCCATTACTTATAAGTCCAGATTTATTAATAAATGAGAAACTCCTTCCCAATTCATTTGATAAAAAATCGATAAACTTACCATCTAAATATGTGGATTATAAAGCAGTATCAAAAATTAAAGGGATGATTTTAATGAAAGCGTATAAATTCTTTAAAGATAGGAAAGATTATAATGGATTTGAAAAATTCTCCATTGAAAATTCAAAATGGTTAGACGATTATGCTCTTTACAAAGCTTTAAAGAGAAAGTTTAATAAACCTTGGTATTTATGGCCGAGCGATTTACGTGATAGAGATAAAAGCGCATTGAATGAAGAAAGAAAAGCTCTTAAAGATTTTATAGATTTTGAGAAATTTACTCAATTTTTATTCTTTAAACAATGGTTCTCTTTGAAAAAATATTGTAATGAAAAAGGATTGAAGATTATAGGAGATATTCCTTTTTATGTTAGTCATGATAGTGCAGATGTATGGGTAAATCCTGAAATATTCAAATTGGATAAGAATAAAATGCCTTTATTTTTAAGTGGTGTACCGCCAGATTATTTTAGTAATAAAGGCCAATTGTGGGGAACTCCCGTATATAATTGGGATGAATTGGAGAGAAGAAATTTTGAGTGGTGGATAGAGCGTATAAAACATAATTTAAAACTTTTTGATTTATTACGCCTCGATCATTTTAGAGGCTTTCTTGCTTATTGGGAAGTTCCAGCATATTGTGATACAGCGGAGAAAGGTAAATGGATTAAGACGCCATCGGAAGAATTCTTTAGCAAGCTTATTAAGCAATTCCCAAACTTACCATTTATCGCTGAAGATTTAGGTTTTATAACACTCGATGTGGAAGAGGCTATTAGTAAGCTTGGAATCCCTAATATGAAAGTTCTTTTATTCGCATTTAGTAATTCAAATAGCTCACATTTACCTCATAATCATTCAAAAAATTCCGTAGTTTTTACAAGCACTCATGATACCAATACAGTAAAGGGATGGTTTTTAAATGAGGCGACTCAAGAGGAGAAGGATAGGCTCTTTAAATATGTGGGTAAAAAATTATCAGAAAGAACGGTTAGTTGGGAATTTATTAGACTTTCAATGATCTCTGTAGCGAATTTGAGTATTACACCAATGCAAGATATACTCTCTTTAGGTTCTGAAGCGAGAATGAATAAACCATCATCATTATCAAACAATTGGGAGTGGAGATTAACTATTGAACAATTAATATCTAATAAACTTCAAAGATTTAAAGAATTAACTGAAATTTTTGGACGTGCTAAATCTTAAATAACAGAATATAATTGCTAAAAACCTCATACTCTTATGATCTTATTACCTGCTGCTTAATCTATCCATCAAAGCGAGTCCTAAACCTTTCTCTACAACTCCTTCAGCTATTATCACATCCACACGCTCTTTATCAAATTCTCTTAAGAGGTTAAAAGAGTCTTTTAGCTGCAGATCTCAAATCTTGCTTACTTCCTAAGGATTTTATAATCACATTTTCATAAAGATTTTTATTCTCATCAAAAGTTAGTATACCAACAGATTTGCCCATTGCCACATATTTATTGGTAATTTCTTGAATCTTCTTTTTCACTAATGATTCTTCTCCTTCTACAACTAACATCTCTGCTTTTGGTGCATAATGCCTATACTTCATTCCCGGTGATAATGGTCGCTCCACCTCAAATTTAGATGTAATTACCGGATGCAACCTCACCTCTTCTATTACTTCTTTTAAATCCTCTAAGGTTATACCTCCAGGTCTTAATATTATAGGTACATCTTTACTCACATCCAATACTGTAGACTCTATGCCTATATTCGTAGGCCCTGAGTCTATTATTAAATCGATTCTTCCTGCAAGATCTTCTATAACATGCTCAACTAATGTTGGACTCGGCCTACCAGCTAAATTAGCACTTGGTGCAGCGATAGGTACTTCTTCTATTAAAGATAATGCTACTTTATGACTAGGCATTCTTATGGTTACTGTATCCAAGCCTCCCGTAGTTATTCTTGGTATAATGTTGGATGCTTTTAATACAAGGGACCGGGCCAAAATCTCTCAATTAATTCATTCATATAATTTGGAATATCTATCGCTAATAAATTTAACATATCCTTACTTGCTATATGAACTATAATGGGATTGTCCATAGGTCTATTCTTCGCTTTAAATATCTCCATTACTGCTTCAGGCTCTAAAGCATTAGCACCTAAACCATAAACAGTCTCGGTTGGAAATGCTACAATACCCCCTTCCTTTATCACATTTGCAGCTAATTTTATTAATTCCTTATTTATATTATTGGATCTATCTTTATAATCTTTGTACTTTTAAAATATCCATATTCATTTTACATAAGGTATTAGTTCATCCACCTTTATTACTCTCTCTTCTCCTGAGCCCATATCCCTTAAAATCACTTTTCCTTCTGAATATTCTCTTGGAGCGATTAAAACCACATACTTAACAGATTTTGAAGATGCTACTTCCATTTGGCGTTTTAAACTTCTACCAGAAATATCCATATCTGTAGGTATACCATTACGCCTTAGCATAGATGTGATTTTACCAGCATGAATAATCATATCAGGCTTTGCATAAGCTACGTAAACCTTTGCACCATTAATTTTACCTACACCACCAACCTTTTTTAAAGCGAGTATAATTCTTTCTACACCACCAGCCACTCCTGTAGCGCCCATATCTGCTCTACCAAACACTTCAGGTAATGCATCATACCTTCCCCCACCAGCAAGTGCACCTAATTCAACACACTCTCTATCAAAAACTTCAAACACAATTCCCGTATAATAATCAAGCCCTCTAACTACACCCATATTCAATAACACATTTTTTACTCCTCTTGAGTTTAATGAATCTATAAGTTTCTCAAGATTAACTTGGGATTTTAAATTTAATTCTTTTAATCGATTTAATACCTCTTCAGCACTTCCCTTAATACCACCAAATTGAATCAATCGTTCAAGACTCTCCCTTTCAATTTTATCACTATACTCATTAAGAACCTCATTCACACTTTTTCTTCCAACTTTATCAAGAGCTCTTAACATTTCCAAAATTTTTGATTTATCCTCAATCTTTAACTCTGATTTAATAAACTCTTCAACCACACTTCTATCCCCAATCTCTATCGAAGCGCTATTAATTCCCAATTTACTCATTATAGTTGAAGTAAAGTCTATTACTTCAGCATCAGCCTCAATACTCTTTGAGCCGAAAATCTCAACATTCCATTGATGAAACCATCTGTAACGACCATATTGAGGCTCATCATATCTCCACATACTTCCAAATGAACCCAACTTTATTGGGAGAGAAAGTTCACGATGTGATACCACATATCGAGTTAATCCTACGGTAAGATCGAATCTTAATCCAACCTCTCTACCACTTTTATCCTTAAAATGGTATATCTCATTTAAAATTGCTGGACCGCTCTTCATCTTTAAAGTTGAGATTAACTCAATTGGGGATGGCTCCATAATTTTAAAATCATATAACCTACAAACATCTAAAAATACACTTCGAATCTTCTCAAATAATGAGTAACTTTCAGGCTCAAAATCACGCATACCGCGAGGTAAACTTAACTTCATGAATCACTTACCTCAATTATTACTCTTCTTTATTCAATCCAGCCTCTTTACCAATTTTACCTAATTCTGCTAATAATGCTGATAATTGTATCTCTGGATGAGCACCCATAATCAATCGATAATCATACTTCGCCATAACTTCTGCAGCTTCATGAGCATTTGGTAATTTCATTTTTAATATAGCATCATGCGCATATTTGAGAAAGTCACGCTCTAACATTCCATAAACTCTAATCAATTTTATTAACTCACTTCTTGCCTCATTAAATCGACCTTTAAAAGCAAGATTTACAACTTCATTTACCTTAAACTTTGCTGAAATACCTGTAGTCTTCTTTACATTATCTAAATCGATTTTACCTATTGTAGCAGCTGCTTGAAGTATATTAATAGCATGTCTCAAATCCCCCTCCGATACTTCATATATAAGTGATAAAGCTTGCTTCTCATACCTTAAATTCTCCAATTTACATATCTTTTCCAAATACTCAACAACATCCTTTTCTTCGAGTGGTGAGAATCTTAATATTGCACATCTACTTTGAATAGGCTCGATAATCGCTGAGCTATAATTCGCTATTAATATAAATCTACATACATTCGAGCTTGTTTCCATAATCCTTCTTAATGCGGTTTGAGCATCACTCGTCATCGCATCGACTTCATCGAGAATGATAATCCTAAATGGGATATCTACACGCCTATCAGCGTATCGAGCAAATGTCTTCACCCTTTCTCTTATTGTATTAATGCCCCTCTCATCAGATGCATTTAACTCCAAAGTATAATCTCTCCAATAATCATTCATTATCGCTCTAGCTATGCACAAAGCAGCAGTAGTTTTACCAACACCGGGTGGACCAGTAAAGAGTAAATGAGGCATTTCATTGGGAGATTTTAACATCGAGCTTAACCTTTCTACAACGGGCTTTTGATTTACCATATCCTCTAACTTCAACGGTCTATACTTTTCCACCCACATTAAATTTTGAATAGTTGACATTCTTTAAATAACCTCTCAATATGATGTTATAGAGTGATTAATAAAGGTGTTACCATGATACAATTACATATTATTATTTTATTATTGATTCTTTTTATCACGTATCATAATCACTAACTATAAAGGTATTGATAATTCTCAAAGGTAAAAAATTTTAGTAAATGCATTGAATAATTAATTAAGGTTGCTTCTTCTTGATTTCAATATAACGATCTTCACGTGTTGTTGGTTCAAGTGTAAAGCCTTCAAAAATAATCCATTCAGGATGATTATCAAGATCCTTATACTCCTTTAAAACAATATCCTTTGGGATAACCTTTGGGTCTATAATTCTGAATAACTTACCTTTTCTTCCTTCAATAACTGTATCTTGCTCAATATATTTGAGAGTTTGTGCATATTCATGTGTTAAACCAAACTCAACAATCAACTTTGGGTATATGTATGCTGGTATATCTTTTAAGGCACGTTTAAAGAATGGCATATTACCACCTCTATGGTGTTTAATGGGAAAGTATTTTATAAAATTTACTGTTTTCTTGATAAATTCAAAATAAAAGTACAAATTTGTCAGAAAATTATTGTAAAAAATTCATAAATGTCGGAAAATTCAAACCGAAATACTTACCATTTACATTTTATGATTTTTATAGCAAGAAAACTTAAGTAAAAGGTCATAAAATTCAATTGGGGATAATATGTTAGATGATTTAGATTTCAAAATACTTGAAGCATTAATAGATGATGGTAGAATCAAATTTAAACATTTAGCAAAAGCTCTTCATACTGATGAGAGAAAGATTTCTAGGAGAATAAATAAATTGGTTAAAATGGGGATTATTAAGAAATTCACTATTGAAATTGATTGGAAAAAACTTGGATTAAACATGGTAGCTTACGTATGTACAAGAACTACTGTTGATGAAGTTGTAAGGAAGAAGCTTTTTGATTTCTTTAATGAAGAGCCTAGAATCGTTCACGTTAACTCCACAGTTGGAGCTTATGAATACGTTCTCAAGGCTATGTGTATCGATTTACAAGATTTTAGAGAGCGAGTAGCTACACCTTTAGAACCATTAACAGCTGGTTTATCAACCTCCGTTGTATCTGGGAGTATTAAATCACTTAACTATAAACCGTTATTAAGAATAGCTTACCAATTACGTAGCTTAAATAAGTATAGCGAGCCTTAATCTTAAAGAGAGTTATATTTTGCAATAAATTATTCAACATGAATATTCTCATATTGTAAAAACTTATTATTTTGAACTTTCCTCTCAACTTAAGGAGTATTCAAATAATTAGTAAATTGTCCAGATAGATTTATCGCAAGATTAAAGAGTAGCGAATGATTAATCTTTTTTAGTTATGGAATTAGATAAAAGATCGACGGATACTTTGCAATTATTAAAGGATCATAGGTTAAGTTATTCACTATCTTTAGTTAAAGTTCTCGTGAAGAAAGAGTTGCCAAAGATTGAAGTAGGTTCTGTTCAAATCGAAAGGGTTAAAGAGAGGGATTTGTTAGAGTTACCCCGATGGGTAGCTGAAGTTTTAAGTGAATTAGGGTTTGTAGAGATACAAGAGGAGAGTTTTGATGTGGAATTATTTAGAGCATTGAATAGGGAAAAAATACAAAATTCATTACAACTCTCCACATTAAAGAATGAATTTTATTTGAGAATGAAAAATTATTTAAATGAGCTTAAGGCTCGTAGTGAGAAGGATAGCGCACATAAAGTGGAATATGATAAAATTTCAATTTTATGCAGAGACCTCATTAATATTCGCGTGTGTAAACTTCTATACAATGCATGTAGTTCATCAATACCTACGGAACTTTTGGGGAAGATAACATTTGAGGAGAAGATACTTCTTGAGCGTGTGCGTGAGATTATTGAGGATTGGAAAAAGAATATTTTGGAGGTATTTTAAAAATGAGCGAAGCCACAACTGCGAAGCTTACTGAACTCTTAACTCTCTTCTTAAAGAGCTTTAAATCGAAAGATGGCAGTTTTAAATATCGAGAGAGACTCTCACAACTCCCGTCTCGTGGAGGAAAGTCACTCATTGTGGATTTTGATGATTTAAACTCTTATGATATAGATTTAGGGCTAAAATTATTAACTGAGCCTATCGAAACTTTGAATAGCTTTGATAAAGCTGCTTATGAAGCATTAAGATGGGAGAATCCAAGTTATGCAGATAAAATTCGAAAAGATTTGAGAGTTAGAATTAGAAATCTTCCAGATAAACTCTCTTTGAGAAAGTTAACAACAGAGCATTTAGGAAGATTGGTAGCGGTATCTGGCATGGTAATTCGAGCTTCAGAATTGAAGCCTTTAGCTATGAGAGTCGCTTTCAAGTGCAAAAAGTGTGGTAATATAACACACATTGAGCAAATTGGAATCACACTTAAAAAACCTACAAAGTGTGAACGATGTACTGAAACAAAGAATTTTGAGATTGATGAAAAGAATACTGAGTTTATTGATTATCAATTAATAAGATTGCAAGAATTACCTGAAGAGCTTCCACCAGGCCAACTTCCTCAATACATAGATGTGAATTTAACTGGTGATATTGTGAATACCGCTCGACCTGGTGATCGTGTTATTGTAACAGGAATTGTAACTGTTGAACAAGAATATTCAACCGCTGGTAAGCTTCGAATATTTAAAACAAAAATTCAAAGTAATTATATCGAGCCTTTAGCAAAAAGTCCTGAGGATATACAAATTACAAAAGAGGATGAGGAGTTAATTAAAAGTATTGCTAAAGAAGAAAATGCATATGAAAGGCTTATAGAATCCGTATGCCCTACGATTTATGGTTATCAAACCCAAAAGGAAGCAATATTGCTCTCATTATTAGGTGCTCCTCAAAAAATCCTTCCAGATGGTACCACTATTCGTGGCGATATTAACATCTTACTTATAGGCGATCCTGGAACTGCTAAAAGTGAGCTTTTAAAGTATGCAGCAAGAGCTGCACCTCGTGGATTATATACTTCAGGTAGAGGTTCTACAGCTGCTGGTTTAACTGCAGCTGTAGTGAGAGATAGAAGTGGTATGATGATGCTTGAGGCTGGCGCTGTAGTTTTGGCAGATCAAGGTGTAGCAGCTATTGATGAGTTTGATAAAATGAGAACCGAGGATCGAAATGCTTTACATGAAGTTATGGAGCAACAAACTGTAAGTGTGGCTAAAGGTGGAATAGTGGCTACATTAAATGCAAGAACATCAATAATTGCTGCTGCTAATCCAATACTCGGTAAGTACGATCCATATCGAAATATTTCAGATAATGTGAATTTACCAATACCGCTTCTTACACGCTTCGATTTAATATTTGTACTTAGAGATATTCCAGATAGAGCTAAGGATGAAGCACTCGCTAAACATGTTTTAACTATACATAGAAAGGGTGGATATGCTACAGCACCACCAATAGACTTTGAGTTATTAAGAAAATACTTGATTTATGCAAAAAGAATAGAACCAAAATTAACAAAAGAGGCAGAGGATAGATTATTGGAGTATTATTTGCAATTGAGAAGTATGGGTTCTGAATTTATGATTACTGTAACACCGAGGCAATTGGAAGCTTTAATTAGATTAGCTACTGCAAGAGCAAGGCTTATGTTAAGAGATAAAGTTACTGAGGAGGATGCTTTAAGAGCTATCGCATTAATGAGAAAAATGTTGGAGACGGTAGGTGTGGATGTAAGAACGGGTAAAATCGATTTAGGAGTTATACATGGCAAGCCCTTAAGTGAAAGAAGCCTTTTAGAAACCGCTATAGATGTTTTCAAATCTTTAGAAGGGCCTGAGAAGAATCCTGTAGAGGGTAAAAGATTCATAGAAGAGCTAGTAAAAACGAAGAAATTCACTCAAGAGGAGGCTCAAAGAATGTTACAAACTTTGAATAGAAGTGGGCAGATATATGAGGTTAAGCCTGGATTTTATCGTAAATTATAGTTTTTAATGCACAACCTTGAGAATCTCATCATTACCCTTACCACCAAATGTAATATCATTATTTGAATCTCAAGGTTATAAAGAGCTTTATCCTCCTCAAATTGAAGCTATTAAATCGGGTGTATTAAATGGTGCTAATTTACTTATCACATCACCTACCGCTAGTGGTAAAACTCTTATCGCTTTAATGGCAGCTGCAAAGATTGTAATTAATAATGAGGGGAAAGTCGTTTATCTTGCACCATTAAGAGCTCTCGCTAATGAAAAGTTTGAAGAATTTAATACTTTAAGCACACTTCAAAAATCCAATGGGGAAAGAGTAAAAGTATTAATTTCAACGGGCGATTATGACTCGCGTAGCGAGTATTTAAGTGAAGGTGATATTTTAATATTAACGAATGAGAAATTTGATTCTATTCTTAGGCATGGTGCTGATTGGTTAAATTTTGTAAAGCTCTTTGTGATAGATGAGATTCATTTAGTAGATAGTCCCGATCGTGGACCAACTATTGAGACGATTATAGCTAAAATATTAACTTACGCATCTCAATCCCAATTATTGGCTTTAAGTGCTACAATCACAAATGCAAAAGAGCTTGCAGATTGGTTAGGTGCAAAATTGGTTAATATAAATTGGAGACCTGTAAAATTGATTGAGGGTGTTTATGAATATGGTAAAATCAAGTTTATTGATGGTTCAATAAGAGAAATTAAACCTACAGGTAAAGGTGCTGTTATAGATGTAGCGATTGATACAATTTCAGAAAATGGGCAATCATTAATCTTTGTAGAAACGAGAAAAAGAGCTATGAGCCTCTCATTAAAATCTGCCGAGATTACTAAGCATTTTCTTACCAAAGATGAGATTGATAAATTAAAAAATCTCTCTGAGGAGATTCTCAATACTGGTGAGGAGACTGAGTTAAGTAGAACTTTAGCTAAAGTGGTTAGTAATGGTGTCGCTTTTCATCATGCGGGTCTTGATGCTCAACATAGAAGGATTGTTGAATCTGGATTTAGAGACGGCTTAATAAAGTTGTTAATCGCTACACCAACTTTAGCTGCTGGTGTTAATCTACCTGCGAGAAGGGTTGTGATAAGTAGTTTTATGAGGTATGATTCTGAATATGGAGGACAAATGCCTATAAGTATTTTAGAGTATAAACAAATGTGCCTACCCTACAATACAAGGATTTTAATGGGGGATGGAAGCACTTTACCAATAGGAGAAATCGTAAAGAAGAGGATTTGTGGTAATGTCATAACATATGATGAAAGGTTAAAGCGATTTGTACAAAAAAGAATCGTCAATTGGTTCTCCAGAGATGCGACCCAATTGGTAGAAATAAGAACGAATAATGGTCGAAAGCTTTTACTCACTCCAGAACATCCAATTATGACAAAAAATTCTTGGGTACCTGCTGGCGATTTAAAAAATAATGATAAAATAGCATACGTGAAAGAATTTGAGTATGAGGTTAATAAAAACCTCCTCTACTTTTTTAAATATCTACCTCTTAATGGCACTTATCTTAAGAATCAAACCGATCTTTTTGAGTTGATTAAAGCGAAATACAAACTAAGAGAATTAGCCGATTGGTTAGGGGTAGATTTAAAGAGTATTAAAGAGTATGCAGAAGGAAGAAAAGCTATACCTCTTCGAATAATCTTGAAGATTTGTGATTTGCTCAGCCTTAATGATGATGAGATTGCTGAAAGGCTAAGAATTGTTAAGACGGCTTACGGTACTCCGATGAATATTCCAAAGTATATAGATGAGGATTTCATGTGGATATTAGGGCTAGTCGTAACAAATGGTTATATCCAAAAGATTAAAGATAAAAGAAGTGGATCATTTTATTATAAGGTAAGGGTGTTTAATAAAAATAAGAATGTGATTGAAAAAGCTACTCGTATCTTTTGTAAACTCGGCTTTAAGCCATATGTTTATGAGAAGAATGGATATGTATCACTTGAAGTTGGCTCTACACTTTTAGCTAAAGTTATGAATAAATTTGGAATTCCTTTTGGTCGTAAAATACATGTGAAAGTTGGTGATGTTATCTTCTCATTTCCACCGAACCTAATTAATGCTTATCTGATCGGTGTGTTTGATGGTGATGGGGATTATTCAGAAAGTAAATTAAGATCATCGGTGCGAAAGGTGCTAATACCTACTGTGAGTCGTAAATTTGCCTATGGGCTTCATGATTTACTACTCAGGCTTGGAATAGTTTCATCAATCAAAGTAAATCAACCGAAAATAACTGTGATAGCTAGTAAGAAGGCTGAATTTAA
This sequence comes from Nitrososphaeria archaeon, assembly GCA_029775915.1. Taxonomy (GTDB): domain Archaea; phylum Thermoproteota; class Nitrososphaeria; order Nitrososphaerales; family JANXEG01; genus JANXEG01. Next base: position 105,990 of record JARVKA010000002.1, on the reverse strand, counting down.
AAGGCCTGTTTATAACATTATTTTCAGAAAGTTAAGTGACATTGAAAAGTTTACTAAATATCTCACTCCTGTAAAGTACAAAATTTCCACAATTAACTACAATAGGTATCACAATTTGAGCGATTATTACCTTAAAAGTGAATCTGTAGAGTGGCTTTGTGTTAAAAGTGTAAGAAGATTAAATGGTAAGTATAAAGTCTACAATATTTCAATAGAAGGGACTGAAAATTATGTTGCAGAAAACTACGTTGTCCACAATTGTGGAAGAGCAGGTCGCCCTCAATATGATTCAATTGGTGAGACTGTATTAATCGCTCATTCATCGAGTGAGGCTGATGAAATTATTCACCATTATATAAAGGGTACACCTGAACCTATTCAATCTCGATTATCACAAGGTGGAGCTTTACGAACCCATACATTAGCTACTGTATCAACATTACCAGGGATTGATGATATAGAAATCTTTGAGTTATTCTCAAAAACGCTTTTCTCAAAACAATATCGTAAAGTAACATTTCATAAAAAGATAAAAGAAGCGATAGAGTATTTAATTGATAATAAGCTTATAGAGCGAAAAGCTAAAAGGTATATTGCGACGGAATTTGGTAAAAGGATTTCTTTACTTTATATCGATCCTGAAACTGGTGTTATGTTTAGAGATGCGTTAAGATTCGTTAAAGATAAAACTCATCCAATAGGGTTATTGCATTTAATAGTTATCTCTCAAGATTTTACACCAAAATTCCCATTGAGGAGTAAAGATTGGGAATTAGCTATATCATTCGTAAATGAATTTAAAGATAAATTCATCATACCAATTCCTAATGAAAGAGATTATAATGAGTATGAATCATTCTTATCGAATATGAGATCATTAATGGTTATGCTTGGATGGATTGATGAATGGAGTGAGGATAAACTTCTCACAACGTATGGTGTGGAGCCTGGTGATTTACATAGAGCGGTTGAGAGTGCAGATTGGCTTCTTTACTCTTTATCGGAGATTTCTAAATTACTAGGCTATACAAATCTTTTAAATGAAATTTATGAGTTGAGGCAAAGGGTAAAGTATGGTATAAAGCCAGAATTAATACCATTAGTTAGTTTAGAAGGTATAGGTAGAATTAGAGCGCGATCACTTTACAACTTTGGCTTTACATCACTCGAAAAGTTAGCATCTGCATCTATTGATAAAATAGCATCAGTACCAAAGATAGGATATACATTGGCAAAGAGGATTAAGGATCAAATCGAGCTTGTTCGAGAAAAATGATTTTACAAGCTGGTGGATTGGCTGGATTTTTAGGTAAAGATTCTTCATCTTATTTAATGAAGGCACTTAAACTTCTTACTCATAGAGCATTTAAAGGCTTTAAAATTCTTATCGAAGATATGAAAGAAGTAGATATTAATTCATTAAATGAGTTAAAATCGAATATTGCTTTAGGTTATTGTATTAGAGATCGATTTGAAAATTTTTTATTCCATGGATCATTTTACAAATTTGAAGAAGGATTTTTATCAAAATTTTCTGAATTGATTAATCAAAATGATTATGAAGGAGCTTCAAAAATACTCTCAAAATTGGATGGAGCTTACGCATTCGTTCTTTACAATGATAATTCTTTAATCTATGGACGTGATCCATTAGGTTTAAAGCCACTTTACATAGGAAGAGCTAGTAATATTATAGGTGTAGCTTCAGAGATTAAAGCTCTTCAAGCATCTGGCTTAACACAAATCGAGTTAGTAAAGCCTGGGTATTTATTTAAAGAATCATTCGATTCACAAAAATCATTTATTATTAAAGAGATAAAATTTCACTCAATAAATGAGAGTTTTGAAAATGCTATTGAAAACACTTTGAAACTTATTTGTAAATCTTTAGAATGTAGAGTTAATAATAAAGCGATATTGGGTTTTTCAGGAGGTTTAGATAGCTCACTTTTAGCACTTCTCATCTCTAAGCTTTGTGATGTTGAATTAATCACTATATCAACGAAAGGTTCAAGAGATGAGATCGATGCTTTAAATGCAGCGAGAGAGTTAGGGATTGAATTGCACCATATATTTATCACAAAAGATATTTTAATGGGAATTTTGAAATACCTTCAAAATTTAATTGAGTGTAATAAAATTATGGATTTGAGTATAGGTGCAATAATTTATCTCACAGCGAAAAGAGCGAAAGAACTTGGTTATGATACACTCATACTCGGCCAATTTGCAGATGAACTCTTCGGAGGGTATATGAAATATCTTAAATTATTTAAAGAGCATGGTAAAGAGGTGGTAGATGCTGTAATGAGGTATGATATTTTAAATGCTCATGAGAAAAGTTTTCCACGTGATGAAAAAGCATCATCACCATTTGTTGAATTGATTTTACCTTATGCACAAATCGATTTGGTTGAGTATGTGGCTTCTCTTCCAATCGATATGAAGTTAAATCCAATTAATGATGTACGTAAGCAATTATTAAGAAAAGTGGCAATAGCTGCTGGATTGCCAGAAGATTTAGCTTTTAAACAAAAGAAAGCGATGCAATACAGCTCAGGTATTCAAAAATTGATTAATAAATTGATCGATTATTGATTGGGTGGTGATTACGAGTATGCAAAAATCTGGTTATGAATTTTTAGGAGATGTAGCGATAGCTGATGTAGCTTTTAAAGCATGGGGTTCAAGTTTGGAGGAGCTATTTGAATCAGCAGCTATAGCGCTCTTTGAAGTTATGGTTAATACAAAGAGTGTAAAGTTTGGGGTTGTAAAGAATTTTGAGTTAAAGAGTGAGAGTATAGATGAATTATTATATGATTTTTTATCTTACCTAATCTTTTTGAAGGATACAGAGAAGCTTTTTTTAAGCCGTTTTGAGATAAAGATTGATAAAAATGAAGTTTATCGACTTTTAGCTCGTGTTTATGGTGAGCAAATCGATATTAAGAAGCATGAATTAAGAGTTGATGTAAAAGCAATTACATATCACTTATTTGAAGTGAAAAAGATTGATGATAAATGGGTTGCGATGATTGTAGTAGATGTATAATTAAATCCTTAAATTTACGTGAATCATTTGGTTTATAAAGGACTATTTTACCCTATTAATATTGGTGAATTGTATGGCGAGCCCTCCTCTTAAGCGAATCTCAGATGTTGTGTGGGAAATACCCCAAAGTTATAAAGAGGGTATGCGCGTACCGGCTAGAATTTATGCTACAGATGCTTTAATGAGAAGTATGGATCGTGGTGTATTTGAACAAATCACCAATGTAGCATGCTTACCCGGTATACAAAAATACGCTTATGTTATGCCTGATGCTCATTGGGGTTATGGATTCCCAATTGGAGGTGTAGCTGCATTCTCTTTAAAAGAAGGTGTAATATCACCAGGTGGAATTGGCTTCGATATTAATTGTGGTGTAAGATTAATACGAACTGATCTCACATTAAAGGATGTTAAACCAAAATTAAAAGAGCTTATTGATACAATATTTCAAATCGTTCCAGCTGGTGTGGGTGCAAGAGGCTTTGTAAGAGTAACTCATAGTGAGTTTAAAGAAGTTTTAGAGAGGGGGGCTGAGTGGTCTGTTGAAAAGGGATTTGGTTGGAAAGAGGATTTGGAGCGGACTGAGGATAATGGCAAGATTAAAGGTGCAGATCCATCGAAAGTGAGCTCTATGGCCATTCAAAGAGGTTTTGATCAAGTCGGTACTTTAGGCTCTGGTAATCATTATCTTGAGGTTCAAGTGGTTGATCCCAATAGATACTTTGATAGAGAGCTTGCTAAACATTTTGGAATTACTATGGATGATCAAATTTTAGTAATGATTCATTGCGGTTCAAGAGGCTTTGGCCATCAAATCGGTACAGATTATTTAAGAATATTTGAGAGAGCTATGAAAAAGTATGGTATAACGGTTCGTGATCGTGAGTTGGCTTGTGCACCTTTCGAATCTCCAGAAGGGCAAGATTACTATAAAGCGATGGCTTGCGCAGCCAATATGGCTTTTGCAAATAGACAAGTGATTACACATAGAATACGTGAAGCTTTCAGTAAAGTCTTTCATGCAGACCCTGAGAAATTGGGTATACATTTAGTTTATGATGTAGCTCACAATATTGCGAAGATTGAGAGGCATAAAGTTAATGGTGAGGTAATGGATGTAATTGTCCATAGAAAAGGTGCTACTAGAAGCTTTGGACCTGGAGAGAATGAAGTTCCTCAAGTTTATAGACATATAGGCCAACCAGTAATAATAGGAGGTTCTATGGAGACTGGCTCTTACTTATTGGTTGGTACAACGAAAGCGATGACTGAAACTTTTGGCTCTACTGCACATGGCTCAGGTAGAACTATGTCGAGAGAGGCTGCAAAGAAGAGAGTAAGTGGTCATGAATTACAAAGAGATTTGGAGAGAAGAGGAATTTATGTGAGAGCAGTTTCCATGTCTGGATTGGCTGAAGAAGCGGGTTTAGCTTACAAAGATATTTCAGAAGTTGTGGAAGCAACATATATAGCTGGAATTTCTAAAAAAGTCGTTGCATTAAGGCCTTTGGGCAATATAAAAGGCTAATTCAATTCGCATAATTTTAAAGAATTATTCATCTTTAGCTCTTAACTTTTCACTAAGTGGAATTAATTTACCACTCTCTTTAATTTTTATCTTCGTTTCAATACGCACATCGAGTCCCAAAATTCTAAAGAGTTGTAAAAGCTCACCACCAGATATATAATCTGTAATTATACCTTTCTCTATTAAATTAGCAAGTTTCTTTACAATTAATGGTACTATATCTGGATACGCTCTTTCTGCAGCCTCTAAAACCTCAACACCTCTATCAACTAATTTACTAATTAAAATCTCTCTAGGGCTTCTTTCTTGAGTCTTTCGAATAAGCTTCTTTCTAAGCTCTAAAAGCTTCTTTGTTGTAAGAAGCTCTAAATCTCGATCTCCTTCCATCAATAAAATTTTCAAATTTGGTAGTAAATAACTATTACCGAATATTGCGAGGAGATAAAGACTTATTGAGTGGAAGAATTAATTATCTTAATGAATTTGGAATTATCAATCGCTATACCAGATTCTTTAATCTCAGAAGATAAAGATTTAAGAGAAAAAACGGTAAAGGTGGGTATGGTAGGCAGAGCTTGTGCTATATTCAAAGTTCAAAAAATATACATTTACAAAGATCATGGTGATTATGAAAGGGATTTTCAAATAATTAAAAGTTTATTAGAGTATATGGAGACACCTCAATATTTGAGAAAGAAATTATTCCCAAAAAAGGAGGAATTGAAATTTGTTGGTATTTTACCGCCATTAAGAACCCCTCATCATAAATTATTAAAACCTTTATCCCAAATAAAAGTAGGTGAATTTAGAGAAGGGTTAGTGGTAAAAGTTAAAGAGCGATTAATGGTTGATGTTGGTTTATCATCATTAATCCCCCTTAATGGTTCAGCTAATGAAGGTAGTAGGGTAACTATACGCTTCACACAATCATATCCAAATCTCAAATGTGAAATTGTGGATAAATCGATTATTAATGAATATTGGGGTTATGAAGTGAAAAGAGGTCCAGTTTTATCAAAATTAATAAAGATTGTGAAGCCAAATCTCTTTATTATAACTTCAAGATGGGGTAAAAATATTAATGAGTTATGGGATGAATTGGTTAGAGAAATAAAAAAATCAAAAAGTATTCTTATAGCTTTTGGTTCACCAAAAAGAGGTATTAAAGAGATTTTAGCTGATGAAGGATTTAAACCTGAGGATTTTACCCGCTTTATTATAAATATGTTTCCAAATCAAGGTACTGAGACTGTTAGAACGGAGGAGGCATTACTCGGAACACTTGCTTTAATTAATCTCGCAATAATAAGCAATAGGTAATAAGTTTAATTAAGAACGAAATAAATTAATTTATATTGATTGTTAATGTATAAAAGCTAGTAAGATTTAAAAGTAATGTAAAACTTTCTTCAGCGGTTGATAGAGTTTGGGCCATAGGAAGCATAATGCACCAAGAAGAGGATCGCTTGCCTTCAGGCCAAGAGCTAGAACATCACATATCGTACCCTTAATACGCACTTGGCCTGAAATTCCTAGCGATAAGCCTACACTTTTAGGGCATGCAGGATTTAAAGCTGGTTGCATTCATGTGATTACTATAGATGATAGAGAAGGGACTCCTAACTTTGGCAAGCCTTTATTTAATGCAGCTACCGTTTTAGTCACCCCACCTCTTTATATTTATGGTTTGAGAGCTTACCATAAAGTGAGTGGCTATTATCAACCACTTACTGAAGCTCATGCTAAAAATCTTCCAAAAGATTTAGCTAGAAAAGTTAGGATTCAACCTAAGCCTATTGAGGAATTTATGAAGGTTATGGAAGAGCGATTATCAGAAGTGAAGTATTTTACCGCTTTATGCTATCTCAGACCTAAAGATATAGGCCTTTCCCAAAAGAAGCCCTTTCTCTTTGAGATCCGTGTTGGTGGTGGAGATTTAAAGGCACAATTGGATTATTTAATAAGTATCTTAGGTAAAGAAGTGAAGATTTCAGATATATTTAAGCCGGGAATGTATATAGATGTAATTGGAATCACAAAAGGTAAGGGTTTTGAAGGCCCTGTAACGAGAATGGGTGTGAAAAGAAAGCAACATAAATCTAGAAAGAGTGTGAGAGCTATTGGTACATTAGGTCCATGGCATCCAGCATCTGTTATGTATACTGTACCGAGAGCTGGACAAATGGGCTTCCACCAAAGGACTGAGTATAATAAACGTATCTTAATAATGAGTAATGAGAATGAAATGCAAATTACACCAAAAGGTGGCTTTCCACACTTTGGTGTGGTTAAAGGGGATTATATAGTGGTAAGTGGTTCTGTACCAGGTCCAGCGAAAAGATTGATTAGACTTCGCTTTCCAATAAGAGCGCATGTTAAGAAGATTCAACCGCCAAAGGTTATTGAGATAAGTGTTACACAAAAAGTTGGGTGATTAAAGCATGAAAGTACCCGTTTATAGCCTCAAAGGGACAAAAGTAGGAAGTGTTGAGCTTCCATCCGTATTCTCCACACCTTTCAGACCAGATGTTATTCATAAGGTATATGTAGCTTTAGATTCACATAGATACCAACCTAAGGGTACTGACCCGATGGCTGGTGAAAGAACGAGTGCTGAATCTTGGGGTGTTGGTCGTGGCGTTGCACGTGTAGCTCGAGTAAAGGGTGAGCGCCACCCGAGAGCTGGACAAGCAGCTGGAATTGCTGGTGTAGTTAAAGGTAGAGTTGCACATCCACCTAAATCAGAAAAAATCATTTGGAAAAGAGTGAATAAAAAGGAGAAGCGCTTAGCTTTAGCTTCAGCAATCGCTGCAACTGCTAATCGAGAATTAATAATACTCCGCGGCCATAAGGTTGGTGAATTGAATACATTTCCAATCGTAGTTTCAGATAGTATAGAAAAGGTGAAGAAAGCCAAGCAAATTATCGAGTTTTTAGAGAAGATAGGTTTAAAAGAAGAGCTTAAAAGATTAGAAAAGAGTAGAAAGAAACGATCTGGTAAACCGAGAATGAGAGGTAGAGTTACAAGGAGTGCTCAAGGTCCCTTAATTATAGTATCTCAAGATAAAGGTATTAAAAATGCGGTTAAGAATTTAATAGGTATAAAGTGTGTATTAGCAAAGGATTTGAGCATTCTCGATTTAGCTCCTGGTGCAAATCCGGGTAGGCTTACAATTTGGTCAAAATCCGCTTTAAAGAATATCGTTAAACCAGTTTTGAGGATAGGTGAGGTAGTTGCGGCTTGATGAAGCATTAAATATTATTAAAAGGCCTTATATTACTGAAAAGACTTTTGGAATGATTGAAAGAGAGAATAAGTTAGTCTTTATTGTTGATGATAAAGCTGATAAGAGAGAGATAAAAAACGCTATTGAGACTCTTTACAATGTGAAAGTTCTATCAGTCAATACCGCTCGTACCATTTATGGTAAAAAAGCTTATGTAAGACTTTCTAAAGAGAGTTCAGCGATAGATTTGGCCTCAAAACTCGGTTTGGTGTGATAAATATGGGTAGAAGAATCATTCAGCAAAAAAGAGGGCATGGTGCTCCTCAATATAGAGTGGCTGAGAAGGGGAAGATCGCTCCAGTTGCATATCCATTTCAAAATATTGGGGAAACTCAATCTGCTTACGTAATGGATATTTTGCATGAGCGTGGTAGGAGCGCACCATTGGCTCAATTAGTAATGAATGATAATAGGGTTTTTTATGTACCTGCAGTTGATGGTATGAGAGTTGGAGAGCATATCGAAATCGGTTATGACGCTTCTGTAAAGAGAGGCAATATTTTACCATTAAGTAGAATTCCAGAAGGGACGATTATTTGTAATATTGAGAAGAATTTTGGAGATGGAGGTAAGTTAGTTCGAGCTTCAGGAAGCTCAGCAATTCTCTTCTCTCATACACCTGAAGGTGCTGTTGTAAAAATGCCCTCAGGTAAGACTATGATTTTAAATGAAAATTGCAGAGCGATGATTGGAGTAATCGCTGGTGGTGGTAGATTGGAAAAACCATTTTTAAAAGCTGGTGCGAAATATCATGCGTTGAAAGGTAAGGGAAAGGTATTCCCAAGAGTAAGAGCTGTTGCTATGGCAGCTGTGCATCATCCACATGGGGGAGGTAGGCATGCTCATAAAGCACCAAAATCCGTATCAAGATATGCACCTCCAGGTAGTAAAGTGGGGCATATAGCTCCAAGAAGAACAGGTCGTAAAGCAAAAGCCAGAAGGGAAACTTTATCATAAAGTTAATAATTAAATGGGGTGATAGTAATGGTTAGAGAGTTTAGATATCGTGGATATACGTTGGATCAATTGCGGAATATGTCTTTAGAGACTTTTTTATCATTATTACCATCGAGGCAAAGAAGATCATTAAATAAAGGGATATCAGAAGGTAAGAGAAAATTATTAGAGAAGATAAGAAAAGCATGTAATGGTCAATTTAAAGGCAAGATAGAAACCCATGAGCGGGATATGATTATCCTGCCCTATATGGTAGGGTTAACGATCTTTGTGCATAATGGTAAGGAGTTTGTACCAGTAGAGATAAAGCCTGAGATGATCGGCCATTATTTAGGCGAATACGTAATTACGAATAAAAAAGTGGTTCATGGTACGCCAGGAATAGGTGCATCACGCTCAAGCCTTTATGTACCCTTAAAGTAATAAGCAATATATTCATAATAGCGAGAAGATTTCTTCACAACTTATAGTTAAATCTTAATACATTTGATGATTTTATCTTAATAATTCTCACTCCATTGTGGAAAGTTTTTAATATCAGTTTTTTTAAAAGTAAACAGAACGAGTTGGAAGCTCGAATATGCCTGAATTCAAGTATAGCTTTCAAGAATATGACCCGCTCATCCATGTACGGGCGAGTGGTAGAGAGGTTGATATTAGCCCAAAGGCTGCTAGAGAAATTTGTGCAACAATAAAGGGTATGAGTTTAACTCAAGCAAAAAACTTCTTAGAGAATGTTATTAAGTTGAAGCAGCCAGTACCTTTTAAAAGGTATAAAAAGGAGATTGGGCATAGAGGTGGTATTCAAGGTTTTTATACTGGACGTTATCCAGTAAAGGCAGCTAAAAAGATTTTAGAGGTATTGAATAATTTGGAGGCAAATGCGGATTATAAAGGTATGGATATAGATCGCTTGGTAATTATACATGCTGCAGCGATGAGAGGTAGAAAGATAAAAACTTATATTCCAAGAGCCTTTGGGCGTTCATCACCCCATTTTAACACACTAGTTCATTTAGAATTTGTTGCTAAAGAGGTGTGAGTGAATAATGTCAACATATGAAGAAAGATATGCAATTAAGAGCGTTTTAAAAAGACATGTGAGAAATACTGAGATTGATGAATTTTTACAGAGTGAATTGGCTGATGCTGGGTATGGTGGTGTGGATATTTTAAGAACGCCCATAGGTACGCGTATCACAGTATATGTAACTAGACCTGGATTGGTTATAGGTAGGCGTGGTGAAGGGATACGTGAATTAACTGAGAAATTGGAGAAGAAGTTTAATTTACCGAATCCGCAAATCTCAGTAATGGAGGTTGAGGTTCCTGAGTTAAACCCTCGAATTATGTGTAATCGAATTGTGCAAGCGGTTACACGAGGTACACCATTTAGAAGGGTTGCGGTTTGGGCTTTAAATACCATTATGAGCGCTGGTGCATTGGGTGCTGAAATTATAATCTCAGGCAAGTTAAGAAGTGAAAGAGCCCATTTTGAAAAGTATCGTGCAGGTATTGTACCAAAAAGTGGTGAGACTGCGGATAAAGTCGTTGAGGAAGCTACTGCAGATGTTTTATTGAAAATGGGTTTGTATGGCGTGAAGGTTAAGATTGCTCGTAAGGAAGCCCTTGAGCCTGAAGTTAAAATTTTGGATGTGAAGGCTGAGGAGATTATTAAGGAGAGTGAAGAGCATGGTCAGCCTCAAAGTAAGTGAATTAAGAAAGATGAGTGAAGAAGAGTTGAATAAGAAGCTTTTAGAGTTAACTACCGAGTTAATGAAGTTAAAAAGTTCATCCGCTCGAGGTACTTTAAGAAAGGAATCTGGTAAGATTAAATATTTGAGAAGGGATATAGCAAGAATAAAAACTATTTTAAGTGAGATAAAGAGGGTTGGTTAATGGAGATTAATGAAAAAAATTTAATCGCTCATGAGTTAATTGGACTTAAAGCATGTGTTGAGGAAAGTAAAGATCCAACTTTAAATGGTTTAATCGGCTTTATTGTTAATGAAACTAAAAATATGTTAAGAATGGAAGTTAATGGCAAGATTAAATCTATACCTAAATCTATTGTTACTTTAAGATTTTGGTTGCCTAATGGGAGTAATTGTGTGATTAAGGGTGAGAGAATTGTGGGAAGACCTGAAGATCGTGTGAAAAAGTTGAGGTGGAGATTTTGAGGAATATAGGTATAGATATAAAACCTCCAAGTAAAACATGTAATGATCCTGAATGCCCTTTCCATGGATCTTTAAGCGTAAGAGGAAAAATTCTCGAAGGTAAAGTAGTAAATAATCTTGCTAAGAAGATGGTAGTGATTGAAAGAGAGTATTTGCATTATGTAAAGAAGTATATGAGGTATGAAAGGAGGAGGAGTAAAATACATGCTCATTTACCCCCTTGTATAGAGGTTACGAAGGGTGATAAAGTGATGATTGGAGAGTGTAGACCCTTAGCTAAAACGGTATCCTTTGTGGTATTAGGGAAGGTGGAGAGTTAATGTCAAAATCCCGTGCAGTTTCAGCCAAAGGTATAGAAGAGTTTAAGCCTTATATCACAAGAGCTTTACCAGTAAACTCTATAATTAATTGCGCTGATAATACGGGAGCTAAAACATTAAAGATAGTTCAAGTGGTTGGGTATAAAGGAAGATTAAAGCGCATTCCAGCTGCTTGTGTAGGAGATCATGTAACTGTAGTTGTTAAAAAAGGCCCTCCAGAATTGAGAAAACAAACTTTTGATGCAGTTATTGTGAGGCAAAAGTATCCAGTAAGAAGGTTGAATGGTATGCGTATTATGTTTGAGGATAACGCTGCTGTAATTATAACTCCTGAAGGTGAATTGAAAGGTACTGAAATTAAGGGACCAGTAGCTGCGGAAGCGGCTGAACGTTGGTCGAGAATAGCGAATTTAGCAACAATTATAGTGTAGGTGAATTTTCATGTCTTCAAAACCTCGTAAAGTAAGAAAAAAAATGTATGAAGCTCCTCATCACATTAAATCATCACAATTACGCTCCCCCCTTATAAAGGAACTTAGGGAAAAGTATGGTGTGAGATCTGTAAGGGTGAGAAAAGGTGATATAGTTAAAGTAATGAGAGGTGCATATAAAGGCGTTGAAGGTAAGATTATAAGTGTGGATGTTAAGTCAGGTAGAGTTAGTATAGAAGGCATTACACGTGAGAAGATTGGTGGTGGAACTGTTCCAGTTATGATCCATGCTTCCAAAGTAATGGTTACAAACCTTAATTTGGATGATAAATGGAGGAGGATGAAATTAGAAAAGACCGCTCCAAAGGTGAGTGAATAAATGGGGCATATGGGAGGGCAAAGAAGAACAAAAAGGCATGCAGCACCAGCTTATTGGCCCATTCCAAGAAAGACCCATCAATTTACTATAACAACTTCACCAGGTCCTCATCCGAAAGAATGGAGTTATCCTCTCGCAGTTTTAATTAGAGACGTTTTAAAATTGGTTAAAACTTATAGAGAGGCGAAAGCATCCATTAAAGAGGGTAATTTTTTAATTGATGGTGTTGTGAGAAAATCTCCCAATTTTCCCGTAGGCTTGATGGATGTTTTAGATATACCCATACTCAATAAAGTTTTTAGATTAATACCCACACCAAAAAATCCATTAATGCCTATAGAGATTCCAGAAAGTGAGAAGAATCTTAAATTGTGTAAAGTAAAAAATAAGACTACAGTAAAGGGTGGTGCGATACAATATGGTTTTCATGATGGAAGAACGATAAAGATGGAGAGTGATATAGGATTAAAACCTAGTGATTCATGCTTAATCGAAATCCCCTCACAAAAAATTATCAAATCTTTTAAGATGGAGCCTGATGCTTTAATTTTAGTTACTCATGGGAAGATGGTTGGATTAATTGGGAAGGTATTGGAGATTAAGCCAGGTACGATTACACGCCCTCGAATGGCTACAATAGATTTTAATGGTACAAATAAAGAATTACCAATTGATACCATTTTTGTAATTGGAAAGGGTGAACCAGCTTTAACATTGCAAAGGGGTTAAAAATGTCAACAACCACAACTACTCTTGCAACAGAAAATCCAATGAGGAGGATTAGAATAAATAAGGTTGTTTTAAATATAGGTGTTGGAAAATCTGGAGAAGCTTTGGAAAGAGCAAAAAAGGTTCTTTTAGATCTTACAGGCCAAACACCAGTGGTGAGAAAAGCAAGAAAAACTATACGAGACTTTGGTATTCATAGGGGTGAACCAATAGCGGTTATGGTTACCTTGAGAAAGGGAAAGGTTGAGATTTTAAAGAGGCTTTTAGCAACGAAAGGTATGAGATTGCCTGCACGATCGTTTGATCAATATGGTAGTTGTTCCTTTGGGATTAAAGAGCATATTGAAATTCCTGGTGTGAAGTATGATCCAAACATTGGGATTTTTGGTATGGATGTCTCAGTTTTTCTTGATAGACCGGGTTATAGAGTGATGTATAGAAGGAGAGCCCCTTCACGTGTAGGGAAAAAGCATCGTGTAAGTCGGGAGGAAGCGATTAATTTCTTTAAAGAGCAATTGGGTGTGGAGGTGTTTTAAAATGGTTAAAATGAAGGAGAGGCATGGTAAGCAAAGGAATTTTGGTAAAGGTTCACGCTTTTGCCGAAGGTGTGGGAATTATAATGCAATGATTCAAAAATATGGTTTGATGTTATGTAGATGTTGCTTTAGAGAGGTAGCTGAGAAGTTAGGCTTTAAAAAATATGAGTAGTGATGAGTAATGCCTGCACAAAATGTTCTTGCTAACCTTTTAACAACGATTCAAAATAATGAGCTTAGAAATAAAAAGGAATGTTTAGTAATTCCAGCCTCGAAGCTTGCAAGTGAAGTTTTGAGAGTAATGCAAAGGCATAAGTATATTGGTGAATTTGAGTTTATCGATGATGGTCGTGCAGGTAAATTCAGAATACAATTATTGGGTAGAATTAATAAATGTGGCGTAATTTCACCCCGCTTTAGCGTTAAAAAAGATGAATATGAGGAATGGGAGAAGAAACTTTTACCTGCGGTAAATTTTGGTATTTTAATCGTTTCTACACCAGTTGGTGTGATGGCACATACTGAAGCTCGTGAAAAAGGTTTGGGAGGTAGACTTCTCGCTTATGTCTATTGATAAATTCTCACCATTCGAAACTAAAATTACCATTCCAAATGGTGTGATTGCACAATTAGATGGTAGTTTATTAACGATTAAAGGGCCTTTAGGTAAGTGTAGCAAAGATTTCTCAAAAATCCCGATTAGAATATTTAAAACGGATAATCAATTAATCATTCAATCGTATAAGCGAAAAAAACGGGATTATGCAATATTTAATACCGTTCAATCACATATAAAAAATATGATTAAAGGTGTAACAAAAGGATATACATATAGATTAAAGATCGTTTACGCTCACTTTCCAGTATCGGTAAAGGTTAAAGGCAAAGAGGTTTATATAGAAAATTTTTATGGAGAAAGATCGCCTAGAATAGCAAAAATTGTAGGTGATTGTCAAGTCTTTGTAGAGGGTGATGATATAGTGGTAAAAGGGGTTTCTAAAGAAGATGTGGGTCAAACAGCTGCAAATATAGAGTTAGCAACAAAGGTTAAGAGAAAGGATCAAAGGGTGTTTTTAGATGGAATCTACATTTATGCAAAAGAGTGATACGAGCAAAGAGATTGAGCATTCTATAAAAAATGAGGAAGCTCAATTAAAGAATACTTTATCAAAATCTTCATTAAAGGAGCAAATAAAAGAAGCTTTGAAGTTAAGAAAGCTCATTAAAGATTCAAAACCTGAATTTGTTAGGCAAGAATCATGGCGATATAAAAGAATTAAAGAATCGTGGAGAAAGCCTAAAGGCATTGATAATAAAATGAGAAAAAGAGTTAAAGGATGGCCAAAAATCGTTTCAATAGGTTATGGTGGGCCAGCTATTGCACGTGGGTTGCACCCATCTGGATTGAGAGAAGTTCTTATACACAATGTTAAGGAATTGGAAGGTTTAAATCCCGAAACTGATGGTATTCGCATTGCTTCTTCAGTAGGTTCAAAAAAGAGAGTGCAAATTATTCAAAGGGCTAAAGAGTTAGGTATTAGAGTGTTTAATCCTAATTTAAAAAAGGGTGATTAAGAGTGAATTTAACCGCTCAAAAACAAATAGCTGCAAAGATTTTAAAAGTTGGTGTGAATCGAGTAAAGTTCGATCCAGAAAGTTTAGATCGTATTAGTGAGGCAATTACAAGAGAGAGTATTCGCAATTTAATTAAAAGTGGAGTAATATGGGCAGAACCTATAAAAGGTATTTCAAGAGCACGAGTAAGGGCAAGAGCTGGTAAGCGCCAAAATGTAGGCTCGAGAAAAGGTGCTAAAGGTGCTAGGCAAGGTAAGAAGAGGCGTTGGGTGATAAAAGTAAGGGCTTTACGGAGATATTTAAAATTGGCAAAGGAACGGGGAGAGATTAGTGGAGATTTATTTGATAAACTTTATACTCACATAAAGGGTGGTAGAATCAAAACTTTAAAGCAATTGAAAGAAGTTATAAAGCAAGAGGGTAAGATTGGTGAGTAAAGCACGTTATATCCCTAAGTTAAGAAGGAAAACGAATTATAAAAAGAGAAAAGCAGCGGTATTAAGCCGTAAACCCATTCTTTGTGTTCGAATTAGTAATGAGAATACAATCATTCAATACATATTGCCAAGTTTGGGTGGTGATAAAGTGTTAGCTTCTGCACATTCCCGTCAATTATTGAAGTATAATTGGAAGGGTTCTAGAAATAATTCGCCAGCGGTATATCTTACAAGCTTGTTAGCAAGTTATAAAGCATTGAAGGCTGGTGTGAAAGATGCAATTTTATATACTGGCGTGAGCCCTTACAGCTCTCGATTTGGTGCCGCAATTAAAGGCGCGATTGATGCTGGTATTAAAATACCCGCTGATGAAAAGAGTTTACCTTCTGAAGAGAGGATTAGAGGTGAGCATATTGCTAAGTATGCAAAATACTTAATTGAGAATGACCCCAATCGTTATCATACAATCTTCTCACGTTTATTAGCAGAAGGATTTAAACCAGAAGATTATCCAAAACATTTTGATAGGGTTCGAAGTTTAATCATTAATGAGATGAGGTGAGAGATATGGAAAGTGCAAAAAGTGTTGAACAACCAACTTGGGTACCAAAAACCAAGTTAGGTATGATGGTTGCTGAAGGTAAAATAACTTCATTGGAACAAATATTTGAAAATGGATGGAAGATTAAAGAGCCTATGATTGTTAAAACACTTCTTCCAGATTTGAAAACGAGTGTTGTGAGTGTTGGGATTGTGCAAAAGCAAACCGATGCTGGTGAAGTAACTAAATTTAATGCAATAGTAGCGGTTGGAAATGAGAATGGATGGTTAGGCGTTGGTAGAGGCAAAGCAGCACATATGCGTAACGCCATTGAAAAAGCTACCAATGATGCATTGTTGAATATCATTCCAATTAGACTAGGGTGTGGTAGTTGGGAGTGTAGATGTGGTACTCCTCATTCAATACCATATAAAGTAGAGGGAAAGAGTGGTAGTGTTAAAGTAGTAATTATACCTGGTCCTAAAGGTTTAGGTTTAGTTGCTGGAGAGACTGTAAAGACTTTACTCAAATTAGCTGGTGTAAAAGATGCTTGGAGTAGAACTTATGGCTCCACTAGCACTATGTCATCCATTACTGGCGCGGTATACGATGCTTTAAGACAAACTTATCGTTATGGTATCATTACGAGTTGATCACTTTGAGCAATGCCCTTTTAGTTGTGCGCCTTAAAGGAACGATAAATATCCCTCATCCTATTGAGCGTACTTTGGAGCAATTAAATCTTTGCAAGCGCTTTAGAGCTACGATTATACCAAACACGCCCAGTTATAATGGTATGTTAAAAAAGGTTAAGGATTACGTTGCATGGTGCCCAATTGATTCATCATTCATTGAAATGATTCTTATAAAAAGGGGTAGAAGAGATGGTAATTACCCTTTAACTAATGAGTTTTTGAAGGAATTGGGTTATGAGAGTATAGGAGATTTGGCTAAAGCAATAGCAGATGGTAAAGTGAGATTAAATAAGCTCAATGGTGTAAAGCCTTCCTTTCCTCTCACTCCTCCAAGAGGTGGTTTTAAGCGTTCACTTAAAAAAAGTTACAATCAAGGCGGTTTATTGGGATACAATCCTGAATTACCAAAATTGGTAGAGAGAATGTTGTAATACTTAAGGAATGATCGTTATGAGACTTAATTGCATAAACTCTATATGTAAATTCCACTTAATAGAAAATGGTTTTTCGTAAGGGCGATAATATGCCAACTCGTTTAAGAAAGATTCGTAAACTCAGAGGCTCAAGAACTTGTGGATGGGGGCAAGTAGGTCAACATAGGAAAAAGGGGATGAGAGGAGGTACGGGTAAAGCTGGACTTCATAAACATAAATGGAGTTGGGCAGTAAAGTATGCTCCAAATCATTTCAGTAAAGATTCCTTAAAGCCATCTAAAGATTCACATGTAAAGAGATGGTTAAATGTTGATCAATTAGACCATATATATCAAATGTTGTATGGTAATCAAGTTAAAAAAGAGGGTGAAAAACCACTCATAGATCTCACGCAACTCGGTTATGAGAAACTTCTTGGAGAAGGTCAAGTAAATGGAGCGTATATAATTAAAGTGAGATCATTTACGGAAAGTGCGAAGGCTAAAGTAGAAGCTGCTGGAGGAGAAATTATTCAAGTGAAGTAAGAATGTCATTCAGTAACTTCATTCAATCTATGGCTACAGTACTACCTGAAGTTCCAAAACCGATTAAAAAACTCTCTTTAAATGAGAAACTATTTTGGACAGGCATTGCTCTAGCTCTCTATCTCATTATGGCTCAAACCCCTTTGTATGGAGTTCCTACAGGTGGGGCTGATCCATTAGCTTATACACGAATTATCTTTGCCTCAGCTCAAGGCACTTTAATGGAGCTTGGCATAGGACCAATAGTAACCGCTGGCTTAATTCTTCAATTACTCAAAGGTGCTGAAATTATTAAGATTGACTTCAAGAAGCCTGAAGATAGAGCTTTATTCACTTCAGCAACGAAACTTCTCACAATTATTGTAGCTTTAATCGAATCATCCGCATACATTGTTGGTGGATTTTTTGGCTCAACGCTCAGCCCAACCGCTGGATTTATTATAACGATGCAACTTTTAGCTGGGACGATTGTAGTAATGCTATTGGATGAGATGGTTCAAAAGGGTTGGGGTATTGGTAGTGGTATTAGCTTATTTATACTCGCTGGTGTAGCGCAAAGGATTATGTGGGATATTTTTAGCCCATTACCCGCTGGTAATGAACCATTCGGATTGATCCCATTTTTAATAAACTCTACAATTCATAATCGATTGCACGCAACTATCATTAGAGCTGGTGGATTGCCCAGCCTCTCCACATTTGCTTTAACATTATTAGTTATGTTTATCATCATTTATATTGAAGGTATGAGGATTGAAATACCAATCACTTCTATCAAATTTAGAGGATTCTCTGGTGTTTATCCAATTAAACTTCTTTACACATCTAACGTCCCAATTATTTTAGTATCTGCATTACTCACAAATATTACATTTTTCTCACAACAAATTTGGGCTCGTTACAATCCATTAAATAATAATCAATTTCTCAATTGGCTTGTTATGTATAATCGAACTAATATACAAGCGGGACCGATTGGCGGTTTAGTATATTTTTTAACCCCTGTTCATGGACTTGATCGAATGATGGCAGAGCCTTTACGTGCAATAACTTACGCACTCTTCGTTGTGTTTTTCTCTGTAATATTTGCTAAACTTTGGGTAGATATTGGTGGTTTATCACCAAAAGCTGCTGCGAAGAGTTTAGTTGATGCTCAATTACAAGTGCCAGGCTTTAGAAGGGTTGATGTATCTTTGGAGTCAATGCTTTCACGCTACATACCAACTATCACAATCATCTCAGGTATCATTATAGGCTTAATCGCAGCTACATCAGAAATATTAGGTGTATTTGGCTCAGGAATAGGAATACTCTTAATGATCGGTATAATTATACAATACTATCAATTGTTACTAAGGGAGCAATTAGAAACGATGATGCCTAGATTGGGTGCTTTACTCGGAATAAAGTGAGATTATGCTCCATCTTATTAATATCATACACACTTTACTCATTACAAGTGTAGCGATAAGTTTAGTTCTAATCTCAAATATCGTTACTAGACTCTTTGTTGATATTGAACGTGAAAGAAGGGTGAGAAAAGAGGTTATGGAGTATCAAAAGGCTATGAGACAAGCGATTATGAGTGGTGATGAAGCAAAGTTAGCTAAATTAAAAAGGAAAGAGAAGCAAATGAGAGATTTACAAATGAAGGTCTCTTTTGGGAGGATGAAGGTAATGTTGATCTTTTGGATACCATTCATCATTGTGTATTATCTTCTTGTCAATTATGTGGGTGGGATGGGCGTACCTGTGGCAATTTCACCTATTTACATACCTTTCATTACAATGATGGTAACTATAGATAGTATAACGATTCCTTCACTTAATCTATTTTGGTGGTACTTTATCTCATCCATCTCATTCAGCACTATTATAAGCAAGTTGATAGGTACAAGTATAACTTAAAAGTGAGTAAAACATTTCAAATTATAGGTAAATATGATTACGATAATTATATCTGGAATGTCTTGTGTTGGTAAGACTACTGTGGCTAAAGCTTTAGCTGAAAGGTTTAATTTAAAATACCTTTCTGGCGGCGATATGTTAAAAGAAATGGCTATGGAAATGGGTTATCAACCTTCAGGCGATGATTGGTGGGATACAAAGGATGGTATAAAATTCCTTAATGAAAGAAAGAAGGATTTGAATTTTGATAAAAAAGTTGATAAGAGATTGATAGAATTTGCTCGAAAAGGTGGTGTAGTAATATCCAGTTACCCTCTTCCATGGCTCATTGATGAGGGTATAAAAATATGGTTGAAAGGTTCGATGGAGAAGAGAGCGATGAGAATGGTTCAAAGGGATAATATATCGATTGAAGAAGCTATAAAGGTTATTCGTATAAGGGATGATGAAAATAAACGGTTGTATAATCAGCTTTATAAAATTAATTTTGGTGATGATTTATCAGTCTTTGACTTCGTTATTAATACTAACAATTTATCAAAGGAGCAAGTGATAGATATAGTTTGCAATATTGTTAAGCATTTTATGTGAAAGTTATGATTAACAAATCTGAAGAATTAATAACAATTAGTGATGATGTAACTAATGAAGCTTATGGTTTTCAACCTTACAATCGGCCGATAAATCAACTTTTAAATTATGGTTTCATACCCCTCGATAAACCATCAGGACCAACAAGTCATGAGGTTGTAGCTTGGGTTCGGAGAATATTAAATGTTGAGAAAGCTGGTCATAGTGGTACACTCGATCCACCAGTTACTGGTTTATTACCAATCGGTATAGGTGAAGCTACAAAAGTCTTAGGAGTTCTTTTAATGGGTCCTAAAGAGTATTATGCTGTAGCTCGTTTACATAGCCCTGTAGATCGAGATAAGCTTAATAGAGTAATTTCTGAATTCGTTGGTGAGATTTATCAAAGACCCCCGCAAAGATCTTCTGTTAAAAGAACTATTAGAACACGCGTGATTTATGACTTAGAAATAGTTGAGCAAATAGGTCGCTTACTTCTATTGAGAGTAGTATGTCAAGCTGGAACTTATGTGAGAAAATTGATTTACGATATAGGGGAAGTTTTGGGACCTGGTGCAACGATGATAGAGTTAAGGCGTACTAAAGTTAGCCACATAGATGAAAAGGATGGTTTAGTTAGATTGCATGAACTTCTTGATGCTTATCAAACATGGAAAGAAAAAGGTGATGAGGAATATTTGAGAAAATTGATTAAACCTGTAGAATATGTGGTTTTAAACTTGAAAAAAGTGTTTATTCGAGATTCAGCTGTAGACGCGATTTGTCATGGTGCTCAACTTGCTATACCAGGTATTGTAAAGTTATCTAAGAATATATCGAAAGGTGATTTAGTAGCTATTCACACATTAAAGGGGGAATTAGTCGCTCTTAGTGAGGCGGTTATGTCTACTGATGAGATTTTAAATGCGGATAAAGGTATAGCATTTTTAACAAGGAGGGTGATAATGAGGGCTGGAACGTATCCACGTATGTGGAAATGAGATAAAAGGTTATTATTGAATGTAGTAACAGTCTTAAAATGTATGTTTTATAAGCAACTTAGCTATGACTCTATGAATGGAGCTTAATGAATTAAGTCCATCAACCTTAATGGGTCTTATGAGCATCGGATGGGAAACCAAAGCCTTTATAATCATATATTTGAACTACTTATACGCCATAGTAGTATGGTTTTCATATCGATAGCTAGCTCTCTTTGAGCATCAAATATGATACATATTGTAGATGATCTCTTTAACCAATTCAAGAAAGGCAGAAACCTCTATCTTCTTATCGCAAACCTCTCTAATTCCTTTCCTTCATCTCCCTACAGATATTACTGCTAAAAACTCATCAACGCTAAAATGCTTGATGAAATGATGAAACAACCTTTTGGGACATAATGAAATTTTGGAATAAATTTAAATATCGCGTTATAATAACACAATATTGTTGTTGTGATGTCTTCAGAAAGTAAAGTATCAAGAAGAGATTATTAACATATAACTTCATAGGCATAATTTTAGGTATGATAATCTTATTCTTACAATATAGTAAGTTAAAATTAACTCGAGCAATTTTAAAACATTTATTCAAATATCTTTTAAACGTAATTTAGATTATCTAACTTAAGCTACATTCCTTCTCATTATTTGTATTTAAAAAGGTTTTCTATCTAAACTCGTTTCAATCAATCTCACTTTCATCTGCCTTCTTCATACCCATCAATCTCGCTATCTTTGCATAACTCTCTGGCATCTTGTATTGAGGCATCATAGTAAAGCCGAATGGAATATTCATATTGAGTTTATGAGCAGCTCTCAATCCTATAATAAAATCATTTAACTTCTTCTTCGGGATAGAGAAAATCATTTCATCATCTTGAGCTATTGCCCTTCTACGATCGCCCATGCAAGGTACGGTAATTTGATAATCCCCATTTTGAACCGCTATTACAACAGAGTAAACACAAGCAGCATGGGGCGAGAGTCTACATAAAAAGTCACGACCATCTCTATAAGCTGCTGCTAACATTAGCCTCGTTAATTGAGCTGAATCACAATAAACTATTACTACATCAGGCTCAAATTCCACTTTCATTAATGGAGTTGATACTATCCCTATATACTCTCCAACTTTAAAACGAGGAAATTCACGCGCCCATCTTGCACCAGCCTCTAAACTCTCTACATTATCTGGAAATCGATTGTATCCATCTAGAAAGTATTGAGGGGGTTCTGCAAGCCCATAACCTATTACAGGCTCAGGGCACCACATATCCTCTTTCATCATAGCTATTGTTATTCCTTCCCTTCTTGAGATACTAAAGGCTTGGCATAAGGATAAGCAATATCCAAAATCTCTTTTAGGCCTCTTAGCTTCCTTAGGAATCTCATCTTCACTCTTAAGTAATTTTATAGCTAATGGATATGTCTTTACCCTTATCTGCTTTTCAATCCTTTCAGCACATTCATAAAGCACACTTGTTTTAAGCATATTACTTTTGATTCACCCACACTACATTATTAATATTTCGTAATCTTTTTCTCCTTTGTTTTAACAGCCTTAAGGGTTTGAACTTTTTTAAATTCTTGAACTTTTTCTAAAAATTTTTAAAATGGTTTTTAACTTATTTGCTTCAATCAAGATAGATTGTAATTAAGTATCGTTGATTCTTCATTTTTCTCTTGAATATTTTTAAATTCTTGAACCTTTTGCTCTTTTTACTTCTAACTTTTCATCAATTTTATATCCTTTTCAGGAAGAGCTTCAACTTTCTCCTGACTCGCAATTTTAATATTCTCAATAGATTTTGTTAATTTGCAATATAGCAAAAAATGCTTTATAACTCAATAATGATAGCTATATCGATGTGGAATATTAAAGCCCCCATATATTAATGCTTTAGGAGATTGATGTAAAACTTAAGAGGAAGTATTTAAGAATGACTTTAAGAATACTTTAATAGGCTAGGGAAGCTGCCGGAAAGGAAAAAATCCTTGGCAAAGGTTCCCTAGCCTGGTAGGGGGCAGATTGAAACAAGCTCATGCCTGGAGTTGAGGCTCGATAGCCTGTGACTCGTAAGAGTCTCGTGGGTTCAAATCCCACCCCCGGCGCCTTTTCTAAGAATTAACTTATCGTATTTGTTTTCATCTCTTCTTGAAGGTATACTTAATTTTAAATTTCAATCTTTTTACCAATCCTTTCCAAGTAATGCAAAATACCTTGAATACTAAGATTAATTTCAAATCTTCTTTTATTTACTATCAACTCTACCTCTTTATCCACTTCTAAAATCTTATTTATCAATTCTTTATCGTTTAAATTATTCGCTATTACCTTTAACCAAAGTTTTAGCCTCTCTTTATATATGATAAGGTTTTGAGGATTATTCGAAAAATCATAATGAGAGTAGCACAATATTTTTGGATTTAAGCTTATAATTCTATTTATGCTCTTAATATTCTCATTGTAATCAAAATTGGGAGGTGGTGTATTTGGTATTACTATACCATTATCGTATATACCAGCGGTATCACCAAGAAATATGTGAGAGCCATTAAAGAAGCATAAATGGTGTGATGCATGACCAAGAGTTTCTAACACTTTTATCTCAATATTTCCTAAGTTAAATACAACCCCATCTTTTCCAATAATAATATTATCAATAGGTATTGATATTGGTTTACTATATCCTTTTGCGTATTCACCAAGTACTAATAATGCACTCTCCCAAAGTTTATTGGGATTTAATAAGTGTTGCACTCCCCTTTCATGAACTATTACTTTAGCATTTGGAAAACTCTTTAATAATAAGCCAGCCCCACTCGCATGATCCAAATGAATGTGGGTTATAGCAATATAATCAATATTTATTCCAAGCTCTTTTAGAATTCTTAGAAGATCCTTATTAATAGCATCGTAACCAGCATCGATAATCATATTTTTCTCATCACATACAAGATAAAGATTTATTAATGGTAAATTGGAAAATTCTGAAGAATTTAACTTGATTGCATAAACATTTTTTGAAACTTTTTGTACACTCATTTAAAGATTAATAGGCATTTCACTACTATTTAATTTTTAATATTCTAATATGTCAAAATAAATCGATTCGATCTTGAAAATAACGATGTTATTTTAAAATTAAGCCCTTTATAAAGGTAAAAAAGCTTAGGTCGAAAAAATTAATAAATATTAATTCTTTATGGAATGTGATGCCACAATTTGAAGGTAGTGAGGAGATAAAAGCACCTTTAAAAAAGGTCTTTGAGTTTATTACAAATCCTGAAAACTTTTCAAAAGGAATACCCGATATAGAGGAAATAAGTGTAAAATCTCAAGATTCATTTAGAGTTATTGCTAAGCTCGGTATCTCATTTTTAAAAGGTAGATTTACAACTGATTTTACAGTAAAAGAGAAAAGGGAGCCAGAGTTTATAAGCCTTTATGCGCATGGTAGTGGTCTCCAAAGTATGGTAGATGCAAATATAAAAGTGAATTTAATAAGCAAAAATGGAAGTTGTTTAATGAAGTGGGAGGTTGATTTGAAAATATCTGGAATGATTGCATCACTAGGACAAAGAGTAATAGAACCTGTAATCAAAAAAATTGTTGATGAGATATTTGGAAATATAAAGAGAAATGTAGAGAAGTTTTAATATTTTTCCCATCCTCAAATCATAAATCTGTGCATTTTCATATCAAAAGAATTGAAACTTTAATGTGAATAAAATGGCAAAATATGACTGAATTAAAATAATACTTTAGGAGTTAAAGAGATATTAATTGAATATATTGAATATGAAGATTTTGAATTATTATAAAAGTTATCAATAAGGTTATGAAATGATCATTAATTTATATGAATTTAGATTATAGCCTAATTAGGTTTAATCACAATTAATAAAATAATGGTGCTTTATGAGCGCGTTTATAATATTTTCATATTTCAAGTAATTTATTCAATTAAGTGTAGCTTCTTTATGTATAAATTCACACTCTCCATTACAAATTCTGGTGTAACTATGCCCAATGGTGTAAGTGTCTCACTCACCCTTTTCGGCAATCTTAATTTTTTAATATCAAAGCCTTCTCTAAGCTTAAATCGATATTTTTCTTGTAAAATTTCCATACCGAGTTTATTTAAATCTTCTTCATTAAGATTATAATCAACTGTTTTCAACACTTTCACTACTACATCGGGCTTGTAAATACCTCTACCAAAGTAACATACTACGAGGCTACTAAGGATTTGCCTCCAACTCTCCTCTTTAATCAAATCGTCAACTATTTGCTCTACATTGGGCTTTACGTTAGATTTTAAAAATTTTTCATCAATACTATAGCCAGCTCCATTCAAATGGCTATGCCTCGCACCCGTAAGATAGCCAATATGTGCAGCTGGACCTGTATGATAACCTGGCATTTCATTACCTCCAAAGCTTAAAGCGAATTCTTCACCACCGTAAATCTTTGATGCGTATTCAACACCTTTTGCTAAAGCTTTATAAAACTCTGTAGATTGCTCTACAAGTTGATCTACAGCTCTAATATAATTATCAAAATCACCCCATTTAAGTACAATACCATTTAAAATCTCCTTATCGATTAAACCTTTTTCAAGCATTTCTGTAGCCCATGCTAATGCTACACCACAACTCATCGCATCTAAACCCTCTTTCTCAACTTTATCAATTAATTTGAGTAATCCTTCAGGCGATGAAATTTGAAGCATTGAGCCTAATGCATAAATTAACTCGTAATCATAACTAATCATTATAGTTTTATAAAAGTAAGGTTCTGTAGCATAAGGCTCTTTAAGTATAGCGAGATGAATACAACTCACTGGACAGTGAGAACAAGCAACCCTTCTACCTAAAAACTTCTCAGCGATAGCCTCTCCTGAAATTTTATCCGCATTATCAAATGATGCTTCTTTCAAATTCTTCGTTGGTAAAGCTTTTAATTTATTTAATGGAGTTACATTCATTGCTGTGCCAATATCATGATATTTTTTCATAATGGGGGATTTCGTAATAGTGGTAAAGATGGAATCATAAACTTCACGATAAAGCTTAGTATCCCTAGGCTTGATTGAGCGCCTACCTGATATTACTAAAGCTTTAAGTTTTTTACTACCCCATACAGCTCCCAAGCCTAATCTACCAAAGTGGCGATAAGTCTCTGTAACCACGCAAGCATAAGAGACAAGTTTCTCACCAGCCCTTCCTATTCTCATAATGCTCCTTATACCCGCACCAGTTTCAACTTCTCTCAATACTCTCCCAACTGTATAACTACTTCTCATTCCCCATAATGTTGATGCATCACGAAAAGCGACTTTATCACCATGCACAGCGATATAAACTGGAGTATCACTTGCACCTTTAATCACTATTCCACCATATCCAGCCATACGTATGGCTATAGCGCTTCTACCACCCGCATGGCTCTCGCCAAGATTGCCTGTTAAAGGTGATTTGAACATAACTACAGTCTTAGAGGCTAAAGGATACATTCCAGTTAATGGACCTACAGTAAACACTATCACATTATCAGCACTAAGAGGATTTATATTTGGTTTAATTTCTTCATGTAAGATTTTTATCGCTACACCGCTCCCTCCTAAATACTTTTGAAAAAGTTCATGCCTATCTCTTACCCAAAAGCTTTTGGATGATAAATCTATGTATAAAATTTTGCTCGGTATAGGCTCTAAACTTATGCCTTACCACCTCTCTTGTCGCTCTAATTTTATAACACCATAAGGGCAGAATGAAGCGCAATAACCACAATGTATGCAAATAACTGGCTTATTAGATTCATCATCCCAAAATATTGCACCAACTACGCAAGCATTTACACAATTCCCACATCCAATGCATTTCTCCTTTCTTAATACTACTCCACCACCCACTCTTAATCTAAGAGCATCGGTTGGGCAAACTCTAGCACAAGGTGGATCTTCACACGCTCTACACACTATAACTACAAACCCTCTTTCAAAACCACCAGCAGACTTTACATGAATAGCAGATTTACTTAAACCTCCTTCTCCAAACCTCCTTGTGCATGCAAACATGCAACTTTGACAACCTACACATAAATCCACATCTACAACCGAAAGTCTTGATAAGCTCATTAATAAATGGTTTAAACCAGCTTGCTTATAAGTGAAACTGAATTTTAAGAAGGTCGATTTAATCGCTCAATCATCCACTTAATCGTTCTTTCCAATCCTTCTGTGAAACTCACTATAGGCTTATAACCCAATCTCGATTGAATCTTCTCAATCGATGGATAACTTCTCATAGGAGTTGCCTCTCTTGGGCTTCTAGGTGGTAAAAATTGAAGCTCTGATTTTGAATCAGTCATTTTTTTAATAGTTTCAGCAATTTCTCTTACAGATAGCTCACTACCCGTTCCTACATTAAAAGCTTCACCTATCGCCTCATTCTTTGTGAGGGCTAACTCCACAGCATAACAATAATTTAAAATGTAGTATGGATCTGTAGTATCCCTACCACCATTATAAAGAGGTATAGGTTGATTTAATAAACAAGACTTTATAAAGCGCGGAATCACTTTATTCTCACTCTCATACTCTCCAAATAACTTCCAACTCCTTAATATAACAATGGGCAATCCCCTATTAGTATAATAGCTTTGAATCAAATACTCACTCACCACCTTTGAATAATCATAAGGGGTTCTTGGATTGAAAGGTGTTGTCTCCTTTACTGGAAGTTCTAATGGTAATCCATACACATTCGCGCTACTAGAATACACAAATCTATCAACCTTTTTCTTAAATGCTAATTCAAGAAGATTAAGTGTGCCAAAACTATTCACTTGATAGCATCTATGCGTATCATCTAAACTATCTTTAATCTCAACCATGGCTGCAAGATGGACTATAGCGTCAAAATTTAAATGCTCTAAAGATGATACAAAGTTCCAATCACTTATATCACCAATTATCGTTGATGATTTTAAATCTAAATCTATAACATTAAAACCACGCTCTCTCAAATATCTCACTAAATGTTTACCAATAAAGCCATTCGCACCAGTTACTAAAACCTTCAAATCAAATCACTTTAAAAATCATCTATATAATGATTTAATAATTTTTCGTTTTGAGGAATTAATAGATTAGTATTCATATTGGTTTAAATCCAACCTAAACGGTAAAAGATTATCAACATTAAAAGAGCGGGAATTGCTGCCATAATGATAATTACAATTAGCGTTGTGTAAGGGCCGAGAAAGGTCCAAGGCCCGGTCTCAATACCTCCTGGCAAAGGTATATTCATTCCATAAAAAGCAGCTATTACCGTAGCTGGTATAGAGAGAGTGAAGACTATTGTGAGAATGGCAAGAATTTTATTAGTTTTTTCCGTGCTAAGCATAAAATCTGTATCTTTATAAATCTCTATAGTCTCTTTGCATTCCTCAAGTATATCCCAAACTTTCTCAATATGATCATTCACATCATCGAAGTAATTTAAGATATCTTGGTTGGAAAATCTTTGTACCTTAGTTGCTAAATCTTTTGTAACTCTTCTTAAAGGGAAGGTTATTCTTCTCAAATCTGCAATCTTTCGCCTTAATAAAGTAACCTCACGAACTGCCTCAATTTTCTCATCAAAAACCTTATCTTCAACTTCATTTAACTCGCCCACAAGCTTGTCCAAAATGGGGAAAATGTTATCCACTAAACTATCTATTATGTGATAAAGTAGAAAGGCAGATCCTTTATTAATCAATTTTTCGCGTCGATTCTCTTCATTCTTACACGATTGAAAAAACTCTACTAAAGGTTTAAGATCTCCTTGATGAATGGTAATTAAATAATCTTCACCTAAAAAAATTGATACTTGGCTCGATTGAATCATTCCACTTTCATTTAAAATTGGGAAATGAAGTATAATGAATAAATAATTCTCATACTCATCAACCTTACTTAATTGAATTTTTGAAAGGCAATCTTCCAAATCCAATCGATGAAATGGATAACGTTGAGCCAGTAATGTAATATGTTCACGTGTAGGTTTTTCAATATTTATCCATGTAATGCCTTTGCAACTTATTTGTTCTAATTCCACCATTACCCTTTCTGTTCTTTATTTAGAGATTTAAAATTATAAATACTTAACAATAGTCCAACGATTTTAAAGATAATAAATTTATCATTATTTTGAACTCATTCAGAATAAACATAAGCGTGTTATGTAAGTGTTAAAAATTTCTTAAATTTTTTGAACATTTTTAGTGTTAGATTTTTTTAGAAAAATAATTTTTTCCTTTCTCACTTACACTAAATAATTTTATAACAGCCCACGAATATAAAAGATATAATAAAAAAAGAAAGGATAAATTTACTTAACCTCTATTTTGCGCTTTTTAACTTCTTTAGGTGTTTTCTTTGGAACTTTAACTTCAAGTAAACCATCCTTTAATGTAGCCTCAGCTTTCTCAGGAATTACTTCTTCCGGGAATGATAATTTTTTGTAAATTCTTGAGTAACTTCTTTCTCTATAAATGAAACTCTTTTCCTTCTCCTCTTTTTTCGCTTCAGTTTCAGCTGAAATCTCTATCCCATCCTCTGTAACTGTTACATCTATCTTATCTTTAGGAATACCTGGTACTTCAGCACACACTAAAAACTCTTTACCTGTATCAATAATATCAGTACATACTTCTCTAACAGGGAGTTCTGGTAAGCGTTGTTCGAAAAGACCCCATCTCCAAAGTCCCCAAGGCCTTAAGAATAATCTAAAGGTTCTTCGAAAATCTTCAAGCATGTTATCAAAAGCTTCAAATATATCAGGAGTAAAGATTGGTCTCTCGGGTGTGATTTCTTCCTTCTTCACAGGAACTTTTTTCTTACCCTCTTCACTCATTATAGGATCAGTAATATATGAATTCAATTAATTATTTATATTTAACTATGAAAAAGATAATTGGTAAATTTAATTCAAAACTCAAAATTGTTTTTATCACTAATATCACACTTTCTTTTTATTTCATTTCCTTATTTTTAAGTACTTAATCTTTCGCTACCCATTCTTAACTTTTGCATAAGACTATCAAAACTTATCGAGTTTAATATCGACCAATCAAAATCTTCAGCAAATTTATACTCAAGCTTAATAGCATTATTTGGGCAAACGGCTATACATGAGCCGAAGCCATCACATAATCTTTCATTAACTAACTTTGATTTACCATTGATGATTTGAAGAGCACCAGTTAAACATGCTTTCACACAATTCCCACAACCAGTACACTTATTTTTGCATATAATTACTATAAGCCGTTTCTTCTTTACATTAAAGGGTGTGTTCATGCGCCTTCCTTTCAGCCTCAATCATAGATTCGTCAATAACTCCATGTTTGTAGAGTTCAACATTTCCAGAGGCTACTCTAACGATATAATGCTTGATATCTACATCCTCCTTTCTAAGCTCCTTTACAGCTTTTTTAACCATCATATGTATAGCATGGCAACAAGGTACTTCCATAGTATAAACATCAATCTTACTAGCTGTAGTATCCTTTATTATTTGAGTGATTTTATTCATAATCCTATCGGGATTCTCTAGTAATGGGCATCCTATAATCAAAGTCTCACCTTTCTTAAATTTATCATGAAAACTCTCATTTATGAGTATTGAACAATCCGCCGCAATGGTTATTTTTTCACGTTGGAGAAATGGCGCCTTCGGGTACACCAATAGTATTTTAACTGGCCATTGAGTAATCAAATGATTTCACCCCAACCTCTTAATTAAAGCCTTCTTTTAAAAATATCACGAAAATATTAGGACCGTTAAAGATATTTTAATAGTTCTTAATCGACCAAACCATAACGCTCTTTAAGCTTCATTCTTTTAATCAAATTATTATTGTGAGTATTCTTAACTGCTATTAAAGTCTCTCTTAAATGTGTATTCTTTAATGATTTAGATCATCATCAATCTCTTTTACAAGTTGCTCCAATTGATGATACATCGTTATCGCTTCTTTTGTGTTTATGTTAATCGGTAATTTACTAAATACATCTTTAGCAGCATCAAGATAATTTTGTAATCTTTTCTTAAAGATCGGTTCATGTAAATTACGTATCCATTTAGATATGGCGAGTATTTCATTATCTTTAATCGATGGATATGAAAATGCAACAACCTCATGTGCTATTCTTTCACAATCTTCAAAAAGCTCCACATTATTACGCGAAAGATTAAGTTTTGTGATAATCTCTTGTGCCCTCTTTAAGATAGCCTCCTTACCTTCGTTAATATATTTTATACATCCACATAAATCACACAATTCCTCTCATTTTTTACTTCAAAACCCTTATTTAAAAATATCACGAAAATATTAGGGGTTATGATCACACAATGGTATGAGCCTTATCACATAGTTATTGAGGTAGATAATAAACGATGTAAAGTGATGGAGATTCTCACAAGCTTAGGGATTGAGCAATTTAAGATTGATGATATTAGAGGGTTTAGTGGTGGCTCGATTCGACATTTGATAGAATTGCCTTTTGAACAAATCGATAAACTGCCAAAAAAGTTTCCTATAAGAGCAAAATATAGTAAAATTGGAAATAGAAAACTCATATGGTTCGAGAGTGAAGGTTGTGATCTTTGTAATACAATAATCTCCCATGGTGCATTCTTAATCTCAGGAGGGAGTACTAAAGATTCATCACTTATATACAGTTTCATATCACCAAATTTTGATGCTTTTAAAGATATAATATCAGCTTTAGAGAGTAGTTTTAAATTAAAAATATTAAAAGTAGAGAAGTATGAGATAAGGAGGAAGATTTTGACTGAGAAGCAAGAAATGATATTGTGGCTCGCATTAAAAACAGGCTTCTTTGAATATCCTAAAAGGATTAATACTATTGAACTTTCACGTAAGTTAGGGATTCGCCCATCAACATTATCAGAAATCATTAGAAGAGGATTGCAAAGATTATTGCAACAATATTTTAAAACTCAATAAGATTGTATTTATATCTTTACAATCCTTAAGATTTGATAATGATTAAGTTTTATGCATACGTTGTTGTGCAATTTTTCTTAATTCTTCAGCTCTTTCTTTTGTGATAACTCTTTTACTTTCTAAATCATCAACGCATTTTTCACTATAGGAGCACCATAATATACAAGATTCAGAAGCTTCTCTATACACTATCTTACCACATTTACTGCATTCTTGTTGAGTTTCATATTCAAAAAATTCAACTTCTTCGCCACAAAATGGGCAATTCCTTATAATTATTGTAGGCCTAACAAGGCTATTAATTCCTGGACAATGCTTAAACATTTTCCCACTAATAATAAGCTCACCTTATTTACATATTATCTTTTCCCTAACATCTACGGGAAGATTATATTAACAAAGCCATATTCCATGTTGAATTTTAAAATTATTTACTAGATCTTATTTGTTATTTAAATGAAATGGAAAAAGAAATTTATATTACGCTTCGAATTTTAAAATAATTTTAATTCTCAATACCACTGCATGAGTCAAATATTTTTGAAGTAATTTTTCAAAACTTTAACCAACTGTAAGATTATCAAAACGCCTTAAAGGTGCGTTATTTAATATGATTTGAGCTAATTTTTAACTAAATCACATATTTATGTTTTTAAGACGCAACAACCTTTTGTTATTTGGAGGATGATAATAATTTGGGAAGAAAAATAGCTATTATCACACTTATACATCAATGTGATGAAAATCCTTGCCATTTGGATAATAAAGCTCAAGAAGAATGGATAAAAAAACTTATTCCGATAGAAAAGTTAAGTTGGAATTGGAAGCTTCACACAATTCGTGTTGTAGATATTTTAGAAAGATAAATTTTATTGAATCAATTATTGGGAAACGATATGAACATTAGATATATTAAAGTATCTCTTCGCTAACAATCTAGCTTTCTCTGCATTCCTACCCCCCTTACCAATCACAGCACTTTTACCCTTTTGATCAACTACAACAACAGCGATTTTTGACCCATCAACTCTCTCTGTTAATCGAATATCCGTGATATATCGATTATTTAATGAATTCCTTATCAACTCTTTTGGGTCATCTGAAAACTCTACAAGATCAACAGATTTACCTACAAGTTTTTGTAAGTTCTTAATAATTACACCATTTCGCCCAATCGCCAAACCCATTTCACCTTTATTTATTACAAATATCACTCGATTCATTTTGGAATCAATTATACAATCACGTACAGTAGCACCACTTATACTTTGGAATAAGTGCATTAAACTAAGTTCCTCTGGAGTAAATCTAATCTTCTCTGGCATACCTCACTATTCAACCTCCCGTATTGTAAAGGAGGAATTTAAGCTTAACCGGGTATATCGAGTATATTATGTTATAGCACATTCTTTAACTTATCGATTAATCTATGATATTGTAGAATCTTTCAAAAGATTTGTTAAATCAGCCTCACCTGGTGATTTAATCGCAATCGCTGAGATTTTGAATGGTTTACCACATAACTGACCGAGTTTAATTGATGAACCTTTATAAACAATTAAGGGTACAGCGTTTAATTTACACAATTCAAGTATTTTTGATGATGATTGTAAGGATGATAAGATAATAAGCCTAGCTCCTTTTACAGATTGGGAAACTTGTTTAATACCAATAACACACTTGCCCGTTTTTATAGCCAATCTTAATACACGACTTAACTCCTTTTCATCTACCATTTTTATTAACTCCTCATAAAAACATCTATCATACCCGTGCCTAAAGGTATGGGTAATCCAACGATTACATTCTCAGTTACACCCTTAAGCTCATCTACCTCGCCCTTAATGGCGGCTTCAGCGAGCGTAGGTACAGTAATTTCAAAAGCGGCTTTAGCCAATACACTAGCTTTAGTACCAGCTATACCGTGCCTACCGATTTGTTGCAAAAAGCCCTTTGAGGTCATTAAATCTGCCACTAAGTAAACATGTCGAATATCAACTTCTAAACCTTGTTCATTTAAAGTACCCATAATTTCCTTTACTAAAGCATTACGCGCTGCTTCAATACCAAGAGTCATCGCAATTTCAAAAACATCATTTGATACGGTACGTGTTGGATCTACACCTGGAATTGTTAAAACCTTTGCTAAGTTTGAACCCGATGTTTGAATAATCCACTCATCACCTTGCTTTACTACAGTAATTCGTGTAATTCCCGGAACACCTTTAACTCTCATATTTAACAGCTTATTCCTTAATGATAATAATGTAGCCGGATCTGCACCACTTATTGATACGCTTACTATAGCATTCTCATTATCAATTTCAATAACTCTATTCCCAGCTTTTAGTCTCTCACCAACTAACTCTGGTGTACAACCTCTTTCTTTCAATAATTCCTTATTCAAAATGAATTTAATAACCCCTGAATAATCAATTTCACTATACTCTACTAAATCGCCAACTTTAGTGAATAAAATTTCTCGCCCTACCTCCAAAGCCTTTTCTTTTGAAACTCTATGCTCTTCATCTAAATACACATCCATAGAAGGTGTTGCAGGTTCTTTTCTTGCATCTACAAGTTCTATCAATCTGGGAAGACCTAATGTAACATCCTTCTCTTTTATACCGGCGAAGTGGAAGGTTCTGAGAGTCATTTGAGTACCAGGTTCACCAATCGATTGAGCTGCTACAACTCCACAAGCCTCACCAGGCTCTATGGTGGCTTTCCTTAAGAGCTCTACAGTTTTCTCACATACTCTTATAACTGCTGATGAACTGAGTGGTGTTTTTAGCAACGCTTCTTTAAGATTCTTCACGAGTAGTGGATTAAGCTTATCAGCATACTCATTCACCGTTTTCTCAATAAACTCTATTGAAGCTTTCTTTTTACCTTTATCGATTAAAGATTCTATTTCGACAAGTCTATCAATATTCACCGCTTTACCATGATCACTCTTAGCTGGATCAACACCATCCTCACCATAAATGAATTGAATAATATGGCCGTATGGATCTCTAACTGTTAAATCATACTCAACCTTTAAATGCTCTAATGCATTTACCAATCTTCTTTGCATATAACCACTTTGTTGAGTTCTCACAGCCGTATCTACCAAACCTTCTCGACCACCCATAGCATGGAAGAAAAATTCTATTGGATTAAGTCCGTCTCGATAATTTGAGCGAACAAAGCCTTTTGCATCAGGCAAAATTTCATCAGGCAAGAAGTGTGGTAATGCTCTATTCTTATAACCTTTAGTAATTCTCTTTCCTCTCACTGATTGTTGACCTAAAGCGGCAGCCATTTGACCAAGATTAAGGCTAGATCCTCTCGCACCTGTGCGTGCCATAATTACACCTGGATTGTTAAGAGGGAGTGCTTTGTCAGCAATTCTTCCAGCTCGATCTCTCGCTTGTGACAATTCATTTACAATGTAAAACTCTAAAGCTTCTTCTGGTGATAAGCCTCGTGTAAGTGGTAATGTTCCTTTCTTATATTGCTCATTCAAATCTTTTATTCTCTCATATGACTCGTTAAGAATCTTTTTTATAGATTCTTTAACCTCATCATTTAATGTAAGATCATAATATCCATAGGAGAAACCTACTCTTGTGATAAATGCTTTTAATACCGATAGTATAGAATTGAGGAATTTTCTTGCAACTTCAGTACCATAATCTTTCGCAATTCTATGCAAAATACTGTCAGGCTCTTCAGCACCTATTGCAGCGCGATCAATTACACCACTCACTAATTCTCCATTTTTAATCACCACATCTCTCTCCTCACCCATTTTAAGGCTTTTCGTCCATTTTGATGTCATCACATAATTGAAGTCTTTAGGCAAGAATAGAGAGAAGAGTTGGCGACCACTATAAAGCTCAACTGGTTTATTAATTACTGGCTTTGGTAATGGACCAGTATAACCACCAGCTAATGCGAGATCACAAAATTCCTCTTTAGTTAATAAGGTAGAATCTTGTGTTAATAAAAAGGCAGCTGTTAAAAAATCTCTAATAGCACCAATAATCGGCCCTCCATACCTTGGTGATAGGATTTGATCTTGAACCCTCATTAAACTTAAAGCTTCAGATCGAGCTTCTTCACTTTGAGGGACATGAAGATTCATTTCATCACCATCAAAATCTGCATTGTATGGTGGACAAACTGCTGGATGCAATCTAAAAGTTCGATACGGTAAAACCTTTACATAATGAGCCATTATAGACATGCGATGAAGTGATGGTTGTCGATTGAAAATTACAATATCTCCATCCATTAAGTGCCTCTCCACAATAAACCCAGGCGCTAATGATTCAGCTAAAGCCTTTCTATCCGTTACATAATCGAGTCTGATTCTTATGCCGTCAGGGCGAATTACATAATTAGCACCAGGATGTTGGAATGGCCCATTTATAATTAAGCTCTTTAAAAATTCAATATTCCATGGTGAGACCTTTTCCGGTACAGTGAGTTTCTTAGCAACCTCTAATGGTACTCCTACTTCAGCTATATCTAAGCTAGGATCGGGGGATATAACGGTTCTACTTGAAAAGTCTACACGCTTTCCTGAAAGGCTGCCTCTAAAGCGTCCTTCCTTTCCCTTTAAACGTTGATTGAGTGTTTTAAGTGGTCTACCTGAACGGTGATGTGCTTGAGGAATACCTTGAACCTCATTATCAAAATAAGTTGTAACGTGATATTGTAATAAATCTACAAGATCTTGTACGATTAACGGTGGTGTGCCTGACTCCTTACTCTCTTTCACCCTTTGATTAACTCTTAATATATCTACAATCTTATGAGTTAAATCATCTTCCGATCTAATTCCAGACTCTAAAGTTATCGATGGTCTAACTACAACTGGTGGTACTGGTAATACTTGTAAAACGAACCATTCAGGCCTCATGGATTTTGGATCGTAACCTAAAAGGATTAAATCATCATCAGGTATTCTTTCTAATCGCTCTCTAATCGCTCTAGGTGGTAATCTAATAGCGCCTCCAGTTTCAGTAATTTCGTGAAATATCGTGGGTTTTGTAAATTCAATCTCATATTGTTGTTTACCACAATGTGGGCAAGTTTTAGTTTTTTTTGCTTTTATTAAGATTTCTTTAGCGATATTTTCCTCTAAAGTTGGTTCATATGGTTTCTTATTTTTAATACTCTCTAAATAATAATTAATTTCCTCAGGTGGGAGTAAAAGTCTACCACAAGCTCTGCAAGTTGAAGTTAGAAGTTTATGAATATGATCAACGAAAGCAATGTGTAAAACCGGTTCAGCTAGCTCTATATGCCCAAAGTGACCGGGGCATCTTGCTGCAGTATTGCCGCATGTACCACATCTTTGACCAGGCTCAAGCGTACCTAATCGACTATCCATTAAACCACCTTGAACTGGCATACCATCCTCATCGTAAGTTTCTGGCGAAGTTATCTCTATTACTGAATACTTTCGAATTTCACTTGGAGATAATAAAGAGAATTTTATTCCTTCAACCACTTTTAAAGGCTCTTCAAAAGCCATCTTATCACCTCATTATACTTTATCCCTCAATCGCAATCTAGGAGCGATATTGAGACTCATCATCTCTTGAAGTAAGAGTTTAAAAGCATATGCAATAGATATTTTAGAGATTTTGGATGCTTCACCACAAACTCTACAAACATACTTCCTTTGCTTTAAATCATAATACGCTATCAATCCACACTTTTCACACACGTAAATTTCAGTCTTATCCGATTCATCAAGAAGTCTATCCTTCAACATCATAGATGCGCCATAAGCAATTAAACAATCACGCTCCATCTCTCCAAATCTAAGCCCACCACCTCTCGCCCTTCCTTCTGTAGGTTGCTTAGTAAGCATTTGTACTTGCCCTCGAGCTCGAGCGTGAATCTTATCAGCCACCATATGGTGAAGCTTTTGATAATACACAATTCCAATGAAAACCTTAGCATTATACTTCTTCCCAGTCTTACCATCGTATAAAACTTCTTCACCACTGTACTCAAAACCATATTCTTTTAATATATTGGATAAATCGTATACATCTTCACCTGAAAATGCGGTACCATTTACGACTTCACCTCTCAACGCAGCAGCCTTGCCAGCGATCGATTCGATAAGTTGGCCTACAGTCATTCTTGATGGGAAGGCATGTGGATTGATAATTATATCTGGAACGAGGCCGTCTTTTGTATAAGGCATATCCTCTTGATTTACTATTAAACCGATTACACCTTTTTGACCATGACGAGAAGCGAATTTATCTCCAATCTCTGGTATGCGCATATCCCTCACTCTTACTTTATACATTTTCTCACCCTCAACATTCTCTGTAAGGAGTACAGTGTCTACAACTCCAGATTCGGATGGGCGTACGCTTATCGATGTATCTCTGCGATAAGGCCCTTTAACCTCAAACTCTTTATACTCCTCCATGAATCTTGGAGGACTAGTTTTACCGATAATCACATCACCACCATTCACAATAGCCTCTTGCATTACCACACCATCCGACTCTAATAAACGATAATACTTCTCACCTCTATAACCTCGAATATTTGAATCTGGTGATGGAATTTCAAATTTATCTTTCATACCACCCAAGTATTGCTTAGCTTCAGCTTCATACAATCGGTAGAAGAAACTTCTACCAAGCCCTCTCTCTATCGCTGATTTATTAATTACAATAGCATCTTCGATGTTATAACATTCAAAAGGCAGAACGGCGACTACACAATTTTGACCGATAGGTCTTAAATTCAAATTTAGGAGAGGAATTATATTTGTAGTTACTAACGGCATTTGAGGATAAACTAAGAAATGCTCTCTTACATTCACGCTTGAGAATAATATTGGTGTTGAGAAACCTAAGGATTGTTTCGCCATTGCTGATTCATACGTGTTGCGTGGGGATTGGTTATGCTCAGGGTATGGGATTATAGAGGCAGCTACACCCAATATAGCTGGAGGATAAATTTCGAGATGAGTATGTTGAGGAGTTATTGAGTTAGGATCGATAGCGATATAACAATTCTCCTCTTCATTCGCATCAATGAGTTCTAAAATACCCATTCGTACAAGGTCTTGCCAACTTAACTCACCATTTGCAACGCGTTTAATAATCTCTGGGGTAAGTAATGGTTGACCATTCTCAACTACGATAAGCGGCCTTAAAACACGACCTGAACTTGTAGTAACGTATATTCTACGAGCAGCCCTAGGATCCTTGCCCGAGTAAATAGATATACTAACGTGTGGATGAATTCTCCCCTTCCTTCTGAGCTTTTTAAAAGAATCAACAAGGCGTTCACCATCTTCTGCATAACCTATGAGACGACCATCGACAAAAACCTTGCAACTTTTCTCCTTAATCTCTGAGTTTACTTCTCTGATCGGGCGAACACCCAATTCATAGAGTATGTCTATAATCTCAGATGCTGGAACGCTTAAAGAGATTATGGCTGAGAGTGCTAGATTCTTCACCAATCCACTATTGGAGCCCTCAGGTGTTTCATTGGGACATACTCTACCAAAGTGAGTGGCATGCAAATCCCTAGCTTCAAAATTCGGTTGACTTCTGCTAAGAGGGGATTGAATACGCCTTAAATGGCTAATGGTAGATAAGTAATTGGTTCTATCGAGAAGTTGTGTAATGCCAACTCTCCCTCTGCCCCAATTTCCCGTAGCTATAGCATTATTTAATTTATCAGTAATAATACCCGGCCTTATTGCTGCTGCAATTACACTCATACCACGCTTTTGCCCACTCCTTTCTAATTGATACTTCATATCTTTAATTAAATTCCTAAATGCAGTTCTAAATATGTCAGCAAGTAATTGTCCAGCAAACTTTATCATTTTATTCCCATAATGATCTTTATCATCTGGATCAATCCAACCCAACTTTAACTCAAGAACTTTACAAGCAGCTTCGCCAAGAAACATCGCTTTATCATATCTGTCTGCAGGAGTTCTTCCTAAATGTGGAAGAAGGCCCCAATCTAAAATAGCTTCAGCCTTCTTTAATCGCAATTCATCTACCATTCCAGGAGCCGCTCTATTTCCTATGTACATTAAAGCAGCTTCTGGTGTAGGTGCTTCACTTGCATTTTCAAAAGATACATCAAGAAGTTCTTGTATTTCAGGTCTTGGAGAGACAGCATCAGCGATCTCTTTATCAGTTTTCAAACCAAGACTTCTCATCAATATAACAAAAGGCAACTCTACAGGTAAATTGGGCAATTTTACAGTTAAAGAACCATCAGGCTTTAAGGTTAATTCAACCTTTGCACGATAACCAATTATAGATGAATAAATCTTTGCTTTATATATTGTACTTGTACCAGACTTCTCATAATCTACTAAAATCTTGTTTGGAGATAAATCTTCGAGGCCGACTATCACACGCTCCGAACCATTAATTATAAAGTATCCGCCGGGGTCCTTTGGATCTTCTCCAACTTCTATAAGTTGTTCTTCATTTAATGAATGAAGAACACATAATTCAGACTTCACCATAACGGGAATATCACCAATATGTTGGGGTTGAACCTCTTTAACTATCCCACCTTCCTTAATTGCCATATCCACATAAATTGGTGCTGCATATGTAAGGTTACGAAGGCGTGCCTCAAGAGGATAAATGTTACTTACTGAACCATCAATCTCTATTACTCGAGGTCTTAAAATCTTCACTTTCCCAAACTTAACCGTGTATGAACCACTTAAAGTTTCGATTTCAATACCACCAACTTCATCTATAATGCTTTGTATTCCTCTTTCAATGAACTCATTGTATGAATTTAGGTGTTGGCGAGCTATACCCTCCCGCTCTAATAAATCCCTAAGAACTACCCAAGACTCGTAATTTACTTTCTTAACCATGCTCTATCCCTTCACCACATATCTGTAATATACAGTCTCACCAGCAGTTTGACTCTTCCGAATAATCTTTATCAAATCACCAGGTTTCGCACCTAATTCTCTAACTACGGGATCGGTATCGAGTATGTATGGAAATTGTTCAGGCTTTGCATTATACTTTTTTAAAACTTGTTCTGCTTCTTCATGGGTTAATAATATATGCTTAGGGACGTATACATGATCCATTATTCTTATTCGATTTTTAAATTCATTTTCTACCATTATTATTCACCATTAATAGCAAAAACTAAAAACTTAACAGGGTTCAAAGAAGAGGCATCTATAAAGTGAGATTAATCGATATATTTAACTCTTTCTTTTCTAACTTATTCACCTTTATATCAATTTATCATGCTGATTGTCTCTCACCAAAACTAGCAATATGCTTTTATATTTATAAAAATGGAAATTTATTAGTTGGGTTGGGGAAGAAATCACCTAAAGGTGAGTTTGCAGCTAGGAAGTTAAAACTCAAGCGTAAGCACTTTCTCTGGTCCGATAAATATTACAAGCGAAGGATGTTACAATTGGATAAAAAAGCTGATCCATTAGAAGGCGCACCCCAAGCTAGAGGCATAGTTTTGGAAAAAGTAGGCGTAGAGTCGAAGCAACCAAACTCTGCTGTGCGTAAATGTGTAAGAGTTCAATTGGTGAAGAATGGTAAGCAAATTACATGCTTCCTTCCAGGTGATGGTGCTTTGAATTATGTAGATGAACATGATGAAGTAATGATAGAGGGAATTGGTGGATCTATGGGTAGAACTATGGGTGATCTTCCCGGTGTAAGATGGAAAGTCTTTAAAGTTAATGGTGTATCATTGAAAGAATTGGTACTTGGTAGAAAGGAGAAGCCGAGAAGATAATCATTAATATTGTCCCAAACAAAGAATTTTCCTCAATTAAAATTTTAATTAATTTTCAAATTTTGAATCTTTTTGTAAACAATGCTAAATTTAAAATTTTTAAAAAGATTCTTCACAATTGATACAAGAACTTTAACAACTGATTGTAATGACAAATAAAATAAATTCCTTTAAAGGCATTGATATTTGCCAATTCTCATTTGCTTTATCTTGAAAGTCTCTTCCATTAGTGTAAAACTTATAAACTGTTATTATTCTATTATTGCTCGCATGCCTGAAGTACCGAACTTTAAACTCTTTAGAAAGTGGGATTGGAGTAGTGTTACTGTATCAGATCCTGGGTTACGTAGAGTGATTTGTCTTAAACCAGTTATAATTGCTTGGAGTGGTGGCCGTCATGAGCATAAGAGGTTTGGTAAGGCTGAGGTGAATATCGTTGAGCGATTAGTTAATTCAATACTTCACTTTGGAAAGAAGTATGCGAAGAATACTGGTAAAATGGGTGGTAAGAAGCAAAGAGCGATTAACATTGTAAAAACCGCATTTGAAATCATTTACTTAAAAACTGGCGGGAACCCTATTCAATACTTGGTGAGGGCAATTGAGAATGCTGCACCTAATGAGGATACAACACGTATAGCTTATGGTGGTGTGGTGTACCATGTTGCAGTAGATATTTCACCTTTAAGGCGTGTTGATCTCGCTTTAAGATTTATATCTGAAGGTGTTAGAGAGAGTACTTTTTCTTCACCAAAGAGTGTTGAAGAAGCTTTAGCTGATGAGATAATCTTAGCAGCCAATAATGATACGAATAGTTATGCAATTCGGAAGAAGAATGAACAAGAACGAATCGCGATGGCTTCTCGATAGTTGAATTTTAACTATTGTATTGAATCTTATCAAAAATTCTCATAGGAATATTTTCTATAATCTACAAGCTATAAGTAATGTTTAAATTTAACGAAACTTTTAACATGAAAGTATAAATATAAATTTAGGTAAATTCTTATATAGCTGAAACTTAATTTTTGTGTAAGTGTTAGGGTGGGAAGAAGATGGCAAAACCACAAAAACCACATTTAAACTTAGTAGTGGTTGGGCATGTTGATCATGGGAAATCAACTGCTATGGGGCATTTTCTATATCAATTGGGCGTAGTAGATGAGCGAACAATCGAGCAATATGCGAAAGATTCTGAAAAGACTGGGGCTGGTGATACATTTAAATTTGCATGGGTACTCGATCGATTAAAAGAGGAACGTGAAAGAGGTGTAACTATAGATTTAGCTTTTCAAAAATTCGAAACTGATAAATACTTTTATACACTCATCGACGCTCCTGGGCATAGAGATTTCGTTAAGAATATGATAACAGGTGCGAGTGAAGCTGATGTAGCATTACTTGTAGCTTCAGCAAAGCCAGGTGAATTTGAAACGGGCATTGGGCCAGGCGGTCAAACTCGAGAACACTCCTTCCTTCTATTCACACTTGGTGTTAATCAAATAATTGTATTGATTAATAAAATGGATGATCCATTGGTGAAGTATAGTAAGGAAAGGTATGAGTATTGCAAGGCTGAGTTGGAGAAGCTTTTAAGAGCGGTAGGTTACAATGTGGCAAAGATTAACTTTATACCGGGATCGGGATGGGTAGGTGATAATCTCGTAAAGCGCTCACCAAACACGCCTTGGTATAAAGGTCCTACATTATATGAGGCTTTAGACCAAGTTGTAGAACCTGAAAAACCAGTTAATAAGCCCTTAAGAATTCCTATTCAAGATGTATACTCTATCACTGGTGTTGGAACGGTGCCAGTCGGTCGAGTAGAAACTGGTAGGATGAAAGTTGGCGATACTGTTATAATTGCACCTTCTATGATTACTGCTGAAGTGAAGTCTATTGAGACACATCACGTACCTATACAAGAAGCCATAGCTGGTGATAATATTGGATTTAACTTAAGAGGTGTTGCGAAGAAGGATATTAAAAGGGGGGATGTGGTAGGACCTCTAGATAATCCACCTACAGTAGCGAAGGAATTTATTGCACAAATTATCGTAGTGTATCATCCTACCGCTATAGCTGCTGGCTACACACCAGTTTTACATGCACATACCGCTCAAGTAGCTGCGTGTTTAGCAGAGTTAATAGCTAAAATTGATCGAAGAACTGGTCAAATTATTGAAGAAAAGCCAAAATCGATTAAAACTGGAGATTCAGCCTTGGTTAGAATAAGGCCTTTGCGACCATTATGTATTGAAACTTTTAAAGAGTTCCCAGAGTTAGGTAGATTTGCCCTTAGAGATATGGGTACAACGATAGCAGCTGGCGTAGTACGTGAGATTACAGAGAAATGGATGCCTGAAAAAGTAACTGCTTAAAATTAATTAAAAAATAAAGCCCAACTTTAATAGCTTTAGAATAAAGTATATATAACGTATCCATAAGCTCTTAAGAGTGGTAATAAATGTCACAATATGCACGAATAAAACTCACATCCACTAACCTTAAGAACTTGGAGCAAGTCTGTAATGAAATTATTAGCATTACTGAGAAAACTGGTGTGAAACGTAAAGGTCCAATACCTCTACCAACGAAGAAGTTAAAGATAGTTACAAGAAAAGCGCCATCGGGCCAAGGTAGTCATACCTTTGATCGATGGGAGATGCGTATTCATAGAAGGTTAATTGATATGGATGCTGATGATAGAACGATGCGCCAATTGATGAGGCTTAAAGTTCCTGAAGATGTATTCATAGAAGTGAGTCTTAAAACCTAATTTTTTAACTTATTATAGTTAATACATAAAAATTTTCTCGAATTAAGCTTTATTA
Organism: Nitrososphaeria archaeon; assembly: GCA_029775915.1. GTDB lineage: Archaea > Thermoproteota > Nitrososphaeria > Nitrososphaerales > JANXEG01 > JANXEG01. Next base: position 61,245 of record JARVKA010000002.1, on the reverse strand, counting down.
AAGCATGAATTCAAGATTATTACGCAGATTCTTTAAATCATTCATTTTTACGAGTTATTCCTTCCATATATATTAATGCTGCCGATCTACTTAGAAAAATCAAATAAATCGGCGATATTACCAATGATATAAGCCAACCGATGTATGGTATATTGCTTAAACCTCCAATAAAAAGAGCTATTATAAACATAATAATAAGCCACATTATATATTTGCCCCATCCAATCCCTTTAATGATCGTTAAAATCTCTTTTAAATCAAAGGCTTTCTTAAATTGATCATATTTGATCATATTAATTGCACCAATTATACTAAAAATAAGAGATAGAATGGTCAATATTAACCCCAATATAAAGATAGGAGTTACGAAGCCCTTACTTATAAATGGCATTATTGTGAACATTTCGAATGTGCGCCCAACCGCCCATGGGATTATTAATAAAGGTATAATGCTTACACTCATTATAATTATTGGAATTATCGAATAAATCAGTATCACAATCAATATCTTTAGGCCTTGAATCCATAAAGATCTGTAATTTTCAAGCTTTGGCGCCTCTTTGATACTTGGCGAATCTTTTATAATCCTCGCAGCATAGCCGATTATAATGAAGTTCACAATTGGAATTATGTTTAAAATGATGAGTATCAAAAGTTTCCCAAGATTATCAAACATTTTCTTAGCGAAGTTTAAACTATCATTCAAATTATCTACTAAATCCAAAATCGTTCACAAATTTTTATTATTATCTTAAATAAAATCTTTGCTTAAAAAGGATTTAGAATTAAGATTAATTAAATCATTTAAATGCAACATGTTTTGATAATGGATATTTATTAATTTCGATATAGGAATTCTCTCACTAACTTTTATATAATTTAACCTTGCAATATTTGATTCACAATCGCTCCGTAAGGAACGTTTAACTTATCACCCTTCATTTTGTATGAAAATATTGGAAAACCTACATCCTTGAAATAATCAATATAGTTATCCTCAATTAAGAGTATTAAATTATTAAATCCAGCTTTTTTCAACTCCATAAGCTTTGCTTTTTTCTTCGCTACATATTCAGGTCTCCAATAACCAATAATCTCCAAATACCATTTCACACCATCATTCCTAGTGAATATGTAATCAGGTACGATTAATGTATTACCAATTATTATAGGCTCTGCTTCCCTCTCAATTTTATACTTACTCACACTACTCATTGCTATGTAGAATTTACGCTCCACTTTACTATCAAACATAGGTATGATTTGCTCATCAATCTCCACATCTTTAGCGTAATCTGGCATATTTTGATTTGTTAATTTACAATAAACATCCCCTCTTTTTAAATGAATTAAAATCTTTACAAACCATTCTTCAACAATTTTTAAAATCGGTTGAACTTTACTAAAGAGTATGGAGAGTCTTGATGCAAACCTTGTAGGTCTACCAAAAAGCTCTATAGGCCCATAAACACTTACAGAAACGTATTCATTATCCAATTGCGCATCATAAATGAGACCGAGCTCTTTCACATTTCTCACAATCTCTTTAACAAATGCGCCCTTAGGTAATTTAAAACTCCCTCTCGTTGTGAAGGTTAGCACTCTTGAGTTTGATAATAAGGTATCTAAAACCTCGTAATTGTAATATTTAATAACATCAATAGGATTAACATGATTCTTAACTTTCACGAGTATGTAACTCTTTGGGTAATCGCTCCAAAGGAAATTATCTAAATCCTCTAAGCTTAACCTTTTTATTTCATCACTACACTCTTCTTTAAAGCGTTTTAATATCTCAACCCTATTTTTTGCAAAGCCACAATCCATCGATCCTACAAATTTGAAAAGTTTAAGCCTAAGAGTTTTAGGATCAATCTTTAAATGATAAGTCAATTTTGGTTTATAAGTGAAGACATGGCTTAAAGCATATCTTAATCCATCAGCAAGTCTATCATCCCCTATTCTATAACGCAATTCATTAAAATCGATATTTCCTCTTTCAATTCCTAATTGAGATTCATAAAAACTCAATGCATTTTTTGCTATTAATAAATGATCGCTATAATTTGGATTTAAGAAGAAAGGGTGCATCACACCGCTCTTAATTTTATACTTTAACAAAGTTCTTGGAAACAATTCTTATCACGAAGTATCCCATTCTTGAAATCTTCTCCTCCTTATTGTAAGTTGCTGATCTATCGTTCCTTTTGTAACTAATTCAATTACTATAGCTCTTTCCATTTTCGGCCTTAATAATCTGCCTATTCTTTGTAAATATTCACGATTACTCCCCGAACCACTTATAATAATTCCAACTTGAGCATCGGGCACATCAATCCCTTCCTCAAGTGTCATACCTGAGGCTATTTTCGTTACCTCGCCTTTTCTAAACATCTCCAATATTGCTTTTCTTTCTTCAACACTTGTATCAGCCACAATAAGTGGAATGAGATATCTTCGACTCACTTCCTCAACTATATCCACATATCTACTAAATATTAAGACTTTTTTATCCCAATACTTTGATAAAAGTTCACCAACAAGCTCAATCTTCTTATCAGCACTTAAAGCTATAATCCTCGCTTTACTTCTAGCTCTTAAAGCATCTCTTGCTTTCGGATCTTTAGCAGCATACTTAAGGCATAATTCAAACCTTCTCTTTGGGTTTTTAACATTGGGAAAAACACTTTCACAATATTCATTGTATATACTAATTTGCCTTTGATACTCTTCAAAAGCTTCAAGCCCAAGTTCCACATATACCCTCTTAACATCATACTTCGCTATGTATCCTTTATCTTGAAGCTCTAACTCAGAAACTGGATTGATAATCGGACCAAGAATTTGTTCATAATCTTTATGCAATCCATCACTTCTCATTGGTGTGGCTGTTAAACCCATTCTATAGCGAGCAATACTCACATCGAAAATCCTTCTAAACTCTTTGGCTAAAGAATGGTGTGCTTCATCGGCGATTATTAACATAAATTTATCTGAGAGTATTTCAGCATTCAAATATGCTGACTTATAAGTTATAATTGTAATATCCTTAACTTCTTTACTCCCTCCTCCATATATTCCTATACAATCATTCGGAGCATTAAGATACAAGCTGATCTTTTTCTTCCATTGATATAAAAGATCAATAGAGGGTACAATTATCATAGTCCTAACTTTAAGATCTGCTATCGCTTGAAGAGCGAGAAAAGTCTTACCAGCTGCTGTAGAGAGTACTATTACACCTTTAAACTTATTTTCTCTCCAAGCATCGTAACATCGAGCTTGATAATCTCTTAAGGTAAAGCATGATAATGGTGAAAATGAAAGCTTTTGCTTTATATCAAAAGTAATATTCACTTTACATAAGTTTTGAAAATGGTCCAAAATTTTCCATAAATCTTTAGGTTTAGCCCTATAAGTTTTAGTCTTTAACTCATACACACAATAACTTGGGATTAAATTTAATGCGCTAGGTGTTAATGTTATAACAAGATCTCCACCTTGAATAGAAATATTTACTAACCTTTCGCCCCTTAACCTCTCTATCTCTCTCAACACATCATTTGAAAGATAAATACCATATCGAGCAAGTCTTTTAAGATTATCATTATCAATAGTTGCACACTTTTCTAAATTCAATTTGTAATGATATCTCTTACTAATATTATCATAACCAAGAAAATCTGTGAATTGAAGAATCTCTTTAAATGATTGTTCATCTACCATTGGTAGCTCAAATTCTAACTCTTGAAGTGTTAAGGTTTTAAAGCTCAACTCCATCAAAAGATTGTATAAACAAGAATTTAACTTTAAAATCTGCACTTTATGCCCAAATTATTTACATTGAGAAAGACTGCTTATTTATAACTCTTAGATTATCAATTTTTCAGATAGACTCAAATAAGTCTTTATATCTTCTATTACAAAGTATTTATCAACTTATCTGAACATTATATCATTAGTGTTAGATTTAGTGTAAGTGAGCAAGGAAAAAATTATTTTTCTTTTAAAAATCTGACACTAAATAAAAGCTTCACCACTTCAAGCCTCTTTCTCATCTTGCAATTAATTTTATGCTAAAGAATAATAAAAATACCAAATATTGTAACAATTATTACCTTTTAGCGTTCATCATCTATAAGGACCGAATTCAGGTGGCTTACTATATCTAGCTATCGCTTTAAGTATTAAACTTTCATTTAACGCTTTATTGGCTAAAGCATTAGCCAAATCGGTTGCAGTTATTATCCCAACTAAAACACCTTTATCAACTACAGGTAATCTTCTCACTTTAAATTTTAACATAAGCTCAGCAGCTTCATTTAACGTTTGATCAGAAGATATTGTAAATAAGGGTGTACTCATAATATCGCTAACTAAAACTTTTGAGGGGTCGAAAGGCTCTGCTAAAACCCTTGATACTAAATCTCTTTCAGTAATAATCCCTATCGCTTTACCACTTGAAACTACGATTAAACATCCAACACCTTTTTCACTCATAAGCCTTGCAGCATCTAGCACATTTTTATTCGCTTCAATCTTAACCACATCTTTACTCATAACATCCTTAACCTTCATAACTCTCAAGATTTAATAGCTTTACTTACTAATAAAACTTAAATTTTGAGGATATTGATTATCAAGCTTAAAATTATAAATAAGTGTAGGAAAAGAATTGATAAATTGAGTCTTTTATTGTTAACACAAAACTTATATATCACTAATGATATCATTAGTGATATGAGCAAAGGTAGAAGTGTGGTGCCAAGGGGCTTTTCACGATTCTACATCCTGTCATTATTGAGAGAAAAATCTATGACGGGTAAGGAGATTATTGAGGAGACTGAAAGGAGAACAAAAGGTGCTTGGAAACCATCTCCTGGCCTTGTTTATCCATTATTGGGCAGACTTCTATCTGAGGGGTTGATTGAAGAGGTTGAAAAAGGTTATAAAATTACTGAGAAGGGATTAAGAAAGCTTGAAGAATATATTGAGGTACGTGAAGAGTTTGATAAAATATTTGGAGCGATTATACGCTTATTTACATATGGAGGCTTTGTAACTCAAGATATAATCGATAGGATTATAGGTTTAATCACTATGTTACGTGAAGATATTCTTAAATTGAGTAAAGAACAAAAAGAGAAGTATAAAAATTTCTTAATAACAGAGTTGAATAGAATTAATAAAGAGGAAGAAAGTAGTTAATAATAAATTGGTCGCTATATGCTGTATTGATGTAGGATTAGGTACCCAAGATGTATTATTTTACAGCCCATCATATGAATTTTTACCAAAAATGATTTTACCATCAGCAACTCAAGTCTTTGCTCGTAAAATATCGAAGATTAAGCATGAAAATCTTTTACTTACGGGCGGTATAATTGGTGGCGGTCCGATAACAAGATCTGTAAAAGAGTTAATAAGTAAGGGAAAGAGAGTTAAAGCAACATTACCAGCAGCACTCACATTCAATTATGATTTAAATTACGTAAAGTCTATGGGAATAGAAATTGTTAATCATATTTCCAATGAGAAAGATTTCATAACGATAGAGTTAAGAGAGATCGATTTAAAACTTTTATTAGAGTTTGCTGTGAAGAATGAAATTTGTACTAAGTTGGATTATATTGTGTTTGCAGTTCAAGATCATGGAAAAGCTCCAAAAGGTATATCCCCGATTGAATATCGCCATAATTTATTAAAAGAATTTATTGAAAAGGATCCAAAACCTGTAAGTTTATTATTTGAGGATAAAGATATTCCAAATACACTTCTTAGAATGAGATCTGTCTCTCAACAATTAAGAGAATCTTTCTCAGGTAAGATATACGTTACCGATACAGTTATTGCAGCTTGTGTTGGTGCTTCTCTCGACCATCATGCAATAAATAAGGAGAAGATAATTACATTGGATATAGGTAATGGTCACACATTTGCAGCTATGTTGATAAAAGGAGAGATTGTTGGCTATTTTGAGACACACACTGCAACTTTAACACCAGATAAGTTGGAGCGTTTTATCCAATTATTAATAAATGGAAGATTAACACATGAGCAAATTTTAAATGAGGGTGGTCATGGCGCTTATATTAACCAAAAGTGCCGAGGGCCTATAGATGCTATTATTGTAACCGGACCGAAGCGAGAGATTATTAAGAGAACGAATTTACAATTCCAATTTGGCAACCCTCTTAACGATCATATGATAACGGGTGCTTTAGGATTACTTTGCCTATTGAATCAAAAAGAGAATCTCAATTTGCAATTTGAGAAATAGTTTAGAGTATTATACATCGTTGAGCGGGGATAGTATTTTTCCTTAATAACTAATAAAGTTAATACTATCTCAAGTTTAGATAATTAATTTAGATTTAGCTTCTAAAAGTTGGGTAAATATGTGATGATTCATAGCTTAAGAGTAACGTTTATGAAAATTTTGCATTTGGAGATTATAGAATTGAGTGATCTTTACACGAATATCTAGAAAATTACAGTTATGTATTTAACGGATAGAGGCGCAATATTAATAGCTTACTAAAGCGAGCTTAAAACTTATTAAAGTGAGGTGAATCATTTGTCCACAAATATAAAGTTAGATACGCTCGTATTCACAGAGTTAATTTGTATAGTATGTGGCAAAAGACTCGGTTACTCTCCCATTAAGATTCCTCTAGTTTTATGTGAAGAGCATACACCAAAAGAGCGAATAATTAACAATAATGTGTAAAATACAAAGAGAAATCTCTAAGTAAATAGAGAAGTATTATTGTAGATGTAAATAGAGTAAATAAATAAATGAGTAAAGAAATATAAGTAGCTCATCTTAATTTTTTTACGGCTGATTAAGATTGTCAAATGAATCTAAATTATTTGAAATATCAAATGGAACAGTAAATAAGATTAATAGAAGAGATTTTTTGAAAATCGGTGGGGCAGTAACAATAACTACACTCGCTTTAGGAGCTATACCTGAGGTTCAAGGTTCTTCAATAACAATTTTGCCCCAAAGAGGAAGGATGCAGAATTATAAAATAGGTAAAAAAACTCCAAGTATTTGTCCTTATTGTGCTGGTGGTTGTGGATTATTAGTAACAACCTTAGAAGGAAGTTCTGTTGATATGAAAGAAGGAGATATTTATGCTAAATTTTTAGAGAGAGATTTATCAACGAGAGGAAAAATAATAGAGATAGAAGGCGATCCTTACCACCCGATAAATCAAGGAGCTTTATGTAGTAAGCCATCAGCTTTAATTCAAGCTGTGAATAGCCCTCGTCGTATTCTTTACCCAATGAAAAGAACCAATCCAAAGAAGGGTGAGAATGAGGATCCAAAATGGGTAAGGATTTCATGGGATGAGGCTTATTCTATAATCGCTGAGAAAATAAAGGATGCTTTAGCCACAGTACCATATAAGAGAAAAAATCCTAAAACTGGAAAAGATGATTATTACTATGTTGGAAGAGATTCGCCCATCGCATGGCTTGGATCATCTTATTGGAATAATGAAGAGTGCTACCTTGCAAGAAAGTTAATATCTTTATTGGGCTCTAATAATGTAGAACATCAAGCAAGAAAGTGCCATGCTTCAACGGTTGTAGCTCTTGCTAATACATTCGGTTTTGGTGCTATGACGAACCATATAGTGGATGCAAAGAATTCAAAATGCTTCCTTATTATGAGCAATCCAGCCGAATCACATACAATGGAATTCAAATGGGTGACAGAAGCTATTGAAAAGAATAATGCTATAGTAATAAATTTGGACCCAAGGTATAATAGAACGAGTTCTAAAGCTCATATTTACGCAAGGTATAGATCTGGCTCAGAAGCAGCCATATACTTAGGCTTAATACGCTATCTCCTTTATGAAAAACCAGAGCGCATAGATAGGGAATTTATTGAGAAGAGAACGAATGCACCTTACGATCTTCAAGGTAACCTTGTCGGGTTAGATCATCCCAATTCCATATTTAATAGATTGAAGGCTCTTGTTGCTAAATATACGCCAGAAGAAGTTTCTAGAATTAGTGGAATACCTGTAGATAAGTTTAAGCTCATTGCAGATACTTTTACAGATCCAAAGAATAGACCGTGTAACATCTATTATGCTATGGGTACCACGCAACACACAAATGCTACTCAAGCTATCAGAGCGCAAGCGATTCTACAATTACTCCTTGGAAACATCGGCGTACCTGGAGGGGGCATTAATGCTTTAAGAGGTATTAGTAATGTGCAAGGCTCTACAGATATGAATCTGCTTATGCATGTAATAATGGGATATAGAGCTCCACCGAGAGATGAAACTGAAATCAGAAGGTATCAAAAGTGGAAGAATTATGATCCAGTAAAGCGTGGAGGATGTTATGATCCGAATGCAAAAAAGGCAAATGATGACGATCCATCTTACAACAAGATTGAGCAGAGATATTACAATAGGCATTTCCCCACATGGAACGCTCTTGAATACCATTGGGGAATTTATATAGGCACATGGCCCGGCATCGATCCGGATAATGAGCCTGTTATATGTGATTTACCAGTAGGATTTGGTAATCCGATTGTTAAACTCTTTAGAAAGATATTGGCTGGTGAGATTAAAGTTTTGATATGCAATGGTGAGAATCCAGCGGTATCGATGCCCAATGCAGGCCTTGTGAGAAAAGCCTTATCGAGTCCAGATCTCTTCTTAGTCGTTAATGAGCTTTTTGAGACAGAGACTGCATGGTATGCAGATATAGTATTACCAGGTACCTTCCAAGTTGAAAGATCCGGTAGCATTACCAATACAGGAAGATGGATTCAATGGCGTTGGAAAGCTGCAGATCCGCCAGGTGAATGTAAGCCAGAGTTAGAATATCTTACCGAATTGTATGAGAGAATAAGATTTGTTTTAAAGAAAGCTGGAATAAAGTTACCATCGGAGAAGTTTGGAGAAGAGAATGGTGTGGTTGTGAAGAGAACTATAGGTGGTGTTGATCTGCCAGTTAACCCTGAATTGGCTTGGCCTTCTCGCTTCGGAAGAGACCCAGAATCTATTTATAAAGAAATAGGAGCTAAGAGCATAAAGGTTGGCAATACTACATTATTCCAAAGCGCTGCTAATGTATTGTATAGAAATTCTTATGATCCAGAGGCTAGACCTGATATCGATGGTATAATGCCAAAGAGGCGTGATATTAGACCCGTAGATGAGCAAGATGCTAAATATGGTTATTTCAAGAATTGGGCTTGGAGTTGGATGGATAATCAAAGAATTCTTTATAATATAAATGAAAGCAACCCTGGGGTTAAGACTTTCTTCGTTTGGTTCGCTATGAATGAAAATGTTTGGTTAGGTTTAGATAAGGCAGCTATATGGTCTAGCCAGCTATATAATCCTAAATTGCCACCAACCAACCCACTTCATCATGGATTGCCTTTGCATAATGAACCTGCAGAGAGTCCTGATAGTGAATTAGCGAAAGAGTATCCAACGATGTGGGGTGATTATTATACCTATTATGAGCCGGTAGCTATTGGTAAAAGTGAGGAGTATCCTCATGTATTAACAACCTTTAGATTAGCTGAGCATATGCAAGCTGGTGGTTTAACGAGAAATCAACCTTGGCTTATTGAATGCCATCCAGAGATGTTTGTAGAGATAAGTCCAGCCCTTGCGAAAGAAATTGGTGTTAAAAGTGGTGATTATGTGATTGTGAAAACCGCTAGGAACCCTAAAGGTGAGAAAATGAAGTGTATAGTGACAGAGAGATTACAACCTTTAACCATTAATGGTAAAATTATTCATGAAGTTGCGATGCCTTGGCATTGGGGCTTTAAAGGTTTAAGCACTGGAGTAAGTGCAAATGTTTTGGTTATAGATGCCGTAGATGTAAGTGCTCACATACCAGAGTATAAAGCTTGTTTATGTAAGGTGGAGAAAGCATCATGAGGTGATAAAAATGGCTAAAGCAATAAAATTTGATTCGACAAGATGTATAGCATGTAGAGCATGCCAAGTGAGTTGCAAGAGATGGTGGGAACTTAAAGCTGAGAATACTAAGTTAAGTGCAGCAAAGAGTAGTGAATGGACGAATCCGCTTGATCTCACTCCAAATACTTGGTTATTAGTAAAGTTTGTTGGAATAGGTGAAGGTGATGAATTTAAGTGGAAATTCGTACAAGAAAGGTGTATGCATTGTTTAAATCCAACTTGTAGAAATGTTTGTCCAGTTGGTGCTATAACAAAGTATAATGAAGGGCCAGTAGTAATAAATGTGGATAAATGTATAGGTTGCAAATATTGTGTTGCTGCATGCCCATTCAAAATCCCAAGATATGATCCAGTAAGCAATAAAGTTTACAAATGTACAATGTGCCCAGATCGTATTAGAGAGGGGTTAGAGCCCGCTTGTGTACAAGCATGCCCTACGGATGCTTTAGAGTTTGGAGAGCGTGATGAAATGTTGGCAAAAGCTATTGAAAAGAAGAATAAAATAAAGGGCTACTTGTATGGAGTTGAAGAAAATGAAGGGACATCTGTATTTATAATCACTGACACCCCGCCTGAGCAATTGGGATATCACAAAATAGCTAAAACTCAACCATTATCGATGCAAATGAAGAACTTTGTAGAAATTGCTGGTGGAGTAGTTACGCTTGCTGTATTAGGTTCAATGGTAGCTATGTCATGGATAGCTAATCGTAGAGAGAAAATTAATGTTAAGAGTAAGGAGGTGAGTAAATAAATGAGTGAAAAAATTCTTCGTTGGGCGTTAGCGGAAAGGGTTGAGCATTTAATAATAATGGTATTAATGCCAATCTTTATCATTACAGGCTTACCATTATTAAAGATAGAATGGTTCGGTTGGATGGTAACAACACCTATTACAATGGATTTGTTTAGAACTATTCATAGAATGGCAGCTGGTTTATATTTAGCTGTAGGCATCTTCCACATACTTTACCATACAATCGCTTTAAAGCGAACAAAGATTATAGTAACAATTAAAGATATTAAAGACTCTATAAAATTGATTAAGTATTACATGGGGTTAAGCAATGAAAAGCCAGAGATTGGTTTTCACAATCCTACAGAGAAGATTTTGGTATATTGGCTAATGGCTGTATGGTTTATGATCTTTATGGGCATTTCAGGCATTATACTTATGTTTCCGTCTTACTTTGCATCATGGATTCATGAATGGGCATTAGTAGTGCACGATGTCTTCTTCTTCCTTATACTCTTCGTACTCATGTTCCACTTCTACATGAGCACTCTTTACAAGGAGCATCGCCCATTGCTTGAGGGAATGTTCACCGATGGTATGATTCCAGCTGAATTTGCTCGAGAGCATCATTCATTATGGTATAAAGAAGTTAAGGGAAGTAATCAATAAAATCAATTGATTATTAAGAGTTTTCAGATAGATTCAATGGGTAATGAAGGATAAAGTTAGGTGTTGTTAAATATGCTTACAAATGTACATTAAGTGAAAAACTGTTAGTAACTATTGATTTTTTACTTATGTAAATTTAGGAAATCAATATAAGGTGTAAAAGTTAAAAAATGCATCGCTCATAAAAAGTAAGCGGTATGAGTGTACAATCGTTATGTAGAATCATTGGGCATGTTTATGATACAAAAGGCATGAGATTAAGAGGTGTGAGAGTGATTTGTGATGGCAAAGAGACATTTACATTATTTGATGGCACGTATGAGTTTAATGATGTGAAGCCGGGAACTTATACTATTAGCGTGACTTTAAAGGGCTTTAAAAGTGATAGTAAAACTATAACTTTAAAAGAGGGTGAAACGGTTGTAACGAATTTCCAATTGAGTGAGGCTGTAGGAAACGCAAAAATTCACGGAAGTGTTTATGATGCTGAAACAAATAAGCCAATAACGGGCGGTACTGTAACTCTTATAATGCCCATCTCGAATCGTTATGCTTCTCTTAATAAAAATGGCTATTATGAGTTTAAAAATTTAGTTGGAGATACTTATGAGTTATCTGTATCTATACCAGGATATAAGGATGAAAAGGCTATTGTGAAGGTTAATGATGGAGAAGAGAAGATTCAAAACTTTTATTGTAAACCTGTTCGAATTATTGAACCGTGTTGGGGTTAATCTCTAATTAATCCAGCTTTTTCAGCCATAATATCAAGATCTATTGTGAGAATATCCTCAAACCCTTTTGGAATAGGTTTTTTTAACTTCTCCTCATCTATAACCTTTATATAATGCTTACATTTTTCACAAAAATCTACTCGAAATTCTGAATGATTTTCTGGAGTGAGAAACTTAAAGGTTGCAGGATCTATATTACCACAATTAACACAAAGAAAGAGATCAGCGAGATATTCTACATTACATAAAGAGCATATAAGGTAGCGCTTACGATTCTTCAACTTAGCTACTATAGGCTTTCTCCCACAAATTGGGCAAGGTGCTTGCCACCAATTCTCCAATATTGATGAATCGATTCTGTTCGCTATTTCCTCAAAGCATGGTTGAATCAAAATATTAATAATGAAAATGATTAAAGTTGGGCTAATGCTTAACTTTTTACTATAATTTATGAAAAAATCTTCATCATTCTTTAAATATGCAGTTATAAGCGCTTCAATATCTTTAATTAACTCATTCGATAAGTTTTTTAATAAATCATCTTTTTTCACAATTATTTTAGATAAAACTTCAATCACTTGATTAAAAGTATTTAGTAATTCATCAAAATTGAATATAGATGGATTGAGAAAATTAATTAAAGGTTTATTGGATTTGCGAATACTTTCTTGCAAATTTGAAATGATAAAATGCGATTCTTCCCAATTTATATTGGTTCCTTTATTTGGACTCTCTCTAATTCTCCTTTGAGCTATTAAAATCTGTTTTTGTAACTCTAGGAGATTGCGTAAATCTGGATAATTAATAATCAAATTATCAATAATCTTTATTGAATCATTTACTGATAATCTTTCCATTATAACCATTAAACCCCATTCACAATCTACACAACTATTAAATAAACTTTTAGCTTAATGAGAAAAGGAATTTAAGTTATTCGATAAATTTAAAAAATCCAAAGTATATCTTAAATTTAGATGCCCTGGTAGTATAGAGAACTTGGTTCGTACAATCCGGTCGAGTATGGGGCGCTGTCACCGCTCCGACCCGGGTTCAAATCCCGGCCAGGGCGCTATACCACAAGTATAAATATACCTTATTCCTACCTCAATGGTAAAGCAACTAACTAGATTGATCGAGAAGGGATGTTAAGAAGTGGGGATAGTCTAAATACCTCGACATTGGCCGAAAAGATATCTCAGAATAATGAGTAGGGATGTCATAAGAAATTTCAATAGGCGTTCTAAATTACTCCATGGGCGGCGTTATAGAAATCTATAATGACTGTTGCGAAAGGTTGTAACAGCTCCAGTCTCCTAGACGCAATCAATCGAGTTCGGAAGCCAATGCCTTAAGCTTCCACCTTCTCGTGAACCTTAACCTTCTTGCGTAGTTCCGTGGAAACTTCTCGGAATTTTTGATGCATTCCTTCTTCAAGATTTCTAGGATTAAGTGTATAGAGTCTTTGCGGCAACTTCTCAACGGATATGATGTTGTTCTTGCATACTTATTTGGCTCCGTGGCTGAGGGCTTTAGCGCTCACGATGTTAACTTAGCCTTAAAATTGAGGTCTAAAGAAGATTTTAGCATTATGGTTATCTTAATAAGTGAGATTGCGAGAGCTTTAAAGGTTCCTGAGAATAAAGTGGATATTGTGGATATTGAAAAAGCTGGTTTACCTTAAAAATATAAAATTTTAACTCAAGGCATAAAACTTGTAGATAAAGATGATACGGAAAGTGCACTTATTATCGATGTCATAAAGAATTATCTTGTTTACAACACTGATTATGAGTATCTGTGCAATTTATGGTTGAAAGAAGACCCACATATTGATAAGAAGCTTCTATTGAGAAAGGATCTACGCATTTGAAAGAGCCATGCATAAGGCGATAAAAGCTATGCTGAATATATGCCGCCACATAGTTTTTGCTAAGAGGCTTGGGTTAGTTGAATATTATTCAGACTACCCGCTTAGAATCGCTGAAGCGAACTTGATGAATAGTCAGATGGCCGTTAGCATAGTAACTTAGCCAAATTGAGAAACATATCCATGAATACACGGAGCTAAATTATGAAAAACTTCTCTATGAAGCTGGAAAACTCGTTAATGGAATTTCACCAAAATTCAGAGTGGCTAAGAAGCTTAATAACTAAAGAAGAATAATATCACCTTCTTTTAAACTTTCACTGTAGCATATTTGTTTATATCCATCTTGCAAAATTTTTGTTTATAGTTTTATTATGGGATATTTTATTCTTTCATAATTTTTATGTGTTTAAGACTCTTTTAATATGGTCTTTAATTAATATATAGATCTATTTAGTATATTTTGCAAGTTTGTAAGCATAATGATACGAAGAACATTTTTATTATACCAGTAAATTTGAGTAATATCCTTGCATTTTTACATTAAGCTCTTTCAGAATATATTCTTCATGTTTCTCTTGGCTATCTTTCTGTTGGCTTTATGTGTAGTATATGAATAAAACCATTCATTAAAGAAATGAAAAAAATTTGTATATATAGTAGTTTTTAGAGTTTAATGAAAAGCTTAATTAATTAATTATTTTCTCGATTATCTTTATAAAGGGTTTTGCAATTAATAGATAATCGAAGAGTGGTCGGCAAAACGCTAAGAAAAGAGCCCCTCCAGTCAAAAAAGGCAAGAAAAGGTATCGGATTCATAAGGGAAATCCCAATAAAGGGAATTAAAAGAGAGATGTATTTACACCAGTTGCTGTTAAATCTGGTGATGATTCACGAACCTTTAAAATCGCATCATACTTTAAAAACTCTTTATGAATCAAATTATAGGAAAATGCTTAATCGAACCTTTACTTAATTTATTTGTGGTTAGCCCGGTGGTCTAGCGGCCAACCCCAAGGGCTAAGGATACCGGCCTCTGGATCTTTAATAGGGGTTAGCCGGTGACGGCAGTTCGAATCTGCCCCGGGCTACCATTTTTATCCCATATCATTGTATTTTTGCATTAAGGTTCTATGCCAGCTTTATAATAAATTTAAAAACTTCGTAAATTAGTGTTAGATTTTTAGAAAAAATAATTTTTCTTACTCACAACACTGAATCTAACACTAATCATCACTCACACAACTCTTTTAATCATTCCCATTTTATGAGTCTATATTAAAACATAAAAGAGAAAAATGGGAAAGGATTATTTTTCACTCATTTTTAAATACATTTATGAGGCAAAAATCGAATGATGATATATAAAAAGTTAAAAATTTTCATTACATATTAGCTACCTCTATTTGAAACTATGAGCTTTCTTTAGAAGTTTTTAATTAACTAATCTTATTCGATTGATTTTCATTATTAATTTATCAATCTATTCTCTCTAACTTAGGTAGCTCTAAATCGATAGATATATCCACTTCATCATCTATATTATAGGGAATTTTTGCAAAAGGGTCATAATCATCAAACTTTGTTTTTGGAAATCCGGATGTCAGTAACGCTACTGTAAGTAAAGAATTTGTACTTAAATTATTATTCACTCCATAATGAATTTCTACCGCACCATTTCCTACAAGTGAATTTAATCGAGAAATCACTGTAGAAACCTCATTTAAAGATACACTCCCACCCATTAGGAATAAAATCGCTTTTGTAGCTTTCTCAGGATCTGCTACTCGATATAATGAGTGAATTGCTCCTATAATCGCTTCTTCACCTCGATTAATTGATGATGATTGGCTTAAGCATAAAATTGAATAACCATTGCACTTAACAGTATCAATAAATTTTCTAATACCTACATTGAGTCCAGATTCAGCCGAAGCTTCAATCATAGAGTTTAAAGCTGAGGCTATTAATCGATTTATGGATTTATAACTATCGATTATGGGTAACTCTTTCATACTCTCTAAAATCTCATCATTATCGATAATTATCATCGCATCCATTAAGCCTTTTAATCTCTGTAATGTAATAGCTGAATAAAAGTGCTTATCTTTCTCAAATTTGAATGGCATAGTAAATATGCCAACGCCAAGTGCTCCAGATTTATGAATGCGCTCAGCTAACAGGGGTGCTAATCCAGTACCTACACTACCACCAAGCCCTGAAATAAGAAAGATTAAGAAGGAATCTTTCATTAACTCATCAATATTTTTTAAATATTTCAATGCAGCACCTCTTACAACCTTTGGAGATAATTTTCCTAAAACTCCTAATGGTATTAAAATTCTCTCACCAATTTGTGGAAAGTCTTGTTCATCACAACTTACATAAATAAATTTACCAATTGAACTACTCATATGTTGAAGTTGGGATGCTATTCTACAACCTGCAGTACCAATACCTATAGCTAAAACTCTATTGCGATAAGATGGTGTGTTTAAAAAACTTAATAAATCGATTGTAACCCCAGTAATCATTACGAATAATTGTTTTTTAACTTTATATTTAACATATTAGAGATAATAAAATATACAATGAGTTTAAAAAAATAAAGTGAAACTCATAATGTTAAGCAAATTTCATAGATATTGAACATCTTATTAAAAACTATTTAAAGATGGTCAAGGGATAAATGCTCTAGTAAATTATTTGTATGAGCTTTGGCATTACGTCGCTTTTTGATATATTAGCTTCAAGTACATTTTACAATTCAGTTTATTTCACCTAATAAACATGAAGATGTCACATTTATGATTTTCACATTAAATTCCATACCCAATGGCAATTTGGAATTTATAAAGATGGGCTTATAAGCAAAATTCCTACCTACAACTCCGTTATTAACAATCTCATCAATAATTACTCTTCCGCACCATCCAATCCATCTTTTATTATTTTCTAATGATATCCTTCTCGTAATTTGATGAAGTTCTTTACTTCTTTTCTTTATTAACTCATTACTTAATTGAGGAAAGTGTGCTGCTTCAGTCCCTGGTCGAGGACCGAATCGTGAAATATTCACAATATCTGGTTTAGCTTGCTCTAATAAATTAATAGTCATTTGAAAATCTTCATCATCTTCCGTTGGGAAACCTACAATTACATCTGTACTAAGAGTTAAATGATTAATTTCACTCTTAAACTTTTGAACTATGTATAGAAATTGTTCTGATGTATAACCTCTTCTCATTAACCTTAATATTCTATCACTACCACTTTGTAACGGTAAGTGAAGAAATTTAAAGATTTTTGGATTTTTATACACTTCTATTAACTCATTAAGAATCTTGAGTGTGAATTGTGGATTCATCATACCCACTCTAATGTAAAAATTACCATCAATTTTGCATAATTCATTTAAAAGTTGTGGGAGATTAGTTCCAATATCCATTCCATAACATCCATTATCTTGGGATGTTATCCATAATTCTTTACAACCTTCATTTATAGAATCTCTCGCCTCTCTCACTATATCACTTATTGAGTAACTTATGAGATTGCCTCTTGCAAGCTTTACTTGGCAAAAACTACATTTACTTAAACATCCATTAGCAATTTCTATTATACCTATTATGGGATTAACTCTAACTCTTGGGAGGTGCAACTTTGGAATATTCAAATCCTCAATAAAGACACTTTCACAACCATGGATTGCATTAATAGCTGCATCAACTATTTTATGTATTGCATTAGGTCCTACAAGACTAGCGTGAGGATTTATTCTTTCAATTAATTGTTTTTCAGTCTTTGGCATACATCCCGCTACAATTAAAGGCTTTTTTGTTTCAGTCAATTTCTTAATTCTATATACCATTCTTTGTGAAGTTGGTGTTTTTACTGTACAAGTAACGATTAAATTAACATCAGCTTCATATTCATTATTAACGAATTGAAAACCAGCTTCTTTTAATAAACCCATTATCATCTCACAATCTGCTACATTTGCACTACAACCATAAACTTCAATATATGCTCTCATCACCCTTATCTCACAATCTTTCTTTTAGCCTCCTCCAACAGGGGGTATAATTACTATAGTATCTCCATTCAAAAGATTCTTTTTATGAAGGGTTGATGAATCGATAGATAAACCATTCACCAATATTTGTAACTCTTCACGTAATTGATTATCATTTTTAAAGAGGTATTTTCTCATTTCATCACCAAACATTTTACATAACTCATTTAACACATCGTGTATCGTTGAACCTTTTGTAAGATTAAGTATATCCTCTTTCTTACCTGTAATATCTCTCATTTGTGCAAAATATTTTACTTTAACATTGATTGTATATTGCTCTTCCAAATACTGCACCAAAAATTTATGTAAAAGGTTGCAAATTTAAAAAGATTGTCACGAAATTTTAATTTATAAATAATCAGCTTTAGCGAGGAAAAGGATAAAAACTACGGAGAGAATTTTTAGAAGAGGTGAATTATGCGTATCACATTAATAGGTAGAGCTGCTTTTGGTGAAGCTGTATTAAAAGCAATTCTTAATAAAGGATGGGAAGTTGTGGGAGTATTTACAAATCCAGATATTCCTAATCGACCAAACCCATTAAAAGATTCAGCATTAGCGCTCAATATTCCATTATTTCAACCTCAAAATTGGCGTGATCCTAAAGTTTATGAAATTTATAAAAGTTTATCACCAGATTTAGGAGTTATGGCTTACGTTACTGATATTATACCTATATCTATTATTGAATTGCCAAGATTGGGGACTATTGAATATCATCCATCCTTATTACCTAAGCATCGTGGTGCGAGTGCTATAAATTGGGCTATAATAAATGGTGAAACAAAAACTGGAATAACTATATTTTGGCCTGATGCTGGTATTGATACTGGACCTATTTTACTTCAAAAAGAGGTAGAGATTGAGCCTGATGATACTGCGGGTTCTTTATACTACAATAAACTCTTTCCATTGGGTGTTGAGGCTATGATAGAAGCTATAGAGATGATTGAGAAAGGTATAGCACCTAAAATCCCTCAAGATGAATCACAAGCTACTTATGAGCCACCATGTCGTGAAGAGCATGCAATAATCGATTGGTCACAATCAGTACAAAAAGTTTATAATTTAATTCGAGGGACAAATCCCCAACCTGGAGCTACCACTTACTTTAGAGGGAAAAAGCTTAAAATATTCGATTGTGAGAAACGATCAGTTTTTGAGGGTGCAAAACCTGGAGAGGTTGTGAAAATAACAGATGAAGGCTTTATTGTTGCTACAAAAGAAGGTAGCATATTAGTAAAGAGAGTTCAACCTATTAACTCTCCCAAAATATCTGCAACTCAATACGTTTCATCAATTAATCTTACTGTTGGTGAGATTTTAGGAAGATAATCCTTTTAAAAATTAAAAGGAATAAGCTATAGATAAATGGAAAGTTAAGTGGATGAATTAATAACTTTAATCTTTAGACTTATCCAGTTTTAAGCTAGTGCCAATAATTCGTGTGATTAATTGTGCGCCTACAACTTTAGATACGGTTAAAAGTAGCAGTATGAATAATAAAATGTAAGTGATTAACCAACCGATATAAATAGGGGCTATTAATGTGAAAAGGGATAGCGCGAGTATTCCAACCCTCATAATTAAACCAAATCTCCCAGGATAAACTTCAAAACCATACATACCCACGCTTAAGCCCCAAAATGTGATTAATAAGAAGATGAAGATTCTTAATGTGTTTATATTTAAAGCAAGAATATCAGGATACATAATGAATATAATTGGTAAAATAAAGAGTGTTATACCGATTTTAATCGATTCGATACAAACTTGGAAATAGGGAGCTCCTGAGATTCTAGATGCTACAACAGCTGCTATCGCTACTGGTGGTGTTATAGCGGATAAAATTGAAAAATAGAAAACATAAAAATGAGCACTCAATGGATTAACACCTATCGCTATGAATGCGGGAGCTGCTATCACTACAGTTAGTATGTATGCAGCTGTTGCTGATACACCCATACCAAATACTATACAAACAATAGCAACAAGTAACGATAATAATATGAGATTACCTCCTGAGATATAAACCATGCCCATAGAAAGCTTAACACCTAAGCCTGATACCGTTAAAACTGAAACTATCATCATAATCGCAGCTAGCATAATCCCTGTTGTAGCGGCTATCTCTGCACCATTTACTATACCACCTATAAAGCCTTTACCATATTCTTTTAAAACCTTTTTCAATCCTCCACTTTTATAGAATTTTATTAAGAATAAAATGAATGAGGTTATTAAAAGTGTTAAAATAGCGTAAAAGCCTGCAATTAAAGGATCATAAAGTTGAGCTAAAAAGTAAATCAATACAATCAACCCGATGATTAAAGGAGATAACTCTTTAATAATGAGGGATAAAGGTTCCACTTCAAGTTTAACAACGATATTCTTCATATATCTCAAACTTATAAGATAAACTGAGAAAGCTGTTGTAGTATAATAGAGAAAAGCTGCGGGAAAAGCGACTAAAACTATATGCCAATACGTTGTTCCAAGATATGCAGCTATTATAAAAGCTGCAGCACCCATTATAGGAGGCATGATTAAACCCCCTGAGGATGCTACCGCTTCTATCGCTCCAGCGAACTTCGCAGGTATGCCATAACTCTTATTCAATGGTATTGTAAAGCTACCTGTTCCAGCAACATTCGCTGGAGCACTTCCGGAGCACATACCAAAGAACATACTGGCAATTACACCTGTTTGTGGTATACCATACTTCCATTTTGCGGCCACATACTTGGCTAGCTTTATTATGCCATCTAAAGCTCCAAATCCTGAAGCTAATCCAGCAAACATTACAAAAGCTGCAATCCATGTTGCAGCAATTCCAGTGAGTGATCCGTATATACCAATACCCAACTCTACACTACAAATCTCTATAAGTCTGAATAATCCAAATCCTATATGGCGAAGCATACCTGGCATGTAACTACCTATATAACCATAAATTAAGAATATGATGACTATAATTGGTATCCAATAGCCAGTATCTTTCCTTGCAGTTTCAAGAACGAGAATCATTGCAATACCACCAAGTATTATATCGATTATATTGGGAGCACCAGCTCTCCAATAGGTTAACTCATAATATTGACTTATAAAATACACCATTATAAAAATGGATAAGATTGTGAAGATTGTGCATAAAATTTTGTTAATCTTTCCTCTCATTTTAAAGATTCCATACTCTTCAAAAATCCATGATCGTATTGCAAGCATTATGATGCAAATATGGAGAAAAACTATACTCATTAATTGCCTCTCTATCGTTGGTTTAGCTGCATACCATAAAACCCAAGCTACAAGTATCGTGCATACCAAAAGATAAGCGATTCCTACCTTACTTTTAAAAAAAGATGGGAGGGGTTTTGATGAACTTACCCCACTCATTACAATCTATCTCTTCCCTACGAGTATCCCAAGAGCTTCTGGATTATATCCCTTCTCTCTTAAGTATAAAGCTACTCCAGGATGAATAGGTGTGGATATAGGTGGCTTGGATTGATCCTTAAAGACCTCAATATTCCATTCAAGACCTCTTTTAGCAAAGTCAGTAAATGTGGCGACTACCTTACCAAGCTCCTCCTTCTTCTCAAATACTGCTTTTACAAAATAATACACATGAGCATCACTAACATCTTTACCTGCAGCTATACCGAATGGCATCGCCACAGTATCAAATGGTTTTGTTGCTTTAGCGAGGGGGCTTGTGAATAAAGTACTTGGATCCACTTTATATTTACTTAACCATGGACCAGCTGCTAAAGCTTTTTTCAATTCCTCTTCAGTCGGTGGAACTACAGCAACTCCTACTCTAACATCTACATCCATGCACCATTTTGCTAAAGCTCCAGGATCACAATAAGCCCAACATACATCCATTACACCCATTTTTAAATTATCTGCAGCTGCTTCAACACTCATACTTTTTAAATCCATTTTATCAATAATATTCAATCCATCTTTACCAAATACCGCTCTAAATACTTCATGACTCCCATAACCGGGTGGTGTTGGAAATACCGCTCTTCCAGCAAAATCACTCCAAGATTTTATCTTACCAGCATCTGCAGCTCTAATCATACCAAAGTATATTAAAGGATACATCCATAAGACTTGCCAAAATTCATTCGCCCTTTTCATCTTATATTGTGCTGGATCAAAGGGTCCTGCTCCAACCTTCACTTGCCAAAGATGTTGCAATGTATTGTAACAACTATGGCCTTCGCCTCTATCCCAAACCTTAACTGTAGTTGTTGCGCCTCCAACCGATATTGGAAGAACTTCTAATACATCTGGATAAGTTTTTGTTACTAAATCTGCTATTGCAGCTATTGCTATATAGCCTACAGTTCCTGGTTCTGATGTATTAGCATTCCATGTCATTTTCGCTGGCTTAGGGGGTGGTGTGAATGTTGGTGTAGGAGTTTGTGTAACTGTTACAGTAATGGTTTGTGTTACAGTAGGCCCTGTTACTGTTGTTTTCACAGTTTCTGTTACAACTTCTTTTCTCGGTGGTAATGATGAATAATATGCAGCTATACCGCCACCAAATATTACTGCACCAACAATGAATGATGCGAGATACTTTAAATATGCACGTCTATCAACTTTTTCAGAAGGCACAGAAGACATAATTTATATAAAATTTATGAAGTAGATAAACTTTTTCATATTTATGGATGTTAAATGTCTTGATTTTCTCCTTAATTTTCCATTTTTATCTATTTATAGTGCAACCTTATTACTTATCTCTTAACAACTTATCGCTGAACCTTTGCTAATTAATAATTTTTGAAAAAGATCGCTTTTAAACTTCACTTATATTTTCTAACACTCTCCATCATTTCTTTAACTTCCTTATAAAACTCTTTCATCACCTCTGAGCTTTTACCTCATTTTTTCAATCCTATCTATTTTTTTTAATTTTCATTTGAGTATTTTCCATATATTTCCTTCAAAAAGCTGCAAACCCTAAAACCGAGCAAGTTGGAATAAGCTTTTTGTTAATTCCGTTCACATATTTTTTAAAATTTTAGCGTAAGTAGATGGTCTTCCTATTCCCCTTTCTTTAATCATTAAAACCATTTTGAAATATGTAAATGGATAATAAGCTTGAACAATTTTCTTTTAATGAAAGAAATCTATGCTCTTTATAATCTCTGGTAATTTTTCTTATATGAATTAGGGATTAATTTTGAAATTTTTCCCTCGTTATAAACTCAAAATTTATTTCCTTATTTCATAATTAAAATATTGATTCTCTACAATTTGAGTATCCTCTTTTACTCTGTAGATGCATCGAGCTTCCTCGTGATATAGTTGTGATAAATGATTAATTCATTAGGTTAGAGAATGGCTAAATTTTCAGAGTTATGAAAGTTAAAGTAGGCGATAAGAATAATTAAAGGCTTGATTCTAAATTCTAAAAATAATTAAAATTTTCTATTCTTTAATTATGAAATGGCGGGCCCGGTGGGATTTGAACCCACGACCTTCGGCTCCGAAGGCTTGCGCAATATTTAATTTCGACGCCCTATCCATACTAGGCTACGGGCCCTCTTTGAGTCTAATTAAAGAATTCATGAGATATAAATATTCAATTGAGAAGTTACGAGATTTTTTACAAAATTAATCCTTTCTTATTCTAAATCTTTAAGCCATAACCTAAGATGATAAAAATTAAAAAATATATATTGGAGCTGTAATAAGGCTATAAATCAAGTCTTCTCAGAAGGTAAACTTACGGTAACTACTCCATCTTTATCCTTAACCATTTTTACTGCAATCTTTCTAGGCGGATTCTCAATACCTTTACTCCAAATCAACTCATTAAGAGATGTATCAATCTTTATATCAGAACTTTTCATATGCCTCTCTGCAAACTCTCTAATTAAATTAATCGCTCTTTTCGCTCTTCTATGCTTAGGAGCTAACCAAGCCTTTCTTAAAGGTATTACATAAATACGGGAGAGCTCTCCACCTTCTTCAGACAAATATACTCACCCTATTATTTAACCTTCAATCTATCCCTTCTCCACATCCTCCTTTTTGGATTCGTACGAACTTTTCTACGAGTTTTTACAATAACCCAAGTAGGGACTGGATTATTTTGCTTTATCTTACTGTAAAGCCTATTCTTAACACCTGAAGGTTTATTCTTAGCCAAATTATGCCCACCTAATCTTAAACTCTCTCTTAGGTTGTTGTAAACTTGCTAAAATCTCTTTCAATTCTTCATCGGTAATAGGTTTGCGAAGCTTACCAGATGCAACGAGTTGAATAATTTGATCTTCAATCATCTTAGCAACTTCAGGCCTTACCATTTTTACATTGGCAAGTCTTTGGCGAGCTTCTGGTGTAAGTGCAATTCTTAACAAATTTAAGCGTATTAATTGCTTCTTACGCTCTTCAATTGATGTTGATAATTCTTTTTCATAATTTTCAGCCATTTTTCATCACCTTCAAGCATACCTTGCTAAAGAAGGATTTTCCTTTACCAACTCTTTAAATATTTCAGTTGCAAGTTTATCCAATTTTTTCCTCCCTAAATTCGTTAACATACGACCTTTTCCATCTTGCTTAGCTACTAAACCTACTACTTCCAATTGTTGTAAAGCTTTTCTAATAATAGATCCACCAGCATCTCTATGATGAGCTGGTGCTAAACCTTTACGCACCCTACCACCATACATCGATTTTAAATCATTTAATCCTAAAGGTCCGTGAATGTATAATTTACGTAAGAGTGATGCGCATCTTATATACCACCAATCTTTATCTTGAGGTGGACGCTCAGCATGTGATCCAGTTTTAACGAAGCTAACCCATGCTGGTGGCTTGATTTGTGGCATCTTCTTTAGTTGTTCAGCTAATCTTTTGATTAATATATCTTGGGGGACATCATAAACTGTAGGCATTTTTATTCAACGTTTTGATAGTAATACTGCACCTATTTAGGCTTTATAAAGATTAACTTATTAACTTAACGATTATTCATCGATCTTGGAAAAATTTTATGATACACATGCCCACATTCCATACACGTAATAACCACAGATTTTATTTTTTTACTTAATCTAACCCTTGCATTTAAACCAGGGATTATGAGTTTTTTACATCCTTTACAAAAGAGTTGTTTTTTCTCATAAGGGAGTCTAATATTATACTTCATACAAATACGCCTTGCAATTTGTGCTTGCCTTTGAGCTAAATCCATATTAATTGTAGCATACTTTAACGCATTCTTTAATAAAATATCAACCCTTTGCTTCGCCAATTCCTTCCATATTAATCGAAGACTCTTCACATAATAGTTGGATAAATATGAATAATAAAAACTTCACTATAATAATGTGTATGCTCAATTTATTGATCGTTGAAGCTGCGTTGGAAACTATCCCTAAATCATTATGGAATCATCCAGCTGTGAAGAAGCATGCTGCAATAAAGAAAAAAGATCCTAGTGAAATTCTTTTAGATCGCAGTTATCATCACTCAGCTATGCTTAAATTGAAAAACTCAATAAAAAGGGGGAGGCCGGATTTGATTCATTTCTCTTTACTTGAGGCTTGCAGTACGCCTTTATACCTTTCAAACTTGTTGAAGGTTTATGTTCATACAATAAATGATATGGTAATCCGAATTGGTGAAATGGTTCGCTTACCAAAATCATACTTCCGTTTTGAAGGTTTAATGGAGCAACTCTTTAAGCAAGGAAAAATTGTATCAAATAATAATATTTTGCTTGAGATGAGAAATATGAACTTTTCAGAACTCATAACACAAATTAAACCATCCTTAATCATAGGGTTATCGAGAATTGGTGAAGAATCTACTTGTCAAAAGGTTGCTAAAGAGCTTTCATCAAGGGAGAATTCTGTAGTAGTTGTTGGTGGCTTTCCAAAGGGGCATTTTTCTAAAGATATATCTTCACATTTTGATCATCTTTACTCTATACATAAATTATCACTTGAAGCGCATACCGTTATAGCTCGTATCATTTACGAATATGAGAAGCAAATTGGTATATCACATTAATATTTATGACCAAGTTTTTTATAAAATAAGATGTGCGGTCGTCGTCTAGCCTGGTCTAGGACATCAAGCCAATCGGCGTGTAAGCCCTCCAAGCTGACGACCCGGGTTCAAATCCCGGCGACCGCACTTATTTTATTTCGTTATTTTGCACCCCTTAGCCTCAAAATGATCTCTGCCATAGTTTTAGCTGCGAATCCACATACTTTTGGGCAACCTTCTCTCGAATGACCACCTGCCAATAAGAATTGCTCATAACCTCTCTGATCTCTCATATTAAAGCACATACTGTATAACTTCTTTTGAATTTCACAACAAATCGTACTACCATACTCTTTTACAAATTTATCACAAAATTCATACGCTGGTTCAAATGCTCTCTTATAAGTTTCAACATCCTCAATCTTCTCACGCCCTATTACTAAACCTAAAGCCATAAGCGCACCTATCACTGCTCCACATGTCTCTCCACGCCTCGCAACCCCTCCAGCAAGAATACTAGCCGCTTTAAAAGAATCCACACTTCCCATATTCAAATTCTTTTGTAAAGATTTCAAAACTGCTTGAGCACAACCAAAATACTTCATATCATACTCTATTGCATCCTCTTGAGCTTGTTTAATAATTCTCAGGATTTCTTGCTCCATACAATCTCAATAAAACTTAAAAAGTATTTAACTATTATGCAATTTTGTACTTCCATGATTTTAAAATATATGCCATTTTTAAGAGTAAATGGATTGTGTTGTTATTGCTGTAATATTTATTTCATAATTCAAGCGTATTAAAGAACCTTTTCATTAAGAATAAAATAAAGCCTTAAAGAAAATAAAAATGGTGGATAGGGCTTTTACTTCCCTATCCTATATATGGTAGTTCCACAATTCGGGCATTGACCTTTAGTCGCTTGCCTTTTATTCTTAAGAGTTACAGTTTGTGGATTTTTTATTTCAACCTTTTTCTTGCATTTCACACAATATGCTTCTACCACTTAAATCACCCCCTAATTCTCTCACCATACCCTATATTAATATCCCTATTTAAATACGAATGTATCAATTAACGAAAGTTATACTTAGGGTTAAAGATAAATTTAGGCTTTTATAAGCCATAAAGAGGTATGAATTACGAAGAAGTTTTAAGGCTCGGATTGGAAAGAGGATTTTTCATGCCTAGTTGTGAGATTTATTCTGATGCACCAGGGGGTTTTTGGGATTATGGGCCGTTGGGGTTAAATCTTCGAAATCGATTCATAGAGCTTTGGAGAAGAGAACTTGTTCGTAAAGATGGGATGATTGAAATCGATGGTGCACAAATTATGCCAAAGAGTGTATTTATAGCATCGGGCCATCTTGAGAGCTTTGCAGACCCTATCATTTCTTGTAAAAATTGTAATACTATATTGAGAGCTGATAAATTCATAACTGAGAAGATTGGTAAGTATATTCCTGAGAGATTGAGTAATGAAGAGTTCGATAAGCTTATACAATCTTATGGTTTAAGATGCCCAAATTGTAATGGTGAGTTTTCTAAAACTAAGAGATTCAATATGATGTTTAAAGTGGGCATTGGTCCAGCTGAAGATGAGGCTTATTTAAGGCCTGAGACTTGTCAAACAATCTTTACAAACTTTCCAAGATTATTCAAAATAATGAGAGGAAAGTTACCATTGGGCTTTGCACAATTTGGTAAAAGCTTTAGAAATGAAATCTCACCTAGACAAAGCTTAATAAGATTAAGAGAGTTTTATCAAGCTGAGATTGAGGTTTTCTTCAACCCTAAAAAAGCTAATGAGTTTGAAAAGTTTAATTTAATTAAAGATTACTCATTGAGAATATTTAAGGATGGTAAAATTGAAAAGGTTACTTGTCAAGAAGCTTTGGATAAGCAATTAACTCCTAATAAATTGATAACATACTATCTTGCGCTTATTCAGAAATTTTATGATAAGACTGGGATAGATATGGAAAGAAGTAGATTCAGAACATTAGCTGAATATGAAAGAGCTTTTTATGCACAAGTAGCTTATGATTTTGAAGTAGAGACCAGTTTAGGTTGGATTGAGCTTGTTGCATGTAATTATCGAACTGATTACGATATGAGTGGACATGGTAAGGTTAGTGGTAAGGATGTGAGAGTTATGGATAATGGTGAGAAAATTATTCCCCACATATTTGAGTTATCTATGGGTGTAGATAGAAGTATTTACTGCATACTTGAGCATAATTTGAAAAGAGATGGTGAGCGCCTTTTACTCAGTTTAAAGCCTTATCTTGCACCGATTCAAGTAAGCATTTTTCCATTGGTAAATCGTGACTCTCTTCCCGAGAAAGCGAGATCGATATACTTAATGTTAAGAGATGATTTTGATGTATTTTATGATGAATCAGGTTCGATAGGAAGAAGGTATAGAAGAATGGATGAAATAGGCACACCTATTAATATCACAATAGATTATCAAACTTTAAAGGATGATACCATTACTATTAGGGATAGAGACTCTATGAAACAATTCAGAGTAAGCATAGCTAATCTTAAAGAGACTTTAAGGCAAATTATATACAAATACGATTAAGCATTAAAAATAAAGAATAGGCTAATAGCTATTAATGCACCAGCTGAAGTAGCAATAAAATTAATTACATGGTTATTTATAAGATGAAAGCCCTTAATGTGAATTGCTTTAGTATTGTGATGTTGATAATTTTCCGTAATTACACCGCAAATCGAACATTTATAAAGCTCTTGAATCGTAGCACCTAAAATACTATCGATAATTGAACCTATAAAGCCACTAATTATCGAAATTGCAATTATTTTAATCATTGGAACATTTGCCACATTTAATAATGCAGCTGCAAATCCTATAATTAAAGCTCCTGAAATACTTGCAAATATGCCCAATAATGTAACACCTCCTGATATGCCTGGAGTAACTTTTTTCTTTAAGTTTGTTATTAACCTAGGAGAAGATTTGCTTATTAATCCAATCTCAGTAGCCAATGTATCTGCAGTAGCTGTGGAGATAGCTCCAATGAAAGCTATGGCATATATAACTCTTTCAAATTCATTACCAATTGGTATGCCCTCCATAAAGGCTGCGATAGCAGCAACACCACCATTTGCAATGATATTTTTCCAACCTCTACGACCACCATTACCCTCAGCACAACCTATTTCTTTCTTATAATTGTACTTGAATTTTGTGAATTGGGTAGAGACTACAAAGAAGATTAGGAGTGTTATAAACCAAGACCAACCACCACCCAATATTACTGAAAATCCGATAAAAATCGCTGCTAAAGTACCCATTTGATCGATCATATTATTTAAATAAGAGATTATTGCTAATAATAAAACCACTCCCAACTTTATTATGATTTCTAATGGGATTTGCATTTTAACCAATCCTTTACTAAGATTTAACTTAAAGTTTACTCAAAATTTCTATAAAACTTTCTTCATTCGGTAATGATGATAATGTAAGAATAATTCTCTCCCTCTCAGCCAAGTCTAAAGCGAGTTGATCTACAACCTTTGGTCCATGTAATACTACCAATCGGGGCTTAATTTGTGAGACTCTAATCGCTACTAATGGTGATCTACCCATACCAACCTTTGTGAATATTAAAGCCCTTTCTGATGTAGCACCAAAAACTCGATAAAAATCGAATCCAGAAAGAGCGTAAATCGCTTTTATGCTATCCAAAATCGTGTAACCATAAATGGGTGCAGATAATTGATTATCTCCTTTTAATACATTACATTGAAGAATTTTTATTAACTCGCTAGCCTTTATTGGCTGCTTAAACTCACACATAGCAATAATTGCTGAGTTATTTTGTATAGGGATTAACTTATCTATTACTCGCTTTTGGTTTCGATCAAGCTTTAACAAAGCTTCAATATACTTTCTAACAAAGACTACACCAGGTGATAAGCGCCTACCGCTTTCATAATCGCTTAACACCGATGGTGAGATCGATAATTCTTTAGCCAAATCCACTTGCTTAATACCGAGCCTCTCCCTCCACGACTTTAAAGCTTTACCAGGGTTAGGATTAGCAACTACATTACCTGCAATTTTAACAAAAGCTTCATCATACTCTATACTCATACACAAAATATTGATAATTAGAGGTATTAATACTTTGAATAGTGCCATTTTTGTCTTTATTCGATTGATATTTTTATTTGAGTAGCTATTTATCTAAAAGAATGATATTAAACCCAGAAATTTTTGAGGCCGAATTGAAGATTAAGAGGTTTGATGAAATAAACTTCAATAAATTAAAAGCTAAGTTTATAGCAAACAGATATAAAATACCTGTTGGTGTTTACTAAATGTCAAAAATGGGCCGGTAGTTCAGGGGTAGAATTGCAAAACTCTAAAACCCGACTTGCAAGCATTTAAGCCAAGAACTCGGGTGGTCGAGGGTTCGAGTCCCTCCCGGTCCACTCATTTTTGCTTTTAATTCCCGTAATTTTTTAAATTTTTCGACTTCTTCATTTTTAAAGAAAACCCCATTCCTGTATATTAAATGCTAAGAATAATTCTTAGATTATAAGGATGAAGCTCTCAAAAGATTATCTTTTTAAAGAAACTCGATTTATCAAAGGCTTTTATTTAAGTATGAAGATAAAAATAATGAAATTGATCGATGATAAAATAAAATCAGCTCTTAAATTTAAAACGATCGCTATAGTTGGATTATCAAGAGATCCAAATAAAGATAGCTATAAAGTGGCTGAATATTTAAAGGCGAATGGTTATCATATAATTCCTATTAATCCTTTTGCAGATGAAATTTTGGGTGAGAAGTGTTATAAAAGCTTACTCGATATTCCAGAGGATATTCAAAAAACGATCGAGATTATCGATATATTCAGACCATCAGAAGAAGTTCTTCCAATCGTTGAACAAGCGATTCAATTAAAGAAAAATTATGGTAAACCTTACTTTATTTGGATGCAATTAGGTATAATTAATGATAAAGCTGCTGAGCTTGCAAGAAGTGTTGGTTTGGAGGTTATAATGGATAAGTGCATGATGATTGAGCATAAAAGGTTGGAGCGAACTATACAATAGAAAGTCCTAATGATTATTACCAATTTTCAACTACTCTTTCCATAAACATATCAAGAAATCTTTTCCCATCCACATCAACACAAACATTCACATTGCTTTTCTCATCTTCTTTCTTCTTTACCCACCATCTTTTATCAATTATCGTTTGACCCCTCGTAAATTCTCCTTTAGTTTCTACCTTAACATGTAAGGGCATTATTTTAACCAATTTCGGATCTATAGATATTGCAACAGCGAGTGGATCATGAGGAGCAAAAAAGCCATAATTTTCTATCGATCTTTTGATAATATTCGCAACGAATTTGGAAGTTTTTGTATCCTTTTCCAAGATCTTTTTATGCATTTCTTTATCAATAAATATTGATGGGTTCATAGTTACATCAAGCCCTACCGCAGTTACATTTAACCTTGAGTTGTAAACGATACTTGCAGCTTCAGGATCTCTAAATATATTAAATTCAGCAACTGGTGTTTGATTACCAATACCATATGGTGTAATATTAAAAGCTCCGCCCATAGATATTATTTGATTAACCTTTTTTGCAACTTCATAGTCCTTAATTATAAATTTAGCTATATTCGTTAAAGGTCCTGTAGCTATAATAGTTATTTCACCATAACTATGAGATTTTAATTTATCAATGATTAAATCGATTGCATGAATTGATTCAGCCTTTTTATTTGGAATTGGTAAGTTAAGATCTCCAAGACCGTCGTAACCATGAATAAATGTGAATGGCATAGCCAACTCATAACCCATAATTGATTTAGACTCACCCATAGCTACAGGCACATCACAACCAATAAGCTCTAAAACTCTTAATGCATTAATAGTTGCATTTGATAATGAAGTATTCCCGGCTACAATCGTTACAGCCAATACCTCTAACTCTTTTGAGTTTAAAGCTAAAATCAAAGCTAAAGCATCATCAACACCAGGATCCATATCTAATATAACTTTCAATTATTAATCACACCTCTCATAATGAACTTTTAAATAATTTTCAACCCTTTTATAAAAATCTTCAAATTGATCGATTGTAGGCCCACCTCTTGTTTCATATCTTGTTGCTTTAATAGCTGCTGCACAATTCGCTCTTTTAAGTGCTTCTTCATCATCCAAATTTAATACTTTGAATGATGCAAAAGCACCTATGAATACATCACCACAACCTGTAGTATTTACAACTTTAAGATTAAGAATCTCTAATGGTACTGCATTTATTGAGATAATTTTATGATCTTTTACAAGGGTGGATCCTTTCGACCCTTGCTTTATAATTAAATTCGTTTGAATCTTTTCTTTTGCAATTCTTGGATTTGATATGCCAATTAACTTCTCAAGTTCAATCATATTAATTATGAAATAATCTGCATTCTTTAATATTGGTGATAATACTTCAAGACCCATCTCAACATAAAGTCCAGGATCCCAAATTACAATCTTTCCAGCTTTACGCGCTTCATTTACAATATGCTCCGCAGTTATTAATGGTGGATCCATTACCACTACAACCTTTGCCTCTTTAAGAAGGGTTTTTATCTCATCACGATTAAAATCTTCAGGAAGAAGGTATTTATTTGCTCCAAGAAAGGTATTGATAACATTATTCCCATTCTCATCAATTAATATATAAGCTTGACCAGACTCAACGCTATTAACAATCTTTATACCCGAAGTTTCAATACCTTCATTCTTTAAAATCTCGATTTGCTTTTTACCTATCTCATCATTACCTAAAGCACCTATTAACGCTACACTTTTAAATCCAAGAATTCTCGATGCAGCGACTGAAACATTCGCACCAGTACCGCCGGGAACTTTTGTGATTTTTAAAACTTCAACCTCTTCTCCAATCTTCGGTATTTTGCGCACAAATAGATTAATATCCCAATTTATAGCTCCGCAACAAATAAGACTAATCAATGCAATCTTAGTTAATATTATAAACTATTTAAATCCATAAACTTTACAAATCCAATTCTTTATGAATCTTTTGTAAAGCTTTTAAAGCGATTTCAAAAAATCTCTCTTTATTAAGTCCTATCGATTCACACATTAAGATCCTTGAGCGATCTGAGCCTCTTGCAAAATCCTTATCCTTAAACTTTTTAGCAATGGTATCCACCTTAACTTCACTCAACTTTTTTGAAGGCATTACTAAAGCACATGCAATAATTAAACCTGAGATAGCGTCGGCAGAGATTAAAGCCTTTTCCATTTTCGATTCTGGCATAACATTTGTATTCATGTAATTGTGAGATTTAATAGCTCGAATAATCGAATCATTTACTTTGCTATGAAGTATGCTTTCTGCAATTAAACCATGCTTCGCCATATCACCCTTAACAACTTCATAATCTATATCATGCAATAAACCAGTTAAGCCCCACAAATCCTTATCCTCATTAAAATAATCTGCAAGTGCTTCCATAATCGCTTCTACAGCTAATACATGCTTTACCATACTATCCTTTTTGAGATTCATTTTAATCAAATTAAGCGCTTCATTTCTATTCATACAATCACTTTAAGAAGTATTTTTTAAGATTCATTATAAATTCTTCCCTCTTTAAATATAATCTGCGCTTCTCTCTTTCTCTTTTTGTAGATATAATGTATGCGAATAAAATAGGTGCAGCTATTGTTACATCTGCATGTATTACAACACAATTTTCTAAACTTGCAGGATCTACTTTTCCCCATGATACCGCTTCATAAGGTGTTGCACCTGATAAACCACCATATTGAGGTACATCAGTTGTTATTTGAATAAAATAATCATGCCCTTTTAATGTTCTTCCTAAAATTTGTGAAAGCATCGGTTGTGTTTGCAAGTAAAAGTTTTTAGGAGCGCCTCCACCCAAAATTATTGCACCATTTTTCTCACTATTAAAGACTATGGCTGTAGTTTCAATTACATCTAAATTTGGATCGATAAGTATGCTTTTGTCCCTTAAGCTTACTTCAGCCAAATTTAAACCAATAGATGAGTCGCCAAAAGCTGGCGTGTAAACAGGTACATCATTCTTAACTGCATTAGCTAAGAAGGATCTTTCAGGATACTTTGCTTTTTCCCATAAAGCTTCACCAATAATTTTGTGCAACTCAGCAGTTGATATAGGCTTATCAATTTTTTTAGATCGATAAATATCTCTAAGAAATTTATCAGTCTCTTTCATTACATTATGAGATATAAATACATCATATATGCGCGAGATTTCTTCTCTTAACAATTTTTCATCATTAACCTCAGGATAGCCTTGATACAAAGGCAAGCCCAATGCGAAATGAAGATCATGATAAATATTAGCCCCTGTAGAAATTATGAAATCAACCAAACCCTTTTCTATTAAAGTACTTATTGCACTACCCATGCCAGCAGGTGTGAGTGCACCAGCGAGAGTTAAACCAATCGTTGCATTGTTATCTAACATTTTTTCATAAATTTTACAACCTTTAGCGAGTCTTCCAGCATTATACGCTCCGGATTTATTAAAGACTTCAATCAAATCTATAATACTCATCTTTTCACTTATTTTCATTAATTGAATCTCTTTACCTTGAAAAGTTTCATTACTGACATGCATAATACAAACTATGTTTATATGGATTTAAAAATTTAATGGAGTTGAAGAAATCATACCATAGATAGGTAACTCAAATGCTTATTATTATTTTTTGGTTAAGGAATAATTATTAGTCGGTATTAAATTAGATAATAACAATGCCGGGGTGGCAGAGTGGACTATGAGAATACACAATAATGCGCAGTTCCATAAGGAGCGTAAGCCTTGAGTTCATAATAGAAAGCCTGTGACCTCATTCGAGGTCTCGTGGGTTCGAATCCCACCCCCGGCGCTAAATAAATTAACCTTAATCTTCGAAGAGGTTCTCTATAATGTAAAAAGTAGGTTATAAAGAATCAATTATTGATTAGAGAAATTCTTAGACATTATATCTAAATAATCGTAGTTCTATAATTTAGTTATATTTAATGAAAAGAGAAGCCAAATTTCCAAAATTCCTTTTCCGAAAATAACAAAATGAAACAATAATTTTTCACTTATAACAAAAGTATAGACACCAAAAATGAGTGGTTTTATACGAAATCAATGAAATTAAAATGGAAAGGTTTTAAAATCGGTAATTATCCCCGTCTTAAAGTATTCATTATTTTACGGATACATGTTGATAAATATTATCTCCTCTTTCGTAGTAATATGTTTTTCACGAAACTTTTTAGTAATGGAGATTTAAATCGGTCTTCAATTAGAAGATTTTCGCTCTTTAAGTATTCTATTATCCTCTGATACCGCTTACCCATTCCTAGCAGCCGTCAGCGCCAGTTTTATCCTTTCTACCACAAATTTTTATTTGTCTCTAAAAATATAATTCATTCTTACATACCATGCGTTTGGATCGAACATTAAACGATTCTTATTTGTTGGATAAACGAACTTAAACATCGGTTTATTAATTCCACTGTGGAAAAATCTCAATCTTATTAAGACTTTAATATCACATAAATCTCTCTTGCTTAAATTTGATAATGAATCATTAACTTTTTGCTCCCGAGTAAAACAGAAAGGGCATTTGAGTTGACAGTTACTCATATCCCCAAAAGCAAAGTTCCTTAAACACAGTACATCCACCGCTCTGATTTTTAATAGAACTTTCATTTCTATCCATCCATTATGAAATACTAAAAAATTCGGAAGATTAATAACATAAAGCTAAATCGAATGGTAACGATTTTCATTATTTTTATTTTGTAAATTTATTAAGACCAAGTTGGGATTATTATACTTACTCATAATTCAAAATCATGCTAATTAATCTAAGCGCTCTCCTATCGCCCATTTTATATATAACTTCACGAGTTTTCGATTAATAATTATGTGAATTATGATGGTTATTAAAGCAAATAATGAAGAATAGGTATGCCACTCACTCCAAGTAAATCTATCAACTCCTAAGAATAATAATCTTCCAGCACGTGGTCCGTGAGGCCACAAGTATAGAATTATACCTGTTAATAAACTTATGAGTGAAAAAGTTATCATTAAGTAGAAAAGAACAGTTCTTACTCTTAAATGAATCATCCCTTTAATATCCCTTTAAAGTTTATTTCCACCATTGATAAAAGTCTTTAGCAAAGATTGTATTTAATCGATACTTCACATTCCTTAATTCTATGATGGAATGAGCTTTTAATAATCGAAGTGGCGAATAATCGCTTTTTTCATAAGTTGATCTAATACGCGCTTCACTAAATCTTCACTCACATTAAGACTTTTTGAAATCTCTCTTACAGTTCTTTCATTTTTATTTAAAATATGGTAAGCGATCATCCTTTCAATAAAAGATACTTGCTTACCTTTAATACTCTCTTTTGCTGCGCGCATAGCTAAACTTTTTAAATGAAGTAAAGCTGCTCTTTCTCGCTCTAACTCAGCAATTCTCTTATCCAATTCAGCAATCAATTCTGCATATTGATCTAAAGTGTGATGCTTCATAGAGAGATGATTGAGACGATCTTTAAATTCACCTATCGATTTGGGCAATGGGACGCGTTGTAATGATGACATACGAATATTGTAAAGATCTGGTGAGAAATCAACCGTTAATGATACCGCTTTTGCAAGATAATACACCTTTCTATCTGGTCCGTAAGGACTCGACTCAGTTTTAGCTTCTACAACTTCTGCCTCTTCCATCACTTTAAGATGTTTCGAAACGAGTGGTTGGTATATTCCTAAATCTTCTGAAATCTCAAGTGGGTAACTAGGCTCTTGGCTTAATCTTCGAATAATCTCTCGCCTTATTGGATTTTGTACAATTGTTAATAATCGATCAAGCTCACTTGTGGAGCTCAACACTCACCTAAAATTATTAAGAGGGTAATGTTTATATAGTTTACTACTTTAGGTTATATACCGGAGGAGTAGATACATTATGTCTGCAACTGCTATTCCTGCAATTACCTCAACCGGTCAACCTATATTGATATTAAAGGAAGGAAGTAGCCAAACGAGAGGAAGAGAGGCTCAAAGGAATAATATTACTGCAGCTAAATTAATAGCTGAAATTGTTCGCAAATCATTGGGTCCAAGAGGTATGGATAAAATGCTCGTTGATACACTCGGTGATGTAACTATAACCAATGATGGTGCAACGATATTGAAAGAGATTGATGTACAACATCCAGCTGCAAAAATGTTAGTAGAAGTAGCAAAAGCTACAGATAATGAAGTGGGTGATGGTACAACATCAGCTGTGGTATTAGCTGGTGCGTTACTTGAGAAGGCTGAAGAGTTATTAGCTAAAGATGTACATCCTACAATAATTGTAGATGGTTATAGAACTGCAGCTGATAAGGCCTTATCAATCCTCAATAATATCGCTATAAAAATCTCACCAGATGATAGAGAGTGGTTATTAAAAATAGCTAGGACTAGTATGCTCACGAAATTAGTGTCAGAAGAATCTGAGCAATTGGCGGAAATGGTTGTAAATGCTTTATTGCAAGTAGCCGAAAAAACACCAACAGGGTATAAAGTAGATATTGATAATGTAAAGGTTGAGAAGAAACCTGGAGGCTCTCTTTTAGATACTAAGCTTATCAATGGTATAGCTTTGGATAAAGAAGTGGTTCATGCAGGCATGCCAAAGAGGGTAGAAAATGCCAAGATCGCTTTATTAAATTGCCCAATTGAAATAGAGAAGACTGAGATGAGTGCAGAGATAAGAATTAATGATCCAACATTGATGAAGAGCTTTCTTGATGAAGAGGCTGCTATGCTTAAAGACATGGTTGATAAGATCAAAGCTGCTGGTGCGAATGTAGTTATATGCCAAAAAGGTATAGATGATATCGCTCAACATTACTTAGCTAAAGCAGGTATTTTAGCTGTGAGAAGAGTGAAAGAGAGTGATATGACAAAATTAGCAAAAGCTACTGGTGGTAGGGTTGTCACAAATATTGATGATTTATCAGAAAAGGATCTTGGTTATGCAGACCTCGTTGAAGAGAGAAAGATTGAGGAGGATAAATGGGTATTTGTAGAGGGATGCAAGAATCCAAAAGCTGTAACCATACTCATTAGAGGAGGGTCACAAAGGGTTGTGGATGAGGCTGAGAGATCCATGCATGATGCATTAATGGTAGTAAAAGATGTAATGGAAAAACCAGCTATAGTGGCTGGTGGAGGTGCGCCTGAAGCACAAGTGGCTCATGAATTAAGGGAATGGTCTACCAAATTATCAGGTAGGGAGCAATTAGCAGCTCAAAAGTTTGCAGAAGCACTCGAAACGATACCATTAACTCTTGCTGAAAATGCTGGTCTTGATCCGATTGATACAATGGTAGAGCTTAGAGCTAAGCATGGAGAAGGGAAGATTTGGTATGGCATTAGTGCGATGGA
Organism: Nitrososphaeria archaeon; assembly: GCA_029775915.1. GTDB lineage: Archaea > Thermoproteota > Nitrososphaeria > Nitrososphaerales > JANXEG01 > JANXEG01. Next base: position 22,618 of record JARVKA010000002.1, on the reverse strand, counting down.
TGGCGGAGTAGCAGATATTTACGAGAAGAATATATTCGAACCATTGGCTGTTAAAGAGCAAATAATAAAATCAGCAACAGAAGCTGCAAGCATGATATTGCGCATAGATGATGTGATAGCTGCAGGGAGAATGAAGGAATCAACGAAACCTCCTAAAACTGGAGAAGAAACCACCAGCGAGTATTAATTTTTAAGGCTATCCCCATATTTTTTTATTTTTTATTTAATAATTTTTATGGTGTTTTTTATGCTCCCAAATATGGAGAGTAAAAATGTTATAAACCCTTCAAGCAAGAATGAACAACCTATGGAACCTTCTAAAAAGGAGGAAATAAGTTTGGATCAATTGCAAAAAGAGCTTGATAAAGAGAGGCAAAGAGCTAATGATTACTTCAGGCAATTACAATATCTACAAGCCGATTTCGAGAATTATCGTAGAAGAGTTGAGAAGGAGATAGCAGAAGCAAAGCAAATGAGTAATGAATCTCTTGTAAGAAGTTTATTAAATGTAGTTGATGAATTAGAACTAGCATTAAAAGCTGCAAGAGAGAGTAGTGATAAAGAAGCGATTTTGAAAGGTTTGGAAATGGTTCTCAAGAATTTATATTTATTACTTGAAAGTCAAGGTTTAGCGAAGATTGAAGCTTTGGGTAATAAGTTCGATCCCAATAAACATGAATCTGCGGAGGTTGTTATAAATGAAAAATACGAGGAGGGTACAATAATTGAGGAGATTCGAAAGGGATTCACATTTAAAGGAAAGGTTATTAGACCGAGTTTGGTAAAAGTTACTGCAAAGCCTCCTGCGAAATAAAGGTGATTTTATGAGCTCGTCTAAAGGTAACGTTGAAAAAATCATCGGTATTGATTTAGGAACTACGAATTCAGCAGCGGCTATAATAGAAGGTGGAAGGCCTATTGTTATTCCAAGTGCTGAAGGCCCAACGATAGCTGGAAAGATGTTCCCATCCGTAGTTGCATTCACACCGGATGGAGAGTTACTTGTAGGTGAGCCTGCTAAAAGGCAAGCGACCGTTAACCCTGATGGAACGATTTTTGAGATTAAAAGAAAGATGGGTACAGATTATAAAGTAAGAATACGTGGAAAAGAATACACACCTGAACAAATCTCAGCATTTATATTGCAAAAGATTAAGAGAGATGCTGAAGCATTCCTTGGTTATCCAATAAAGAAGGCTGTTATCACAGTCCCTGCTCACTTCAATGATAATCAAAGGCAAGCAACAAAGGATGCTGGAGAGATTGCTGGCTTAGAAGTTGTTAGAATTATAAATGAGCCCACAGCCGCTTGCTTAGCCTATGGGCTAGATAAACTCGATAAAGCGATGAAGATTATGGTCTTTAGCTTTGGAGGAGGTACACATGATGTAACCATAATGGATTTTGGTCAAGGGGTCTTTCAAGTACTTGCTACGAGTGGTGATACTCAAACTGGTGGTGCCGATATAGATAATGCGATAGTGGATTACTTAGTCGAAGAGTTTAAGAAGCAAACCGGTATCGATCTCAGAAAAGATAAAATGGCTATGGTTAGATTAAAAGAAGCAGCAGAGAAGGCTAAGATCGAGCTTTCCAATTTGTTAACAACGACCATAGACTTACCATTCATAGCTACTGATGCGAGTGGGCCAAAGCATTTACACATGACCCTTACAAGAGCGAAGCTTGAAGAATTGGCTTATCCCATTGTAAAAAGGGTTGAGGCGCCTATTAGAAGGGTACTTGCTGATGCGAAGCTTGAACCTAAAGATATAGATAAAATTATACTCATTGGAGGGCAAACGAGAATGCCTCTCGTTAGAAGGTTTATTGAGGAACTCATGGGCAAACCTGTAGAGAGGGGAGTAGATCCCATGGAAGCTGTAGCTATTGGGGCAGCTATACAAGGCGCTGTACTTGCGGGAGAGATTAAGGATATATTGCTTGTTGATGTTACTCCCTTATCCCTCGGTGTTGAAACGCTTGGTGGCATCTTTACAAAGATCATTGAGCGCAACACCCCAATACCAATAAGGAGGAGTCAAATCTTTACGACAGCTGCTGATTTTCAAACAAGCGTAACTATCCATGTTCTCCAAGGTGAGCGAGCTATGGCTGCTGATAATATTTCACTCGGTATGTTCCATTTAACTGGAATCCCACCAGCACCAAGAGGAGTACCTCAAATAGAAGTAACATTCGATATAGATGCGAATGGTATTTTGCATGTCACAGCGAAAGATTTAGCTACTGGAAAAGAAGCTTCGATCACAATAACGGGTTCAACGAAGCTATCTAAAGAGGAGAAGGAGCGTATGATTAGAGAAGCTGAGCAATATGCAGAATTGGATAAAAAGAAGAGGGAAGAGGCTGAAGCTCGTAATAATGCCGATTCAGTCTTATACACTGCTGAAAAAACTAAGAGTGATTTGAAGGATAAGCTTACGAAGGAGCAAGTGGAGAGGATTGATAAAGCAGCAGCTGAAGTTAGAGCAGCTTTATCGGGCAAGGATGTGGAAAAGATCAAAGCCGCTACTGAAAATCTTGCTAAAATCCTTCAAGAAATAGGTGCTACTGTGTATCAACAAACAACTCGAAGGGAGAGTACCAAGACTGAGACAGGATCTGCATCAAAAGAAAAGGTTATGGATGCAGATTATAAAGTGGTGGATGAAGAGAAAAAGTAGTTATTAAACGATCATCCCTCAATTTCTATACTTGATGCATTTGTTCTTATGAAAAAGATTCGTGGTTACATTATAAAGATCGATAGAGATTCGATCAATGATATCACACGTATAGTATTAAATTATGCTGGAAGGGTTAGATACGCTACATTTAAAGGCAAACCCCCAAAGGGTTTAGATGTGAATAAGTCTTGTTATTTAGTGGTTGATAATGCTAAATTGAAGTTGATTGAGTGTAAACTTCTTGATAAGTATGGTAATCTTTCAAAAAGAATCTTTCCATAATTTATGAGAATTAATTTTCGATTATTCACTTAATTCAAAATCGCTCTTTCTCATCTTTGATTATTAAAATACCGATATTAATATATGATTGGTAGCTATGTGAATCATTGAGTAAAATGAATTATTATGATGTTATTGTAGTGGGTGGTGGGCCAGCTGGAGTATCGGCAGCAAAGAGCGCTGCAAAGCATGGTGCACACACTTTACTAATTGAAAAATGCTCTACAATTATGGCGAATAAGCCTTGTGGTGAAGCAACGAGTCAAAATACATTTATTACTGCGAATGTGCCTCCAAAGCCGAGTATTGTTCTCCGTAAAGTGAATGCATTGGTATTTGCTCCGAATATGAAGTTTATTGAGATTAAGGAGGTTGGTTTTGCGATAAATAAATCATTATTTATTCAATACATCGCTGAACAAGCTGCTGAAGCTGGCGCTCAAATACATGTTAGAGAGGAGGTTCAACAAGTAATTAGAAAAAACTCTATGATGTTGGTTAAAACTACCCATGGGGAATATTTATCCAAAGTTGTGATCGGAGCTGATGGATACAATTCTACAGTTGCAAAAAGTCTCAATATTACAGAGAAGTCCGAGCCTATACCCACAATTCAATACGTAATGGTAAATTGTGATTTAGAGTATCCAAATTCTGTAAGATTTTATTTGGGTAATGAAATCGCACCTGGTGGTTACGCTTGGATCTTTCCTAAAGATGACCGAATTGCTGGAGTTGGTATAGGTGTAAGGAAAGGTACGGCTAAAGTTTATTTGGATAAGTTTGTGAAGATGTTTGAAAAGGAGTTTAAAAATGCACAAATTATAGATTATAGAGGCGCGCTTGTACCTATAGGTGGGATGATTAAGCAAAATGTAGTAGATGGTGCAATACTTATAGGTGATGCGGCTGGACATGTTATTCCTTTTACAGGTGCTGGTATTCATTCATCAATCGCTGCAGGGCTAATAGCTGGTGAAGTAGCGGCTAAAGCTATAGCTGAAGGAGATACTTCTCAAAAAAGATTGATGGAATTTAATAGTAAATATGAAGAGCCTTGGGGTGCAAGAATAAAAAAGAGCTTAAAGGCTATGAGAGCTTTTGAGAAGTTGAGTGATAATGAGTTAAATATGCTCCAAGAAATTCTTAATGCTCAAGATATACTAGATTTAGCTAATGGATTAAATCTTACTAACGTTACATTCAAATTATTAAAGCATCCAATTTTAGCTGTGAAATTAGCTAAAGCTTTAATGTAGAAGATTAATGAATTTATTATTGCAAAGTGTATATAAGGTAGTTATCACTTATACATAATATGTTTGAAGCGATTTTATCAAGATTAACGCTACAATTGGGTACTGTATTACCACTCGCATTTCTCATTTTCATAATTTTCTTTATCATATTACCAATGTCGATTAAAATAATTAAAGAGTATGAGAGAATTGTGGTTTTCAGATTGGGAAGATTGGTAGGAGCTAAAGGTCCAGGTTTAACATTTGTGATACCATTTATCGATAGAGTAAGAGTTGTAGATCTTAGATTGATAACAATGGATGTTCCTAAACAAAGGATTATCACTCGAGATAACGTTTCTGTAGATGTTGATGCAGTAGTGTACTTTAGAGTTGCAGATCCAATTAGCGCAGTAGTAAAAGTTATGGATTATATCACAGCTGCAAGTTTATTATCTCAAACCACTTTAAGAGATGTAATAGGTCAAGTTGAGTTTGATGATTTACTCTCCAAACGTGATGAGTTGAATAAAAGGATTCAAGCGATATTGGATGAAGTTACAGAGGCTTGGGGTGTTAAAGTTACTGCGGTAGCGCTTAAGGATGCGGTAATTCCTGAAGAGATGCAAAGAGCTATAGCTAAGCAAGCTGAGGCTGAAAGAGAGAAAAGGAGTAGAATTATAATGGCTGAAGGTGAGCGTTTAGCTGCGGAGAAAATGGCTGAGGCAGCAACTTTTTACTCACAAAACCCATTAGCTATGAGGTTAAGAGAGTTACAAACTTGGACTGAGATTTCACGTGAAAAGAATTTAATAGTCGTTACTGAAAGTGGAGCATCATCTTTTGGCACGTTGTTGGGGGTAGCTCGTGAGATCTCACAGCAAAAAACTCAAGCTAAGTAAAAGGCTTAATGTGTTATTAATATACTCGCTATTATCGTTAGCGTTCATTACAACAATTCAACCGAGTTTTGCAGAAAAGCAAGTTTTATTGGTTGAAGTGAAGGATTTCATATCACCAGCGGTAGCGGAGCATATTGAGAGTGCAATTCATTACGTTAATTCTAAATCGAGCTTTAATGCTATAATTATCACATTAGATACTTATGGAGGTTCTGCAGATTCAATGGATAAGATTATTGAGCATATACAATCTTCGCCCGTACCTGTAATTGGATTTGTATATCCAGCTGGGAGAAAAGCATTATCAGCTGGCGTATTTATTTTAATGGCTACAGATTACGCAGTTATGGCTCCTTACACCACAATAGGCTCATCACAACCCGTTATGGGTACTACACCTATAAATGAATCGAAAATTATTAACGCTTATGTAAAGAAGATTGAGGTACTCGCTCAACTCCATAAAAGAAATGTTACTCAAGCTAAGCGATTCATAACACATAATGACAATCTTTCACCAGAGGAAGCTTTAAGTAGAAACGTTATTGAGATGATAGCTGAAACACCTGAGGAGTTGCTTAATAAAGCTCATGAAGCGAAAGTATGGACATTGAGAGGTGAGAAGGTTTTGGATACTAAAAACGCACGTATAGAAGTATACAACCCAAGTATACGAGTGAGTATCTTAAAGATATTATCAGATCCTATAATTTCTAGCATTATGATAGGTATTGGTTTTCTCGCATTAATCTTGGGTTTATCATCACCGGGATGGGGTGCAGAAGTCTTAGGAGTAATTCTTTTACTATTGGGTCTTGTTGGCCAAGGCTTGAATGTGAATCTCACTGCTATAGTATTAATGGTTATTGGCTCAATGCTACTCTTATTCGAAATTTATACACCTGGATTTGGAATTATAGGCTTGGGAGGTTTAATCACTTTGGGGATAGGTATGGCTTTAATGATTACCCAACCAACCCTCCCATTACTCATCTCTTCACTTTATATAGATATCTTTATTAAAACGGTCGCTTTAGTTATATCTGCTTTTGGTATATTTTTCGCATTCATGCTTTATAAAATTGTTGAAGCGAGGAAGATGAAGAGATTTATTGAGCCATACCCAAAGGGTGAAGGAAGGGCTGTTGATGATCTCGGTCCAAACACTATAGGTTATGTTGTAGTTGGAGGCGAGTATTGGAAAGCTAAATCAAAAACTCCTATTAAATCGGGCATGAGGATAAGAGTAATAGGTATAGAAAATAAGATTTTGATTGTGGAGCCAGTTTAATTAAATTATTAAATTCTTTGTAATTTTACAAATTTTTGAATATTATAGCATAGAAAGGTTAAAATATGCAATTTTTATTCATTTCTATAATTGATAAAGTAACGCTTAAATAATGTTAATTAGAAATTGAAAACATCTTGAAGACATCAAAGAGAATTACACCTGCTTGTGCAAAATGTAGTGTGTATAAGTGCCGCAATCCTGAAATCAAGGCTGAATATCCAATATTTTGCCCACATGAAAATTATGCGGATGTTAGAAAAGCGACTATAAAGGAGGGTTGGTTTGATAATCCCGATAGTAAGAAGACAAATCGAGTTTGCGAAGAAGTTGTAAAAGATGGAAGAGATGAAAAAGGTAATTATAATTGGTGCCGAATTAAGGAGCTTATAGAGTATAGCAAGAGAATGGGATATAAAAAGCTCGGCTTAGCCTTTTGTGTAGGCTTAAAGGATGAAGCTAAAATACTAACAGACATATTAGAAAAGAATGGTTTTGAAGTGGTTTCGATAGCTTGTATGTCAGGAGCTCCAACTCGTGATGAAGTAGGTTATGAGAATTATCCTTCTGCTAGTAGTGTAATTTGCAATCCAATTATGCAAGCTGAGGTTCTCAATAGAGAGCAAACGGAGCTTAATGTAATGTTAGGTCTTTGTATAGGACATGATATACTCTTTATTAAATACTCAAAGGCTGATGTAACACCAATAGCTGTAAAGGATAGAATTTTAGCTCACAATCCATTAGGAGCACTTTATACGAGTCAAGGTTATTATCGAAAGAAGCTTTATCCATAAACTCAAAGAATATCGTAAAACTTATTTATTATAACAAAGTTTTAACTTTAATGATGTTACTACCTGCAGAGGTTGAGGCACGCATAACACTCCCTATACTTAGAGCTGTTGTTGCTAAGCGATTGATAAATGAGCAACGCTTAAATCAGCAACAAGTAGCGAAAATGCTCGGATTAACACAAGCAGCTGTGAGTAACTATATTCGAAATGTAAGGGGATTAGCTTTTGGATTGGAAAATTCTGAGGATATTCAAACCGTTGCATCATGGATTGTGACAAAAATTTTACAAAGTTCAGATCGACTCACAATTATATACGCTTTTAATGATGCGGTTCGATATATTAAGCGCAAGAAGATTATTTGCCCCCTTCATAAAAAGATTGAGCCAGAGCTTGATATAAACAATTGTAACGTTTGTTGTGAATGAACTTCTTTATTAAATAATAACTTAAATAGTGAACCGAGTAAAATACTTCCGCTTTAAAATAACCATAATAACCATTTGGTAATATTTTATATTCTTCTCTCCAACCTTATCTTAAGGATTGAGCATTATCTTCTCACGGAGTTTATTGAATATAATGTGTAATATTATCAGTATTCCAAAAGAATTTAAAGACTGATAATATTTTTACTTGATTTTCTTAAGATGTTCGATTAAGGCTGGAATTACTTTGTAAAGATCGCCCACAATTCCATAATCTGATTCTGAAAAGATTGGTGCTTCAGGATCCTTATTTATAGAGACTATAACTTTCGCTCCCCTCACACCAGCTACATGTTGAATAGCTCCCGATATTCCAACCGTTATATAGAGATTCGGTTTAATCTTCTTACCTGAAAGACCTATCCATTCTGTGAACCAACCCCTATCTGCTGCTATAGGTCGAGTACATCCAACTTGTCCTTTAAGAACATTCGCTAACTCATCCAATAATTTAAAATCCTCTTTTTGCTTTAATCCGCGCCCACCACAAATTACAATAGATGCTTCCTCAATTTTTTTACCACTCACAACTTTATTTTTAACTTCTAATATCTCAAATTTGGATGATGGTATTTCAAGATCAATCTTAATTACTTGAGCTGCACGCCCTTCAATTCTTTTCTTTTCAAAAATTCTAGGTGGGATAGTAGCGATGATAGGTCTCTTAACAATGGTATGAGTGGATACAACTTTACCACCAAAGATTATTCGTTTCATTATAAAATCTCTTTTTGCTTTATCAATATCTAAAGATACACATTCAGATACACACCCAGTTTTAAGTTTTTCAGCAATTTTTGGAGCTAACTCCTTACCCCTTTTTGTAGCACCTATAAAGAGCGCCTCAGGCTTAACTCGATTTATAATTATGCTAATACTCTCAGCGCAAGCTTCTGCAATTAATCCTTTGAGTTGAGGATTTTCAACCATATAAACTTTATCAACACCATAAGCGGCTAATTCATTTGGTATAATCTCAATTCTATCACCCAATAAGATTGCTGAGACATCTGTTTGAATTTGATTGGCTAACTCTCTACTCTTACTAATTAATTCAAATAGTGTATCAATATCTTCAGAGTAAACCATTATTCCTTTATAATTCCCTTCCAATCCCATCACACACCTAAAACCTTTTCCTTTAATAAGTAAGAGATAAGCTCTTGAACAGCCTCATCTACTGGTTTATCCTTAATTATTATCCTCTTTCTTTCAACCGTAAAACCTTCAAGGCTTAAAGTATGAAGACTTGAGATTTGTTCAAGCTTATCTTTTGAGAGGCCCAAATCTTCAATTTTCCAAATGGTAATAGGTTTTTTTGAAGCTTTCAAAATAGCCATTAAGTTTGGGATTCTTGGCGTATTTATCTCACGAGTTACTGTAATTAATAAAGGCATAGGCACTTTAACCGTTTGATATACATCTTCTAAATCTCTCTCAGCTATCACATTATTACCATCAATCTTAATACTCCTTACATATGTTATTTGGGGTACTTTAAGCCTTTCAGCCAATCTTGGACCGACTTGGCTTGTATATCCATCAATAGTCGCCTCACCACAAAGGATTAAATCGAAGCCATCCATTTTTTGAATAGCTAAGGCTAAAGCTTCAACAGTCGCAGCTGTATCAAGCATACCTTCCGAAGGGTCCTCTATTAAATAAGCTTCATCAGCACCCATAGCCAAAAGCTCTTTCAATCCCTCTTTAGCTGAAATTGGGCCGAAGCATAAAACCTTAATAATTCCGCCGTACTTTTCCTTAATACTTATTGCTGCTTCTACTGCATTTTTATCTATATCACTCACTTTTCTTCGAGCACCCTCTAATACAGGCTTTCCCGAACTTATTTTTAATTCAGCCACATCTAAAGCATACTTAGCACATACTACTATTTTCATACCTCTCACCTAATTTATTCTCCAATCACCTCACTTAAAGTTTCTGCAATATCCTTAATTTTAATCTTCCCCTCCAATCCCTTAGTTTTTAAAGCATCTTCAAGCATTGTAATGCAATAGGGACAAGCTACTGAAATTAAATTCACACCAATCTTTTCAGCCTCTTTAATTCTTAAAACACTCATCTTCTCTTTTTCTGGAACTTCATACCAAACATTCCCACCTCCACCACCGCAACAAAAACTATTCACATGATGCTTCTCAAACTCCTTAACTTTGAGATTTGATATCATTTGAAGGAGAATTCTTGGAGCATCATAAATTCCATTGTATCTTCCAAGATAGCATGGATCATGGTATAAAGTCTCTTCTTCAATCACTTTAATCAATTTAATCTTTCCCATCTTCAAAAGATTAAGAAGAAATTCCGAGTGATGAATAACCTCAAAATCACCTCCAAATTCCTTATACTCATTTTTAAGCGTGTTATAGCAATGGGGACAATGTGTGATTATCTTCTTAACATTGTAACTCTTGAGAACTTCAATATTTGCTAAAGCCAATTCTTGAAATCTACCTTCATCACCCATTCTTCTCAAAGTATCTCCACAACACCTCTCCTCTAAGCCTAATACCACAAAGTTTACACCAGCTTTATTCAATATATTAACCATTGATTTTGCGATATTTTGATTTCTTTTATCGTAAGATGATGAGCAACCAACCCAATAAAGGTACTCAGGATTTGGATTCTCTTTTAAAGTTTTCACACTAAGATTTTTCATCCATAAATCCCTATCTGAAATTGGCATACCATAAGGGTTAGATTTTTCAATAAGGTTTTTCAATATATCCATCTTTATTGAGTCAAGTTTACCTTCAGTTACTAAAAATCTTCGCCTCTCGATAAGAGGTTCAAAATTACTAATATCTACTGGGCATATTGCTACACACGCTCCACAAGTAGTACAAGACCAAACAGTTTCATCCTTTAATTTCCCATTAAGTAATAAGAGTTTCTCACTTTTCTCAGAAAGGCTTGAAATATAATTTTTAAAATTCAACCATTTAGCTACATGCGCCATAAAGTTAAGAATATCTGAAATGAAGATTAGTTTTAAACTACTATTTAAGTTTAAAACTACTTCCATCGGGGATAATTCTCTACCAGCTGCATAAGCTGGGCAAGAATCTTGACACCTTCCACATCTAATACAAGGTTCTAAACTTATTCTCTGCCTCCAACTCATATCCTTAATGGTTTTAATACCAATTTTAACTTCAAAACTTTCGGTTTCCAAAAGTTTACGAAGATCAAATGGTTTTGAAAGCTTCTTACCAAAGCTTATAACTATAGGCTTCTCTCCAATACTATACCTTCTCAAAATTTGAATAGGTCCAACTATAATGTGCCAAAGTTTAGTAAAAGGTATGGAAGCGATTAATACCCCTAAGAATAATCCTGAAATATTCCAAAGTATGTGGTAAAGGGTTAACCATGGGAGATTTAAATTTTTAAGCATTGTAGATAAAGCGTAACTAAAAAACCAATATTTAGCAATTGATGAATGAATATTAAAAGCTATAATGGTTGATGTTTCAGCCATGAGTTTTGATACGAACCATAATATTATGATTGCATCACAAAAGATATCTTCAAAATTGATTTTTAAATGAACTCTTCTAATAACTCTTTTATATATCATGAATAAAAGATAAGATATTATAATTAAAGCAAAAAAGTCATGGATGAAACCAAAAAAAGCATCTGCAATGGTAAATGATTCAATTGAAGTTTTACTTAGGAAGTAAAAGTCTGCAAATGGTGCTATAAAGAATGAAATGTAAATTGGAAAGCTTTTAAGTTGTGGTATGTTTTCAACTTTAATGTGATATGCTATTATAAGCAATAAATACGCTATAATAAAAGCTACCTTAAAAAATCCATTTGATATATTTGATGAACGTAACTTTGCTTTTGTGAAAATGCCTAAAAATAAGCCTTTAATTATATAGCAAATTTTTTTACTAAAAAAAGTTGAAAATGCTGATTTTACAATATCGGTAATAACTTTATAACTTTCAGAGATTGGAAAACTACTAATCCAATTCCAAACTCTAATACCTCCACCAACTACAGCAATTGCCATGCCAATCATGTAAAAAATCGAAAATAATTCAATCTCCATCCTATCTTTCTCCTAAAAAGCCCTTTTAATGCTTGAATAAAAAAGAAAAATGTGGTTTTATTCTTTAAGTTTTTTATACGCAACGTAATCTGGTCCGAGTAATTCTCTTACAAGCACGACTCTTTGGATATTAGCCGCTCCTTCTGCGCCTATGCAATAAGACATTACACCTCTCCATCCCATCTCTACTGGACATTCTTTAGTATATCCATAAGCTCCATGCCATATCATCACTTTTTCACAAGCTTTAAGGGCTAAGTGAGGTGCTTTTAACTTGCACATGGATATATACTTGGAAACCTCTCTTGCTGAGAACTTTCCTTTATACTTTAAATCATTCATCCAAGCAGTTTTATATACGAGCGCTTTAGTAGCTTCCATCTCAGTCCATAAATCAGCCAACTCAAAGCTTATGCCTTCAAATTTGCCAATGGGCCATCCAAAGGCTTTTCTTTGCTTAATATAATCAATACCTATTTCCAATACCCTTTGAGTAACGCCCATAGCGCTCGCTGCTATTATAAGCCTTGCATTATCAAAACCCTCCATTGTATAGTAAAAGCCTTTACCCTCCTCTCCAAGTCTATATTCATCAGGAAGTCTTACATCCTCCATCTTAAAGCCACCAGTTGAAATAGCCATTCTACCACAATCCTCGAAACGCTTTGTAATCTCAACACCTGGTGTATCAAAAGGAAGGAAGAAAGCAGTCATACCTCTATGGGGCGCTTCTGGTGGAGCCGGTGAGGTTCTAGCTAAAATCCAATAACCTCCACCATACTTTTTACACTCTTCAGTCCCACTAATGTACATTTTTTCACCATTTATAATCCATTCATTTCCACTTTTTTTAGCTGTAGTTTTGAAAGCAGCTACATCTGAACCTCCTCCAGCCTCCGTAGTAGCTATACCTACAAATTTTTCTCCTCTAATAGCGGGTTTAACATACTTCTCTCTTACTTCTTCAGAACAGTATTTATCGAGAGTAAAGCCCCAAGCTCCTTCAACTACTATAAAGGCTGCAGCAGTTGCTATAGTTATATCAGCATAACCTATTTCTTCACCAATGATGCAATGGGTTACCCAATCGACTCCAGCACCACCATGCTCTTTAGGAACGGTTGGTAATAAAACACCAAGCTCAGCCAAGCCTTTCCATATCTCTCTTGGAATCTCGCCTTTAGTATCCATCTCTCTAACTTTTTCCAATGTTAAATTTCTCTCACACCATTCTTTAACAGCTTTTCTTATTAATTCTTGATCTTCAGTAAATGAAAAGTCTATTGGCATAATTTCTATCTTATTTTAGATCATATATAAGGATATTCTTTAAAAAGTAATTACTTTATTCAATATAAGCATAAATAAAGCTTATCACCAAATTTTTTTGAGAATTGAATAATGTTTATTTTTGGGAAGGAAATGTAGCTTGTGCGGAAGGGGCTTTAATAGCTGGTTGTAAATTCTTTGCAGGGTACCCTATTACACCACAATCTGAAATTTTAGATCGATTAGCCTTTAGAATGCCTGAAGTAGGTGGTATATTTCTTCAAATGGAGGACGAGTTAGCAGCTATTAATTCAGTGATTGGAGCATCTTGGGCTGGTGCAAAAGCTATGACTGCTACTAGCGGTCCTGGTTTTAGCCTTATGCAAGAGGGTATTGGTTATGCAATAATGACTGAAACGCCTTGTGTTATTGTAAATGTACAAAGAGCAGGTCCATCCACAGGTCAAGCAACACGTTGTGCTCAAGGTGATTTTATGCAAGCGAGATGGGGTAGGCATGGTGATCAAATGTTAATAGTTTTAGCTCCAAATTCACCTCAAGAAATGTTTGATTTAACTATAGATGCTTTTAATTTAGCTGAAGAATATCGCACACCTGTTATATTACTCTCGGATGAATTCATAGCGCATATGCAAGAACGTGTAGAAGTACCATCTAAGGTTAATTTGATAAGTAGAAGAAAGTTAAAAGATATAAGTGAGGCTCCTTTCGGAGGTTCACTCATACCACCCATAGCTTCACTCGGTGATGATTTTAACATTCTTGTAACAGGCTCAACTCATGATGAATATGGTTATAGAAAAACCGCAGATCCTATCGTTCATGATCGTTTAGTAAGGCGTTTAATGAATAAGATTCTATTAAATGCTGATAAGATTAAGAGGGTAGAAATGCAAAATTTGGATAATGCGGATATAGGTATAGTCTCTTATGGAGGAACATCAAGAAGTGTTTATGAAGCATCCGATTTAGCTAATGAAAAGGGCATAATAATAGGACATGTGAGGTTAAAGACTTTATGGCCACCACCAGAAAAAGAGATTAAAGCTTTAGCTGAAAGGGTAAAGGTGATTATAGTGCCTGAAATGAGTCTTGGTCAACTTTCATTAGAGGTTGAGAGAATCGTTGAAGGTAAGGCTGAAGTGATTTTATTGAGTAAAATTGGAGGATTACCAATAACACCGCATGAAATTCTTTCAAAGATATTTGAGGTGTTAAGATGATTTTAAAACATTTTGCTAGAAAGTATTTGCGTGAAGAAGTTTTACCATCCACATTTTGCCCTGGTTGTGGGCTTGGTATTATAATAAATTGCTTTCTCAAAGCTGTAGAAGAGCTTGGCTATTCCAATTTGAATGATTTCATATTTTGTAGCGGTATTGGATGTACTGCATGGATACCTTCCCCCCACTTTAAAGCTGATAGTATTCATACGCTTCATGGTAGAGCGGTAGCTGTAGCTTTTGGTGTGAAGATGGTGAGACCCGAGCATCATGTGGTAGTGTTTGGAGGTGATGGTGATATTGCAGGCATAGGAATAGGCCATCTTATTCATGCAGCTAAAAGAAATTTAGAGATTGTGGTTATTATGGCTAATAACTTCACGTACGCTATGACTGGAGGTCAATTATCACCTACAACACCATTTGAATCACTTACCTTAACCTCTCCTTATGGCAATATTGAGAAGCCCTTAGATGTGGTAAAGGTTATTGATGCTGCTGGTGCTTCTTTTGCAGCAAGATGGACAACTTATCATATAATACCATTAATAAGAACGATAAAAACCGCTATTAAAAAGAATGGCTTTTCTTTCATAGAAGTTGTTAGCCAATGTCCTACAATTTATGGTAGAAGAGCTGGTTTTAAATCTGCTTACGATATGTTGAAATACTTTAAAGAACATAGTGTACCAATTGAGAAGGCTAAAAATATGAGTGATGAGGAGTTAAAAGATAAATTTGTTGTAGGTATATTTGTAGATAGAGAGAAGTTAGGTTTTACTTCATTATATAAACAAGTTATTAATAAAGCGAGGGTGAAATTATGAGTAGATTCGAAGTGAGATTTGGTGGTATGGGTGGTCAAGGTACGGTTTTAATTGGTACTATACTTGGCCATGCAGCCATTCTCTCAGGCTTGTATGCAACAAAAACCAGTAGTTATGGGGCTGAAGTTAGAGGAACATATGCGTATAGCCATGTTGTTATTTCTGATAAACCAATTAAGTATCCATTTGCTATTGCTCTTGATGCTTTAATCGCTCTTCATTCAAAAGCTTTAGATATGGAGCTTAAATTATTGAAGAATAATGGTTTGTTATTAATAGATGAGGAGTTTTTGGATAGAAAGATTAATGGTAATTATAAAATAATTAAAATCCCAGCTTCAAAGTTAGCTCTTGAGAAATTTGGAAGGAAGCTCTTTGCAAATATGATTATGCTTGGGGTATTACTTAAATTTATTAAATCGATATCTATTGAAGATACTAAAATAGCTATTAAAGAGAATGTAAAAGCTGGGGTTGAGAAAAATATCGAGGCTTTAAAATTAGGCTTTGGAATGCAGGTTGAGTGAATTGGATAAAGTCTTTGTAGATGAAAAGCTTTGTAAGGGTTGTGGAATTTGTATAAATATATGTCCATATCACGTATTTACTGTGAAGGATGAGTTAAAAGGTATAGTTACGCCAATCGGTCAAGATAAATGTACTCAGTGTGGAATTTGTGAAATTTATTGTCCAGACTTTGCGATAGCTATTGTGCCAAAAAAAGGTATGTGAGTTATTAATTTTAACCCTTATGCTTCGATTAACGTTTCCGTACTTCTTACAGCTTCCAATGCATTTACTTTATTTACTATTGATTTAATTGTGTCATAATTTGGCACTTCTATAAAAGCACAAATATCGAATCTTCCATATGTTATGAATGCTTTCTTAACTTCAGGTATTTTTTGAACCTCTTTTAAAACATCTTCTGTACGAATCGTCCAAGTCTTTATTAAAATAACACCATTCAGCATATTATCACCTCTCAACCTCAATAAGAGTCTCTGTGAATATAACGCCAGATATGGCGCCCATTCTAAGAATCGTTTGACCTAAAACTTTGTAATTAGGAGCTTCAAGTTGAATAACTACATCATACCTTCCTAATGATGAAAAAGCTTTAACTACCCCTGGTATTTGTCTCAATCTATTTAAAACTTCATCAGACTTTCCTCTTTCAGAGCGGATAAGAACACATGCTGATACCATATAAATCTCTATAATAAAGACACAACAATAATATAAACTTAAAAATTCTTTTAGAGCATTAGCTTTAATAAAATCAATACTTATATGATGGGATTTTAAATTTAAGAAGATATTCATTTTTAATTTAGCTATTAAGCTAATTTTATAGCTTAATAATATTAAGGTAATCATTTTTATAAAAGTTTAATAGTAATACAAGCGGTGTTAAGCAACGCTCACAATAAGCAATTTATACAATGCGATCATAGGATTTGCTACTCTTTTACTCCTAATTATCACATTAATTATTAGAGGCAAGGTAACACGCATCCCAATATGGAGTATAATGTCATTTACAGCATTCATTACAGTAATTTTTAATCTTGTTAATTTTGATGATCTTGGGATTATTATAGATATGGATGTGATATTATTCTTAATCGGTATGTTTAGTATGGTTGGACTTGCAGAATCTTCTGGATTGCTTAATGCAATTGCAACGTGGTTTATAAGCAAGTTTAAGCATAAAAAAGCTTTGATTTATGGATCATCATTAATGTTTGGTTTATTAGCTGCTGTAGCTGTTAATGATACTATTGCGTTAATGGGCCCACCAATAGCTTACACAATATCTAGAGTGGCTAAAATAAAGCCGAAAATGATGTTTCTCTTACTCGCCTTTTCAATAACTATAGGCTCAACTATGACACCTATAGGAAATCCTCAAAATATTTTAATAACTATTGGATCTGGTATGAAAGCTCCATTATCACCTTCTTTTATAAACTTTTTATACCAACGTTGTTAAATCTTTTTATAACATCACACCTTCTCATGAAAGTGTTTAAAGTTGAGGAGAGTGAAGTAAAATTAATTTTAATTCCTCATGAAGCTTTACGTGATCGTAGAGATGCGATATTAGCAGCTGTTGGATTAACTTTATCCATAATGATACTTATTACAAATGATATCCTCGAGCTTTTAAATATGCCATATATTAGTAAAAAAGGATTTATACCATTCATTATAGCAGCTGGTATTTACCCATTCTCAAGTAATCCAAGAAAATTAATATCAAGTGTTGATTGGGGTACAATAATTTTCTTTATAACCATGTTTGTAACTATGGAAGGGATTTGGAGAAGCGGTATTTTAACACCACTACTTACGATATTATTAAATTCTAAAAGTGGTGGAATTTTGAGTATCATTAGCATATCGCTTGCATCAATTACATTAAGTCAATTGATAAGTAATGTTCCTTTCGCTAAACTTTTCGTAAGGTATATGGAGAGTTTGAAATATGATGTTAATGATGTTAATGCATGGCTCACTTTAGCTGTAGCCTCAACAATCGCTGGTAATTTAACAATTTTAGGCGCAGCCTCGAATATAATTATACTTGAATACTTGGAATCAAGAATGAAGACGACAATAAGGTTTAATGAATTTTTAAAGTATGGTGGTTTAATAACAAGTGTAAATATGATTATTTACATACCATTTCTTATATAAAATTCGTAAATTATCTTTTAATTTTGTAAGGAGCAAACGAATAGATTTTACTATTAAAAACTTAATCAGAATTTTATGATTCCTTCAAGTTAAATAATCTGTTATTCTTTTTTGAAAGAAAGCTTGTTTTAAAATGAAGCTATTTGCTATCCAATCCTTTGATGGAATTGTTAATTTTGTACAAGCATACTTCCACGCTGTATTTAAATTATCAAACTTCATTGGATTATTTTTTAAAGCCCTTCTAACACTCTCTCTTACATTCCATACACCAACTGGTAATATATAGCCAGGATGTATCTCTCTTAATAATAATGCTGATGCTTGCCTTCTCTCCATTCTTAATTTTTCAGCTACAGCAAAACGGGCTGCATAATAGCACCCACCAACACTCGCATAAGTTGTTCTACCCCAATAACTTTCATAATCGCCCATTAATATTGGCGTTTTACTCTTTACATTCCATACCGTTTTTGGAAACCAAGCCTCAATCCATTCAAAGCACCATTTTTCAGGCATTAAGATCACAATGAAAATATTATCAAGATTTTTGAAACTATAAACTCGATATTCATTAATACTCTCATACTGCTTTATCTCATTTATCAATTTCATAGATATAATGCTATCAACGGCTGTAATACTCCACCTCGTAGGAACGAGTTTTCTATATACTCCAATACCAAACATACCCATGCTAAAAGCCCTTTGTATTTTAGTAATGAGTACTCCCTCATCGTAAAGTTTGTAAATAGCATCACTTGCTTTTAAATCACGATCATAAAAGGCATTCTCGATCCTTCGATCTACACTTACATTACCTACTTTTAATGATTTTAACGGTGCTGAAGGCCCAAATGGTTGAGTTTCTTCACTTAAACTCAATACCTTTCTAGGTTTTTTCATGAATATTACTTCTGCATCTATTGGCTCCTTACCCATCGCAAGCTCTTGCAATGTATCGAGCAATCGATCACTTTTTCGAACATTAAAAATACTCGCTCTTACCTTACCACGGATTAAAGAAAAGCGATAATCTATAATTTCATCAATCGATTTACCAATCCAAACTTCAGGTGTATCAAGTATCTCAGTCCCACCAAAGTATGGAGGTACCATGGGGCCAATATACACCTTTGGATAACCTATTCTACCTACAAACACACTTGGCGGAGTAGAGCCATGAATATGATCCTTGAGCAAAGACTCATACTTAACTATAGATTGAGCTTTTATTATAATTGGACATCGAACCTTACCACAAAGCATACGACTGCCTTTGCAAAGTAAGCATAAGTTTGATGAAGATTTACTCACAACCTCAATACTTTTCGCTAACTCTCCTAAATTTTCAATAGGAATTACATCACTTAACCATTTTATAGTACTTTTAAACATTCTAACCTTCCTTAAGATCATTATTAAATTATGCAGCTGAGGTATTTGAAAGTAACCCTATTAAATCTATTACAATGTAATCTTTATTGAGTTGTTATTTAATTATCTAAAAACATGCTGTATTTTAAAGATCTCTTACAATCTTTTAGCAAATCTTATGAATCTTTTTATTTTATCCCAAAGCTTATTGCAGAATAAGAAACTTTAAGTATTATTATTACCTTTAGCCAATTGGGGACGTGCATAATAAATAATGATGTCTAACCTTATATTGCAAGCTGGTTTTGAAAGCCTCTTACTTCTCTTACCCTTATTAATATGTTGTATGCTCATGCCTATGCTTCGACAACGCGCTGATAGTAGAGCTTTAACGGGATATTTTGAAATGGATGTATGGTTCACTCCACAAAGCATCTCAAATACTTTTGAGCTTATAAAAGGGTTTACAAAAGAGTGGGAGCGTGAAGAAGTTAAGCAATCCTATGTAGGCATTTTTAAAAGAGAGTCTAATAAAGGTGCAAAATTTGAGGTGGTGGAAGAGATGAGTCCTCGATTACTCAAAATGAATAGCAGAGTTGAGGGTGGTGTTGTTTTTGAGTTAACTGAGGTTGAAGGTGGCGGAACATTCATTAGAACTACATACAGCCCGCAAGCTAGATCACGAATACAATCTTTAAAGGCTCGCTTACCATTAAAGATACATTTTCTAAAGGCTTGTGCGAAATGTGGCAGAATGTTACTCTCAGACTTTGTTCATTGCCCTTATTGTGGTGAAAAGCAGGTGCTTGCATAATGAAGTTGTGGGAGTTATTAATAGCTCATAATCATTGGTTTACAATAAGCTTTGGGAGTAAAAGTATTAAGCTTTGTGCTCGATGTACAGGTGTTATTTTAGGATTCATTAGCTTATCAATCTTATCTATCAATCTCAATCTCACATTCTTTTTTTCCTTACCAATTACTTATCAAATAATTTTATGCATTTTATTAGCAATACCGGTAATTCTAGATTGGGTAACACAATCTTGGCGAATAAGAGTTAGTAATAATAAACTTAGATTAATTACGGGATTTAGTGAGGGCGTTGGTATCTCACTACTTGCATTAATCGCAATACCATTATTTTATAAGATTTTAATAATCGTCTCAATTGCTGGTTTAACAATCGGAATTAGTATGCTTAAGTAATGAACAATATAACATAATTATAAGTGATAATTTATTGTAAAATCTCAATATAAATGAGTAAAAAAATTAAATAACCTTTTATCATTAAAAATGGAATTGAAAGTTTGGATTGATATATTAACGCCTAAGCAAGTATTATTCTTCCAACCACTTATACAAGAGTTGGAGAAGAATGGTTATTATACATTAATAACTTCTCGCCATTATCGAGAGGTTGAATTATTAATTAAAAGATTTAATATTAAAGCTGATTTTATAGGTGAGCATGGTGGTGATAATCTTTATCAAAAGCTTATTGCAAGTAGTAAGAGAATTATTCAACTCGCTGAGATTGTGAGTGAAAAAAATCCAAATTGTTCAATATCTTTCAGCTCACCTGAGTGTGCTCGTGTATCCCATGGTCTTGGTATAAAGCATATTTGTATTAGTGATTCCCCTCATGCAGAGAGTGTATCAAAACTTACCATACCTTTATCACATTATTTACTAACACCATGGATTATACCGATATCAGAATGGGTTAAATACGGAATATCGAAAGAGAGAATCATTAAGTATAAAGCTTTAGATCCAGTAGTATGGATTAAAAGAAGAAAGCAAATAAATCGACTTGAATTAAACCTCGATAAATCTAAAAAAACGATTACCATTCGATTGCCAGAGGTTAAAGCCTCATACCTTCTTCACATTAATAAAAATGCTTATATGGATTTATTAAATAAAATCACATCCCAATTCATAAATTGCAATATCGTAGTTTTATGTAGGTATGATGAGCAAATTAAAGAGATTGAAGCTCATTATGGATCGAAGCTCATAATCCCTAAGAATGGCTTTGATGGTATTAACTTACTTATTCATACAGATGTATTCATAGGGATGGGAGGAACTATGAATACTGAATCGGCTTTACTTGGTATACCAACGATATCTGCATATCCCGAAAAATCTCACTATGTTGAAAATTATTTGATAAAAAAAGGATTGATAATTAAGCCCCAAAGTATAGATAATATGATAAAAACTTTAGAGAAACTACTCGAGAATGAAAAGTATAAATCACATTTAAAGAAAAAGGCGGATAATATCTTGAAGAGAATGGAAGATCCAATAGTTAAGATTTTAACAATTATCGATTCAATAATAAAGGGAAAACTTAATCAATAATCCTAATAATATTAATATGTGGTAGCTCGGAAGCCCGGTGGAGAAAAATATTCGCCGAGTGTAGCGGTCAAGCAAGGTTAAAACCCTTGAATACCGGCCTTTGGAGCCGGTGACGGCAGTTCGAATCTGCCCCGGGCTACCAATATAACCCTTTGAGATGCTTCGCAATTCAAAGCGTTAACGGAAAGTGGCAATTCCTTTACTAGTAACCTACTAGTAATTTTGTCAGCTATAAGTGTAGCCAACTCATCTATGAGTTGAGGAGTTGAAATTTTACCAGAAACAATACCTTTCACATACTCATTTAAACTCTCAAAGCCCCATTGTTTCAATTTTAAGTGAGGGGTTGCCACATCCTCATCCTTTAATGAAACGGCTATAGATTTATGACCATTCATAGGCGTGTTTATTCATTTCAAGATTATTACGAAAGCTTGATTTATAATACTTTGGTTTAAATTACCTTTGAGTTGGGATAGAATTTCTTTTGAAAAAAGAGGATGCGTATTTATCTCAAATATACGCTTCTAATTCAAATAAGCATGATTGAGTTCGTGGGGTTACACGATTAATCTCATCTGCTAACACAATATTTGCCATGATTGGACCAAGTCGAAACTCAAAATCATTCGTTTTTTATTAAAGTAGTAACTCCTACGATATCTGATGGGAGAACATCTGGTGTAAATTGTATACATAGAAAACTACAACTGACTGAGCAAGCAAGAGCACGAGCGAAAGTCGTCTTCCCAATACCTAGAATATCCTCAATAAGTATATGCCCTTCACAAAGAAGCGCTATTAAAGCAAGTTTAATACCATTTCTCTTTCCAACGATAACTCTCGATATATTATCCAAAACCTTATCGATCCACTCTTTAATCATATCCACACGTCATTAATTGAAAATTATATATTGGAAAGCTCTTTTTATCCCCATTAAAAGTCTTAAATTTTCATTAATTCAGTTAATTAAGATGTATTATTACAAAATCTTATTTAAGAATGAAGTTTCCAAAAAACCAACCTACTAAAGTTCCAAGA
>JARVKA010000001.1 GCA_029775915.1 Nitrososphaeria archaeon | reverse complement strand
CTTTGCTAACATTTGATCCTGCTTTGCTAACATTTGATCCTGCTTTGCTAACATTTGATCCTGCTTTGCTAACATTTGATCCTGCTTTGCTAACATTTGATCCTGCTTCATAAACATAACTTCAAAGTATGATGCACCCGTTGAAAAGCCCTCAACTATCTCTTCTTCTAACGTACCCGTCTTTATTTTGAATGTGGTAAACTCACTCGTTGGTGTTTGGTATTCTACACTTAATTTTGTGACATTTATAGGCGGTTTTACTATATTTATCGCTTTTATAAACTCTTCAATATTACTCTTCTCACCTTCAACTATTACTTCAACCTTTCCATCTGGCAAGTTAGTTACGTATCCTTTAAGGTTAAATTTCCAAGCTAACCTCCTTACATGGTAGCGATAACCTACGCCTTGAACATCTCCTTCGATAATTATTTTTGCTCTTTCCATCCTAAACATTTTTCGTTAAGGAGTTATATAATTATTTGCTTATCTTAATAGTTTTTGTTCTTACATGATTTAAAGAAGCTTTATATCATCAATCTTTTATTAATAAGCGCAATTATTCTAATATTTAGGCTTAAAATAACCTAAATATAGACAGAAACTTATATATGAGGTAAAGATAATTTTTGATGAATTGAAAAAACTTAATAAGCGTGATTTAGCAGCTACTGGAATCTTTACAGCATTTGTAGCTGCAGCAACAATGATTTTTAGCGTTTATGTTCCAGCAACAAAAGGTTACTTCAACATAGGTGAAACGATGGTTTATACTACTGCTTTATTAATGGGACCATGGATAGGTGCTTTTGCAGGAGGTTTTGGTTCAATGCTTGCTGACTTATCTCTCGGTTATCCTTACTATGCTCCAGGTACTTTGATAATTAAGGCGATGGAAGGGTTTGTGGTAGGTTATGTATTTAAAAAAGGGATAAGAAGTTTGTCTAAGCTTTATAAAAGTATAATTATAATTGCAGTAGCATTAATTTTAGGGATGATTATTTGGCGGATTGGAACTCAATATTATGTTGGCGGGGTTGAATTTTCATTCGGCCATTCTATAATTGGATATTACTCAACAACATTTTTCATTCCTCAATTATTTTGGGAAGCATTAGCTATAATTATATGCATTTCAATAATTATTTTTGGATTGTTTATCGATCTGGATGTAAGTTGGATTATTATCTCTATATTGCTTGGTGGTGCTGTAATGATTATGGGCTATTACTTTTATGAGTATTATTTATTGGGAATAGGTATAGCTGCATTGGTTGAAGTTCCAATAAATATGGGCCAAGTTACAATAGGATTGATCGTTGCAATACCATTGTATAAAAGCATATTAAAGATTCTTCCTAATTTAAAGCATGTGTAAAATTTCAAATCAAGCTTTAGTGTCTTGATAAAGAATTTTGACACTATTTTTATATTAAAGCTTATTACCTTATGATAATGAGTGGAGATGTCTGAGGATAAACTTGTATCATTCCTTAAAACAGGTTCAGATTGGGCTAGAATGAAGACTACAATACCTGGTTTATTTGTATTAAAACTACCAGCGTATAAGAATAATCCAGCTAAACTCGCTATTGAATTAAATCCTGTTGATGAATCTGGTGCGCCTACAAAGAAAAGAGGCTTAGTTATAAGATCATTAAAAGAGCTTGAGGAGTTTAATAAAATCTTTCAATACGATAAACTCTCCTCATTATTAAAGATTATAGATAAGATAAATCCAGCTCCTAAAAAGGTTGGAAAGTTTGGTGAGGAAATTTTAGAAATTTAAAATGCAATACGTATCACACCCATTAATCTACCCAAATACGATTGAAGATAGAGAGTATCAAAGAAGGATCGTTGAAGTTGCTAAAGATAAGAATACAATGGTAATCTTACCAACAGCGTTAGGCAAGACTATAATCTCATTATTGCTAACTGTGAATATTCTTTACAATTATCGAGATAAAAGAGTTCTTATTATGGCTCCTACAAGGCCTTTATGTATACAGCATAAAGATACATTCCAAAAGATTGTTAGATTACCTCAAGATGATTTCACTTTACTAACTGGAAGAGTATCGTCAGAATTTAGAGAAGTTGTATGGAAAGGCTCATCGAGAATAATATTCGCAACTCCCCAAGTTGTTAGAAATGATATTTTAATGAGAGGTTTGAAGTTGAGTGATTTTGGGTTGTTAGTATTTGATGAATGTCATAGAGCGGTTAAAGAGTATGCATATACAGAAATTGCACAACATTATATGAAGAATTCAGATTACCCATTAATTTTAGGAATGACCGCATCTCCAGGATCAAATATTGAGAGGGTTAAGATGGTTTGTGAATCGCTATTTATAGAGCATATTGAATATAGATGTGAGAATGATTCTGATGTTAAACCGTACATTAAACCTATTCATTTGGAATGGAAAAGTGTTGATTTACCATTACAATATCAACCATTAAGAGATATTCTTAAAGGTATGCTTAATGAGAGATTAAAATGGCTTCAAAGTAAAGGGTATTTAAAGAGTATATCAAGAGTTACAAGAAAACAACTTATAGAGCTTGGAGATGAGTTAAGATACAATATTGA
The DNA here is from genome assembly GCA_029775915.1 of Nitrososphaeria archaeon. Lineage (GTDB taxonomy): Archaea > Thermoproteota > Nitrososphaeria > Nitrososphaerales > JANXEG01 > JANXEG01. The sequence goes on along the minus strand of JARVKA010000001.1, from coordinate 411,477 downwards.
AATGGGTATTGAAGAAGAAAGAGGTCCAATTTATCAAGCTATAATGCAACAATCATCAGCATTAACATTATTCCATATGTTAGAATTGTTAGAGACACAAGGTGCATATACTCTTAAAGTATTTATGGAGAGGATGAAGAGTGATAATAAAAAAATTCATGAAATGATTATGAAAGAGAATCTTTATAAAGAGTTATTAAATTTGTTAAATGGTAAATGTTATGCTGAGCATCCTAAGGTTGAGCTATTAAAACGAGTGGTGAAAGATCAATTAAATTTAAACCCTAACTCAAGAATACTTGTATTCACTCAATATAGAGATACTGCAACATACCTTATTGAAGAATTGAATAAAATAAATAATGTTAAAGCTGAGAGATTCGTAGGACAAACTACTAAATTTGGTGATAAAGGATTAACACAAGAGCAACAAGTATCATTGATTAATGATTTAAGAAAAGGATATCTCAACACTTTAGTAGCAACATCTATAGCTGAAGAGGGCTTGGATATACCTGAAGTAGATTTAGTAATATTTTATGAACCTATACCATCTGAGATAAGATATATACAAAGAAGGGGTAGAACTGGAAGGAGAACTGCTGGAAGAGTGATAATACTCGTAACCAATGATACTCATGATAAAATCTATTTGTATGCATCATCTAAAAGGGTTGAAAAGATGAGGAATATAGTAATTAAGTTAAATAAAATTCTTAAACCAATATTAAGAGTGAGACCTCAAGCCAATCCTATGACTCAAGAAGAGATTTTACGAATACAAAATACAATTGGGTTAAAAGAGCAATTATCTACCTCTAATGGATTGTTTAAGACTTTGAAGTAAAAAAAGGTTGAGAGGATTATTTACTTTAAGATATTGAAGGATCGTTAAGATTGAATAATGAAGAGCTTTATAATAAGATGGAGAGAGAAGAATATGATAAAGAAATAGTGAGAATAGCATTATCGAGGTTAGTTAAAAGAAGATAGGTGATTAATGAAAATAACATATAACATGTGAATTATACCAATAAAGAAGATATTTGGAGCTAAGATAATGAATATCGAGATAGAGAGTTATGGCTAGAGAGGTTTTAGTATGGGTTGATGGTAAATGGAGAGCAAAATTCTCCTTGAGAATTACAATGGACCTAGAGAGTTAATAAAGAAGAGTTCAAATTTTAAAGCGCTTCGTGAGTTATATTGCAATTCAAAGGTATTATTTGTAAAGGTAAGGCAAGTTTTACAAAAGTTGAATTGATTATTAAAACCACTTTAACAAAATCTATAAGTTTAATCCTATCTTTAACATTGTAGTATCATGAGTTTTGATAGAAGATCTGTATTACTCGTTACTACTATAGGATCATTTCTCACACCTTTTATGGGCGCATCTATCAATATTGCATTACCATCTATTGGTAGTGAATTTGCTATAGATGCAATTCTTTTAAGTTGGATCGCCATATCCTTCCTTTTAGCATCAGCCATATCTCTTGTACCATTTGGTAGATTAGCAGATATTCATGGAAGAAAAAAGGTCTTTATTTATGGCATGATGATTTATACATTTTCATCCTTTCTCTTAACTGTAGCAAACTCTGCAATTATATTAATTCTTCTCCGAATACTTCAAGGGATTGGAGGAGCTATGATTTATAGCACAGCAGTAGCAATTCTTACCTCAGCCTTTCCCATTGAAGATAGAGGGAAAGTTTTAGGTATAAATGTAGCCTCAGTTTATTTAGGCTTATCCCTCGGACCTTTTTTAGGAGGCTTTCTCACACAAAATTTTGGATGGAGAAGTATTTTCTTTGTTAATATTCCTTTAGGTTTATTCATATTACTTATTACTAAATTAAAATTGAAAAGAGAATGGGCTGAAGCGAAAGGTGAAAGATTTGATTTTATTGGCTCTATTATTTATGGATTTACTCTTTTAACCATAATATCGGGCTTTTCATTATTACCATCAATTTTAGGTTTATCACTCATTTTAATAGGTGCTTTAGGAGTTTTAATATTCATTAAGTTTGAGACAAATTTGGAAAATCCAATTTTTAACTTTAAGTTATTTAAAAATAATACAGTCTTTACCTTCTCCAATTTAGCAGCATTGATTAATTATAGTGCAACATTCGCTGTAAGCTTTCTTTTAAGCTTATACCTTCAATATATCAAAGGGCTTAATCCTCAAAATGCAGGATTAATTTTAATAGCTCAACCATTTGTTCAAGCGATTTTCTCACCATTAGCTGGTAAACTTTCAGATAAAATTGAGCCAAGAATCGTTGCCTCTATAGGTATGGGATTAACAACGATAGGGCTCTTTATTCTTACATTCATAAATGAAAGAACGATTTTAGAATTTATATTAATCAATTTAATCATTCTAGGTCTTGGCTTCGCTCTTTTCTCATCTCCAAATACTAATGCAGTTATGAGCTCTGTTGATAAGAGATTTTATGGGGTAGCTTCAGCAACCATTGGAACGATGAGATTGATTGGGCAAGTATTAAGTATGGGTATCGTTACACTTGTATTTGCAATATACATGGGAAGGGTTCAAATTACATTTGAATATTATCAATCTTTTTTAAATAGTATAAGAATAGCATTCACTATCTTTACCACTCTTTGCTTTTTAGGTATATTTGCATCTCTTGCAAGAGGAGAGTTAAGATAAAAATAATAATTATTATTACAAAAAGAGAAGTTATTAATTTAAAATCTTTGAGATTAATAAGCTATAATCTTTTTCTATATCCATTTATACAACCAATTTTAATCTCTCTCGCAAGTTTAGCTATCTCAAATAATTTTCGATAAGGATTCTTTAAATCTTTTGAGTAAATTCTTGCATAAGCACTTCCAATTGCAATACCATCAGCTCCATTAGCAATTATAATCTCTGCATGCTCTTTTTTTGATATACCAAAGCCAACTATTATCGGTATGGTACTTTGAGCTTTAATATCTTTAATAAGCTTTAATATTGAAGGATTTATCCTCAATTTTGAACCAGTAACCCCTTCAAGGCTTATTAAATAAATAAAGCCTGAAGCATTCATTAGAATTCTCTTAAGCCTTTCATTAGAGGTTGTTGGAGCCACTTGGAGAATTAAGTGCAAATCTTTCTCTCGAATCATTTTTAAATATGGTTCAGCTTCTTCTAAAGGCAAGTCTGGGATTAAAATCCCTTCTGCACCAGTCTCTTTTATCATTTCTAAAAATTTTTCAAAACCTATAACGTATGGAATATTGAAATATGTGGTTACGATTATAGGTATTTTCAAATCTTTAAGCTTTTTAATTCCATTAATACACTTAATAGGTGTTATACCAGCATTTAATGCTCGTTCACATGATGCTTGAAATATTGGACCATCAGCTATAGGATCAGAAAAAGGTATGCCAAATTCTATCATATCAACACCATTCTTAACCAATATTTCTACCAACTTTATAGAGAATTCTTCATTTGGATCCCCATAATAAATATGAGCTATATGAGCTCCTTCTTTTCTATCTCTTAATTCTAAAAATTTCTCATTAATTAAATCCATAAAAAAACCTCAAAATAGTTTCTATATCTTTATCCCCTCTACCTGAGAAGTTAATAATCACAATATCATCAGAGTGAAATTCTTCAGGGTGATTTAACACAAAAGCTACAGCGTGAGCAGTCTCTAAAGCTGGTATAAGCCCTTCAGTTTTACAAATAAACTTAACTGCATTAAAAACTTCATGATCAAAAGCATAACAAGCTTTAACTCTACCAATCTCACATAAATAAGAGATTTCTGGCCCTCTTCCAGGATAATTTAAACCAGCAGCCCTCGTTTTTGATGGTTTGATTTGACCCCATTTATCTTGTATAGCTTGCATAATACTACCATGAAGTACACAAGGGCTACCGATTTGAAAAGCTGCTGCACTATTTTCAGCATTAAGGTTTTCTCCACCACCTTCAACAAAATACAATCTCACGCCATGTTCATTTATAAATGGTTTAAAAGCTCCTAAAGCATTACTACCACCACTCCCACAACATACAATAGCATTTGGAAGTCTACCTTCTTTCTCAAAGATTTGCTTCTTAATTTCATTACCTATAACACTTTGAAATGTTGCTACAATCGTTGGAAATGGATGAGGACCTACGGTAGAGCCCATAAGATAATGGGTTGTTCGAGAGCAAGCAGCCCACTCACGAAGAGTTTCTGAAACTGCATCTTTTAAAACTCCAGCGCCAGTTTTAATAGGCTTTATCTTTGCACCTAAAAGCTCCATCTTTTTAACATTTAAAGCTTGGCGCTCAATATCTTTAATCCCCATAAAAATCTCAGTCTTTAATCCACAAATATTACCAGCCATAACTGTAGCTAATCCATGCTGGCCTGCAGCCGTTTCTGTGATTAAGCGTTTTTTCCCCATTTTTTTAGCGAGTAATGCTTGACCTAAAGCATTATTGAGTTTATGGGAACCTCCACAAAGAAGATCTTCACGCTTAAGATATACCTTAAATCCTACAAGTTTGCTAAAATTCTTTGCATAATAAAGTGGTGTTGGTCTACCACCATAATCTTTAAGTAACTCATGAAATTCTTTTTGGAATTCATCAGTTGGATAAATCTTTTTGAAAGCCTCATCAAGTTCTAAAAGTGCATGTATTAAAACCTCACTTACAAACATTCCACCATATTTACCAAACTTTCCATTCTCCATAAAACTCACCATAATTCAAGATAATTTAAATAATTCAATCTCACCTCTTTTGCATTTTTAATGAAAGCTTTTACTTTATTGTAATTTTTAATCCCTAGTTTCGATTCTACTCCAGTAGATACATCTACTGCATAAGGCATAACCATATTGATAGCTTCTTTAACATTTTCTGGGTTTAATCCTCCAGCTAATATTAATGGCTTTGGATAAATAACTTCTCTCACATACTTGCTTATATTCCAATCATGAGTTACACCGATCCCACCATACTTACCAAAAGCAAAAGAATCCACAAGAATTGCATCAAAAAACTTTACCTCTTCCATAGCAACTTTTAAAATTTCATCATTAAGCCTTACAGATAAAGCTCGAATTAAAATAACTTTTGATAATTTTTTCTTTAATTCATGAAACTCTTTAATATTTTCACCATGAATTTGAATAATATCTGGCTTGAGATATTCATAAAATTCTAAAATTTCATTTATACTTTGTGGTACAGTAACAAGAACTTTTTTTACATGATTAGATACGAGTTTGAAAAGGTTTTTAGCCCTTTCTAAATTAAGAGATCGAGGTGATGATGGGACATTTACAACAAAACCTATAGCATCAGCACCTAACTTACAAATCATTCTCACATCTTCTTCTCTTGTTACACCACAAATCTTAACCTTTACACTTCTCATAAAACCATCACAAACTCCTTAACCTTCTCTTTAATATTTTTAGCCCTCATAATTGTTGAGCCAATTAAAAATGCTTTAGCGCCACAACTCCATAAAAATCGTATATCTTCTGGCGTTTGAATGCCACTCTCACTTATTACAATCTTATCACATCCATTAATACTTGATAAAATCTCTTTAGTTATTTGTAAATCCACTTTAAGTGTTTTTAAATCTCTATTGTTTATACCTATGAGATTTGCATTAGTTTTAAGTGCTGCTAAGAATTCTTCTTTATTATGAGTCTCAAGAAGAACTTCTAAACCCATTGATTGAGCGAGATGAATTAATTCATTAATTGAGTAATTTACATACCTTCTTTCAAAGATTGAATAAATGAGTAGAATTGCATCAGCACCTATTTTAGCTGCAGCCTCAATTTGAATAGGATCAATAATTATATCTTTCATTAAAACTGGTAAATTTACACATTTTTTAACCTTAATTAAATTCATAAGAGAGCCGCCAAAATGCTTTGGCTCAGTTAAAACTGATATACCAATAGCTCCACCAGCTTCCATATCTTGAGCAATATCTTTTACATTTGTTATTATTCTCAAATTACCATAAGATGGAGAAATAGGTTTTATTTCAGTAATTATTGGTGTATGCTTGCAATTAATTATAAACTTCTTCAAGCTTACTTTACACTTAATATTGTTAATCTTCAAATTATAGTATCCACTTTGTAAAGTTTTTATAGCATCATTCACTAAAACATCTAAAAAATCAACCATATTTAGCTTCAAGCTCCTCAAGCTTTTCGGGATTACTCCCTTCATAGAATTTAATCAATTCCTTTAACTTTTTGTAAGCAGCACCACTCTCAATCGATTTATTCGCTAATTCTAATCCATAAGAGAAATTATCAGATATTCCACCAATAATCATCCCTGCAGCAGCATTCACACATGCAAGATCCCTTTTTGGCTCTCCAGCTTTCATGCATCCATAAAGTATTTTAAAAGTCGTCTCAACACTTTCTTCTAAACTTGTTTCAATTATACTTTCTATTGTAGCCTTTTTAACACCTAAATCTTCAGGCTTAACCTCAAAGGTTTTAATTTCCTCATTCTTAAGCCAAGCTATCAAGGTTTTGCCTATCGTTGAAATTTCATCAAGCCCATCCAATCCATGAACAATCATCACTTCTTTTAAGCCTAAACCCTTAAGCACATAAGCGATCTTCTCTACAAGGTTAGCATCGTAAACTCCTAATAATTGAGCATCTACAAAAGCTGGATTGGTTAATGGTCCAAGGATATTAAAAACAGTTCTAATGCCAATCTCAACTCTCACATTAATTACATACTTCATAGCTGGATGAAAAATAGGCGCAAACATAAATCCTATTTTAATACTTTCAATAGCCTTTTTCACAGTCTCTGGGTTTACATTTAGATTAAGTCCTAAATATTTTAACACATCTGCACTCCCGCATTTACTTGTAATTGAACGATTACCATGCTTCGCTACAAAAATTCCAGCACCAGCTATTATAAAAGCAGCTGTAGTACTAACGTTAAATGTTTTAATCTTATCCCCTCCAGTTCCACACGTATCTATAAGCCTTCCATTAACATTTGGCAGAATTTTATAACAAAAACTTCTCATTACAGTAGCAAAAGCTATTATCTCATCAATAGTTTCACCCTTCATTCTTAATGCGGTAAGAAAAGAGGCTATTTGAGCTGGTGTCGCTTCTCCAGACATTATCTCCTTCATAATCTCACAAGCTTCATAATAGGAAAGGTTATTTCCATTTACCAATTTCTCAATAGCCTCTCGAATCATTTTACCCACTCCAATCAAGAAAGTTTTTCAAAATATCCTTACCTTGCTCAGTAAGTATCGATTCGGGATGGAATTGTACACCCTCGATTGGATACACTTTATGGCGAATACCCATAACCTCACTATCATCTAATGCTAATGCGGTTAACTTAAGGCAATTTGGAAGGCTATTTTTATCAACTACAAGTGAGTGATAGCGTGTAGCTCGAATAGGATTCTTTATTCCTCGAAATATACCTTCACCATCATGTTTTATAAAACTCGTTTTACCATGCATTACTCTTTTAGCTCTTTTAATCCTTCCACCAAATGAATAAGCGATACCTTGATGGCCTAAACAAACTCCTAAGGTTGGTATTTTTAAACTCATATACCTTAAAATTTGGGAGCAAATACCAAAGTAGCGAGGCTCTTCTGGTGTGCCCGGACCTGGTGAAATTACGATTCTATTTGGCTTAATTTTTAAAGCCTTTTTCAAAGTTATTTGATCATTTCGATAAACTATTGGCTTTGCACCTAATTCTCCAAAATATTGAGCTAAATTATAAACGAAAGAATCGTAATTATCAATAATGAGAACTATCATTTAATTATCACGCTCAGATGCAAGTTGAATGGCTTTAATTAAAGCTGATGCTTTATACTCTGTCTCAAACCACTCTTTTTCTGGAATTGAATCTGCAACAATTCCAGCCCCAACTTGAATGTATGCTTTATCACCTTTTGCGATTAAAGTTCTTATAGCTATAGCAAAATCTGCATTTCCATTGTAGGAGAAATAACCTACCGCTCCTGCGTATGGTCCTCTTCTAATAGGCTCACATTCTTCAATAATCTCCATAGCTCTCACCTTAGGAGCTCCCGAGACAGTCCCAGCTGGAAACATAGCTCTTAAAGCATCATAGCAACAGCAATCCTTCCTAAGCTTTCCTACAACATGAGAGACTATATGTTGAACATGGCTATATTTGTAAACCTTCATAAACTCTGGCACATAAACTGATCCAAACTCTGAAACTTTTCCAATATCATTTCTAGCAAGATCTACAAGCATTACATGCTCAGCTCGCTCTTTCGGATCTTGAATTAACTCTTGAGTTAAAGCTTCATCTTTCTTAACATTATTCTTAACTCGAGGTTTAGTTCCAGCTATTGGGAAAGTTTCAACAATGTTATTCTCAACCCTAACGAGCATCTCAGGGCTTGAGCCTATAATTTGGCAATTCCCCATTTTTAAGAAGTACATGTAAGGTGATGGATTGATTATGCGAAGTGCTTTGTAAAATGGAATGAGATCACCTTTAAAATTGAAATTGTAACGCTTTGAAAGTACAACTTGAAATATATCACCTGAATTTATGTAATTCTTAGCTTTAATAATGAGATCTTCAAAATCCTCTTTTTCAATATTCGTTTTTAAATTTGAATAAGAGAAGTTTTTAAAATCACAATCACTCTTAACTATAGCTTCAATTTCTTTAAAGCGGTTTTTATTAAAATAATAGTAATAAGCTTCATGATTTTTGTGATTAAAAATTATACCATCATTGTATATTGCCATTTCTAAATCTGGCAATTTAAAATCATCTATAGCCATCTTTGGAATTCTTTCCCAATACCTAATCACATCGTAAGAGATGTAACCTACAGCACCACCAATAAATCTAAGGTTATTTTGTGCAATATTATTCCCCTTAACAATCTCTTTTACAATTAATAAAGGATCATTAACTATCTCTTTTATAATCCTATTTCTTGATTTATCATAAACTTCAGCTCTTTTATCCTTAGCACTAATAATGAGTTGTGGTTCAAACCCTAAGAACGAATATTCTGCAAGTTTCTCAGGACCATTAACAGACTCTAAAATATATGCATAATCAAATTTTTCATAAAGTTTTGCAAAGAGGTTAAATGGAGTATTTTTATAATTAAATTTAACGAGTTTAAGTTCAGAACTCACATATTTAAAGGGCGAGGTATAGGCTTCCATTTTATCATCTTCGCTTAATAAAGTGCATATAAGGATATATTTAAACATTAATGAACAAAAAATTACAGATATAAACAATTTTAATTAATTATGCAAACTTCTATCGATTAAATGATTTAAAGACTTAGGTTTAAAACTATATTAAACTTAAAATTTATATACTATTGACTTAACTAAGATTTGGTTAGTGGTGGACTTGAGGGGCGATCACCTTTATATTCTCTAAAAGATTTTCCCACTTTGAACACTTATCATTAAATCTCTTAAATATCTTCTACATCTCATATGCAAAATCTCATGGTGATATTAAATGAATGAAATAATAGTTATAAAATTCGGTGGGTCTGTACTTTCAAATGAGAAGATGATAGAGCGTGCTGCGAATGCTGTGAAGAATTGTGTAGAAAAGGGTCTTAGAACAGTAATCGTTATCTCAGCATTAAAAGGCGTTACAGATAGTTTAATCAATTTAGCGAAGAAGGTGAATCCAAATACACCAAAAGATTTAATGGATGAAATACTCTCTATGGGTGAAAGAACGAGTGCGAGACTTTTTGCAAATGCATTAATCGCTAAAGGCTTAAATCCAGTAATTGTCGATCCTAGCTTTGATAATTGGCCTATAATCACTGATGAGAACTTTTTGGATGCTAACCCAGATTATCAAAAAACATCCATCTTGGTTATGGAGAAGTTGATGCCTATATTAGAGGCTGGTAAGATACCTATAGTTTGTGGATTTTTAGGAAAGAGTGAAAGCGGTAAAGTTACCACTTTAGGTCGAGGTGGTAGTGATACTACAGCAATATTATTGGGTAGTTGCTTAAATGCAAAAGAAGTTGTATTAGTAAAAGATGTGGATACAGTTTTCTCAAGCGATCCAGATTTGGTAGAGAATCCAATACCCATTACTCAACTTGATGCAGAAGAAGCTTACGCTTTAACTCTAGGTGGAGCGAAATTTCTTCATCCAAAAGCTTTAGCGTATAAACGTGCTAATGTGAGGTTAAGAATAGCAAGCTTAGCAAATGGTAGCCTTGGAGGAACTGTAATTGATGGTGGTGCTATAGAATTAAAGATTGAGCGAATGAATGAGCCTATTTCAATGGTAACGATTATTGGTAGTGAAGCTTCTGAACTTGAGTCTATTCGCTTATTTATAGATGAAGTAAAGAGAAGTGGTGGTGTGTTAGTTTCAATGAGTATTGAGCCTAAATCTATTATACTTTATATAGCTGGTGGTGAGAATATACCAAATCGCTTGCATAACATAATGATTAATAAAGGATTGGGTAAAGCTTTAAGTGCTTATGGGGATTTAGCGATGATCACAATAAGAGGGCCAGCTATTGAGACTGTACCCGGCATGATCCAAAGGGTTACTCAACCGTTAGCGCGTGAAGGCATAAATATCTTTGGCATCGCAACGATTAGCTCATCTATAAAACTCTTTATTAAGAGGGATGAAGCCGATAAGGTAATATCGATGTTAAAATCTGCATTAATGGTGAGTGAAGCATGAAGAGTATAGATGTTGCAATATTAGGAGCTACGGGAATGGTTGGTCAAGATTACATACATATGCTTGCTAATCATCCATACTTTAGAGTGAAATGTTTAACTGGTAGTGAGTCTGTTGGTAAGCGTTATGGTGAAGCTGCTTCTTGGAAAGGTGCTTATGACATTCCTTCAAAATATGCAGATTTAGAAGTTTTACCTACAGATCCAAGGGTAATTGATGCAGATTTGGTTTTCTCACCATTACCTACGGATGTTGCTAAAACGGTTGAGCCTTTATTTGCAAAAGCTGGCTTCCCATTGGTGAGTGATGCAAGCACGCATAGAATGGAAAAGGATGTACCTTTAATAATACCTGAAGTTAATCCAGATCATATCGAATTGATTAAGATTCAAAAGAAGAATAGAAGTTGGGACGGTTTTATAGTAACTACACCGAATTGTACTACGGTTGGATTGGCTTTGGTATTAAAGCCACTTTGTGATAAATACCAAATAAATAAAGTAATCGTTACTACCATGCAAGCGGTATCTGGAGCGGGATTTCCTGGAGTTCCATCATTATTAATTATAGAGAATGTGATTCCATATATTAAAGATGAGGAAGAGAAGGTAAGAATCGAAACTTTAAAGCTTTTAGGTAAATTTGATGGCGAGAAGATTATGAATGCGAATTTAAAAATTGCAGTATCATGTAATCGTGTTCCAACTTTAGATGGTCACTTAGAAACGGTGTATATCGAATCATCGGATAAACTAGATGTAGATGATGTTAAGGAAACTTTGAGATCTTTCCAAGGTGAGCCTCAAAGGCTTAAATTACCAACCGCACCTACTCAACCTATAATAGTTAGAGAAGAGCTTGATAGACCTCAACCGAGGTTAGATAGAATGGCTGGTTCAATACCTGGTATGAGCGTGGTTGTAGGTAGAGTGAGAAGAGGTATTGATGAGCATTCTTTACAACTTACACTACTTAGCCACAATACCATTCGAGGAGCTGCTGGCACCGCAATACTTGCAGCTGAATTGCTTTTAGCTCAAGGATGGGTGTAAGATTATGGTATTTGGTAAAGAAGTTCGTATTAATAGAATAACATGTAATGGAAAGATGCTTTGTATACCTATGGATCATGGAGTTAGTATGGGGCCTGTTAAAGGCCTCGACGAAATTCATAACACTATTGAGAAGATAGAGAGAGGTGGGGCTACAGCAATACTCATTCATAAAGGTATAATTCGATCTTTAAAAAAGCCTGTAAATTGTGGTTTGATTATGCACCTTTCAGCGAGTACTGATTTAGGACCTTCCCCAAATAGAAAAATGTGGGTATCATCTGTAGAGGAAGCGATAAAACTTGGTGCAGATGCTGTTTCAGTTCATGTGAATATCGGTTGTGATGAGGAGCCAGAGATGCTGGTAAAATTGGGTAGTGTAGCTGATGATTGTGATGAATGGGGTATACCATTAATAGCTATGATGTATCCACGTGGTAAGTATATTAAAGATCCTCGTAACTCTGATGTTGCTGCTCATGTGGCGAGAGTTGGTGCTGAGTTAGGTGCTGATATCGTTAAAACCCCATATACTGGTGATCCAGATTCATTTAAAAAGGTTGTAAAAGGTTGTCCAGTACCTGTAGTAATTGCAGGAGGGCCGAAAGCAGAGACAGATCGTGAAATTTTAGAAATGGCAAAGGGCGCAATGGAAGCTGGTGCTATGGGCGTTACCTTTGGAAGGAATGTTTTTCAACATAGCAATCCTACAGCGATTGTGAAAGCTTTACATTTAATAATTATGAAGAATGCATCTGTTGAAGAAGCATTAAAGGAGTTAGAAAATGCCACAAAAGTTTAAAGAGATTATCATTCAATTGGATGAAGGAATTGAAGATTTATCATCATTCATCAAATTTTGTGTTAATGAAGGTATAAAGCTTTTCGTATGTGATCCACAACGGATAAAATTTGATAAAGTAAATTTTTCAATAATTCATAACTCAGAATTTGCGGATATAATTTTAATTGATAAAATTGAGGATATTGAAAGAGTAAAAGTATTGAAAAAGCCATTTATATTCTCAATGGAGATTAAGAGTAAAGAGGATATAGAAGTTGTGATTAATGCAGCTAAAAATGGTGCATATGCAGTATTGGTTGAGACTAGTGATTGGAGAATTATACCATTGGAGAATTTAGTAGCTGAATTTCAAAAGCTTCAAAGCAAGTTATATACGCGAATTTCTGAGCCTAAAGAAATTAAAACCTTATTCGGAGTATTGGAAAAGGGTGTGGATGGTGTAGTATTAACAGCAAAAAGTATTGATGAAGTAAGAGAAGCGAAATTAATTCTTTCGCCACTTAATCCAATTGAATTAAAGTTTGCAAAAGTTATTGATGTAAGAGAAGTTGGTATGGGTGATAGGGCTTGTATCGATACAACTTCTATACTAAGCTTTGGCGATGGTATGCTTGTAGGGAGTCGTTCAAACTTTTTCTTTTTAATTCATAATGAATCAATAGGTTCAGAATTTACATCGCCAAGACCATTTCGAGTGAATGCTGGTGCGATTCATAGTTACATTCAAGTCCCAAATGGTAAGACTAAGTATTTGTCTGAAATAGAGTCTGGTGATGAAGTACTTATTGTAAATCAAAATGGTACACAAAAAATAGTTACTGTAGGTAGAATGAAGATTGAGCGAAGACCACTTATGCTTGTAAAAGCTGAATGTGATGGAGAGATTGGTTCTGTGATTGTGCAAAATGCAGAAACGATAAGATTTGTTGGTAGAGATGGTAAACTTATTGCTGTAACGAATCTTAAAAAAGGGGATGAAGTTTTAGTTAATATTTCCCAAAAAGTTGGTAGGCACTTTGGGTTAAGTGTAGAGGAATTTTTATTAGAAAAATGAAGTTTAATAAAAGACCTAAAATTTGTACAACAATTCTTTCTAAAGAGTTAGAGAGTTTAAAAAAATCTATTTTAGAAGCTTTGAGATTAGGTAGTGATTTAATAGAGATAAGACTCGATTTTATGACTCATATCGATTTAAGAATGATATGTAATACTTTGAGTGAATTCATTGATAAATGTATATTCACTATGCGTTGCAAAAGTGAGGGGGGATATTTTAATGGTGATGAAAAAGAGCGATTAAGAATTTTATGGGAGCTTAGTTTACTTAAGCCTGCTTATTTAGATTTAGAGCTTTCAACTATTAAAAGAAAGGATGATTATTCACTTCATATTCTCAATAGTGGTACGAATATAATTGTTTCATGGCATGATTTTGAGAAAACCCCTTCTAAAAATGAGCTTTTAAAAATCATTCAAGAAGCTAGCTCTTACTCAAATTATATTAAGATAGTTACTATGGCATCTAACTTCTCTGATAACATTAAAATTCTCTCATTATATCGTGAAGTTAAGGATAAGAAATTAATAGCTTTTTGTATGGGTGAAAAAGGTATTATTTCCAGAATTTTATGCCCATATTTAGGAAGCCCTTTTACATACGCTAGCTTTAATTTACCAGCAGCTCCAAGCCAACTTAACCTTGTTGATATGTTAGATCTTTATGCAATACTTAAATTGGAAGATTAATTCATCAACAAGGCTCATATGTGTTATAGGTTCACCTATTGAACATTCTCTCTCGCCAATTATGCAGAATGAGGCTTTTAAATCAAAGGGTTTGAATTACGTTTATTTAGCTTTCAATATAAAGCCGAATGGGCTTAAAGCAGCGATTGAAGGTTTTAAAGTTATGAATGTGAAAGGATTTAATGTAACTATACCGCATAAAGTTAGCATTATAACATATCTTGATTCACTTGATGAAACCGCTTTAGATACTGGTGCAGTAAATACTGTTGTAAATGATAATGGAAGATTTATAGGTTATAATACGGATGTGAAAGGTTTTATAGAGCCCTTAAAGAGAAGAATCTCAAATATTCAAACTATGAAAGTAATTATTCTTGGTTCAGGTGGTGCTGCTAGAGCATGTGTATCTGCTTTAATCCGTGAAGGATGCAAAAATATCACAATACTTGCAAGAACGATTAGTAAAGCTGAAGACTTAGTTACTTATATTTATAAAAGAACCAATATAAAATGTTCGATCGATTTATTAATTGATGAAAAAATCTCTAAAGTTATTAAGAATGCAGATATCATTGTAAATGCTACACCAATCGGTATGTATCCAAATATTAATGAAAGTCCAATTCCTTTAAATTTGATAAAGCCAAATATGATCGTTTATGATATTGTTTATAACCCATTGAAAACAAAACTAATTAAAGATGCTGAAGCTGTTAATGCAATTACAATACCTGGATATGAAATGTTGGTAGAGCAAGGTGCTGCTTCCTTTCGATTATGGACTGGTATAGAACCTCCAAAGGATATAATGGAAAGAGTTGTAATAAGAGAGTTAAAAGGTGGCGAGATTGAAAGGTAAAGGTATAGCCCATGGGGCTATCTCAATAGTAAATGCGATAGCTTCAGGAAAAGGTGGAGCGTTAGGTATAAAATTAAAGGTTGAGGCTGAGGTTGAAATCTTTAAAGGTGAAGAAATTTCGGTAGAAATTTTAAATGCAAAGAATGAGAATTTAGATTTAGCAAAAAAATCTGTTGAGAGAGTTTTTAAAGCTTTATCAATAAGTAATCTTGGTGCTAAAGTTATTACAAAATCTGAGATTCCAATTGCAAAAGGTTTGAAAAGCTCAAGTGCAGTATCGAATGCTATTATACTTGCCACATGTGCTGCTTTAGATAAAAGTTTTGATGATATAGATTTAATAAAATTGGGTGTGGAAGCCTCTCTTGAGTCTGGTGTAAGTATTACTGGAGCTTTTGATGATGCTTGTGCAAGTTATTTTGGTGGCTTCGTATTAACGGATAATTATTCAAGGCATATTGTAAAGCTTGAACCATCTCCAAATCATTTACAAGTAGTTATTTATGTACCTGAAATGAAGTTATATACGAAGGATGTAAATAAATCAAATTTGGAGAAGTTGAGCCCTTTGGTTAATGAAATTTTTAAATTGGCTGAAAAGGGCGATTATTGGAAAGCTCTTACATTAAATGGTCTCGTTTACTCTGCTGCATTAGGCTTCTCTCCACAACCAATTATTGATGCTTTAATGAATGGCGCATTAGCAGCTGGTTTATCGGGTAAAGGTCCAGCAATCGCAGCAGTATGTGAAGAAAATGTTGTTAATAAAATAGTCTCATCTTGGTCAAAGCTCCCAGGTAAAGTTATAAAAACGATGGTAAATAATAGCAAGGCTTATGGTGTTAAAATTGAGTAAGGTACGGGTTTATCCATCTATAATTTCAGGAATTGTTGAAGTACCATCAAGTAAAAGTTATACACATAGAGCTTTAATCCTCTCTACTTTATCCAATGGTAAATCTGTAATTATTAATCCTCTTTACTCCCAAGATACTTATGCAACTTTAAATGCATGTAAAAGCTTTGGTGCAGAGATTATAGAAGAGAAAGATAAGGTATTAGTAAAGGGAAAATCAATTCTTAATCCACCAGATGATGTGATTAATGTTGAAAATTCAGGTACCACTTTAAGGATTATCACAGCTGTTTCATCATTAACCTCGAGTGGTTATACTGTAATAACAGGCGATGCAAGTATTCGAAAACGGCCAATGCAACCACTTCTTGATGCATTAAATCAATTGGGCGTCGAATGCTGGTCTTCGAGATTGAATGGTTTACCACCAATTATAGTTAAAGGTGGTGGTATGCTTGGTGGAATTGCAGAGATTAGAAGTGATATCTCATCCCAATTTATATCTGCTCTTCTTATATCATCTCCAAAAGCAAAGAAAGAGACACTTATTAAAGTTACAGGTAAGCGTGTTTCATGGCCTTATGTTAAAGCAACTTTAGAGATGATTAAACGTTACAATGGTAAAGTTATAGAAGAGAACGAAGGTTATCGCATCCCTCCAAATCAAGAATATTCTCCATGTGAATTTAAAGTCCCTGGTGATTTTAGCTCTGCATCATTTATACTTGCTGCTGGTGCTCTTTGTGGTAGTAAGGTAATTGTGAAGAATCTTGATTTTTCATTACCACAAGCAGATATGAAGATTATTGATATTCTTAAGGTTATGGGTGCAAATATTGAGGTTAATGAGCATCAAGGCTATGCAACAATTGAAGGAGGAAAGCTAGAAGGTGGAGAATTTAACCTATCCGATTCGCCCGATCTCTTACCAGTATTAGCTATTCTTGGATTAAAAGCTAAAGGTAGTGTTAAAATATATGGTGTGGAGCATGCAAGATTTAAAGAAAGTGATCGAATTTCAAATCTCGCTTTAGAGTTAAATAAATTAGGTGTGGATGTAAAAGAGCTAAAAGATGGTTTGATAATACAAGAGAGTAAAGATTTAAAATATGCAATTCTCGATGCTCATAATGATCATAGATTATTTATGGCATTTTGTATAGCTGGCTTAATCTCAAAGAATGGTTGTATAGTTGAAGGGGCTGAGACTGTAAGTGTTTCATACCCAAATTTTATTAAAGATTTAATGGCATTAAATGGTGAGTTAGAGGTTATAAAGAATTGACAGGTAATATTTTAGGAGAGCGTTTTGTAATCGTTACTTTTGGAGAAAGTCATGGTAAATGCGTAGGTGTGGTAATTGATGGGTGCCCAGCTGGACTCCCCTTAAGCGAGATTGATATACAAAATGAATTAGATTTGAGAAAGCCTGGAGTATCATTAATCACAACTCCTCGCAAAGAAGAAGATAAAGTTGAGATATTATCTGGTGTATTCAATGGATTTACTACAGGTGCACCAATTTGCATGATAATTTGGAATAAAGATGTTGATTCTAAACCTTATGATCTTATTACAAAAACTCCAAGACCTGGTCGTGAAGATTATCCAGCTTATGTAAAGTATAGTGGATTTAATGATTATCGAGGCGGTGGTAGATTTTCAGGTAGAGTAACTGCTAGCTTTGTTATGGCTGGTGCGGTAGCTAAAAAATTACTTAATTACACATTGGGATTAGAGATTATAGCGTACACAATAGAGATTGGTGGTATAAAAGCGGGTAAGATTAATCTTGATGAGGCGCGTAGATTAAGATATACAAATGAAGTAAGATGTCCGGATTTACAGGTTGCTTCACAAATGAGAGATAAAATATTGGAAGTTCAAAAGATTGGTGATAGTGTAGGAGGGATTATTGAATGTGTGGTGAATAATGTACCTATAGGCCTTGGTGAACCTATTTTTTCATCTTTAGATTCAGAGTTAAGCAAAGCTTTATTCTCCATACCTGGAGTTAAAGGTGTTGAGTTTGGCATTGGTTTTAATGCTGCGAGAAAGTTAGGCTCAGAGAATAATGATCCATACAAAATAGTGAATGGAAAGATTGTTACTGCAACAAATAATGCAGGAGGGATTTTAGGCGGTATTAGTAATGGCATGCCCATTGTATTCAGAGTTGCATTTAAACCGACTGCATCAATAGCTAAACCTCAAAAAACGGTAAATTTAGAAACTATGGAAGAAATAGAGATTACAATATCTGGTAAGCATGATCCATGCATAGTGCCGAGAGCAGTACCAGTGGTTGAGAGTGTAACTAGCTTGGTGCTAGCCGATCAAGCTTTGAGATCTGGATTCATTCCTAATGTTCTTACTCGTAAGTGTAATTTATGAATCAACAATTAAGATCTTTGAGAGAGGATATAAAAAGAATTACTTTACAAATATTTGATTTAGTATCTAAAAGGTTAGCAATCGCTAAAGCTATTGGTGAGATTAAGCGGGAAAAAGGGTTAGATATTGAGGATAAATTTGTTGAAGCTCAATTGAGAAGCTTAATTCTTAAGAAGTGTAATAAACTAGGTATAAATCAACGCTTTGCTTCACATCTTCTCAGCCTTTTAATAAAAGAGTCTGTGCGAATTCAAATGGAAGAATCAATTTCATTGCCAGATATTTTGGCTAAAGCAAATTATTTAGAATCTCAAGGAAAGAGTGTTATACATCTTGAGTTAGATGAACTTAATTTTTTACCCTCACAATTTGTAATAGATGCTTTTCACAATACTTTAAAATCGCCCTATCCAAACTATACAGAAGCGAGCGGATTGTACGAATTGAGGGAAGCGATAGCTAAATATATAAATGAAAAATTTAAAGTGGATTTATCATCAAAGAATGTGATAATCACACTTGGTCGCAAATACACCACATTTATCACTACTTATTTACACATCACACCTGGTAATGAGATTATTATATTCCAACCATCATATTTAAGTTATCAACCATGGTTTGAACTTATGGGTGGTAGAGTTATTAAAATCCAAACTTATCTTAAAGATGATTGGTCTCCCAATCTTACACACATTAATGAGATTATTAATGACTCTACATGCATGATTATTCTCAATAATCCAAATAACCCTACTGGAAAGATAATCGATTCACATACATTAAGAGCTATAGTAGATTTGGCTCATGATTATAATTTACAAATTTTGAGTGATGAATTTTACTCAACTTATGCATTTACAGAATTTAAAAGCCTTTTACAATTTGAAAATTGTAAATCTATAGTAATAGGATCATTTCCAATTAATTTAATTGGTATTGAATTATGTTATGCGATATCTGATCCTCAAACGATTGAGAAAATGATTAAGTTGCAAAGCGCTTTATTAATGGGTATGCCAAAATTTATTCAATATGTTGCACTTAAAAGTATTGAATGTAAATCTGACATTGTTAAGAATTTTGAAATTATGCTAAAAAGAAGAGAAGTAGCTACGAAAGCATTGGCAAAATTGCCTTTTGATTTTAAAAAGCCTGATGGAGGGATTTTTATATTCGCTAAAGCGAATATTGATAATTTTAATAGTGAAAAATTCTCAAATGATTTATTAGAAAAGAAAGGTGTTGCTATTATGCCTGGAACGATATTTGGGAATTATCCCAATTATATAAGATTATCTTTATGCCAATCTGAGGAACTTATTTTGGAGGGTATTAAGAGGATTGGTGAGTTAATTCTTTGAGAGTAACTGTAATAGGCGCAGCTGGCAAGATGGGCCAGTTATTTACAGAATACTTTGTTAAAGAAAGGTACTCACTTACACTTTATGATATAAAGATGCTTGAAGTTGAAAAAATTGCTAATAAATTCCGTGTAAATTTTGCGAATAGTTTAGATGAGGCCGTAAAGAGTAGTGATGTGATTTTTGTCTCAGTGCCGATTGAAACCACTCCAAAGGTTTTACAAGAGATATCAAAATTCTTAAAGAAAGGCATGATAGTGATAGAGATTACTTCATTAAAGAGTGGCGTAATAGAGACTTTAAGAAAAATTGCTGATTTAGGAATAATCACCTTATCAATACATCCATTATTCGGACCTGGAGCTAAAGATTTACAAGGTAGGTTAATAGCACTCATCCCTATCATTAATGAGGATAATGAAATTGCTATTTTTCATAAAATCTTCCCTAAAGTTAAGATGGTTAAGTTGAGAGCTGACGAGCATGATTACTTTATGGCAATTATACTCTCACTCACCTACTTTGCTAATATAGCTCTTTCATCAACAATTATAGAGCAAAACCCATCAACACTTAGAAAGCTCGCTGGCACAAACTTTAAAGTTCAATTAACACTTATAGAAGCTATATTAAGTGAGGATCCTGAATTGATTTTATCACTTATGAAAGAAAATAAATTCGCGTTGAATTGTATACAAAAATTTATAGAGAATGCAAAGAATATTTACCGCATACTTCATTCAAGTGATACTTCAAAATTTAAAGATTTAATAAAGGGAATAAAAGCGGAATTAATGAAGGATGAGCGTTATAGCCAATCTTATCAAGATATTTATCGAATTATAGACATCTTAGATTAATACTACCATTTAGATGAATAATTTTTAAAGCCTAAGTCCAAAAGATTGTGCAAACTCTTCAAAACGCGAATAAACTTCTAAAAACTCAAGACCTTTCTCACTAATTCTATATTTACTTGATTTATCTTGCGCAATTTCTTCCAATAATCCCGATTTCACAAGCTCTTTCAATATCTTCATTAATCTTGAATATGATAAATTTGCCTTTCTTAATAAAGTAGTAACACCAACACCTTCACCATTATTCCCATAATCTCTAGCTGTTGTAAGAATATCTGCAACGATTTTTACTTGGGTACGGTAAGTAACCATTTATAAACCACCTTTCTTTAAAGAGAATTTTAAAACGGGTGTGTAAAAAGTTGATAAGCCACCAACTTTCATGAGTATTGATATTAAGAATATAATACTCAATTCAGGGTAAAGAAAGCTAATCCAACGTGTAAATTCACCGCATACAATTAATATTAAACCTATAGCTATAATTAAGGTTGTGCGCTTTTTCATTTTCATGTATGCGATAATCGTTTCTGTAATTGTATAAAGTAGAAAGTATAGTGAGAGAGACTTTATTGCAGCAGTTACTACGATTACTGGCATGGTAACAGAGGGTACCATTTTATACATCGTTCTTACATCTACAATATGAGAGAATGCTAAGAAGAAGTAACCTATCATTTCGAGTACAGCAGCTAAAGTAATCAAAATACCAACTAAAGATGCAATATTGGGGATTAAACCCATCTCTATAAAGCCAGATAAGCTAGAGATTATAAAACCTACACTAAGGAGAGTGAAAGCAAAGGTAAGTCTTAATAAAGTGGGGCTATGTGTAGCTACATAACCACGATGCGCAATTTTAGCCACTGAATATCCCACATACGCACCTATTACTTGAATAATACTCTCTAATGGGGTAAGCGCTACCCATCCTACCAATTATACTCAAATGAATTAATAATACAACATATTATTAAATATTCTGTAAAAATTTGCGATGACAATTTTGTTAATTTACATATTTATATCAATTATCGAACCAGTCTCGGAATCTGTGATTAAGCCAGGAGCCCTTTTATTTAATTCTTCTTTAAAGAAGTTTGATGAGAGCATATCGATAAAACTCTTTACAGACTTTTTTTGTAACTTATTCTTGAGAGTTACGAAATCGTATTGCTCATTTGCCAATGGTATAAAATGCAATTTGTAATACTCAGCAACCGCTCTTATCCCCACACCAACATCTGCTTTGCCATATGCGATACTTGCTGCTACTGCTGAATGGGATTTCGCTATTGTATTATAACCAGAGATTTTAGATTTAAGTTCATTAAAGCTTATCCCCTGCTCTTCAGCATATATTTTGAGATAACGATCTATTAATATGCGAGTACCCGATCCAAGATTTCGATTGATAAAAGTTACATCGTCGCGTATCAAATCACTTATGCTAGTAATCTTTTTTGGATTACCTGGAGCTGTGATAAGGCCTTGCTCTCTTTTATAACCTTTAATCAATACCGCTTTACCTAATAAATCTGGAGTTTTAAGAAATGGTAAATTATATTCGCCTGAAGACTCATCAATTAAATGTATACCTGAGAGATCAGCTTCACCACGCTTTATTGCATGTAACCCGCCCAATGAACCTACATTAATTATTTTAGCTGTAAAGCTCGATTGGATCTCTCTTAAACAATTTACAAGAATATCAACACCTACACAGTGGCTCCCTATAATTACTAAATCAGCTAACCTCAACTTTGGTGTAATTAACTTAACGGTAACCTTCTCATTCTCATCTATAATCGCTATCTCTTCAGGAATCTCAATAAAACCATCAGCTAATGCGAATGTAGTGATAGCACCTGAACCAGTAAGGATAGGATATGCATTATACTCGCCCTTCTCATCCATTACTATATGAACAGGTAAATATTCTCTTCTACCTTTAGTTGAGAAGATTTTTTGAGCAACTTTTGCCTCAAGATTCGCTTCTGTAAACCCCTCACTTAAACCCGATAATTTGGTGAGTATAGGTTGAACTATTAATCGAAAGATAATCATCGCTGATGTAGGATAACCGGGCAAACCAAAGAATAGCTTTCCATTAATCATACCAATTATTGTAGGCTTACCAGGTTTTACCGCCAATCCATGTACAATTATACCCGGTTCGCCAAGTGAATCAATCACTTTATAAATTAAATCACCAACACCGGCTGATGTACTACCCGATGTAATTACACAATCACCAATCTTAAAAGCCTCCTTTAATTTATTTTCCATATCTTTCCAATCATCTTTCACCACACCCATTATAATTGGCTCACATCCACATTCAATTACCGCTCCAGCTATAGAGTAGGTATTAATATCATAAATCTTGCCATATTCGAGAGGATTACCGGGAGGGGTTAATTCATTACCTGTGGATAAAATCGCTACTCTAGGCTTTTTAAAGACCTTAACCTTTCTTAACCCTAAAGCGGCTAAAACTCCAATTTCTTTAGATGTAATTAATTGGCCCTTTCTCAATACAAGTTCACCAATCATAATATCTGAGCCAGCTGTAATCACATTTTCATTCGGTGTAACAGACTTAAAGACAAATACCTTTGAGCCAAATCTTTCAGTATATTCAACCATAATTACAGCATCCGCACCTTTAGGCATAGCAGCACCAGTCCCTATTTCAACAGCCTCTCCTTTATTCACGCTTATTATAGGTTTTTCACCAGTATCGATTTTACCAATAATATTCAATTCAATGGGTTTATCCTCATCTGCACCAAAAGTATCTTCAGCTCTTACTGCAAAACCGTCCATACTCGCTCTATCGAAATTAGGCACATCTATCGGAGAGAATATATCTTCAGCCAATACTCTACCATATACAAATTCCAAATCTGTATATTCAAAGTCTAAAGGTTTTGGTGTATAGTATTGAAGGAGTTTATTTTTAGCATCTTCAATACTCAAAAGAGTTTTAAAGATCCTCCTTTTTTCCATTATTATGCCTCCATTACAGGCCCTATTAATGTAACATCTACCAAATCTCCAACTTCATAACCCTCTACATTCTCTGGTATAATTAGAATACCGTTAGCTTTCGTCATACTCGTAAGTAAACCAGAACCAGTTATTCGTAATGGTTCAACCACATACTCCTCACCAACTTTTTTCACAAATACACGAACGAATGTTCTTAAACCGGTTGAATGTGGTATTCGGCGCAAAACTCTACATTTAACGATAGGTTTTGGCTCATCTTGCGTGAATAAAAGGCGTAGTATAAGAGGTTTAACGAATAAATTAAATCCTATAATAGCAGCTACGGGATAGCCTGAAAGCATAAATATTGGTTTACCATTTACAATTGCAATCCCTGTAGGCATCGCTGGTCGAATCGATATACCATGAACTATAACTCCGGGTTTACCAATTTGATTTATAGCTTCAGGTACTAAATCGATTTTACTTACAGAAGTACCACCACTAATCACAACTATATCAGCATTCATCAAGCCCTTTTTCAATTTAGATTTTATCACATCAATATTATCTGGAGCGATGCCTAAGTCAATAACTTCACCACCTAACTCTTCCACCATTAATGAAATAATTAATCTATTAACATCAATCGTTTTTCCCATTTCAATTGGCGTGCCAATCTCTATTAATTCATCTCCAGTTGATAAAACTGCTACTTTTGGTTTTCGAAATACACTCACTTTAGTAAAACCAAGGCTTGCTAAAACTCCCAAATGTGGTGGTTTAAGCCTTGTACCTTTCTTTAATACAATATCTCCCTTTTTAATATCCTCACCAATCCTTGAAATATTTTCGTTTGGCGCTACTGATGAGTATACTTCAATCTTTTTTTCATCAATCTTTTTAGTATATTCAATCATAACAACAGCATTTGCACCATTAGGTATTATTGAGCCTGTAGTTACTTCAACCGCTTCCAATCTTTTAATTTGTAAATCTGGAACTTTACCCATCGATACCGATCCTACTATGGTGAGAACACATGGATTTGTTTGAGACGCACCAAAAGTATCCTCAGCTATAACCGCATAACCATCTACAGCAGATTTATTAAAAGATGGTATATTCATAGGGGCTATAATATCATCACTCAATACTCTATTCAAACCATCTTTAAGGTATACTTCTTCAACTTCCAAATCTTTAATTTGAATATTTTTGAATAATATATTGAGCGCTTCTTCAATATTTATCGTTTTCTTAAACTCCTTCAACCCCATCACTATAATTAAAATATGATAAGTATTTTTGAATTAAGCTTTCCAAAATGACAGCTCTTTAAGACCGATCTTTCATCTTATAAGATTCCAAATGAGATAAATCAATCCTAAAATGATTAAGATTGGTGATGTAGCAAAGAAGAAACCATCACTCCGATAAATATAAAGAATTATAGGCGGAATTCGCTCTAAAGATTCCAAAGATGGTATCGCTCGTATTAAAAATGGGATTAAAATGAGTATAATCCCTATCAAGATTAAAATGATACCAGATAATGAAAGTAATTGTAATGTGTTGGACATTTCGAATTTAATAAAATAATTTAGCGACTTATAGGTTTTACTTGAATAATTAAAATTTGTAACCGATCTTTCTCAAAAATTCTCTTCTAGCTGCTTTATCTTTATCCGTCTCTATACCTTTACTTTTTACTCCATCAATTACACCAAGTACACCTCTACCTTGAGAAGTCTCTGCAATAATCACCTCTACTGGATTAGCTGTAGCGCAAAATATTGAGACTACTTCATCAACTCTTTTAATCCTCTCTAATACATTTATTGGATATGCATTCTTCAATACAACTACAAAAACATGACCTGCTGAGAGTTTTGAGGCGAAATTTACAGCTAAATCTTCCAATTCCTTATCATTACCATCATGCCTAATTAAAGCTGGTCCGCTCGATTCACAAAATGCAATTCCAAACTTTATTGATGAACCACTTGTGATTAAAGCTTCATACAAATCTTCAACAGTCTTTATGAAATGGCTTTGACCAAGTATAATATTTATCCCTTCGGGAATTTCCAACTTTACCACCGAGAGTTCCATAAACACCCCCTTTTATTTATTCATAATATCAAATATTTTTACCCATCGGAGAGTTTATCATCAAACTCTTTAATTAATTTCTTCATTATTTTAATTTGTTCATTAATCTTTTGTTGATCAACAATGAATCCTAACATATTCATATCAATTTTGAATTTAGAATAACTCATTAACTCAGATATTATTCGCTCATAACTAGGATAAATCTTCATACTTTGGCAAATACCGTCGTATAGAAATTCTAAACCTCTAATCACTTCATAATTTAAGTAGCAATACGCTTGAATTATATTAGCGGTATCGATTAAGTATTTCACTCGCTTTTTAATCAAAGGATATTCAATATGTAAAGGAAGGTTATATGGTGAGAATTTTTGATTATTAAACTCATTAAACTCAATTACCATGTCGAAAGCTTTAATCATTCTCATTAATGATGATTCAGTTGCGAAGCTAAGCCCAATTACATCATTAATAATTTCTCTTATATTCAATTGGGTGAAATTTGGGATGGCTCGAAATTGCTCAAATAAATGGCTCGGTCGAGGCGAATCTATAAAATGAGTTATTAAAGCTTTTATACAATCATAAGCCATTGATTTTAACCAAAAATTTGCACTTATTATATCATTTTGTGAAAAGCTATTAATAGATCTTGCAAGTTTTAATAAAGCATAATACAAATGCTTTTTAACAAATTTTAACCGAATTTCATTTATAAATTCAGTAACATTTAACTTTAATGAGTGAAGCGACCAATCGTGATCTATTAAAATTTGAACATCTTTTAAAGCCATTAATAACCATGGATCGATTTTACTCAACTCAATACCTTTAGGAATATTAATTATATCCAAAACATGTTCTTGGAATGAGACTCTAAATTGAGAAGCTTCACACTCATTTATTATTAAAAAATCATATTCACAAATTGGATAATTTAATTTCACACTATGGCATCCTATAAGACCTATTGAAGCATTTGGATGTTTGAGTTGAATATAATTCACAAGCTCTTTTAAAATTTGTATATTTTGCATAACCTTACCCAGCTTTCAATCTACATACCCTTTTACATTTAAAAGATTTAAAAAGGAGTGCTTTATAATTTTTATATGTGAATGATTATGGCTATGGCATATGTACTTATAAATACAGAATTGGGTAAGGAAACAGAATTGATGAAAGAGTTAAAAAGTATAGAGGGTGTTAAAGAAGTATACTTTGTATACGGTGTATATGATATTATAGTGAAGGTTGAAGCAGAGAGTGTAGAGAAATTAAAAGAGGTAGTTATTAATAAAATAAGGAGAATCGATAAAGTTAGATCAACCCTTACTATGATGGTTATTACATAAAATATTTGTTGAGTATTTGGTTCAGAATCTTTAATTCATAAATTGATACCAAATGTTATTAATTGTTAATTTTGATTAAAGGTGATAATATGTGTGTGATAGGAAGAAGTGAACTCATAAAGCTTATTGAGAGGTATAAATGCATTCATCCATTCGACTATCAACTTTTAGATGGTGATGGTTATGTATTAACTGTTAAAGAAGAAACAACACTTCATTACCTTGAACATAAGAATCTCATCTCATATGAGATAGTATTTACACCGCCAAATTATATTGCCCATTTAACTGCTAAAAGTAAGTATGGAAGAATGGGTTTATCATTTTTAAATGCTGCAAAGGTTCATAGTGGATTCGTTGGTAGATTGGCTTTAGAGCTTGTTAATTTAAGTAATGATAGAATGCCAATAACGATAAAGCGTGGTGATCCACTTATGCATATTGAGTTTATTACTAGAATAGGTGAACCATCACCATATACAGGTGAGTACTTCTTTCAATATATGAGTGATGAAGAAGTATCATTTTACATAGACCTTCTCCAAAGGGAGTTTAAAGATATTTTTTCTAAAGAATTTCTTATTCAAAAGTCAAGAAGGAGAGTAGGAATAGAAATCATTCCTGAGAGAAAATAACTTTATCAAAATTTTTTATTCTTGATAAAGAGTGGATTTATATTAAAGTTTTAGCGCAGCTTTAAGCCCTTTATATCGATTTCTAATCGTTACTTCAGTTACACCAGCCGCTTCTGCAACATCCTTTTGAGTCTTATTCTCACCCTCAAGAACGCAAGCTACATAAAGGGCTGCAGCAGCAAGGCCCATAGGATCTTTACCTGCAGAGATTTTTGCCTCCATAGCCTTCTTTAAAATCTCTAATGCTCTTCTTTTAGTCTTTTCAGAAAGACCTGCTTTACTCGCTATTCTAGCAACACATTTTGTTGGATTTACCACTGGCATCTTTAAATCCATCTCTCTTAGTAAAAGTCTATAACATCTAGCAATATCTTTCTTCTTTACATTACTAACCGCCGCAATATCCTTCAAAGTTCTTGGCGTTTCAGTATCTCTACATGCAGCGTATAATGATGCTGCAATTAAAGCTGAGATCGATCTACCTCTAACCAATCCCTTCTCCAACGCTTTTCGATAAATATACGCCGATTTTTCTATAACTGCTTCACTCACATTCAGCTTGTCTGCAAGCCTATCCAACTCACTAAACGCTTGTCTTAAATTCCTATCCATTGGCTCATGAACTTGGCTTCGACTATCCCATGTACGAAGGCGCTCTATAGTGGCTTTCATAGATGCTGATAATGATTTACCCGATGCATCTCGATCCTCTGGCCCAATAACCGTTGCTAAGCCCATATCATGCATCGCTAATGATGATGGTATACCTGTGCGGCTGCGATCCTCTTTCTCCTCCTTTGAAAAAGCTCTCCATTCAGGCCCAACTTCTTCAATCTTCTCTTTAAGCACATAACCACAATTACCACATAGCAATTCTCCACCCGCTGTATCCATTACCATCGGACCTTTTCCACATCGAGGGCAACGATCTATAAAACGCTGTAATTTAGATAACGTTGAAAAATCTTTTCCCAAACCCATTCCAAACACCATAAAGTTTTTATCTTCAAAATCTTTTTTACTAAAAAAATATTTAAGCTTTTTCATATAAAATTTATAAAGGTTTGTAAACCATTAAGAAATTTGATTCGTGGATAATCTCAACCTTTTTTCAATTATTAAAATTATTATAACTAAATATCCAAGCATTCCCGTGAAAATTATGGAGATGCTTGTTAAATCTGTGAGATAAATAATATGCACAATTTTATTGAAATAATGGTATGCGCTAGTAAAGTAATTAAAAGCCCAATGTAAAAGCACGGTAGCGGGAAATCCATAATGTAAATATAGCCAACCTAATGCGATTCCTGCCAACGCTGCTTGAGTCACTTTACCAATACCCCAACCCGCACCATAAGTTATGTGGGCCATACCAAAAAACACACTACTCAAAATTATCATTATATTGAGTATTCCCATCTCTTTAGATAAATTATTCCCGATTACCTTCTTAAGGCAATTTTTAGGATGCCACAAAGCATAAAATGAATACGTGCTTTTATGCGCCATAAATGCTAAATAAGCAGCTAATAAACCTATGAGACTTAATCTAAAACCTATTTCTTCAATGAGTGGAGCTATGGATATTGAAACAAACATTAATATAGGCTCCGTTTCAGGCATCGAGCCTGTAGGTATGCCTGAGCTCTCTTGTAAATATTGAATAATGAGCGTGGTTATTACGAGTATAGTAAAGATTGATGTAACAGTAAAGATGGTGTTATCCAATATTGCCTTAGGCCCTTCTTTACGAATAACCTTTAAAACCTCAATAAAGTTACGTGGTTCCTTAAGAGCGATAATAAAGAATATGAGATAAATTATCCAAGAAAAAGTGAATAATGTGCCTATTGTAATGGAAATTGGAATAGGAATTGGTAACCCAGCTATTAATATGTAAGGTGTATTGATTAAGTTTTTACTCATTAAAATCCCTTCCTTTGTAAAGAAGATTATATAAACGCCAATGATGAATGAGAAGAGCATTAAAGCTATAATAAATGAAATGCTCAATACAAAAATGGTGGATAAGATTATAAGAGGTTTATCGCCCACTCCTTTTATATAATTCAAAGATTTTGACAATTAATAAGTTCCCCTAAGATTGATTAACTTCAAGTGCTACCGATCCAGAATAACCACATTTATCACAAAAGTATGATTCTGGTACTATCAAACCAGCCAAAGGTGATTCTAACTTTAACTCATTAAGGCAATTGGGGCATAACTTCTTGCGGTATGATAAGTTTTTATTAAAGGTTATCTTAAACCCCATTCTTAATTACCCCTTTAATTATGGTTATCGTTACGTATGTACTTTATGGTTTGTATTTATGGGATAGTGAATTATTGAACCTCTATAGATGATGGGTTGAAGCCAAGTTGTATCAATTCATTTTTAATAGCCTCTCTATGATCGCCTTGTAGTAAAATATATCCATCCTTTGCAGTGCCTCCGCAAGCTAACTTACTCTTCAATTTTTGAGCTATTTTAGATAAATCCGTTCGCTTTGGATTCAACCCTTCAATCATCGTGGTCGGCTTTCCAAAACGTCTCATTTCAAGTCTCACAACAATTCTCGTTTCATCTTTTTCTAACTCTTCACAAACACAAAGGTCACGTGGGAGACCGCATCTTTTACAGACTTCAGCCATCCAACATACCTTATGTATTTGTAGTATTAATAGTTTGCTAATGGGTAAAACATCTTATAATTCGATTCACATTTATATTTATGAAAGTTTAAACTTATAGTGGATTTATTTGGTAAAGATGTGTAGAATAGGTATGTTTTATGGCGAAGGACTTTTGAAATATTCTTTCCCAAAGAATCATCCTTTAAATCGCAAACGTGTGGAATTGTTTTGGGAGTTAATGGTGAAGCAAGGTTTAACGAGGATTAATAATATTCAAATCTTTGAGCCAATTAAAGCTGAGAGAGATGACATACTTTCTTTTCATACTGAAGATTATGTT
This sequence comes from Nitrososphaeria archaeon, assembly GCA_029775915.1. Taxonomy (GTDB): domain Archaea; phylum Thermoproteota; class Nitrososphaeria; order Nitrososphaerales; family JANXEG01; genus JANXEG01. The sequence goes on along the minus strand of JARVKA010000001.1, from coordinate 380,688 downwards.
AAATTTGTAGAGAGTATTTCACAATCTGGTTATGGTTATCTTGATTATGGTGATACACCAGCATTTAAAGGGATTTACGAAGCCTCAAGCTTTGTAGTAGGCTCAGCTTTAAAAGCCTTGGATTTGATTATGAGAAAAGAAATTGATCACGTTTTTATTCCAGTTGGCGGTTTGCATCATGCACGGAGAGATAGAGCAGCTGGCTTTTGCGTTTTCAACGATCTTGCTATAACTATTATGAGAGCTAAAAGGGTTTATGGATTGAGAAGAATTTTGTATGTGGATATAGATGCTCATCATGGAGATGGTGTATTTTATGAATTTTATGATGATCCATCGATTTATATTATGGATATTCATGAAGATGGGCGATATTTATATCCTGGAACGGGCTTCACTAATGAGATCGGTTCTAAAGATGCAGTTGGTACTAAACTCAACTTACCGCTCGATCCAGGATCTGGTGATAAAGAATTTAAAGTCGCTTTTGATAAAATTGACGAATTTATTGTGAAAGCTAAGCCTGATATTATATTATTTCAATGTGGTGCTGATGGTTTAAAGGATGATCCGATTACTCATTTGCAATACACAATTGAAGCTCATCGTTACGCCACAAGGAAACTCCATATGTTTTCCCATAAATTTTGTGATGGTAAAATTATTGCTTTTGGTGGTGGAGGATATTCCGCTGAGAAAACGGCAGAAGCATGGATTGAAGTAGTTAAATCACTTTGTTTAATTTAATTATTGCGAAATACTTAAAAGTATGGGAATGTAAACTATTTTAAGGTGTGATTATGTTTTCACAAGAATTGTTAAATTTATTAAATGAAGCGATAGCACGTGAATTGCAAGTATCAATTCAATATATGTGGCAACATGTTCAATGGAGGGGTGTAAAAGGATTCGCTGTAAAGGATGAGTTGAGAAAGATAGCGATAACTGAGATGAAGCATGCTGAAACGATCGCTGAAAGGCTTAATTATCTTGGAGGTAAGCCAACTACACAACCAAAACCGATCTTTGTTGGAGAGAAGTTAAAAGAGATGTTAGAGCGAGATGTGAAGGATGAGGAGGATGCTATAAAATTATACAAGCAAATAAATGAGGTGGCTTTAAAAGAAGGGGATGTAACAACTGCAAGAATCTTCAGAGAGATTCTAGCAGATGAAGAAGAGCATCACGATACATTCACAAGTCTATTAGAAGAGATTTAAAGGGATCTTTATACTCTTAACGGATTATACACATCTGTTAAGTGCGCTATTATTTTTTATAATGGGTTAATATCAATTTTTTATTAATTTAAATTGCCGATATATTTTTAATAAAATCGATTTTTACTACTCAAGAACCGAAACCGAACATTTTCATAGCCTCAGCGACTCTATTCACAGCGAGAGCAAGCGCTGCTAATCTCATCGGTCTCTTAAGTTCTTGTGACCATTTATATACTTGGTAGAATGCATTAACTATCTTTTCTTCAAGCTTTTTATTTACAGTTTCTTCGCTCCAAGACTCTCTAGTTAGATTTTGAATCCATTCGAAATAGCTTACCGTTACGCCACCAGCATTAGCAAGAATATCAGGGACTACGAGTACTTTATTAGCATTGAGAATTTCATCAGCCTCAGTTGTAGTAGGTCCATTCGCTCCTTCAACTATAGCCTTTGCTTTAATATTTGATGCATTACTCTTAGTTATTACATTCTCCAAAGCGGCTGGTATTAAAATATCACACTCTATCGTTAATAATTCTTCATTACTAATCGTTTCACAACCTGCAAGTCCAACCACACTCCCAGTTTTTTGTTTATGTGATAAAGCAGCTTTAGGATCGATGCCACTCTTTGAGTAAATACCACCTTTTGAATCACTTACCGCAATTATTTTCGCACCCATTTCCTTTAAGATTAATGCAGCATAAACTCCAACATTCCCATAGCCTTGAATAGCTACAGTTGCATTCTTAAACTTAATACCTAAAACTTTTGTAGCTTCACGAACACAAAGGGCTACACCTCTTCCAGTAGATTGCTCTCTTCCCAACAATCCGCCACAATTTACAGGTTTACCTGTAACAACCCCGGGTTCTCTATAACCCTTTAATTGGCTATATGTATCCATAATCCAAGCCATAGTTTGAGCATCTGTATATACATCAGGTGCGGGTATATCTTGATAAGGCCCTATTATAGGTGCAATAGCAATAGTGTATCTTCTCGTTAACCTCTCTTTTTCACTCAAAGACATTTCTTTAGGATTACAAATAACACCTCCCTTAGCACCACCATAAGGAATATCAACAACAGCACACTTCCAAGTCATCCACATAGCTAACGCTTTAACCTCTTCTAATGTTACATCTGGATGATACCTTATCCCACCTTTATATGGGCCTCTTGCACTATTGTGTTGAACCCTATAACCTATGAAAGTTTTAACTTGACCATTATCCATTTTAACTGGTATAGAAACGGTTAAAGATCTTTCTGGATATTTCAATCTTTCATGAATTTCGGGGTTTAGTTTTAAAATCTCAGCTGCTATCTCAAGTTGCTTAAGTGCATTTTCTAAAGGACTTCCGTTCAATGGTATTATCTCCTTTACTATGGAGGGTTCTATCATAAATTTATTATATCAATCAATTTAATAAATTTAGTTATTTTCGAAATTTTTTATTAAGTTTACATCGATTATTAATTTTAAATCTTAACACTATCCTTTTATAGTAAAAATTTTTATTTTAGCATTAAAAACTTTAAATTTTACTCGTTAAATATTATCGAAATAATGAATTCAAGCTTATTCTCAATTTATTTTATCACCCCTTTTGGCAATCCTAAAATTACCTAACAATATTATATAATAGGGCATTTATTTCGCCATTTTGCAACTCTATTAGCGATTAACGCTGCAATAGCCCCAGCTTGGACTCCACCATCTATATTTACAACCGCTAACCCTAAAGAGCAAGATTGGAGCATAGCGATTAACGCTCCAACCCCACGCTCTCCTAAACCATAACCAATCGATGTTGGAACAGCTATTATAGGGATATTTACCATGCTGCTAATCACTGAAGGTAATGCGCCCTCTCTACCAGCAATTACCACAATTACATCCACATCCTTTTCAATCATATTTTTAAGTGTAGGAAAGAGTCTATGAATACCAGCGACACCTACATCATATTCAGTAATAACTTCACAACCCATCTCTTCAGCTACAATTTTAGCCTCTTCAGCAATAGGAATATCTGAAGTGCCAGCGGTAATGATACCAATCCTTCCACCAGTTTTCTCCACTTTATAACCTTTCTTCTTTATTACTACAATCTTTGCATCTCGATTTAACATAATATCGAAGTTATTGCGAAATTTTCTTTTTACGAGCTTGAATAAATTATCATTAGCTCTACTAATAATCGCTCTTCCTTTTCTATCTACAAAAGCCTTAGCGATACGTAAAGTATCATTCACATTCTTGCCTTCTGCAAGAATAATTTCAGGTATGCCTTTTCTTTCCTCACGTGATACATCGATTTTCGCAATTCGCTCCACTTCTTCAATGGCACTCAATCTTAAAAGCTTCTCAGCTTCATTTAATGAAATTTCACCTTTCATTAATCTTTCCAGTAAGTCTCTCAATCAATTCACCTATCTAAATTTTATAAAGCTATAATTCAAGGCTTGAGATAGCTGCTTTTATACTTTCAACCCCTTTCATAAAGATTGCTTTCTCCTCATCGTTTAGCTTTAACTCTATAATTCTCTCCACACCATCCTTACCAAGTACAACTGGTACACCAATACAGATCCCACTCACACCGTATTGACCATTTAAATAAGTTGATACAGGATATACTGACTTTTTATCATTCAAAATGGAATCTATCATCCTTACTACGCTTTGAGCTGGTGCGTATACAGTAGCACCCTTTAATGCTATTACCTCAGCAGCTATTCTCCTCGTTTTCTCAATCGCTTCCTTTACTTTTTCCTCATTTAAAAGCTCAAGTATCGGGATGCCACAAATTGATGTATATCGAGATAAAGGTAACATGGATTCACCATGCTCACCTATAACTAAAGCTTGAATACTCGATGGTGCAATATTTAACATCCCAGCCAATATAGATTTGAATCTTGAAGAATCGAGTATCCCGCCCATACCAAAGACTCTATTTGGAGAGAAGTTTGTGACTTTTAGCGCTACATAAGTCATAACATCGAGTGGGTTTGTGATCATCAATACTTTAGAATTGGGTGCATATTTTGCAATCTCTTTAGATACTTGTTTTATAATTCCAGCATTTTTATACAATAAATCCATTCGAGTCATACCAGGCTTTCTTGGAAAGCCTGCACTAACGATTACAATCTCAGAATCTGCCATATCTTTATAATCATTGGAACCTTTAATCTTTACATCAGATCCTCTTACTGCAGAGAAATGGCCAATATCCAATGCTTCGCCTTGAGGCAAGCCTTCAACAACATCTATTAACATTACATCATCTAAGCCTTCTGCTACAATTTGTGTAGCAATTGCGCTGCCGATCCTTCCACTACCGATTATTGTGATCAACTACATAAACTTATAAATTAAAGCTTTATTTATTTTCTGTTAAAGGATAAAGCAAAATTAACTTTATGCATGAAAGAGGGTTTTAAAGGATGGTAATGCGCAGATATGTACCATGGACGAGTATAAAGTCATGGTCATGCTTAACTTGTGGTGAATGTTGTAAACAATTTAAAATAATCCTCACACCTTATGATTATGCTATAATCTCAAAAAGATTTGGATACAATACCATTTATATTGATAATTTGGGGAATCCATGCCTTAAGAAGGTTAATGGTAAATGCATATTTCAAGATGCAAATAATCTATGTTCGCTTCAACCTTTAGGTATGAAACCCCTTGCATGTAAAATATGGCCATTCATAATTTATAAAAGGCCTAAATTTGAATATAAAGATGCACTATTCCGCTATAAAGGTGAAGATTATTACGTATATGTAGATAAATCATACCCTTGCCCAGGAGTAAATAAAGGAGATTCTGAAAAGTTATATCGAACGATCATTGAGTTAATAGAGATTCAACATAATCCTTCACGACAACAATTGTATTCTACATCGATGCATAAAGTGAAATTGATAACGAGTCGGTTTATTATAAAGCGCTATTAAGATTCGCCAAAAACAAATTTATATTTATTTTAACAAAATCGTTTTTGGAATTTTTGGATTGAATATATTTATTATCGATCCACAAGTAAGTGGAATATCTGGCGATATGATCGTAGCAGCTCTTATCGATCTTGGTGCGAATGAAAAAAAGGTTATTGACGCAATGGAGTTATCTGCAAATTATCTTGAAGGTGTAAAAGAGATTCATGTGACCTTTAAAGATGTAAGTAAACATAATTTAAAGGGAAAGCAACTCGACATAAAGATTCATGAGACGAAAAGTGAGAGGTCTGGTAAAGAAATTAAGGAGGCGATTTTAAATACCGTTAAAGCGCTCTCATTATCGGAAAGAGCTATAGAGTTTTCAAAATCGGTTATAAATACCTTTCTTTCAGCGGAAGCTAAAGTTCATAATGTTGAGCCCTTAAATGTTAAACTTCATGAGTTAGGTTCTGCAGATACAGTAGCTGATATTGTTGGAGTTACGGTTGCCGCTGATAATCTTGGCTTATTTAACGGATATGAAAGGTATTCAATGCCTATCGCTGTGGGAGGTGGTGTAATTGAAATGGCTCATGGTAATATTTCTGCACCAAGCCCTGTAACACTTGAGATTTTAAGAGCTAAAGGATACATTATAGTGGGTGGTATGATTGAGGCTGAATTAACTACGCCTACTGGTGCATCAATCCTTGTTAATTTAACGGATAAGTGCGTACCATTTTATCCAGCTATGATACCCGTAGCTGTTGGATATGGGGCTGGAGCGAGGGAGTTTCCGAAGATAATTAACATGCTTAGAGTAATAATAGGTAAAGCTTCAGAGTTAACATATATGAATGAAATTTCCATTCTTGAGACGAATATAGATGATGTGAGTGGTGAAGTTTTGGGCTATATGATGGAGAGATTATTTAAAGAAGGCGCTTATGATGTATCATTCATCCCAATATTTACAAAAAAGAATCGTCCAGGTTATATAGTGAGGGTAATTGCTGATAAAGCTGATGCGACTAAATTATCCAATATTTTATTTATGGAGACTGGTACTCTCGGCGTACGGATTTTAAATGCTACACGCCACGTGGTTATTAGAGATATCATTCCCTTATGCATTCAATTTCATGGAAAGAAGTTTACAGTGAGGGTAAAATTAGTTAAGGATAATTATGGGAATATAATTCAAGCGAAACCAGAATATGAAGATGTGAAAGAAATTTCAAAAGATAGTGCTATACCGCTCAGAATTGCAATGGATGAGGTAAGAGAGGAGATTCGAAAGATAATTTTGAAGAAAAAGTTATTAGATATTATATAACATTATAATTTTCAATGTATAACGCTACATTAAATGGTATTGTTGAGCAAAAGTTACAAAGGCTTATCGAATGGTTTAAGTTAAAAGATAAAGTTTTAGTTGCACTTTCAGGTGGTGTAGATAGCTCCGTGGTTGCAGCTGTGGCAAAGTTAGCTTTAAATGATGGGGTAATAGCAGCTACATCAAGCTCAGAGATTATTGATCCAAAAGATTTGGAAGATGCGATTAAAATCACTAAACTTTTAGGAATACGCCATATAATATTCAAAACTGAGGAGCTTAAAAATCCTCTCTTTACATCAAATCCTTTGAATCGTTGCTATTATTGTAAGAAGGAACTTAGTATCAAATTGAAGCAAATCGCTGAAAAAGAAGGGATAAAAACGATAGTTGATGGCACAAATGCGGATGATATGAATACTCACCGTCCAGGTGCAATCGCACTTTGTGAAGAGGGAATTTATAGTCCATTAGCAGAAGTTGGTATAAGTAAAGATGAAGTGAGAAAGATCGCGATCCTCCTTAATTTACCAAATGCTGATAAACCATCTAACGCATGTTTATCATCACGTATCCCATATGGTCAAAGTATTACTATTGAGAGTATAAGGCGAATAGCTGAGGCTGAGAGAGTTATAAGAGAGCTTACAAATGTTAAAGTATTGCGTGTTAGAGATCATGATGGAATTGCAAGGATAGAAGTAGGTAAAGATGAGCGCAAAAAGCTTTTTGATGAAAAATTAATGGAGATAATCGATGCAAAATTGAAGGAGCTTGGCTTTAAGTATGTTACAATAGATTTAATTGGATATCGAACTGGTAGTATGGATGAAATTTTATTTGAGAGGATAATACCTTCTAAAAATCTTAAAAGCTAAAAGTATCAATTAAATAAAATGAAGATAGTAAAAGGAGGTTAAGGATTGAAATTAAAAGGCATAAATGTTGAAGCTATTAGAAAAGACTTTCCAATATTAAAGCGAAAAATTAATGGTAAATCGTTAATATATTTTGATAATGCAGCAACATCACAAAAGCCTCGACAAGTTATAAATGCAATCTCAAAGTATTACTCACTTTACAATGCGAATATTCATCGAACGATACATAAATTGGGTGTAGAGGCTACTGAAGCTTATGAGAATGTTAGAGATAAAGTCGTTAAATTTATCAATGCGAAGCATCGTGAAGAAGTTTTATTCGTTAGAAATACAACAGAGGCTATCAATTTAGTCGCTTACAGTTGGGGTAGAGCGAATATTAGCAAAGGTGATACAATATTATTAACTGAAATGGAGCATCATAGCAATATCATACCTTGGCAATTATTAGCGAAGGAAAAATCGGCCAATTTAAAGTACATAGGTATAACTGATGATGGCTTTCTAAAAGATGATGAGATAAAAGAATATTTGGATAATCATCCAAAGATATTGGCTATTACTCATGTATCTAATGTATTGGGTACGATTAATCCTATTAAAGAAATCGTTAGATATGCACATAAGAATGGTGTTATTGTACTTGTAGATGGTGCACAAAGTGTACCTCATATGCCAGTTAATGTTCAAGATTTAGATTGTGATTTTTTAGCATTTTCAAGCCATAAAATGTTAGGGCCTACAGGTGTTGGCATATTATATGGAAAGAGAGAGTTGTTAGAAAATATGGAACCATTTCAAGGTGGAGGGGATATGATTAAAGAAGTACATTTGAATTATGCAAAATGGAATGATTTACCTTGGAAGTTTGAAGCTGGGACTGCTAATATTGCAGATGTTATAGGTTTTGGTGCAGCGATTGATTATTTAAATAAAATAGGTATGGAAAATGTGAGAGCTCATGAGGTAGATCTCACATCGTACGCATTAAATAAAATGAGCGAAATTGAGAATTTAAAGATTTACGGCCCAATTGATGTTAATTATAGATGTGGAGTAATTTCTTTTAATATAGGTAATATTCACCCCCATGATGTAGCTACAATTCTTGATAGTGAAGGTATAGCGATAAGGTCTGGTCATCATTGTGCTCAACCTTTAATGGAGAGGCTTAATGTGCCAGCTGTAAATCGAGCCAGCTTTTATATATATAATACAAAGGAAGAAATTGATATAATGGTGAATGTTTTAAAGGAGATAAAAGAGGTGTTTAAAATTTGAGTATTTATAGAGAGAAAGTTATAGATCATTATAAAAATCCTCGCAATTTTGGTAAATTGGATAATCCCGATATTGAAGTTAAAGAATCTAACCCTTTGTGTGGTGATGATATAGAACTTTACATAAAATTAAATACAAATGGTAGCGTTGCAGATGTTAAATTTAGTGGAAAAGGATGTGCGCTTAGTATAGCTGCTGCATCAGTTTTAACTGAGATAATTTCTGGAAAAAAGCTTAAGGAGTTAAAAAGATTAAATAAAAAGGATATTATAAAAGCTTTAGATCTACCAGATCCAGGTCCAACGAGAATAGAATGCTTACTCCTACCAATTAAAGCTTTAAAGTTAGGCTTGACTGAGTATTTAAAGAGGGAAGTTTCAAATAGTAAAAGTTAATAATCAATATCTTATAAAAATTAATTACATGCGACTTTTTATCATCGTATAAGTTAAAAGAATTATACCGATTAAAAGGGTTATAAGTGGTAAGCTGTAAACAATTATCCATATCATTTTACTCCTCCAAGTTAAGAATAAAATAAATGGTGAGATTAAAATTAGGGTAATAGCGCATATCTTCGTAATTTGATTTAAATTTGGTTTACTCCATTTTAATCTAGGACTTATTAAATAGGATGTGAGGATTAATAAAGTAGGATAAATTAAAGGATATCTTCCTTTAAGTATTAACTCAATTGTATCACTAAGAGAGTATCCTACAGCGAAATATGCAGATAAAAAGGCGAGTATTATGCAAATTATAGCTAAAAATTGCATTCTACGTGCATTCTCTTCAAGCTTTATCGATCTTTTATCAATTGGATTTAAATTTACCTCAATAATAGTCGCTATATACACAACTAAAAGACCGATTAGGAAGATGTATGGATCTTTACTCACCATTAAATATACAATAGTAAGTGATAACCCACTTTGTATCCACAATAAAATTCCATATATCCCATTCAGAATTAATGGTATAAGATAAAGAATAAATGCGAAATCTTCAGCAAATTCAAGCTTGTTCAAACTTATCAAGGCTATGTGTATTAATTATTAAGATTTAACCTTTATCACTTGGTTGGGTTTTTCTTGCAAATGTAAGGTAAGCGGTATGTGCAATCATTCTAGTAACTGGTCTGGTCATACCCATACGAGCTTCTAACCCTCGAACGATAACTTCCATACTCTCAATATCGATAAAGTTGTTTGCTTTTAACTCTTCAACCAACTTCTCTACTTGATTCATTGTAGGGCAAATTGCAGCTAACATACCACCGCCTTTTAAAGCATTATACATGGGTTTTACTAAAGACCAAGGATCTCCTACATCTATTATAGCCACATCAGCATTTACCACATCTAAACCCTTCCTTGCATCAGCCTCCTTTAAAGTCACATATTTACTCAATCCAGCTTTTTCTAAATTCTTTTTTGCTAATTCGAGAAATTCCTTTCTTATTTCATATGAATAAACATGACCATTTGGACGAACAAGATTTGCAAGAAACATGCATAATACGCCACTACCAGTTCCAGCTTCAACAACGATACTACCAGATGATACACCCGTTTTGACTGCAATCATGCCCATATCTTTCGGATAAACTACTTGTGTTTTTCTTTCAGCTTTTAAAGCGTAATCCTCAATCGTTGGCTTTAAAGCCCAAAGAGTTACACCAAGACTCGATTCAATGGAGGAACCGTATGACTTTCCAATAAGTGTGTTAAGTGTCACGTATCCCACATGTGTATGAATCTTCGCATCCTTTAAAATTTTAACGAGCCACTTTCTTTTTTTATCTAAATATAGAAGAACATACTGCCCTTCTTGAATTGCGTTATTAAATGTCAAGTCACACCCCTTTATCAATTTAATTGATTTCAATCCTTTAAGAAAACTTTTCGCATATTAAATATCGAAATACTATTTTTTAAACATTCTATAACTTTTAGTAAAGCTTATAATTTAGAGGGTTCTGAGGGTTACTTACATCGGAATGAATTCGAATGGATTATCGGAAGACCGATGAACGTAAGGGAGGTGAGATATAAGATTGAGTGAAGAGCGACCAGTTAGGGAGCGACAGCATTTACCACGCTCATACTTTAAAGCGAAGCCCGTTAAAATTGGCGATGAGCTGGATGTAACTATATCTGAAATAAGTCGTAGAGGCGATGGTTTAACTAGAGTTCAAGGGTATGTAATATTCGTACCAAATACAAAGCAAGGAGATCATGTGAAGATTAAAATAACCCAAGTCAAACCTACTCATGCTGTTGGTCAAGTTGTATAGCAAGATTAAACAACGTAGGTATATGCTGAATACTCCGTAATTTTTATTATTATTTTTTCTTCTTTTTTTATTTCATTCTATTATACCAAATCTTTATCATCGCCTATACGTTGCGCAAGCTTACCCGGAATTTTAACATCCAATTTGAAATCTTCAAGCTTTATTTTATCTGTAGTAACTCTCTTCACAACAAGGCCACAACGGCCTTGAGGTAGCATTTTCGCTCTTACACATAAGGCATAGGAGCATGATGAACCAATGCAATTCTCATTACTCCAATTACACCACAAAGTATTACCTCGTATCCATAACGCACGCTTCGCACATTTAAACCAAATACACTTAGGCCAGCAAAGGCCTTGAGAATCTGGACCTTCTTGAGGCAATTAACCTCTCTTCAATCTTTAATTAATTAAGGTTAGGTTAAAAATTTTTCTGATAAATTTGCTTAAATCTTAATACAAGATTTTATAAATAAAAAACTTTGTATCCTAATTGTGAAAATCATTTTATAATTGAATTATCCATTTAATATCTAGATGAGCATTATCGGTAAAGAGGCAATACTTTACAAACAACTCGCTGAAGGTAGAGTAAAATGTACCGCTTGCGCAAGGTATTGTAATATTCCAAAGGATAAAATCGGTTTTTGTGGTATTCGGAAGAATATCGGAGGAAAGTTGTATTTAATGGCTTACGGTAAGATTATTACCGCTCATGTAGACCCTATTGAGAAAAAACCATTTGTTCATTACATGCCAGGATCAAAAGTATTCTCTATAGCCACTACGGGTTGTAGTTGGCTTTGCCATTATTGTTTGAATTATGATATTAGTCAGCGCAGAAAGGTTGAAGGAAAGGATATTACACCTGAAGAAATTGTGCAACTCACAAAAGAATATGATTGTCAAGGTATTGCTTACACTTACAATGAACCTATAATTTCAATAGAATTTTCACATGATGTTGGTGTGATAGCTAAAAAAGAAGGATTGATTAATCTTTACGTATCAAATGGTTATGGCACACCAGATAGTGTAAAGATGATGAGTGAATTTCTCGACGGTATTACTGTTGATTTTAAAGGTAATGGTGAGGAAAATTTTCTTCGCTTATACGCTGGCGTACCAAGTCCCGAGCCAATATTCCAAACTTTATTGGAGATTAAAAATAAAACAAAGATTCACATCGAAATTACTGATTTAATAGTGCCTGAGATTGGAGATAATTTAAATGAAGCGCGCAAATTATCTAAGTGGATATATGATAATTTAGGTCCAAATACACCTATTCATTTCCTTAGATTCCACCCAGATTACAAGTTAATACATTTACCATGGACGCCTATAAAGACTTTAGAGAAGCATTATCAAGTGGCAAAAGAAGTTGGATTAAGATTTGTATATTTGGGCAATATTCCTGGCCATCCTCTTGAGCATACCTATTGCCCAGGTTGTGAAGAAATTGTGGTTAAAAGGTATGGGTTTGATATTACTGGTTGGTATTTGGATGAGTATAACCGATGTATAAAATGCGGATATGAGATACCAATAATAGGTAAGTTGAGTAAAGGAAGTTTAAAGAATCGATTCTTTCCAGTTATTTAAAAGGCTTTAAATTATACCAAAATCTTTAAGTTAAATAAATTATGCTAAATTTATGATAATAATTTGTATTTTTTAAATTTTAAAAACAATAATTTTATTTTTTCACAGAAGAGCGGATAATTATTTTATAAGCCAAATTTGTCTAAAACATTCGATATAATTGGGGCTAAAGGTAATGATAATTTTAATGAATTAGTTGCTCTTCAATAAGCACGATTAATTATTAATCGTATTGATGATTACGCAAATTAGCAATTGTTTTTATTAATACTTTATTTAATCTCCCAATATGAGACGTTCTTTTATAATCTTAATACTTAGTAAAACTAAAATAGTTAAAAATTATCCCCATTGATAGGGAATTTACTCGATGAAGAGTAGACGAAATTTAATTAAGGGATTACTCGCATTAGCAACATTCGCATTTTTTACAAACTTTAAAAAATTTGAAAAATGGCAATTTACATTCGAGCCTAAGTATAGCATTTATCAATCACCAATAATTAATGAGAAATGGGTTGCAACCACATGCCTTCAATGCCCAGCTGTGTGCCAACTTATCGTAAGAGTGATTGATAATAAAGCTGTAAAGATTGAGGGAAATCCATTAAGCCCAAATAATAGAGGTGGTGTATGTCCAAAAGGACAAGCTGGCTTACAAGTACTTTATGATCCCGATCGAATAAAAGGGCCGATGAAACGTATAGGTGAGCGGGGCAGTGGTAAGTTTGAGAGAATAGATTGGGGCGATGCTATTAAAGAATTAACTAAGAGATTAAAAGATTTGAGAGTTAATGAACCTCATAAATTTGTATTATTAAGTGGGAGATTAGAACCAAATACATTTATGAAAGATTTGATAAATCAATTCACTCAAGCATATGGCTCTCCAAATCACATTAATCATCTCACTTATGGTAGTATTGAAGCAGCTCATGAAATGACTGTAGGTTATCATAACCTTATGGCTTACGATTTTGAGCGTGTAAATTATCTTTTAATCTTTGGTGGAAGCCTTCTTGAAGCATGGATTCCTACTGTAAGGCTTTTAAGAATTTGGGGAAGAATAAGAGCTGAGAGATCAATTAAAGCGAAAGTAGTTATTGTTGATCCTAGATTATCTGTTTCAGCGTATAAAGCTGATGAATGGTTACCAATAAAGCCTGGAACTGATGGGGCATTAGCATTAGGTTTAGCTCATGTTATCATTAAAGAAGGGCTTTATGATATTGATTATGTGAATAAGCATACTTATGGATTTGATAAATTTAAAGAGCTTGTAATTAAGAATTATACACCTGAATGGGCTTCATCTATTACGGGAATTCCAGTTGATACTATAAAAAGAATTGCAAAAGAGTTTGCAACTACAAAACCAGCTATAGCAGCCGGTCATAGAGGTGTTGCATCTTGGAATAATGGATTATTTAATTACATGGCTATTCATGCTTTAAATGCACTTGTAGGTAGTATTGGAATACCAGGTGGTGTTATAGCCATGGAGAGAGCACCATTAACACCATTAGGACCACTTTTAATTTTGGATGATAAAGCAAAGCAAGGTCTTAACATGCCAAGAATAGATATGATTGGTACTGAAGAAGCACCATTAGCAAATAACTTTTATCAAAGAGTTGCTAATACAGCTTTAACTGGCAAACCGTATGAGATAAAGCTTCTTATGATATATTATACCAATCCAATTTTCTTTACACCAAATCTTGAAGAGTTTGAGAAAGCGATGCAAAAGATTGATTACATCGTAAGTACATCACCATTTCTTGGCGATACAGAGCTTTATTGTGATTTAATTTTACCAGATCACACATATTTAGAAAGATTAGATCTTACAGAACATTATCCAAGCTTTGGCTTTCCACAAATAAGTGTGAGGCAACCAGTTATTCAACCTTTATACAATACTATGAATTTTGGAGATCTTCTCATAACTTTAGCTCATGAAATTGGAGGGAATGTTGAAAAATCAATACCTTGGAGATCTTATGAAGAATACTTAAAATTTAGACTTCAAAATATTTGGGAGTATAAAATAGGTAGAGTAGCAATGAAGCCTTTAATCAATTTCAAAAGTTTTGATGAGTTTTGGAGTGCTTTATTTAAGTATGGATTTTGGTATAATCCTCCTTACAAGCATTTTTATGATTGGGGTTATCAATTCAAAACACCTACTGGTAAATTCGAATTTTACTCTAATACATTAAAAGAGAGATTAATGAAAGTTGTGAGTGAAGTAGCGAAAAGAGAGAATTTAAGTGAGGAAAAAGCTTTTCTCATACTAAAGGAGAAATGGGGGCTTAATTCAATTGGTGATGATTTATTTCTAATACATTATGAACCACCTCAATATGCACCTTCATCATTTTCAACAATTAAAGATGATTATCCATTCATCCTTATCTCTTTCAAAACTATGTTACATGCAGAAGGTAGAGGGGGTAATGTACCATATCTTCAAGAACTTCATGGATGGGTTTACAATAAAACTGCTTGGAAGACTTGGGTACAAATCAATTCAAAAGATGCAGCTAAATATGGTATACGCGATGGAGATATTATATGGGTTGAATCCATTAAGGGTAAAGTTAAAGCGATAGCTAAAGTTTGTGAAGAAATTATGCCTGGTGTTATAGCTATGCCTTTTGAACAAGGCCATATAAGTTATGGTAGATGGGCAAGTGGTAGAGGTGCTAATCCGAATAGAGTAATTTTAAATGTGAGAGATTCTTTAGTAGCATCTCCAGGATACTTTGGTACACGAGTTAAGGTTTACAAATCTAGGTGATAATTATTGGTTAAATGGGGTATGGTAATCGATTTGGATAAATGTGTGGCATGTGGTGCTTGTGTTGTAGCTTGTAAGCAACAAAATAACGTCCATCCATCATTTGAAGAAGAGTATGATTCATTTAGAGTTGCGAGATGGATGGATCTTTTAGTTATCAAAGAAGGTGAATATCCTGATGTATATATTCAAGTTATTCCCAGACCATGTATGCAATGTGAAATTCCATTATGTGTAAAGTATTGCCCAGTTGGTGCAACGTATAAGCGTAATGATGGTATAACGATGCAAGATTATAATAGATGTATAGGTTGTAGAGCATGTATGACAGGATGTCCATATGATGTTAGAAGCTTCACATGGTTCGATTACTCTAAATTGAATTTACCAAGTACATTAAAATTATCACAAAATCCAGATATAGATCCACCACCAAAAGGTATTGTTCATAAATGCATATTTTGCTACCCAAGATTGGATAAACTTAAGTATTATTTAGAAATAGGAAAAGCACCAAAAATTATAATGAGTAAAGTAAAGAATTGGGAGAAAGAGGCTGAGTTAAAGGGTGTTAATAAATTGGATTATATTTGGAGCAAAGCGATAAATTTACTCATGTCAAAACTTTTAGAAAGGGATGATGATCAAATTGAGATTCAAGAGCATTTTTGGGATGATTTTGAGCTTAACGATTTTCAATTCCTTCCAGCTTGTGTTCAAACATGCCCTGCAAGAGCGATAATTTTCGGTGATTTAAGTGATCCAGAAAGCTTAGTATCAAAGCTTTCTAAAGATACCAGAGCTTTTCGCCTTTTAGAAGATAAAGGAACTAAACCAAGTGTTATATATCTTACTAGTGAGCGTAGAAGGATTGTAAGAAGGTGAGAGCAAATATGGCTAAAGAGATTATTAAAGAGGAATTAGCAAAACCGGTAGTTTACACTTCTAAAAGATACTATATCACTATTGGAATTGTGACGATTCTTGTTTTATTAGCACTTTTTGCTTATTTAGTACAATTAATGCTAGGTTTAGGTGTAACTGGATTGAGTACTACAATCTTTTGGGGCATGTATCTTTCATCATTCGTATTCTTTATAGGTATTAGCCATGCGGGTACATTAATATCAGCTATACTAAGAGTTACAAAAGCTGAGTGGAGAAAGCCTATAACTCGTATGGCAGAAGCTATAACAGTTTTTGCCCTTTTATTAGCAGTAGCACAAGTAATTATTGATATGGGTAGGCCTGATAGAATTTTACATGCTATAGTCTTCGGTAGAATTCAATCACCTATGCTATGGGATTTCTGCTCAATACTCACATACTTTGTTGCGAGTTCAATCTTTTTATATACGGCGATGGTTCCAGATTTCGCTCTCTTTTTAAAGTATGATAAATTACCTAAATGGAAGGCTAGAATATATAGAGTTCTTTCATTAAATTGGAGAGGTACTGAAGAGCAATATAAGAGGCTTGAAAAAGCGATAAAAGTAATGACTGCTGC
The DNA here is from genome assembly GCA_029775915.1 of Nitrososphaeria archaeon. Lineage (GTDB taxonomy): Archaea > Thermoproteota > Nitrososphaeria > Nitrososphaerales > JANXEG01 > JANXEG01. The sequence goes on along the minus strand of JARVKA010000001.1, from coordinate 363,791 downwards.
TATCATACCAATTATGGTTACAGTACACACCGTAGTCTCTTGGGTATTTGCGATGAGTATTAGAGCAGGTTGGCATAGTACAATATTTGGTCCTTATTTCGTAACAGGAGCGATATATTCAGGTGTGGGTGCTGTAATTATTGTTATGTGGTTTTACCGTAAAATATTCCAAAGTGAAGATTACATTAAACATGAACACTTTACTTATCTCGGTTGGCTTCTTTTTAGCTTGAACTTTGCTTTAATTTACATGACAGTTGGCCACTTATTAATCGATTATTATGGGGGTGATGTAGCTAGTGTAGCATTAATAGATAGTCTTATGTTTGGAGAATGGGCACTCATTTTCTGGTCGTACATAATTATAGATATAGTTGTTCCATTGTTAATCTTATCTATTATACTTCTTTACAAAAAGGAGTGGGTAGTTAATGGGACATTTTTAGCATCAATCCTTATTAATATTGGAATGTATTTAGAAAGGTATCAAATAGTAGCTCCAACCCTTTCAAGACCGTTCTTACCATACCCTATAGCGACATATACGCCAACATGGGTTGAGTTCTCCATACTTGTTGGATCTTTTTCCTTATTTACCTTGTTTTACTTAATTTTTATCAAAATCTTTCCACCAGTATCTGTATGGGAAGTTATGGGGTTGGATAAAATAGAACCTTCAAAAGTCAATCCTTATGAAGAGTCGAGAGTAACTCCTATAGCATCAAGTGTGCCCATTTGGTTATTAATGATAGTAATAAGCGCTTATTTCATAATTCTTTACGTGATATCTAGAGCGATTATCTTTCCCGTATACTCGCAAGAGGGTGTTATCGCTTATAATCAAGCTTTTGCTATAAGCGTGGTAAGCTTGGTAATAATCGCTATAACTTGTGCTTGGATCGCATTAGGATACACTATATATCAGTTATATAAAATCTCAAAGATTTAGGTGATGAGTTTGATACCATTTGAAGAATTTGCCGCTCCCGCCTTGGTTCTCATACATTTAGCAGCATTTTCAGCAAGTGCTATACTTTGGCTTTTAGGTATAGCATTAACATTAACTATTAAGCATAATATTGTAGATAGGGAAACAAGAATATGGGTTACTTTAACATTCTTAATTGGTTGGATTTTTGCTATTATTGGACTTTTTACTGCAAGCCTCACATATCCTACATTTAGAGTGTATGTTGATCCAAAAATTAGAGCTAGTGATCCATTCACAGCACTTCTCTTTGATCTTAAAATATGGTCTATAATTCTCGGTTCATTAACAGGCTCAGGCGCTATTGCTTTAGCTTGGGGCATGGAAAGTAAGAGAGAAGCTCGTATAACATTTATTTTAGCTTTAATCACTATTATATTAGTGACTTTAAGCGCATTATTCGCTGTTTTAACAGGTGTTAAAGCTTACATATAGTGGTGAGTATTTATGGAAATAATTAAGCATGATTTAGTAATAATTGGTTCGGGTTTGGCTGGTCTTAGAGCTGCTATTGAAGCATCAAGATTCAGTAAAGGAAAGCTCGATGTAGCGATTGTAACTAAAACACAAGCTCTTCGCGCCCACTCAGTATGTGCAGAAGGAGGTACAGCTGGTGTATTAAGGGTTGAAGAGGGTGATAGCTTTGAACTTCACGAATGGGATACGATTAAAGGTTCAGACTTTCTTGCTGATCAAGATGCTGTTGAACTCTTTGTTAGACTTCTTCCAAGTGAGCTTATACAACTTGAGCATTGGGGTATTTTATGGAGTAGGAGAGCGGATGGTAGGGTTGATCAAAGACCATTTGGGGGGCATAGCTTTCCAAGAGCTTGCTATGCTGGTGATTATACCGGCTTTGCTGAGATGCACACATTGTATGATACACTTCAAAAGTATGATAATGTGAAGATTTATGAAGAGTGGTTTATGACCTCATTACTCATTGAAGAGAATAAGTTTAAAGGTATTACGGCTATTGAGATGAAGAGTGGTAATATGCATGCTATTAAAGCAAAAGCGGGAATAATAGCAACAGGCGGTGCTGGAAGAATTTACAGCTTTACAACTTATTCACATACCACCACGGGTGATGGGCAAGCTGTAGCGTATAGAGCTGGAATACCATTAAAGGATATGGAGTTTATACAATTCCATCCTACTGGATTAGTCCCATCAGGCGTTTTAATTACTGAGGGAGCGAGGGGTGAAGGGGGTTATTTATTAAATAAGGAAGGGGAGCGATTTATGAAGAGATATGCACCAAAGCTTATGGAGTTAGCACCTAGAGATATTGTGTCAAGAAGCATAATGACGGAGATTATCGAAGGAAGAGGGTTTAAGCGACCAGATGGTTTAGATTATGTACATCTTGATATTAGTCATCTCGGCCGCGAGAAGATTTTAGAAAGACTCATGTCAATAAGGGAGTATTCAATAAGGTTAAATGGTATAGATCCAATTTATGAACCCATACCAGTTAGACCTGCTGCACATTACACAATGGGTGGTATTCATACAGATACTTATGGTGCAACACCAATTCAAGGCTTATGGGCGGCTGGTGAAGTAGCTTGTGTAAGTATTCATGGAGCGAATAGACTTGGTACTAACTCAACTGCTGAGTGTTTAGTTTATGGTACACTTACAGGTCGAGCTGCAACTCAATATGCACTTTCTCAATCATCATATTCAAATGTACCTTTAGATTCGATTCAAATGGAAGAAAAAAGAGTATTTGATGAAGTTTTAGGTAAAGAGGGTGGTGAGAATCCATTCGAAATTAAAGAGGAATTGAGAAACCTTATGGATAAAAAAGTCGGTATCTTTAGAACAGAGTCTGATCTTAAAGAGGCTGCAAAGGAGATTCGAAACTTAAAGAAACGTTTTAAAAATATTAAAGTTGTGGATAAGAGTAGAGTGTATAATACGAATATAATAGGGGTACTTGAAATTGAAAATATGCTTGATTTGGCTGAAGTTATTGCTTACAGTGCTCTTGCTAGAACTGAATCGAGGGGTGCACATTACAGAATTGATTATCCACAAAGGGATGATAAAAATTGGCTTAAGCATACTTTAGCTTATTATACACCTGAAGGACCAAAGCTCGATTATATACCCGTAAGAATTATAAAATGGTTACCAGTTGAAAGAAAGTATTGAGGTGATAAATATTGAGTATAACCGAAACAAAAAAGCATGCCGTTGCTAGTTACCCCAAACGTTATAACTTAGAGAGATACATGTTTTTTATTCAAAGAGCGACTGGTATATTCCTTGTCTCTTACTTTTATATTCACATATTCATTTATAACCAAAGGATTGATGCAGCACTTTGGGCATCGATAAAAACCGCTTTTGGTAATCCAACAATGTATCCAATGAGTTTTATTTTCGTAACAGCCATTATGATTCATGGGGCAAATGGTTTGCGATTGATTCTCACTCAATTAGGATTCTTTATCGGAAAGCCTAAGTTACCAGTTTATCCTTATCCACCATCATCAATTGGAAAAGCTGAAAGAGTTATTCTTTTTATTTTAATAAGTGTTGCTATTATTCTTATAATAGTGGCTTTGGGAGAGTTTCTATTCTTCATAAGGTGATAGGGTTTGAGAGAATCAACACTTTGGATTATAGAATTGGTCACTTTAATAATAATGATAATTACACTTCCAATTCATCTTATTAATTTTTCAAGTTTAATCATAGGCCCTGGTTATGCAACAGCTATGAGTTATGAGGAGGTTATAGCTAGAGCTAAGAATTTACCATACGTTATCTCTTCTATATTGTTGCTAGGCGCTATAATATATCATTCGATGTATCGAGTTAGATTTATGGTTAGTGAGCTACCTTTAAGTAAAAAGTTTGAAAGACTAATTTCTTTAATGTGTTTAATCGTTGGAATAATAGCATTTCTATACAGCTTTTACATGACAATTGTTGCAATTTTGGTGTAGCTTATGGAAGTGGTATTTAAAATACATAGATTCGATCCAAGTAAAGATGTATCACCATATTATAAGCAATATAAAATAACGATTGATAAAGGTACAACGGTTTTAGAGGCTCTACTTTACATTAAGGAAAGATTGGACAATTCTTTAGCGATTAGATACTCATGTAGAATGGGTATTTGTGGCTCTTGTGGTATGAGAATAAATGGCATACCGATGCTTGCTTGTAAAACTCAAGTATCGATGCTTAAATCTAATATCATTTTAATTGAGCCTTTATCAAATAATCCAATTATTAAAGATTTAGTTACTAACTTTTCAAATCTTTTCGCTAAGCATAAAATGATTAAACCATACATTATTAGGAAAGATTCTGAATTAGATAATCCAACTCGTGAGTATCTTCAAAAGCCCAATGAATTTTTTAATATTTTACAATTTGCCCTTTGTATCAAATGTGGACTTTGTTGGAGCGCTTGTCCAATATCATCAGATAATAGATATTTAGGGCCTTTTGTACTCGCTCAAGCATATAGGTATATCTCAGATTCTAGAGATGATGGATATAATGAGCGATTCGATATTATAGATTCACCACATGGGTGTTGGCGATGCCACTTTGCAGGTTCATGCTCACAAGTATGTCCGAGGGGTGTTGATCCTGCATTAGCGATCCAATTGTTAAAGAAAAGCATAACAACCACTAAACTCGGCTTGAAAAAAATAAAAACGGCAGCTCCAGTTGCACCACCCTTAACCGAAGTTACGCGTAAATTAGATGTACCTCAACCACCACCTCGAACTGTGTTTAAAAATCAACGTGATTCTACTAATGAAAGATGATATATAAATTAATAGTAAAATCGAAATCTCTATGAAAGAAATTTTGTAAATGTTGAATTCAATTTTTAATATTGTGATTTAAGCATATATGTAAATAAGCTATCTTTTCTTTACTCTTTAAATATTGTGCTAAAACAATAGAAGTTTTAAATTAGTTTTGTGATTAAAATTTGATTATATATGTGATAAAAATGTAATTAACATAATGCCCGTAACAACCATAAGTGTACCTATCACAATATTTTTAGATACTTTTTCTATCGCTCTTAAGAATATATGTAAGAGTAGAAGTATAAATAATGGTTCTGTTTGAAGTAAAGGCGTAACTGTGAATACATTACCATACATTAAAGCATAAAATGGTATAATCGCGCCTATTGCTAAACAAAGACCACCTTTCCAAAATAACTTAAGTACATTTGTATCAACTTGTAAATTCTCTCTTATACTTTTAGAAAAGCATATTATAAAGATGTAGAGTGTAAGTGATATAAAGTATGTTATAGCCGTGGCTGTTAACGGCTCTTTACATAAGTTTAAACCTATCTTTTTTAATGTATAAGCGAATCCAGCGATAATCATTGCAAGTAAGGATGGAATTGGTTTGCCCTTATGCACGCTTTTTTCTTTATGTATAGCATTGTGGATAAATATGCCACCAATTATTACAAGGAGTATACCAAGCCAACTTAATACTGTAGGTTGCTCATTAAGTATGAGTATTGCTAATAATGTACTAATTAAAGGATATATTGCAAATATAGAGGCATTTATAGAAGCACCAACATTCATCATACCTGAAAAGTATAATATTCGAGTAATGCCAGGATGAAGAAGTCCAACTACACTGAATATGATTAATGCATTTATACTTAAATTTCTTGGTGGATATATTAATATTAATGGCCATACAACAATATTACCAATTATCGTTACTATAATAATGAATGAGAAAAAATTCTCTTTATTTATATTCCTTCTTATTAAGACTACACCAAGAGATAATATGAAAGCTGCTAAGATAGCGAGTAATTGAGCAAGCATCTTTTGTGGAATTATCTTTTTTTAGAATTTATTTAAAGCTTACGAATTCGCCATCTTGTTATTCTTATTAGCATTCTCTCCATGATATATTCATTACTTATATCGCCTTAATGAATACTAACTTTATTTTTAGTCTCTTAGCCTTTATTACTTCATTTTAAATTTAAAATTTTATTTTTTATTAGATAGAGAATATTGGCTTTTCCCCTTTTAAAACTCTCAAAACCTCTTCAGCAGCCATAAACCCCTCCCTTCTCCAAGCTTCGTAAGTACATGAAGCGGCATGAGGTGTTGCAATAACATTATCCATTTTGAGTAATGGATTATCAGGATTTAGAGGTTCTTCTTCAAACACATCTAATGCTGCACCAGCAATCCAACCTTCTTTTAAAGCTTTAATCAAACTCTTCTCATCAATTATCGCCCCTCTAGCTGTATTAACTATAATTGCGCTTTTTTTCATCATTCTCAATTCCCTCTCTCCAATTAAATGCGTGGTTTCTTTTGTTAATGTTGCATGAATCGTTACTATATCAGATTCTTTCAATAAAACATTTAAATCTACCAATTTTGCCCCAACACTTTCCGCGCGCTCATTTGATACGTATGGATCATAAGCTAACAACTTAACCCCAAAACCCTTTATCTTTTCAGCAACTTTGTAACCAACCGCTCCTAACCCAATAATTCCTACCGTCTTCCCTAAAAGTTCGTAACCTAACAATTTTCTATCTCTCCATAATCCATTCTTTAAACGTTGTGAAAATATATTCAACTTTTTCAATAAAGCGAGCATTAGTGTTATTGTATGTTCAGCAACACTATCAGAATTTGCTTGAGGAGTATAGCTCACAATAATTCCTTTCTTAATTGCTGCTTCAAGATCTACATTATCTATTCCAGGTTTCGATCCATACTTTACGATAATTTTTAATTTATCCGCCGCTTCTATAACTCTCTTTGTTATATGATGTTGGGATGTAATAATAATTGCATCTACGCCCTTTATTTCTTCAATTAATCGATCTTCAGTATACTTTATGTTAGGCTCCCCTATCTTCACTTCAGCTATTTCCTCAAGGATTTTATGCGATTCTTCACACTCTGGCTCTGGGATAAATACCTTAAATCGCATATTAGACATATTTTTTCACTACCCTACACTTTTATTTGTGAATTTATTATAAATTTATTCCTCAACCTAACACAATATTAAATTAAGATTAGGATAATTGGTAAGCGTTATTATGAAGTTTATATTCCCTTCCAATTTTTCATTAATCCTTAGAAATCTTAATATTATGCTAAGGGAAAGATTCTTAACATCCTATTATCCTTTCGATTAATGGTGATTAACGCTATGCCAAGGTTTAAAACTACTGCTGAGGTATTGAAGATAATCGGTGTAAAGGAACAAATAAGGAACTTTGGGATTATCGCTCACGTAGATCACGGAAACTGATCAGAATTTTCTGATCAGCCGTATAAACTACGATGAGCGATAGTCTCTTAGCAGCATGTGGTATGCTTAGCCCTTCAGTAGCTGGTCAAGCTTTAGCTTTAGATTTTATGGAGTTAGAGCAACAAAGGCAAATGACGATTAAAGCAGCTAACGTTACACTATATTATGAATATGATGGTAAGCCTTACGTAATGAATATGATTGATACTCCGGGGCATATTGACTTTACTGGTAAGGTTACGAGAAGCTTAAGAGCTATTGATGGTGCGGTAGTAGTGGTTGATGCAGTTGAAGGTGTAATGACTCAAACTGAAACCGTTACTCGACAAGCTTTAGAAGAGAGAGTCAGGCCAGTATTATTCATTAATAAAATCGATCGATTGGTAAAAGAATTGAGACTTACACCCGATAAAATGCAAACTTGGTTAGCGAATATTATTAATGATTTTAACCGTTTGATTAAAGTTTATGCTGAGCCAGAATATCGTGATAAATGGCTAGTTAGTATACAAGGAAATAGTGTAGCATTCGGTTCCGCAAAGGATAAATGGGGATTTAACTTTGAAATGGCACAAAAGATTGGTATTCGCTTTGGTGATATTTACGATGCATATTCAAAAGGAAAGGTTGCAGAGCTAGTTGAAAAAGCTCCTTTACATGAAGCAGTTTTAAGTATGGTGATTAAACACTTACCACCTCCCCACATTGCTCAAAAGTATCGTATACCAAAAATTTGGAAGGGCGATTTAAATTCTGAAATAGGTAAGGCTTTATTGGATTGTGATGATAATAAGCCGATAGTGATGATGGTTACAAATGTTGTTGTAGATCCTCAAGCTGGTGTTGTAGCAACTGGTAGGCTCTTCTCAGGCACGGTTAGGGATGGTGATATAGTTCATTTAATTGGTGCGAAAAGAGAGGAAAGAATACAATCTGTTACTATGTTTATGGGTCCACATCGAGAGATAGTCGGAATGTTAACTGCGGGTAATATCCCAGCACTTCTCGGCCTTGAGCATGCTAGAGCTGGTGAAACTATTTCATCTATAAGAGATATTGTACCTTTTGAGTCGATTAAATATGTCTCTGAGCCTGTAGTTACTGAAGCTATAGAGCCAAAAAATCCTCGAGATTTACCCAAACTTGTTGAAGCATTGAGAAGAATGAGTATTGAAGATCCAAATTTGGTAATTAAAATTAATGAGGAAACTGGTGAAACATTAATGTCGGGTATGGGTGTTCTTCACTTAGAGATCGTTACCACTTTACTCAATCAACAAGGCTTAGAGATAATTACCTCTAAACCATTAATTAACTATCGTGAAACTATTAAAAGCAAGGCTGGACCTGTAATGGCAAAGTCTCCAAATAAGCATAATAAAATTTATATACGTGTAGAACCCTTGGGAGAGGATATTGTTGAGTTAATCAGAACTGGTCAAATTCATGAGGCTATGGATAGAAAAGCGATAGCAAAGATTTTAAGAGAGCATGGTTGGGATGCAGAAGAAGCACGTAATGTAGTAGCTATAGATGAACGAGGGAATATATTGGTTGACGCTACAAAAGGTGTTCAATTCCTTCAAGAGTCATTAGATTCAATTAGAGCTGGCTTTATAGATATTATGATTAACGGCCCATTAGCTTATGAGTATTGTAGAGGGATTAAAGTAATATTGCATCACTTCATTCCACATGAGGACCCAGCTCATAGAACTTATGCTCAATTGGTGCCTGCAACAAGGAGAGCTTTATTGGGTGCGTTACTTTCTGCTGAACCTATTTTATTAGAACCCGTATTAGGGATTGAGGTAAAATGCCCATCTGAGTTAATTGGTGCAGTAGCTAGTGTAATCTCATCAAAAAGAGGAAAATTGTTAAATGTAGAGCAAAAAGGCATGTTGGCTATTATTCAAGGTGAGATTCCAGCTTCAGAAACCTTTGATTTAAGTGAAGTTATGAGAGGAGCAACTGCTGGCAAAGCTTTGTGGAATACATATTTTAAAGCATGGTCTCCCTTACCAACATCATTAATGCCATCGATTATTGCAGAAATTAGAAAGAGAAAAGGATTGAGTGCAGAACCTCCAAAGGCAGAAGAATTTATTGATAAAGAGTAATTATAAAATAAATAAAAATTTGCTTTATATACCAATTATACCAATAATAGGGTGAATTTAATTGGGCGAAATATCATTACAAATCGAGCTTGAAAGAATGGCGAAGGAGCTTGGAGCTGATTTAATCGGCTTTGCTGATTTAACGATTGCACAAGATTTTATATGTAAACAAGGTGGAGAGTATTTGAGAAAGTTTCCAAGAGCTGTATCGATAGGTATTCGATTATTAGATGCGATCGTTGATGAATTATATAGACATGAAGATTTGGGAGTCATATTTACATATAAAGCGCTTTACAATACGGTTAATTCACGTTTAGATCACATAGCCCTTTTATTGGCAAAGAAGATTCAAGAGAGTGGTTATCAAGCTTTACCAATACCCGCTTCTCAAAGAATTGATCGTAACAAGCTTATTGGAGTTATCTCTCATAAACTTGTAGCGAATCTATCTGGCCTCGGTTGGATAGGTAAAAGTTGCCTTTTAATCACACCTCAATACGGCCCAAGAGTAAGATTCGCATCTATACTCACAAATGCACCATTAAAAACTGGTTCACCAATCGACATGAAATGTGGTAATTGTGGTGAATGTGTTAAAATTTGTCCAATTAAAGCATTTACAGGCGTCCCATTCAATCCTTCCGAACCTAGAGAGGTGAGGTTTAATGCACACTTATGTGAAGATTATATGATGAAGAGAGAGGAGAAGCTTGGAGAGAGATTATGTGGATTATGTGTGTATATATGCCCTCACGGCAGATTAAATAAAATTTAAAAATTTTAATACATAAATAATTTAATCAGAAAATTTTCTATTCAAAAATCAAACTTAATTTTTACTCAAATAGCAATAAATTAAAATTTGTCATTTCCAAATTAACTTTTTTATCGAATTTTAATGGCGATTAGGTTTCAACTCTGTAAGTAAAGTTTTTAAAAAAGGATCTTTTACTTGCCTCTCCGCTGATGTGAAGAATTCTATCAACTTTTCCCACTCGTAACCTTCATTGAGATATTCATAAGCTTGTAGAGCCATCTCAAACTTATCCAATTCCCAAATCAATCTTGATTCTTCCGATTGACGGGTTATTAAATCCCTCCATAATTCTAAATAAGATTCACGGACATTATTTGGAAGGTAAGATAAAATTTTAATTACTGCTTCATTATCTCTTTGATATTTATCTTGAACTTCATTAGGAATTATATCTCCTATCAATGCCTCACCAATATCGTGAATTAATGCCATTTTTATCATCTTAGAAGTATTAAGGCGTTTCATATCACCTATAATCATAGAGAGGAGAGCAGTAAAGCACACATGATCAGCAACTGATTCTGGATTTTTAATACCTGCTTTAATTACCCAACCTTTTCGAATCTCTCTCTTTAATTTATAAGCCAGTTTAAGAAAATTCAATAAATTTTGTTTCATTCATTTATTATGTTAAATTCATCTTATTTAAGCATTGATAAAATTGAAGATATTATTGTTATTGTTTTTCATTCATTTGCTCAGAATAACCATCTTTACCTATTAAAGGAACGAATACACATTCACATACATATTTTTCATCAAAGCTCCCATCTTCATGCTTCACAAGTTTTACTAAACTTTGCGCCCATATATTACCTACTGGTATTAAAAGTACCCCTCCTTTCTTCAATTGTTTTTTTAGCATTTTAGGCACTTTGGGAGATGCTGCTGTAACCATAATACGATCATAAAGCTCTTCTTCACAACCCTCGGGGTAGCCTAAAGAACCATCCGCAAGATAAACCTCTACACGATCTTGATAACCAGTTCTTTTAATATTCATTTTTGCAAACTCAACTAAATCTTTTACCCGATCCACTGTTACTACTTTGCCACTTATCTTGCTACCTGTTGGACTTACTATTTCAGCTATTAAAGCTGCATTATAGCCACTACCCGCACCAATCTCTAACACTCTCATACCCCTCTCCAACTCACACTCTTCAAGCATAATCGCTACCATATGGGGAGCAGAGATTGTTTGGCCCGTTGCACCTAAGGGGAGTGGTGTATCCCAATAAGCTTTATCTTTAGTATTTGGCCATACAAACTCCTCTCTTGGAACTGTGAGCATAGCTCTCCGAACCTCATCAGATTTTATAATACCCTCTCTAACTAAATTCTCCACCATTCTTCTTCTTAACTCTGCAAAATCAACCATTAAAACCACCGCTCCAAACTCTCAGACTTTTTACGTTGAGCCTCTTTTAATTTCTCTAAAGCATTTGTAACTCTAGCTTTAGAGAAGTCTCTTTCATCACAAAGAAAGTGAATTAACCCATCAATATCTATAGGCTTCCATTCTAACTTTGAAGGCTTTACCACACTTGGCTTTAAAAAAATCTGCCTAATTGCTTCATAATCAATTTTACTTAACATATCTTGTATTTCAGGAATATTTTCCAATTTACCATATTTCTTAATCAACTTTAAAGCTTTTACAGGGCCAATTCCTTTAAAACCATCTGGATTATAATCTGTACCTACAAGAATACCGATATCGATCAATTGTTCTCTCGTTATCCCTAAATCTTTAAGCAAACTATTTAACTCAATCTTCTCAGGCTCTACATCTATGTAAGCTTTCTTTCCAGGGAGCTTTCTCCTACCGCTTATTGTAATATTTCTTATAAGTTGATTAGCCCCAAAGAGCAAACTATCAAAGTCTTGGCTAGCGGTAGCTGTTGCTAAACCTATTTGGGTAAGATATGCAGCTGTAGCCTCACCTTCAGAAGGCGCTTCTATCCAAGGTATGCCCAATAAATCGAGAATGCGCTTTGTATCATCTATCATGTAATCCTTAATAATCGATGTAGCTTGAGCATATTTCTTAGCTCCCTCATAATCCTTCCTTGAAAGGGCTTCAAGATATTTTATTACCGCTTGTTGCTTTACAGCCTTTCTTCTCTCAATCTCCATAAACTTCAATGCGGGTGGTTGGCCATCGAGAATATAAATCGGTTTTATACCTATCGTTAATAAATTAATATTTCTATAAAATAAGCCACTTAAATGGCTGGTTACCCTACCTTGCTTATCCATTAAATGCTCTCCAGCTTCACCCCTTATAATTGCGAGAAATTGATAAAGGGCATTGTATGCATCTATAGCTATAATCATTCCAGATAATTGCTCTAACGTGAGTTTTGTTGATTTAACTATATCTTTAATATCTACACCCAATAAAATAAGCCCCTTATATGTTAAAAATCACACTTACTTTTATCTTTGTTCATAAAAAATTACAAATGAATAAGGGATTAAATTTAAGATTGTGATTTCTCAATAATTTCAATTCTTCGTTTATCTTTACCAATCCACTTCACATTAATTAAGCCAATTATTTCTAAGTGCAGCAATGCTTTATTCAAATCTCTCATTAAAATTTCACCGCTATTCTTATTTATTTCATTTAACAAGTCTAAGTCGGTAATAACCTTTTTTTGCTTTATGGTCTCATAAACCAATACTTTTAAAGGGTATTTTAAAACCAATTCTATCACTTTTTTTATCCAAAGAATGGTTGAACTTTATGAATCGTTTTCATTTTCTCACTTAAAGATGCATACCATCTTTCTATCTCTGGGCTAATTGAAGGGCTAATTTTATTAAGCGCTTTCTCAAAGTCTTCTTTGCATATTTGAGTTTTGCAATCATTCCTTTTCATAGCGATTATAGCTGCCTCTCTACATAAAGACTCTAAATCAGCTCCAGAATAACCTTTAGTTAATGAGGCTATCTCTTCCAATGAGATATCGTCGGATAGAGACATCTTTCGCGTAATAACCTTAAGAATTTCTAACCTGCCTTTTGTATCTGGTGGGGGAACGTAAACTAAAAGATCCAATCTTCCAGGCCTTAAGAGCGATGGGTCGATTAAATCTGGCCTATTGGTAGCGCCTATAACATAAACCCCCATCACATTGTATATGCTATCAATTTCTGTTAACAATTGACTAAGTACTCTCTCACTTACATTTGAATCTTCAAAAGTGCTTCCTCTTATTCGTGCTAATGAGTCAATCTCATCCAAAAAGACGATACATGGGGCTGATGCTCTAGCTTTTCGAAAGATTTCCCTAACCGCTTTCTCAGACTCGCCAACCCATTTTGACATGATCTCTGGCCCTTTTACAGTAATAAAATTAGCACCACTTTCCATCGCTATAGCTCGAGCTAAAAGAGTTTTACCACAACCTGGCGGGCCATACAAAAGAGCACCTCTAATTGGTTTAACACCAATTTTTTGAAATTTTTCTGGATTCTTAATTGCCCAGATTATATTTTCTTCTAAAATTTGTTTAGCAGAATCCAATCCACCAATATCATTCAATCTCACCTTTGGTATCTCTACATAAAATTCTCTCATAGCTGTGGGAATAACTTCTTTACAAGCCTCACGAAAATCTCTTTGAGTTACAACCATTTTTTCTAAAATCTCAGGTGGAATTCTCTCACTCCTAGGATCGACTTCTGGCAAATATCTTTCTAAAGCCTTTAAAGCAGCTTCACGACATAAAGCTTTCAAATCAGCACCAGTATAACCATGTAACTCTTTAGCTAACTCTTTCAAATCTACATCATCAGCTAAAGGCATCCCTCTTGTATGAATTTGTAAGATTTCTAACCTACTCTCTACATTTGGCACACCAATCTCAACTTCTCTATCGAATCGACCAGGTCTTCGTAAAGCTGGGTCCACACTTTCAGGCCTATTCGTTGCTCCAATCACAATTACACCACTCCTTTCAGAAAGTCCATCCATTAAAGCTAATAATTGAGCTACAACTCTCTTCTCTACATCACCAATAACTTCTTCCCTTTTTGGAGCTATAGCATCAATTTCATCTATAAAGATAATACTTGGCGCATTTTCTTTCGCTTCTTGAAAGATTTTTCTAAGCCTAGCTTCACTCTCACCATAATACTTACTCATAATTTCAGGACCACTAATTGAGATAAAGTAAGCTTCAGATTCATTAGCGAGAGCTTTTGCAATTAATGTCTTACCACAACCTGGTGGACCGTAAAGTAAAACACCATTAGGAGGTTCTATACCAAGCCTTTGAAAGATTTCTGGGTGGCGAAGAGGTAATTCAACAATTTCTCTCAATCTTTTAATCTCTTCTTTTAATCCACCAATCTCCTCATAAGTTACCCTAGGTCTTACTACAACTTCAACAATAGATTCACTCAAAATATTCACTCGTGTAGAATTTCCTATTTTTGCAGATGGTCTTGGGCTAACCTTACTTACGTGTAATACAATAGGGCTACCTAAAATAACTATAGAAATTTCATCGCCTTCAGTAACGTAATAACCTTTCAATCTATTCTTTATAAATTCAGCAAAATCTCTATCTACATTCAATTTATTATTCACAGGTGCTAAGGTAACACTTCTCGCTATTTTAACATCTACCCTTTTAACGATAACATACTCGTTTAAGGAGACACCAGCATTCTTTCTCGTTTGCCCATCAATTCTAATAATGCCTTGAGAATGGTCTTCAGGATCGAAAGGCCAAGCTGTGACTACTGTAGATTTTTTCCCAATAAGTTGTACTGCATCACCTACTTTAACGCCCAATATATCAAGGGCTTCAGGAGGCATTCTAGCTCTAGCCTTTCCTACATCTCTTTGCTTAGCTTCAGCCACTCTTAATTGAACAGCTGTAGCTTTACTCTTAGCCAAAGCCCCACCTATTTTTCTATTAATATAGCATTAACCAATTAAAATTTATTCTGATAAAGATTTTAAGTAAGATGGGTAGAATATGTGCTAACACCAATAACTTGTATTTCACTAACATACTTGGAAGATTTAACCGCTTTTTCTAATGCTTCCATAACTCCTTCCTTCTCCTCTAATTTTATATTTAGGATCAAAGCTGATAAGCCGAAAGCTATAGGCTCCTCATACTTAGATACAATCTCCATACCTTTAGGGAGATTTTTTTGAATCGATTCTGCCATTTCATTTAAATTTATTCCTACATCCACAGGAAATACTTTTAATTTAACGATAAGAAATTTCAAATACAATCACCGTTATGGACCTTCAAATCCACAATTCACACATTTATAGGGTCTGGAGAGTAAGCGACACTTCTCACAACGCCAAATTAAAACTTTACCACATTCTGGGCAATAAAACTTTACCACATTCTCCTTTGGCAAAGTAGGTCTATTACAAGAAGTACATATGGGTAATTGTAAGCGCTCTTTAGACAATATTGATCATTTTATCGATTTAAACTATCCAATTATATACTTTTTGGATATAAAATCCATCTTCAATTTTTAATTATTTTCAGCTTTATAAATACCCAATAATGAAGCGAGATTCTTGAATTCTTCTATAGTGATTACACCCAATATTTTCACAATTTCTTTCACGCTTAAAGCTTGTATTAAAATTGATGAATGATAATCAAAATCACATTTTTCACAAATCTCATTTATAAGTGATGGGCTAAGGATTTTAAAGATTTGATCTATTTGGTTATTAGAAAGTCTTTCAAAGATTCTTCTTGCTAATAACATTACCTTAAATTCTTTTCCAAACATTTTAAACCACGCTTCTTCATACATTTTTAAGCAATTAATATCATTCTTATTGAGAGCTTCAATTAAAGCACGACCAGCAAATATCCCACCCATGCCGCCTGTATAAATTCCTCCAGCGGTAGTTGGTTTACTTTGACCAGCTGCATCACCAACGGTAACAACTCTTTGAGAAACGAAATGATTCAAAGGGCCATACACAAATAAAGGTGATGCAATTTTTTTCAAAATTACACATTTTTTATTTTTTAGAAATAACTCTATCGATTTAAATGGATCTATTCCTATACCCGCAACCCCAACTTTTGCTAAATGATTATCATAAGGTATAATCCATGTGAAGAAGCCTGGTGATAATCTTTGATCAAAAAATATCTCAACTATATCTCTTTGGAATGATTGGCTATAAACTTCAAATTGAGCTGCATTTAATAACCCCTTGCTTTTAATTGGATAACCTTTTGCATCAACTAAAATTCGACATGTATAATCTTTACCATTAGCCTTCACTTTTACAAAATTCTCAAATTCATTAAATTGTGAAAACCTTGTTTTTAATATAATATCTGCACCAACATTAATAGCTCGATAAGCAAGCTCTTTATCAAACTCGCTACGATCTAAAACTACTACTCTTTGTTTTCTTGCATCTATATCTAAACTTAACCCACTGGGTGAGTGTAAAATAGCTCTCTCAATCCTATTTTGAACGATCTTTGCTTTAGGAATGATACCAAGTTGAGATAATGCTTTCATACTCACTAAACCAGCACATTTTTCTGGAATGCCAATCTCCATATCTTCTTCCAAAACCTTCACGGTAAAGCCTTTTTTGGCTACCTCCTTAGCTGTAATAAGCCCTGTAAGACCACCACCTATTATCAATACATCACAATCAATCTCCATCTTTCATATCACACTTAGCCAAAGATTTCTTTAGCTATCTCCTAGAAATTAAAATATATAAAAGTTTAATGTAAAGTATTATCCATGCATCTATCTGGGATTAAAAAGCCGATAGTTGGATTTGTACTCTCATTAATTTCAGGCATTTTAATTTTCATTAATGCGATTATTCTTGTAATTTTTGCAAGTGTTATTCATACATTTATTATAACTTTTGATATAATTCATTATGGAAGAATTCGATTTCCTTTTGAGCCGCCCTCATTATTTATCTTAAGTTTAGCTATTGTAGGGATTGTTTGTGGTATTGTTATCATTTTGGCATCTTACTTAACTTATAAAGGTAAGATAATGCTAGGTGGCATATTTACGTTAATATTCTCAATTTTGAGTATAATTGTAGGAGGGGGTTTCTTTATAGGTATGGTCTTTGGGATAATTGGGGGTATTTTATCATTATTGCGAATTTAAAAATATTTTGATTAATGCTTAAAAGCCCTTTCATGAGTGAATACCATAGCTATATTGTATTCATTTGCAGCCTCAATTATCTTTTCATCATTGATAGAGCCACCAGGTTGAATCACCGCTTTAATACCAGCTTCTCCAAGTAAGTCAATACTATCACGAAATGGGAAGAAACCATCGGATGCTGCTACTGCTCCTTTAGCTCGCTTACCTGCATTATCTAAAGCGATTTTTACCGCACCATTTCTTTTTCTGAATGATGCTACACCATAAGTCCAAAAGTATGTGAGTTTACCATTCTCAACCTTACCATCAGCTATAACTATGCCATTTGATGGTACTTTTCTCACTAATTCCCAAGCTGCTAAAAGCTTCTCTAAAGTTTGTGGATCGGGCTTTTCTTCAGTTGGATAAGTAAGTTTTGATCGATCGAGTTTTTTATTATAATCTGTTGGTTCTTGAACTAATAATACACCTTCTAATATTCGAATATCGTATGGATAATTACTAGGTTCATGATACTTAATAATCCTAATCTTTTTCTTTTGCTTAGCTTTTAATATCTCTAATGCTTCAAGATCGTAATCCGGGGCGATAAGTATCTCTGTGTAAACAGATTTATCCTCAACACCTGGATTCTTACCTATAAGCTTAGCTGATTCCACATCAACCTTTCTATTTACTACAGTTGCACAACCATAATCAGCCTCTGGATCACATTCATGTGCTAATGTATATGCTTCTGCTAACGTTGGTGCGAATGCAAAACCACTAATATTACCATGCTTTACAGTAGCTGCTGCTGGTGTATATTCAAAACCTTTTAAAATCTCATAAGCTTTTCCTATGTCCAAATAATTATTAAATGATCTTTGTTCACCAAATAATTGCTCCCATTCAGCCATGGTTTTATAACCATCCAATTTATAAACTGCTGCTCTTTGATTTGGATTCTCACCATACTTTGCATCTTCAAATTTAGTTGCTGAGATAAAGAATTTCTCAGGGAATAACTCATGTGGATTGAGATATTTCTTAAGCTCTCTATGTATAGCTATATCATAAGCAGCCACTATACTAAAAGCTGAATATGCGAGTTTTTGTCGGGTAGATAGAGATATAAAACCAGTATTCTCCAATTCTTCAGCCACTTGATTATAATACT
Source organism: Nitrososphaeria archaeon (assembly GCA_029775915.1). GTDB lineage: Archaea > Thermoproteota > Nitrososphaeria > Nitrososphaerales > JANXEG01 > JANXEG01. The sequence continues at coordinate 345,228 of JARVKA010000001.1, read as the reverse complement.
TTGGATCTGGCACAACTACAACGTATTGATAATTCTTCGCAGCTGCTCTTACTAAAGATGGTCCACCAATATCAATATTTTCAATAAGTTTCTCAATACTAACATTTGGTAATGATGCTGTTTTTTCGAATGGATAAAAGTTACAAACTACCATATCTATAGGTTGTATATTGTATGCTTCAAGTTGTTGTAAATGGCTTTTTTCTCTTTTTGCAAGTATAGCTGAGAAAATCTCTGCTTGAAGTGTCTTCACTCTACCATTTAACATCTCTGGATATCTCAATCGCTCTTCAATCTTTTCACAAGGTATATTTGACTCTTTCAAAGTTTTGTATGTGCCTAATGTTGCTAAGATTTTAATATTATGTTTATGTAAAATTTGAGCGAATGGTATCAACCCAGTTTTATCAGCTACACTAATTAATGCTATTTGAGGTTTAATTCCATTATCCATACCGCTTCAAGTTCACTATAATAATATAAACGATTAAACATTTCGGTATATTATGAAAACAGAATTTAATTTTTAAAAATGTTTACTAAGCGAATGTTGTAAAAATAGCGTTAGTGGTATTGTGTTAAATTTAGTGTCGGATTTTTTGAGAAAAAATAATTTTTTCCTTGCGCACTTACACTGAACGAATTGCCATTGAAAATCAAATAAATTTAAATTTATACGAAAATTTAAGTTTTAGTATTTCCAAAGCTTGTTAGATATGAGCATCGATAACTTCGGTTTTGATGATTTTCTTTCGGTATTTACTTGGAGATATGGAAGTAAAGAGATGAGAAGAGTTTTCTCTGAGTTAAGGTATAGAGCTTTGTGGAGAAGAATTTGGGTATTGTTAGCTGAAGCTCAATCAAAGTATGGATTGGTTTCACAAGAAGAATTGAATGATTTAAAGAGTAAAGCTGATGAGAAGTATATAAATTTAAAAAGATCCCATGAAATTGAGAAAGAAATCGGTCATGATTTAATGGCTGAGATTAAAACTTATGCAGAACAATGCCCAAAAGGTGGTGGTAAGATTCATCTTGGAGCTACATCTATGGATATTGAGGATAATGCTGATATTTTGAGAATTAAAGATGCATTGAATATTATTTTAACGAGATTGGTGAATTGCCTTAATTCTTATTCAAAGAAGATTTTAGAGTATAAGGATTTAATTTGTATTGGTTGGACACATTTACAACCAGCTGAACCTACAACATTAGGTTATAGATTAGCAAATTATGCTCAAGATATCGTAATGGATATTCAATTAACAGAATTTTTACTCACAAATTTCGTAAAAGGTAAAGGAATTAAAGGAGCAGTAGGTACATCAGCTAGCTTTAAGAGATTGTTAGAGGGTATTGGTAAGCCTATTGATATGGAGAATGATGTAATGAATAAATTAGGCTTAGAAGCTTTCTTTATAACTACTCAAACTTATCCAAGAAAGCTTGATTACCTCATTTTATCTACATTAGCGAGTATTGCACAAAGTGTACATAAATTTGCTTTTGATTTAAGATTATTACAATCGCCAAATTTTGGTGAATTATCAGAACCGATTAAAGAAGCTCAAGTAGGTTCTTCAGCGATGCCTTTTAAAAGAAACCCTGTTAGAGCGGAACGTATGTGCTCATTAGCAAGATATGTTAGTGCACTCCCATTAATCGCTTTTACAAATGCAGCGAATACACTTTTTGAGAGAACTTTGGATGATTCTGCGAATAGGAGAATAATCATTCCTGAAGCATTCTTAGCTATAGATGAATGCCTAATTATTTACAATAAAATCATATCTGATCTTAGAGTTTATCCATTTATGATAAAAAAGAATTTAGAGAAGTATGGACCATTCGCTGGTACTGAAGCTATTTTAATGAAGCTTGTTGAAAGGGGTGAGAATAGGCAAGAGATGCATGATAGGATTAGAAGGTATTCTTTTATAGCATGGGAAAGAGTTATGAAAGGTGAGAAAAATCCTTTGGCTGATTTATTAAAGAGTGATAATATCATTTCATCTAAACTCTCTGAGAAGGAAATTAATGATTTACTTAATCCCTCAATGCATATTGGTGATGTGATTGAAAGATGTGATATTTTTGTAAAAAATGTTTTAGAGCCAATACTTATACGTTATAAAGATAGAGTGATAGAAAAGTATGAAGAGCCTAGTTTTTAATCATCCACTCTTATTCCTTTAACAAATACACCATTTATCCTTTCAACCTTACCTATTTTCTCAATTGAAAAACCTTCATGTTCATAAATACTTGAAATAGAATCTATTTCTTTAATTGGTGCACAAATACAAAAACCAATACCCATATTGAATGTTCTAAACATCTCTCGATCACTTATCTTACCCTCTTTTTGAATTAAAGAGAATATTGCTGGTGGTTTTGGTATATTATCCAAATTAAAGCCCAATTTTGAATTTTTTATCAATCTTTGAAGTTTTGAGAAAGCACCACCAGTGATATGTGCTAAACCATGTATCTCACACTCTTTTAAAGCCTTTAAAGTAGGCTTTACGTAAATGTATGTTGGTTCTAATAACTCTTCACCCAAACTTCTACCTAATTCATTAATGTAATCACTTACCTTATACTTGCTTAATAATACTTTGCGTGCAAGTGATAATCCATTCGAATGTATTCCAGAGCTTTTCACACCTAATACCACATCTCCTTCTTTCAACTCTTTACCCGTAATGACTTTATCCTTCTCAACAATACCACAACACATAGCAGCAAGATCAAAACCTTTACCATTTACACCTTTAATTACATCAGGCATAATTGCAGTCTCACCACCTACAATAGCTATGGAAGCTTTCTCAGCACCCTTTATTAAACCCAAGGTTAATTCATACACCAATTTATCATCAGCCCTCTCTAAAGCGATATAATCAATTAATGCAAATGGTTCAGCACCCATGCAAATTAAATCATTCACACACATCGCTACACAATCAATACCTATAGTGTCAAACTTTTCCATTAATTGAGCGATTAAAACCTTTGTTCCTACACCATCCACATGAAGAGCTAATACTCTCCCATTCCCTATATCTACTAAACCTGCATAATGGCCTATTTCAAAAAGAACATTGCCAAATTTACCCTCTCTAAACTTAAAGGTTTCACTAAGTTTATTCGCTAATAATGAATGAATATTCTTAACCTTTGATAAATCCACACCTGCATCAGCATATGTAAAACTTGACATATTCATTGAGTGTTAAATGGTAAACCAGTTAAGCGCTCGTAAGCGGTAATGTATCTCTCTATAGTTAATTGGATTAAATCCTCAGGAAGTTTGGGAGGTGGGGGTATTGGCAATTTATTCTTTACAGCTTCATCAAGCTTAGTTTTATAACCAATTTTTATTAACCAATCTCGAATTGGTTGCTTATCATAACTCTCTTGCGCTTTACCAACTTCATATCGATCTTTTGGCCAAAGTCTGAATTCATCTGGACCTATTGAGTCTGCTAAAAGAATCTCCCCATCTTTTTTACCAAACTCTAATTTTAAATCAGCTATTATAAAGCCAGCTTTATCAGCTCTCTCTGCTATTTTTGAATAAATCATCATACTTTTCTCAACCACCTCGTTATATTCATTTTCATTCAACCATCCTCTCTTTAATATTTCCTCCTTAGTTATTGGAAGATCCTTCTCTTCATACTTTGTAGTAGGATCGAATATAGGTTGAGGTAATTTAGCGGCTAAAATCGGCTCAATAGTTAAGTGTACTAAACCTTCTTTTACCCTTTCATATAAACTACCATATAAATAACCTCTCACTATACATTCAATAGGAATCATTTTTAACTTCTTTACTACCATCATATTTCTACCTATTACCTTTACCATATGATTCTTTACACCCAAATTCTTAAACCAATACTCTGCAAACTTACACAATACTTCACCCTTTCTTGGTATAGTGGATGGTAAAATTACATCGAATGCAGATACCCTATCGGTGAAAACGAATAAAAGTTCATCATCACTAAACTCATAAATATCCTTTACTTTACCCTTCCGAATTAATTTACCTTTAAACTCCATTTTATCAACCCTTCCTTCTATAAAGCTCTAATTCTTCTTGTAACTTTTTATTATTTATTGCGAGTATTTGAATAGCTAATAAAGCTGCATTTTTACCATTATCTATACCTACGCAAGCTACTGGTACACGTGGTGGCATTTGAACTATGGATAATAAAGAGTCTAAACCACTTAACTTTGCTGAAACAGGAACGCCTATAACAGGCTTTGTAGTTAGAGAAGCTATAAAGCCTGGTAAAGCAGCTGAGAGTCCAGCTATAGCGATAAATACATCTGCATCAGAACTCTTCACATACTTCTCTAATTCATCATGATTCCTATGTGCTGAGAGAATTTTAGCATCATATTCTACATTAAATTCTTTTAAAGTTTGTATTACTTCATCTACAATATTTTGATCAGATTTACTACCTGAAATCACAGCAACCTTCATTCTTCTCATCTAACCCCATAAACTTTTCTTTAAAATAGCTACTGGATCTACTATACCAAAACCCGGTAACCAATCGAATCTCTTACCTAAAATACCTTTCTCTAATCTATAATGGTAAAGCCTTCTTACACGCTCTGCTACATCCATCCTTCTTGCTAATAATTGTGATGAACCAATATCGCTCCTGTGGAATACACCCCAACCATCACCAAGCTTAACGTAAGGTATGCATTTTTCTATTCGCTCACTCGCTTCTTCAAATCGATTTGATTTGCATAAAATTTCACATATCCTAGAACCTCCAGTAATTATACTACCATCATCTCTCAAATCTGCTGATCCCCAGTAAAATTCACAACCTTCATTAAAAATTTTCTCTTCATCCACTATTATAGGATGATTTTTAGCTAAATCTCGAAAATCAGGATAACCTTTTGGTGCTATAGCTTTTACAACAGTTACACAATCCTCAAACTCAATATTCATGTTACTTAATTTGCCATCGATAATGCTATAACAAATATCTATTAAATCTGTTTTTAATGTGGATAAAACGTTTAAAGCTTCTGGATCACCGAGTCTTGAATACATTTCAATAATCGTAGGCCCTTCAATTTCAGTAATCATCATTTGCCCAGCTACAATACCACAATAACGCTCACCAACTTCATTTTGAATAGCTTTCACAATCGAATCTACAATCTTTAAAGATTCATCATATTCATCTTGAGTAATAAATGGGAGAATAATACCAGGCCCACTAATCGAGCCCATACCACCAGTCTCAGTACCTATATCAAATTCATGTGCATTTTTATTATCTTGTACCAAAGGCATACCTTTCACAACCTTACCATCAGTAAAGCATTGTAATGTATATTCAGGCCCCCAAACCTTTTCTTCAATCAAAATTTTATCTTCAATTCCTGAATAAGATTTCATATAACCCTCTAACCAACTTGCATGTTGTTTCTTAAACCTATCTTTCTCATCATGTAGATAAATATGCCTATCATCCACAACCTTTACACCTTTACCACCAGCTTGGCGTGCTGGCTTTAAAGCAACATTTTGTAACCAAGTTAAAGTTTCAGAATACTTTTCTAAATATTTTGATGCTTCTTCAGCTGTTTGAAAGGTTTTGAATAAAAGCTTACCTTTTAAATCATACTTCCATTGCAATCTTCTTAACTCAGCTTTTGACATCTCTATTTTTGCAAGTTTACTACTCGCACCTATACATGGGATACCATTCTTCACACACTTATCTGGTACACCATAAAAATTCGGCTCTTCTGGACCTACAAATACAAAATCTACGCCCCATTTTAAAGCATGTTTAACAACCTTTTCAGAATCGGTAGTTTTGCAAATTTCATATTCACCACCACTTTCCTTACATATCTTTACTATACCAGGGTTTCGAAGTTCACCTACCCAATATACTTTAGGTTTGTATTTACTTTCAGCTAACTTTTTGGCTATTATATGCTCTCTTGCACCATTACCCACACCCATTACCTTCATTTACTCAACCTCCCAATCTATACCAAAACACTTCATACATAATTCACTCTTTTTTAAACCAATACATTCTATCAATTTAGTGATAGGGAGAAAAGAGAAGCTATCTGCACCTATCACATAAGAAATCTCTTCTTCACTTAAATTACCACCTATCAACTCATCACGAGGAGGGACTTCAGTACCGTAAGGGCATGGTGCTACTAAAGCTGGACTCCCAATTCTCACATGTATTCTTTTCGCACCTTTTCTCTTTAAATCTAACACAGTACTCTTTAATGTATTACCTCTTACAACACTATCATCGATTAACACAACATCTTTGTTATCTACTGAATATCGAACAGGATTTAACTTCAATTGAACACCTGTAAGCCTCTCCAATTGAGTTGGTTTAATCGCACTTCGAGTATATCTACCAGTTCTAATAAATCCTATCTTCATAGGTATTCCACTCTCTTCTGAATACGATGTCGCGAAAGCTAATGCAGTTTCTGGTATGCCTATTACAACATCAGCTTTAACAGGTTTTTCCCTTGCTAAAGCTCTTCCTACATTCTCTCTTACTTTAGATACTGATATACCATTTAAATAAGAGTCCAATCGAGCTAGATAAATATACTCAAAACTACAATACTTTTTATTCGATTTATCACATATCTCTCTCCTTATACTTAAGGGATCAAATACCACAATCTCGCCAGGATTCACACTACCAGTATATTCAGCACCCATTACATCAAGAGCAGCAGTTTCAGAAGCAACTATACCTATATCAAAACCTATAGCACCAATCTCTAAAGGCTTAACTCCATGAGTATCTCTACCACAAATCATTTCTTCATTCTTTGTAAGAGCTATAAATGAGTAACCTCCAGAAACTTCATTTACAATACTCTTTGTAGCTTTTAATGCATCTCCTAATTCATAGATTTTTTGTGAAAGTTTTTCAGAGAAGATTTTGAAAGCGATAATCTTATCTGAGTGAAGATTTGGCTTACCATCACCTACACAAACAAGTTCTACAGGCTCTTTTATATGAATTACACCATCATTTTTAATAGGTGATGTTTGACCAATGGCGATGTAACCCTCTTTTAAAGACTCAGCTTTTTCTTTAAAGAAATCTTCAACCATCATATTACTATTAACGGTATTTAATAATCTATCCTTAGTAAAGAATGATAATCCTGTAGATTCTTGCCCACGACCTTGTAATGCATTTAATCCATAGTAAAGAAAGCGACATGCATTCCAATTCTCCCTACCTTCACCGAATGGATAAAAGCCTATTATACCTGGCATCAAGTCTTCAAAAATTGGAATGTACTTATAAACATCTCTATAGAAGAGATAATGCCAATCTACAGTTAAAAAATCTTAATAACTTTTATACGTGCTAACTCCCTTAATTTGTAAGTTTGTGGCGATTAATGTGTTCTCAAGAAGCATAGCAACCGTCATCGGCCCTACTCCTCCGGGAACTGGGGTAATGTATGAAGCTTTTTCAATAACAGAATTAAAATCTACATCGCCACACAATTTACCCTCTATACGATTCATTCCTACATCAATCACAACAGCACCTTCCTTTACCATATCGCTAGTAACTACAAACTCAGGTCTATGACCTACAGCGGTTATTAAAATATCTGCATTTCTCATATGATCTACAATATTTCGTGTTTTTGTATGGCATATAGTAACGGTAGCATCATTATTTAAAAGGAGATGGTATAAAGGCTTTCCCACTAAATTACTTCTATTCACAATAACCACATTCCTACCCTTTACAGTTATACCATATTTTTCAATCAAAGCCATTATGCCTTTAGGTGTACAAGGGATTAAATCAGCCTTTTTATGAAAGATTTTGCCTAAGTTCTCTGGATGTAATCCATCAACATCCTTTATTGGATTAATTCTCTCAATAACTTTGTATGAATCGATATGTGAAGGTAAAGGTAATTGAACCAATATACCATTAACATCTTTCTTATTATTCAAACGTTCTATAAGTTTTAAAACATCATTCTCATTACTCTCCTTAGGAAGTTGATAATTTTGAGAATTTATACCGACATCTTCACAATTTTTATGCTTTGCTCTCACATAAGATACTGAAGCTGGATCATCACCAACAAGTATAGTTGCAAGGGTTGGTTTAATACCACTCTTAATTAATTTATTAACCTCAATCCTAACTCTCGCTTTAACCTCTTCAGCCAATGCTTTACCATCCATAATTATTCCAGTCATTTTAGAATCCTAACTCTTCTACCCTCAATCTTCAATTTACCTTCAATAAATAACCTTACCGCTTCAGGGTATATTTTATGCTCCCATTCTAAAATTCTATTTGATAAACTTTCCACAGTATCATCCTCTTCTACTGGAACTGGTGCTTGTAAAATGATTGGACCCATATCTAAACTTTCATCAACAAAGTGTACTGTGCAACCAGTTACCTTTACACCATACTCTAAAGCTTGCTTTTGTGCATGTAAACCTGGGAATGAAGGGAGTAAAGATGGATGAATATTCATAATTCTCCATTTGAATTTATTAACAAATTCTGGACTCAATATCTTCATATAACCAGCTAAAAGTACTAAGCCATTATCAGGAGTTACACCATGCTCAATAAGGCACTTCATAATCTCATTATCATACTCTACTCTATCTTTAAAACCAACCTCCTCTATAGCTATAGCTTTTACACCATAAGTTTTTGCAACTTCAAGTGCTCGAGCATCCTTTTTACTACTAATAACAACTTTTACTTCACAATTCTTAATCTTACCATCCCTTATAGCCTTTAATATTGCTTCCATATTTGAGCCTCTTCCCGAGACTAAAATACCAATATTAATTACCATTTATCTTTCAACTCTTCTCTACTTCGAAACTTAGGCTTACCACCTATACAACTATAATCACCAGTAACACATGCTAAACATAACTCATCTTTGGGTAAACCAATTCCCTCTACCAAACCTTCTATATCATTGTATCCTAATTGATCAACACCAATTTCAGCACCTACAATCTCATTTATCTTATTAATATCACTCTCTTCTCCACATAATTTATACGCTAATAACTCATCTTGGGTGGGAAAATCGATTCCCATATAGCAAGGATAGCGAATTGGTGGGAATGTAACAACCATTCTTATCCTTCGTGCACCAGCTCGCTTCAATAATTTAACGATTATTTTAGAACTCGTTCCACGCACAATACTATCATCTACCATAACGATATCTTTACCCTCTACATTATGGGTAATAGGAATAATCTTCTTCACAATCTCTTCTCTACTCGTTTGAGTAGGTTCAATAAAACTTCTCATCATACCTCTTTTTCTATAGCGATCTTTCATCAATCCTTCCTCAAAAGTTATGCCACTAACTTCTGAATAACCTAAAGCAGCTGGTCGAGCTGAATCAGGTACTGGAATCACTATATCACCCCAACCACTGTATTTTTTCGCTAAAATACGACCAATATTCTTTCTCACTTTATATACACAAACACCATCAATACATGATGATGGATGAGCAAAGTATGTGTATTCAAAAGCACAATGGTAATGTCTAACACGCTCTGCGAATCTAAATGATTGAAAACCATCTTTACTCAATTTTACAACTTCTCCAGGCTCTACATCACGTATAAACTCTGCACCAATAGCTATTAATACGCAACTCTCTGAAGCTATCAAATATGATGATGAAGGTTCATGCCAACCAATACATAAAGGTCTAAAACCTCTTGGATCTCTAATTCCATACACTTCACAACGATTATTCAAAATAGTTAAACAATAAGAACCTAACAACTCTTTCCCTATTTGAGTAAAAGCTTCTAACCATTCACTCTCCTTTAAAAGTTGATAAAGTCTTAAGCCAATTAACTTTGTATCACTCTCGTAACTTTTGATAGCAAAGTTTGTTTTCAATATATTTTGTAAAGTATCGAAATTCACGATAGTGCCATTTTGAGCGATAGAGAATTTATTACCGATTTGAATAGGTTGAGCATTTTCTAAAGTTGTACGCCCTATAGTGGAGTATCGAACATGACCGATCCCAACCTTACCAACAATTCTCCTTTTGGTTGTAAGAACATCAGGTACCAATCCTAACTTCCGATAAGGTTTATGCCCTTCAATAGCGATACCCCATGATTCTTGTCCACGATGTTGTAACGCTTCTAAACTAGAAAGGATTAAAGGTGTGACATTCGCTCCAGACAATGAATAAAAGCCTACTATTCCACATTTCTCTCTCATTAAATTTCACCTAGATATTTAGGTAAAGCTTGAGACCAAATATTTTTCAATTCCTTAATTGAGAAATTAAATATATCATGGTCATTCATCTTTAATTTAAATCTATTTCCACAAACTCTACCTATAACATTACACTCTATATTCATCTTTGAAGCTAATTCCATAATATCTTCTACATTATCCTTACTTACCTCTATTATAAATCTACCATGAGTTTCAGAGAATAATAATTCATCAAGTCTACAGTTAATTGAGGGTATCTTTGAGCAATCTACCTCTACACCTAAATTATTTGGGAAGCACATCTCAACCAATCCTATAGCAAAACCACCTTTAGAGCAATCGTGTATAGCTTTAGCTAACCTTTTTTTAATGATTTTATCCATTAATTTATGAAGTCTCTTTTCAAATTGAAAATCAACCTTTGGAACAATACCACCAATTAAGTTATGAATATATTCATAATATTCAGAGCCGCCCATTTCTGGCTTGGTCAAACCTATCATCATTATAGCATCATTAACCATTTTTAAACTCATATCTGTAATATACTTTGCATTATTAATCAATCCAACAACCATTACAACAGGCGAAGGTTTGATTGCAGAATTTGTTACTGTATCTTCATTATAAAAGCTAACCTTTCCTCCCACACATGGTATGTGAAGAGCTTTGCAATAATCAGCCATACCACGTACAGCCTCAACAAAAGTCCAATAAACATCAACTTTATTAGGATCACCAAATTGGCAATGATCAACCATAGCTATAGGCTTCCCTCCAACTGCAATTATATTTCTACAAGCCTCAGCCATACATCCAGCTGCACCATAGTAAGGATCAAGATAACAATGCTTACTATTACCATCACTAGTTACAGCTAAAAATTTTTCATTCGGGATTTTGAGAACCGCAGCATCTGCTTGACCAGGTTTAATAATCGTTCTAATGCCAACTTCATGATCATATTGGCGATAAATCCACTCTCTACTACATAAATTTGGTGATGATAAAAGTTTTAAAAAAACTTCATCTAAATTTTTCGGCTCTTCTGGTGGTTTAATATTTTTATATAACTCAATATACTCAGGTTTTCTACTTTTTTTATGCATAATAGGTGCATTAGCAACCATTTTAGCTGGGAGTCGAGCTAAAACTTCCCCCCTCATCTTCACAGTTAAATATCCATCATCAGTTACCTTACCAATGATTGAATATGGTATATCATACTTCTCAAAAATCTTACTAATCTTTTCTAAACCCTCTTTCTTAACAACAAATAGCATTCTCTCTTGAGATTCTGAAAGCATTATTTCAATAGGACTCATATCCGGCTCACGTAAATTCACTTTCTCTAAATGAATCTCCACACCACAACCACCTTTTGCCGCAATCTCAGATAAACTACATGTTAAACCTCCACCACCTAAATCCTTCAAACCTCTCACATACCCAGTTTCAACAATCTCTAATGTTGCATCTATAATCAATTTTTTCATAAATGGGTCTGGTACTTGAACTGCAGATCTTTCCTCATCAGACTTTTCACTCAAAACTTTTGATGCAAATGTTACACCATGTATACCATCACGACCAGTACTACCTCCAGCTAAAATTAAAAGATCATTAGGATATCGAGCTTCAGCTAAAATTAAATGCTTCTTTAACCCTATACCTATGCAAGCAACATCGACTAAACAATTTCTTTCAAAAGATTCATCAAATTCTACCTCACCAGCTACAGTTGGAACGCCAACACAATTACCATAATCTGCAATACCCCTCACTACATTTATAAATAGCCATTTTGAGTGGTCACTTTTATTAATCATTCCAAATCTTAATGGATCGATTAAAGCTATTGGTTTAGTGCCCATGCATATAATATCTCTTAAAACTCCTCCTATACCCGTTGCAGCACCACCATAAGGATCGATAGCTGAAGGATGATTATGACTTTCGATATGAAGTGTTATAATATAATCATTACCAACATCAATTACACCCGAATCATAACCAGGACCAATTACTACATACCTCCCTTTTGTAGGGAGTAATTTTAAAACTTTTTTTGATGATTTATAACTTGTATGCTCAGACCACTCAGTATCGATCATTGCCCATTCCAATTGATTTGGCTCTCTACCTAGCATTTTTCTAACTAATCTTATCTCATTATTTGTTAAACTTAATTGGATATCTTTTAACATAAAGATACCATCCTCATATAATTGATTAAAGATTCAAAGATTTTTTTACCATCTTCAGTATAGTAAGGGCTTAAAATACTTTGGGATGCTCTTTCAGGATGGGGCATCATACCGACAACATTCCCCTCACGATTACAAATACCAGCGATATTATCAATAGAACCATTTGGGTTTGCCTTATTACTTGGCTTTCCCAACTCATCAACATAACGAAAAACTATTTGATCGTATTTATACAAATCCTTTAACTCACTTTTAGGTATAAAATATCTACCTTCGTTATGAGCGATTGGGATTCGAAGAAAACTCCCTTTATTTAATGTATAAGTAAATGGTGTTCTATTCGTCTCCACTCTTACTCTTACCCATTTACATATGAATTTCAAAGAATTATTCCTTAAAAGTGCACCGGGAAGTAAATTCGCTTCTATTAAGATTTGAAAACCATTACAAATACCAAGTATAGGCATACCTTTCTCAGCTAAATTTTTAACCTGCTTCATAATTGGACTGTGTGCAGCAATAATACCAGCTCTCAAATAATCTCCATAGCTAAAGCCACCTGGTAAAATGATGGCATCATATTTGTGAAGCTCATTATCCTCATGCCAAATTAAATGTGGTTCAACATTTGGAATCTTTGATAAAGCCTCAATTGTATCAAGATCACAATTACTACCTGGAAAGCGTATTACCGCTATTCTCATTTAATTCTACCATTAACCTTTATTGAGCATTTATGTGCAGCTGGATTGTAAAGCCTAAGGTTATCACAAAGTTCAGTAACGATTCTCTCAGCTTCATCTTCACTTTCAGCCTCTACAATCATTTTTAATAATTTTGCCACTCGAACCGATTTTACCATATTGTAACGACTTTTCGCTAATAATACTCGATGTATAGTTTCACCTTCAGGGTCTCTAGCCATTGGCTTACCTTCAATCGTTACATAAACGAGGAATTTTTCTTTCATTTAATATTTTCCAACATTTAAGCGCAAATTGGATATATTTTAACTAATCTTTAAACTATGGGATAGATAAAGATATAGATAAATAGAGTTTAATCTTGATTTCATAATTGAGAATTTTTTTATACTTTGTGAATAGCTTTACCATATACATCAAGTGCAGCCTCCTTTATAGCTTCAGAGAATGTTGGATGAGCATGATAAGTTGATGAAAGTTGTTTAATAGTAGTATTCATCTTCAAGGCCAATGCAGCCTCATGAATTAACTCAGTAGCACCATGACCAATAATATGCACGCCTAAAATTCGATCACTCTTTTTATCTGCGATAATCTTCACAAAACCTTCAATTTCACCTTCAACTACCGCTCTACCACACGCTCGAAACGGAAACTTTCCCACAGCGATATCATAACCTTCTATTTTCGCTTCTTCCTCAGTAAGGCCTACCGCACCTACCTCTGGTCTGCTAAATATACATCTGGGAATAGCTGAGTAATCTATAGAGAGATTATTCCCCATTGCATTTTCAGCAGCTGTTATACCCTCTTCATAAGCAGTATATGCTAGAAGATATTTACCAACCACGTCTCCAGCAGCATAAATCCCTTTTATATTCGTCTCCATGTGTTCATTCACAATTATACCATTCTTTGAATAATTAATGCCCACTCTCTCTAAACCTAAAACCTCTAAATTCGGCCTTCTTCCAGAAGCGAGTAAAACCAAATCACCTTTAACTTCACCCCCACTACCATTAGAAGCATATCTCACTACTTTCTCTGCATTCTCATCCTTAATCTCAACAACCCTTGCATTTGTATAAATGGATATTCCCATTCGTGTTAAATTCTTATGAAGTTCCATAGAGATTTCAAAATCCTCAAGTGGTAATATACGTGGTAGCATCTCAACAATCGATACTTGAGCACCAAAATTTCTTAAAATCGTTGCAAATTCTACACCCATAGGCCCCCCACCAATTATTACAACTTTGCTAGGAATCTTTTGCAAGGATAAAGCTTCTTCATTGGTAATCACATTACTACTATTAATTCCGGGTATTGGAAGTTTGAGAGGATTCGATCCTGTAGCGATAATTATATTCTTCGTTCTTATTGCTCGCTTTTCACCATTAGGTTGTGAAACTAATACTTCTCCTTTATCAATTAATGTAGCTATGCCTTTTAATACGGTAACATGATTCGCTTCCATCATTAACTCTATACCTTTTCTTAATCTTTTAACAATCAAATCTTTACTTTTCATAACTTCTTGAAGATCAAATTTCACATCACCAATTTTTATACCCATTCTTACAACTTTTTGTTTCATTGAAAGAATATCACACACATTTATGAGAAACTTTGTTGGTATGCAACCTTCATTCAAACATACTCCGCCAAGTTCCCTTTTCTCAATTAACGCTACTTTACCACCCAATCTTCCCGCTCTAGCAGCTGCGGAATATCCAGCTGGACCGCCACCAATTACAACCACATCAAAAACCTCAACACTCATAATCTTCACTTATAAATTCATCATTATTACAACGGCTTTAAATAAAAAGATTTTTTAAAGATATAAGCATAAGTAGAAATTTGGATAGCGGGGGTTTAAATGCGGGGGTTAATGGTTTAAACCATCCCCAACCCGAGCTAGGTCAAAGCTTGAGTTAGGCGACAAAAGGGGGCAGAAATAGCCTAAACTCAAGATCTGCTCGCTGAGGCGTTCGTGGGTTCAAATCCCACCCCCCGCACCAATTTACTGATAAATCTTAACACTTCATATACCAATCACTCATTCACAACATTAACATACTTAATATGGTGTTATTCTTCATTTAAAGGTACCTATTCGCTTTTATATTAAGAAGCCAATTAGATTAAGCTAATGAATTATAATATTTTAAAGAGCGCAATAAAATAGTAGTATTAATAATTTTTTAATCTTTACGTTTTGAGAGTGTTTAAATGAATATGCTAAAGCATTATTACAGGTAGGATTTTAACCCCTCAACTTATAAATGGATTAGCTGTACCCATATTTGAAAAGATTACTAGTAAAAAACACAATAAGGTATCACAAACAGTTTAAACAACAAAACATCCCATTTTTATGGTGCGGGATGCGGGATTTGAACCCGCGACCACCAGCTTGGGGGGTTCACCCATTGCTGTCTGGTATCCTAACCACTAGACCAATCCCGCACATTTTTAAAATACTAACAAACTAATTAATAATCTTTCGTTTGTAAAGGCTTAATTTTAAGATTATAAAATTAATCTCCTATTTATTTAGGGATTATAGAAATCATCACATATATCCTTTTATAATTCTTATCGCTACAATTTGTTATCAATTTGCCCATCTATTACACTCCGATTGCTTCTGAATCTATAGGAGTTCGCTCATTATCATTATTTGTAGAAACACCAGATGCTCGTATATTAATCGATGCTGGCGTTTCATTAGGACCGAGATTTGGATTACTCCCACATCCATTAGAATATCACGCATTAAAAAAGGTGCGCAATCTTCTTAGAAATTATGCTGAAAAAGCTGATATTATCACAATATCCCATTACCATTTTGATCATTACACAGCAGCATGGCCTAATATTGAAGCTAAGTGGAGTTGGAGTAGTATCGATGAGGCAAAGATAATTTATAAAGATAAAATTATACTCGCGAAAGATTACAAAGATTCAATTAATGCAACTCAAAGAAAGAGAGGATATATTTTTCATAAAATTATCACAAATTTTGCGAAAAAAGTAATATTTGCAGACTTAATCAATTTTACTTTAGGAGAGACTAACATTATCTTCAGCCAACCATTCCCACATGGTGAAGATGGAACATCACTTGGATATGTATTACTTCTCAATATACGTCATGGTGAAGATAATCTTCTTTATTGCTCTGATGTACAAGGCCCTATTTCAAATCTTACTTTACAATACATTTTGAAGATAAATCCTAAAGTTTTAGTGATTAGTGGCCCACCTATTTACTTGAAGGATTATAAAGTTGATTCTAAAGCGATTGAAATAGGTTTGAAAAATTTATCCATTATTACTCAACAAACTCCTTATACACTTATTGATCATCATATTTTGAGAAGCGAAGAAGGATTAAAAGAGATTAATAAGTTTGATAGAAAAAGAGTGAAAACCTTTGCTGAACACTTAGGTTTGAAAAATAATTTATTAGAAGCTAAACGTGATAAATTATATGAAGAGAATCCACCAGATAAAGATTTCCAAAAATGGCTTAAACTTTCCCCTCATCAGCAAAGGGCTCAACTCCCTCCAATTTAATCCCCTCATCCTTAGATTTTATATTGATTAACTTCTTTGCATAATCTTTTGTAATTACACCAGCAGTAATGAGATTTACAAGAGAGTTTGCAGATGCTTCTCCTGTAACCTTGCCTATCTTGCCCCTAATTTGCCTCCACTTTAAACGTGAGTTACCACTTTTTGATATGTAAATTATACCTAAAACATCTCTTGCATTAATGAATGTGATATCACGAATCTTTTTTAAGGTAACTTTATCTCCAGCTTCTATATAAATCGATCCGGCTTCCCCCTCTTTTTCGGGAAAGACTTCAGGATCTCTTAAATAACTCTCTGGAATGAATGATAAACAAGTACTATTAATGAGGAATTTACGAAAACTCTCCAATGATGCTGTTGTATCTATGTAAACCATTCTCCTTCTATAATATTATACATAAAGTTTTATTTACGCTTTAACACTTATGCTTAAGTGCGAGCGGTGAAGAGTCTAGCCCTTGCGATTTAATATGAGCGAGATCTTGAGTTCCGAGCTCGCATTAACAAATTAAATATGTAAGATTAATTTATTACCTTGATGAATATTTAGCGAAAGGTATAATGGTAAGTTATTAAGAAAAATGTGATGATGAGTTTCAAATTTCCAAAAATGGTTGAGGTAAGGCAAAAAATACCAGCTCCTAAAGTTGAAGATTATATGAATGAAGTGAGAAAGGAGTTAGCTGCAGCAGGTCTTCATTCTAAAGTGAAGAAAGGGATGAAAATAGCCATTACAGCTGGTAGTAGAGGGATTAGCCATATCCCTGAAATTCTCGCTACAATAGTTGATGAGGTGAAAAAAGCTGGTGGAGAGCCATTTCTTATCCCAGCGATGGGTAGCCATGGTGGTGCTACACCTGAAGGTCAATTAAAGATTCTTAAATCATTGGGAATAACTAGTGAAACTGTTGGTGCACCAATTATATCTTCACTCCAAGTAGTTGAGATTGGTAGGCTTGATAATGGTGCACCGGTATATGTGGATAAAAATGCTTTAGAGGCTGATGGCATTATCGTAGTGAATCGTGTTAGACCTCATACTGACTTTAAAGATGTGATTGAAAGTGGATTAATGAAAATGATGGCAATAGGATTGGGTAAGCAAAAAGGTGCTGAGAGTGTTCATTTATACTTGGCTGAGGGTTATCATAAGAATATCGTGGAGATGGCAAGGATGATTATGAAAAAAGCCCCAATAATGCTCGGTTTAGCGATTGTAGAAAATGCGTATCATGAGATTGCGATAATAAAAGGAATTCCTCCTGAAAAGATTGAGGAGGAAGAGAAGAAGCTTCTTCAAATCGCTAAAAGTTTAATCGCAAGAATACCATTTAAAGAGATTGATGTATTAATTGTAGAGGAAATGGGTAAGAATATTAGTGGTACTGGAATGGATACGAATGTTACAGGTAGATTTTGGATACCTGGTGAAGCTACACCAGATATGCCAAAGATTAAGAGGATTGTTGTTCTTGATTTAACCCCAGAGACTTATGGTAATGCGATTGGTATAGGTTTAGCAGATATAATTACGAAGAGAGTTTTTGATAAAATAAACTTTTATGACACATTTATGAATGTTTTAACCCAAAACTTTCCTGAGACTGGTAAGATACCTGTATTCCTACCTACAGATAGAGATGCGATTCAAATGGCATTAAAGACTTGTGGACCGATAAATCCTGAAAAAGCTCGAGTTGTTAGAATTAAAAATACATTAGAGTTGGAAAGATTTTATATATCTGAGGCGATGATTGAAGAAGCTAAAGCGAATCCAAATCTTGAAATTATTGGAGAGCCTGAAGAATTACAATTCGACCTTCTCGGAGGGCTTATACGCTAAGGGGATCATCAAATTTATTTGATGAAATTCACCTTTACATCTTAAAATAGAGTTAGTGTTAGATTTTTAAAAAATTATTTTTTCTGTTCGCTAACACCAAATCTACATCTTAATGAAACCTTAGTTAAGTTGGATTAAACTTATTAATCGCCTCTTTAATCCTTTTAAAAACTTCCTCAATCGACCCTTCTCCATCAATCTCAACAACTTTACCTTGTTTTAAGTAATGATCGAGAAGTGGTTTTGTTTCATCCATGTAAACTCTCAACCTATTCTTAATAACTTCAGGCTTATCATCATCTCTTTGGATTAATTTACTACCACATATATCACAAATTTCATCTATCTTAGGTGGTTTATTAATTAAATTGTATATTGCATTGCAATTTGAACAAACTCTTCGAAAAGAGAGCCGTTTAATTATCTCATTTTCAGATACATGAATATTAATAACAAGATTTAAAGATTTATTTGAATTCCTTAATATCTTTTCAAGAAAATTTAATTGACCAATTGTACGTGGATATCCATCCAGTACGAAGCCTTTATTACAATCATTCTGTTTGAGCCTTTCATTAATGATTTCATTAATAATTTCATCTGGAACATAAATCCCTTTTTCAACATATACACTAGCCTTTAAACCTAACTCAGTCTTTTTTAATATATGCTCCCTTAATATATCACCTGTAGAAATATGAGGGATGCCATAAATCTTGGATATCATATGTGAATAAGTACCCTTGCCTGAACCTGGCGGGCCGAAGATAATGAGGCGCATAACTCTTTATTTAGCATAATTTACATATTAAATTTTAACAATGATAAAAATGAAAAATGGATACGTTCATTAACAAATCTCTATTAAAAAGAATAGAGAGGGTAACAAAGGGGCGGATTTTAACGATTCATAATCCATTCAACTCACGTTATAAGTGTAGATTAAGGCTCGTTATAAATACTTACGTTGGTTGTCCGAATTGGTGTATGTATTGCTATACTTACTCTTACACACCCATTATATATATTAACAATCCTAAAAGCAAGAAAGAATTTATTGAGAGAATAAATGAAGATATTGAAAAGTATGTTAAGAATAATCTCCCAAAGCTTCCAGTTTATGTTTCATCAAATTGTGAAGCTTTTCATCCACTTTTAGAAGATAAGTTTGCTCACACATTATATGCTTTACAACGATTAAAAGAATTTGATTTTCCAACAATAATTATGACAAAATTTCCATCAAAACTTCTCGAAAATCCTTATTTAAATGTATTAAATAACTTGAAAGTGATAATACAAGTAACGATACCTTTTATGAATAATCGATTCGAACCATTCGCGCCTCATCCTAAAGAGAGGATTCGAGCTGTAAGAGATTTATCAAAATTGGGATTTAAAACGGTAGTTAGAGTCGATCCTTTAATTCCAACTTATAAAGGTGTTAAAGGACAATCTAAAGATGAAATCAATTCACTTATAAGTGAATTATGCGAGGTTGGTGTTAAGCATATTGTTGCAAAATGTTTACGCCTCTCTTCAGGTATTAAAAAGATTTACCCAGAATTTTACAATTCATTAAAACCTTATTATGAGCGATATGGTTATAGGGAAAGCCCTTCCGTTTGGGTATTAAATGATAAAGTAAAGATCGAGCTTTTAATGCCAGTTTATGAAGCATGTATAAAGTATCGAATCGGATTCTCAACTTGCATGGATCAAATAGAATCTTTAAAGAGTGAAGTGTGTGATGGGAGTGAGGAAATATTGAATCTCCCTTGATTTAAATTCAAACATCATTATTTATTTTTATTAAATTTTGCTCAATATTGAAGGTTTCACAACATAGTTTTTCTCAATCTCTCAACTATAGGTTGTGGAATATTAATAGGTTTAACGGTTAAAGGATCAACGGTAATGAGTATCAAATACCCCTCAGCTAACAACTTTTTACTCTCTTTTTCATGAATTGTGAAGTTGATATTCAAAGATTTTTCATCAAGCTTTTCAATAATTGGTGTAACGATTATAAGTTCATCAAGTTTAGCACTTCCTTTATAACGGCAATAAGCTTCAATCACTCTAAAACCTACGTTAGTCCTCTCACCATCAATTAATAATTCTGTATTATCTAAAATTCTTATACCAATATTTCTGAGATATTCAACAAAACCTTGATAAAACCATTTGAAGTATGAGGGGAATGTGGCGACTTTAGTCCCGCCCACATCAAACCATGTAACTCTAATCGTTACTTCACATTTACTCATAGTATATTAAAAGAATAAAGCTTTGATATTAAGGTTAAATCTCAAAGAATCCGTATGGTAATTGAAGTATAACTATAAAGCTAAAATCTCTTAGTGCTATTACTTATCACTTAATGTTAATAACTTCTATCTTATTTAAATCTGCAATTCCCAAACCAACTTTTTGAGCAAGTTTAAGATGTGATATTTCTAATGGTGCTTTGCCAAAATAACTTGCTCCAACTGAATCTGCAGCGACCAAATCTTCAGAGAAAATCATAACATTTAACTTTTTTGGCTTTGCTTTAAGTTCACCTCCCAACCCAGCAACTCTTCCATCTATAATTGCTAATCTTGGCTTAAGGTAAAGGTTAATATCAATTATACTCTCATTAAGCATCTTATGAAATCTACCTTTTTTAGCAACTCTAGCTTTCTCACCTATGGTTGCACCAAGCATATTCTTTAGGGAGAGTGTTACCTTAGTTATTGAGTGCTCCTTTAAAACTGGTACAGAAATTATATATGCATCTTTAAGTGTTAATGGGAACTCAAACTCCTTTAAGAATAATGCGTTTGGATTTTTCACAATCCCAAAATCATCATTATTAATATCAACGAGTTTAACCCCATACTTCTCTTTAAGCTTTAAGTAACCAAGCTTTCGATAAGCTTCATGAGTATTGCACCAACCTGAGCCTTCAGCAATTACTAATTCAAATCCAAATTTCAAATAATACTCAACTAAAGCTTCAATAGTCTCACAAGGTGTTGTTGTAGGAGGTGGTTCAGTGTTGATTAAGTTTGGCTTTAGAATAATTCTTTTATTAAAAGGTTTGGTAAAATACTTTAAGGCTTTTTCAATCATAATATGCGGATCTTCTCCCTTAATGATCACAACCTTTGACATTCTTCTAAAAAATATTAGCATTAAAATCGTTTAAGTATTGTGTATAAGAGTCATACTTTTACCTTACTTTTTGTTAATAAATATTGAATAATGGAGTATCAAAGGTTTTTAACTCAAGGCTTTAAGCCTTTCAACCCTTTGGAATTAGCCAAAGAAACTGAAAAGATTGTAACTAAGAAGGGTGAAGAAGGGTTGGAAAGAAAGTATACCAACTTTTATTCCGTTCCAGTTTATAGAGGTATCGCTACTGGTTATGCGGTTGGTTGTTGTTTAAGATGCATATATTGTTGGAGCGATTGGTCAAGAGATTTTCCAGAAAAATTCGGAAATTTTTACTCACCCAAGCAAGTCGCTCAAAATTTATTCAAAGCTGCTGAAGAAGGAATCATTTATTCCAATTATTGGAGAAAGCTTATCACTAAAGTTAATAAACTCCGTTTATCTGGATGTGAACCTACTATAGGAAAGGAGCATTTATTAGCCATTCTCGAATTTGTTGAAAATTCAAAGTATCCTCTTTTTATTCTTGAAACGAATGGTATAATATTAGGGAGTGATAAAGATTATGTAAAAAGGCTTGCAGAATTCAAGGATAAGATTTATGTTAGAGTCTCTTTTAAAGCTGCAACCCAAAAGGCTTTACCCAAAGAACCGGTGCAATTGGAGAATTTTATAAACTCCCTTTTAAAGCTTTAAAATACCTTTTGGATGAAGGGATTTACGCTAGAGCTGCAGCGATGACCGATCCTAGGATAATGCCTAAAGAAGAAAAGCAAATTTTAATTCAAATGCTTAATGAGATAGATCCAAAAGCAAATTATACAAAAAATTTAGAAGAGGAAGTTATCGATGCTTATGATGCAACGATAAAGAGGTTAAAAGCTTTTGAAGATAAAGAATTTGCTGAAAGGCTTATTAAAAAATTCTACATGAATGATTAAAGGATTGAAAGTTTGTTATTGAGATAAAAGCCTTGCTCTTTAAAAACCTGTAAATGTTTGTTAACCACATCTTACTCCTTTATAACAAAGCGACTCAATTCGATTAAAATATGGTGGGCCAGCCAGGATTCGAACCTGGGACCTACGCCGTGTAAGGGCTTAACAACCATTAGTTGTTGTCCTAACCGCTAGACGACTGGCCCATTATTAAGTATAATTCCTTTATTTAAATAGCTTTTTGATGAATATGAGTATAATATTAATGGATTGGCGAGAAAAATAAAAATCGAAATAAGAAGGTATTTTTATGAATCTCAATTTGAAGAATTTGTAAGCGATGAGCAAAAATATTATTATGATACAGTATCAAGCAAATTTCTTTAAAGCTTTGTATCGATTTCGAATCGTTACCTCAGTAACTCCAGCTGCCTTCGCTATAACCTCTTGAGTCTTTGGTTCATTTTCAAGTTTACAAGCTAAATAAAGTGCTGCAGCTGCTATACTATTTGGATCTTTACCTACAATAGCACCAGCTTCCTTAGCTCTCCTAATGATCTCAATAGCTCTTCTTCTCGTTCCTTCAGAGATTTGTACCTCATTAGCTATTTTAGAAATATTTGCAACTGGGTTTGATAATGGCATCTTCAAATCCATTTCTTTTAGGAGAAGTCTATAACACCTAGCAACATCTTTTCTTTTTAAAAAGCTTACCTTTGCTACATCCTTTAAAGTTCGTGTTATTCCTAACTCTCTACAAGCTGCATACAATGATGCAGTTATAATTTCAATAATGGAGCGTCCTTTTAAAAGGCCATGCTTCAATGCTTTTCTATAAATATATGCAGCCCTTTCCATAACTACTTCATTCAAATTTAATTGATCTGCCATTCTTCGAAGCTCAGTGAATGCCTCTCTAAGATTTCTATCTATAGATTCATGAACTTGGCTCCTCCTATTCCATATTCTCATACGCTCAATTTTACTCCTCATTTTTAAACCAAAAGGTTTACCTAAAGCGTCTTTATTGCTACTACTCATCGTAGTTGCGAGCCCTAAATCATGCATCGTTAAGGATGTTGGTAAACCTACCCTTGCTTTATTCTTCCAATCTTCAATTGTAAAGATTCTTCGATCAAAGCTCGGATTCGCAAAATTCTCTTTCAATATAGATCCACAATTACTACATAAAACTTCTCCTTCATTAATATCAACTATTATTGGCCCTTTTCCACAAATCGGGCAACGTTGATTAACCATAGGTAGTTCCATAATCTTAGCTTTTAATTCTGTCATTTATAACACAGTTATATCTATTAAAACGCAGTTATAAAAACTTTACTAAAGCTCTTATCGAAAGATAATGGTTTTCTTAAATTATCAAAATTGTTATAGTAGAGTTTAAAGCTATTTATTGAATAATTAATTTAGAATGGTAGAAGAGATAGAGAGGCTTTCTACAGGCATAAGTGAGTTAGATCGAATTTTAAGTGGAGGTATACCAAGAGGTTTCTTCATTGCTATTACAGGTGAGCCGGGAACTGGAAAGACCATTTGTTGTATAACTTTTATAAATGAAGGTATAAGGTGTAACGATCGATGCATTTATGTATCTACTGAAGAAAGTGCAGATTCGATTATAAGACAAGCTTCTCAATTCAATTTTGATTTTAAGAAAGCGATTGAAGAGAAGAAATTAATTTTAATCGATGCATTAATGGGTAAAGATGAGCAATGGTCTTTGAAGAGTTTAGATGTTGAGGAATTGGTGAATAAAGTAGTTGAGGCTAAAAAAGCTTTAGGTTATGGGAGGGCAAGATTAGTAGTAGATTCTTTATCTGCCTTTTGGCTCGATAAACCAGCTATGGCAAGAAGATACTCATACTTTGTGAAGAAAGTCTTCTTTAAATGGGACTTAACCGTTCTTGCTACTTCTCAATATGCGATTAGCACTTCAGAAGCTTTTGGTTGGGGTGTGGAGCATATCGCTGATGGTATAATTAGATTTAGAAGATCGGTTAAAAGTGGAGTGTTAAAAAGGTATTTGTTAGTTGAGAAGATGAGGCAAACTCCTCATAGCTTGAATATGTTTGAAATCGCTATCGTGGATGGTAAAGGGCTTGTAATTTTGGGCTCTTTAGAAGAGAGAAAAGAAGATATCGCTTTACCTAAAGAAGTTATTGAAAAGATTAAAAAAGCAAAGGAGATGAAGGAGGCAGAAATTGAGTGAATTTTAATGAGATAAAGGAGCATTATTCATTCAATTTGGTTCAAAATGAAATAACTCGCTATGCAAAGAATCGATGGGTTGGTGTTTATTGCTCATTTGATAAAAAACCAATATTAATTAGATATACGAGAGATAAAAGGCCTTTAAAGATTGAGAATCAAAATGATTTATTAAAGATATTTAATGAGTATGCATCATTTATCCCTCGTACAATTTATGCCACAGCCAACATTTACAAACGACTCACAAATTATGAGGATATTTTGGATCTCTCAAATATTACATCATGTACACCAACTTGGGATATTGATAATACATTGGATAAGTGGGAAGCTACGATTGAAGTTGTAAAAGAGATAATATCATTTTTAAGAAGTGAAGGGGTTGAGGATTCGATTATTGTGAAATGGTCGGGAGAAGGATGTCATGTACATCTCCATCAAAATGCTTTATCATTAAACTCAATACATCCTCTTGATCTCGCTTATTCTATTGTTGAATATGTAAAAATAAAGCTTCAAAGCCTTATAACAGATATAGCATTAAAATATAAGGCTGTAAATTTAAAAGTTGAGAATAATATTGACTCACAAAGGTTATTTACATGCCCACTCAGCCTTCATCGAAGGTTAAATGTAGTTTGTATTTGCATACCACCAAACTCATTATCAAATTTTACACTTGAGTGGATAAAATTAAGAGGTTTTAAACATTATCAAGATTGGGAGAGATTCAAGTTAGGTGAGGCAGATAAACTTGCAAGAAAGGCTTATGAAGTTATTGGGCCATGTCTATTGCAAAGAAGACTTAAGCGCAAAAAGCACCAACCACTCGATAAGCAAATTATGAGATGGATTGAAAAAAATAATATTAAAACGTTATATTCTTAATTAAATCGATAATAAAAAATCATCCATATTTCGAAAACCTAATAGATGAAGATTGCCTATATGAACATTTTGAAGATACTTTTTCGCCACTTTGTAACATTTAACGACTTGTTCAAGGGGTGTTATTGGTAAATCATTCATCATAAAGTCTGGATGGAAAATAAGGAGGCTATAAGGGATTTTTGGATTCAATTCACTTATAAATTTTGATATACTCTCAATCTCTATCTCATCTACATAACTTGGCACAAGTAATGTAGTGGCACATAATACTGGAGGGTGATTATCATTCATTTTAAACTCATTTGCAATCATCTCAAAATTTTTGTATGCATCTCTATTTGAAACACCACATAAAGCATAACTTAAATTCTCATCCCAACACTTTAAATCAAACTTAATATTACCGCCAGTTATGTAAGATATTTCTGCAGCTCTTTTAACAAGGTAATGATTTCCACAACCATTCCACTCAAAGCAAATTCTCATCACTCTATTTTGATCGATCATTTCTAAAAGCTTCTTTGATGCATTTATTGCGAATGGTAATTGGGGTTCTGGTGAACCACCAAAAAAGCACCAACAAGTGATTCGATTATTATTAATTGTATAATTAATTAAATCATTTATAGAGCGTTGAGGTTCTGAATGAATATTTTTATGTGAAGAATTTTGGCAAAATAAGCAATTAAAGTTACATCCATAAAAGAAGATAGCAAGATTGTAATAACCATATTCAGGTCCATTTTTACAAGCATACTTTGGGTAACCAATACCTGTACCAGCTGGGCAGAACCATGCTGCACAACAATTTGTGACATGTGGATCAAGGTAAGCATAATAAATAGCTTTATCCGAGCTGGTAAGAGAATATAATCTCCCAAAATTATTCAATTTAAGCCCACAATACCCACTTTGACCTTCGCCGATTACGCATTTATTACTACATACATTACAAGGTATTCCTTTATGGTCTTTAGGAGGTTCAAGAGGGAGTCCAAATACTTTTCTTACCCTTAAATGAGCTTCATAAATTAATGCTTTACCATCACCTTTACGAATACAAGATACACATACCCCTATTGCTTTTGAAATCACCATTGATTTGCCACAAATGCGACATGCCATTGATTTTTTATTTAACATTATTCACCTCTGAATTTTATGATACTGGCTCATAAATCAAACCAAGCTCTTCCGCATATTTGTAAGCTTCTCTCATCTCCTCATTACTTGGTCTACGACAAATCTCTGGATACTTGGATGGTTGTGATAAAACTAAGTGATCGGGATGGTATTGAGCCATAATATTCACCAAAGCCCTTTTACAATTCTTTGATATCCATTCTAAAACTGGTTTCGTACAACATTCAACATGATTTGGTAAAACGAGATGTCTAATAATCATATCCCCCTGTGCTTGAGCTATAGCATGATTCCGAGATACTACAGAGAAATACTTTGGTACTTTTGATAATCGAATTGCACAAGAATCATTCCCATATTTAAAATCTGGGAGCCATATATCTATAACATCAATAAGTATCTTCATCGCTTCTAAACTACAATACATATTGCTATTCCACAGCATAGGTACATTTACATTTAAGATTTTCATACCATCCAATATAGTGTGGAGATGCATTGTAGGCTCACCACCAACAAAATTAATATTATGAGCACCCTCTTCCCTCAAATTTTTCATAATAATAGCTAACTTTTTACTATCAACTTCAGCCCCATTTAATGGATCTTGTGAGATATCCCAATTTTGGCAAAAGCAACATCGAAAAGTACACCCAGTAAAGAATATTGTACCTGAGCCACCAATACCTACGAGAGGTGGCTCTTCACCATAATGATGAAACCATGTAGATACTCTGGTTAAAGAATTAAGCTTGCAAGCACCTTTCCTCTTACCCTCTATTCTATTCACACCACATCTCCATTCACAAAGATGGCAATGTGTAATAATTCTTTTTAACAACTCAGCTTTTAAATCGAGAAAGTTTTGTGAAGGCTTTTCCATTTCATCAAGCTTAAGTTCATTTGAATTAATCTTATTGTAAACTTCTTGGAAATTCTTCGATAATATTTCATGCTCTCTCCATAACTCATCTTCACTCGAATTTTTTAAGTCTATAGTGGATGGTAATCGCTTACAAATCAAGAATTTTGCTGGTTTTATATTACACATCACTTGATAATACCAATTGAGCCTCTCTTTAACCTCTTTATTCCTCCAAACGCTTAAAGCATCAAGTCTAATAAACATCATTAAATCAAAGCTTTTTAGTTACTTATATCTCCATCCTTTATGCGATTTTTTCTTTTACTCGCACTATTACCTTAGATCCTCTTTTCACCTTTTTTAATAGGGTTAAATCTCCTTTAACTTTACCTATCACATTTACCGGGCTTGCTGCTCTTGGCTCATTACCTTTACTTATTGGTGTTGGACCAAAAAATATACAAAGGGCTTTACCTGGAGGCCAGTAGGCGATATCACCGATTTGAACATCAACTTGAGCATTCTCTTCACTCACATTTACGGGAGTAGAGAAGTAAATTTCATCACCCCATCGATTCACTTTACTCTCAATTGGTAAAGCATTCAAAATAGATTTCATTGTAATGGGATTTTTATGCTCATTCAATTCTCCATCAATTTTTAATCCATTAAATAATAATTCGATCTCCACCATCACATAAAGTATAATTTTTAATCTTCAAATACTTTCCGCTTGTATTAGCAACTCCCTTTTTGAAATTATATTGTTGATTGCTTGAGTAATGCTAAAGATTGAAGGTTTGTTGGGATTTTAATTTTAATGTGATGATTTATATGAGCCTCTTATCTCAAATCTATTAATATTATTAACAAGGATTTTGAATTCACTAAGCATTATTCACAACCATATTCATATAAATATAGGATTCGTAAATTTTTACTCAAATTATTAAGAATTAAAAATGGAAGGGGATTTTTTGGAAAGGGTATTGGATTTATCAAAAACACCATTCAATTTAGATTATACTTTGAATTCTGGCCAAGTATTCAAATGGGAGAAAATGGATGGATGGTGGTATGGCGTGGTTAATGATAGCATTTTGAAAATGAAGCAAATGGGTAATAAATTATTCTTTACAATTCATCCAGATAGAGGCATTGAGTTTATTTATAATTACTTTAGGTTGGACGATAATTTACCATCAATACTTAATAGTATTAACAAGGATCCCATTATTAATGATGCTATAAATCGATATTACGGTTTACGCCTTATAAGGCAAGACCCTTGGGAATGTTTAATCTCATTCATTTGCGCCACGAATAATAAAATACCAAATATCCAACGTATGATAAAAAGACTTTCAGAAGGGTATGGTAATAAGTTAAAGTTTGAGGGAAAGGTTTTTTATACATTCCCTAAGCCTCAAAGCCTTGCTTATGCTAATTTGGATAAACTTAAGAGTTATGGATTGGGTTATAGAGCTAAGTTTGTGATAAATGCGGCTAAATTGGTCGCTTCTCAAGAGTTAGACTTAAATAAACTCATTCATCTCGATTATTATACTGCTAGAGAGAATTTATTAACAAAGCACATGAATCGTAAATTATTACTTGGAGTAGGATTGAAGGTTGCAGATTGTGTACTACTCTTCTCATTAAATAAATTAAATTCATTCCCGATTGATGTATGGATTTTACGCGTTATTATCAATTTTTATAACCACCTTTTTGATAAAGATTTTATTACTCATATTAAAGAAAAGCGCTTAAACGATTGGATTTATAACAAAATTGCAGAAAGAATGAGAGCATACTTTGGTGATTTTGCAGGTTATGCACAAGAGTATTTATATTATTACATTCGCCACAAATCTTTTTAATATGGAATGATTGGCTTATTAACAAAATGAAGCTTATTTAATACGATAATTTTGCAAATATTCCTCTAATGCTTGTAAAACCTTAATATTAATCTCATGAGTACCTACAGTTATTCTAATGGAGTCTGCTATCTTTGGATTATCACCAAAGTATCTCACGTAAATATTTTTACTCTTAAGAAAATTCACAATATTTTTCGCATCTTCAACTGTTTTACATTTAATGAAGAGAAAGTTACCCTCAGATGGGTATACATAAAATCCAAGCTCTCTTAATTTCTTTTTAAGAAACTCCCTCTCTTCAATTATTCGCTCAATATTTTTTTTCACATATGTATAATCTTCTAAAGCTGCGATTGCAGCTATTTGATTTAAAGTCCCTATATTATAGGGATTTCTAACCACTTCTATCCATTCAATCAAATCTTCATTACCGATACCAAAACCGAGCCTAATCCCAGCTAATGAAAAGGATTTTGAAAATGTTCTCGCAATGATCACATTATCATATTTATTAATGAGTCTTAATGCATTATCTCTAGTAAAATCAACGTATGTCTCATCGATTAATAAAACACCATAACCTTGCAAACCTTTAGCAAGTTTTTCTAACTCAGATATCTTTGTAAATACACCTGTAGGGCTATTTGGATTTGTAACTGCCGTGAGTTTTCCTCTCACATTGATTAATTTATCTATTGGTATGGTATAATCATCATTTAAATCCACCTCATAATAATTCGCACCAGCCTCAATAGCGTAAATTTTAAACATACCATAAGTTGGATTTGTGGAAGTTACCAAATCTCCTTTATCCACTATAGTTTTAAACACATTAGCAATTACTTCATCAGATCCATTACCAATCGTTATTTGTTCAGACTTTAAATTATAACATCTTGCTAATTTATCCTTTAAAGTCTCACTATCTTGCTCAGGATAGCGCCGAAGATCGTTATTTTTTAAATAATTAATCAAAGTGGAAATCACATGTGGTGATGTTGGATATTCATTTTCATTTTGATTGAGTTTTATAGCCCCTTTTGGGATTCTTTGCTCCCCTCCAACATACTTCTTCAAATTCTCTCTTATTACTCTTCTTACATAACTACTCATAGCCTTTCATTAAATTTATTATCTAATAAACGTTTAAGAATTCATACGCTCATTTTTAGATTCGCTAACTCTTTCATTTTTTACTTTTGATTGAGAATAAAGCCAATTTTTAATCAACTCTATATTTTCTTTATGCGCAGTTTTCCTTCTAGGATCGACTCGTAAATTGAGTCTTCGTGCATCTTTTATCGATAAGCCTGCTTCTTTAAGTTCTAAAAGTGAGAAGCCTCGACCTAATCTAAATTTAATACTGTGTGAATTTTTACAAATCACTTTGGGTAATGGAGGCAAGCTCATAAGCTCATTTGTTTTTTTAACAACCCTCTTTTCTGCATTTTTAATCGATTCCAGCCCAGCTTCTTCACTATTTTCACTCATAATAAAGCACCTATAGATAGATTCAAAAAGTGAATACTCAACTCATTATAAAAGTTTTTATTAGGAAATCAAATTAATGAATACTTTCTTCCAGTAAAGAACCCTATTAATACTCATGATGCTTATATTCAAGAGTTTATATTAATTTACAAGGTCAATAATGAATAAGATTAATAAGTTAAAGATCGATGTGAAGGACTTTGAAGCTTTAAAGTTTGAAGCTGATAAAGCTTGGCCTATAGAAGCTTGTGCACTCGTTGTAGGAAAGGTTCATGATGATGTAGCTGTAGTTCATAAGGTAGTGATCGTGAAGAATGCTGATAACTCTCAAGTTACTTTTAGTATAAGACCAGAAGATTTGCTTCAAGTGTACTTAAATGCTGAAAAAGATGGTTTAAATGTGATTGGAGTTTTTCATTCCCATCCAGCTCCACCTCAACCTTCAATTAGGGATTTAGAGTTTATGAAAGTGAATCCAATTGTGTGGTTAATTATGGCAAAGCCATCTGGCAATTATGGAGCTTTTCAATGGGTGGAAGGCTCGATTAAAAGAGTGACGGTAGATTTAGTAAAAAAGGATAAGTCTTAGAGTTAGATGTATTAGCAATAGTCACTTTCAGCGCTTTACTGATGGTATTTGCAGTTATTTATAAGCTTTAATCCTTTTAAGGTCTATGAAGTTAACTCCTCTAGCTTAAAGTTTAACGTAATATTCCTTTAACAAAACATATTTATTTGCATTATTAAAAAGAATAATATGGAGCCCGCGGTAGCTCAGCTTGGTAGAAGTTTGTAACTACCAAAAGCTTCCGACCCTCATAAGGGGGAGATGCTGTAGAGGTTAGCTGAATGCTAACCTCACCAGCCTACCAAGCGTACAGATACCGGAGTGTCGCAGGTTCAAATCCTGCCCGCGGGACCAAAATAAACTTTTGATAAAATTGTTAAATTATGATTGATTTTTATTTAATTTACAAAGCCATTTAAATATGCTTTAATAAAATTTAAATAGTGCTTTACTTTGCAGTTATGCAATGAGCGGTATTATTAAGAAAAAGTTCAATAGGTGCAGATTAATATCATTATTATTTGTTCCAATCTTACTACTTTCAATCGGCTTAGTAGCTTTCTCTCCAATATTTTTAGCCTTTTCAGCGCAACGACCAATAGATGTTCAAGCACCCGATTCTACTCACTTCGGTAAACCTTTTAAAATTGAAGTAACCATAAATGATCCAGTAATCAAGCAATTCACAAACACAATTGTATTAGATTCTACAACTGGTTGGTATACGAAATTGGGAGCTGTAGAAATTAGTGGTGCAAAACTCAAAGATCCTGTAATTATTTATTGAAATATGATGGTTCAGATAAAATCATCTTTACTCTCTCTTATGGATATCCTTTCGTTGATAAACCTGATGCAATTGGTATTGTTATGAGATTTCAATGGTTCGACCCTAACGATAATAAATTTAAATATGAACTTGCATGGGCTAAAAGAACATTTACCGTAATTCCAGTAGAATTTGAGTATAAACTTCCATCTCGACCAGATTGGAAAATTGTAGATCTTAAAGTTGAGAATCCTTGGAAAGGTGTGTTTGAATTATGGTGGAATAAACCACCAACAAATGATGAGACAATTAAATTCCGGATTTTTTATCCAAGTTCTTGGGGTCAAAGCAAAGTTGATGAAGAGATTGCTTATAAGCTTAAAGATTATAAGGCGTCAGACTCACCTTGGCAAAAGATTTCAGTTACTACATCAATGGCAGATTCTGATATTCTTAGCTACTTTGGCTTAACTTATGGAAAAAAGCTTGTGATAGAAAAATTGGAAGCCGTCACATATGAGAGGGGATATGATAACAATGTTAAGAAGTGGTATAATGAATATTATCCTAAAGGGGAGATTCGCCTCTTTTTAGAAGCTTTTGTTAATGGTAAATATTTATCTCTATCTTATAATTATATTGTTAATAATCCTCAACCAAGATTTAGAGTATATGAAGGTGAAGAAAAGGAAAAACTTCCTTCAGTTCAATCTGAGTGTAAGAAGTTAGCTAAAGAGGCTATTGATAAAGCATGGGCTGAAGCTAAGGATATTTTAAAGAGCTTTAAGTTTAAGCCGAAACAAGTTGAAGTAAAGCTCGGCTCAACAGAGATTGTAATTAATGAAAAAGAGTATGGAAAGTTTGCTAAACAAACACCAACTCCAACACCAACACCAAAGAAGAATGAGACAAAACCTCTTAAATATACACTCTCCCTATCGAAAACGAGTATAACTGTTTATAATAATGGTATATTCAATACTGGCACACCAAGAGATTCAAACTTTCTCATATTAGCCAATGTTAAGGCTGAAGGCGGAGATCCAAATATAGATCCATATCAATTGGTTTATGTGGTTGGTAGAATAGTTGAAGGGGATAACGCTCCTATAGGCTTTCACATAGAAGGTTCTTCAACCCTCGTATCATCAATTAGAGCCAAACCGAGCTCTGGCTTAGCTAGTTTTCATGTAATGACTAAAGGAGCGATGGGGCCAAATAAAGGCTTAAAGTTTAACTCAACTCAAAAGATTGAATTCCAATTGGTTAATGCAACTACAGGAAGGCCTATTGGTGATAAAGTTATCTTCACAGCTAACTTGTTGGATGCTGCACCAATTATAATAATTATACCGGGCGATGCTGAGCAAGTTCAAGAGGGTACTGAGAGAGTATTTAAATTAAAAGTAATTGATCCAGACAATAAAGATAAACCGATAAGAGTAGTTTTAAGCGTAAAAACTGGACTTATTAGAGAGGCTAATAAAGATTGGGCATATACCATTTACTTAACACTTAAGCCTGAAGAGGAGGTTAAGATAGGCTATAAAGCGCCTGATAATATAGGCAACTTTGACTTGGTTGGAGAGATTGAAGGTTTATCGATGTGGTCAATACAAAAAAGTGCTACTTTAAAATCATTGGTAATGGATACTATTAGTTTCGGACTTGAAAAGAAGATCGAAGCTCTTAAAAAAGCAGAGAGTGGCTCTCAAGCCATTTTTAGAATAAAGAGGTTGCTAGGTGAAGGAGATGTAGGTGAAGCGTATGCGAATGTGTTAGCAGTTCAAAGAGCTTTAAAGAATTGGGAGAGAGTATCTAAAGTTTGGAGCGGATATACATTTTATGATGGCGTAAGTGGGGCTTATTCTACTGCAGCTGAAGACCTCCCAAAGGGTTACTTGCAAGTCACTCGGAAAGGGGGGAAGACTACTTTGGAGAAGGTTGCTGAGTGGGGTGTATTTGGGATAACTCTAGCCCAAACCGCTGTAGGCGCTGTAACATTAGTTACTGATAAACTCCCAGTAATCGGTCAAGTAACAGCAGGCTTAAGCCTAACTTTTAATGCAGCAACGAATATCTGGAAAGGAAATCTTGAATACCTATCTAAGGTTGAGAAGATAAATCGAGCAGAGGAAAGGTTCATACCAATTGTGATAACGGTAACTGCAACAGATAATACGGGATTTGAGGTTAATAATTACAAAATCTATTTAATAGTATACTTCTGGGTGTGAAGATGATGAATATTAAATCAATTTTAATCATTATAACACTTATAATTATTTCAATACCAATGTTAAATGTTTACGCAGCACAAACTCCAAATCAAGCATTAATAGATTATTATGATGCATGTAAGCAAGGTAGTATAAAAGCCTATTTGAATACTGTAGATTTGGAGTATATTAATGAGAATATTGCAAATCTTGAAGAATATAAAAACTTTGTTGAAGCTGCTTTAATTGAGTATCCAATGACTTCATACAAAATAAACAATTTAAAGATAAAAGAGATTAAGGGGAAGAATCTTGCAATCGCTTTCTTTGATATAGAAGCGAATATCGTACCTAAAGCAACTGGTAAAGCAATTAAAATCGATAGAGAAATGGCAGCATTATTAACTCAAAAACGTGGTGATTGGAAGGTAGCTTTTGTAATTGATAGAAAGCTCTTCTGGGCTCAACAAGAAGCTGCGATGACTTTAATCACGCTTAATGAAACATTACCAATATTTGAGGAGTTAAGGCAACGCATCGAATCGATTCAAGTAGTACCAGAAGTAACACCAACAACTTCTCCAACAAAACCAACAACTACTCCTATTGAAGTGCCAATATCAATACCGGGAATTGGTTGGTTAAATTTAACAACGATCATACCGATAATTTTAATCATGATTATAATCACAGCTATAGTTAGAATGAGAAAAAGAAAG
This sequence comes from Nitrososphaeria archaeon, assembly GCA_029775915.1. Lineage (GTDB taxonomy): Archaea > Thermoproteota > Nitrososphaeria > Nitrososphaerales > JANXEG01 > JANXEG01. The sequence continues at coordinate 309,657 of JARVKA010000001.1, read as the reverse complement.
TAAAACAAACTTATTTTATTATCAATAAAGCTTAGATTCCCATATCCCATTATAAATACTATGAAATTAAGCTTTTTCTAAATCTCCAATATTCTTTTCATTTCTCCAAAGAGAAATTAAAGAAAATCCCAAGCTTTTTAAATATTATTAAACTTTTTATTTTATTTAGATGTATTTAGATAGCCTTGCGAAAATCGCTGAAGAGATTAAAAATTGTAAATTGTGTGAACTTTCAAAATCGAGAATAAATCCAGTTCCGGGAGAGGGGCCAGAAGATGCTGAAATTGTTTTTATAGGAGAAGGACCGGGTGCTGAAGAAGATCGGCAAGGTAAACCATTCGTTGGTGCAGCGGGAAAGCTTTTAAATGAATTTTTAAAGAATGCTGGTATTCAAAGAGCGCATGTATTTATTACAAATGTTGTAAAGTGCAGACCGCCTAGAAATCGACCACCAACTGATAAAGAAAGAGATTTGTGTAAGCCATATTTAGAGAGGCAATTGAGACTCATTAAACCTAAAATTATTTGCTTATTAGGCAATACTGCGGTACAAACTTTATTGGGCAAAAAATCGGTATCAAGTGTTCATAAAAGATTGATTGAGAAGAATGGTTTTAATTTTATCTCAACATACCATCCAGCTGCAGCTATTTATAATCCAAAATTAAAAAGTATAATTCAAGAAGATATCGTGAATATTAAAATGGAATTAGAGAGATTGAAATACTCAAGGGATGGAACTTGATGAATCTCAAACAATTGAGTAATGAATTTTATAATCGTAATACAATCACGGTAGCAAAAGAATTGTTAGGAAAGATTATAATATGTAAAAAGTATGATAAAGCTAAAGCTTGCCGTATCGTTGAGACCGAAGCTTATCTTATTGGAGATCCAGCATCACACTCCTATAAAGGTCAAACTAAGAGGAATCAATCTATGTTTAAAGGTCCTGGAACTCTTTATGTTTATACAATACATCGCCAAAGTTGTATGAATATCGTGACTAAAAAAGGTGAAGCTGTACTTATAAGGGCTGCAGAACCATTATGCAATATAAATAAGCCAACAAATGGTCCCGGTAAGCTTTGTGCTGCACTTGGGATTACGAGAATTGAAGATGATGGTAAGAATGTTATAAATTCAGATATTACAATAGTGGATGATGGTTGGAAACCTCAATCAATAGAGTGTAGTAAAAGGATAGGGGTAACGAAAGCTAAGGATTCGCTATTAAGATTTTATATTAAAGGTAATAAGTATGTTTCACGTTAAGGAAAAGCTTATTTTTTACTATAATGAAAGTAATAATCAGCCGGCCATAGCGCACGGGTCCGACCCGGACTCATTCCGAACCCGGAAGTCAAACCGTGCGTCGCTACTGTGTTAGTAAGGTGCGGAAGCCCTTGCGAAGCAGTAGTGCCGGCGCCCTCTACTTATTTTTATCCTTAAGCTCATTGTGAAACTTTACAATTTTAATGATGATTTTAGTTGAAAAGAATGGTTAAAATACTTTTAAAGGAGCGTTAACCATTAATACAACGTGCGTTAATAAAAAGCTAATTTATTGGTGCGCAAGTGGAATGTTAGAATTACTCCCCCTATTAACTTGGCCTGGAGAGAATATTTTTAGTGATAATCCTACATTATACTTTTTACTCTTTTACGCACCCTTCATTCTTTTCATTCTTTATGGGCAAAAGTTTCAAACATGGATGGTTTTGAATGAAATAGGCCGCTCTTTAAATAAATTGAAGATGATGAAGGATAAGTCGAGAAAGGAGGCTATAGACTACTTTGCTAATGTATGCAAAACATCAAGTGATCCTACTGAGCGTATAGATCAATTCTTAGAATACTTCACAATCTTACCTGTTGATACCGATCCTTCAGGGATTATGAAGAAGATTGAGCATATTATAACTTTAAGAGATGATAGATTGAGAAGTGAAGTTAGAAAAATGATAACTATAACCGATCCAGTTAAAATGAGTGCTGCTGAGAATATTTTAGAGGCAACGACTGCACTTAACTATATTTACAAAATTGTAAGGCATTATTACCTTCTTGGTAAGAGAACTATGAGTTTATACGTACTTATACAATTACAAATGGTTATGCCAATCATTCTTCAAGAAGCTGATGCTTTAATGAAAGCGATTGATGCATTCAAATTGGCCCAACCAATAGGTGATGGTATTGGTGCTATGGTAGCTGGTAAATTAATGATTAATTGTGAGAAAAAAATAATAGGGAAAGATACGGTAATGAGTGAGTCTGAATTTAATGGTAGATCTTTATATTTAATTAAAGCTGAAGGGCCTGCTGGTAATGTTGGTCAAATAGGAACTGTTGTAGAAAAGTTAATTGAAGAAATGGGTTTGAAACCGAATGCTATAGTGATGATAGATGCAGCTTTAAAGTTAGAGGGTGAAAAGACTGGTGATATTGCAGAGGGTATTGGTGCAGCTATAGGTGGTATTGGTGTAGATAGATTTAAGATTGAAGAAGTTGCAACGAAGCATCGCATACCATTATATGCAATTGTAATTAAAGAATCGATAATTGATGCTATCACCGTTATGAGGAGAGAAATTGCTGAAGCTACTGATAAAGTAATTGGGATAATAAAGCGAATTTTAGATGAAAAAACGAGTGTTGGAGATAAGGTATTCATAATTGGTGTAGGGAACACATTAGGAATCGGTCAATAAGGAGGTAAATATTTGAAGCGCTCATACAATAAAGAAGTAAAAGCACCAGTTTATACAATTGAAGAGTGTACTCAATGCGGCTTAAAGAGTAAAAGATTTTTTCAAGATGGAGATTATGTATATAGGCGATCGGGTAAGTGTGGTAAGTGTAATGGCACTATGATTATTACTTATATCTATACAGAAAAGCCAATTACTGAGTGAGGATAATTACTCCATTATCTGTAGGCATAATTGTATGTTCAGCTTGAACTACACACTTACCATTAGCTTCAACGAGTATAGGATAAGCTCTTAAAATCTTTAATTTCACAAGCTTATTTAACATCATATCTAAACTCTTTTTCTTAATCACATCTTTAAAATAGCGAGGTGTGAATGGTAATGTTTTCCATTTAGACCATATAATATTTATAAACTCATCCAAATCTTTATCTTGAGTTCTCTTTCTCGTTATAAGGCTGTAAATATTAGTAATATTCCCATTAATTACTAAACCAGCACCATCTATGGTGGTAAGAAAAGGCTCAATTGCATATATTGAACCAGCTTTTAATTCTGAAGTGCTAGGTACCCATACATTGGGTATTGATAAACCCCCATGAATTTTATATGGTTCAATCGAATGGCCACTAAGATTTGATATAGGCTTAAAACCTCTTTTACGAGCACCTTCTTCAACGATTCTTCCTAACTCGCCAACTCGAGTGCCAGCTTTTACCACTTTTATAACCTCTTTTAAAACTTCATTAACCGCTTGAACCATGCTATCAAACTTCGGATTAAAGGATATTGTGATAGCTGTATCTGCAATATAACCTTTAATATGCACACCAATATCGATCTTCACAACATCCCCATCATGAATAACACTTTCATCATCAATGGAAGGTGTATAATGAGCAGCTATGTGATTTAAACACACATTGCAAGGAAAGGCTGGCTCACCACCCTTCTCCTCAATCATTCTTTCCACAAATTCACATAAATCTAAAAGTCTCATTCCAACAGATACCTTTTTGATTACTTCATTTCTCACTTCCGATGTAATTTTACCAGCTTTAATTTGCTCCTCAATTAACAGCATAACTCTCTAACCGAATAATGTAAAAGGGATTAAATAGCATTTATCAATACATTTAAGTTAAAAATGATTTATTATTATCTAATTAAATAATTAAAATAGTATAAATGAACAATCGGTTCAAAATCGTTGCTGTAGGAGGGGTTTTTGATCGTATTCATAAAGGTCATAAGGCTTTACTTACAAAAGCTTTTGAAGTTGGTGAATTTGTTTTGATAGGTCTCGCATCAGATAACTTTGCTATTAATGTTGAGGGTAAAAAGCTTGAACATAATTATGAAGAAAGGTTAATGAATCTTGAAAAGTTCTTAAATGAATCTTTTCCGAATAGATGCTATAAAATATCCCAATTAAATGATTATTTTGGCCCTGAAATATTTACTAAAGATGTTGAAGGAATAGTCGTTAGTGAAGAAACAGCGGGTAGAGTTAAGATAGCTAATGAATTAAGAAGAAAGATGGGTTTAAAGCCTTTAGAGGTTGTTATTGTAAAAATGGTTTTGGCTGAAAATGGTAAGCCGATATCTACTACTCGTATAAAGTGTGGTGAAATCGATGAAGAAGGAAGGGTTATTTCCAATCGATCTAATACTTTTATAGATGTGTAAAGATTTGATGGAATATATTAGAGGTGTTATGCATGGTAGCTAATGAACAAGAGTTTGTTGTTACACCTTGGGAAGTTAGAGGCGAGATTGATTACAATAAATTAATTAAAGAATTTGGGACTGAATTGATTACTAATGAGTTATTAAAGAGGATTGAGAAGCATACTGGAGAACTTCATTATCTTTTAAGGAGAAAGATCTTCTTTAGTCATAGGGATTTAGATTGGATTCTCGATAAATATGAGAGTGGTGAAAAGTTCTTTTTATATACTGGTAGAGGGCCATCAGGCCATACTCATTTAGGCCACTTAATACCATGGATATTTACTCAACACCTTCAAGAAAAGTTTGATGTTGAATTATACTTTCAAATGACTGATGATGAAAAGTTTTTACACAATCCTGATATGAAGTTAGAAGAATCTTTAAAATACACTTATGAAAATGCTTTGGATGTTTTAGCATGTGGCTTATCACCATCAAAAACCTTTATCTTTTCCAATATTGAATTTGCTAAAACTTTATATCGAATTTCATTAGAAATTGCGAAGCATGTAACTTTTTCAACTGTAAAAGCCGTTTTCGGATTTGAAAATAATACGAATATTGGCATGATTTTCTTTCCATCTATGCAAGCTGCACCTTGCTTCTTACCTTGTATTTTAAAAGGTAAGAATATACCATGCTTAATACCAGCAGCGATCGATCAAGATCCTTATTGGAGGGGAATTGCAAGATTTGTAGCACCAAAACTTGGTTATTATAAGCCTGCTCAAATTCACTCAAAATTCTTACCAGGTTTGGGTAAAGGTGGAAAGATGAGTGCGAGTGAACCAGAGACTGCAATCTTTACCACAGACCCTCCTGAAGTTGTTGAGAGAAAGATTATGAATGCTTTTACAGGTGGTAGAGCTACAATAGAAGAGCAAAGATCTAAAGGTGGAGATCCAGATATTTGCCCAATATACCAATATTACTACTTTTTATTCGAACCTGATGATAAAAAATTAATGGATATTTACATGGCATGTAAATCTGGTCAACTTCTGTGTGGCGAAGATAAAGCAAGGTTAGCAATTAGAGTGAAAGAATTCCTTATTGAACATCAAAGAAAGAGAAAAGCGGCTGAGAAAATTCTTGATAAAGTTATGCTTCGGGATTGATATAACTGAAAAGTCTATAAATCATATTTTACTAGCTTAACAAGATAGTGAGAGGCTTGCCATTAATATTACACCGCCTTGAAAGAATCCTTTTACAAACTTTAGCTGAGCTTGGTGAGACTAATTTAGAGAAATTAACCTCAAATTCAAACTTAAATATTGATCAAGTGAGAAGAGCTATAGAATGGCTTAAATCAAAAGGGCTTATTGAGATTAAATCAATTTCACGAGAAAAAATTTCACTTGGCGAAAATGGGAAGAAGGTTTTAATAAATGGTTTGCCAGAAAAACGCCTTATTAAAACTCTATTACAAATAGGTGGAAGAGCGAATTTTCAAGAATTGAAGAATGCATTTCCAATCGATGGACAAGAATTTAATGCTGCGTTAGGTTATGCAAAAGAAAAAGGATGGATAAGATTTTCATCAATAGAAGGAAAAACATTTATTGAGATAGTATCTGAGCCAACAATTACTACTGAAGAAGTTTTATTGGAAAGATTATCAAAAGGAGATGTATTTTTGGACGAACTCTCACAAGAGGATCTTAAAACTTTAAAAGTATTGATTAAAAGGCCGAATTACATTACTCAAAAATCTATTAAAACGATTCAATTAAAACTCACCCAACTCGGTGAGCAAACGGTTAAAAGTTTGAAAAAGAAGCGTGAAATTGATACTCTCACACCAGAGCTTATAATTAGTGGTAAATGGAGAGAATACGTTTTAAGACCTATAGATGTAGTATCTCCAACACCCCCAATTTACCCTGGTAAGAAACATCCTGTTCAAAGATTTATCGATGAAGTGCGTGAAATCTTTATTTCTTTAGGATTTGAAGAAATTGACGGTCCTTTAATTCAACCTTGCTTTTGGAATTTCGATGCTTTATTCACTCCTCAAGACCATCCAGCTAGAGAGATGCAGGATACATTTTACCTCTCTAAAATAAAAGCGAAGAGTATTGGGAGCGATAAAATAGTGGAGAATGTAGCTAAAGTTCACTTAAATGGTGGTAATACTGGCTCAAAAGGTTGGGGTTATCAATGGAATCGTGAGTTAGCTGAAGGGCTTGTACTTAGAACTCACACAACAGCTGTTACTGTAAAATATTTAGCTGATTTCAAACCGAGTGAGGCAAGAGTATTCTCTGTAGGTAGAGTCTTTAGGAATGAAAAAACAACTTTTAAGCATTTAGCTGAATTCCATCAAATTGAAGGTATCGTGGTAGGAAAGCGTGTGACTTTAAGGGATTTAATGGGCTTATTGAGTTGCTTTTATTCTCGATTAGGTTTGAAAAAAGTAAAGTTTTGGCCCTCATACTTTCCTTATACGGAACCTTCATTACAATCTGTAGTATATATTGATCGGTTGGGTAAATGGGTAGAGTTATGTGGTATGGGTATCTTTCGCCCTGAGGTGACTTTACCATTAGGTGTAAAAAATCCCGTTTTAGCTTGGGGTGGAGGTTTAGAAAGGTTGGTAATGCTTAGATATGGAGTTGATGATGTAAGAAAGCTTTATGAGAATAATTTAAGCTGGTTAAGGGGGTTGCCCATATGCCTATAGTTACGATATATTATGATAGAATTCGTAAGCTTCTCAAACAAAGTGTATCGATTGAGCAAATAATTGAAACTTTACCATATTTAGGCTTAGATTTAGAGGAAAAAAGTGATGATTATGTAAGAGTGGAGTATAATCCAAATAGACCTGACTTCTCAACAGATTACGGTATTGCACGTGCTTTAAATGGACTTTTAGGTTTTGAGAAAGGTGCACCTAATTATTTTGTTGAACGTGGTGATATCAAGGTATTTGTAGATTCTTCAGTAAAAAGTATAAGGCCATACATAGTTTCACTTGTAGTAAAAGGATTGAAATTGGATGATGAGACTATTAGGCAAATTATAACGATGCAAGAGGATCTTCATGCAGGTATTGGTAGAAAGAGAAGAAAGGTTTCAATAGGCATTCATAATTTAGATGTTATTTATCCCCCTTTCACATACACTACTGTACCACCCAATTATAGATTCATACCATTGAATTATACAAAACCTATGAGTATGGAGGAGATTTTACGTGATATAGATGTTGGGAGAGAGTATGGCTATATAGTAAGAGGTTTTAATCGATACCCTATAATTATCGATTCGAAGGGTGGAGTTTTATCCTTCCCACCTATAATTAATGGAGAGCTCACACGAGTTACATCATTAACTAAGAATCTTTTCATAGATATTACTGGAACTGATTTGGAAGCTATGGAAAATAGCCTTGCTATACTCGCTGCTGCTTTTCAAGATGCTGGAGGTAAATTGGTATCGGTAGAGATAAATTATGAAGATAAAGTGATGATCACACCAAATATGAAGCCTAATCATATACCTATTGATCTTAATCTCACACGTAAACTTCTAGGTTTAAATCTTTCCAAATTTGAAGTTAAAGAGTGTTTAGAAAAATCGCGAATTAGCGTAATAGATAAAGATGAAAGTATGATAGCGGTAATTCCTCGATATAGAGTGGATATTATGCATCCAGTAGATTTGGTTGAAGAGGTTGTTATTGGTTATGGTTTAGCTAATCTTAAACCTACGATCCCTCGTGGAAGTATGTTAGGGAGATTTAATGAGAATTTAATGAAGTTAGATAGAGTTAGAGAGGTTTTAATTGGCTTAGGATTAATTGAAGTTATGAATTTCAACTTAGTAAGTAGAGAAATTTTATATGATAAGGTGAGAAGGAAAGAGAGAAGAGTTTTACAAGTGGAGAGTCCGAAAACAAAAGAGCATGAAGTTTTAAGAGATCAACTCCTCCCTTCACTTTTATTTGTAGCTTCAAGAAATTTACATGAAGAATATCCACAACGCATTTTTGAAGTAGCAAAAGTTTGCATACTTGATAATAGGAAATCATCTAGAGTTAGAGAAGAATACCATGTTGCAGTATTAATTGCACATGCAGAGGCTAATTATTCCGAAGCAAAATCACTTCTCACAGCATTTATACAACAAGCTTTTAATAAGCAAATAAAAACAAAACCAACAAATCATTATATGTTCACACTTGGAAGGGTTGCTGAAGTCTATGTTAATGGTAAAAAGCTTGGATGGTTGGGTGAAATTCATCCCCAAGTGCTTAATAACTTCAATCTTCGAGTACCAGTTGTTGCCTTTGAGTTGAATTTAGATCTTCTCAATTAATCAAGATATTATTATATTAAATGTTACTAATTATTTGTGCCATTGATAATTTATACACCATAATAAATTTTATGAAATCTCAATTATTAAAGGAAAGTATAAAAGTGATGAGATATTAATTTTATATTGGCTTTCGTCAAATTGCGTGTTGACGGCGAGTGTTCGAATAATGATGAGAACCTCGTTTACCCAGACACGCTACAGACGAAAGCCTCCCCGTTAAAAAAAGCACAGTGAGAGAATTGGCTATCGATGATCTGTTGTGGGTCAGAGACGGGGAACAAATAAATATAAGATGCTTACCAATTTTATATAAAATTAAATTAGGTGTAGGATTGAAAAATAGAGATTGGGGAGAATAGTGATGAAGCATAATAAATTAGACGATGAAGTGATTTGTAATTTACAATTATTCGTTAAGAAACTCAATGATGAATGTAGTAATGGTGCATTAGTAGTTGTTGAAGGTCAAAAAGATGTTATAGCTCTCAATTCATTAGGCTTCCATGGTGATATTTTCATGCTTTGTCAAAATGGTAGATTGATAGATTTGGCTAAAATCTCAGAAAAGTATCGAAAAACGATTCTTTTATTAGATTTTGATGCGAAAGGTCGATTATTAACGAAGAAGGCAGCGATGCTTTTAGGTGAGAAGAGAAGAGTGGTAGATTTGTTCTTTAAAAGAATGTTACAATCAGCTACAAAAGGTAAGATTAAAAGAATTGAGGAACTTATTAAATTTCAAGAATATTTTGAACCCTATTTAAAGTTAGAGTGAAATATCATTGGGTATAGAAGGACTTATATTTAGGAAATTAAACTATTTAATTGGTTTGGGCGTTAGTAATTTAAAACTTAAAATATTTGGAGGCATAATTGTTGCCAGAAAGTATAACAAAGTATCTTGTAAGGTTGAAATTTGAAATAGATGGTATAGTTGAAAAACCAGATATTATAGGCGCGATATTTGGACAAACTGAAGGGTTATTTGGCCCAGAAATGGATTTGAATGAGCTTCAAAAAACATGGAAGGTTGGACGAATAGAGATCAATTTAAAATCTATGAATGGAAAGACTCATGGAGAAGTTTTAATTCCTATATCTACCGATATCTCCACAGCAGCACTTATAGCTGCAACTATAGAGAGTGTAGAAAAAGTTGGGCCATATCCAGCTCGTTTTCATTTAGTATCTATTGATGATGTACGTGCTGCAAAGAAAAAAGCCATTATAGATAGAGCAAAAGCGATTGTAAAGGAATGGGCATCAAAAACTATGAGTGAGAGTGAAGAAGCTTTAAAGTGTATAATAGAATCGATAAAGAGAGGTAATTTAATTACGTATGGAAAAGAGGAATTGCCAGCTGGTTCTGGCATATATACCTCTGATACAATTTTTCTCGTAGAAGGTCGGGCTGATGTGATTAATCTTTTGAGAGCTGGTATTGAAAATGTCATAGCTTTGAATGGTGCTAAAATTCCCGAATCTATTATTAAATTATCAAAGGAGAAGAAATTAATCGCTTTTCTTGATGGTGATAGGGGTGGTGATCTTATATTAAAGGAGCTTACTCAAACAATTCCAATTAAAGGAGTGATTAGAGCTCCACCGGGTAAGGAGGTTGAGGATCTTACACCTATGGAAATTTTAGAGTTAATCAAGAATGTGGTGCCTATTGAAGCGCCATCTTTAGAAATAAAAGCACCTTTAACCACTATTCAATTGGAAAAGATAAAAGAGCTTTACCCTAAAATTAATGGGACTTTAGAAGCGATTATACTCGATAAAAACTTCAATGAAATATTACGCGTAGCTATAAATGAGTTAATTCAAAAACTCGAATCGATACAAGGTGCAAAGTATTTAATCTTTGATGGGATAATTACTCAAAGATTGGTAGATGCTTGTGAGAGAGTTGGTATAGAATTAATTGCGGGGCATAGAATTGGGGAGCTTACTCGAAAAGCTCAAGGATTAACTTTACTCACATTCCAACAATTAGAGTAGCAATCTAATGATTGTACATTACTTTAATCCTAAAAGTGGTTTAATAGCACTCACACCTGAAGATGTAGACGATCTTTGGTTTTTACGCCGCTTTATTAAAGTGGATGATTTAATCTCATCCGAAACGAGTAGAGTGGTAAAAAATGATAATCAATATGCCCGTCCGAATAAGGGTGAGCGAATTAAAGTTAGTATAGTATTGAAGGTTAAAGACTTAAAACTAAATGGTGAATTGGAGCGATTAAGAATAAGTGGGATTATAATTGAAGCATCTAATGAAGCTATCCCAAAGGGTGCTCATCATACATTAACTATTACACAAGGTCAAAGATTTTCTTTAAAGAAGGAAGAGTTTAATATTAATGAGATTCAATTACTTCAAACTTTACATAATAAAGATACGCGCTTTATTGTGGTAGCTATGGATCGTAGAGAAGCGGGTATAGGTGTAGTTCGGGGAACGCATCTTCAAATTTACGCTACAATCAAATCTGGGTGTGGAGGAAAACGATATGGTGAAGTTATCGATATTAATGAATTTTATAATCGAGTTGAGGAAGTTATAAAATCGATTTATAATGAAGGGCAGAAAGTATTCATTGTAGGTCCTGGTATGATTAAAAAAGCTTTTGCCAATCACATTAAAGATAGTGAATTAAAGAAGGTTGTTAAAGTGATTGAAGGTATAGATTTGGCTGGTGAAGATGGCATTTACATAGCTTTACATTCACCAAATTTGCGCAAGGCTATTGAAAATACGAAGATCGCTCGTATTATGAATTTACTCGATGAGGTTATGAGAAGGATAAAGATAGGTGATAATAGAGTTAGTTTTACATTCAATGATACATATAATGCGAGTAAAATCGGGGCTATAGAAGCTTTGATAGTTTCTAGTAAAATTCTTAAAACTGGTGTGAATGAGGAAGATTTAATGAAAATGTTGGATATGGTTGAATCTTATAATGGAAAATCATACTTAGTCGATAATTCAACGGATATAGGGATTCAAGTATCAAAGCTTGGCGGTGCTGTAGCTTTATTAAGATTTCCAATAGGATGAGATTTTGATTTATATTGAGAATTAGGTGATAAAGATTGATTGAAACTGAGCTTATATTAACAATCCTTATTTTCTGGGTGATTATGTTCATTATAGGCCGTTGGAAAAAAGTAAAACAAAAAGGTTTAGAAGTTAAACCATTCTTTATAATGTATAAAACTAATCGAATTAATGATTTTCTCGATCGATTATCATCACATAAAAAATTTTGGAATGTGTTTGCAAAATTGAGCATTTTTATTAGTGTAATTGCGATGATTTTTGCTTTAACATTTCTCCTTCGGAATCTTTACAATTACCTCTTTTTAAAATCAGAGGGTTTTGCTCAGGTCGCTTTACTTTTACCTGGTGTTACGATTCAAACACCCACCGCATTAACAAACTTTTTCCTATCTTTACCATTTATCCTCATCATTCATGAAGGTGCACATGGTATTATAGCAAGATTGGAGAAGATAAAGGTTAAATCTGGTGGAATTTTGCTCCTTGTAACGCTTATTGGTGCATTTGTTGAGCCTGATCAAGAGGAGTTTAAAAAAGCTCGTAACTCATCAAAGCTAAAGGTATTTGCAGCTGGTTCATCTGCAAATATCATCTTCTCATTCATAATATTGATTTTTCTCACACTTACTCCTACATTTGCTCCAGCATTGCCTAATGAAGTTAGAACCATATTTTATAATGAGCCATCTGGCTTATTGGTAAGGATAATTTTGCCAAATAGCCCAGCAGAAAATTCTGGATTAGAAGTTAATGATGTGATTATAGAGGTTAACGATCGAAAAATAAAGACCTTGGAAGATTACATTAATTTAAATTTAGAACCGAATCAATTAATCAAATTGAGAGTTCTTAGAGGTGGATCTAGTATTCTTTTAAATGTTGAGACCATCCCGTCCCAAATTAATAAATCACGTGGAATAATAGGCTTTGGAGGTATAACTTTTTATCCACCTCGATTATTCCCCAATGGTATCTATTGGCCTATGCCTATAGCCCTCTTTCTTTTTTGGGTTTGGTTTCTTTCATTCAACATTGGGTTATTCAATATGCTCCCCATTTATCCTTTAGATGGTGATGGGTTTATTAATGCAATTTTAAGCTCGAAATTCTCAGATAGAAATAGGAAAGTATTAAGAGTGATTATAAACGTTTTTACTATGCTATTATTAGCAATTAATCTACTTATTAGCATCATTAATTATGGTTTATTAACGATTTGAATATGCTTAGTAATATTAAATGTACGAAATGTGGTATTAACAAACCAGTATACAAAAGGATATACTCAGGTGAGCAACTTTGCTCCTCGTGCTTTACTTTATCCATTTTGAAAAAGGTAAAAAGAACGATTTCACGCTTTAAAATGTTAGAGCATGGCGATAAAGTAGCTATCGCTGTTTCTGGAGGGAAGGATAGTTTAACTTTACTCACCATTTTGGATAAATTATGTAGAAAGCATGCATCACAATTGTACGCTATTTCGGTTGATGAGGGGATTGAGGGTTATCGCGATGAAGCTTTAAAATATGTAAATCAAATGAGCAATAAGTTAAATATTCCCAATTTTACCATATCTTATCGAGAGCTTTATGGCTTCACATTGGACGAGGCTTTAAGGTGGAGAAAGAATTTAAATATAACAGCATGTGCACTTTGTGGCGTATTAAGAAGAAGGGCTTTAGATATAGCTGCTGAAAGAGTTAAGGCGAGTGTGATAGCTACTGCTCATAATCTCGATGATTACATTCAAACCTTTATTATTAACCTTTTAAGTGGTGATTTGGAAAGGCTAGGTTGGCTCGATCCTTATAATGAACCCCAATCAAACTTCACTATAAGAAGGGTTAAACCATTAATTGAACTTTATGAGCAAGAGATAGCGCTTTATGCGTATTTAAAGGATATTCCATTTCAAGAAATGAGATGTCCATATAGAGATGAGGGGATTAGATCTAAAATTAGAAATTTCTTAAATGATTTAGAAAAGGAGCATGCAGGTATTAAATACATTATCTTTAAATCGGCTTTGAATATAAGCCATCAATTTCGAGTTTTACATAAGAAAAATTCTATAAAGCGTTGCATAAATTGTGGATATCCATCATCTTCACAAATTTGCTCCGTTTGCCAAATGCTTGAGTTAATTAAAAGAAATAGGTAAATATAGCTTTATTGCATTATCAATTTTGGCGGCGGGTAGGGCTTGGAGGCTAGCCGTCTCCTCAACCTGAAAACGGCTATATGCAGGGGCCAGTAACCGTCGGCTAAAGTGCCTCAATTGAGATACCCATCAACCTTACATGGATGATTCCGCGCCGTAGTGGGTGGTCACAAGAGGTAGCCCTTCCGAAGGGAAGGGTAAACCTCCAACTGCTGAACTCGGCCAGGTCCGGGAGGGAGCAACCGTAAAGCAGGGTGGCTACGCTGCTACGCCCACGTGGTTGACGATGTAAGGTTGGGAATGGGGCTTGATTGGGGCATGAACCCCGACGGAGCCGCCGCCAATTAATCTTACATAGAATTATATATGTGAAAAATTTTGTTAATTGAAAATTATTCCAACAAGAAAATAAATCATTCCATATAGCATACTTTGTAAAGAGTAATAGACCTTAATTTAATTATTTAAATCATATCCTTATTAATAATGAAGCCTTTGGATGTGAAGAAATTTAAGAGAGATCTCACAACTTTGTTAGAAAGGCTAAAAAATAAGTATAAGGTAAATAGTGAAGAGCTTGATAAAATTAAGGAGAAACTCATTAAGCTTTATACAAAGGGGCTTGTAAAAATAAATCATTCAGCACTCGAGCTCCTTTGTGCTCACAACTTACTCAAAATGGGTTATAAAGTTAATGTGGAGCATAAATTATCAGAGGATCTTATTTGTGATGTATATGGATTAAAAGGTGATGGAGCATTAATCATAGAGATTGAAACTGGTTTCGTACCTCCTGAATATGCTTTAGAACCTTTAATTTACAATAAAGCTAGAATTGTGAGTAAAATAGCTAGGTATAGTGCTTATGCAGCCAAATTTAGCTTAGGTACGCCACCAAATAACTTACTCCCCATATCTGCAATCTTTCAAAAGCCACCGAGATATAGAACTCAAGATGAGGTTATGAGTTTAAAGAATTTATGCGATCTTTATTACACAAAACCTCCCATTACGATTGAGCAATTAAGGAATGCTAAACTTCACTCTATATTCATACTCGATATTGATAATTGTAATGTTTATGAGATTGATTTAGAAAGTTACATTCAAAGAGTGAGCACTACTTCTTTTTTAGAGAGTTTATAAGCCGCCAGCCTTTCGGGACAAATGTGGCTTTCCTTTGGCGGTAGTTACGCGGTTTTTACCTTCTCACCACCGCCTAGGTTTGCCCACAGCTACATGGTTCGGAAGGTGTAGACGGGTTTCCCCATCTACCTCCGCTCTACCCATGTAGCCGCTCGCTAACTGGTACCAAGCATTGAGGCCTTCCTCAATGCTACCTTAGTGTTAGCGAATCTGCCCCTCTCCCGAGCTGACGGCAACTAACTTTTTAGTTAGAAGAATTAATTAGGAAATTGGTTAACAAAATTTTACAATTTGTAAAATAAAAAACAATAAATGAGAAGTATTGCTTAGCTTTTTTATTTATTGAGAAAAATATACCTTAAATATTAGATTTACACATTAAAAATCATCACACATAATTTTATACGTTAAATTTATCTTTAATTGAACTTTTAATACGTTACCTTCAAAATATGTATTAAATGATGGATAAATTCGGATAGCAAATAAGCTTCAAAATCCGAAAGAAATAATCTTTAAAACAAGTATTGAAGATGATTGTGCCCATAATTGAATAATTAAACCTTTATTTTTGTTAAATAGACAAATAAAGCCTTAAAAATATAAGATCTACATAACCATTTTATCAAAAAGAAAGATAATACTCAATGAGTATGATAACAAGTGGCTAATTTAAGAATATTAAATCCTCATTAAAAATCAACTTTATATGTGAGAAAAAAGAGATAATGTTATTTAAGAATTTGAATAAAATTTATAATGCGCTAAACTCATTTAAAAAATAGCTGGGGTCGCCTAGCTTGGTAGGGCGCAGGCCTGCTAAGTCTGTGGCCGATAAGGCCTCGCGGGTTCGAATCCCGCCCCCAGCGCCATTTTATGAAATGATTATTTAGTCAGTTAATAGAGCAATAAAAGATTAAATCAAGCCGTTAGAAAATTCTCTAACAGCGTTAGATTATTCTCTAATGCCAAGCGTGAGAAAAGGCTTTGCTATATTATATAAAGAACTTTTCAAAGGTATAATCTATAATGCCTAGCTAATTCAGTCTTTTCTACACGACCGCAAAAAAGTGTCGATATAGCGTCGGGAATCTTAGCCGAGCTTAGTCTATCTGCAAAGACGGATCTTAAAGTATGGAGTGTTATCTTTATTCCTGTTATATAGAGGCCTTTGGGAAGATTTTTTGATATGTGCATTAAAAATACAATTAAAAATTAGTGGGAACGAATAAATCACGAAGGAAGTATACATATGTATTGTAACACTAAAAAGTAACTTTCTCCTTGATGCTACTAATGGCACTTCTAGCTTTTCAAGAAATCAGTAAAGGAATCACATCGTTTAATATGAAGAATTCTCATCATCCCACTCTTTATTCGCTTGAAGAATAACCTTATTTTTGAATTTCAATTTTATAAGGCTCCATAGACTTTTCTAAAGCATTATCTAATGCAATTTCAGCCATAGTGCTACAATGTCGAGCGATTTGACCTAAACTCCACACTATCGCTCGTAAATCCATGGTTGCATTAACTCGATCTGTTAAAATCTTTTCATCTACCAAAGGCATTTTATTTTTAGGAATTTGATATTTCACCAATATTCGATTCACCAACTCCCTTTCCCTAATTGTAGCTTCTTCAACCATATCGATAACTTGATTCGCTAATTTAATGTCTGAGACCAATAATGAATTCATCGCTCGATCGTAAACACTTTGAACGTAAGTAGCAAACTCATATATCATATCTACAATATCTTTATCGATAATATTAGGGCTACGTAAAACACTTAAAACATTTTTAGCTAAATCCTCTGAATAATCACCAATCTTCTCTAAAACTTTTGCAATCACTCTATTTCCTAAAATCGATAAAGGTCCTTCAACACCAATTTTCTTACCTATCTCCCTATTCTTTGCTACAAGGAGTAATTGCCTAACTACTAACCAATAAATTTTATCCACCTCATTCTCCATATAAATTACTTCATTTGCTAATTCAAGCTTCCTTTCTTTAAAAGCTCGAATTGCAGCTTTTTGCATTGATGAGGTTATTATATAAATTCTTTTTAATAAGCCCTCTACAGAAAAGCGGGTTGGATCTAAGAAGCTTTGCATTAAGACTTGGTTTAGAGTTTGTTCAACTACACTCAATCCTGTAAGCCTTTGAGTCACATTCCTAATTTCCTCAAGATGCTCACTACTCAAATCTCTCTTGGAAACGATTTGTATAGTATCATAACCTATAATATAAAGTCCAACGAGTATACGAGTTAATTCTCCAGGTCTATTACATTTATCCGCATCTACAACACACTTTACAACCTTAATAGGTTCTTTTAAAATACCGGGTATAAGTCTTAAGGTACCATCATCTTCACGTTTAATAGAAATAATATCACCACGTTTTAAACCAACTTCCTTTGCCCAATCTCTCGGTATCGATATAGTGAGTGTAGAAGAACCAACCCGTTGAACTCTACGCACTTCCATTGTAATCACCACTTAAAGGGTTCTAGATATATATAATATTTTCTAGTATCAACACTTATATAGAAATATTAAATCATAAAAAATCATAAAATTAATCGTATCAAACCTTGGCTATCAAGTTTTTATACTACCTAATTTGAAGATAAGGATATGAAGGCAAGTGAAATTATAGATTTAGCATTAAGATTATCAAACTTTGATACACTCCCTCCAGATAGTGGAATACATGTTGATGGAAAAGATATTCAACGAGTATTGTTTAGTATTGATGTAAGCATTTCTGAGCTACTATTAGCGAAAGAACTTAATTGTGATGCAGTTATTGGGCATCATCCATTAGGCGATGCACTTGTGAATTTTTACAAAGTTTTAGATAGGCATGTAGACTTTATGCTTCAAAATGGTATACCATTAAATATAGCAAGAAGTGCTACTGAAGAATTAAAATCAAGGCTTATGCTTCGTGGCCATTATTCAAATTATTCATACATCGTCTCAGCAGCTCAACATTTAAACATACCTTTATTAAATATACACGTACCACTTGATGAATTGGGTAGGAGATTAATCCTTGAGCGTTTGAATAACGGTAAGCCAAAAATTGTTAGAGATGTTATAAAAATAATAAGTGAAATTAAGGAGTTTAAATGTGGTGCTACAAAACCAGAATTGATATTAGGTTCAATGAATGCACCATGTGAAAGAATAGCTTTGGTTCATGCAGCTGGGACTAATGGTGGATACCCTATTACAAAAGCTTACTTTACTCATGGGATTAGGACAGTTATTTATGCACATATCGATTACAATGATTGGAAAAGATTGAAGGATGAGGGTTTAAGTGGGAATTTAATAATTATGGGTCATATTGCAACAGATTCTGTAGGTATTAATATATTCATTCGAGAGTTAATTAATAAAGGGATTGAGGTTTTACCAATAGGCATATTGGGATACGAAGTAATTAGATAATTGATTAATCACATCATAAACTCTATAAACTCTTTTTTCGTTCGAGGTTTAAGAACATAATTATACCTTCGTTCATACCCTATGGTTGAGAAAGGCTTAAATCCATAATTATGACCTGGATATATCTCTATAGAATCATCAAGTTTGAGTAATTTATTGAATAAGCTATCATAAAGCTCACTAGCATTACCACCGGGAAGATCGACTCTACCACAATTACCAACAAATAAAGTATCGCCTGTTAATAACTTATTATTAAATAAAAGGCAGATAGAATCTGGCGTATGACCGGGTGTGTGGATGATTTTTATCTTTATATCTCCCACAATAATAATATCACCATCATCAACTTCCACATCTTTATCTAATGGTGCATTCTTATGCATTACAATTCTCGCTCCAGTTTTAGCTTTTAATTCTTCATTTCCTATTGTATGATCTACATGTGAATGAGTATTGATTATATATTTAATCTTTAAAGAGTATTCATTAATTATCTTAAAAACTTCATCCAACTCGTAAGATGGATCTACCACAACCCCAGTACGTTCCTTTTCATCAGCGATGAGATATGTGAAATTTTTTAATGTTTCACTTAATATTTGAAAGAATATCAAACTATATACCCTCTTTTATCTGATATATTAAGCTTAGTCTTATAAGAATGTGCCGTATATAAGATTAGAATATTATGAATTTAATATTTTACGTATTTTTTACTTCATTTACTGCTTTTTCAAAAGCTTCCATAGCTTTATCGATATGCTCCTCATTAATCGTTAATGGTGGTTGAATTCTTATAACATTAGACCAAAAGCCTCCAATACCTACTAATAATCCATAATCAGCGCATAGCTTACGAATTTCCTTACATTTATCATGCATAGGCTCCTTAGTTTTTTTATCCTTCACAATCTCAACACCAATCATTAAACCTTTACCCCTTGCTTCCCCAATGATTTCATATTTGCTCTCCATCTCCTTTAGCCTCTTTATCAATAATGTACCCATTCTCTCAGCATTCTCCCAAAGTTTATTTTGTATAATATAATCAATAGTAGCGCTAGCTGCAGCACACATTATTGGATTAGCTCCCCAAGTTGAGAAATGATCGCCCGGCTCGAGAGAGTCGCCTATATCTCCACGTGCCATAACGGCAGAGATTGGCCAACCATTCCCCAAAGCTTTCGCTACTGTTATTAAATCTGGCTTAACATTGTAAACTTCAGAGGCCCAAAACCTTCCAGTTCTACCAAAGCCAGTTTGAACTTCATCCAATATTAAAAGTATACCAAACTTATTAAGAATCTTTTTTACTTCTTGAAAATACTCGTTTGGTGGGGTTATAATACCACCAACACCGAGAATTGGTTCAGCAATAAATGCAGCAATATCTCTTGAGGAGCCAAAGTTTACAATATCTTCAATTATTTTAGCGCATTGAATATTACATTTTGGATATTCGTGCCCTAAGCTACAACGATAACAATAAGGAGCTGGTACATGAATCGCACCAGAAGCGTATGGACCCATAACATACGACTTTGAATAAATACCTACTGGAGTACCGATTGAATGTGCACCATAAGTCCGTCCATGATAACAACCTTGCAATGTAAGAATCTCATGCTTTTTCGTATATCTTCTAACCATTTTAATCGCCACATCAATTGCCTCAGATCCACTTGTATGGAATGTAACTTTACATGATTGAGATGGTGCTATAGCAACAAGCTTCTTAGCTAAATTTAATGCGGGAATTGTGTAATAACTTTGAGATGAGCAATGTACCAATTCATTCATTTGCTTCCTCACAGCTTCTTGAACTATGGGATTGTTATGCCCAATATTAACAGTAGCTATACCAGCCCAAAAATCGAGATACTTTTTTCCCTCTATATCTGTTACATAAACACCATTCCCTTTAGTAATGATTAAGGGAAAAGGTTCACTGTAACTTGTTATCACATACTTTTTATACTCTTTTATAAACTCATCTATGTTGCTCAACATTTCATTCCCAGAGATAAACCATTTAATAAATATTGTGTTCGATTTGCTTTTAATTACGAATCTTTATCCCAAACCTTTAAAGACATTTTCATACTCATAACAATTAAGTTGTAAATACATGATTTTTGTAAAGATAATTGAGAAGATTTATTTTATACAACTTCATAATATTTGCTTAAATGAATCTTAAGAATGTTGAAAAATCATTAGGAATAATTTCACGCCAATTGGATAGAATGATGAGAATAAGAGATAAATTGATCCGTGAGTTAGGGGAGCCTATATCTTTATCATCCAAAGCTATAGTCAATATACATACTCATAATTTAAAGGAGGCTGAGAAAAATCTTAAATTAGCGGAAGAGAAGTTAAGGGATTTAAAAAAGATAGGTAAAGGGAATTTCATTCAATATTTAATCCCTCCAGAAGGTGAGTATGTTGAAGCTTTTACTATATACTCTATCGTATTAAGAAAATCAATACCTTCCCATAAAGTTCTTAATGTGAATGGTGCATCATATCTTTTAGGCCTATTGGATACGATAGGTGAGTTAAGGAGGTTAATTTATGATAAAATTAGAGAGGCTAAAAGTGATGAAGCACTCGAGTTTTTTAATATAATGGAGCAACTTTATACATTATTATCACCTTTTGCAGTATATGAGCATGTGGTAAGAGGAATAAGAAAAAAATTAGATGTAGCGAGAATACTTGTTGAAGAGACTCGATCAGCGATAACTGAAGAAATTAGGCGCTCCGAAATTCTCAAATCAATTGATCGATTTTCACAAATGATTAAAGAAAGTAATTGTGAGTAGCTATGAGTTATAAAATTTTTTATGATAAAGCTACACTTAACTTTCTCATTAAGATTCAAGAGATTATAGCAAAATGTGTTAAACTTACACCTTTATCTCTTAAAAACATCGAGAATATTTGTGGTTTGGATGTAGCGTATAGCGATGGAAAGGCTTGCGCAGCTTCAGTCATTTGGAATAATTGCAAGAAGGAAATTTTAGAAGTATCAACGTATATTACTCAACCAAGCTTCCCTTACATTCCCGGTTTTTTATTTATGCGTGAAGCACCTTTAATGATCGAATCTTTGAATAAATTAAAGAATACTCAAGATCTTTTATTGGTAGATGGTCATGGTTTAGCCCATCCAAGAAAAGCTGGGCTTGCAGTCTTTATTGGTGTATTAATGGATAAGCCTACACTCGGTGTGGCAAAATCTCTTCTAATTGGTAAAATAGGCGAGTATAATGGTAATTTTGCACCTATAGTGATAAATGGCTTAAAAGTAGGTTATGTTGTAAAACCAAATCGATCTAAACCATATTATGTAAGCCCGGGTCATAAGGTAGCGGTTGGAGATATTTTAAAAATCTTAAAATATATAGGGATTGAATACCCTATAGTGCTTAAAGAAGCTCATAAAATTTCAAAGAAGTGTGTGAGAAAAATTGAAATCGATTAAGCCAGCACACTTTTTAACACTTCTCGAATTGCTTTTATTGGGCGCGAAAGATCGGGCGATTCAATTAAGTACTATTGAATTGGCTAAGAGATTAAGAAAGTCTCAACAAGCAGCCTCAAAACATCTTTGTGAGTTAGAGAAAGAAGGTTATATTACAAGAATTAGAGATGGAAAAGTGGGGAGTGTGAAGCTTACTAATAAAGGTGTTGAAACACTTATCTCTATATACTCATTAATGAAGAGTATTTTGGAAGCAGTCCCTAAAGTTTTTGAATTTAAAGGTTATGTATTTTCAGGTTTTCGTGAAGGAGCGTATTACATCTCACTCAATGGTTATCGGCGCCAATTTATTGAAAAATTAGGATTTGATCCTTATCCAGGCACATTAAACGTAAGGTTAATTCCTGGTGTTGATCGAGAATTGAAGCGTGAGTTAAATCGATATCCAGGAATTACTATAGATGGTTTTGAGGATCAATATAGAACTTATGGTGGTGCAAAATGCTTTCCAGCTATTATTAATGATTCACTAAAGTGTGTAGTAATACTTTCAGAGAGGACTCATTACGATGACTCAGTAATTGAGATAATTGCACCTATTCAAATTCGAAAGGAACTCCATCTTAAAGATGGTGATTTAATAAAGGTTAAAGTATATTCCACAAGTGTTAATTGGTTTAAAAGCTCCTCATAACCTCAATATCCTTTTTAATTTTAGAACTTTTAATATTTGGGATTGGTGTGGTTAATCTAACTACTTTTACAATAACGCCCCTTTTACGTGACTCTTCAATTAAAAACCGCTCATCGTGCTTTTGATCATAACCTATGGTAATTATATCTGGTTTAACCAAAGTGACTACTTCAAAAATATCACTTTCACTACCCAAAATAGCTGCATCTACAAACTTTAAAGAGCTTACCAATTTTACCCTGTCTTTCTCATGATTCATTGGATTACTACCCTTACTCTCTATTACCGTTTTATCTCTAGCTACTGATACGATTAAAACATCGCCCAATTTTTTTGACGATTCTAAAGTATATATGTGGCCAGGATGGATTATATCAAAAACACCACCAGTAAGTACAACTGTAAGCACCGATCTTCCCTTCGCAGTAAGTTGATATTCTCCATTTATCTCTTTAATCAAACCTTTATTCTTCAAATCTTTACAAATCATCTTCAAATAATCCGCATCATAAAAAAGTTGTTCAGCCAAATCTTCAACCCTATTCGTAAATCCAGTAATGCTATTACAATAAATTCTACTAAGAACCATTTTTTGAGATAGTGTTATGCTATTTTTACTATTCACTTTCATATCCCATCACAATAATTCTATGAATTTTTATCTTCTCCCCTATTTATTGTTATTACCATTCAATCTCCAATTGACCAGTAAATCTCAATGAGTCGAGAAGACCCTCAGCATAACCAACACTCAATATAGCCAATTCAAATCTCCCTTCATTGAGAAAGCGAATCGAGTCTGAAAGATAACACTCAACATTTTCAAAGAGTAAATTGAAGCGATTATCAAAAGCTTTCTTACATTTATCTCTCGCTTTATTCAAAGCAATCTTAGCTTTCTCAACATATTTATTCACCATAGATATAACCATTCGCCGAACTTTATTGGAATTATCGATAATCTCTTCATCTTTAACTTTTAATAAAGCCTTTAAAGCTTCTCTCTCTGTAAAATGCAACTCTCCAGGAATTATTAATGTATGAGGAGGATTTCCAAAATCTTGACTCAACAAACTATTGAGCTTACCAGCTAATAATTTTTGATTGGAATTACCAATTCTAGAAGCCACTATAATGAATGTATCTTGATTAAAAACATTTTGTTTAAAATCATCTTCAGATTTTAAAAGATTTATTAAAGCGTCTTGAGGTTGAAGAAAGAAATTTGAGTAATAATCATATTCAAGTAATACAATGGTATGCAAACCCATTAAAAGATTGTTATAAGTCGTTTGATAAACTGTAGCTATTGGTGTAGATGCACTTCTTGTCATAGTTACGATCTTACCAAATTTATAAGCATGTAAACCAGTCTCACCAGGAAGTGCGGTTAATATTGATGCATTATGTATAACTTGTGTTTTTACACCACTCATCTCAGCCCTTATTCTTAAATCCATATGTGTTGTGGCGATCATTGGATCCCCAATTGAGATTAAAACCACTTTATGAGTTTTAGCTTGATTGATAATTACTCTACCATCCTCTACAAACTCTCTTCCCACAATTTTAACCTCTTTTCCTATAAGTTCTTGGATAGCGTTAATTGAAGATTTGCTTAATGGGCTGGTGTAAACCTCTAAATATATCACATCAGCTTCTTTAATAATATTCAAGCCTTGTAAAGTTAGGCTTTCAGCACCTCTTAATCCTAAACCTATAAAGGTTAATGGGCACATTAAATATATTGAATATTTACCTTTCCTATAAAGATACATGAATTAAAAATTTCGCTTTCATAACCTTTAGTTTTAATTTTAAATATCTCCAATATGAATTATCCAATGGGGCCTGTGGCTCAGCCAGGAAGAGCGGCTGGCTCTTAAATGAAAATAGAGAAACCAGTAGGTCGTGGGTTCAAATCCCACCAGGCCCGCATCTAATTAATGTGAATACTAAAATAGGTCTTTAATTTATTTGCTCATGACTATTTAGATCTTGAGTATACTTGAGTTTGAGAAAGCTATTGAAACGTATATTGGTTTAATAGGAATGCTTTTAAGCCTAAGCATATGATTTTGTAGTAAACTATCTATATATTCATTGTAAATTGAATAAAATACCTAAATCCCATAGTGAGATGAAAGAAAATTGCTTAAGAATATATAGTGTGAAGATTTGGGTACTATCTTAGATACTGTCTACAGCGATGTAGAAACTCTACATGATAAAACATTATATGATTAAACCTGAAGAAACAATAATATACTATTGAATAATTTTGATAGAACCCAAGATCTTAGAGTTAAGACAAAAATAAGTATGTAACGCTACATAAGGTAATGATAAAATCAAAATAATTAACTAATAATGTAAACTCTTGAAGCTAAGTTGCTTATTCAATACCACTAGCATTAGAAGTGATAACACTTGTGTTAAAATTGTATAGCTTATTGTTATTAATGCTGATAATTGGAGTAGAAAGGTTAGTATGAAGCCTCCAATGCTCCATGAGACCCCATAAAGCATTCCAAAAATGCCATAAGCTATTGCTAATCCACTTCTATCAGTTATATCAGCTATAGACACTCTCATAATTGTTTCTGATATGCCCATTACAACCCCCCAGAGAATAGCCATTACATATGCTAACGCTGCACTCCTCATAGTTAACAATGGTATTATCATAAGCGTTGCTATAGGCGCTATATAGAGGCTCTTAAATTTTATCACATCATATAGGTAGCCTATTGGGAAAGCTATGATGGCATCTACACCCATTGCGATAGCATATAGTATTGCTATTTCAGCATCCCCTAATACCCCCCAATATTTCAAAAAGTAAGATACTATCGCCCAATGCACAAAGCCTAGGGATTGTAAAGTCATTGAAAATATGTATAGCCAAAACCTTTTACTCATACCTTTAAACGAAATCTTTTTCGGCAAAACTTCAACGCTTTTAATCTTTGGATAAAGAGACCACGCTGTAAATACGAATATCATAACCAACGTTCCTGGAATTAAAAAAGTTAAAAATGCTTTAGAGTAATCGTAATGTATAAGCATATATGCAAAAAGGAGTGGGCCTGCTAAAGCGCCAACTTGATCCATAACTTCGTGTAAACCAAAACCCTTCCCTTTACCAACACTCTCCGTAACCTCAGCTAAAATCACATCTCTTACAGGCATTCTTAAGCCCTTCCCAACCCTCTCCAAAAGGTATAGTGATGTTGCAATCCACCAAAAATTTGTGAAGGCAAGGAAAGGTAAAACCATAACACTCATAGCATAACCTAATGCTACAAAACTCCAAAAAGCAATTGAAGACCCAAAATAAGATGCTAAAACTCCACTTACAAATCTGAGCATATACCCTATAAATTCACCCACACCAATAATGGATGAAGCAATAGGTGGCGCTCCTAAATGCTTTAAATAAGCTCCGCTAGCAGATCTAGCTCCTTCATAAACTATATCAGCAGCTAAAGAAATAAGTCCGAGTAGTACAAATACAACTAAAATTCTTCTATTCATCTATTAACATTTTAAGACCTAAATAGTAAGAAATATTTAAGAATATTGTGTTTAACTAACAAAGAAGACTCATTAAATTGGCTCTGTTACTTTAAGAGGAGCCTTCTCCCTAAGGAACTTAAGGTGATGACTTATGTTCATTAGGGATAGGACTCCTATAGCTATAATCCTATATAGCGTATATTTGGTTTTTGAAGGCTTAGCCTTCATCAAGGGCTTTGAGGATCTTCATTAAAAGAAGCCATGTATCCATATAGAGATGGATTCAAGATTTAGCTCCTTTAGAGAAGTTTTTCAAGCCTAAACGTATCCATTACTTTCTTGTGGATGAAACGATGGTGAAAGTTAAGGGTTTAGAAGGATGGGTTTGGGTAGCTTATGAGCCTTATCAACATCGCTTCCTTGCTTTATCATTCTCATTAATGAGAAGTATTCTTACAGCAGAGCTCTTTCTAAAGAAGCTAATAAGGCATTATGGAAAGCATACTGTTTATACAGATGGTGCACTATGGTATCAAAAAGCTTGTAAGAGCTTAGGATTGGATCATAGGCTTCTTTATGAAGATTATAAGAGCATCATCGAGAGAGCTATTCAATATTTTAAAGATAGAATTGAGAGCTTTAATGAGTATTATCCATGTAGGAAGAGAGAATGTAGCCTTAAGCATATATAAAAATGGCTTAAAGCCTTTATCCTTCACAAACAGCCAGAATATCTTAAATTGATAGAGCTCATTAAGGAGGTGATGGCTTAAAGTAACAGAGCCCATTAAATTAACAAAAACACTTAATTTTCATTAGCTTGCTATTATTAATTTTGAATAAATTCTTAATTTCTGAGAAATTCACAAACTTATATCTTCATTTAATTCTTAATTAATAATGCTTATGGTATGTAAGTTAGTTGAACAAGGTTTTGAGCCGGGGAGTTGTTTAACATTTTATAATGGTAAGAGAGATTTAGCATGTAAAGTAACATTAAAATGGAAAGATGGTATTCCTTATAGGCTCATTAATTCTTATGCACATAAAGCACCAGAGTGTTATCTTTCAATTTATCAATCAGGATGCAATTGGAGTTGTTTAAAATGCCACTCTTGGCGCTTTACACAATACGCTAAAGGGGAATGGATGTCACCAAGAGATATAGCAAAAATTGCATTAAATTATGCTGAAGTAAATAAAGAAAATATGTATAAGGAGCCTAGGGAGCATGTGACGAGTTGGCATGCTACCAATCTTTGTTATACGTGTGGCTTATGTATTTTAACTGGTAAAAGATCCAAATATTGCCCAAATAAGCTCAAATTGGAACAAATAACTCTACTTGATGATGGGACATGGGGTCCAGCGAGAAATATAATATCATTTACTGGTGGTGATTTAGCTTGCCAACCAGAATGGTATGTAAAAGCTACGCAAGAGATTAAAAGTTTGAATAAAGATTTGTGGGTATTGTTTGAAACAAATGGTTATGGGTTAACGCCAAAAAATTTGGATTTATTCAAAGAAGCTAGAATAGATTCCTTTTGGCTCGATATTAAAGCTTATGATGAGAATATTCATAAAAGATTAACAGGCGCTTCTAACAAATGGATATTAAAATTACCTGAGGAGATTTTAAATCGAGGGTTTGTTTTAGAGGTTTCATCTTTATATATTCCAAATTGGGTTGAAACTGATCAAATTAAAAAGATTGCAGAGTTATTATCTCAAGTCGATTCAACGATTCCCTTTACCATTTTAGCATTCTTTCCCGAGTATAAGCTTACTCATATACCTTCACCAAACTTTCAACAAATGATTGAGGCTTATTATTCTGCAAAAGATGCTGGATTGAAAAATGTTAAATTGGGTAATGCGGGAATATTTGTAAAAACTCAAAACGAATATGAAACTTTAAAGGCTCTTGGATGTATTTAATAGAATCTTGATAAACTCGGCTCTTTTGGTCCAATATGCCCATATTCAGTTTGACAAATAACAGTTTTTAACCCAGTAGATTTTAAAATATCCCAAACTTTAACCATTTCATAATAACTTGGCCTTAAAATCTTACTTCTAAACTCTGGTCTATAATCTAAAACACAAACTTGAACTTCTGGGTCAAGTTTATAAATCTCATCACCCATTTTAGCTATTTCTTCTAATGAAATTAAATCTTTATTATAAGGAATCCCAATACCAATGAAAACTTTATCCTTATAATTATTAATAAGATATTTTACTGCTTCCCAACTCGTTCGATAATATTTTTCTGCAATTTTTTCATCTTTTAACCCAGTTATCTTCATAAAAGTCTCAAGCTTCAAACCTTTTAAATCTGGACCTATATCTGTCATTCCAGCCTCTACTAACTCATCGATATAATCTTTTGTGAGAATCGAAGCATTTGTATCAATATGGAATCTAGCTTTTTCATCTGGATTGAGTTTCTTTAACTCTTGAATGTATTGAATTAACCATGGTTTATTTAAAGTGCATTCTCCACCTGAAATAGCCATTCTATTAACTCCATGCATTCTTCTTGTATGGGTCATGAGCAAAGCTGCTTCTCTTGGCGTAAGTGCAACTTCTTTTCCACAATAAGTCGTTGTCCAATTTTGGCATTGAGGGCAACGAAAATTACAACCGCAAGCGAAAGTAGCTACTTCTATACTACCATAGCCCTTTTTTAGCCACCAAGGGGTTCCAACACCTCCTACAGAATGGCCCATCCAACCATGAATGAGCCTTTTTGGTTTGTAATCTTTTGGGAGTTGAGTTTTAATCTTCATCCCTTCTTTTACTCCTGTGACACAACTCGGTTTTATCTCTCCATTAATTATAATTGCACAACTCCAACAACCTCCAACTTCACAAGGAACGAATAAATCACCCTCATTAGGGAATTTACCAATTTTATAGCCAATAAACTCAAGAGCTTTTTTAACTGTTATCTTCTCTGGAATTGAAAAACTCTCTCCATTTACCTTAATCTTAATCTCTTTTTCTCTCGGTTTTTCTTTTATTATAATAGCTTCATTTGGGCATGTAATAAAGCAAGCTCCACATCCTATACACTCTTCCACATAACCAACTCTCATACTCGAACATGCAACGATTTCATCACACGCACCACATTTTTTACAATTATTTAAATTCTTTTCAGCAATATAAAACATCAATTCAAAATTAAAAAGATTCTAACTTTAAATAATTAGTTAATGTTAAAATCCCATTATATTAAAGTAAAAATTCTTCCCTATCTACATTTCTTTTCTCCACACCTATATCACTAACTCTAAAATTTAAATTACCATACAACCTTACAAACTCTTCTCCTCTATAAAGTCCATCAACAATCCTCCCAATTGCATCTGCTTTCATTAAGCCACTCCCACTACAACCTGTAACTACTATCACACCATATTTCTCAAAAATATATGGCATCCCATCTATAGTATTATATGCATAAAGACCTGCCCATAAATTCTTAACTCTTAAGTTAGTAAATTGTGGAAAATATTTGATTAAAACTGGATAAATATTATAATAATAAAAATCCTCCTCTGGTGTTGTGTCTAAGCTGAACGATCTACCTAAATCATCAGCACAACCGATCCAAAAAGATTTCTCTCCTTTTACAGGCCTCATATAAATCCCACTCTTTGGTAAAATGGTAAATGGTATTGTTCCTTCATCATTAAATCCTTCAATATTTAAAAGCTCATTTAAATGAGAGTCTTGAATTTGGAATACTTGCCTCTTTTTAGGCTTCATATGGCTATCTATACCAATAGGATCTAAAAGTTCATTTGTTAAAGCTCCAGTTGCAAGAATTATTTTATCAGCATACATTTCACCCTTATTGGTTAATACTCCAGCAACTCTTGAATCCTGCCATACAAATGGCTCCTTTGATATTCCTAACTTCTTTTTTGGTGCAATTATTAACCTATTAACTTTTGTATGAAATTGAATTTCTCCACCTAAATTTTCGAATTGTTCTTTATAATATCTCGCAAGTAAATGCTGATCTAAAGAGCCACATTTAAGACCGAGTAATCCTTTGTATATATTTTTAAGCCCCATAATTTTAGCTTCCTCATCACTTTCAACATCTAAATTCATTCCTTTTATTTTTCTCAACTCTTCTCTTTCAAGAATTTTAATCTCTTTTGAAGTTATCATTGATTCTATTATGCTTGAAAATCTTTCAAATTGCTCCTTACTTACTAACCAAAGATATTTATCAAACTTTAAGTTTATATCCATAACTTCTTTTTGAATGTGTATATAAAAGTTTATCGAGGTATCTGCTAAAAGACGATTTGTATATGAAGTAAAGATATTTCGAAACATTCCAACAGCTTTTGCTGTCTCTCCTTGAGCAATACCCCCCTCTTTTTCTATAATCAAAATTCTTTTATTTGGATTGTTCTTTTGAAGGTAGTAAGCAGAGGATAAGCCTAAGATACCAGCGCCCACTATTATAATATCATAATCCATTTTACTCTAAATTCTTTTTTAACTTCAGCATCTTATCTACTTTTTCCATTTAGTTGTCCTTTATTAAGTTAGGCTTTCATTAACAAAGTTTTTGAAAGGTTAATAAATAGTTAAGGTTAACAAAGGTTACGTGGTTACCATCTCGGCTTAGTGAATGTTATTCAAAGCTTTAAGTAAAGTTTAAGCTTAATTTATCCATATTTAAAGAAGCTAAGAGTTTTTTTATATACAATTATATAAACTATTGATTGCTTTATTCTAAAATTGTTTTTTATTTTGGTCATAAAAACCAAGACTTTATAGACTTTTAGACCCTATAATATTAATGTATAACTCTACTTGTCAAATATAAAAAATAAAAATAATTTTATATGAATTCGTTACTATAAAGCATACCTTGTGAGTCTAGCTATGCTAACGCTACTTATTTAATAATGGGTAGAGTTAAATACTGCTCTTTTAAACTTTAATTCAGTTTGGAAAGCCATTTAATGGAATTACCGAGAAAGATTCTTATCGGTTATGGAGTGTTAAGCAGGCTTGGTGAATTTTTAAAGAATTTAGACTTAAATGGTAAAGTTTTAATTATTTCTGGTGAAAATGTGAAAAAAAGATTGGGTAATCGAGTTGAGGACTCACTTATAACTCATGAATTTAATTTCTTATGGTATTGTGCAAAAGAAGCTACTATTAATGAAGTAAAGCGAGTTGAAGAGTTTGCTAAAAGTAAAGGAGTGAGTGTAATATTGGGGGTAGGTGGAGGAAAATCGATCGATATAGCGAAACTTACTGCATCAAATATGAATTTGCCATTTGTTAGTGTGCCTACAAGTGCTTCACATGATGGAATTTCAAGCCCGTTCGCTTCTATTAAAGGGTTGAATCGCCCTTACTCAATTATCTCACGGCCACCAATAGGTATCTTAGGCGATATAGATGTTATTTATGAAGCACCAAAAAGGCTTTTAGCGAGTGGTTGTGGTGATTTAATAGCGAAAATTACGGCTGTAAAAGATTGGGAATTAGCTAGAGATATAAAGAAAGAGTATTTTGGTAATTATGCTGCAAATTTGGCAAGAATGAGTGCAGAAATTGTAATAAAAGAATCTGAAGGTATAGGTAAAGGATTAAAAGAATGTGTAAGGGATGTTGTAGAAGCTTTAATTAGTGCGGGTGTTGCAGCAGGTATAGCCGGTAGTAGCAGACCTTGCAGCGGATCTGAGCATTTATTCAGCCATGCTTTATCAATTATAGCACCAAATGCAGGTCTTCATGGAGAGAGGTGCGGTATTGGCACGATTATGATAGCCAAGCTTTATGGAATGGATTGGGAGAGTTTGAGAAAATCACTTTTAAATATTCATGCGCCTACTAGCGCAATGGAGATTGGTGTGAGTGAAGAGCAAGTAGTAGAAGCATTATTATTAGCATCCACTATACGCCCAGATCGCTTCACAATACTCAATGTAAAAAAATTGGATTATGAGTCCGCATTAAAATTGGCTAGATCCACTTATGTTACATGAATTAAGTAGACTCCTTTTTACGCCTTTTTGGCTTTGCTACTTTTTCTTTAGTACCTACCTCAACCTTCTCTTCAACTTTAGTAGTTACTTCAGCTTTAGACTCAATTGGGGCTTGTGGAGCTTTTACCTCTTCTTTTGGCTTTGGTTGTTCATAAGTCTCAATGAATTCAACTTTTTTAATTTGGGGTAAGAATTTGAATATATCATTTGATATCGCTCTTTTAATAATTTGAAGACCTTCAATAAGATAATATTCACTTGGTAAATTCAATCTTAATGTAAAATTATCTATAGTAAAGTTAACCTTATCCTCTTCCATAGGCAATCTACGCCTAATTAAAGCGATCACTTTATCCTTATCACTCTCAAGCTTCTTTACTATTTCTAAATCGTAAACAAGAACCTTGCCAGCATATTTGTGATTGAAATCGACTTGAACCCTACCCGATCCTATGTATCGAACTATACCTATTTTATTATCTATTTCAACTTCTTCATTAACTCTTAACTCACTAGCTTTATCTCCAAATTTACGAAGGGGGATCATTTTCACTTTATTCGGATCTCTTAAACCAAAACCTTTCTCAGGGGGAATCTCTATGGTTAATTTATCACCCACATTGGCTGAGAGTAAAGCTTCATCAACACCTTTTAAAACCCATCCTTCACCAACTGAAATGAGCTTAGGCTCATACTTTTTTGTTGGATCATAAATACCATACTTTTTCGCATCCTCGTCTCTTGTCGTTTCTATAATCTCGCCTGTATCCTTAACCTTTACAGTATAATGAGTTAAAATTAATGTACCAGTTTCTAAAGGCATACCCTTGGCAAAATAAGCATAATAACATAAGTAAATACTTTTCTCTTAAAAATGAGTTGATTTTAAACTTTTCAAATCTCAATAAGATTTTTTAAATTTTATATATTACTTGAAAAAATAAAAATTAAATGGTTCGTAGAGGGCTTTTTGTAGGAAGATTTCAACCCTTTCATAATGGGCATTTACAAGCGGTACTTGAGCTTTTAAAAAATCTGGATGAATTGGTGATAATTATAGGGAGTTCACAAAAAAGCCATGAGTTAGATAATCCATTCACTACTGGAGAGAGGCTTGTAATGATTCGAGAAGCTTTGAAAGAGGTTGGTGTTGATACTTCAAAATATTGGCTTATCCCAGTCCCGGATGTGGATATGCATGCAATTTGGGTATCTCAAGTATTATCCTATGCCCCAAAATTTGAAGTCGTTTTTTCTAATGAACCCTTAACTAAAAGATTATTTAAAGAAGCTGGTTTTCGAGTAGAACCAATTACCTTTATTAAAAGAAAGATTTTCTCAGCCACAGAGATACGTAAAAGAATGTTAAGTGGAGAGAATTGGGAAGAGTTAGTTCCTAAATCTGTTGCTAATTTCATTAATGAGATAAGAGGAGTGGAAAGAATTATAGAGTTATCAAAAAAGGATGTGGTATAAATTTCCCATCGGATGTATTTATTTAATATTTCGAATAATTCATTAGAAGTTATTAAAAGTAAGCTACCCACACATATAATTGCAATTATCATCTTAATTGAAATACACAATAATTTTAGTATAATAAACTGATGGATTTTAAGATTAGAAACCTATTTAAGAATTGATTTATCAAACTTTATTTGAAAAGTGTGGTGGGGAGTTTTGTTTAGAGAGTATTTTATACCAGGCGCTACAGCTGTAGGATTAACCTTTGATGAAGGGGTTGTTTTAAGTGCGGAGAAGAGGTTTGCTTATGGCACATTCGTTATAAGTAAAGCTGGGAAGAAGGTCTTTAAAATTACCGATAGAGTGGGTGCTGCTTGTGCAGGCATGGTTGCTGATATGCAAGTTCTTGTAAGAGAGATTGAAGCTCATATTAAAATTAGGGAGTTAGAATTGGGCAGACCTGTTCCTCCAAATTCTGTTGCTAAATTAATGTCTGTATTAATGTTTGAGAGGCGTTACTATCCTTTATTAACTCAAGTAGTAATTGGAGGTATTGATACAAAACCAAGTATTTACGTATTAGATCCATTAGGCTCAGTTATAGCTGATATTTATGCAGCTGTAGGTTCTGGTGCTGAAATAGCCATAGGAGTGCTTGAATCTGAATATAAGCAAGGGATGAAGAAAGAAGAAGCAAAGATGCTCGCTATAAAATCGATTAAATCTGCGATTCGAAGAGATGCTGCAAGTGGTGATGGCGTAGATATTATGATAATAACGAGGAGTGGTATTGAAGAAGAATCTATACTCTTTTAATTTACTCTGCTAACTCACGTACCTTTTTTAAATTACCGTAATCGTCTCTTCTATTATCTATTGGTGTTTCCAATATTAATGGTAATTTACATATTCGTTCATCATGAAGTAATGCTTTAAAACCTTTTTCACCTATGCATCCTAAACCGATATGCTCATGCCTATCGATATTAGATCCCAAATCACCTTTCGAATCATTAATATGAACAACCTTTAAATCTTCAAATCCTATTACTTTATCGAATTCTTCTAAAGTTTGTTTTACTGCTTTTCCATCCCTTAAATCATAACCTGCAGCAAAGCCATGGCATGTATCAAAGCATACACCTACTCGCTCACGTTGCTCAATGTGATCTAAAATATACTTAATATCCTCAAAGTAAGTACCCATGCTATTTTTAGTACCAGCAGTATTCTCTAAAAGAATCATCACATTATTATCAACATTATTCAACGCTTTATTACATGCATTAATAATTCTTTTAAATCCTACCTCTAACCCTGCACCTAAATGGCTTCCCAAATGAGTTACGAGATAAGGTATATTTAAGCGGCCACATCGTTCAAGTTCAGCAATTAAAGTATCCACAGTCTTTTTGTATATATCATCCTTTGGTGAAGCGAGATTTGGAAGATAGGGCATATGAGCAATAGGTTCATCATAACCATACTCCTTAACCTTTCTTTTAAACTCATTAACTTCCTCATCGAGTAAATCTTTAAAAGTCCATCCACGAGGATTTCTTGTAAAGATTTGGAATGTTGTACAACTTTTCTCCTTCGCTCTATCTACCGCTTTATCTAACGTACCTGAAATGGAAACATGTACGCCAACTTTAAGCTTTGATACCAAGTTAATTATTTAAATTAACATTCAAAGATATATGGTTTATCTTAAGTGAATAACAACCTATTAATCTTATAAATAAAAGATTTTATTAGCATAATTGAAGCATTATTAATAGCATATTTTAACGAAAGGCGAATTTAAAAAGCATTATCATAATTAAATATATCTTGTTAAATATGGAAATATGGTGAGTTAATTGAGTAAGAAAATTTTTGTATCACTCATTTTATTGAGTTTTTACTTAGGATTATGCTTAGCGCTTTATTATCCTGAACCTTTTTCAAATCTTCAACTTAAACTTACATCATCGATTAATCAATTTATTAAAGTACCATTTTTGGAGTTTAAGCCTGAGTATATCAAAATCAAAGCTGATTATGAAAATCTTCAAGAAGTTAATAAGGCGATTCAAGAAAAATATTATGAGCTTCAAAATAAAATTTCAAAACTCGAATTTGATTATGAAAATCTTCAAAAGCAATTTGATAAAGTTCAAAAAACTCTCTCGCAACTTACAAGTGATTACAATTCACTTAAAGAGAGATATTCTGATGCTCAAAATACAATTGAGCAATTACAACTCAAACTCTCAACTCTCGAAAAAGGTACGTTGTATAGAAACCCAACATATCAAGAAGTTAAGAAATTTTTAAAAGAGGATAAAACGAATGAAAAGAGATATATACCAAATGTTTATACTTGTGAAGATTTTTCAGCTGATGTTAATAATAATGCTGAGAAGATTGGGTTTAGATGTGGCTTCGTAATACTTCATTTTAAAGGTACAGAATATGGGCATGCATTAATTGTATTTGAAACGATAGATAGAGATTTAATTTATATAGAGCCTCAAAATGATAAAGAGGTTAAAGTTGCTTTAGGTGTTAGATATTGGATTGATAATGGATTCGAACATCAACAATTTGATGATACCATTGTGAAAATCACTATCGTATGGTAATCGTATAAGTTAAATAGTTATTTATTTATCTTTAAAGTGAGTTTATGGTGGGGTTTATGTTTGAATATAAGGGGTTAAAGATTAGTTGGTTGGGACACGATTCTTTCAGAATTCAAAATAGCCAAATAATTTACATAGATCCTTTCGAAATTAAAACTGGAGTTAAAGCAGATCTTATATTCATAACTCATGAGCATTTTGATCATTGTAGTCCAAAAGATTTGAAAAAGATTATTAACCCTGAGACTATTATAGTAGCATCAAATTTATGCAAAAGTGAATTATCAGGTTTAAAGGTTAAAGAGATAAAGTATGTGAAGCCAGGGGATGAGTTTGAAGTAAAAGGTGTTAAGGTAAAAGCGATACCAGCTTACAATATTAATAAATTTAGGCAGCCTGGAGTGCCTTTCCATCCAAAAGAGAATCAAGGCTTAGGATACTTACTAGATATAGGTGGTGTTACAATTTACCATACTGGAGATTCAGATTTTATACCAGAGATGGAAGGTTTGAAGCCAGATATTGCGCTCATACCCGTTAGTGGAACGTACGTTATGACCGCTGATGAGGCTATTCAAGCTGTATCAAAGATTATGCCAAAAATAGCAATACCTATGCATTATGGTGCTATTGTAGGTAGTAAAAAAGATGCGGAAAGATTCAGTCAAAAAGCATCGTGTGAAGTTCACATTCTTGAAAAAGAGGAGTAAAAATTAAAAAAATGAATTAATGCTATGTACTTACCTTAGCTAGTACACCTAAGAGTATTGGTGTAATTGGCGGTCTTTGTGTAGGGATGTGAATAATTGGATCATTTAAAGAAAGGTTAAGCTCTCTAGCAAAAACCCTTATAGCATTAATAAGGCAACGCTTTCCTTGGCATATCCCAGTCCCTATACCCGTATATCTTTTTATTTCTTCAATATCTCTATAACCTTCCTTAACACTGTCTACAATATCTTTTTCTAAAATATCTAGACAAAAGCAAATGAAGCTTTTACCTAAATTTTTATTATGCTTTATTATCAAATCTTCTTTCTTCGCACCCAAAGTATACTCTATTGGTAAGTTCATCATTTCTTTTTCTATATACTTAACTAAATCCTCTCTTAAATCGATAAGCCCTTTTTGTTGTGATCCCGCATTTATAGCTGCCGATATACCTGCAAGACGGCCTTCTAAAATCTTAAGATTAAAGTGGCAAATACCACCAGCATCTCCGACAACGTAAATATTTGGCGATATGGAGAGATATTCATCACGATTGGGTATGAAACCTCCTCTTTCAGCTGAATAATTCATTTTGCATTCAGCTTGTGAGATTAACTCAAAAGTGGGTTGAGGGTATGATGCGATACAAATAAAGTTGCAATTTATCTTTATACTAGTCCCCTCAATCTTTTTTCCATCCTTATCGATTTGGATTAATGTTGCGCGCTTTACCCCTTTTGTCCCCTCAGCTTTATCTATAGTGTGATTAGCATAAACTTCTACACCGAGTTCTTGAAGTTTTGAAGCATTATCTTTATTCATAATCTCATTAATCTCTGCTACAGCTTTAATTTTAACCCCAGATTGTATTAACTCATAAGCCAATTTTATCGCTAATCCATTAGAACCTATTATCACACCATCGCCGAATGGTTTAACGTGATAAAGATTAACGAGCTTTAAAATACCGGAGGTGGTGAAAATATTTGGCAAATCGTTATTCTCAAAGATATACATCTTATCGTAAGAACCTGTGGCAAAGATTGTGGCTTTGCCACGAATCCTTAAAATCTTATTTCCACATAATACACCTAATTCATTACCTTCATAAAAACCAAAAGCTACAGAGTTTCTTAAAATGGATAAGCCACGCCCTTCATAAGCCTCCAATTCATGAATTATTGTTGAAAGAAAACTTCTCTCATTAGCATCCATATACCTCCAAAGGCTCGCTTTACCACCCAATTGGGAGTTTTCATCTATCAATATTACTTTAACACCCGTTTTTACAGCCTCTAAAGATGCTGATATACCCGCAATTCCTCCGCCTATTACTACTACATCACATTCAATACTTTGAATTGGCTCTTTACCAATAATACAAAGTTCTTCCTCTTTAGGGAGTTTGCCCAAACCTGTGAGTGATTGTATTAATCTTTTGGAAAGTTCCCAAAGGATTCTTGGTTTAGCTAAGTACTTGTAATAAAAGCCTACGGGCATTAAAAAGCTAAGTTTATCAAGAATTGAAAGAAAATCCCTTTCACCATTTGGAAAAGCATTTTGAACCTTTACTTTTAACCCCTCACTCACATTAGTTTGGCAAGCTCTAACATTCGGTAAACCATTTACAGTCATGAGGCAATTTGAACATTTTCCTGAGAGGCAAAAGATACCCCGAGGCCTATGGTATTTAATGCTTCGACTCAGCACTTTTATGCCTGAGTTATATAATGCTAAAGCTAAATTTAATTCGCTATCAACGTAAAGGGTTTTATTATCTAATTCGATCTTAACTTTACGATTTTCTTTATTATAATCTTCCAATTTGCTATCACTTAACCATTGGAGGTTATTAAATTTATTTTTATTAATTTTAATTAGATAAAGGCATTTAAATAACCTTCTTAACGTTAGAATTATCCACATAGTAGTAAAAATAAAAAAGAAGAAGTTGTATTAGCTATCTCCATTAACTCGTAAGTGATAATGTTTAATTCACGAAAGTTGTTCATTTTTAAATAATTAAGTAGTAATATTTATAAGCATAATTAAATTCATTAAATTTCAAAATGAAGCCTTTATTGTACCTCTCTCAAAAAGATGTTCAAGAATGTATCAATATGGAAAAGGTTATAGAGGCGGTGGAGGAAGGGATAAAGGCTTTAGGTATGGGGAAAGCGGTTCAACCTGAGAAGATTTATCTCAATATTGATAAGTATAATGGATTTGTGAAGCCAATGATAGCTTACATAGAGCCTTTAGGCGCTATAGCTACTAAAGTATTCACACATTATCCTGAAAATCCAAAGAGGTATAATTTACCAACGGTACAAGCAATAATTATGCTTAACGATCCTGAGACTGGCACTCCATTAGCATTAATGGATGGTACATTAATTACAGCTTTGAGAACAGCAGCTACAACAGCTTTAGCAGCAAAGTATTTAGCAAGAAAAGATTCGAAAAAATTGGGAATTTTTGGTGCTGGTGTTCAAGGAAAGAGCCATCTTTTAGCTTTTAACCAAATATTTAAGCTTCAAGAGGTAAGAATTTATGATATTTATAAAGGGAGTGTGGAGAATTATATAAAGGAGATGGGTGATAAGGTAAAGATACCGATTATACCTGTTGATAGTCCATATCAATGTGTAAATGGTGCTGATATGGTAGTAACCGCTACTACTGCTAATGAACCTTTGGTAAAGAAGGATTGGTTAACTCCAGGTATGTTTTTAGCTAAAGTTGGATCATTTCAAGAGTTAGACCCAGAGATTATTATTAAAAGTGATAAAGTTGTAGTGGATTGGTGGGATTACGTAAGCCATCGTGTAAGAGAGTTAATCAAACTTTTAAATGAAGGTAAAATTAATAGAGAGAGTATTTATGCTGAGTTACCAGAAATTGTGGCAGCAAAAAAGCTTGGTAGACAAAACGATCATGAGATTATACTTTTCATATCTATAGGTATGGGTGTTGAAGATGCTGCTGTAGCTTGGCATGTATATAATGAAGCCTTAAAAATGGGTGTGGGTACGCAATTAGAGAGATAATACAAAGAGTTTAATTTTTTAAATCTTAAAACCATAATTTAAGATTCTTTTTAATAAGGATAATGAAATAAATAATATCAAAGTCAAAATTTAATTTCTCTCTTTACAAGCTCAATTTAAATTCATCCCAAAATCTTAAATAATAATGATTTCTATCCACATTTGATCGGTATGGTTCTTAAAATAAATCAAGAATTCTTCGATTTAGAACTATATTGCCTTTGTAAAGCGATATATGAGTTCCTTGGTAAGGATGCATGGAAAGTAATATGGAGGTCTGGTGAAATACTATTCAAAGAGCTTGAAGAGAAGTTAAATCTAAAGGATGAAAAGGATTACGTTAAAGTATTGCAAAAGTTAGCTCAATACTTACAAGATGCTGGCTATATAGAACGAATCAATGTAGGTAGGTTATTAGATGAAATGAAGCAAAGAAAGTCAGAAGAAGAGTTAATCGTTTATGAGATGATAAATCCTGCATTAACGAAGTATGCTGAGCGTTTAACGAAAGAGGGTGGAGCACCAGCTCACATCTCTACAGGCCTTTTATTAGCAGCTCTTAAAAAATTCGGCTTAAAGGGAGAGATGGTTGAGGGACCAGTGTTCTTACCTGACGGTCGAGTAATAGAGAAATGGAGAATTACTGCATTAAGGTAAAAGTTGTGAATCACGGATCGTTGAAATATAAAAATCGTAGTATGAGTATATAATTCCACCTATTATTTTTAGTGATAAATTTGGAGAAGGAAGCAGATGTTGTTATCATAGGTGGAGGGATTAGTGGCTTAGCTGTAGCTTACAATTTAGCAAAGGGAGGGTTAAAGAAAGTAATCGTATTGGAGAAAGGTTATTTGGGGAGTGGTGCTACTACGAGATGCTTATGTGGGATAAGAGCCTCTTTTACAACACCTGAAACTATTGTATTAATGAAGGAATGTATTAAATTATGGAAAAATCTTAATCAAGAATTAGGTTACAATACCCTTTTTCATCAAAATGGTTATTTATTTTTAGCATTATCTGAAGATGAGATTGAAGCTTATCAAAAATGGATAAATCTTCATAAATCTTTTGGATTAAAATCTCAATTTCTTTCACCAAGTGAAGTAAAAATGAAGATACCACAAATTGATGCGAATAAAATTTTTGGCGGTTTATTTAATCCTGAGGATGGCTCAGCTCATCATGATGCAGTAGTTAGAGCTTATGCCCGAGCAGCTTTAAAAATGGGTGTGAAGATTTATACCTATACCAAAGCTATCAAATTAACTCAAGGCGATGGTAGAGTAAAGTCTGTTATTACGGATCGTGGTGAGATTTACACTTCAATCGTTGTTAATGCTGCTTCAGCTCACGCTGCAGAGATTGCTAAAACGGTAGGTGTGAATCTTCCTATAACAGTTATTCGTAGGCATGCATTAGTTACTGAGCCTTTGAAACATTTCTTAGACCCTATACTAATAATGTTGAGTTATGGAGCAGCTTATCATCAAAGTTTAAGAGGAGAGGTTCTAGGCACTACGAGGATTGATGAACCACCCACACCAAATATAAAAGCTAGTCTTAACTTTCTTGAAAGTTGTGCGAAAAATCTTGTTTATATTTTACCGCCAATGAAGAATGTAAGGGTTTTGAGGCAATGGGCTGGATTATATGATGTTACCCCAGATGGTTCTCCTATAATTGGAAGTGTTGAAGAAGTAGAGGGATTTATTCAAATAAATGGTGGTAGTGGTCACGGGTTTATGATGGCACCTTTATTGGGGAAGCTTATTGCTCAACTCATTATTGATGGTGTAGAATCGTCTCTTATTAAACCATTTAATATCAAAAGATTTAAAGAAGGTAAACTTATAGTTGAGAAAGCGGTTACAGGAAAGAAAATTGGGTAAAACGATACAATAATCCATTTAAATAAATTATTATATAGTTATATTTTTAAACATCCAAGATTAATACTTTTGTTGATGTCTCAATGTTAAAGCATAAAATTATGTGGGGACGCCACCATTATGGTGAGGCTATAGGAATCATTACCCTTGATACACCATTTATGAGAATACCGGGAGATATTGGAAATGCTACAACTTTCCCATTCCCAGTTCGTTTCCGTGTAGTAAAAGGGGCAAGTGTGGATAGGGTTGTGAAAAAAGGCGATAAAGCTTTGTTAAAGCCATTCATTTTAGCAGCTCAAGAGTTAGAAAGTGATGGTGTAAGAGCTATTACAACCAGTTGTGGCTTTCTAATTCTCTTTCAAGAGGAAATGGCTGAAGCTGTAAGCATACCTGTTTTTACATCAAGCCTTCTTCAAATACCTTTAGTTCATAAGATGTTAGGTAGTAAGGGTAGAATTGGTATTATTACTGCAGATGCATCAAGCTTAACATTAGAGCACTTAAGAAAAGCTGGTGTTAATGAGAGCATACCTATAGCTATATCAGGGTTGGAAGATGTTAAAGAGTTTTCAGAGTGGATTCTCAACCCCCCTCTAGAGCAACCTAAATCATTACCAGATCCTGAAAAAGTTAAGCAAAAGGTAGTAGAGAAAGCTTTAAATCTTCTTAAAGAATATCCAGATATCCAAGCATGGGTTTTTGAATGTGCGAATTTACCACCCTATTCAAAAGCAGTTCAAGATGCTACGAATTTACCCGTATTCGATATTGTTACTTTAACTACATGGGTTTATCATGCTGTGGTTCAAAAAGAGTATAAGGGGTATTTATGATTCTAGTAAAATAAAGCAAATAAATTGATGAGATTAGAGATTAAAAATTTGAAAATTGTAATCAAAAATAGTTTTATTTGTTACTCATGATTGTTATTAAACTAAATGGTGAGAATTACACATTATATGTTGAATTATTAAATCTTAAATTAAGCAACTCTTACTTTTTCGCCAAAAAGGCCTACAGGTTTAATAGCTAATATGAGCATAAGAAGTAAGAATCCATAAATATCTCTAAAAGATGGGTTTATAAAGACTGAGCCTAAGGTTTCAACCATGCCTAAAAGAAAGCCTCCTACCACAGCTCCTGGAATCGAGCCTAAACCACCTATAACAATAATCTCAAAACCTTTCATAGTCGATATGGATCCACTTTCAGGGTAAACGAGAAAGACTGGTGCTAAAAGCGCTCCAGCAGCGGCAGCTAGAGCAACACCAATTCCAAAGGTTAATTGATCAATCTTTAAAGGGTTAATCCCTATAGCCTCTACGCCTATACGATTTTGAGCAGTAGCTTGAAAAGCAAGACCGATCCAAGTCTTCTTCACAATTATGTAGAAAATTATTAAAATTATAAAGGCACTTATAAAAGCAACAAATCGACTCCCATTAACTGGTAATGGACCTAAATGAACAGGGGGAAAATAATCTGGCGTTGAATAAATGTAAGGACCGCCTATAACCACAGCGAGATTACGTAATAGAACCATAAGAGCAATAGTTACAATAGTAGCGTAATCATCTCTTCTCTCTATACCTCCTAAAAACATAGGTTTTAAAAGGATGCGTTGAAATCCTACACCTATAATAAAAGTAGAGAACATAGCGATTGGTAAAGCTATAAACCAATATTGAACACCAAAGATTGCAGTTACTAATAAGTATTGCAAATAACCACCAATCATATAAAATTCGCCCATTGCCCAATTAATCATCTTCATAATACTATAAATGAATGTAATACCAATCGCCATTAATATATAGAGAACACTAATCATAATACCTGAAATAAAAAATTGAGTTAGGAGGATAGGGTCCAACCTATCCCCTTATGTGGGTGTTACAAGTTTACCTGTAGCCATTTCATAAGGATAGATTATTACCATCTCTTCCATTTTACCCATGGGTTTTTGATGTTGAACGATCATCATAGGTGGTGTCCAATGGTGCCATTCAGCACCTTCAGCTCTTGGCATGGTAACATTCGCACTTAACGGATGAATGAAAGCTCTTGTCTCAAGTACTTCTTTAAGCTTTGTAGGATCTGCTGATTTTGCGTATTCAATAGCTTGAGCTATAATCATAACTTGTCCATAAGCGCTAATAGCACCGTAAATTGGCGGCTCTTTGTACTTCTCCTCGTAAGCCTTTCTCATTTCAATACCCATTGCTGTAAGAGGCTGATTGGGATGGTAATAAATAATAGCTAGTATATAATTGCCTTTTGCACCTACATTATCCCAATATTCAGGTCTGATTGGAGCATCATAACTTACGAGTTGAGGAACTTTTGGGAATAAACCGATATCGATGGATTGCTTAATCATAAGGTAACAAGGTGCTCCTACGCCGATGTTAATTAAAAGATCAGGGTTCCAAGCTTTAATTTCTAGAAGTTGAGGAGTT
The DNA here is from genome assembly GCA_029775915.1 of Nitrososphaeria archaeon. Taxonomy (GTDB): domain Archaea; phylum Thermoproteota; class Nitrososphaeria; order Nitrososphaerales; family JANXEG01; genus JANXEG01. The sequence goes on along the minus strand of JARVKA010000001.1, from coordinate 265,086 downwards.
AAATCTACAACTTTACGATCGAAGATAATATCTTTAAGTTCAAAAGTTATACCTAATTTCTTCATCGTTTCTTTTGTATCTGTAACAAGCCCTATACCATAATCGGTATTTTCAGCCAGTATTGCAACCCTTTTATAACCCATATCTTTAATGAATTTATTCCAAAGTATGGTTCTTGGTGTATCATAAACATGGGTTCTAAAAGTATACTCATAATGCTTCGCTGTGATACTCTTGGCTGAAGCTTGTGTGCTAAAGATCGGTACTTTATTTGTTTCAGCCACATCCATAGCAGCTAGCATTACAGAGCTGTGGAATTGACCTATAATCGCACACACTTTATCTACCGTTGCTAACTTTAAAGCACCCGCAGCACCTTTCTCTGGCGTACCTGCATCATCCTCAATTACCAACTCTAATTTTCTACCCAATACGCCTCCCTTCGCATTCAAATGCTCTACAGCCAATTCAGCCCCTCGAATGATTAACTTTCCAGCAGCTGGATCACCAGGTGGTGATAATGGTGTAAGTACTCCAATTTTAATTGGAGGTAATGGTGAAGGTGATGCGGTTATAGTCCTCGTTACTTCAATTGTGCGTGTTATAGTTGTAGGTTCAGGAGTTTTTGTTATAGTTATCGTTTCTTTCGCACCAGGTACAGTAACGGTCTTTTCGATAACCTTTTCTTTAACGGGTTGTGTAGCGTAATAAGCAGCTACACCACCACCAAAGATAATAGCACCTATAATGAAGGATCCAATGTACTTAATATATTGCCTTCTATCAACCTTCTTTTCCGACATGTTTTAAATTTTTAGAAAATCAATATATAAGTGTTTCTATATACTTTAATTAAGGCAAAAATTGAAAAATTTTGATTATTTAACTCAATAAATTGTAAAAATTGCTATTTAAAATACTTTTATTAATCTAAGTTAAACAATAAAATTTATCGAGGGCGAAGAATGGGTAGTAATCTTTTAAAGAGTAAGGGTAAACCTGTTAAACCACGATTGAAAAATCGAATAATGATTATTACAACAGCAGCAAAGACTACCATTCTAATCTCACCATAAGCTCTTGTCATTTCTGATAAAATGTAAATAAAAGGTGCTCCTATAATAGGGCCCCAGAATGTGCCAAATCCACCTATAATCACCATGATTATAATAATTGCCATTTCATAAAAGCTTATTAAAGATGGTGAAAGTAAACCCATGTAATGAGCGTAAAGTCCACCAGCCAAACCTGAAAATAAACCCGTTATAGAGAATATAAAGAGTTTTACTTTAACCACATCTACACCCATCATTCTAGCTGCAACTTCATCCTCTCTTATGGATCTAGCAAAGAGCCCAATCTTGGAATTAATAATCTTGTATATGATAAGAAGAATTGAAACCATCATAATAAGCATGGTATAGTAGTAATGGTATGGGGTTAATGCCTTAGGGCCATAAAGCATCATGTTAAAGGGTATTGGTAAGCCAAGATCTCCTCTTGTCCACTCATACTCCATAGCTATAAATAAGCGGCTACTTTCAGCAAAGGCCCAAGTAGCTAAAGCTAAATAAATCGCTCTCATCTTTAAAACGAGCCTTCCAATGAGTAAGCTCCAACCTGTAGCTACCAATCCACCTGAAGCAATACCAAATATTGGATGAATATTTAAATGAACTGCAAGAAGTGCAGCTGTGTAAGCACCAATAGCTGCAAATGCGTGTTGAGCTAAGGAAAATTGGCCTGTGTAGCCCGCTAAAAGATTCCAACAAACCGCAAGTATAACATAATAATAACTAATGATAGCTAAGTGAATCATGTAAGAGCTTAAAAAGTGAGGAAGTGCGATTAATAAAAGTAATATTGGGATTGAGGATATGTATGTCTTTATACCCATAAAGTATCATAAAATCATAAACTTAAAACTTTATATACTTTTACTTCTACAATTTTTGATAGAATTCATTGATACTGGATGTTAGAAATTTAACGAAGAGATTTGGAGAGTTAATCGCAGTTAATAATGTATCATTAACGGTAAATAAAGGAGAGGTATTGGGTATTATCGGTCCGAATGGTTCTGGTAAAACTACTCTTCTTAATCTTATATCCGGCATTTATGAAAAGAGTAATGGCGAGATTTATTTAAAAGGTGAGCGTATCGATCATTTAATGCCAAATGAAATCGCTTTAAAAGGTGTGGCAAGAACCTTTCAAATACCAAAACTCTTTCGCAATATGACCGTTAAAGAAAATTTACTTGTACCAGCAAAAGCATTATTCAAATCCCATAATTATTATGAGGTTGAGAAAAGAATTTCAGAATTGCTTAGATTTGTAGGATTAGAATCTTTAAAGAATGAATTTGCAAAAAATCTCTCAGGTGGGCAACAAAAGCTCCTTGAAATAGCAAGGGCTTTTATAATCAATCCAATTCTCGCACTTTTAGATGAGCCTTTTGCTGGCGTTAGCCCTATAATTAAGGATACGATCTTCTCTACAATAAAGGCAATGAATAAGAATGGTGTAACATTTATTATAGTTAGTCACGAGATGCCCAGTATTGCATACCTTTGTAATAGAGTAATTGTGTTGGATAGTGGGATAAAGATTGCAGAAGGTACTTTGGAAGAAGTGGCTAAAGATGTAAGAGTTATAGAAGCGTATATGGGGGCGAAGAGGCGGATTTAATTGCTTACAGTATCATCTATTACTGCGGGTTATTATGAGGATATCGATATCCTTAATGATGTATCATTAAAGGTGGATAAAGGCAAAGTAGTCGGGATTATAGGGCCGAACGGTGCGGGTAAATCAACCCTATTGAAGACGATTTTTGGTTATTTAAAGCCGAGAAAGGGTAAGATTATCTTTATGGATAAAGATATTACTGGTTTCAAACCATATGAATTAAAAAGAATGGGTATATCCTATGTACCTCAAGACTTCAGCGTATTTCCCCAACTAACTGTAGAGGAGAATTTGAAACTTGGTGCTTGGATCTTTAAAGATGAGAAAGATAAGATTTATGAAAAGTTAGATGCAATTTATCAACAATTCCCGAATCTTGCAAAAAAGAGAAATAAAAAAGCGGTTTGGTTAAGTGGTGGGGAGTTAAGAATGTTAGAGATAGCGAAGGCAGCGATGACCGATCCAAAGTTAATGTTAATAGATGAGCCAAGCGCTGGACTCGCACCAAAATTTGTAGAAGAAGTTTATGAAAGAATTAAGCAACATAGTTTTGAGGGTATATCGATTCTACTTGTGGATCAGAATATCGTTAAAGCTGTGGAAATTTCAGAGTATTTATATATGATTGAGATTGGAAGGGTGAAGGTAGAGGGGCCTAAAGAATTTTTTGAAAAAAAATTGGAAGAAATTATTAAATCATCATTAGTTGGTAAATAAGCTTTTAATAAAAAACAATGTATGGAATTAATATTTAATTTTTATCAATTTTATGTTAGATTGATAAATGTAACGATCTTTACTATTAACCACGTATAATCCTCATAAGTTCCTCATGTTCGAAGATTTTCTTAGGATCCCCCTCATAAATAATCTCTCCTCTCTCTATAGCATACAGCTTATCAGCCATTCGTGAGGCAAGTACTACATTGGACTCTGCTGCAAAGAGAGATAATCCAATCTTTTTTAACTCTTTCATCGTCCCGATGAATCTACTCACCGCTATAGGTGCTAAACCTTCCAAAGCCTCATCCAAAAGGAGGAATGTTGGGTTAAGTGCGAGTGCTCTAGAGATAGCGGCCATTCTCTTCTCTCCTCCACTTAAATAAAGACCTCTTCTATTGAAAAGATCCTTAATCTCTGGGAATAGTTCAGTAACTCTTTTCTTAATTTCATCCATAGATATTCCCGAAACCCATAAACCTGTTTTAATCATCTCACTTACAGTAAGATCTGGAATTATCCCCATATCATCTGGCAAATATCCAATGCCCATCTTTGCCCTCTCATGGGTTGGTAAGTTTGTTATATCTTTACCTTTGAAAAAGATTTTGCCAGACTTTACAGGCAAAAGCCCCATAATACTCTTAATGAGTGATGTTTTACCAGCACCATTCCTACCAACTATAGCTACAATCTCGCCTTCTTCAACAGATATAGATACATCTCTCAATACTTGTAAAGGCCCTCTGAATACATTCAAATTTTTAACTTCCAAGATTTTAGCCAACGAGTAACACCCTCTTTACCTCAGTATGCTCCCTAACCTCATCAGGTTTACCTTCAAATAATATTTTACCTTGATGCATTACAACTATTCTATCAGAGTAATTGAATACAATATCCATATCATGTTCAATCACTACAAGGGATACTTTCTCTTTCCTTGCAGCAGGTATTATTACATCCATAATCTTATTTTTCTCACGTGTACTTACACCACTTGTAGGTTCATCAAGTAGGAGTAATTTAGGCTTAAGAGCGAATGCTGTAGCTACATCGAGTAACTTTCGATCTCCATGAGGCAAATCTCTCGCTAAAGTATCTTTAGGTAAGCCGAATAAATCTAAGATTTGTAAAGCTTCCTTTGTTACTGTGGTATCTCTATCTATTAAGGAGAAGATCTTTCCCTCTTTTCTTTCTCTTGAATTTATCGCTACTCTTATATTATCAAAAGCGCTTAACCCTTCAAATATATTCACCAATTGAAAGCTTCTTACAATCCCAGCTCGAATTCTCTCATATATCGATGCATTGGTGATATCTTTACCCATAAAGATAATCTTACCTCCATCGGGCTTTAAATAACCGGTAATCACATTTACTAAAGTTGTTTTACCTGCACCATTTGGACCTATAATAGCGACTATTTCTTCTTCTTTCACTTTAAAGTTAACATTATCAACCGCATGAACTTCACCGAAGTATTTTCTTAAATTTTGTGTTTCTAAAATCATATAAACACCTTCAATTAACCTTTACTACTGCCCTTTTTATGAGTCAATCTATTATATATAGATATGCCTAAACCTACTAAGCCTCTCGGTATAAAGAAGATAAGAATGAGAAGAATGATACCGAGAAGTAACATCCAATACACTGTATACCCTATAGTGTAAATCTTGAAAACATTAAATACTAATCCACCTATTACAGGTCCTATAAAGTATTGATAACCACCCAATATAGTTAACATTACTATATCACCTGAATAAGTCCACCAAGCAATTTCAGGAGCGGTATGCCCATTCAATGGAGCCCATAAACATCCTGCTAAGCCTGTAAATGCTACTGAGATTATATAAGCGATATGCCTATATCTGTATATTCTTATTCCAGTAAATTGAGCTCTTATCTCATTGTCTCTTATCGCTTGCAAAGTTTTACCGAAGTTAGAGTTTACTATAACCCAAAATATCGCTAAACATATGAAGAATGCAGCTAAAATGTAATAGTAGTATATGTGTGTCATCCAATATTCTTTATCTACAGCAAATTTCATTCCTAGTAAAGGTGGTGTTGGAACGTGAGTACCATCAGCCCCGCCTGTAAATCCCCAGAATTTGAGGAAGAAGCTGTATATAATGAGGCCAAATGATAGATTTAGTATAGAAAAGAAGATTCTTGTTCGTCTCGCGCATATGAGACCAAGTAATGCACCTAAAGCTGCTGAAGTAATAAATGCAAATGCAAGATAAACTTCTAAAGTATGAACAATTCCGGTATGCCTAATAGGAAGGGACATCATGTAAGCTCCGAAGGCAAAGAAGCCTGCATGGCCAAAGGATAGAAGACCTGTATAACCTAAAAGAAGATTAAAAGCAAGGCCTGTAATACCGAATATTAATCCATACGCTATTTGTATTACAAAAAAAGATGGTGCATAAATAGGTAAAGTCAAAAGTATGATAATTATTAATGTATAGATGGGATACTTGCGAATGATTGAAATTAAACCTTTTCTACTTATCATTTTTCACTCACGCCCCCAAAGGCCTAACGGCCTGAAGACTAGCACTATAACTGCAATTAACCAAATTAATGCAAGCTCTATCTCTGGGAAGTATGCAATACCGACCACTCTCGTCATACCTACGATTAAAGAGCCAACGAGCGCGCCCTTTAAGCTTCCAAGACCTCCTATTACTACTACAGCGAAAGCAAAGACGAGAATATCTATACCGAGCCCTAATTGAGCGGTAGCAGATGGCATTACTATAGCACCTCCTATGCCAGCCAATGTAGCGCCCAGTATGAAGGTTTTTGTATATATAGATTTAACATTATGCCCAATAGCAGCAGTTACTTCTTTATTCGCTGCTGCTGATCTAATTATAATACCAAGCTTTGTTTTGGTCATGAAAAACCATAAAAATAAAGCTATTAACCAACCCATCGCTATAACTACAAATCCATAAAGTGGATACATTAGCCCTCCACCGATACTTACCGCACCAAGATAATGATAAGGCTCCTTAAAGGCTAGAGGATAAGGTCCCCAAATCATTAACTCCAAATCCTCTATAATTAATAGTATCGCGAATGTGAGAAGTAATTGGAATTCCTCAAGCCGACCATACACACGCCTCAATAAAAGAGGTTCTATAATTATGCCTACGAAAGCTGCTCCCGCAGCTCCAGCTATTATTATTATGATGTACCATAAAGGTGGTGGGATCTGCTTAGAGATTAAACCCATTAACCATGCAGCTACATAAGCTCCTATAGCGTATAATGCGCCATGAGCTAAATTAACCACTCTAGCAAGTCCAAAGATTATAGTTAAACCAGCAGCTACAAGGAAGAGATAAGCTGCGTAGTAAAGCCCACTTATCAAATAAAGAAAGATTATATTACTCACTAACCTTCCCCTCGAAGGTTACTTGTATTTTATTAATTAACGTTGCTATTTAATGAATTCTATAGCGTTACTCCGTCTGGTAATTCACCTTTCTTCCATGTTCTGAATATCCAATCTGCGGTAGCTGTTGGGTGAGGACCTTTGGGATCAAATACTTCAAGTTGCCATCTTGGTGGTGCACTAATCTTATCCACTCTTATATAGTAAGGATCGGTAAGTTTATTAAATCCAAGCTTTGGATCGTTTATACTTACACCTGATATAGCATCTTTGTATCCATTATGATTATCTTTCCTTATTTGCCATACGCCCGCAGGGCAAACCATAGCCCATCTTTCTAAAATAGGAACTATTTCTTCAGTCTCTGGCCATCCACCCTTTATTTTAGCATATATCTCTTCTACCGCACCCTTAAAGGCCCATAGCATCGTCCAAGCTCCTTCAGCCTCAAAATTGGGATATCTCTTCCATTTGGCGAAATATGAATCAACGAAGTACTTATTGACTGGATTTTGATCAAGTAATGGATATTCAAACCAGTAGTTCGCATGAACACCAGCACCAATACCCTCTGGATAATCAGTTTCTAAGAATTCTGGATAAGTTCCATGTGAGAGAGTTGATATAAACACTGGTATTGCTTTAAAATAACCATAACCCAAAGCTTGCTTGTAGAATGCTTTGAAGTCTCCACCCCATTCAGATGATAGTACCACATCAGGCTTTACTTCTAACATTTTAGTTATGTACGCACTGAAGTCTGTTGTTCCTGGGAACTTAACGAATGCTTCATACGCATTTACATTCTCCGGCATTACTTTGTCTGTTGCATATCTGGCATGCGCATGCACTAAGCGGCCGTAACCATAATCTGGGTGTATATATGCAAACCTCGTTGGAAGCTTTCCTGTTTTCCTTTTATATAATCTCATAAGCTGGAAGTTATTAATCAATCCGTCAGGAGATTGGAAGTGATTTCTAAAGACGTATACGGGGTTTCTATCTACTACATCAAATACTACATCTGTACATCCATCAATAAACAGACTAAGGCACTTCAATTCCTCTGCATGGGGGGCTACAGCTGGTGTATTGGCACTTGAAATTAAGCCGATATATAGATCTATCTTATCCTCTAAAACTAGCCTCTTATACTCCTTTACTGTTTCATCAGTTCCAGCCTCGTCTCTTACAATAACTTCAACCTTTCTTCCTAAAATCCCGCCAGCCTTATTTATCTCTTCAGCCGCTGCTACCAACCCTTCATATAATGGAACACCGAGTGGTGCGTTACCACCCTTCATGAAAGTTTGGCAGCCTATTTTTAATGGTGTAGTAGGTACTGGACGAGCACCTGGTGTTACAGTCACAGTAGGTCCTGGTACAGTTACCGTAGGTCCCGGAACTGTTACAGTAGGTCCTGGTACAGTTACAGTTTTCGCAACTTCTTTTACAACTTCTTTAGGAGCAGCTACATAAGTTGCTGCTGCACCTATAGCCCCACCAACAACGAGTCCACCAATGATTCCTAATAATTCACGGCGTGATAATTTACTTCTCGCTTCAGGAGGTACTTCTTTAGGATTGGAGAATGTTTCTGGCATATCATATACTATAAAATTAATAATATATAAATTTTTTTAGAAGCTCGTAAATATTTTAATCTTAATACAAATTTTGTGTTAAAGTCGTATAAATAAGTTTAGGAAAGTTGATAAATCTCTTGATTATTATCTATGGTGATGTCAACAAAGACTACAGTAGCTTCAGCACGAATTAAACCCATGAGGAATATGCAAACTAAAATGATTTTAAAGCATAATATTATGGCGGCACAACTCATAGTAGAGATGCTCAAAACCTCTTTAGGGCCTAAAGGTTTGGGTAAGATATTGATGGATCAAGGCGGGGATGTAGTTGTAACTAGTAGTGGATTTACAATCTTAAAAGAGTTGAGTGATTCTAAAGAGCTTTTACACCCTATAGCTAAGATTATGGGTGATTCAACAAAAGCCATTTATAATGAAGTTGGAGATGGAACTATCTCAACAATTGTGATATTAGGTTCACTTCTTAAAGGTGCTGAAGAGCTTCTCGATAAAGGTGTGCACCCTACCATTATTGTAAGTGGTTATAAAAAAGCAGCTCAAAAAGCTTTAAAATTGTTAAATGAAGCTTCCCAATTCGTACCAAGAGATTATGAGTGGTTAAAAAGAGTAATACATACTTGCATATCCACAACCCTATTCTCAAAATATTCAATTTTATCAGAATTAATATCTGAAGCAACTCAATTAATAGCTGATAATCTTAATGGAAAGTTTAAGGTTGATATTGATAATGTAGCGATAAAGAGAATGGCTGGTGGAACACTTAGCGATTCCACACTCATTAAAGGGGTATTGATTGATAAAAGTGTAGTTCATCCTGAAATGCCTAAAAAAGTTTCAAATGCTTGTATTGCTTTATTAAATTCACCAATTGAAGTAAGAAAGACTGAATGGGATCCAAAAGCGATCTTAAGTAGTTTAAATCAAAGGCAAATTCTCATAGATGAAAAGAAAAAGATGATGAGAGATATAGTGAATAAGTTTGTAGATTTGGGAGTAAATGTTATACTTTGCCGAAAAGGTATCGATAGTATCGCTCAAGAATATTTAGCTAGAGCTAAAATTTTAGCGGTAAAAGATATTCTTCCTGAAGATATGAATAGATTAGCAAGAGCGGTTGGAGGTAAGATTATAGCCGATTTTAATAACATAACTAAGGATGATTTAGGCTTTGCAGATTTGGTGGAGGAGAAAAAGTTTAGAGGGCTTTTTTATGAAGAAAGATGGGTATTTGTGGAGGGTTGTAAAAATCCAAAAGCTGTTACAATCTTATTAAGAGCGAGTAGTTATAGAATTGTAAATGAGGCTGAAAGGGTTGTACGTGCTGCCTTAATTGTAGCGAAAAATCTTTTGGAGAATCCTTACGTGGTACTTGGCGGCGGGGCTATTGAAACATACCTTGCTCAAAAGTTAAGATCATGGTCTTATACGATTGCTGGAAAGGAACAATTAGCTATTCAAAAGTTTTGTGATGCTTTAGAATCCATACCTATAACACTCGCTCAAAATTCAGGTATGAATCCCATAGATATTATATCAGAATTGAGAATGAGACATAATGAAGGTTATAATTGGTTTGGGATTGATGCTATAAAGCGTGAAGTAGTAGATGTAAGAATATGCAATATTTATGAGCCTTTAGTGGTAAAGGAGCAAGTTATAAAATCGGCTACAGATGTTGCGAGTATAATTCTAAGAACCGATCTCATTTTAGAGGCTAAGGAATTAAAGAAACCTCCAAAACCTCTTAAACCGCCAAAAAAAGAAGAAGAGGAAGAAGAAAAAATAAAGGAGTTTCACGAAGTTGTTTTATGAATTACAATTCACTTACTTGGGCGTAGTAATTATCGGATTACTCCATGGAATCGAACCGGGTCATGGTTGGCCAATAGCTTTAAGTTACGCATGGGTTGGTAAGCAACGATTATTAAGGGGGTTTATTAGCTCTGCAATCTTATCAATCTTTCATCTCATATCATCTATAGCGGTTGTAGCTGTATATGCATTGCTTAATCTTTACATTACGATACATACACCTGAATTCAAGTATATAGCTGCTGGATTACTATTATACCTTGCTTATCGCTTCTTTAAAGAGAAGTCTAAGGATGAAAAGCATACTAATGAAAGGTTAAGGAAAATTCCATTAACATTAAAGGAGTTAAGTATTTACGCATTTATACTTGGATTCGCTCATGAGGAGGAATTCGTTCTTTTAGCATTGGCAATAGGTGGGATAAATCCATGGCTCTTAATGTTAAGTTATGCACTTGCTGTAACAATAGGTCTTATTGGTATAACCATAGCTATACTTACTGCGTTTAAAGCAGCTGAAGGGAAGATAAAGCGTTACGAATGGTTATTACCAAATTTAACTGGCGTGGTTTTAATAATTTTAGCAATCTCAATCCTTTTAGGCTTATGGATTTAATGTAATGAGCAAAATTAAAAGTTATATATAATACATAACCCTTTGTTTTCAACTTAAGTCTTTTTTTAAAACTTTAACCTCTTAAGGTTTCGCTCAGTGTAGTTTAAAGTGCAACGAGCTCATCTTTACTAACTATTTATTAAGTAGTCATGGAGAATAATATAGATTGATATTAATTGCCCTTAATAATTGTGGTTGATCTTTGAATGACTTTTAACACGATTGGTAAGCTCATTAGTAGCTTATTACTCTTAATAATATTATTCTTATCAATTATTCTTTCCTCTTTCGTTAATGCGCATATGCCATTAACCGGTAAATGGATAGATGATTATTTAGTAGATACTACTACAAAGATCATTGGTGTAAGAGAAGAAGCTAAGATTATTATACACTTAGGCAATATGAAGTATGCAGGTTTTGCACCCTCAGATCTAAATATTATTGTAGAGTTTATCGACTCAAATTCCAATAAAGTGATTGGGAGTTATAGAGCTTTATCTTGGGCTGAGAATCCAGAGATTTATGGTAATGGACCTGGATATTATAAAACTCAATCCGGTCCATTATTTAATGAGACTGGAATTTATAAAGTTCGAGTAAAGATTATTGACATAGGTGAGGCTGAATTTGAAATAAGTGTTGTTGAGAAATCAATGATGAGTGAGATTGGCATATTAATCGGTAATGTGTTAAGAGTAGGGGTTTTTGGTGCTATAGTGGTTTACATTTTTATTTACATTTGGAGAAAGAAGTTAAGAAAGGCTTAAGTTTATTAACGTTGTAAAGTTGATAAAAAGTTGATAGGATGCATAAGTATAATACGTTAATAAAAAGTATTAAAGAGTATAAAATTCAAACATTCATTTTATCTGGAATTATATTAATTATTTTGCCCCGCATTATGCCACTTTTTTGGCTTTTTTTTATAATTTGGTGCATACCTTTTGCTATAACCGCTCTTGCCATAAATTTAATCTTTGGTTATGGTGGATTATTATCCTTTGGTCATGCAACACTCTTTGCTATCGGTATGTACACTTCAGCTATTCTCAACTTTTGGTTTAGAATAAATCATGTAGAGACGCTTTTAATAGCTGGCACATTGATGTCATGCATTGTTTCGATATTCATGGGTGTAATTTGTCTTAGAGCTACTAAGATACAATTCACCATACTCACGTTAGCATTTCAACAAATCATTCACGCAATTTTTCACAAATACCCAATATTTGGAACTCCGGGCATAGAGTTACCAACTCTCCTCGGTCTTAAGGATTACATCACATCAATATTATGGTTTGAGATAAAAAGTCCAGGGCCCAATTACTTTCTTTTCGAGATATACTATTATTACATAATGTTGAGCTTTATCAGTTCTATCGCTTTAATGTGGATTATTGTAAATTCTTCATTTGGTAAAGCTTTACAAGCTACAAGAGATAACGAATTAAAAGCAAACTTTCTTGGTATTAAAGTGGGAAGAGTGAGACTATTAGCGTTTATTATCTCAGGGACTTTTACTGGATTTGCTGGAGCTTTATGGGTTCCGATAAATGGTTCTACTTCATCTTACATACCACATTGGGATATCGCTTTAGAGTTTGCTTTTTACCCTGTATTGGGAGGTTCGAGAACCTTTCTCGGTCCGATTTTAGGAGCTTTTGTATTTAAACTAATTAAAGATGTGGCATGGACTTACTTGAGTATATATTGGAGGTTAGTGGTAGGGATTATTTTAGTACTTATCATTATTCAAGCTCCGATGGGAATTATGGGTAATGTGAATAAACTTACCGCTTATATAAGCTTAAAACTTAAGCCTCCTATAGAGATTCAAGCTGTTAATACCCTTAAAATACCAATATCTATGGAAAGATTAAATGATGAATACATTGTATTAAAGAATAATGGAAGGAAAGGGTATAAAATGGTAGGATGGGTAATCTCAGATTTTTCACCATCAGGTAAGCAAAGGCATACCTATACCTTTCCTGCAAGATTAGCAAATAATTACGAGTGGGTTTTAGATCGTGGCGAAATTATACTTCTTCATACAGGTAAGGGTGAGGATAAATTCGATAAGAATGAGAAAAAATTTCACTTTTATTGGGGTATGGATCAACCAATATGGAGTAATGAAGAACATGTAATTCATCTTTATGATAATAAGGGTAAATTAATACGAAGTTTTAAAATTTTATAATTCAGTAATTTTAACCTTTCACGTATAAATTAATGAATGAGTGCACTTAAATTTTTTAATATCTTAATTATCAGCCTTAATGTTAACCACTTATTTTTAATACGTTAATCTCTCCAGAGCGCTCTAATAACATCATAAAATTGTATATTGGAGTTTAATATGATAGTGTTACCAATTTGATTTGCTTAACACCCCTTTTATTCATCAATTCTTTTGCCAATCTTTGAATATTCAATACTTCGCCTTTAACTACCACTTGGAGGAGGCAATTTTTTTCATCGAGATGGATATGTATAGAAGATTGTATAAGATCTTTATAATGATGTTGAATATCTGTTAAACCTTCCTCTAACCCCCTCACCTCATGATCATAAATGAGAACTATCGCACCAACAGCTAAACCCTTCTCATCATACTTCCATTTATATTCATTTAAGAAGTTGCGCATAGCTTGTTGAATCGCTTTCGATCTATCATACCCTATAATTTTTATTACATCATCAAATTCTTTTAGAAGTGTAGGTGGTACTGAAACGCTAAATCTCGTCACACCACTTGCCATATCCTAATCGCTATATTTTAATGAAAATTATTTATTTAGCTTTTTCAAAATAAGGTAAAATTTGATTTCAAAATTATTGAACTTTCATTGAGAGTGATAGAACGATACAAATTTAAAAGTTACGATTTTTATTAAACTCTCAGCTTTTTTAAAAACCATTAAATATTAAATTTATTTTGTGTTATACTATATGCTTTGATATAAAATGAGTCAAGAGTATAAGCAAATCATTGTAGTGAGGACTGATCTTAAAATGGGTAAAGGAAAGATCGCAGCTCAAGCAGCTCATGCTGCTGTTGCATGTGCTGATGAAGTTAGAAAGCGTTATCCAAATATATATGAGAATTGGATTAAGTGTGGGCAGCCAAAGGTTGTAGTAAAAGTGAACTCTCTTGAGAAATTGCAGGATATAAAGAAGAGAGCTGAAGAAGCTGGTTTAATTACAGTCTTAATTGAAGATAAAGGTTTAACACAAATACCACCAGGTACTAAAACTTGCTTAGGCATAGGTCCAGACGTTGCTGAAATTATTGATAAGATTACTGGAGAGCTCCCTCTTTTATAGTGTTCATTATGGATATTAGTGAGTTAGATAAATCTATAGGGATGCTTTGTTACTCCACTTCGTGTGATGGTATAGGTGGTCGCATAAGAAGTAAATATGAGGACTTTCAAGTTGAAGAGATTATAAATCCTAACTTGGAAATAAAAGAGAATTTTGATTCAACATATCGATACCCTATATATGTGTTAGAGAAGATTGGTATAGATACTATTCATGCATGCAAAATGATAGAGATGAGATTAGGTAGTAAAATTCGGTATCTTGGCCTTAAAGATGCAAAAGCATTTACAAAGCAATATGTGAGCCCTACATCATTAAAAGCCCATTTATTAAAGGATTTTCAAATTGATAACAAAATTTCATTAAAATTGATTGGGTATTCTTCACGCCCACTTATTAGAAGGGATCTTGTGGGTAATAAATTTAAGATAAAAATAGTAGATGTAAATATGAATTATGATTTTATAGAGAGATGTTTAAATGAAGTAATGGCAAGTATGAATGAAGGAAAAGTGCCAAATTTTTTTGGGTATCAAAGATTTGGTAGTAAAAGACCTATTAACCATTTAATAGGGAGAGCATTAGTTAAGAGAAATTTTGATGAAGCATTAAAAATTCTTCTCTCTTATCCATCTATTTACGATAATGAAGAGTTAAAAGCCTTTAGAGAATTTTGTAAAGAAGAAAATTATCAACGTGCATTAAGTATGTTAAAGCCAGAATTGGATATAGAAGGTTTGGTATTAAAGCGATTGGTAAAAAAACCAAAAGCAAGTATTGAGGCTTTAAGAGAGATACCTTTAAGTTTAAGGCGCTTATTTGTGAATGCTTATCAATCTTATATTTGTAATCGAGTTTTAAGTTTAGCGATAAATGCTGGAATGGATTTAATAAATATTGAAAAAGGTGATTACTATGGGGAATTTGATTTAACCCAAGGTAGATTAATCAAAGTTAGTAAATCTTCTCTATCCAATAAGCAAGGTAAATTAATTGTGCCTTTAATACCAATTGTAGGTTATGCTTATCGCAATACAAGTAATCGATTCGATACAATTATTAATCAAATGTTAGAAGAAGAGGGTGTTAAAGCTCATGATTTTTATATAAAAGAGTTGCCTGAAGTAAGTATGGAAGGTGGATTTAGAGTAGCACCATTAATTTGTAAGAATTTTAATTGGAGACTTAATAATGAAGTTTTTTTAACAATAGATCTTTTTAAGGGATCGTATGTAACGATAATCCTTAGAGAGATTATGAAACCGAAAAATCCAATTGAAGCAGGATTTTAATTGCTATATCTTAATTCGATTTAAATTTATGGAAGTTTAATTTTTATTTAATAATCCCATTCTTTCTGCATCTTTTTTCACAGCGGGATGATTTGGATCTATTAATATAACTTCATACCATTTATACATTCCATCACTATAAACAAAGTATGAGTTAACCACTTTAAGATTCGGATATTTTTTTGCAACCCTCCTTTCAGCTACTTCTTTCGCACTTGTAGCAGCTTTAATCTTAACTACACCAAGATGTTTTGGCCTTCTACCCGATTTTGGCCTTTTTTTCCTCATACCACCTTTAGAGACACGCACCCTAACAATTACAAACCCTTGCTTAGCTTTATAACCAAGCCTTCTAGCTCGATCTATACGAGAGGGTCTTTCCAATCTCACTATTGTAGGTCCACGCCTCCAATTAGTTACTCTAGTTAAAATATCCCCTCCCTTCTCTTTCCATATACGTTTCCAACTCTCAGCCACATATTTATACAAAGCTATCAACCTCCATCTTCTTAATAACAATCTTTTAAATTTATTGGATAAAAATAAAGATTATCGAGATGAAGTAAATAAAAACTATAAAATTATTTACTCATTAATAAATTCAAATTTTTAACATGGAAGGAGATAAAATAAATAGTTGCAAAGCGGAGGATTGCTTACAGAATTTAAAAAATTGTATTATTTAATTCCAATGTATTGCTTATAATCTAATATTAGAAAAAGTTTTAAATATTAGGATTAAAGCGTGCTACTGCGAGACTTTTTTTATGATACTTAATGTATCTCTTTATTTTTATAGAAGAGTGTTTTTTATTAAAAGTGATGATTGTAGGACTTATTGGTAAGCCTAATACTGGCAAATCCACTTTTTTTAATGCAGCCACATTGCTTAATGTACCCGTAGCTAATTATCCATTCACAACTATTAAGCCCAATGTGGGTATAGCATATCTTCGAGTTGAATGTGTGTGTAAAAAACTTGGTGTGATTGACAATCCAATAAACTCCATATGTGTTAATGGTGTAAGATTTATACCTGTTAAGTTAATCGATGTAGCTGGCCTTGTACCAGGTGCATCTCAAGGTAGAGGTTTAGGGAATAAATTTTTGGATGAATTGAGGCAAGCTGATGCTTTAATTCACATAGTAGATGCTTCTGGCTCTACGGATGAGGAAGGTAAGCTTTGTGAACCTGGATCTCATGATCCTCTTTTTGATATAGAGTTTGTAGAGAGGGAGTTTGATATGTGGGTTACTGATAAGTTAAGAATAGATTGGCCGAGAATTTCACGCACGGTGGAGGCGAAAGCTGGAAAGTTGAGTGATATTTTAGCTGAGAAGTTAAGTGGCTTCTCTATTAAAGAAGATCAAATTATCGATGCTCTTAACATAGCTGGATTAAAGCAAGATAAGCCGAGTTTATGGAGTGATAACGATCTTTACAATTTTTGCAAAATTTTAAGAGAGCGTTCAAAACCGACTTTAATCGCAGCTAATAAAGCTGATTTATCTATTTCAACTAAGAATATCCAACGTATAAAAGATTCAGGTAGATTGGTAATACCTTGCGCCTCAGAAGCTGAGCTTTTATTGAGGAGAGCGGCTGAGAAAAAGTTAATCAAATACCTCCCAGGAGATTCTGATTTTGAAATTCTTGATTTAGCTAAGCTAACCTCTGAGCAAAAAAGAGCTTTAAATTTGGTTAGGGATAAAGTATTAAAGGTTTGGGGAAATACGGGAGTGCAACAATGTATAAATGCTGCTTACTTTGATTTATTACAAAGTATAGTAGTATATCCAGTGGAGGATGAGAATAAACTTTCAGATAAAAAAGGTAATGTATTACCAGATGCATATGTAATGCGTAAAGGATCTACTACAAAAGATCTTGCTTATATGATTCATACAGAGTTGGGAGATACTTTTCTTTACGCTATTGATGCAAAAAGGGGGATTAAGTTAGGCGCTGATTATGAGTTGAAGAATAATGATGTAATAAAGATCGTTGCAACTGCACGCAAAGGTTAACTCGATCTTACCTCTGCTGATATAGATGTCGCTTCAACCATTTGGGTTGGTTTTTGAATAATCTTCATTTTTCTTATCCCTACGTGCCTAAAGTTACAAATCTTTTTAGCCTCATTATATATATCTGATGCAATCTTACCTAAAACTGCTTCTTGAGCGAATTGATCATAATTAAGCTTCTCAACCTTCTCCTTCAATACTTTGTGAGCAATCATACGTAATGCATGCTTTCTTGATGAATTTATGCGGCTTTGTGTAAAGAATACTGTATAAACTCTGACTTTCACACCATCCTTAGTTATGTAATCGTTAATATAATTCACCAATGAAGAGCCCCTTCGAATCAAACTTCTCAAATAATCTCTAGAATACTCATAACCCTTAAAGATAGTGATAGCTTTATTATCAATTATACGCTCAATTTGGAAATACAACTTTATTGTATATTGTTGAGGATCTTGTTTAACGATATCATAAAGTGTAGTTTCTACAACTCTACCAACTGCCTTATCGGGGTCGGTAATGGGTATTGATGCAATAATGGTACTCCCAAATAAAGGTGGGGTTTCTACCATTACCCAACTTTTTTCCTTCCACTTATCCTTTAACTTCCCAACCTTTTTGCGCTTAACCATTCCTCAACCCATCCAACATATAAACTTGTAATATAAATTATCACTATTTAAACACTATTATTTTTATTTAATGCTTCATTAACTGGATTTTAATGAGATAATTTTTAGCAATTAAAAAGCTGAAGCTTAAATATTCTATAACTTATTAAGTGAGTTATTCGAGAATCTCAAAAGAGTTTATGAATTAACTCAAGTTATATCATTACTCAAAAATTACTCGAATATATTAAATTCTTTAAGATTCATACCTATTTTAAGCGAGAGGGTTATTATTTTATAAAAGTGATTTGAAGTTAATCGGGAATTTGTTAAGATGTTAGAAATGGTTTACAAATTTATTCATAAGTCTTTTAAATGAATTTTAATCTTATAATTGTGGTGAATTTAGTGTCGGAAGAACCGAAATACTTTGTAAAGATATTTGAAAAAAATGGTG
Source organism: Nitrososphaeria archaeon (assembly GCA_029775915.1). Taxonomy (GTDB): domain Archaea; phylum Thermoproteota; class Nitrososphaeria; order Nitrososphaerales; family JANXEG01; genus JANXEG01. The sequence goes on along the minus strand of JARVKA010000001.1, from coordinate 246,492 downwards.
TTATTAAGGTATCGAAGGAAATTCAAGAAAATCTTAAAGGCATATTGAGTAAAAAAATGATAGCGAAAATGAAGCGTGAAGCGGTTAATTGTCCAGTATTAAATAAAGAGAGACCTTTTCTTGAGTGCTTTGTTTGCAACAATTTCATCCGAAGGATTAGAGGGGAGATTCAATGCGCTGGATTACCTTTACTTGATACATAATTTATCCATATAAAAAACTTTAATCCATATATGATTTTTAAATATTATTTATTACATTTCTACCATATAGTATTTTAAATAATTCACCATCAAAGATATTGGTGTATTTTATTGAAGGTTGAAATTATTGGTGTGAAAGGGATACCGGAAGTTCATCGAGGTAGTAAATTGGCTGAATTGATTATTGATTCAATTAAAAAAATGGGAATTGAGCTTCAAAATGGTGATATAATTGTAGTTACACAAAAAATCGTTTCTAAAGCTGAGGGTAGATTAATAAAGATTGATGAAATTATCCCTTCAAAATTGGCTATCCGTATGGGAAGGCTATTTAAAAAAGATCCACGTTTAATGGAAGTGATTCTCAATGAAGCTAAGAGGATAGTGAAGATGGCTCGTGCTATTATTATTGTTGAAACAAAGCATGGTTTTATATGTGCGAATGGAGGGGTTGATCAATCGAATATTCCTAAAGGATTTGTCTCATTATTACCAGTGAATCCAGATCGCTCAGCAAAGCGTATTCGTGATGATATTAAACGATTATTAGGTATTGATGTAGCGGTGATTATCTCAGATACTTTTGGAAGGCCATGGAGGGAGGGGCATGTTGATGTTGCGATTGGTGTAGCTGGATTAAAACCACTTATAGATTATCGTGGTCAAAAGGATACTCATGGTTACGAGTTAAAAGTTACTATGATGGCTATCGCAGATGAATTAGCTTCTGCAGCAGAATTGGTAATGGGTAAATTGAATAATATACCAGTAGCGATTATTCGAGGCTATCCATACCCTAAAGGTGAAGGCTCTGCGCGTGAACTTGTTAGACGTGCATCTAAAGATCTCTTCCGCTAAGTTGGAGGTTAATTATGATTACCGCTTTATCTGGAGGAACTGGTTCAGTAAAGTTACTTAGAGGTTTATACAAGCTTGGGATTAATGATGTTACTGTAATTGCAAATGTTGGTGATAATATTTGGTTTGAAGGGCTTTACATATGCCCAGATATAGATACGGTAATGTATGCATTAGCTGGATTATTAGATGAAAAAAAGGGTTGGGGAATACGTAATGATACTTTTCACTTTTTAGAGCAAATCGCAAAATATGGGTGTGAAACTTGGTTTAATATAGGTGATAAAGATTTAGCCACACATGTAGTTAGAACAGCTATGTTAAAATCTGGTTTACCTTTATCGATTATTACAGAAAAACTTCGCTTAAAGCTCGGGATAAGATGGAGAATCTTACCCGCTTCTGATTATCATATAGAGACTAGGATTTTAACTCAAAGTGGAGAGGATTTACATTTGCAAGAGTTTTGGGTGAAGAGAAAAGCTATAGATGAGGTAAAAGATGTGATTTATCGTGGTGCTAATAATGCGAAACCAGCCCAAGGTGTTGTTGAATCCATTATGAATTCTAAAGGTCTTATTATCTGCCCAGCTAATCCTGTAACTAGTATTAGCCCAATTTTAGCGATCCCAACAATTAAGGAAGCTTTAAAGATGACTTCAGCTAAAGTGGTATGTGTAAGCCCGATTTCAGGCTCTGCACCTTTTAGTGGACCTGCTGGTAAGTTAATGAGTGGATTAGGCTTAAAGGTTTCATCAATTACTGTTGCAAAGTTATACTCAGAGTTTCTTGATGTATTTTTCATTGATAAAGTTGATGCAAATTTAAAAGATGAAATTGAAAGATTAGGTATTAAACCCTTTATTACGGATATAGTAATGAGGAATGAGGAAGATGAGGAAAAATTAGCATTAGAAATTCTTAAATGCTTAGGGGAGGATGAATGAAAACTACAGTAATTATCCCAGTTAAAAGTTTAACCAACACAAAGAGTAGACTTTCATCAATTCTTAATTTTGATGAGAGATGTGAACTTACTTTTTGTATGTTAAATGATGTGTTAAAAGCGGTTAAAGCCTCAAAATCTTTAGCAGAGATAATTATAGTGAGTTCTGATCAAAAAGTATTAGATTTCTCAAAGAAATTTGGAGCAAGAATATTGAAAGAGGAGTATGATGAAGGGGTAAATGCTGCTGTTTCCAAGGCGATTCAACTTTGTCTTAAAAATGGTATTGAATCGATTTTAATCTTGCCATCTGATATACCACTTTTATCACCCATTGATATTGATAATATTGTAAAAATAGCAGAAGAATCTCCAATAATGGTAATCACACCAGCTTTAAGATTAAATGGAACAAATGCTTTATTTCTCAAACCTCCCAATTTGATTCAAACATTTTATGATGAAGATAGCTTTCACAATCACTTAAGATTTAGCCTTAATTTAGGTATAAAAACAAAAATCTATATTTCAAAACGTGTGATGCTTGATATAGACTCATTAGAGGATATTAATATTTATTTATCGAATCCATCAAAAACATCCACTTATTTATTCCTTAAAAGGGTTAAAGGAAAGATTTCATAAAAATTGGCTTAGGTTAAACACTATATTCTTACCTACTTTTGTTTTCCTTAGAGTAGCATTCTACCCTTCAATCTAAGATAATTTATCACAGATAAGTAATACTAATGACAGTATTTATATTACTGATTAATTTTAAATTATGATGAATAATGAGCATACATAAGGAAGTTATTTTAAAGATTGAAAATGTATCCACTGTATATGAAGGAGAAAGGAAACCTGCTATTAAAGATATTAATCTAACTGTTAATGTAGGAGAATTGATTTATATAGTAGGTCCAAATGGTGCTGGTAAAACAACTTTACTAGAAACTATAAATGGTTTGCTCCCCTACATAAAAGGAAGAGTTTTTGTTTTTGGAATGGATTTACAAAAGAATGGTAGAAAAATTAGAAGTCGCATAGGTTATGTCCCTCAAGACTTTATGGTAGAACCTGATGAACCTTTTACTGCTTTAGATGTAGTACTGATGGGTCTTTATGGTAAACTTGGCCTTATAGCTAAACCTACTAATAATGATGTGGATAAAGCGTATAGAGTAATGAAACTTTTAGGAATTGAAGATCTTGCTAAGAGGCCCATTGGAAAGCTCTCTGGAGGACAGCAGCAAAAAGTTATGATAGCTCGCGCATTAGCAAAGGAGCCTGAGATACTCCTCCTTGACGAACCTTTTAGTAATCTCGATCCTAAATCAAGAGAAATGGTGATTTCTATAATAAAGAATCTTAATGATCATGGTTTAACCACTCTTATCGTCACTCATGATATTAAATCTATTATCGAAAATTGTCGAAGGATAGTAATTATGATGGATGGGAGAATTATAGCAGATGCTTCTATGAATGAAGCAAAAAGAATATTTGAATACTCAACTTTTCATACACATGTGTATTTATAAGGTGTTATAAATTGATCCCCCTCGACTTCCCGATTATACAAAGAGCTTTAATTGGATCTATACTTGCTGGGCTTTTAACAGGTTTAGTAGGAGTTTTCATTATTCGAATGAAGCTCACTTCCAGTAGTTTTTGCTTGTCCCATGCCGCTTTTGCAGGAGCTGCTTTGGGTATAACTTTATCTCTAAATCCATTAAGCATGGCTTTAATCTTCTCAGCTATTATAGCCTCTATTATAGGTCCAGTAGCAGACAAAGCAAAACTTCATGCAGATATTATAATGAGTATCACTTTTCCTTTGAATATGGCTCTTGCCTTTATATTTATAACCTTAGCTCCAAGTGTATCTCAATTAACCGGAGAGTTTACAACTATACTTTGGGGGAGTGTTCTTTCAATGGATATTAACGATATTGCTATTTTAGCCATAATTCTATTAGTAACTACAATCGTGTTTTATTTATTATGGAAGGAATTTTTCTCTATTATGTTTAATAAAATGATGGCTGAGGCTGATGGAATAAACACAAAATTCTTTGTGTATTTAGCTATTTTCATAATAGGTATTGTAGTAACCCTATCTTTAAAACTAGTAGGTGGTTTACTTGTTTTTGCATTATTGGTTAATCCAGCTTCAACAGCTTTTCAATTTCTTCATGAGTTAAAGAAGATAGTTATACTTTCGCCCCTTATAGGTGCTGCTACATGTGCAGCTGGACTTATTTTATCACTCTTTCTTAATTGGCCTGTTGGAGCATGTATAGTTATGATTTCAACTCTTTGTTTCGCTATTTCAGTATTTCTCTCACCAAAGAGAAAAAGAGGGTAAGATTTTTTTTAGTATTACTTTTTTTAATTTTAGTAATATTTATATTTGGGAGATTTTTATATAAATGTTGATTGAAATGTTAGATAAATTTAAAACTATATACATTCTTTTCACCGTACTATTCTTAATAACGATATCAATTATGGGGCCTTATGTAACAGCTTCTCCTTACGAGAAGCCTATAATAGTATGCACAACAGAAGTTATAGGTTCTATAGTGAGAGAACTTGTGGAAGATAAAGCGATTGTAGTTGTTTTAGTAAATCCAAGCCTTTGCCCAGCTTTTTATGATATAAAGCCAGGAGATGTTTATTCAGTAAACAATGCTAAACTTCTATTCTACCATGGAATAGCTGGTGAGATGTGGTTACCAAGCTTAATAAAAACTTCCGAGACAAAGGCTATACAAATTAAAGTTTCTGGAGATTGGAATACACCAGATGGTGTGAAACGTTACGTAATAAATATCTCTAAAAGCATAAAAGATGTTTTGGGTATAGATGTTAGTGATAAAGCGAGTAAAATAATTAAAGATCTTGATAATTTAGCATCTGAAATTAAGGAAGAAGCTAAAGCTTTGAATGTAGGAGCAATAAAAGTTGTTTGTATGGAATGGCAATTACCATTTATAAAATACTTAGGCTTCAATGTAGTTGCAAGTTATGGTATTCCAGATAGAGTTCCAGCGAGTGAAGTAGTTAAAATTGTAGCAAAAGCTAAAGAAGAAGGTGTAGCACTTGTAATAGATAATCTTCAAAGTGGAATAGACCTTGGTGCTAGAATCGCTTATGATGTTGGTGCTACACATGTTGTTCTTACTAACTTTCCAGGTGCTATCTCTGGAACTGAGAATTTAGTAAAGATGCTAAGGTATAATTTTGCACAATTAGCTAAAGGTATTAGTGAGCATGGAAAGTTACAATCCTTAAGATCTGAAGTTGGTGCTTTAAAGAATCAAGTTTTAATCTTTCAAGCCATTTCAATAATTTTAACGATTATAGTAATTGTAGAGGGGATAATACTTTATACGAAAAGGAAAAGGTGAGTTTCATGTTTATAGACAAAAATTTATTAATTGGTGCAAAGAATTTTCATGGCCATTTAGGCCCTTTTATAGTCTTAGGAATGAGAATAGGATTGAGTGGTCTTCGTCTTCTCAACTTAAGTAAAGGAGATAATAAACTCCATATAGTAGCGAACCTAAATTATAAAACACCAATTTCATGCATTCTTGATGGATTACAATTAACTTCAGGTTGCACTTTAGGAAATACTCGATTAACAATTAAAGAATCTGAAGAGATTTCAGTAAGATTTATAATTAAAGGTAAGGATGCTTTAGAGATTAAAGTAAACCCACTCATAATTAAAAAGCTTTTAAAAAAGCCTATGAAGACAACAGAGGAATTGGAAAGTTTAGCGTATGATATAGCAGAAACTGCTGAAAAAGACCTTTTTATAATCACTAAATTAGAATGAGTTTCTAAAGAGTACTTTCAATTAAAGTATAAAAACGATAAGTTAAAAAGTTTGAGTAACACTTAACAATTAAGAGTAAATTTTCACATTAAAATATAAAGTTAGGTGAATTAAGCTTGAGTAAAGAATATGTGAGATTTAAATGGCTTACTGCTAAACCAATCACACCCACTACAGTTACCTTTCAATTGGAAGATGGTGCTATTGTAGAAGTGAAGATTGATATAGGTAGAGCTGGAGTAGCATTGGACTTTAAGAACCCAGATGGCACCCCTCATTACAATATCGCTCTTCAACAAAGTATAGTGGTTATACCGCCTGAGAAAACGTATGTTTTACCAAAAGACCAAGTAGCAACTCAACTACAAAAGGAAGGATTAAGTGAAGTTTATAGATAATTGAGCGACTAAACAATCTTTAAACTCTTATACACGCATTACCGTATTATACTTTGTGTATAGATATCGTTGCCCATCTTGTAAAGGTCAAATAAACATTCAAAGATTATACGATGGTAGGCATATTATTAATTGTAAAAATTGTGAAATATGCCATGTAGTTAAAATGAATGATACCTTAGATCGAGTATATCTTAATTTTCTTGAAGATTATGATGAAGGGATTGTGAAAAAGAAAGTAAATTTTGAAAAAATATTGGAAATTAGTGGTTTAATTCGCTCTGAAAGTGAAATTAATCGTATGCTCAATATTTTTAATCTGAATATAAATGAGGTGCCTGAGCCTGTAAGAAAAGCTTTATTGAGTAAGAGTGATTACATAGTCACATATAAACTCTTTGAGGAAGAAGAGCCAAAATTTGGTTGTGATATAAATGAATTAGATATTAATGAGAATATCATTAAAGCGCTTAAAGATTATGGAATAAAAAGGCTTTACCATTTCCAAGAAGAAGCTATTAATTGTATATTGAATAATGAGAATGTGGTAATAGTCGCACCTACAGGTAGTGGAAAGACTGAGGCTTTCGCTATTCCCATTATTCATAAAATTTCAAAATTAATCGCTAAATACAATTCATTGAAGCATAATTATCGCACAATTCATGCATTATTCATTTACCCGACTAAAGCTTTAGCTCGTGATCAATTGCCAAAACTTAAGATGCTTGGTGATGCAGTTAATGTAAAAATAGAGATTTTTGATGGTGATACACCAAAAGATGAGAGGCAACGTATTATTGATAATCCTCCAGATATTATCTTAACGAATTTTGATACACTACACTCACATTTAATATATCGTACAAAATTCTCAAGCTTACTTCATAATGTTAATTATATTGTGGTAGACGAAGTTCATGTTTATACAGGGATTTTTGGTGCGAATGTTCATTATATTGTGAAAAGGCTTAAAAGAATTGTAGGTAACTTTCAAATTATAGCTGCTTCTGCTACAATAAGCAATCCAAAAGAGTTTTGTGAAACTCTTTTTGATGCAAAATTTAGGGTAGTGAGTGGTGAGAAAGGCAAGCATGGTAGAATACATTTTGTTATGATCTTCCCTACACTTCATACACATCGTTCACTCGTAATTGATTTATTAAAATATCTTAACTCTTCCGGTTATAAATCGTTAATCTTCTCTAACTCGCACCTTGGGGCTGAGTTAACCGCTTTTTATGCAAGAAGAAATGGTATAAATATTGAGGTACATAGAGCTGGACTCTTACCAAACCATAGAAAAAGGGTTGAGGATTTATTTAAACAAGGTGTGTTAAAAGCTCTCTCATCCACACCCACATTGGAGTTAGGAATCGATATTGGAATTGTGGATTCTGTAGTATCGGATTTGGTTAATGTAACACGATTGATTCAAAGAACTGGTAGAGTGGGAAGGAGAGGTCAAGAGAGTATCGCTTTCTTAGCATTAAGGGAAAATGATCCTATTAGCCAGTATTATAAAGCAAATCCTGAAGATTACTTCAATGATGTTGAACCTGGTTATGTGGATCCCGAAAATCCAATTGTTGCTGAATATCAACTTCTTGCAGCTTCTTTTGATAAACCGATTTTAAAAGGAGAATTTCCATCTCATCAAAAAATTTTGAATAGCTTAATGGCGAAAGGCTTACTTATTGAGAGTAATGACAAATTAAAACCAAATTACCCTCAAGCAAGAAAGATTCTTCAAAAGTATGATATACGTGGTTGTGGGGAAACTATCTCAATCATATATAGAAAAAAGAAGATTGGTGAGCGAAGTATGCCAATGGCTATTGAAGAACTTCATCCAGAAGCGATATACTTTCTTAATGGTGTGAGATATAAATCAAATAGCTTCACATTTAATGGTAAATTTGGCGAAGCGATTGTAGAAAAGGTTCCGCCAAATTATCCTTATTACACAAAAGCTTTGTTGGAAGAGTGGCCTACAATACAAAGATTTATAGAGAGAAAAAAAGTTTTGAATATGGAAGTAGCGTATTGTGAACTCTCAATTCTTAAAAGAGTTATAGGATATGTGAATTGTGAGATAGGATCTGAAGCTTTAAAAGGTGTGAAGATCTTTCTTAAAGAACCTGTTGAATATTTATTCAACACTAAAGGCATTGTGTTTAAAGCTCCTGAGCCAAGGGATAAATTGAGTAATACACCTAAAGAAAAGTGGGATGAAGTAATTGCAAGTGGCTTTCATGCAACTGAGCATGTGATTATTGAAGGTAGTAATATGATTATAGGGGGTGCTGGGAGGGATATGGGCGGTATCTCACTTGGTACATCAGGTTTAATATTTATTTATGATAGCTCAATAGGTGGGAATGGTGCAACAAAAGCTCTTTATGATAGATTAATTCCCACTTTGAATAGAGGTTATAAAATCTTAGTAGAGTGTAATTGTGCATCAGAAAGTGGATGCCCTAGATGCACTTACTCTTATCGATGTGGTAATAATAATGAATATCTCAATAAAGGTGCAGGGATTGAAGTCTTTCGAAGAATTTTGGATGGAGAGCAAACAAATTTAGATAATGTTGATAAACTTCTTAAGATTGGGTATAAACCCATAGTTTGAGCCTATATTACCATAATAGTATTTTTATGATTCTATTCAAATAAAGGTATAGAATTTTATGCAGATGTAATAAAATGTAAATTTATGAATAGTTAATTAAATTACCACTTTATGCTTCTTGTATTACATATCAAAGGCTTTGCTATTAAATCATCCAATTTTTATACTTCATTAAATACGTAACCATACTAAAACTTATTTTAACTCTTATATTTTGGATCTTTTTACGTTGAGAAACTCAATTATAACGATCTTCTTATTCCCGTGTGGAAAATTTCAAATAGTAATTAAGAGAAGATAAATTGGAGCATTTGTGTGAGGACTATGGTAAATATCAGTAGAATTGAAACCACACAAAGGATTGTTGAAGCTATAAAAAAAGTAGGGCCAAGAAATTGTGCTGAAATCGCTCGCCTCACCAACATACCTGAAAGAACTGTGCGAGAGAAGGTTAAGAGACAACTTGAGAAGAAAGGAATATTAGTAAGAGTGAATGTGGATCTTGCTAAACTCGGCTTAACACAACTTTGGGTTACATTGAAATTTAATGAAGAAGTGGAAGAAGTAGCTACAAGAGTTCTTCGTGCATTAAGTAAAGTAGGTTATCTTACTTATCATGCAAAGATTCTACCCAATAATTACTATGTAGCACTCTTTGCTGTACCGAGAGAATTAAAGGATAGGTATAGCGAACTTTTCGAATCTCTCTTAGAATTGAAGATTATTAAAAGGTTTAAACTTCATGAACTCTCTTGGTTGATTCGACCATCTATGAGGACTGAGTATTACAACTTTGATATGAACGAATGGCTTATCGATTGGGGTGAGATAGAAAGATCTTCAATCCGGCTTTACAATCCTGTGGGTGACACACCAATTGTAAACATAGATAAAATCGACCTTGCTTTACTCTCAAAGCTTCAAATTAATGCAACACTTAGCTTACGTGAGATAGCAAAAGCCCTTAATTTAAACCCAAAGACATTAGGTTACCATATGAGAGAGCATTTGCTTCGTAAAGGGGTTATCACAGGTTATAATATCATCTGGTTTGGTCCACCAACAGGCCCAACTCGTAAGTGGATTTTGAACTTGATCATTGAAATGGATCATTTAGAAGCTAATGAGGTAAATGATGTGCGAGTAGTATTTAATAAGATCCCTTTTCTTTATTCAGAAGCATATTCTTATGATGGGTTTTATGGTACTCAAATCTTTTTACCCGCAATCCACTACACAGATTTAATCTCATACTTAAGCAAAAACCTTCGTACTCAAGCCGATAGATTAAGCATAGGTTTTGTGGATCGTAGTGATGCTCGTGGATATACCATTCCATATGAAATGTTTAAAGATGGTAAATGGTTCTATAATGTAGATGAAACTATAGAGCTTTTCAAGAGACTTGCTATTGAGTTAAAGCTTAAAGAATAAAAAATGGGGGGTTGGGCTTTATATAGCCCATTTTTTACATAGCATCGCAGCCCGTGTCGTCTCCTAATGGTTGAGGAATTAATCCAGCTGAGCTTAGAATATTGAGAATAATTATGGTCGCTAGTATCGCCAATCGAATCTTTGTTAATGTGGACATTGCACATTTAATTATGCATAAGCGCTATATAAATTTAGCTAAAAGGCATTAATTATGCGATAATAATGCCGTTCAGAAAAAAATAAAAATAAGATTGAAGTTACAAATAGGGAGGTACCATTTGATGGAAAAAGAGCAAATTTATCAAGAGATAACTCCATGCTCTAAGTTATTAAAAACTGGTGAAGCTTTTATTATGCGTGTAATCACCTTTACCGATATTAAAAAGGCAATAGAAGAGAGGTATAACCCCTCTGGTGCTGCTGTAATCTTTTATGATATGGGTAAGGGTTGCGGTAAACGTTCTGTTAAACGATTTATGAGTAAATACAAAGATAAAGTGAAACTGCTTAATGCCATTGCTAAACATAAGAAGTATGAAGGATGGGGGGGTGTTGAATTTAAAATAGATTTAAAAAAGCAAATAGGAGAGGTTATCGTTTCAAATAGTTTTGAAGCAAAACAATATGGAGCTTCATCAAATCCAGTCTGTTATTTTTTCAAAGGTTATTTATCAGGAGTTTTAAGTGAAGTTTTGGAAAGAGATGTTAACTTAATTGAGGAAGAATGTATTGCTAAAGGTGATAAAGTTTGTAGATTTAAATTAACTCCCCCATCATCATGATTGTTAAAATAATGAAAATTATTATATCTTAAAAGTCTATTCGTTCAACTCATTAATTTGTGTGATAAAGTTATATTAGTGTTAGATTTTTTAAGAAAAAATAATTTTTGCTTACTAACACTAAACTAACATACCAGTGAATAATTATTTATTTGCTTTATCTTAACAAGCCTCATGCTCATTTTTATTTGACAATATTTTAGAATTAAAGTTAAAAGCTATATAAAATGCTGGAGACGAGGTTTATCATGAAAAGAGAATTTGTGAGTGTATCGATTATTAATTTAATTCTAACTTCAGCATACTCACGCATAGATATTAAAAAATTAAAGGTAAAGTTTTTTAATTCAATCTCCATGCTCCCATAGTGATGATAATAACTGTTAAGAAGATCACTATTGTAACACTTACAGAGTATGAAGACTTTATACTTAGTGAGCTTGGAAAATTAGGCATTATGGAGTTGAAAAAACTTCGTGAAGATGAGTTTAAAGGATTAAGAGAGGTGGGTAACGAGGAAGAAGTTGCAAAGTATACTGAACTTTATGGGAGATTTAACTCACTTTACAATCAATTAATTGGTGAAATTCAAGAGCCTAAAGAATTAAAGGTTGAAATTACTTTAACGAAAATCCCAATAAAAGAGTTAGAAGAGATTATCTCCAAATTGGAGAGTGATGTTGCAACTCTTAACCAACTTAAAGAATTGAAAAAAATGATTGATATATTAAAGAATCAAAAAGTGGATCCGAAAAGTCTTGGTGAATTTGAACACATATTTACAAAGGCGGGGATTTTACCATTAACTTCAATTACAAAGGTTGAAGAAGTATTAAAAGCGAGAAGTGATATTGAATATAGACTTGCTCCTATATCTGAAACTGAAGTTTTTCTTTATGTTGGTGGGTTGATTGATGCAAAACAAATCATTACCGAGGTTCTTTATCCAGATTTTAAAGAGTTTAAATTGCCTAGTGAAGTCCCTGGGAAGATAGAGGATGCCGTTAATTGGGTTGAGCGAGAGATCGCTCAAAAAAAGAATGAGATTTCAGAATTGTTGATTAAGTTAAGCTTTGGTAAACGTATTAAATATTCATTAGAGATTGCGAGAGGCATATCAAAATTATTAAGGAGTAAGATGGTAAGTGTGATGAGTGGTTGGGTGCCTATAGATGCTTTGAATATTCTTCAAAAATTTCCAGAAAGAGTTAAGGATGAGGTGAATGGTCAATTAGCTATTTATTATGAGGATCCTAAGCATGAGGAGTTGATACCTACTATAATAAAGAATCCAAAGATTTTCTCCATATTTGAGACTTTAACTAAACAATATGGGATTCCTCATCCAAAAGAGCTTGATCCGACACCAATATTCGGTATTTTATGGACGATTATGTTTGGAATTATGTTTCCAGACGCGGGTCAAGGAATTGCAATACTTCTTTTAGGGATATTATTCGCTTACATTCGTAAAAAGCCGATGATGGGCATGAGTATGAAAAGGGTTGGGAAGATGATGATCGGTTTAGGATTATCTGCCATATTTTTTGGCTTATTAACTGGAGAATTCTTTTTAACAGAGATTCAACCATTAATTCCAAACTTACAACCGGGTTGGCTCAAATACTCTGTGAATGTAGTTTGGTTGATTAAAATTGCAATATTCTTTGGTATAGCTGCTATGATCATTGCTTTAATCTTCAATATAATAAATGATTTTAACGCTGGTGAAAAGATCGAAGCTTTATTTGGTGAAAGAGGTTTAGCTGGCTTAATTACATTCTTAGGCTTGGTTTTAACAGCTTTTCACTTTATTGGTATTACAGTTATACCAAAAGTGCTTGAATTTCCTGCATTGGCAATGGGCGTATTTACCCATTGGTCTTTCTTCATCTTTATCATCGGTCTTCTCTTAATGCCTGTAAAATCGATCTTAATGAAAGAGGGCATATCGATGAGTATAGGTCCTATAATAGAGGATGCGATTGGATTTTTAGCAAATATGATGTCATTTGCAAGGCTTGCAGGCTTTGCTATAGCACATATAGCCTTTGCTATAGTAACTCATGAGTTAATGTTAGTAAGCCCAACATTAGGTATTGGTATTGGTTATGTATTTCTCAATCTATTCTGCTTAACTTTAGAGTTACTCGTTGTGATGATACAAGCTCTCCGTCTCCTTTACTATGAGTTTGGTACGAAGTTCTTTAGAGGTACGGGCTATGCCTTTTCCCCATTTAAACTTTAATAATACATACCTTAATACCTAATAGGGGGGATGTTAATGGTAAATCCAATTAAATTATTAATCCCATATATAACTCTAATAGCAATCCTTCCATTAATAGTAGGCTTGGCTTACGCAGGTTCGGCTGAACCTTTAGCTGAAGCTTCAAAGTTTATAAGTATGGCAACATCCGTAGGCGTTGCATCTGTAGGTGCTGGTTATGCGCTTGGTAAGACTGGTGCTGCTTCAATAGCAAGTATAACTGAAAAAGCAGAGCTTTTTGGACGTACAATAATATACGTAGGCATGGCTGAAGGAATCGCTATATATGGCTTGCTCGTATCATTCCTCATTTGGATTAGTTAATACTTTAATATTTAAGAGCCATTAAATTGAAGTATAAACACATGAGTGGAGAAAACTCGCAATCTATTGAGCGACAAAAATTTGCTCTGAATTTACTCAGGGATTATTTACTTGTGCTTATCTCCACTCAAGCCGTTGGTATACTTTTAATCTTAATTTGGCTAAAAACTAACCCATCAAAAGCAGAGATTTTCGCAGTTTTATTCATTTCAGCTTTAACTCTTGCAATCTTCTGGCCTATCGCGTTAGCTTTTATCATCTCCCATATTAAGAGGAAGAAGTTAAAAAGTTAATCTGAACTTATGAGACGAGGTCTTAACTCTTCTGGCTTTAAGCCATATTGCTTCCCTAATGCTATTAAAGTAAGATCCTTATACTCTATCTCACATAATAACATGTAGGAGAGAACATAGGCATAAGTAGAGTCTTTTAAAAGTTGCTTTTCAGCCTCTTTTCGAATGTATCTATATGACTCAACTTGAGCTGAGATATCATCTCCATTCACAATATGATCGATAATTTTAGCATAAGGGCTTAATAACCTCTTTAAAGTTTCTATACTCTCAGCTTGCATAGCGATCTTGAATGTATCAATCGTAACTTTGAAAGAGAATGGTATAATAAGACTTCTTACAAACTCTTTACCATAACCATAAACGATGGAAGCAGTACAAATTAAGGTATTAATAGCATCTATTTCAGTCCCTATTATGCGCTTTAAATCCTCTCTTTCACTTTTAGGAACATTAGATAAAGCGCCTAAAAGATAATTATAATATAAAGTCCAAAGTTTCATTTCAATTGGTAGAAAACTTTTAAACTCATGTGATAATTTCAAAGCTTCAGTGATTTGACTATAAATTGTATTTCCAAGCATCCTAACTGCTACATCGATACTATCCGCTTTCAAAAGGTCATTAAATCTAATATTAGAGAGTTCTTTTAATGGGATAAGATATTCTTCAATAAGTTCATTAGGCGTTTTAGTAAACTTACCCCTCAAAATTCTTATTACATTCTGAAGTTCAAGTTTTCGAGTATACGCTTTAATAATACTACATATGCCCTTTGGAGGAGGCTCTATTTGACCCAAACTTTCCTCATAAATCCTCCATAAAGAACTCTCCATAAACCCTATAGAGTAAGGAGCAAAGTCCTTATATTGTTCAACCAACCTTAAAAGACTCGCATGCCTCTCAACCAACTTTAAAAGACTCGCATGCCTCTCAACCAACTTTACAAGGCCTGTATATCGCTCAATCAACTTTATAAGGTGTGAGTATCGCTCAACTAACTTTGTACTAAAAATTCTCTCTAAAGTGTGAGCATCGACTTTTGTTTGTCTTGATAAATCTGCACCATAATCTGTTTGCAATAAAGCATCTACAATGCTCCTCACATCTTCAGCCGTACAAAGAGAGTAAATCATAGACTTTGGTAAAAGATGAGTTTTAAAAGCATGGCAACTAACGAGAATATATTCAACCATTAAGCACGGCGCCCCGTTAACTTATTTCTCACAATCTTAGTTCTTATAACTTCTTCAAGCATCTCCTCATCGAGCATATCTTCAATATATTTTGCACTACGCTTAAGCTCAGGTATAACATATTTCTCCAATGCATTTACCTTTCTATTGGTTGCACCCAACTCTTCAGCTATTCTTTCTATAGAGGATTCTATCTCTGCCATCTTCACTAAATCATCAATTAAAGCTTCAAACTTTTTTGCAACAGATCTTAAAACTGGATTTAACCTCACTTTAACCTTATTAATTTCTTTTACATAAGGTATTAAGCATCCCATAACACTCTTTGGATAAACTTGAATTGTAAGCATCTCAAGAGGGTTGATTTGAGTCTCCACTTCACTCGATCCTAAAAATGCATATGCATTTCTCATCTCACTAAGAGCTTTTTCAATCTTAGTTTCAAAATCTGCTCTTTTCGCTTCTAAAAATTCTAAATAAGATCTAATAGTTTTAGCCAACTCTTCTCTCTTTAATTTAAGTAACCTATACCCTTCTTCAATGAATGCTATACGCTTCTTTAACTCGATTAAAA
The DNA here is from genome assembly GCA_029775915.1 of Nitrososphaeria archaeon. Lineage (GTDB taxonomy): Archaea > Thermoproteota > Nitrososphaeria > Nitrososphaerales > JANXEG01 > JANXEG01. The sequence continues at coordinate 230,730 of JARVKA010000001.1, read as the reverse complement.
AGCCCTTTGTTGGTTTAACCCTTCCCATTGCTAATGCCATTACGCTTTTCTATACCTCGGATGATACTCTCTTATATATTCCTCTCTAATCCTAATTAACTCATGCTCAGGTAATAAAGCGAGAAGATCCCATGCTATTTCTAAAGTTCTCTCTATCGGTCTATTCTCATAAACCCCTTGATTTACGAATTTCATTTCGAATTCATCTGCAAATCTTAAATACTTTCTTTCTCTCTCACTAAGCCCAACCTCACCAATAATTCTAGCCAAGCCTCTAGCTTTTACACCTTCAGCATAAGCCATATAAAGTTGATTTGAGACATCAGCATGATCCTTACGAGTTCTACCAGGACCAATTCCATCCTTCATTAATCTAGAAAGTGATGGGAGAACGTTAATAGGAGGGTAAATACCTCTTAAATGTAAATCTCTATCAAAGATTAATTGACCTTCAGTAATGTATCCACTCAAATCTGGGATTGGATGTGTTATATCACCACCGGGCATCGTTAAAATGGGGAATACAGTAACGGATCCTTTCTTTCCTTTAATCCTACCACATCTTTCATAAATGGATGCTAAATCAGTATATAAATAGCCAGGATAGCCTTTTCGAGTAGGTACTTCTTCCCTTGCTATGGAGATAGATCTTAAAGCTTCACCATAATTGGTCATATCGGTTAACATAGCTAGCACATGCATATCTAAATCGTATGCTAAGTATTCAGCTATAGTTAATGCGATTCGAGGAGCGATTATTCTTTCAATAATTGGATCATCAGCTAAATTTAAAATCATAACACATCTCTCAAGAGCGCCTGTCTCAGCAAATTCCCTTCTAAAGAATTCATACTCCTCATGCTTAATTCCCATAGCACAAAAAACGACAGCAAAATCCTCCTCTTTTCCCGGAACGGTTGCTTGGCGTGCTACTTGAGCTGCAGCAATATTGTGAGGTAAGCCAGCTTCAGAGAAAAATGGAAGCTTTTGCCCTCTCACTAGTGAATTCATACCATCAATAGCTGATATTCCAGTTTGTATAAACTCACTAGGTGGCTCTCTAGCTGTTGGATTTATAGCTGCGCCATGTATCTCACGCTTTTCACCGAGTGGTGGGGGCATGCCATCGAGTGGCTTATAACTCCCACTAAATACTCGCCCTATTACTTCACTCGATACTGGAATTCTTATAACATCACCTGTAAATCTAGCTGTAACACCAAGCTCCAATCCTTGAGTAGCTCCAAAGACTTGTACTATAGCCATCCCAGCACTTGTATCAAGCACACTACCAAGTATTTCACTCCCATCAGGTAACTTTACTTCAACGAGCTCATTATAAAGAGCATCTTTAATCCCTTCAACGAATATAAGTGGACCACGTATCTCACGTACCGTTTTGTAAATCAATCCATACTTCTCAACCATTTTATACCTCCACCCCATATTGCTTAGCTAAAGTTTTAACTTCTTCTAGAACTTTATTCTTAACTTTATCGATATATTCAACCTCTCTTCTTTCTTTTAACCTCATTAATTCAACGATACTTTTGAATTCTCTAATTTTCTCTATAGGAATTCCAGCTTTAATTAAAGGTTCGGTAAACTCATAAAACTCAATAAGTAATCTAAGCAATTTACTTTGCTTCTCAGGCTCACAATAAGTATCAACTTCATGAAATGCGTGTTGAACTAAAAAGCCCTCTCTTATCATCTCTGCAACCAATAAAATCAAGCGCTGATCATCAGGTAAAGCTTTTTCACCAATAATTCTAGCTATCTCCTCAATCTTCGATGCCTCCTCTAAAATAGCTGTTGCTTTAGTTTTATACTTTAACCATTCTTTATCGTAAGTTTGCCACCACTTACTCACAAGCTCTACATATCTACTAAAACTCATTAACCAATTAATCGCAGGGAAATGCCTACGGAATGCTAAAGCGGTATCTAAAGCCCATAAAGTGCCTACGAATCTTAACGTTAATGATGTAACAGGCTCACTAAAATCGCCACCTGGAGGTGATACAGCACCCATAATTGTAACTGAACCTACTCGATACTCACTACCTAATGTAACAACTCTACCAGCTCTCTCATAAAACTCCGCTATTCTCTCTGGCAAATAAGCTGGATACCCAGCTTCCGCAGGTATCTCCTCAAGCCTACCACTTATATCTCTTAAAGCCTCAGCCCATCTTGAAGTTGAATCTGCCATTATAGCCACATCATAACCTTGATCTCTAAAATACTCCGCTATGGTAACGCCCATGTATATACTCGCCTCACGAGCTGAAACTGGCATATTACTAACATTCGCTATCATTATAGTTCTCTCTATCAATTTCTTACCACTTCTTGGATCTTCCAACTCAGGGAAGTGAGTAACGACATCAGCCATCTCATTACCTCTTTCTCCACAACCTATGTAAAGAATTATATCAGCAGCTGCCCACTTTGCTATTTGATGTAAAGTAACCGTTTTTCCAGTACCAAAGCCTCCAGGTATTGCGGCTGTTCCACCCTTTGCGATTGGGAAGAAGGAATCGATAACCCTTTGCCCAGTTAATAAAGGTTCTGTTAATGGTAAGCGGCTTTTGTAAGGTCTAGGTATTCTCACAGGCCATGTTTGCATCATAGTTAAATCTATTTTTTTACCATTCGACTCAAGTGTAGCTATAGGGTCTGTAATTGTATAATCACCTTCTTTTATTTCACGAATTACACCACTTAAACCAACAGGTACCAAAATTCTATGCTCTATCATGAGAGTCTCACGCGTAGTTCCTATGATATCTCCTTCAACAACTTTATCGCCATTCTTAACCTTTGGTGTAAAGTGCCATTTCTTATCCCTACTTAAAGGTGCTGTTCTAACACCTTTTTTCATAAAGTCTCCCGCGATTGTTCGAATAACACTTTCTGAAAACTCTAAACCATCATATATATTACCAATTAACCCTGGGCCCAATTCAGCAGTTAAAGGCCGCTCAGTATTTAAAATTTCATCGCCAGGCTTTAAGCCACTCGTATCTTCATAGCATTGAATGGAAACTTCATTCCCACGTATTCTAATAATCTCACCTATGAGTTTTAGCGGGCCTACTTGAACCACGTCACCAATTTTTGCATTCGGTACATTCTTACCTATAATAAGTGATCCATAAACTCTAATTATCTCACCTTTTAACATATCTACCTAACCTCCTCAAACAATTTCTTACTAATCCCATATCTTAATTCATCATACATTCCAATCAATCTACCTTCAATGGTGTTATAGAAAACTTTAGTCTTATTAGGATTATAAACAATAACTCCTCCCATACAATTGTAAGGCACATCATTTACCTTTATTCCAACATCGTATCCTAATTCTTTACTAATTTTCTTAATAATGGTGTTTAAATTCTTCTTAAGATAATCGATATCTTTTTGATTACCACTCACGATTACCTCTTTCTCACCAATCTTTTTTATAGCCTCTTTTAATAACTCTATGAGAATCGTGTTGTATTCAGAAGATCTTTTATTAGCTAATTCAAACAACCTTTTTTTAGCTTCCTCAAAGACTTTTGATATCATTTCTTCTCTTGCATTAAGTATAGCTTTTCTACCCTCTACTAAAGCCGATCCAAGAATCTTTTTTCTAATTATCATAACTTCAGGCTTGGATATGCGCATAACCGCCTCTTTAACTTCATTCTCAGCATTTATAATGATTTTTTTAGCCTCTTCTTCAGCACTTAATAAAATTTGTTGGATTTGTGCTGAAGCTCTTTGTTTAATACCTTGCTTTATAAACTCAAACCCGCTACTCAATTCCCAACACCTTTTTTATAACGAAATTAACCGCTTCTTCAAACTTTTCATTTGGGATTTTCTTAAAACTTTCAGCCTTCTCTTTAAATTCTCTTAAAATTCTCTCAGCCTCTTTCTCAGCCTCTTCCCTCTCTCTTTGTATAATTGCATCAACTCGCTCACGTTGCGTTAATAAAATTCTTCTTGCTTCTTCTTTCGCTTTATTTATGATATCCTCAGCTTGCCTTTTAGCATCTTCAATTGATTTTAGTGCTTTTTCCTCCTCTATAATGAGTTCCTCCAAGCTCAAAGCTTTAACCTCGCCCCTACCGCTAAACTCACACTCTTTTTAAGTTCCTCAATCCTTTTTCCCTTAATGCCAGTATAATCTGGGATGAATGAGAAGATTGGAGTTACCCTACCCTCTTTTATTACTCTCGATCTAATTTCAGCAGTTGCATCAACATATCTATCGGGTAGTATAATCAGAGAATATTTATTGGTTTTTAAAACTTCATTAAGGATGGTTAAAACTTCACTCGCATTCATGGCTTTTAATCCCTCAACCCCTATCATTTTAAAGCCAGCTATAAAGGTTGGATCACCAATTGCCACGACTGACAATTCGAGTTGGGAATTCTACATACTTATATATATCCTTAACTTAAACTAATAAGAATATATTGCCTCTCAATTTGGTTGTTATGAAAATTACGATATTAACTTCAAAATTGCTTTTGCTGGTTCTCCATTAGCCTCCTCTAATGCGGCTAAAGCTTTCTCTCTTGAAACACCAGCTTGTTGAGCTACCAATAATATATCCTCCTCTGAAAACTTTGGCTTTTCCCTTATCTTTTCTTCAACATCCCCACCAACTACTTGAAAGAATCTGAAATCCTTTGTTTTTACTTCTGAAACATTCGCATTTTTTATTATTATCTCCTTATCAGAGGTTTTAATAATTACTTCTTCAACATTTGGTATGGGTTCTAAATTTACACCCATTCTTTCAAGCATTCGCCTCATATCTCTACCTCTAAACATTATCCATAACACCTTGCCTAATTTTCACAGCAACTCCTTCCTTAAATTTTTTAATCATTTTAGCTGAAAGAATCGCTTTACCCACAGCTAATACCCTACCGTAACTATTTAAAACAACTACTTCACTACTAGGTTTAATCCTTTTTCCACATTTCACCACATGCTTGCAAAATACAGAACGACCTTGTGAAACATAATTAATAGCATCATCTTGAATTATGAGACAATTCTCCATAAATTTATCATTCTTACTCAATAACTCAGCACCAAAAACCGTTAAGGCTAAACCACCATCAGGCCTTACTGTTGCTACGAGCTTACCATTCAAAAGAATTTTCCTTAACCTTTTCGTTTTTGGTGAAAATATAAATTCCAATTCATCCAATGGTAAGCTTTTACTAACTCCTTTACCAAAGAGGTAATCCACAATCATCGCTATCTTAACTTTATAGTCCAAAGTGCTACATTATATAACTCTTTATTCTTATTTAGGTGTTATTAATGATGTATTAAATTTAAAGGTAAATCCAATTTAGAAAAGTATTTTAAGGCAATAGGTAAATTTAATAAATGGATTTGCTTAATGTGAATTAGTTTAAGTTGAAAGATCAATGATGTCTGCAAGATGTGAAATTTGTGGAAGGGCGATACATGGACAAAGTATAAATATTGAAGTAGATGGTGCAATACTTATAGTTTGTAATTCATGTTCAAAATTGGGTTCTCCAAAGAAGGTTATGAAGAAAGTATCACAATCTTCACAACCTTCTTCCACAATTAAGTATGAGATTAAAGAAATCAAATTTGAGTTAAGAAGGGATTACTTTAAAGTGATAAAGCAAGCACGTGAAAAAATTGGTTTATCACAAGAACAATTGGGTCGCAAGATTAATGAAAAGCCTTCTGTAATTAAGCTTTTAGAGAGTGGCAAACTTAAGCCAGATAATGTATTAGCGAGAAAGATAGAGCACTCTCTTAAAGTGGAGTTATTAGTGCCTGTTGAAAGCGAATAATTTATCTTTAAGGGGTAAGACTTGCAAAAAAAGAGATGCATATTAATCACTTATCCCGATAAATATGTGATTGAAGAAGCTTTAGGATTGGCGGAAGCGGCCGAATATGAAGTAGTTGAAATCGTTAAACAAAGATATCTTAAAAGGGCGAAGTTTGGAATTGGTTCTGGTAAAGCTGAAGAAGTAAGAAAAATGGTAAAGGATTTAAAGGTAGATGTTATTTTATTCGATGAAAGATTAAGATCGGTTCAAATTTATAATTTAGCGAAGCTCACAGGTGTGGAGGTAATAGATAGAGAGAAGCTTATTTTAGAGATATTTAATAAGAGGGCTACTACTGCTGAGGCAAAAATCCAAGTGAAATTGGCTGAGCTTAATTATGAAATGCCTCGAGCAAAGGAGAAAGTTCGATTGGCAAAAATGGGTGAGCAACCCGGTTTCTTTGGATTGGGTAAATATGAAGTAGATGTTTATTACTACACAATTAAAAAAAGAATCTCAATTCTCAAAAAGAAACTTATGGAGATTGGCAGAACAAGAGCTTTGCATAGAGCACAAAGACAAAGATTGAATATGCCAATCATTTCTCTTGCAGGTTATACAGGTGTGGGTAAGACTACGCTTTTCAACTTATTAACGGGTGAGAGAAAAGAGGTTGATAAAGGGGCATTCACCACTTTATCCACATATACAAGAGTAACGAATTTATTTAACTCTAAAGCACTCATTTCAGATACTGTAGGATTTATTAGTAGGCTACCAACTTATATGATCGAATCCTTTAAATCAACATTAGAAGAGTTGGCTTATGCGAACCTTATTCTTCTTATGCTGGACATAAGTAAACCGCTTATTAAATTAATTAAGGAGTATGAAGATTGTGTAAGAATACTTTCAGAGCTTAAAGTTTTACCATCACGCATATTAATCGTTTTTAATAAAGCTGATCTTATTACAAAAGATGATTTAGATAAGAAGTTAAAAATGATAGAGTTAAATGAAAATTATGTAATAATATCTGCTAAAACGGGTATGGGTATAAATGAGTTGAAAGAAAAGATTCATAATCTTATCTTTAAGTATAGTGAGTTGAAGTTAACATTAAGTCAAGAGGAAGCTTTGAGTTTAGCTGAAGAGATTGATTGGTTAAAGCAAAACGCTATAGTGAAAACTTCAAGTTCTGATTATAATCTTGCATTAATTGTAAATGGGCCATTATGGGCGATTAATCGCTTTCAAGCATCTTATGAAAGTTTAGTTAAAAAAAGAGTGGTATAAAGTTGAATATTTGTGTATTAAGATTAGGGCATAGGTTGGTGAGGGATGATCGAATAACTACACATGTGGGTTTGGTAGCGAGGGCTTTTGGTGCAAATAAAATCTTCATTGCAAATTGTGAGCAAAGAATTAAGGAGAGTATCGATAACGTAAGTAAAATGTGGGGTGGAGATTTTACTGTAGAGTTAATAAACGATTGGAGAAGTGTTATTAAAGAGTGGAAAAAAAGTGGAGGTATAATAGTACATTTAACGATGTATGGAATTCATGTAGATGAGGTTATAGAGAAAATTAAGAATTATAAAAAGGATTTATTGATTATTGTGGGTGCAGAAAAAGTACCGGGTGAGATTTTTAAGATTAGTGATTTTAATGTAGCTATTGGGCATCAACCCCACTCAGAAGTTGCTGCACTTGCTATCTTTCTCGATCGCTTTTTTAGAGGAGAAGAGCTTAAACGTGTGTTCAATAAATATAAAATTAGAGTAATACCATCAGAGCGTGGTAAAAAATTGGAGGTGATAAAGTAATTGAAGATCGAATATGAAGATTCATTTGTAAAGATAGCAGGCCTTTTAGGTGGTGAGGATTACGTACGTGTAGCGCGAGCGGTTCTCAATAATGAAAATGCTACTGATGAAGAGATAGCGAGTGCTACAGGCCTTAAAATTAATACAGTAAGAAAAGCTTTGTATACATTATTTGGCCGCTCTTTAATAACTGGTGTTAGAGTAAGGGATCAAAGAAAGGGGTGGTTTGTTTATAGATGGAGAGCGCAAAGGGATCAAGTGGATAGTTTTATTCTTACACAAAAGAAAAAGACTTTGAATAGATTAAAGAGTAGATTGGAGTATGAAAATACTCATCAATTTTACAGTTGTGGTACAAATGGTTGTAAAAGCATGACCTTTGAGGAATCAATGGAATACTTCTTTAAGTGTCCGAAGTGTGGAAAAACGATGGTTCCGATTGATACTTCATATTTGAAAAAAGCGTTAGAGTGGAAGATAAAACAAATTGAGGCTGAAATGCATTAATCATAATTAAGATTAAGTATAAATCATTGAGGATTAAGTTATTCGAGAAATCCTTTGCGTAATGTTAATAGGTTTTATTAGAGTAAATAAATATTTTAAATTGGAAATAAAATTACTCATTAATGCGTAAATGCAAGTAGGGATCATATACCTGTGTTTTACATAATATTTCGGCCTTAAGTAAAAGGATGTATAGCATCTGGTTATCATACGTTTAACGGTCTTCATAGGGTACCCGAATACCTCATATTTGATAACAGGATTAAGTGCAGTGTATTTTGACCAATCATAAGTTGCTAATAACCCCTTTAACTCCAACTCTTTGTATAATGCAGTGCCAGGATATGGTGTTGTAATACAAAATTGTGCATAATCTGGATCAAGCTTTATTGAGAATTTTATCGTTTGTTTCATCTCATCTAACGTTTCAGTAGGATACCCAATCATAAAAGATCCTAAAACTTTAACTTTAGCTTCTTTCGTGATCTTAAAGGCTTTTTCAATTTGCTCAAGAGTAATTCTTTTTTGCATTAAGTTTAATACTCGTTGAGATCCAGATTCAGCTCCATAATAAATGGTTGATAATCCCGATTTGCATAACTCATGTAGAAGCTCTTTTGTAATCGTATCAACTCTAGATGAAGCTTCCCAACTAATATCCAATCCACGTTCACGAACTTTACGTGCAAATTCAAAAGCTCGCTTTTGATTCAAAGTAAAAATATCATCAAGAAATTCGAATCTCCGAATCTTATACTTCGTGTATAAAAACTCGATTTCATCCAAAATATTATCAGCAGATCGACTTCGAAATCTTTTCCCAGCTAAAAGTGATGATGAACAATAAGTGCAACTATAAGGGCAACCTCTACTAGTTATTAAAGTACCAACCAATATCGAACGATTAAGATAACCATAATGCTCATAATGAACTAAATGCCTTGCTGGAAATGGTAATTTATCTAAATCAGTAATGAGTGGTCGTGGTGGGGTAACTTTAATCTCATCTTGATTATTACGAAGGCGATAAGCGATCCCTTTAACCTTTGATAATTCACTATAAGTTTGATTTGAATTGTATTTACCGCCTTGGCGCATAATTTGATCCAATACTTTAGTTAGCTCAACTATCGTCTCTTCTCCCTCACCTATAACTACTATATCTAAAGCTGGGCATTCATTAAGAGTTCTAATTGGAAGAAATGTAACATGTGCACCTCCAATAACTGTGATTACATCAGGTAGCACTTTTTTCGCTATAGTTACGATTTTCTCTGCCTCTTTAATTAAATTGGTTGTTGCAGTTACTCCTACAATATCAGGGCTTCTTTTTGATATCTCCCTTTCTATTTGTAAATCTGATAAGTTGTAAAGATTTGCATCTAAAATATGGGTTGGAAAACCAGCTTTTTCAAGAGCTGCTGCAATGTATAATAAGCCTAAAGGAGGTGCTCTTAAATTTAATGATCTTCGAATCTCAGAACGATCGGGTGGATTTATTAATAAAATTAAAATTGATATCACCACCTTTTGGTAAGTTTAGCCCTAATGCCTTTTGTTACCATTCCCCAAATTTGTTGATTGTATATGCAACCCACATCTGGAGCTAATATTCTATTAAAGTAGCTGATTGATCTCGCTCTACACCCGCCACACACATACTTATATTTACATTTATTACAAAATCCTTCCATATGCTCTCTACATTGAAATTTTTTCAATACTTTATTGTTATGCCAAATATCCATAAATGATCTCTTACGTAAGTTGCCAAGTATTAATTGGGGTATAAATACACAAGGTGTAACATCACCATTCGGTTGAATAGCACAATATAATCTACCAGATCCACACCCACCTATAAAATCTGCGAGTGTTTGTATACGCCAAGAACTCTCTTCACCTATGTAAAAATGAGTGGGCGATATCGATTTGCCAATAGAGGTTTGTAGAACAACTCGAGCATATTGGGGTGCTGTAGACATAACCTCAATTTGAACCTCTTCTGACTCTTTATAGAGTAATTTTAATAACTCCTCTCTCTCCAAAGGTGATAAATCTAGCTCGATAACCTCTTTGCCCCTTCCTGTTGGAATAAAGTTAAAATGTATGAAACGCCTTGCACCTAACTTCTTTGCTAACCTTATTAAATCTGGCACATCTCTCATATTTAATTTTGTAACTGTAGTAGCAACAGCTGTGAATATACCTTGCTCTACACAATTCTTAATTCCTTGTATAGCTCTTTCCCACGCACCTTTTACACCCCTAAAATTATCATGAACTTCAGGCTTTATAGAATCAAGACTTACCTCAACATAGCATACACCAGCTTCCTTCATCTTTTTTGCCATATCCTTAGTTATAAGTGTGCCATTTGTTGCAACCGCTACGTAAATCCCCCTCCTCCTCGCTTCTTTAACTACTGGGAGAAAATGGGGGTGCATAATCGGTTCGCCACCAGATAAAGCGATTACAACAACGCCTGCATCTGCAAGTTGATTCACTACTTGAAGTTTTTCATTTAATGTGAGTTCATCGGGTGAAGGTTTTCCTGCAGATTGATAACAATGCTTACACCTCAAATTGCACATATTGGTTAAATTCCAAACTACAAGGAAGGGAGCGTTAATAATTTGTGGTTTTGTTACACCATTAATCGCAATCCCTATCAATATATTCGCAATACCTCTTCTTATCACAAAAGGGCGTAAAAAATCTTGAACCGCTACTCGATTTACACCAAAGGCTTCGGCAGCCCTATCAAATAGCAATTTAATTATTAAAGAATATGTGTATTCAATTATGGAGCTTGGGGAGCTTTCTCCTGCATAATTAGCTAAGGCTAATTCTAAAAGTGAGTAACCTTTAGTAGAACGTAAAGTACCAATTCTTAAAAATATTCGGAAGAGTGGATTGGCCATTCCAAACCTTATCATTCTTAATGCATCAATAATCAATAAACCAACACCTTATGTTAAATCGAGAGGTTATAACAAATCTCAAAAAGCAAAATATAATATGTAAAACTTAGAAATAAGTTTTATTATAATTGGGATTGTAGAGGATTATAAAATCTTTTAATGCTCCAAATTTTAATTAGTAACGATTGGTCTCAATTGTTATATTCCAAAGTTAATGAGTCATAGTCATAAAGATTTGAAACAAACCTTATTAAATAAAATCACCAAAAAGTTTGCTTCAGTTTATCAAGATAAAATATTTTAAGCTCATCCTTAATAATGATAAAAATAGAAAAACTCCAGTTAGCGGGGTGGGGAAGCCAGGTTATCCCGGCGGGCTCATAACTATTCTGTAAGAGACCCGCAGATCGGTAGTTCAAATCTACCCCCCGCTACCAACTCTTACTACCCTATATTTGCGTATGTTCTTTATGCCATTCTAATTTTATTGAAGTCTATTTTATCAAAAGGCTTTACTTTTAACTCGCCCTCAAGAATTTCTGGGTTTAATTATTATACAATGATCTTCAAGGATATCTCCAATACCAAAAATATTAGCCAAAATTTTGACCATAAAGATCGAATTGAGAAATTAATTTTCTTTTTCCTTCCTCGCCCTTTACCTTTAAAGCATAACTACCTTTCATAAATCCTGAAAGCGGCTCTATTCTACCTATCATAAGGCTAATAATCAAAACTCTACAATATTCTTATATCAGAGCGAAACTCCTAATCATATATATAGGTTAAAACTTATATATATTTTTGGTTACTAAATATATCACAAGAAAATGATTTCCACTTTAAGTACTATTCTTCAACCAAAAGGTCAACGTATAGAAAGAGTAGGGGATATCAAGTTAGTTAAGGGGACGACTCTTGTGAAACGTGGTTTTGCTCATATGCAAAAGCATGGGGTGATTATGGATGTTACAAATGTGGAGCAAGCTCAAATAGCTGAGGAGGCTGGAGCTGTAGCAGTAATGGTATTAGATAAGCTTCCTTACGATGTGAGGAAAGAGGGAGGTGTGGCTAGAACAGCAGGATTAAAGATTATAGAAGAAATACTTGATCATGTTACAATACCAGTAATGGCGAAGTGTAGAATAGGGCATACATATGAAGCAAAGGTTCTTGAAGCTATAGGTGTAGATATGATTGATGAGTCTGAGGTTTTAACACCAGCTGATGAAGAGAGGCATATTTGGAAATGGGATTTTACAACACCATTTGTATGTGGAGCAAGAGACCTTGGAGAAGCGTTGAGAAGAATAGAAGAGGGAGCATCGATGATTAGGACTAAGGGTGAACCTGGAACGGGAAATGTAGCTGAGGCTATAAGACACATACGAATAGTAAACGCTGAAATCAATAGGGTTAAATCTATTTATGAGGCGGGGGATGAGCAAGAGTTAATCAAGGTTGCAAGAGAATTAAGAGTTTCATATGAAATATTAGTAGAGACCGCAAGATTGGGAAGATTGCCTGTTGTAAATTTCGCGGCTGGAGGCATAGCCACACCTGCGGATGCAGCACTAATGATGAGTCTTGGTTGTGACGGTATCTTTGTTGGCTCTGGTATTTTTAAATCCTCAGATCCAAAGCAAAGAGCTCAAGCTATAGTTCTTGCAACTACATTTTATGATGATCCATCAATAGTCGCTGAAGCTCAGAAGATGATAGATGAAAAGAAGTCTATGGTTGGATTGGATATCAAGAGTTTAGAATTAAAGATGCAGGAGAGAGGCATAGATTGAGAGAGTTGGTTATAGGTGTTTTAGGCTTTCAAGGAGATATAGAGGAGCATATCACTATATCGAAACTCGCATTGAAGGAACTCCAATTTAACGGTAGAGTGATAATTGTGAAGAAAAATTGTGATTTAGAGGCTTTAAACGGCTTAATCATACCTGGAGGAGAGAGTACTGTAATGGGTAGACTCTCAATTTTTAATCAAACCATTACCATAATGAAGGAGAAAATTCGAGAAGGGATGCCTGTTATGGGGACTTGTAGTGGTTTAATAATGCTCGCCTCGAGGGTTTATGATAGAGTTGTTGGTGAAACAAATCAACCCACTCTAGGAGTTCTAGATGTTGTAGTGGAGAGAAATGCCTTTGGTAGGCAGAGAGAATCATTTGAAGTAGATCTTGACATACCGATAATTGGAGAGAAGAAATTTAGAGGGGTTTTTATCAGAGCGCCTATAGTGAGGGAGGTGGGACCTAATGTTCAAGTACTTTCAAAACTGAATGATTCCATTATAGCTGTTCAGCAAGGGAATATCATTGGAACAGCTTTTCATCCAGAGCTGACGAATGATAGTAGGTTACATCAATACTTCATAAAGATCGTTGCTGAAGCTTCAACATAATAACATATAGTACCTTCATAAATACACTTAGTCGTAAATTATAGCGAGTTCAAAGATTATATGATAATAATATTCTTAATGGTTTGCATTTCACATTGATTTTCTGATTGCCATATGATTTTTGCCGATTACTTCAAGTAATAAGTAGAGATTATAAGCTTTGTTCTATCACCAACCATTTATCAACAACTGAGTTTTAAACAGAACTTTCACACAAAATACTTATATGTAAGAAAAGTAAGAAAAATTCCATAAGAGGAAAAATGTCTGAATTGATAATTGAAACTACAAAACTCTCAGAGAAAGGTCAACTCGTTATTCCTAAAGAAGTGAGAGAGAGGATGAATTTAAAATGTGGATGCAAGTTTTTATTAATTGCTACAGATAATGAAATAATCTTGCAAAAGATAGATTTTACAAAAGAACGAACGAGAATTAAAGCTCTTATTGATAAAGCAAGAATGATAGTTGAAAAACTCAACCTTAGTGATTAATATTAAGTTGCTCTTACCGCTAACACATTATGATCACTACAACCTTTTTGTATTCTTAGAGGTGATATTAACCATTTATTTGAGATGCTTAATGTAATACTTAATTGAGTTTTGTGACAAAAAATAAGAGTGATAAAATTTATTAATAATAATTTAATTTTTGAATATTGAAGATGGAAATTTTAAAGGTACTTTCAATTTACATGGGCTTAGGTATAATCCTCTTCATTACTCTCTCTTATATAGCTCTTATAGGCCCTACTATCCACTCAATTTACTCATACTTTTTACTTATCATTCTTATCGCATATTTAACTATTTCTTCATTTATAATTATAAGAAGAACTCATAAGGTTATGGTTAAAAAGCAAGTAAAACCAACTTTAGAAACTTTGAAAAAAGAAGCTGAAATTACATCAGCATTCCAAGCAATTTATACCATAAACCCACCATATGCTTATTCTGCTATTGCTATAGAGAATGGAATGCCTAAGTATGTGGTGATGGAACCAACTTTAACTGAAAAAAATAAGAAGGATATAGAGAGAATACGCCAACTTTTATATGAGGAGTTAGATGTAAACTTTGAGGCTATCAAAACGGATGGTGAAGCGGAGAATTATTTAAGAGAAAAGATAATCGAGTTGATTAAAAGGCATCGTCTTGGAATAAAGGGAGAAGAGTTAAAGAAAATTAATTACTATCTCATTAGAGACTTTGTTCATTATGGAAAGATTGATGTATTGATGCGAGATCCTTTGATTGAAGATATAAGTTGTAATGGGCCAAACATACCTGTATACGTATGGCATACTCTATATGAGTCCTTACCGACTAACATAGTTTACGATCCTAAGGAGTTAGAGGATTTTATCATGAAGTTAGCTTATAAAGCAGGGCGCCACGTTTCAATAGCCTCACCTATAGTGGATGCAGGTTTACCGGATGGGAACCGTGTTAATATAACGTATGGTAAAGAGGTAACGAAGAGGGGAAGTACCTTTACGATAAGGAAGTTTAGAACTGATCCATTCACGATATCTGACTTGATTAATTTTAACACACTTTCAGACGAATTAGCAGCTTTCTTTTGGTATGTGATAGAGCATAAAGCATGTGTCTTGATTGTAGGTGGAACAGCATCTGGAAAAACAACGACACTCAATGCTCTCTCAATGTTTATCAAACCTGAAAGCAAGATTGTAACGATAGAGGATACACCAGAACTTAACTTACCTCACACAAATTGGATACAATCAATTACACGTGTAGGATTCGGTGTTGGTGGTAAGGAGGCTGAATTGGGACTCTTCGATTTATTGAAAGCTGCAATAAGGCAAAGGCCCGATTATATTATCGTGGGAGAGGTGAGGGGTGAAGAGGCTTATACACTCTTTCAAGCGATGGCGACTGGTCATGGTGGTATGGGATCACTTCATGCGGAGTCTGTAAAAGCTGCTATCGAGAGGTTAACGACGAGGCCGATGAATATCCCTCCAGAGATAATACCGATAATGAATATCATAGCGGTTGAGGCTAGAGTTAGGCTTAAGGGTGGTGTGCATAGAAGAATAATAGAGGTGGCTGAGCCATATATTGAGAGAGCATCTGGTAAATTATTAGTGAATAATGTGTTTAGTTGGGATCCAAAGAGTGATGAGTTTAAATATTCAGGGAAGAGCATTACCATTCAATCGATTTGTGAAAGAATTGGTATAAAATTAGAGGATGCTTTAGAAGAGATAGAAAGGAGAAAGGTTTATTTGAGATGGCTCGTTAAAGAGGGTATAAGGAATTATAAGCAAGTTGGTAACGCTATTAAAGAGTATTATGCGAATCCTAAAGCAGCATATGAGAAAGCTAAGTTAATGTTAATGGTGTAAAAGAGGTATAAAATTTTGAAATCTAACATTTGGTTTATTGGTTATAAATTCATAAAGGTGGATTTTCTTCTACCATATCTTCAAGACTTAAGGCCTAAGCTTTTAAAATCAGGGTTAAAGGTTAGTTTGGAAGCTTATGCAAGCACCATTATATTCTTCTCAATATTGGCCTCCATAACCTCTTTCATAATTGGTTTATTAATAGGTTTTGTTTATCATCTTCCATTATGGCTCAATACTCTTTTCAGTATCGCTTCAAGTATGCTTGGTTATGCTACCGTTTTCGCAATACTTTACACATATCCGAGCCTTAAAGCAAATTCTATTGGTAGAAGAATAAATGAAGAGCTACCTTTCGCTGTAGGTCATATGGCAGTTTTAGCAGCATCAGGTGCAACCCCTGAGAGTATCTTTCGCTCACTCGCTGAGGCTGCACCAAGAGATGCTATCGGTGATTTCGCTAAGCATATTATTAGAGATATCGATCTCTTTGGCAAAGATTTAGTCACAAGTTTGGAATTAGCAAGAGAGAGATCACCATCGAGAGGCTTTACTGAGTTTTTAGATGAACTCATAGGTATTATAAGGAGGGGTGGGGATTTGAAAGCTTTTCTCATTTCTCAAAGCACCACTTTAATGGCTACGAGAGAGATCGCTGCAAGAGAGTTTAGTGAGACATTGAGCACACTCGCTGAATTTTACTTAATTCTACTTGTCGTCTTTCCCCTCTTTCTACTTGTTATGTTCTCAGTGATGTCTCTCGTTAGCCGAACGATTATGGGGATTAGTATCGATCTACTTGCATCATATATTACATACTTATTGATACCACTTTTAGGTATCGCATTTTTAATCGGGCTCGATGCCATTATGCCGAGAGGTGAATAAAGATGCCAAGAGTGAGTAAAGAGATGGAAAAGAGGATTTTGATATCATCTTTTGCAACAGCTTTATCAATCTTTTCAATCATCATCATACCTGGTATAAAACTACCGTTGGATAGAGACTTGATCACCATTATGGCGATAGGTATAGCTTTATTTCCACCTGGATTTACACATCTTTTGAATGTAATTTGGAGAAGGGGAATTGATAGAAATATACCAAAGATGTTGAGAACTATATACGAGTCTGGTAGGATAGGCATATCCATCCCTCAAGCGATTGTAAAAGCATCAGAGCAAAATTTAGGGCCTTTAACTAAGGAGTTGAGAAGGATGGTAACGCAAATGTCATGGGGCTTAACTATTGAGGATGCGATTGATGATATTATAAAAAAAACTGATACACCTTTATCAAGAAGAGCGTTTAAATTGATTTTAACTGCGTATAGAACTGGTGGTGATATTGAGGAGATGATGTTAGCACTTTACAAACACTTAAGTGAGATGCAAATCACTTTCCAAGAGAGAAGAGCTTTAATGAGGCCTTACATTGGATATGTATACATAGCTTTCTTTACTTTTTTAGCGATAGATACCATGCTTTTAAAAAGCTTCTTTGCTCCCATGATGACAATACAAGAGGCTTATAAAGAGTTGGGTGGATTGATTCAATTCGGTTTAGATTTGCCTACAACGACTCGATTATTCTTCCATATGTCCATAATTCAAGCTCTTGTAAGTGGATTGGTAGCTGGGAAGATGGGCGAAGGCTCGATGATGGCTGGATTGAAGCATGTTGTTGTATTGTTAGTTAGTTGCATTCTCATATTTTACTTTTTCATTTGGAGGTAATATTAGGATTTTAACTATTTTCAATAAAGCTAAATTTATGAGTTCATTACACTCGATGTAAGCAACCCTAAGCATATGAAGATTAATGGTAAATACAAGATAAGGTTCTCTATTCGGAAAAGGGAGAAGATACTTACTATGAGGAAGATTAGTGCCAAACTAGTAAAGAGCTTTAAGATCATTCTAAATCACTATTAAGAAGGTATTTTTGAACGAGCTAAAGGTATGATGGTGAAGAAGATTAAATCTGTGCGTAAAAATGTGTTTATATAATGATTCCTATTAGCAAAACGTGAATAGACCAACTAGAGTCCATTTAAGAGATGGACTTGCTTAAATAAAAAATTTATGCTATATAGTTTGGCTTTATCAAGATAAAGTGAAAATAATGCTTTGTGGCTTATTTTTAACTTTTAAATCTTTATATATCTCCTTAAAATAATTGTAAGAATTAACCATAAAAATTTAGAAAAATTAAATTTTAATCACAAAATACGAATTCGAAATTAAGCTACAAAGTTAAAATAA
Source organism: Nitrososphaeria archaeon (assembly GCA_029775915.1). Taxonomy (GTDB): domain Archaea; phylum Thermoproteota; class Nitrososphaeria; order Nitrososphaerales; family JANXEG01; genus JANXEG01. The sequence continues at coordinate 212,582 of JARVKA010000001.1, read as the reverse complement.
ACAAAAATTTTACATCCTTGGGATAGAATTTAATCTATTTGTTTAAGCTTGGACTTATTATCTTGACAATCTCCCTTATAGGTTTTAGCATAAAAGCGATGTTTGTTTACTCCACTATATTGAATAAATTTCAATGGTTAAGCTTGTCTTCTAAGCTGTCGAAGAGAATAACGTAACTATCTACTTCTTTCGTTGAGGATTAAACTTAAGAAGTTAATATATCCTTGTAGAGTAGTATCTGAACATTATAATCCCTATAACTCCTTCAGTTTCACCTTGATATTCTTTAAGTCTTCATACCAAAAACTTTCTCTCCTTTTAAAAGGATGGAGGCTTATCCTCATCTCAAGCTCTCTTTACTTGATGCTTTCTTTCTTTGCTTATCTTTCTCTCTTGAATGAACGTATACCTTATCAGTTTAGCCACACTTTCCCAATGCTATTAGCGTATAAGAGTGCTAAACTCCGTGTATAATTTTAAGAATAAAATCACAATCGAGTTCTTTGATATTTAACATCATTTCCATCTCTTACCCCTCGAATAATCGATACAACCTTCTCTACATAGAAGGCTCCCATCATAGCATCTTATCCAATCCACTAAACCAATAATTATTACGGTTAAAGGGTAATAGCAAAATTTATTCCACTCAGCTCTGCCATATTATGTATCTTATGGTAAAAAAATAGAGAGTTAGCAAAAGATAACGTCCGGATAAAGACTTTTCTACGTTTACTCTTATAACTCTTAATCAAAACCTTATCCGGACATTATCCAAAGTATATAACTTTATTATCCTACCCTACCCCATATTATTATGAATTGAAATTTTGCTCCACTATGCGTGACGATTAAGACCTTATGTGCAGTTCCAGGAGCTATCGTGTCTGGAGGATTTATGATTATCCACCGATCAGTTGCAGGAGGAATACCAATCCAACCCACTTCACCTCCATCCACACATCCATCATCAGCCTCACCATCACCACCATCAGTATCCATACTTAGCAACGTACCATCAAAATATACTCTCGATATATTTACTATTGAGTCTCCAACATTTCTTAAGGTCATGTTAACCGCACTTAAATTCTTCTTTGCATCATATACCACCATTGTTAAGCTCTCAGTTATTTGTGCTGTGTGATAACCAGTTGTTAACGTTCCAGCTAATCCAGATGCCCATACATATGTGAGTATACCTATAGAGATTGCGATTGCGATAAGTAGTAAAACAGCTATAACTGGGCTTACCCCTTTATTTTTCCATTTTCCCACTTTACTCATATTTATCCAGTAAGTTTATTAAAAGGAGTTATTTAAATTTTTTTGAAAAAATAAATTGTCAAAGAAATAAAAAATAGAAAATGGAATTGATTATAACGTGATCCGTTATGTCCCAAAAGTTTGTTTCACCATTTGGTCATGTGCTTTAGACGCATTAGAAAATGATATAGATGGAGCATGTGAAATCATTAATTCGCATGGATTACGTGATGCAAAAAGTAAAGTTATGCGTATCAAAGACCTTCTCTACTACGTGTTGTATGGTGTGAAGGGTAGTGAATTTATAATGAGTATCGCTTATCATATAGCCATTAGCAGATCTTTAATGAGAGCGGCTATTAGAGACGCAAAGATAATCGAAAAAGATTGTAAAGGTATCGTAGTATATGCGGGTGGGGATGATCTTTTAGCAATTGTACCAGTTTCAAAAGAGCTTGATGCAATATATTAACAAGAAGGTCTTTTAGCTTAGGAGACCCTAAATTAGAGCTTGGTTTTAGCAAATCGGCCAATATACTATATACCCTGCATGGTATCCGTAAGGAGGAGTTACATAGTTTATGAAAGCCATTTTATGTACCCAATGTACGCTGTAATGGATAGATCTTATGAGCTACTTGAGTTTGAAGCAAAGCAAATTAAATGTATTGATAGTGAGTCTAGGAAGGATACAGTTATAATAGCGTATTCTCATGTGGTGAAGAGGACATAGCGCATATACCACTTACGAAAGGGGTGGAAAAGATTGTATATAATGGTTTTTAGAATTTAATGAAAAGTGTTGATTAATTTTTCGATTATCTTTATAAAGGTTTTGCAATCAATAGGTAATCGAGGAGGTCGGCAAGACGCTAAGAAGATACCTTCTCCAGGCGAAAAGCCAGGAAAAGGTATCGAATTCATAAGGAAAATCCCAATAAAGGGAATTGAAAGCCTACAACCTCAACATCTTCAACTTCTAATAGCTCAACACCTTTTGGAAGATTCAATTCAAAAGCTTTAAATTTTAAATTTTGAGATTTTAAAATCTCAGCTAACTTTTTTGCAAGCAAATCATAATCAATTTCAAAAATTTTTCCTTCTCCTTTGCTTAATTGTTCTGTGTTTGTACTTGCTTCCTTTCTTTTGATTGTTCTTTCATAAATCGCTCACTATAATCCTTCCAAGCTACTTTATGCATGATTCTAGTGTGGCTTGCAATCCTTGCATGCTTTTAAGCTCAGCACCGCAAATTCCGCACTTAATCATTTACCTTCAAAACAAAATACAGAGTTAAGAAGATTTAATCTTTTAATAAAAGTGCTTAATCATTCTGTTCTCTTAACCACATAATTTGCCTGTAAGGTATGAAGAAAAGATAACATACAACCATGAGGAACTTAATATACCTACTGGTAATCTTGAAGGAATGATGACCTTACCATTATTCAAATCCATAAGCTCAGTATCATAGCTTTCAAGAAAGTCCAAGCTAAGTAAAAGCTCACTGCGCAAGCGCTCATCAACAGCCCTCCAATCCATAAACCAAAGATTCAATAAACCAAAAAATTAATTAAGCCACAAAGCTAAATTATCAAGATAATAAGTTTAAGCTTAGAAATAGATAAATTCTATTTCAAAAATGTATCAATGATTTTTGTCTTTTCGTTACTTTATTTTAACAATCTTGCTGAATCGACGATAACTATATAAAAGAAATAAAGTTATGTATATATGAAGTTGGTTTAAGGATGGTTATGGAGATTAAAAGAGAGATTTTAAAGCTTTTAAAGGAAGATGAGGAATTCAGATATACCATTGCTGGACTCATCGGATTGGCTGAAATCTTGAAGAGGATGGATAAGCATGAAGAACGATTTGTTGAAATTATAGAAAGATTGGATAAGCATGAAGCACAATTGATAGAGATAGTGAAAAGATTGGATAAGCATGAGGAAAGGTTTGTTGAGATTGTAAATAGATTGGATAAGCATGAAGCACAATTGATAAAATTGAGAGAGGATATGATGAGAGGCTTTGATCTTATTGAAAGGAGAATCAGTGCTTTAGGTGTGAGATGGGGAGTTATGAGTGAGGAAGCATTTAGAGAAGGGATTAAAGGCTTATTGAGTAAAGAGTTGGGTGTAAAGGTAGAGAGATGGATAGGGAGGGATGAGGATGGTTTGGTTTATGGCTATCCAGCGGATGTGGAGATTGATGTAGCGATACAGAATGAAAGAATTGTATTGATTGAGGTTAAATCTCATGTTAGAGCTTCCGATATAGTAATTCTTAATAAAAAGGCTCAAATTTATCAAAAGAAGACTGGTAAGAAGCCAGATCGAGTGATAATCGTAACACCTTATGTGGATGAGAAAGCTCAAGAAGTAGCGAGAAGATTATCGATAGAGGTGTATACAAAGCTATAAACTATAGATGATGTCAAGATAAGGTTTTACTTTTTTGTCTAAATGCTTGAGCCATTATATTTTATCTCAACTGCCCTAATATAGGCTTATGCTTGCCCTTAATGTTCTGCTAGAAAGGGTTAAAGCATCAAAGGTATTTAAAAGGGATAAAGTGGCTTTGAAGACCAAAAGTCCTTACAGCTTTGATTTACTTCTTTGATTATCATATAGGAAGATCTCTTCATTAAGAGATTTCTCTTATAAAGCTGTAAGGCTATGGTATAATGCATTAAAGGATGATTACCAAAGCCTGAGAAGAAGTATAGAAGATGTATAGCTATAGATGAGATAAAGACTAAGCTGGGAAGAGCATTTATTCATATGGACTGCTAGAGATATAGATAGTAAAGAAGTTTTAACATTCAGATACTCATTCACAAGATCATCATTGGACGCTGAGCTTTTCATTAATGATATATTACAATATTGCAATAATAAGCCATTATTCATTGTAAATAAAGGATCTTGTATATTGATGTATTCAATAGCTTAAGATTAGAATATATACATGAATCCATACCTTGAGAATAACTTTTCATATCCAATATTATTGAGGTTAAGTTAAGGGACTACTTGAATCAAAGCGCTACAATGAGCTGAAGCAATAGGATAATCATATTGTGGATAATAAGCAACAGTTGGGAATCGATAAATGGTTTCTGTGGATACATTAGGGCTTTTAGCTGTGAATGTGAAGACCTTACTTTTATCAACACCCAAAGTTGATGTAGTAGACTCTACTATGATAAGTGTACTCCCATCCTTGTTTTTAATAATAGTTGGTATACCCCAATAACCTCCTGCTTGATTAGCCTCAGCTGAAACTGATGTCCAACCTATTGGTATGAGTATCACAAGCTTAACTTTTGAATTTAATGCTGCACTCCCACTATTATAAAGTGTGACATTAAAAGTTTTGATCGTTGCTGATGAGATGTTGTTTATAGCATATGTCCAATAAGTTTTATTTTTAATTGGATCGCTTGTATAATATAGGCTAATCATAGGGCTTGCCTTTGTTCCAATCCATGTAGTTGCAAACGATTTAGTGAGTTTTCCCTCACTCGTTAAAGCCTCTATTAATGTTACGATTTCGTAAGCTCCAGCATCGGTTGCTGAAAGCTTAATTGTGAAGTTGTATGTAGAGCGAGGTGGAACAATGATCCCATTGGCTGATTTCCATATAACAAGGGAACTGAGTACTACATCCCATCCAGTAATAGGATACACGGGATCCCACTTTGTTTTATCGATTATAGAAACTCCAGATGTACTAATCGCTACAGAATAGATAATTACAGGTCGATTGAGTGGGTTCCCTATTATTATTCCCCAATTAGACCTCTTGGTAGACGATTTTTCAGTAGGGTTTGGTATCCCTGCAAATACTTCAAGCCTTGAGAGAGGTAATACAGTAGGCTCTATCTCCATTATCGGTTCATATATACGGACTTTAGCGATTACATAATTTCCCTCTGGTGCATCTACATAAGTAGCATTAAGAATCACTTCAGGGCTAGTTCCAGTAACGTTAAGAACCCAATAAAATATCCCTGTTTCTCCTGGTCGGATTAAAGGAATGTATATAGGATCGGGGCCTGACTTATAGCCTAAAGCAGTCTCATTAGTCAAATCTTGATATGGTACTCCATTAACCTCCAGTATCGGTATTACATTATAAAGACTGTTACCTGAGGTATCATTATTCGTAATGAAGAAGAATATTGCTATATCCTCACCTCGATAAGCTGATGGTGGAGCGTAAAGACTCAACCTAGCTTTGATTGAATGTGCAAGATGATAATTAACCTTATTCCCTCTTTCCGATATAACGCGAATTGTATAATCCTTACGTGGCTTAATGGTTATACCAACAGCACTCGTATTATAACTTGTATTAAGCCCTGGCTCGAGATAAAGTGGTGGTAAGTCGATGTATGAGTGTTGATTATCAGTCCGATTGATTATCCACACCCTTTTTAAAACTGCTGTTACAGAGCCTTTATTACTCATGTTGATAATCAAATGTTTATGCATATCTAAATAAGCGGATGTTATATCCAACTTTTCATTAAATCGATCGATATCCCATTTATTCATCTCACGAACAGTTTGTTGATAAATATCATAATATGAGGATATGTTAAAAAAGAGTGTGAGAAATGATAACATGAGAATAATGAATAATAATGCTCCTAAAATTGTACTAACACCTATTGAATCATGCTTTTTATTCATTAAGCTCTACACCTCCAAAGTTCAGTATGCTTATTGCCACGAGCAGTCCCAATGATAATCTCATACATCTTACCAGATTCCCATTTCCAAGATGATGGTAAAGAGTATTCTATCACAATAACCTTCCCTTGATCAATACCATAAAGCTCACTCTTTAATCGTGTATAATTACTTTGAGGTATCGATGTATTACTTGCATTCGCTATAATTACAAGTGCTATATTAACCTCAATCCCACCTACATTACGTATGTATATCTTTATACCATTATCGCCCAAAAATTGAACATTCTCAATAACGATACGCTCCTTTAATGCCTCTCCTCTATTTAAATAAAATACCATTATCCCACCTTCATACAAATTGAATGCTTGTGTACCCCATGCAACTATAACCGTACCTATACCAATAACGATTGCAGCCATTAAAAGTGTTGAGATAATCGGGCTTATACCTTTATGATTCTTTTTAAATACCATCGCTAAAATAATTATACAATCATTATTTATATAACTTTTATCAATTAAGTTCAATAACAACCTTTTATTCATTGAGTCTATCTTTTCCTTTAAATCTTTTAACATTTAAAACTTTTTAAGAGTTTAAGAGTGTTATAAACGCATTTCACAAATACTGCAATTAAACTTATGGCATTGAGTTAAAGATTGTCAAGAGTTCAAGCTTGGGCAAAATAATTAATTTATGTTTCAAGGATGCATAGTTAAATTTTCATTCTTGTTACTTATCCTTGAATTATAAAACATAAATCTTAAGTATGCAACACTCTAAATTTTATTAGAGCTTCATGATCAAATTTAATAAATTCAAATTGCGTAGTATTAAAAAGCTATTAAAAGTCTTTATTTTAATCTCTTTAATCATTGCATCATTTCCATCAATTTTCAATAACCCGATAAATTTAACGAAAGCTGAAGGTTTTGAAAGTTATAAACTTGTATTATCATCATTACCACCAAAAGTCCCTGCAGATGGTAAAACTTATGAATGTATCGTAATTCAAATTCAAAGTGAGGATGGTAATTTAATACCTGCACCTGATGATGTTTTAATTACTTTATCCTCATCCAAACCAAGTGTGGGTATTGTGCAAAAATCAGTAATTATAATGAAAGGGGAGAATTATGCTATAGCTAACTTTACATCAACGGAGAGTACAGGCACCACGATTATAACCGCTTCAGCTCAAGGTTACAAAACGGGCTTTGTAGAGATTGAGACTATCACACCAACCACATACCCTCGAAGCTTAGCAGTATATTTAAGCCCATCACAAATATTAGCTAAAGAAAGCTATCAAGGTAAAGTAATAATACAATTGGAGGATGTAAATCATCAACCAGCTAGAGCTGAATATGATGTGATTGTAACTTTATCATCGAGTTTGGATAGAGTGGTAAGAGTCGATCCTAAAGTAATAATACCGAAAGGTAAAACATTTGCTGAAGCTCGCTATTATGTAACAAACATACCTGGTGAAGCGAGAATTACAGCATCCGCATCAGGGTATATATCAGGCTCTAACTTATTACGAACATTCGGTAGAGTTGCGACAAAGCTCGCCATTTATATTGCACCATCAAAACTCCCAAGCTCATTAACAGGATTTTTGAGTCGTGCAAATGTTGTTATTCAATTACTAGATTCAAATGGCTTACCTACAAAAGCATTAAAAGATATTGAAGTAAAGCTATCTTCATCCAATGAATCTGTAGCAAAATTGGATGAGAAAGTTATATGGATTAGGCGTGGCGGGAGTTATGCTATAACTACTATTCAAGCTTTAGCAATTGGTAATGCATCAATTACAGCTACATCATTCGGTCATGAAGCTAGCATAGCGAATATAGAAGTGGTTGAGCCAATATATGCATCCTTTGGGTATATAAAACTTATATTAGCACCAAACTCAACTTTAACAGATAAAGAGAATTTCACTAAAGCTATCACAGTGCAACTCGTTAATAAAACAGGATATCCTGTAAGAGCTACACAGAATGTTAAGGTTCATATAACATCATCAAACCCTAATGTAGGGATTGTTCAATCATCGATTGTAATCAATGCTGGTGAGAACTCAGGTACTGCATGGTTTACATCAACAGGTATGCAAGGTGATACCATTATAACTGCTATTGCTGAAAATTATGAGTCTGACTCATCAATTATGCGTGTTATTGGAATTGTGCCATATAAACTCGCTATATATGCTACGCCTCCTATTCTTCCTGCGGATGGTAAAACTTATGAATCTTTAATTATAGAGCTTCAAGATTATCAAGGAAGGCCTGTTGAAGCTCCTATTGATATAAATATTTATTTATCATCATCAAGAGTGGATGTAGGAAGTGTTGATGAAATAGTTGTTATCCACCAAGGTGAAAATTATGCTGTAACTAAATTTTATTCAACGGTATTATCAGGTTCAACGAATATTACCGTTTTCGCATCAGGCTTCTTACCAGGATGGAAAGTTATATCTACAATTGAGCCATTACCAACTAAACTTAAGTTATACGCATCCCCAAATGTAATACCTGCGGATGGTAAAAGCCATAAGATTATAGCGGTGGAGTTGAGAGACTCTCTTGATATAGCACCAGCAAGAGCACGAGATGATATTATTATTACTTTATCATCTACAAATCCGAATGTGGGTATAGTGGAGCCAACGATTCTTCTTCGAAAAGGCGAAACTTTTACCAAAACTTTTCTTTATGTTAAGGATATTGCTGGTGAAACAGAGATAACTGCACATGCATCTGGATTCATTAGTAGCTCGATTAAAATCAAAACTATTCTTTATCCTATATCATTGCAATTATGGATGAATGCAACAAAAGTGGGATTGGTATATCAATCTAAGCGAACTTCAATTTTATTACTCAATCTTACTGCGGAAAGTATGGGTCAACCGATTCCAAATGCGAGTGTAATATGGAGCTCTAATACAACAGGGATATTTAATGAACAAAAGGTAACGGATCGAATGGGTAAAGCTTTCGCATACTTTTATCCTCCTGTAAAAGGAAGTGCATCGATTACTGCCATTGTTACGAAAGTTGGATTTACTAAAGCAAATATTACTGTGAAACTTAACTTTTTAAATTCACCATTAACGATCGATTTCATAAAAGTGGCTAAGGAGATTATAATAGAATCGATTAATGAAGTAATAATAAGGGTTACGAGTGAAGGTAAGCCTATAGAAGGCGCATCTTTAACTTGGGTAATAACCAATGGTTCTTTAACGAATATTTCAAATATTACAAATGTGGAAGGCAAAGGTTCTGCCATCTTCTCTTCAAATATCGATGGTAACTTTAAAATTACTGTAAAAGCTGTGAAGGATCGATTCTTAAATGCTACCGCTTCAACAACGATTATTGTAAAGCCTAAGCCGATGGTTTTATCATTACAAATAGGGAGAAGTGTTATGAGAGCGGATGAAGAGGTTGAGATAATAGCGATGGTTACTAGTGATGGCAAACCTGTAGCTGATGCTACTATATCTTGGGTTGCAAGTATGGGTATTTTGAAGCCTTCAAAAACTATTACAGATAGCAATGGCATGTCTCACGTGGTATTTACCCCTAAATTCGATGTTATAAAATTCTCTAGTGAGTTTGCAACTATAGATGTTAAAGCATCAAAGAAGGGTTATTTACCAACCGAATCTTCACTCCTTATAGAAATTAGACCTTTCACCATCCAAGAACTTCTTACACTTCCAGCATTTTGGCAAAGAATATTTATACCATTAATAGCATTTGCATTAATTTGTGTTGTAGGAGTTTTAATATTCATATATGTAAGCAAGAGAAGAGCGTATGAAAAAGAGCTCTCAGAAGAGATCGGTTAAAGCATTGTTAGCAATTCAATAAAGATTTAAATAAATACGGTTTGATTAAATTAATGCCAAAAGGATAGAAGAATTGTTTAAAACAAAAGATGTTATATACTTACATGGAATTAAAAGCTATAGAATCACAATAGAAGCTTGAAAGGATGAAACCATAACTCATATTACAATGGGATATAGTTGCAAAATTCAATTATCTTGTTTATATCATTAAACTCGATTATTGTGATTTTAAGTTGCCCGTTAAAACATTATTAATTTTTCCAAGTTCATTGAGATTTGAAATTTCAATGTATTTGAGTTTATAAAAGTTTACAAGTGAGAGAGCTGAAGGTGTAAGTTTAGGCCAAACTATAATAAGATAATCATTGATTTCAACATCAATAATCTTTGCAAAATTGCTTAATATAATTTGGGTATCTACAAAATCCTTTTCAAAAGCGACATCAATAAGCAATCTTTGCTCCTTTAAAGTAAGAGATAAATCGAAAACATGTTTCGTGCCACTTTTACCTTGAATCGTAACTTCTCTTTCTACTTTACCAATTTTCTCTAAATTTTTTACAATTTCTCCAATTAATAATGCTTTATCAATAGTAAGTAAGCGACGCCCTTTATCGGTTAATGTGATTTTATTAAGGCTTTTAAAATCACTAGTTGTAAGCGAGAATATTGTACCATCATTTAAGCATTTAAACTCGGGTATAAGTTGTGCATACTTTGCACCACATTTCTTACAAACGAACCATGAGCCCAAAACTATATACTCGGTTGGATTCTTTAAGACTTTACCACAACTTGGGCAAATGAGCAAATCGCCTTTTTTAAATGTAGACTCAGGGTGCATATGCCCTCCAGCTTTATGCTCAATTAAACGGTCTCTAATAATTGCAGAAGAGCCACAATTTAAGCATTTAAAGATGGGAATAAAGTTCGATTTACTACATTTTGGACAAAGTAGGGTTGTCTCAATAACCTCTTCACTAATCAATCCTTCATTTCTTATATACTCTAATAATTCAGTTTGCTCGATGCTAAGTTTTAACTCATCTAAAGTTGCATATGTAAATTGCCCATCAGATGTACGAGTAGGAATTAGCTCTTTTTCTTTATCAATCTTTTCCACTATCGATATAATAATCTCTAATGGGATATTAATACGATTTTTATCATTACTTTTCTTTGATTCAGTCATTAATCTTTACCTTTGGGAAGGTTCTAAGTAAGAATGAAAATTTATAAAATATAAATTTTGTTGAATTAAATGAAACGATGGAGTTTTATGCAATGGATTTATAAAGAGATTTGTAAAGTTTGAATTGATGCTTATTGAAAAAGATTCAATTAGAAAGGCTAAATCATAAATAAGCTTCATAACGCTAAAGAGCATTCTTAAGGCCAGAAATTAATAGGATAGATAGCTAAACCATTTAAACTTATGTATAATTTATTGATAGAAAAATATCATTAAAGGAAAGCTTACTAAGGTTTATTATAGAATCAAGATTCTATAAAACTATTGCAACTCTGTAATAGAAAAGTATACACTAGGTAGTAAACTTTTTGATAATTAAAGGTGATAAAAAATTATCACTAGATTAAAAAATTAAAAAAGCCGATCTAGGAAAATATTTTTTAGCATTGTTACACCATCCTCTTAACAACTTTTTTAGTATCTTCGTAACCATCTTCATTTTATAAGCTGTATCTTAAGAATTTTAAAATCTCAATATTCCATGTCACATGATTTTTATATTCGCATTATTGCTATTTTAATTATGCAGAGTAAAGCATTATTAAAGGATTTATGCACACGAGTAAGGAAGTTAGCAACTCAAGGTTGGTTCCCTGGAAGTAGTGGAAACTTCAGTATTTTAATAAAAGATGAAGGCATGATTTATATTAAAAAAACGGGGAGTCGAGTAAGTGATATACATTTAAATGATCTTGTAGCTTTAGATTTGGAAGGAAATAAAATAAAAGGGGTAGGTGAACCTTCTAAAGAATATCGCTTCCACTTAGGCATATATAAATTGAGAAATGAATTATGTGCAATTATTCACGGCCATCCCCCTTACGCTACAACCTTAGCCTTAGCTGGTTATGAAATGCCTATGGTTACATGGCCTGCTAAGGTTTATTTAAAAAAGATTCCTTTGGTAGAGTATGCACCTTCAGGTAGTGAAGAATTAGCTCATTACGTAATTGAAGCTTTTAAAGATCGAGATGTTAAAGCAGTTTTATTAAAAAATCACGGTGTGGTATGTACTGGACAAAATTTGAATGATTTATTAAATGTGGCGGAATGGTTGGAGGATAATGCAAGGACTTTTTTAATGTTAAGTTTACTAAATCGTTTATCCAAAATATAAGCTATAGCACTATAAACCACACATTCCTACAAATTTTATTCGCGCTAATTCTTTAATCTTTAATTTTCAAGCTTCTTGTTTGTACATATATTTTAATAAATCGACCAATCGGCAAGAGAAGCCCCATTCATTATCATACCACGCTAATACTTTTACAAAACTCCCTTTACCACCTAAAACCATGGTACTTAAACCATCGATTATCGCTGAGTGAGGATTTCCTATAATATCTGAAGATACTATAGGGTCTTCGGTATATTGCAATATCCCCTTTAATTCACCCTCAGCTGCAGCTTTTAAAACTGCATTCACTTCCTCTTTAGTAACTTCTTTCTTCAATTTAACTACAATATCATTTACCGACCCGTCTGGAACTGGTACCCTCAATGCTATCCCATCCATCTTTCCCGCAATCTCTGGAACTACTAAACCGATAGCTCTCGCAGCACCAGTTGTTGTAGGAATAATGGATAATGCAGCTGCTCTAGCCCTTCTCAAATCCCTATGTGGCAAATCGAGAACCCTTTGATCATTAGTATAAGCATGACATGTAGTCATAAAGCCACTTTCAATACCAAAGTACTCATTTAATACTTTAACCACGGGTGCGAGGCAATTAGTAGTACAAGATGCCATAGAGATTATGTGATGCTTTTTAGGGTCATAATTTTTCTCATTAACACCTATAACGATAGTTACATCAGGATCATTAGCGGGTGCAGTTATAACTACCTTTTTTGCTCCAGCATCCAAATGCTTCTTAGCAGAAGTTCTATCTGTGAAAAGACCAGTCGACTCCATCACAACTTCAACACCTAAGCTCTTCCAAGGTAATTTTGATGGCTCCTTTTCTGATAAAACTTTGATTACCATATCATTCACTATTAAGTTTTGATCTTTAACACTCACTTGCCCCTTGAAAGTCCTAAACACAGAGTCATACTTTAATAAGTAAGCAAGTGTTTTTGCATCAGTTATATCATTCACAGCGATTATTGAAAATCTTTCTAAAAATTCTTTATCCTCAATTGCGGCTCGAAAGAATCCTCGACCGATTCTACCGAAACCATTAATTCCAACATTAATTTTGCCCATATCATAATATGATATAATACTAATTTAAAAAACTTCCTAAAATTCGATAGTGAAATAAACTAACTTTTATTCTAACTCGTGATTTATCATTAATTACGCTTACGCAAGTAATTATATTAAGCTCAACTTTTATTACTAAATCTCTCTGCAGCTCTTTCTAAAGCCTCAATCATAGGCAATCGCTTACCAGCTAAATAAAGTACTAAAGCACCTCCAGCCGTACTCACATGATCGATCCAATCCTTTATACCAAGTTGTTGAAGTGATGCATTTAAATGGCCACCACTCACTATAGTAGTAGCTAAGGATGAAGCCATCGATTTAAGTAATGCTTCAGTACCTTTATTAAAACCAGCTTTTTCAAACTTACCAGCTGGCCCACTCATAAATACAGTCCCTGATCCACGAATTATGCGTGAATATTTATCGATAGTTTTAAATCCAATATCTAAAATTGACTCTCCTTTTAACTTATCAACCTCAACCTCTACACGTTCACCATCACGATCTATAGCTACATCAATTGGTAATTCAAATACTCCAGGGTATTCTTCCATTAAGCTTACCGCTTTTGTGATGTATTTTTCCTCATCCTTTATTCCTAATGGATAATTAATCTTACCGGTAGCTTTTAAAAACACATTCGCTATTAAGCCACATAGAAGAACTTTATCAGCTCTCCTATTTTTAATCAAAGCTTCAATAGCCTCCAATCTATCTGATATTTTCGCTCCACCGAGTACAGCAGTGTATGGCGCTTTAGCAACTTGAAGAATTCTACTAAGTGCTTTTAACTCCTTAACTACTAATCTACCTCCACATGTTGGGAGAAGGTAGGAGAAACCTATAATAGATGGATGAGCACGATGAGCTGTAGGGAAAGCATCTAATACGCAAGCATCAAAATATTTGTAAAGGCGTTGTACAAAGATTGTTTTCGATGCTTCTTCTGGTGTGAATTCTACATTTTCTTCTGCCATAAAGCGAAGATTATCAAGTAGCAATATTTCTCCAACTTTTAATGAAGATATTTCATTTCTCGCAGTTGGACCACATATATCATCAACAAATTTCACATTCCCACCAAGAATTTTATTTAATGCTTCTGCATGTTGCTCCATAGAAATGTAATCTGGGCGTCCTACACGCCCTTGATGTGAAGCAACAACGACTTTAGATTCTTTCAAATCACGAAGAGTTATAGAAGCTTCTTCAATTCTACTTAATTCCATAAGTTTGCCAGAATCATCGATTGGTGTGTTTATATCAACTCTCACAAATACGGTTTTACCTTTTAAATCTAAATCTTCAATTGTTAAAACTCTTGCAGACATGCTATGTTAATTTAAATTAAACATCTTTAAAAATACTGTGGTAAAAATATTATTCATTTAATATGGATTAAATGAAAAAGGAGGATAGGATAGATTTATCTCTATATGATAAAATAAGTTTGATGAGTGATTAAACTTTGGAGTTTAATAATGGAATGGTAGATATTGGTTATTACATTGTTAAACCCTCATCCAATACTTTGAAATATCAAATTGGTAAGGTTGCAGTAGAGATTCCTATAAACATTTATGTTAATAAAGAGCATTTTGTAACATTATTTTCGACTCCTTTAATGATAAAGGAGTTGGTAATAGGCTATTTACTTGCTGAGGGTATTATAAAATCAATTAATGAGTTAACTGAAGTTAAGATTAGAAATAGTGGAGTTTATGTTACAACTAATGTAGATTTAAGTTTGAGATTAAAAGCGGCTAAAATGGTTAAGATTGTGGAAACGGCATGTGGTTCTATTGAGGATTTTTATCGATTGTTAGATCGAATAGATAAGCCAATAGTTAAGTCAGATTATACAATTAATGTTAAAGAATTAATTAGTATGATAAAAGAATTGAATAAAAACTCAAAGATTTTTAATCAATGTGGAGCGGTTCACTCAGCAGCTATTTTCTATATGGGTAAACTTGTAGCATTCGCTGAAGATGTAGGGCGTCATAATGCTACGGATAAAGTGATAGGCGCATCAGCATTAAATAATATAGATTTTTCAAAATGTGTATTAATAGGGACTGGTCGGCAACCTGCAAGTATGGTATTAAAAGTAGCTCGAGTTGGCATACCTATTCTCATTTCTATTAGAGGACCTATCCACTCAGGAGTTTTTGCTGCACAAAAGACTGGTATAACTTATATAACCTTTACAAGAGGTGAATTAAGAATTTACTCTCATCCGGAGAGAATTTCTCTCAAACCAACTTAATCAAACTTTTTTAAAAAGTAAGATAAATCTTACTTTTCCAAAAATATTAAACTCAACGATTTAAGAGTTCAAAATCGGTTCGATCAACTCTTTAGATAAGGTATAAGTGACATTTTCTATAGCCTTAAAAGTATCATCACCAATTAATTGATGGTATTTAGAGATAATCTCAAATAGCTTATTTGCGTATTCTTTCGGAAGATAAGCTAAACTTAATTTTATCTCTTCTTTAATTTCATTATGATAAACTTCATCCATTATGAAAGGTGCAGCGCAACTTAAATCTTTTAAACGGCTTATTAAACAAAGGATTTGAATTTTTGGCTTATTCTTAGCAATAATCCATGAAGTTAAATCTTCATTTGAAGGTTTGAGTAAAGTCTTAATATATGCTCTTTGATCTTCCTTAAATCCTTTATTTATAAGAAGTTTTGTCACTTGATAATCCTTAACAGCGATAGAGATTAAGTAAAGCAGATTTACTACATACTCTTGTGATAAATTATACCGCTCACGTATTTGGATTAAAATTTGTGGAAGAGTAAATATATAGTATAAAGGCGATCCATGTAAAATTGAGTGGGCCACTTCATGTTGAATAATAGCTCTTTGAATAATCTTCTCCAATTTATCGAGTCTTTCAAAGCATACGATTATTCTTGGTGTACCGAACCATGCATCATGCATAGCTGGAAAGTTTTCATCAAAGCGTTGTGAATTTATCTTTAATCTTTGATATTCATTAATGATGAAAACTTCTAAATTAGAGGATGTATCAAATAGAAGGAGATCGATTAAAGATACATCGTGTGGCTCTAACCTTTTGTAACATTCTTCCATTACTTCTAAAACAAAGTTAACTTGCTCATTCGAAATTAAGCCCCATTTTGAAACTTCTATAAAAACCACAATTAACACCTAAATTTGCCTCAATAGCTACGCAATTTAATACATCGTTGTGTTTATTTAGCACTCTCCCACTTTTTCTTCCTTTTCTCATATTCTTGGCGTGAATAAAGAGGCCTTGCAGGTATACCAGCTACGACTGTATTTGGAGGAACGTCCTTTGTCACAACAGCTCCCATGGCTATAACACTATTTTTACCAATTCTTACACCAGCTTTAATTACTGAACTTGCGCCTATAATAGCACCATCTTCTACAACTACACCTATCATGCGTTTACTTGGTGGGTAAGGATCGTTAGTAAAGGTTACAGCTGGACCGATGAATACATCCTTACCTATAATTGTAAGTGGTGGTATGTAAACTGAGCCTTCTACTCGCGTATTATCCCCAATCTTCACCCCTCTATCTATATGTGCTAAAGATCCGATTACTACACCATCCCCCAATTCTACATTATCTCCCACATAAGCAAAGTGCCATATTTTAACACCTTTTCCTATCTTCACATTCTTACCAATGAAGTTTATTACCTTCTGCTCCATCATACATATAAAATAAATATCTTGTGAATTTTATTGCTTTCTATTAAGGTGATGTGGTTTACCATTATAAAGAATCTTTTCTGGTATCTTTTCCATCCACTTCTTTAAAAAATCAAGATCCTCTTTTTCATCCCTTAAATCATCTGGTAGCATAATAGGAATTTCATCCATAATTGGATAATACCTTCCACACTTTGAGCAAAAAAGTATACCATCAATAATTGTCTCATCACTCACATTCAACTCAATCAATTCCAATGGGTAATGTTTGTCTATCGGGCAAGCAAGTATATCAAGTAATTTTCTCTTCATATTATCACCCCAATTGAAGATAAATTGGTGAACCAATTTGACTAGAAATTAAAGCAGCTTCTGCAATCTTTGTAATATTCACCCCATCCTCACCTTTGATTAAGGGTGGCTCTCGTCTTCTCACACAATCTATAAAACTTTTTAATTCTAACATTAAAGGCTCTTGCCACTCTTTACGGGGTATTATTGTTCTCTCATTATCATCAATTTTAATCTCTTGGGTAATAAAATCAATCGTTACTATACCGTTGGTACAAACGGTAATTAATTGCCTAACTCTTTTTGGAGTAACCCAATTTGACGTTATAAAAGCGGTTTTTTCTCGATCAAATCCAAGAATGATTGTAGCAAAATCTTCATAATCACTAATTACCTTACCAGTTCTTGCAAAAACTAATTTTGGCTCTTTTTCAAAAATCCATCGAGCAGTATCGATATCATGAACAGACGTATCCATAACTACACCAACATCACGCACTTGACCTGCCCATCTATTTTCTCGATGAAATTCAAGAAGAAGAGGCTCACCTACTTCACCATTTTTCAAGATTTTTTTTAACTCAATTACAGCTGGATTAAAGCGTTCAATATAACCAACGGTAAGAATTACATTCTTCTCTCTGGCTAAAGAAACTAATTCTTCACCTTCACGGGATGAATATGTTAAAGGCTTTTCAATAAATGTATCAAGCCCTAAGCCAATAGTCTTCATACCTATCTCATAATGAGTAGATGTAGGGGTGCAAATAGTAACAGCATCGAGATCTTCATTTTTTAACATCTCATCAACAGATGTATAACCTTTTATCCCATAGCGCTCTTCATACATCTTAACTTTTGTAATATCTATATCACAAAATGATGATAATACATTCAATTCTTTTAATACTCGTAAATGATTCTTACCCCAACCTCCAACTCCAATAACTCCAACCTTTACCAATTTTATCACTCTGCTATTAACTCAACTGGTAAATTAGCTTTTACTATAAATCCCC
The DNA here is from genome assembly GCA_029775915.1 of Nitrososphaeria archaeon. GTDB lineage: Archaea > Thermoproteota > Nitrososphaeria > Nitrososphaerales > JANXEG01 > JANXEG01. The sequence continues at coordinate 194,230 of JARVKA010000001.1, read as the reverse complement.
CTGCTATAATCTTATCTTTTACCATCTTTGAAATTATTTCAAAATCTTGTTTAGAGCAAGCGATTATAATATGGACTTTATCAATTGGTTGAATCATATTTGCTAACTCATCTCTCTTACTAATTACAATGGTATCACCAACATAATCTCTAAACCTTTCAGCTACATTTTTCAAATTCATTAAACGATCACCTCTTATCTCAAAATGATCTAAAGACCATACCAATATAATTCTTGTTTTACTAGCTTTTAACTCACGAGTTTTAATGAAATACTTTAACTCATCGAATAAATATTTAATGTAACTACTTATACTTCTTAATATTCCTGTTGAGAGATAAAGAAGAGGCTCACCTGTGCTAAAACTCTCTGTGAAAATTTTTAAATCGAAAGTATGCTTAATTAAATCATCCAAATACACTTCACGATAACTAAAAGATTTTACCTTATTTAAATACTCAATACCTTCTTCTTTTGCTTTTTTTATAAGTTCAAAATTTGTAACCATATCTACTAAGTGAAATATTACTTGTTTAGCATGAGCGAATTCAGATATTTTTAAAGGTAATAATGGTGAAGGTTTAATACCAGCAAGTTGGAGAATTTCTAAAAGCTCTTTATCCATTTTTGGTTTATCGAAACCAATCACAATAGGATTTTTACTACAAGGAATAAATGGGCAATATACATAATAAAAACTCTCACACCATTTAAAGCCACTGATTCTTTCTATTAATCTAATATTCTCAAGATTTCCACCTATGCCCGTTGGCACACTATTTATTAAAGTCGATCCTTTAGGAAGGTATTTTGCCAACTCACGTAATCGTGAATTAATCTCAATCTTCACTTCTTCACCAAAACTCCGAATCTTAGGGACAAAGAAGATATATTTCGATTCACTTAAAGCTTTTTCAAATGGTTTTACTCTTAAAAGAGGCTCACCTTCTTGTAAAGCTTGGATAGAAGTGTAATTTTCAACATCCTCAGGCTTTAACTCCATCCCAACTTTAAGATTTTCATCTATAATAATTGTGGGAATATGATTTTTTGTTAGAGTTAAAGCGATTTGATAACCTTCACTACTCAACCCGAAGACGGTGGTAGAAAGGGGTGGTGTAGTCACTTATAACACCTTGCTATAAATCTAAGAAGATATTTTAAATGCACTCTTATATGTCTTCATCAATTCATAATTTATTTGCAATCTTTTTGAAACTCAAATTGTAAAGCGCAGCCTTTATTAAGGACTAAGTATTATAAATATTCGAAAAATTAAAGTTTTACTGCGTTATATAAATAAAATTTTCAAAAGGGAGAGTGTTGGTACTGATTACGCAAAAGAGTGCGAATATTTGCCCTAGTTGTGGAAAGGGATCGTTGATAGTGGATACTGTAACTGATGAAATTTTTTGCCACAATTGTGGATATGTAATTGGATATAGAGTTGAGGAATGGAAACAATCATTACCTGAATCATTCGATTTCAAAAAATCCACTACTTTATCCAAGTTTGATATAGGAAGTTCTACAACAATTGGTAAAAAGGATATATATGGTCAAATACCTTTCGAAACTGACTTAAATAGGCTTAGAGTGTTGGATGTTAGAAGCACAGCACAAGGATATATTAAACAAAGTTTGAAGAGAGCTTTAATAGTGATTAAGGGAATTTCTGATAAATTAGCTATAAGTGATGCAGCGATTGATAGAGCAGCTCAAATTTATTACAAAGCTGTAATAAACGGGCTTATAAAGGGGCGAGCTTCACTACCATTTATAATAGCTGCAATTTATATAGCATGTCGTGAAATGGGTATAGCTCGAAGTTTGAGGGAAGTAGCAAAAGCTGGTAATGCCAATATTAAAGAATCTTCAAGAAGTTATCGAATTCTTATGAATAAGATGGGTTTAAAAATCCCATCGATTGATCCAGCTAAATGGATATCGGTGATTGCAAATAAAGTAGGTTTATCTGAGAAAACAGGAAGAAGTGCATTAAAAATATTAAGAGAGGGAGCTAATAAATTGGAGCTTACTGGCAAATTACCAATAGGTATAGCTGCGGCAGCTCTTTATATGGCAGCTTTAAAAGAAGGTGAATCTGTTATGCAAAAAGATATTGCACGAGCAGCTGGTGTTACAACTGTAACTATAAGGAATAGATATAAAGATTTGCAACGCTTATTGGGAGTTAATTAAGGAATGGATTTCTTAACTCTTATAATTCGATCCGCCATCTCCATTATTTTTCGATCATGAGTTGCGATTAAAATAGTCTTACCTCTAATTAAATTATCACCTCGAATAAAGCTAAGTACAAGTTCTCTAATCACTGGATCTAACATCTCAGTAGGTTCATCCATTAATATAAGGGGAGGGTTAAAAACTAAAGCTCTAGCGATGCAAACCATTTGTCTTTCACCTACACTCAATGTTGAAACTTTCTTGTCCTTTTGTCCACTTATTCCTAATCGGTTTAAAATATCCATAGCTTTAGTTTTACGCTCCTCGTTTTTAATCCCTCTTAATAATAAAGGCATTTCAACATTTTGTAAAACTGTGAGTTCTGGAAATAGTTTTTGAACTTGATGAACTACGCCAATCTTTGTGGCGCGCAAATCTGCAAGTTGAGTGTCATTAAGTTTGGTAATATCGAGACCATTTAAAAAGATATTGCCTGAATTTGGCCGTTCAAAACCTGCAATGAGGTTAATAAGTGTAGTCTTACCACAACCTATAGGCCCTATCGCAGCTACAAATTCGCCACTTTTAATCTCAAGATTGAGATTTTGGAATACTACATGTTGGTTTGAACTATTATAGATTTTTTGAACATGCTTCATTTGGATTGTTGGAGATACTTTTCGCGCATCTTTTTTATAAATCAACGTTTCCAAGCCAAATATACTCCTGCTATAATACCAATTATCATACCGAATATACATGAAGTTGAAATGAAGATTGCACTTTTAATCGCCTCAATTATAGACATGCTAATGATTCGTTCAAAAAATGTTTGGGAAGAACTTGCAATTATTAACAAACCTAATATCGATCCTATAAATGAGCTTATAATTCCTATTAAAATCCACTCAGCAATAATTGAAATTATTAAAACCTTTTCTTTAGTACCTAAAATTTTGAAGAGTTGTGCACCTTGATTTTGATCATTAATTAAACTTCGAATAATTAATATAATAGGTATCGATATAAATGCAAAAGCTAATGTGGAAGCGAGATACCATTTATTACTTTCAGCCATAATCAATAAACTGACTGAATTGGCGGCTACAATTAATGTAATAACTCCTATAAGGCTTGATTGAAAACTTCCAATTTGCAACCCTTTGATTATCATTTTGGATACTATCAATTACTTTATCTACCTCTTTTTGTTGATGGTGCGAATCTACCGAATTTAAGATACAATTTTATTGTGTTGGTAATTCTTGTTCGATTAAATTTTTCATCTCTTCAGACTCTGAAGGTGATGAAAATGAGTTAAGTATGGTCTCAATATCCCGCTTTTCTAAATAATTCTTCTCAAGTATAGAGAGAATATAATCGCTCATAACTTTGTAAGTTCTTTCATCAATCTCTCCAGTCTTGTTTTGAACCTTGATTCTACCTAAAAACTTCTCCAAATTCTCTTTTTGTTGATCGAGCTCCACAATTCTCTTTTGTAGTGATTCTATAAGTGAGTTATATGCAGATTGGAGCTTTTTAAGATCATCTTCATATTGTTTACGAAGATCTTCATATACATAACGAGGTATTTCACCTGAATTATGTAATTCCTCTAAAGCTTTAGTTCTTAACTCAGTTTGCTGCTTCTCTTTCTTCAATTTATCTACATCTATTTTCCAATTTGGGAGAATGATTAAAGATTCATTATCAATTAAAATACGATCGCTATTATACTCACTAAAACTACCCTTTCCTTCATCCACACCAATTGCTTTCAATTGACCGAGTGCATCTATATACATCCCGATAACATACCCTACATATCTGCCATAAGCATCCTTCACTGGCTTACCTATTAAACTTCTAACCGCTTCTAAACTCATCATACTAAACCCTCCCCATTTTTTCTTACAAAATATAATACACTTATCTACCTTGGTAAACTACCTTACTCAATTGAGTAAATATTGTTTTAGTTAACTATTAAGAAGTACTCAATCTTACTTTTTACAATTGAAGTTAAAAACTTTAAATTTTAATTTCAAATTATCTAAATATAGCATAATGCTTTTTGCTACACAAAAAATTATAAAATCAAGTTCATATGGTACGTTTCCTACGATATTAAGTTTTTAGCATTATATTATTTAATTAGAAATTGAATGAATTTCCAATCTAAGCATCTATATAGTGCTGTATGATTTTGAATAATTTATGCCTTGCCTAGCTTAAACACTTTAGCTCCACAATTAGGACAAGTACCTTGTATCCCAATTTTACCGTTCTTTGTTATTTTATCCATAGGGTTCTGTATCTCCACCTTACTTCTACACTTGAAACAATAAGCTTTTGGTGTAGTGGTAGTAACATTTGGTTGTGCTGTTACTGTTGGTACCGTTGTGGTAATTGTTACCTCTTCTTGCTTTTTTTCTTCAACTACCGTTTTAACAGGAGCTTGTACACTACTTGAATTACCAAACCAACTTTTGATTAGTGTAAGTATGCCCATACCTTTAAACTAATTGATATAAAGAGCTAAGAGATGGAAAGTCAAACTCATTTGACGATTAGGATAATTCTCTTCAATTTAACTTTTAATTAAAGCGAAAAATATTTCGATAATATAATTATTTGTTATGGAATTAAAATAATGTAAAAATTACATTTTTACAATTAGAGAGGATTCATTAAAATTAGATATTGAAGTATTATGCATACGCTAATACCTTCATAATTATTTATTACTCTTAAGCCACCATTCAAGATACTCTTTATACTCCCGCTTTTTCTTCTTCTCTCGAATTTCTTCTTCCTTCATGCGTTCTTTAATATCTGAAATCTCTTCTCTAGTGGCATATAATCCACAACTTTTGCATACATACCTTCGTGATAGATTATCGTAAAATAATACTCCACCACACTCAGGGCAAAAGTTACTTGACATACCAATTGTGAATGATATGAGCTATTTTAAAAGTTTATCTCAAAAATAAGAGATTCTTCTTATATATGTGGTTTTTGCTTTATGTTGTGTAGAATATGGAAGAATGGTATGTAGCTCCAGGACCAGCATCAAGAGAGTTTGCAGAACTCTTCGCTAATAGAATAAATGTGTCTTTACTAACTATCGAATTTACAACCTTTCCAGATGGTGAAAGTAAGATTCGTGTTATTGAAGATGTTCGAAATAAGCGTGTGATTATGGTACAATCAACATACCCACCAACTGATGTTCATATTATGCAAGCACTTATGCTCTCATATAAAATCAGTCAAGATGGTGGTGAAGTTTACGCATTAATACCATATTTAGGTTATGCACGACAAGATAAAGAATTTCTTAAAGGAGAAGTTGTAAGCTTGGCTGTTATTGCTCGATTGTTAAGATCTGTAGGTGTGAAAAGGTTAATCACCGTAGATATACATAGTAGTGAAGGGTTGGGGTACTTTCCTTTTCCAGCCTACAGTGTATCAGCTATTCCCGCAATTGCTAAGTATGTAAATGAGAATTACCATCTTAATAAGCCAGTAGTCGTTTCACCAGATTTTGGCGCATCTGCACGAGCAGAAGGTTTAGCTCAACTCATCAACTCAGAGTATATTGTTTTAAGCAAAAAGAGAGATAGATTAACTGGTGAAGTAAGTATTGAAGATAAAACTTTGAATTTAGAAGATAGGGATGTGGTAATTATAGATGATATTATCAGTACAGGAGGGAGTGTACAAAAAGCTGCATTATTATTAAAGAAATATGGTGCACGTAAAATAATCACTGCATGTACACATCCAATAATGGTAAGCAATGCTTTAGAAAGAATAACTTCTGCGGGTGTGGAAGAAGTAATAGGTACGAATACCATCCCTAGCCCAATTAGCAAAGTTGATGTGACACCAATTGTTGCTGAATATTTCAAATCCCTTATGAGTAGAGAATATTAGATTTAAGGGGGGTTTATAAAGTGGTGCAGATGAGAGTTGTATTTCTTGGTACTGCATCATCTGTACCTACTACACAAAGGGGTTTAAGCTCTGTAGCTGTTATTAGAGGGGGTGAGATCATTCTTTTCGATGTTGGTGAAGGTGCTCAAAGGTCTATGATCATTTCGAATTTAAATCCCAATAAAGTGGAGAAAGTATTTATCACTCATTTACATGGCGATCATTGTATTGGACTTTTAGGTTTAATGCAAACTTTATCAATGATGTTAAGAGAGAAACCACTTTATATTTACGGACCGAGAGGAATAGTAGGATTTTTAAATGATAATATAAAGCATTTGAAATTCCACTTAACATACCCTTTACATATTCAAAATGTGAAGCAAGGTGTGGTAGTTAGAGAAAAGGATTATGTTATTAAAGCGGCTTTAGCTGAACATTCCATTAAGGCTTACGCTTATCGTTTAGATGAATTTGAGCGCCCTGGAGTTTTTTATCCAGAAAAAGCATTAGCATTAGGTGTACCAAAGGGTATTTTATGGTCTAAGCTTCAACATGGTGAATGTGTAAAGATAGGTGATAAAATAATAAGACCTGAACAAGTTACAGGTCCGAAAAGGCGAGGTAGAAGTATTGGTATTTCAGGAGATACAAGACCTAGCTCAAAATTAATAGAGTTTTTCCGTGGTGTGGATTTATTAATCTTTGATTCTACATATGGTGATGAGTATGCGGATAAAGCTGTAGAGAATTTTCACTCTACAGCAAAGGAAGCTGGAATTATCGCTAAAGAAGCTGGTGCAAAATTACTCGCATTAACTCATTTTAGTGCAAGGTATGATGATGTGAATTCACTTATAGCTCAAGCTTCAGCTATACATCCAAATGTTACTGCTGCTTATGATTCATTAATTATAGATATTCCTTACCCTGATTAAATCATTTGAGGATCATATCTTTTAATATAGTAAGAGATTTGAAAGGTTCTTTACAAGCTTCCACAATATAAAAGCCATAAAAGCTGTTTTTCAATTTAGAAATAATATATTTCCAATCGATCGAACCTTCACCTATATTTAAATGCTCATCATAACTCCCTCTTGTATCATGTACATGCACAATAAGAAAACGATTTGACAATTTTGCTAAAAACTCCCTAATTAATCCTCCAATATATGCGTGAGCTACATCAAAAGTTAATTTCAAATCCAAACCTATACTTTCAATCAATTCTTCAAATTCGATTGGGTAAACCATCGTAGAAAAAGGGCTTGGAGGCATATTTTCTAAAGCCATTTCAATACCAATTGAATCTGCATAATCAAATAAGGTAACTATAGATTCTTGATTCAAAGTACGGATTAATTTATCATCAACATTAATATTTGGCTTAAAACCAGGGTGTAAAATGTATGTAAGAGCTTCAATATCTGCAGCGAAATGAATAGAAGTTTTAACCCTCTTAATCACTTCTTTCCTTTTACTAGGTTCAGGATTGCATAAATTAATCGTTTCATTGTAAGGGCAATGAATAGTGAATTTATAACCCTCATCCACTAATGAGCGAAAGATTTTTACTCTCTCTCTATTAAGAGAATAATTACTATTATCCACTATCTCCCACACATCAGGCTTCTCTTTATAATCTCTCTCTTTTTTAATCTCATCCAACAATTTGGAGTAAGGAGCGTTGGATAAGTTAATATAAAGTGTGGACATTCCTATTAAAACCATAAGCATCACAATGGCACTAACCAATCTATAAATTCAGAAATTTTAGGGGTACAAATTTCTAATTTTATTGGACCGAGTGGAGACTCAGTCTCTTCTTCACAAATTGCTACTACACCCACATATGCTGCTTGCCGATTGAGATAAAGCCATGTACACTCACCTGAAGAATTTTCAATAAGTAATCTTCGAACTACGCCCATTATCTGTCTTGCTCTTACTTGCTCATATATTATATACAAGCATTTTTGATCTTCACTCTCCCCTTGTAACATACCATTATTAAGAGGATTAAGGATTATATCCCCAAAGATTTTTCTCACCGCATCCTTAATTTTCTCTACATCTTCTGAAGGATTAACAATAACTTGTATCTTTACTTTAATTTGATATGGGAATGGTTGGATTTTCAAATAAGTTTAACCACCTCCTCACTATTTTTATAGCCTCTACTTGAAGCTCCTCTTTTGTAACACTATTGTTGGAAATAACTTCATCAGCAAGCGCTATCGCCTCGCCAACCCCCACATTTAACTCTCTCTGATCTCGATTTTGAAAAGCTATCCAAGATTCTGGATCATCAAGCCTACCTCTCTTTTTAAGTAATTGAAAGCGTCTGATAGGAGAAGCGTGAATAGCTAATAACTTAACTTCACCAAATTGCTTAAAAACCTCCACTTCATGCATACTTCTAATACCATCTATAGCTATGTATTTAGATTCTGATTTAAGAATCTTAGGTAAGCAAAGTTTAGCTACCGCTCCTAATCCCAATTCTTTTCTCACCGCTTCCATCACAATCCCCAAATTTTTATCATTCAACTCTAAACCTTTTTTCTCAACCTCTGATCTAATCACATCTCCCATACTTATTATTTCAAACCCATTTCTTTGAAGCGCTTCTGCAACTGTTGATTTACCTGAGCCTGGCATACCTGTAATACAAATTATGAGGCGCCGATTTATCATCTTTAAATCCATAAGTTATTAAGAATTTAATACTTTCTCCTTTAATTAGACTAAATTATAGTTTTTATGGAAAAGTGTTTTGTTGAAAATTTAAAAAGAAAAAGACTTTAGCCTCCTTTTTGTATATTAGCTGAGAATGAGGACTTTCCTTGCAATTGATGTGAATAATAAAGAAGCTATAAGGGAAATGGTGAATTTGCAAAGGAAGATGTTGGAAAGTGGTGCTGATTTGAAATTAGTAGAATCACAAAATTTACATTTTACAATTAAATTTTTTGGTGAGTTGAATGAGTTACATGTAAAGAATTTAACTGAAAGGCTTAAAAATATTCACATTAAACCAATTACTGTAACTTATAAGGGCATTGGTGTCTTTCCAAATTTAAGACATATATCTGTGATTTGGATTGGTGTTGATGAAAAGAGTAAAGAAAAGTTGTATGAAGTTGTAAAACAAGTTGATGAATTATTAATTGGATTTGGACATAAGGATGATAAACCTTTCCAACCCCATATAACTATCTCAAGGGTGAGGAGTAATAAAAATAAGGATCGATTATTGAATGTGATTATGAATTATCAAGATTATGTATTTGGTAATGATATATTAACGAGCCTTAAGCTGAAGAAGAGTGAATTAACACCTAAGGGGCCTATTTACACAGATCTTTACACCTTCCCATTTATAGAGGGTTAATTATGGATAAAATTCAAGAAGTTTTGAATGAAGCGATTAAGCTTGTAGAACCATCAAAAGAAGAGGAAGAGATAGTTCAAAAAGCAACTGAGAAAACTTTGGAGCTTATAAAAAAAGAGATTGAGAAATGTAAGGTAAAACCTCAAGTAGTATTAGGAGGTTCATATGCGAAAGGTACATGGTTAAAGGGCGAGGCTGATATAGATGTTTTTATGAAATTTCCTTTAGATGTTGATAAAGATGCTTTAGAGAAGTTAGCGGTAAAAATAGGAAGAACCGCTTTAAAGGATTATAAGCCAACTTTAAGGTATGCGGAACATCCTTATGTAGAGGCTTATGTGAATGGAGTTAGAGTGAATATAGTTGGTTGTTATGATGTTCGTAAAGGTGAATGGAAAAGTGCTGCTGATCGCTCACCTTATCATACGATTTTGATTAAAGATAAATTTAATGATGAATTAAGAAGAGAAACGAGATTATTGAAAAAATTTATGAAAGGAATTGGTATTTATGGTGCGGAAGTGGCCATTCAAGGCTTTAGTGGATATGTTTGTGAAGTTCTTATTTTAAAGTATGGTTCATTCCTATCTACCATTAAAGAAGCTTCAAACTTTAAAGATCGGCAAATAATAAGTTTAGAGAAGGTTGATGAAGGGTTAATAAAATTACATAAAAGCCCATTAATAATTCTTGACCCAATTGATTATAGAAGGAATTTAGGTGCAGCAATTTCACCTGAGAATGTTGGTAAATTCATATTAGCTTCAAGATCATTTTTAACTCATCCTGATATACGATACTTTACTGGTATTAAAATAGTGAAAACCTTAGAAGAATTAAAAGCTTCATCATTAATTAAGAATCTTGTAGCTATAACATTTAAGCATAAACCTAGAAGTGTTGATATTTTATGGGGCCAATTAAGAAGAAGCTTGGTACATTTAAAACGCCAAATGGAATTAAATAATTTCAAAGTATTTAGAATGGCATGTTGTAGTGATAATAAAAGAATGAGTGCTTTTCTCTATCTTTTAGAAGAAATAAACTTACCAAATGAAGTAGTGAAAATAGGTCCAAAAGTCTTTATGAGTAAGGATGTAGAGCGATTTTTATTGAAGAATCAGGATGCGAAAATTTTGTGGATTGGGGATGATTTAAGAATTTATGGTTTGGTGAAGAGAAAATACCCATTAATAAGAGATTTCCTTAACGATTTATTAAGCAAGAATGCCCCAAGTTCAGGTATAGCACCAGGCTTAATTTCAGATATTGAGCAAAGCTTTAAGATTCATATTGGTGATGAAGTATTAAAAGTAGCTAAGAATAAAAGTTGGTTGGCTGAGGTTGCATATGGAATTATCTGTAAAGATGGGTTCGGTCTCCGTATCGGTTGATGATTTAATTTATTTACCATACTCCTATATACTTTGCTATCCAAATCCAAATGAGAATATAGCGAAATTTAGAGTTGAGTGCTTAAAAAAAATTGGTGTAGAAAGGATTATTTTTGAAGGTAAGACTCAAATCGGTAAATTGAATGTTTTGGGTAAAGGATGTGTAGGTATTGTGGTTAAAGGAATATGGTGTGGTAAAAATTGCGCTTTAAAAATTAGAAGGGTTGATGCGAATAGAGAGAGTTTAAAAAATGAGAGTGAGATTTTAAAAATGGTAAATAATGTGAATATTGGGCCTAAATTATTTCATTCTTCACAAGACTTTTTAATAATGGAGTTTATAGATGGTGCGAATATTATTGAATGGGTAAAGGGCTTAAAGGGCAAAGGCTCAATAATTAAATTAAAATTCATTTTAAGAGATATTATTGAGCAATGCTACACTTTAGATAAGTTAGGTATCGATCATGGTGAATTAAGCAATTTGAAGAAGCATATATTAATAAGGGATAAAGCGATCATAATAGATTTTGAAACTGCGAGTTTTATAAGAAGAACCTCGAATTTAACGTCGAGTGTACAATACTTGTATATTGGTGGCCCAATAGCGAATAGAATAAGAAGATTAATCAAACTAAAAGATGTTAATGAAATTGTTAACGCATTAAGAGAATATAAAAGATTAAAAAATGAGGAGAGTTATAAAAATTTATTGAAATGTTTAAGGCTTTATAAACTCTCAAAATAAATTTAAGTATTTTTAATATCAAGAAGTGGTATTGAAGTATTAAAACTTCCATTTATGAAATTAAAAGGCTTATTCATTAAACCGAACCAATCTTTAATTAAATGATATGTGAAACCATTCTTCTCTAATCCAAAGCGTTGGAAGGGTTTTGTTAAATGCCTTTGTGAATGAGCTGGTGGAAGGTATAATCCAAGTTTAAGACTTCGAGGAATTTCTTTAGGTATTTTTCGAGCCATTTTATCCTTAAATCCACAATATGGGCAACTATAACCTTTTTCTTTACCCTCAGAGACCATTCTTTTACCACATTTATTGCAAGTTGGGTTTTCATAAATTATTTTAGCGGCTAACTTTATCACTCTTATATACTCAACATTGATAATGTGAGGATGATATGCATACTTTCTTCTTACACCACCACCAACTTCGATTAAATCATTAACTATTAATAGTGATGCAATTTTCCTCAATCTACTTGTTGGTTCGTATACAGCACACCATGCTTCTCCCACCTCGTTTTTAATTTTAAAATATACATGACCACCTTGGCCAATAATAGGAAGTTGTGAGACATAGCCTATAACATATCCAGAAGTATAAGGCTTTAATCGGCTTAAATCGAGTTTATGAGTTAAATGTGAATTTGTACCTTGATTCGTTCGAAAAATCATATACCTCTCTATAGGTTGGGATACCTTAATTAAACTTGCCGCTTTGAGAACTATTTTTGGATCCTCACCTCTTATACCGAAAAGTACAGGATCAGGCCCTCTCGGTGTGATTAAAACTCTATTTACCTCAAAATCATAATTGTTAAAGGTTCGAGGATAGGTCTCTCTACTCATGAATATAACTGAATTTGAATCTACACCCCTATCTCTACTTCTTTCCTTAATTGAGCGATAAGCGAGAAATTCGAAAGTATGATCACCATCTAGAGTATTTCCAATAGCTGCTAAAGCCCCAATTATTCCTCTACCATCTCCAAATTCTTCATACTCTCCATTATACTCATTGATAAGTTGCAATGCTTGCCTTTTCTTTACAATTTGATACAAAGCAAGCTCACCAAACATCTTAATACGAGAGGGTATTTGAGTAGTTTTTAATAATACTATGCCTGGATTACTACTTTCAATCTCTGAATTTTCATCAACTATCTTCAAAATCTTTTGAAAAGTAAATTCGGGATCATTCACCATTACCCTCAATGCAACAGCACCATTCCCACGAGTCTTCCAAGGTACATTCGGATTTAATCGAATGAGATTAGGATAATCTAAAAATATAGCTCCATCCTCAAGAAGAAATTGTACTATTAATGAGGCTAAGTAAGTGGTACAAGATTTTTCAAGACTATCTGTATCATCTATTCCTATGTGAATAGTATACAATGGCATCATTAATTTAAAATTATGCTCTTTAATTGTATTTCGCTTATTTTGATATTAATCGCTACATTTTTATTAAGTTTTGCAACATTACATTTTTACTACCGAGGTATGATTAACCAGATTCTATTACAATCATAGTGAGTGTAGAGCGAACCTTATCGAGCCTTCTAATCTTCCACGTGACCGTTTCCTTTACCTTCTCCATACTCTCAGCCTCAACTTTAACAATAATATCATAAACACCATACACTGCATGAACTTCTTTTACATTTGGAATCTCCTTTAATTCCTTTACCAACTCTTCCTCAGCACCTAAGTCCGCATTTATTAACACAAATGCGATGGGCAAGTAACATCAACCTTCCTATATCATTAAGGAAGATATCATATTTAACAATTACATATGGATTAAACTCTCCTCTCCCATTTATTAAATCTTATATTTGCGATTTAATATAAAATTTGGTGAATTTGAACACCTCTACTCATAAAGAGTTAAGCGGTACTGGAGGCTTGAAGTGGCTATATGCATCATGGATGATTATTATCATTCTAATCGTTAGTTTATTATATATACACTTTGATGCTCAAGCACGTTACACTGAACTTCAATTGCAGAATGAGAAGATTCGATACCAACTCCAACTTATTGAATCTAAGTTAATAAGTATTGAATCGCAATTACGCACTAACGTAAATTTAACATTCACACCTTCATACTCAAACTCGATTGAAGTATTTAAAAGAGCGAGCCCATCGGTAGTGGCTGTATTAGTAAGAATTGAAAATCTTTTAGGAGTTTCATCTGGTGGGGGTTCAGGTTTCGTTTATGATCGATTAGGTCATATTATAACCAATTATCATGTAGTAAAGGGTGCGGATGTAATTAGAGTGAAATTTCCAGATGGTTCTTCATATCCAGCTAAGTTGGTAGGTACAGACCCTTATAGCGATTTAGCTGTAATAAAGATAGATGCTCCGGCAGATAAGCTCAACCCTTTACCACTTGGTGATTCTTCTAAATTAGTTGTTGGGCAAAGAGTTGCAGCTATAGGAAATCCATTTGGGTTGAGTAATTCTATGACAGAAGGTATTGTGAGCCAATTGGGAAGGCAACTTCAAACGGAACAAGGTTTTCTCATTGTGGATGTGATTCAAGTGGATGCAGCGATTAATCCCGGAAACTCAGGTGGGCCTTTGATGAATATGGATGGTGAAGTAATTGGTGTGAATACTGCAATTATATCGCCTACAGGAGCTTTTGCAGGTGTGGGATTTGCAATACCATCAAACTTGGTGAAGAAAGTCGTTCCATCACTCATATCAAAAGGAAAGTATGAACATCCATGGTTAGGCATCTTAGGTTTAGATGTTACACCTGAAATTGCAAGTATTATGAAGTTGAATGAGTCTAAAGGCTTTTTAGTAACAGATGTAGTAAAAGGGGGGCCAGCTGATAAAGCTGGAATAAAGGGTGGGAATCGTGTGATACGGATTGGTGGGGTTAATGTAATAATAGGTGGTGATGTAATTATAGGAATAGATGATAATAAAGTTAGAGGTATTGAAGATATCTTAGTATATTTACAAAGAAATAAAAGAGCTGGTGAGCATGTAAAAATTACCATTATCCGTGAAAATAAATTATTAAATTTTGATGTAATTTTAGGGGAGCGACCACCGCCTACTTGAGATGATAAATTTGACTAAACCTTCTCGCTATATAAAGGAAATAATCCCTATCGAAAAGAAGGATGAGTTATTCACAAAGTATGCAAGTAAAGTTATTTTTGAAGAAAAGGCTGATATTTATGGGTGTTGCATTAAGTTATTAACTGATCAAAAGTATGTTAAAGAAAAATGGGAAGATAATTTTTATCCAATGTCTGCAAATATTCGTTCACATGGTAGGCTTCTTGTAACTAATGATGAAAAAATAAGTGAGCCAAAGGTTATTTACGAACCTTTATCAAAAACCGCTTTTGTACTCAATATGGATTATTATGGTTGGATTAAATCAATCGCTTTAAGTGTGGCTGGAGATATTACAGAAGATGAACATTACATTTACCCTGTGCATGGAGCTTGTGTAGATTTGAAAGGGTATGGAATATGTTTAATCGCACCATCAGGTATAGGTAAAACTACTCATACTTATGGACTTTTAAGATTGAATGGTGTGAGAGTTGTAGCTGATGATTGGTTCTTCATAAGGTTTCAAGATAATGATGTGATAGCATTTGGCTCAGAGAAGAATTTCTATGTTCAAGCCGATATTGCAAATGTGTGGGGTGAGTATGATAAATTGGTTAAAGATGTAGAGTTTGACTCAAGAGGTAGAGGTATTGTAAATGTTAGGAGTGTGGTAGGGAAGGGTAAGATTTTACCTTTAACAACTGTAAGAGGAGTAATTTTATTAAAAAGAGATTTGAGTGATGAAGTTTTATCAAGAAAGATTGAAGTAGATGAGGCTGTAAATTATATGGAGAGAACAAATTTTTGCAATCCTCATTTATTGGTGATAAATGAAAGAAAAACAAAATTAAGAAAGAGATTCTTTAAAGAGTTCTTTGAAAGAACAAAAATCTTTATGGTGAATGCAATACCCCCACCTTTAGAAACGCATCGAATTATTTGTGAGATAATCACAAATATCGCTTAGATTAATAGAAATATAGAAAGGGACTTCCAATTATTCAATTATCTATTCTTCATCTAGCTCGTTTAAGTATTGAATAAGAGTTAGCAAAGAGTGTACAGAATCCATTAAATAATCTGGAGCTAATTCCAATAACTTATCCACACTAAATGGTCCAGTCGGTACCGCCACAGATATTATACCTACAGACTTTGCTGCAATTATATCCATAACCCCATCACCCACGAATAACGCTTCATTAGGCTTTACGTTTAATAACTCCAAAGCTTTCATTAAACCTCCTTTATCAGGCTTTAATTCATTAGAGTCATCACGAGTAATGATTACATCGAATGCATCAACTAGCTCCATTTTTTCTAAACTCTTCATCACACCAACTCTTCCATTATTCGTTACTAACCCAAGCTTTAAATTCATATCACGAAGAGTTTTTATCAATTTATTAATGGAAGGATTTGGTTTAATTTTTTCAGCTGCTTCTATTTCAACTTCCTCAAAAAATTGATATACCATTTTTTTTAATGAGTTAAAGGTTGAAAAATCCAACACATGCTCAACTTTCTTTAATAACATATATATGCTAGCATTCTCATCAAGTTTTACACCTTTAAGATCAAACTTTTTAAAAATCTCTAAAGCTTTACGCTTAGCCTTTTGATAATCTAATAAAAATTCGATTAACGTTCCATCTAAATCGAATAGAATCGCTTTTAACTTCAATTATAATAGAATTAATTTGAGCATGCATATATATTTTTTATGAAAAATGATGTGTGAATTCTTTGGCTGTAATAATTAAAGTAGAGCTTTTAAAGCAAGAGTACTTCTTTCCAAATCCTTAATATCTATTTCAAATGTTAATACTGTAATTCCTTTTCTATTTAAATAACGTATAAGCTCTTCGAAGAAAATTCCCATCCCTTCACGATAACCATTGCCAACAGGTATACATTTCGTTGCACAACTTGGTGAACGAGCAATCCCTATAAGCCCTACAATTTTGAGTTTAGGCTCTTTCCCCATCTTTATTAAAGATTCTATCTCCATGCTTACTTTTTTTGCAAGTTTTCTTACATGCTTTTTATAACACTTAAGAGACTCATATTCATCCTTCGTCATTTGAGCTCTAGGATTGCCAAGGAATGTAAATTCAGGGCAAGGTAATTGATAAATCCCTATATTTATTTCAGCTAATTTATCAACAACCTTTTTTACAATACCTCCCTCTACACGCTTACCTTCTATCCACCACCTCGTTCCTCGATTGAGAATGCAATGAGCTACCGCTACGAATTTAAGCTCTTTTACCAACTCTCTTCACCATCTCAACCCTTTTACAATAAGCACAAACTTCAGTCGAGCTTGGAAATCCACACCTTATACAACTCATTAAATTCGGTTGCTTAACCTTATCTTCAATCATAGGTATAAGCTTCTTTAAAAATAGAGAAAGAGTTTGATACTTGAAGTTTGGATTGCCTTTACTTAAAGATTCAAGAATTTTCTTTCCCTCTCTCGATTTAGTCCCTATCGAATGAGGACAATTAAGCTCTCTAATTGGTATCTCTGTGTATAAAGCGTATTGATAATCTTCAAACTCACTCATCTTTATTAAAGGTTTAACCTTTTTTGTTTGATAAGGGTGTTGTGGCATTAATACTGGTTTAAGCCTTACAAGTTGAACAAAATCGCCCGAGAAAAATGTATGAAGTAAAGTAGAAAGAATATCATCGAGATTATGGCCTGTAGCAAGAACCTTTGCACCCACTTCCAAAGCCATTCGATCCAATATGTGCCTCTTTACAATCCCACAAGGTGAGCAAACCTCATTCTTATAAAGAGTTTTTCTAAAGTCATCGATAGTGAATCCTTCTTCACTTAGTTTAAAAACATTTAACTCTACACATTCTTCTTTTACAAGCTCTCTTACTTTACTTTCACAATGCTCTGAATAACCGTTAATCCCCAAGTTTATATGTAGCGCAACAATATCAAGGTTAGGAAAAGCTCTCTTTAAGGAACGTAAAAGTGCACCACTATCCTTACCACCAGATACCGCTACTGCAACCCTTTCTTCATGGGTAAACATGTGAAACTTTTGAACACTTTCTTTTACCCTTCTTTCAAAATACTCTATAAAGCACTTAGGGCATAACTTTAATCTACCCTCTACCGCACTAGTCTCAGCAGGTTGGTTTTTACATTTAACACAAAGAATTGGCAAGATCAAAAAATTAAGATTATTATGTGGTATTTATGAGTTAGCTTTAATAATAAAATTTCACCATTCATGAATATAAATTGATTAAAAATTAACCAAATTTATCCCATTTACTCAAATAATCACGATTTAATAATTACAAGTTATATTAAAAAATTTACAAACAAGAAAGAAAACCACTCTTTATTTCATCCTTCATACTCTCACACTTTAAGTAAAGCTCTTTATATAAATTAAGGGATTTATCGAGTGCTTCATTCATTCCTATCTCTCCTCCTTCTATTCTATTCATAAGTTCCTCAACAAACCTTCTTGTTTCAGGGGTAACGAGCTTTTTATCAACCTTTTCTAATACTTCTATGAAACGCATTCCGAGTTTAGTTGGAATGAATACATCACTCCTTAACGCATAACCCCTTTTTACTATCAATTGTGGGAATATAGCTCTTGTAGCATCAGTGCCGATATTATTCTTAATCATAGCTGATAAAAGTTCAGACTCTTTCATTCTACTAGGAGGTTTCGTAATCCCTTCTTTTAACTCGATTTCAATAACTCTAATAATCTTTCCTTCTTTCAACTTTGGTAAGGGTTTCTCATTTGGTTTAAAGTAATAAAATACTTTATAAAAGCCTTCTTCTAAAAAATATGAACCTTCAGTAAAGAAATTGATACCTTCAATTATTAACTCGATTCTTTGAAAAAGCTTTAATGCATTTTTACAATATGCATTAGCTAAAAATCTTCTCGCCACATACTCCCAAAGCTTCCACTTTAAAGATTTATCCATTGGGTATGGTTTTAAAGGGTGGATAGGAGGATGAGCTTTATCGTCGAGCTTACCATTTAAAGGAGCTAACTTCTCTATTTTATGAGTTACTTCTTCTCCTAATTTTGAGCTTAAAATCGCTTTTAAGCATTTTTCAAAATCAAAGCCTTCATAATAAATATTGGTTTCTGTTCTCGGATATGAAATATACCCATTTGAATAAAGCTCTTCAGCAAGATTTAAAACCTTCGCTGAAGTTATTCGAGATATCTTTACAAAGTCTCTTAAAAGATCATCAGTAATTAAAGGCAATGGTCTTTTTACAACACTTTTAAACTCTGAATATGAAGATATTGAAGCATAATGAGCATTTTTAACTATCTTATAAGCCATTTCTGCTTCTTCTTTTTCATAAAATATTTCAGACCTTACTGAAAGGTTATGCTCAAGTATAGCTTCAATAAACCAAAATTTTTTAGGTTTAAAGTTCATTATCTCCCTTTCCCTTTCTACAATAAAATAAAGAGTTGGGGTTTGGCAACTGCCCCAAGAAATGAGTTTATTCGTTAAACTTGTTAATAATCGTGTAAAAGCGAAACCGGTAATAAGGTCAAAGATTTGCCTAAAAAGAGCTTTGTAAACCCATCTCCACTTTAACCCTTCTTCAAGATTATTCCAAGCTTTAAGTATTTCAGCTTCATCAACACTATTGAACCTCATCCTTAAGACTTTTGATTCTTCTTTAATACTCTTTTTAACCCTTAAGATTTCATAACCTATCAACTCACCTTCTGGATCGTTATCAGTTGCTATTACAAGCTCCCCTTTTACACTTTCAAGGACTTTCTTTAACTCTCTATACTTTTTAACATCTTTTATTATCATGGGGATTTTTCTTAAATTTAAAATCTCTTTTGGATCAACTTTGCCCCATTCAAACCCTTGTGGAAGGTTAGAATCCATTAAATGCCCTTTAAGAGATGTTATGAAGACTTTTGAATCGATTTGGTTAAGTACTCGTTTTATCGCTTTTGCTACACTCGGCTTTTCAGCCACCACTATATAGCGATTCTTCAAAGATTTTTCACTTGAGATATTTAATGAATACTACAGTATTGAAAAACTTACATATTATTAAATTGTTAGCTTTATTTTAAGGATGGGTTTGAATCAATCTAATTCTTAAGACCTTTAATAATAAATACCCTCCAATATTCATACTGATTAATGAGCCAAGAAATATACCAAACCATCCTACTACAAGAGGCAATGTGAGAAGGTATGAAAGATAAGTGCCGACTATAAGAGTTATGATTAAATTCTCTACAAATATAGCGATAATCCATGAACCTTTAAAATTTCTCCTACCAATTATCCAAGCTGTGTAAGATGCTATAAAATTTGCTACACTCCCACCTATCACATCAATAATACCGAAGGGGCTGGCAAAATTCGCTATAAATGCACCAATCGTTAATCCAAAAATTGCGGGCATACCAAAAATGATGGATAAAGGCATTAAAATATCAGCCACTCTTACTTGAAATACTTCAAAGCTAATTGGAGCCAATAAAATCACAGCTACAACATATAAGCTAGTGAAAAGTGCTACAAGTGCTAAATCCTTACTTTTCAAATTATAATCACCTCCCAACCGGGGTTTTTATAGCGGAACGGTGGGAGGACCACCACCCGCTTGAGTTTTATGTGAATATGTAAATGTTTAAATACTTTACTAAATGGAGGGAGTGGGGTTTTATTAAAGTAAGATTTTTTTATAACCATTCCAAATATAAGAGTAAATGAACGTTAGAGAGTGCAATCCATCCATTAGGAAGGTCTATAAAATACTTGCTATTATCTCGTTAGTAATTATGATTGGGACGAGTATTTATGGAATTGTAGCTTCATTAATACAAGGTGTGGAAGTAGTAGGAGAAACATTGGTAACAATTGAGTTCCCTTACATAAGCGCTTTCCCACTTTTTTATGCTAAACCCGTAACATGGATGGTAGCATCATTAATAACATTTACATTTACTATGCTTGAGTTGAATAAAAAAAGAATCGCTAAAATTCGAAAGCCTATAAGAGATTTTCTTCGCTTCTTTCTATTCTTCGTGGGAGCTATGGCACTTTATGAGGTAATGTTTAACTTCACTTTATGGAGTGGTTTAATATCTGCTGCTGAAATTAGAGGTGAGTTAAATCCCGATTTGATTAAAAATCCATTTCCAAATCCAAAAACGCCTTGGAATATAGTATTTGCAACAAAATTCTTCACAGTTTTGACGGTTCTTGCTTTTTATGGTTTTTACTTTCTCCAAAGGTTGGATACTGAGGAATTAAAATCTGAGGCTTAGAGTATGCGATGAGAGAGATTAATAGAAAGGAGATTGAGATTATACTATAAATTATTAAGCTAAGTAAATTGAATATTGTTAGGTTGAAGGTTAATAAGATGTAAATGGAGTAAGCTTGATAAATCAAAATTATCAAATTGTATAAAGCGGTTGGTAAGAGTAAAATTCTTAAAAGAATTTTCTGCACCTTGAATAACAAAAGGCTTGCAACTATCAAATTCATAATACCTGGAGCGATTAATAAGTTACTCCCTTCACCAAGAAGAGAAGCGAGTATCCAAAATATCCCCATAATGAGGAAAATGATTGATAGCATTATGTTAGGTTTAATATGCAAATTTGTTGCCAATGCGCCATAAAGTATGAACTTTTACCATTTAACCTTTTACTAAAGTTATTATATCCAACTTTTGTTTTATTTAATGGTGGCAAGAGAGTAGATTGAATGGGGCTTATTATGAAAGGATGAAGGAATTATTAAAACATACAAGTGATTTACCACCATCTTTATTAATTTCAGCAACGTATGATGGAGATTCTAAAGTTGCAGTATTGAAGTTTTATAACCCAACATCTAAAACTATTCACCTTTGGTATGATAATACGGGTCATAAACCCTATTGCTATTCTAAACTTCCCAAAGAAGCGCTTGAAGATTTTAAGAATCGTGCAGACATTATAGGTTTAGAAATAGAAGAGAAAATCGATTTGCTAAATGATACTAAAATAAAAGTTACAAAGATTATAGCTACAGATCCATTAGCTATAGGAGGTTCACCATCAGAGAAGAGTATAAGAAATGTCATTGAGGCATGGGAGGCTGATATAAAGTATTATGAGAACTTTTTATATGATAATAATCTACTTGTAGGGGCTTATTATGAAATAAGGGATTCGAAAATAATTCCAGTGGAATATGAAATTCCAAAATTTGTTCATGAGAGTTTAAAGAAAACTTTAGAAGAATCACATCCAGACTTCAAAGAGCATATATTGGGTTGGGCTAAGCTCCTTAATCAACCATTGCCAACTTTACATCGAGTAGCTTTAGATATCGAAGTATTCACCGAGGAGAATAGAATTCCCGATGCTACCGAAGCTCAACAACCAGTAGTGGCTGCATCTTTTGTAAGTAGCGATGAGTTACACGAAGTTTTTATTTTAAAACGTGATGTAAAATTGGGTGAAAATACACTTCCAAAGAATGTAAGGATTATATTCTTTGATGAAGAGAAGGAAATGATTTCTGCAATATTTGAGCGCATTATTAACTATCCATTCCTCATAACATTTAATGGTGATGATTTTGATCTTAAATATTTATATCATAGAGCTTTAAAACTCGGTTTCAAAAAGGAGCAAATACCAATCTCTTTAGGTAAAGATGTAGCGTATGTAAGGCATGGAGTTCATTTAGACTTATATAAAGTATTTATGAATAAATCGATACAAGTTTATGCGTTTAGCAACAAATATGTTGATCATACTCTTAACGGTGTAAGTGAGGCATTAATTGGGCAGAAAAAGTTAGAGTTTGAAGAACCGTTAGCTACATTACCTTTATATGATTTAGCCAAGTATTGTTACAACGATGCTCAAATTACTTACAAATTAACCAGCTTTAATGACGATTTATTAATGAAGTTGCTTCTCGTAATTGCAAGGATTGCAAGAATGCCGATTGATGATGCCGCAAGAGTTGGTGTTTCGAATTGGATTAGAAGTTTATTTTATTTTGAATTAAGAAGGATGAATGCATTAATACCGAGAAAGGAGGAGTTGGAAGAGAGAACTGGTAAGGTTTCAGAATCTATTACAAAAGGGAAGAAGTATAAAGGCGGTTTAGTAGTAGTACCTAAAGCTGGTGTACATTTCAATGTTGTAGTTTTAGACTTTGCTTCACTATACCCAAGTATAATCAAAGTACACAATCTTTCTTTTGAGACTGTTCGTTGTATACATGAAGATTGCAAAAGTAATTTAGTCCCGGATACTGAGCATTGGGTATGTAAGAAGCGAAGAGGTTTAGCGTCACTCATTATAGGTTCACTTAGAGACCTTAGAGTAAAGTATTACAAACCCTTATCAAAGAATCCATTACTTACAATTGAGGATAGAACACTTTACAATGTAGTCTCACAAGCGTTAAAGGTGATTTTAAATGCATCGTATGGTGTGATGGGTGCTGAAATCTTTCCTTTATACTACTTACCAGTTGCTGATGCTACAGCAGCTATAGGCAGATACATAATATCTAAAACTATTAAAAAGTGTGATGAATTGGGCATTGAAGTTGTTTATGGTGATACCGATAGTTTATTCTTGAAGAATCCTACTCAAAATCAAATAGAGGAAATCTCGAATTGGGCAGATCGAGAGTTGGGAATTGAGTTAGACTTGGATAAGAGTTACAGATATGTAGCTTTTAGCCAAAGAAAGAAGAATTATTTAGGAGTTTTACCAGATGGTAGTGTAGATGTAAAAGGATTGACTGGTAAGAAGAGCCATATCCCAACATTTATCAAAGATGCTTTTTATAATTCGGTAAATACTTTGAGTAAAGTAAAATCTCCAGATGAATTTGAAAAAGCGCGTGAGGAGATTAAAAGAGATCTTAGGCAAAGATTTCTCGCATTGAAAAATAAAGAGATACCTTTAAAGGATTTAGCATTCAATGTAATGACTAGTAAGCCTCCAGATAAGTATGTGAAAACTACGCCACAACATGTGAGAGCAGCAAGACTTCTAATGAGTCGAGGTAAAGAGGTAAAGGCTGGTGATATTATATCTTTTGTAAAGACTACAACCCCTCCAGGTGTAAAGCCTGTTGAATTAGCGAAGGTAGATGAAATCGATGTGAGTAAGTATCTCGATTATTTACGAGGAACATTTGAACAATTATTGGATGCTTTAGGTTATGAATTTGATGAAATTCTTGGCGCTACAAAACTCGAAGATTTCTTTTGGTCGAGTTAATCAATGCAAACTACATAATTTCGAATGTGATCTTTTAATTTTCCATGAGGTAAGCGAAGATATGCTACTTTTGAGTTATAATAAGGCTCACCTTTTCTAGAAAAAATGGTAAGTATTTTACCATTGTGATTCAACATAAAGCCTTCACATGGTCTATGGCCAGATACAATAAAAGATAATTCATTATTTTTGAGAAATGATTCTGTTACTTTTTTACCAAAGTGAAAACCAGCACCTCTAACAGAAGGTTCCCAATAATCGATATGTTCAACTGGATCATTCCATAAGAGCTCCTCCATAAGATTTGGATTCTCAGGGGCTTTTGAAATCTCTGTAAGGCTCGGTGCTTTAATTGGTATACCTCCATGCACATAAAAGATCTTTCTTGGATCTACGCTAGCTATTGGTAGAGATTGGAAAAATTCCATAATGGCATTATACATCTCTCGACTTTTATTACCATATTTCATTCTAACATCATGAGGTAAATCGTGGGGATGGGGTATGAGATAAGGTGGGGGCTCATGATTTCCTCTTAAGAGTATAACTCTATCTGGGTATAAAGATTTAAGGCTAATGAGAAAGTAGAGAACCTCTAAAGAGTATTGACCTCTATCAATGTAATCCCCGAGAAATAAAATTAAGCCGGTTTTTGTTCCCAATATTTCATCCAAATTTGAATGCTCTAAAATTTTAATGAGGTTATCAAAATCGCCATGAATGTCGCCTAAAGCTATTAATTTGCACTCATCTTGAATCCGTATCAGTGTGCCATCTACAATATATGTCGAAAATTCTTTACTCAATCCTTTAATATCATTTAAGAGATTTAGCATATCTTCACAATTATGCTCTAAAGCTTTTCTTTTAAGCTCATTTAACAATTCATATTCACTACCATTAATATGCTCACTTAAATTAATATTTATTTAAGCATTACTAAAGCTTGCTTAAGTAATATATTTGATATAAAGCGTTAATGGATTTATTGGAAACGCTTCCTTTATCTTTAGTTAAAAAGTAGTGCCTTTATATCCCACATTATTTATACCTTTAAATGATGACGTATAGGGAATTTTTCATAGCACGTGATCCACTTATAACTATGTTAAAAGAAGGAGTTCCACCAATAGTTAGAGTATTTGGAGTTCCTTTTGATGCAACCTCAACATACAGACCTGGCTCAAGATTTGGAGCTAATGCAATTCGAGAGGCCTTTATGAATATTGAAGTTTATTCCACTATGCTTGGTATTGATTTAGAGGATCTTAGCATTGAGGATTTAGGTAACCTTCGTTACACAACTTCAATAGATCAAATGGTATATTCGGTAGAGAAGGTTGTATATGAATTAATCCATGAGGGAAAAGCATTTGCCATGCTTGGTGGTGAGCATACAGCTACATTTGGTGCATGCTCAGCGATGCCAAAAGATAGCGCATTGATTGTGTTTGATGCACATTTAGACCTTAGGGATAGCTTCGCTGATCTTAAACTGAGTCATGCAACATTTCTTCGCCGTTTATTAGAGAAAAAAGATGCTCAAAATACAATCATTATAGGATCTAGAGCTGCATCTAGTGAGGAATGGAGAATGGCTGATAAAATTGGTTTAACCATTATATCTGCAGACTCATTATATGCATTAAAAAATCCTCAAAAACTCCTTAAGGATTTTATCTCCGATTTTGAAAAAGTGTATATTAGTATTGATTTAGATGTTCTCGATCCTGCTTATGCACCAGCTGTTGGTAACCCTGAACCTATTGGGATTTCAACACGCCAACTTTTAGAATTTTTATACACCTTAAAAGGAAAGGAAATTATAGGCTTCGATATTATGGAGCTTTCACCACCTTACGATAATGGTTCAACCGCTTGTGTAGCAGCAAAGTTATTAGCTGAACTTACTTGCTTAACCTATTTAGGTAAAGTGAAAAACATGGAAATTTGATGGTATATTATTAGTATTTAGATCATTTTTGCCATTTGTTAATTCTTGTACAATATCATTTATCATACCTTTCAAGCAAAATGTGAAGAAAAAGTTAGTTCATATATAATTAACTGCTAACAAACAAAGGCTTTTTTGAAATCAATCTTGGATGTGGAATATCAATAAATGGTTTATCTTTTACTTGTTCACAAATTTCACTTATAAGCTCATCAATCGTTAATTCCCTTATTCTCCTAAGAATTCTATCTCTTATTGGAAGTTTAATTGCATTAAGCTCTTTTTCTCCAATAACGATTGTATATCTTATCCATTCACGCTCAGAATCCCGAATCCTCTTTTCTACAGTTTCCTCACGATCATCGATTGTAACACGTATTTGAGCAGCTTTAATTTTATCAGCTAATTCTTCAGCTTTACTTAAATGCTTATTGGAAACAGGTATAAAGTGAACTTGAGTTGGTGAGAGCCATAATGGTAAAGTTGGTACTTTGCCTTCTTGTTTCATACGATAAGCTTTCTCTAAAAGGGCATAAATGCACCGCTCAATAGCACCACTAGGTGAGTTGTGAAGTATTATTGGATATTTTTTATCACCTTTTTCATCTATATACGTAATGCCATATCTCTTAGCATTTTCTACATCGATTTGATCGGTTGATAAAGCTGATGCTTTACCAAGATTATCTATAAAATTGAATTCCCACTTCATAATAAAATAAAAGAATTTTTGACTCCACATCTCAACAAGTGCTGGTTTACCATAAATTTGAATTAATTGAATAATAAAATCTTTATTTTCATCATAAAAGTCTTTTGTAAATCGAATAGCAAGCTCATAATCATCTTTTTCTAACCCAATGCCTTGAAGAATATTCATAGAGAGTTTAAAGCGATTTATAAGCTCCTTTTTAGCTTGATTAAGATCGGCACAAAATGCATGACAATCTGGCATGGTAAAGGCTCTAAGCCTTCTTAACCCAACAAGTTCACCACTCTTCTCTCTTCTGAAGCTATATCGAGTAAGCTCATAAATTCTAATTGGTAATTGTTTATAAGAGAATTGAGCATCCTTCATCATAAGGAATTGACCGAAGCAAGCACTAAATCTAAGAAATAAATCTTTATCCTCAGATTTTATTACATACTGTCTAGCTGGAAATCTATTAAGATAATCAGCTAAACTTGGATGATTCATATCATACATAATAGGCGTCTCTACTTCAAGACCACCATAATCACGAACCATTTGTGTAACGTATTGCTCAATTAATGATTTTATCAATCTTCCCTTTGGATAAAATCTAAGATTTCCCGGATCTGAACCCGGTTCATAATCAGCCAATTCAAGCCTCTTCATTAAAGTTACATGTGGTGGTATTTGATGAACCGCTCTTACCTTCTCCATTTCATACTTAGTTAATTGCTCTAACTTACTATGTTCAGTAAAGTCAAAATCTTTAACCGGAATTAACTCTCCACTAGGTTTTATAATATACCATTCTGAGATAAGCTTCTCTTCAAGCTTTAAAGCTTGAGGAATCTCTTCTTCAATCTTGCTCGTTGTTATTACCTTTAATTGCTCAGCTAAAGGATGGCCTTTAACTCTAATATTAAATGCTTTTGTCCAACCGAATGGTGCTCTATAAACCTCTAAACCTAACTTTTTCGCATAATCTTCCATTTTTCTCAAAATATTTAAAGCGGTATTGAGTGGTGCGAGTTTATCACTAAGGTGTGAATATGGATAAATTAATAATCTATTTGATTCAAGTCGATTCATTGATACTTTAATCTCATCTATGGCTTTATAAGCTGTTGATTCATCATCATTATCTTCTACACTAACGAAGACAACAACAATTTCATTTAGTTGAAACTTTTTAATTTCAATCTCTTCAGCGATAGGAACTTCTTTTTTAATTGGCTCATACTCAATGAAATCTGCATGTAATTGTAATAGCCTCATTCTCCATATCTTCACATTTAAGATCTAGATTAAAAGGTTTTGGATTGCTAAATATACATAAATGAATTTTGAAAACCATTTTACATTCATAATCCATATCTAATTCTTTCTAACTCTTTACTCTTTTTTGCACCCTTCTTCCACAACTTGTAATGTGTATCACAAAGATATGCCCTCCTACCTTCACTTAATACTTTTAACCCGCCTTTTGATAATTCATCTTTACTAAGAGATTTTATGGCTAAATTATTACAGCCATTAATTGAGCACTTCACACCCTTTTTAACCTTACCCAAATAAGATCATAAATATGAGCGTGTTGATTATATATAACTAACTCTTTTTCTTATTTTGTTGATTAACCGAATAAGAAAAATGGTTGAACCAGTGGTAAATCGGTTAGGCTTTATCGCCACTAAAACTGGCTTACCTGCAATAATGTGGACGATTTTTGGGGTTATATTCGCATTTCTCTCAAGTTTGGCATACTCTAAATTATTTTTTGGTAATGGAGTTTTTGGAGGCTTTCTTCTTTTAATATCTGGTTTGATGGATGTAATAGATGGTTCTGTAGCTCGCTTAACCAAAACTACATCTTCAAAAGGAGCTTTTTTAGATTCTATCTTTGATCGATTATCAGAGATTTTTGTTTTTACTGGCATATTAATAAGTGGTATTGAGCCTTTGATCACTCTTCTCGCACTATCCTTTTCTATAATGGTAAGTTATACAAGAGCAAGAGCTGAGGGTTTAGGTATAAATTTAGCTGGAGTAGGTTTAGGAGAAAGGGCTGAAAGAATACTCGCCCTTGCTATTTTAAGTATAATGGGGCATGTATACCTAGGTGTCTTAATAGTATTAATACTCGCTCTAATCACCTTTATTGAAAGGGTTTTTAAATCGATTTTATTACTTAAGGCTAATTGAAGATTTTATCATTTAATTACTTTAATCGCCTTTCCTCTTTAGCCCTTACTTTAACTGCACCAAAATGAACAGCGCAACTGATACAATAGTACTTCAACATAGTGGTTGAAGCGATGTAAGCACCTGCATCTTTTAATTCTTTAGCCAATGAAGGTTCTACTAAACTAACCCTTGTAGTTATTTTTTTAGCCTTATCCTTTGGTATAAGAGCGCCACAATTGCTACAATGGACATAATCCGACCTTCCCTTACCACCTTTAGCTCTTCCCCTACTCTTCCTTTTCTTTGGCAATTTAAATCAAATTTATTTATCTAATCCACTTTATTTAAAATTTTACCTCGAAAATAATAATATATCTAATTATATAACGAATAATGAAAGTAGTAGTAAGGAGCACTGGAAGAATGAAAATAGCTATAGCAGGGCATGTGGCGATTGATACAATAATTTCAAAAGATTTTCAAATTACATCATTAGGAGGACCACCGTGCTACGCT
Source organism: Nitrososphaeria archaeon (assembly GCA_029775915.1). Lineage (GTDB taxonomy): Archaea > Thermoproteota > Nitrososphaeria > Nitrososphaerales > JANXEG01 > JANXEG01. The sequence goes on along the minus strand of JARVKA010000001.1, from coordinate 164,832 downwards.
GGACTCACAGCTAGGAACTTAAACTCAAATGTGTGGCTCATTACAAAGATAGGGTATGACTTTCCCGATCAATATATGGTTTGGCTATCCAAAAATCAACTTAATTTCGCAAAAGATTTTAGATCGCAAATTAAGCCCACTACTCATTTTAAAATAATTTTGAAAGATAATGAAAGAGAGCTTTATTTACAAGCCAAATGTGAAGATATTGAAGTTACTCAATTGGATTCATTAAGTTTTGATGGTATGATTGTAAGCCCCATAGTAGGTGAAATAAGTCTTGATTTTTTGAAAAGAGCATCAAAAGTATCATCAATTATTTATTTAGATCCTCAAGGCTTTCTCAGAGCCTTTAACTCTTATGGTAAATGCTATTTAAAACCTATCGAGTATGAGATAGAAAAATGGGCGAAGATAATGAAGGTAGATAATGAAGAAGCTTTTCAAATTACTGGGCAAAAAGATTTGAAGCAAGCTTCTATCATTTTGAGGAAGAAGGGGGTAAGCATAGTATTAGCCACTGATAAGCGATGTGTATTACTATTTTATGAGAATAATAGCTATAAAATTCCAACACCAAGTGTTAAAGTGATAGACACAACGGGTGCGGGTGATATTTTTGCAGGTGCTTTTCTTACAACTTATTTAAAGTGTAATGATCCACTTTGGTCAGCTTGTGTTGCCACAACAGCATCTTCAATATCTATTCAATATAGAGGTTTAGCCAAGATTCCCGAATCTAAAAAGATTTATTCTGAGGCTGAGTTGCTATATAAAAATTTGCAACCTATACAATAATAGTCTATTGGAAAATACTTTTGAATGTTAAGTTTTAATAGTTTTAAGCTCGATTCGAATTAAATATTTTCCTAAAACATAAAACACACTCTTAAGAAAAAGTTATTAAATAGTGAATAATCGTTTTTTAATCTGAGGAGGTTGATTAACGATCTTTTCATATTAAATAATCCTTTTGTTAATGTTAGCAATAAAATTGGTGATAAGATTTGAGTAAGGAGATTGGGATTACTGTTAAAAAATCTGAAGATTTTTCTGAATGGTATACTCAAGTTGTAATTAAGGCGGAGTTAGCTGATTACTCACTTATAAAGGGATTTATAGTGTTAAGGCCTTACGGTTATGCGATTTGGGAGAATATTAAAAATATCTTCGATCGCATGATAAAGAAGCTTGGTCATCAAAATGCATACTTTCCCTTATTCATACCTGAGAGTTTATTAAAGAAAGAAGAGGAGCATTTTAAAGGATTTACACCTGAAGTATTTTGGGTAACTCATACTGGAGATACACCTTTAAATGAACGGCTCGCCGTAAGACCCACATCAGAAACTATTGCGTATGCATCTTATGCAAAATGGATTAAGAGTTGGAGAGATTTACCTTTATTATTAAATTTTTGGAATTCAGTTTTGAGGGCTGAGATTAAATCTACAAAACCATTTATTCGCACATCTGAGTTTTTGTGGCAAGAGGGACATACGGTGCATGAAACGAAAGAGGATGCAGATAAAGAGGTAATGCGAATACTTGAATTGTATAGAAGATTAATTGAAGATTACTTACTAATTCCAGTGTTAAAAGGTTTTAAAAGTGACAAAGAGAAGTTTGTAGGAGCATTATACACCACAACATTAGAAGCGGTTATGCCAGATGGTAAAGTTTTACAAATGGGTACTTCCCATAATTTAGGTCAGAACTTCTCAAAGCCCTTTGATATTAAATTTATTGGTAGAGATGGTAAGCAATATTACGCATGGCAAACATCATGGGGAATATCTTGGCGTCTTATTGGCGCGATGATAATGACTCATGGTGATGATAAAGGTCTTATTATACCTCCAAAAGTTGCACCATTACATATAGTAATAATACCTATATTTTATAATGAGGAAGAGAAAAAGAAAGTGGAAATGAAGGGGAAAGAGGTTTTCAATCGTTTACATAAAGCAAAATTGAGAGTAATTTTTGATAATCGGGAAGAATACACACCTGGATGGAAGTTTAATGAATGGGAATTAAAAGGTGTACCAATAAGGGTTGAAATTGGTCCTCGTGATCTTCGTGAAGGTAAGGTTACATTAGTACGTAGAGATACTTCAGAAAGAGTTAGTGTAGAAGAAAAATTTATGGTGCAAGAGGTAAGAAAGCTTTTAAAGAAGATTGAGAAAAATCTTTTTGCTAAAGCTAAAGCACATTTAAATAATAGTATTCATATTGTAAAAGATTATGAAGAATTTAAAAGGCTTTTGGATAGTAAGGGTGGTTTATTGAAAGCATGTTGGTGTCAAAAACCTGTATGTGAGAAAAAGATAAAAGAAGAGACTGGGGCTGATATTCGCCTCATACCATTAAAAAAGGAAAAAGTCTTTTCAAATTGCATTTATTGTGGTGATAAAGCTAGTGTTGTTGCATACTTTGGTAAAGCTTATTAATACGTTTTATGAGCTTCATAAAGGAATGTAATTAAGAAATGAATTCTTTACAAAATCTTTGGTTATGGTTCGATGTGAACTTAATCACTTATGGCTATCTTGGTATATTCGTATTCAGCCTTCTTGCAAATTTCATAGTTTTTATACCTGCGCCTTATGTTGTACCAGTCGCACTCGCTAGCCTTAACCCTTCATTCGACCCGTTATTAATCGCTTTATCGAGTGCAATTGGTGCCACTATAGCAAAAACTGCGATATTTAGAGTAAGTTATGAAGGGCAAAGGTTACTTAGTGAAAAGACTAGAAAGAATATTCAACCACTCCAAACTTTAGTAGGAAAATATGGTTGGATTGCTGCATTTATAGCAGCAGCAACACCAATACCCGATGATATTGTGTATATTCCATTAGGTTTCACAAAATATAGCCTTTGGCGCTTCATTATCGCTACATTTTCTGGTAAGATAATTCTCATAAGCATAGTTGCTTTTGGCGCTCGAATGTTTGGAATAACTTTTATTGAGCCTTTTATGGAGGGAACGATCGATCCAGCTTTAGGTATAATTGTAGCGATAATCTTTTTAATTATCGTTATTATAATCATTTACGCTATGGTGAAAATTAATTGGGCAAAGCTTCTTAAGAAATGGCTTCCATCTCAAATTGAAACATAAAAATTTATGATGTTAAAAATACATATTTGGGAAGGGTTAGATGAAAATATTTGCTGATTTACATATTCATTCAAAGTATAGTGCAGCAACAAGTGTGAATATGAATATTCACACAATAGCTTATTACGCTATGATAAAAGGGCTTCAAATTGTTGGTACTGGTGATATAACACATCCAAAATGGTTTAAAGAAGTTTCAGAATTATTAATTCCAGATGGTGATACGAATCTTTTAAAATTAAAGGAAAAGCCTCAATTACCCATACGGTTTATGATAACTACAGAGGTAGCTACAGTTTATTTTGATGCTGGTAAGACTCGTAAAATTCATCATTTACTCTTAATTCCATCTTTAGATGTAGCAGCTCAAATCTCTGATGTATTAAGAAAGAGTGGTGATTTAGAAGTTGATGGTAGACCAGTTTTAACATTAACATCACCAGAGCTTGTTGAGAAAATAAAGCAAATATCTGAGCTTATTGAGATTATTCCAGCACATATTTGGACACCATGGTGGAGTATTTTGGGTGCTAATAGTGGATATGATTCAATAAAGGAATGTTATGCAGATCAAGTTCATCATATTCATGCATTGGAGACTGGCCTTTCAAGCGATCCACCAATGAATTGGAGAGTAAGTGAGCTTGATCGATATACATTAATTTCAAATAGTGATAGCCATTCACCCCAACCTTACCGTTTAGGGCGTGAAGCAAATGTATTTGAGTTAGATGAGTTAAGCTATATTGAGATATTAAATGTGATTCGTACAAAAGACCCTAAACGATTCCTATCTACAATAGAGACAAAGCCTGAATATGGTAAGTATCATTATAGCGGCCATAGAAATTGTGAAGTATCAATGTCAGGTATTGAAGCGATTAAACATGGTAATAAATGTCCAAAGTGTGGAAAGATATTAACGAAAGGTGTTGAGCAAAGGGTTGAAGAATTGGCTGATAGACCACAAGGATATATGCCTAAGGATGTACCTTGGTTCCATCATTTACTCCCACTTCATGAAGTTATTGCTACTGTTATTGGAGCTTCATCACCTTATGTAAAAAGTGTTCAAATGATTTATGATAATCTCATAAAAGCTTTTGGAAATGAATTTTCAGTTATGATATTTGCACCATTGGCTGAGATTGAAAGGGTAGCTGGTAAAGAAATAGCAATAACTATACAAGCGGTTAGGGAGGATAGCATTAAAGTAATACCTGGATATGATGGTCTTTATGGGAAAATAGTAATCGAATCTTTACAAAAGAAACTCATATAAGCAATTTAATATATCAAAAACTAAGTGATTTTTATGTTTGTTCATTAAATCCATTTCATATACTTCTTCAATTTTCTTTTATGTGAGAAAAGGAAAAATAATAAAATGATCTATGATATTGATTAAAGAATGTTAGCAAAAGTGATTAATGTAAGCTTTGTTATTAAAAACTGAAAAATTATGAGAACTAAAGGGATTATAGGACTTTTATACGCTATAAGTGCAGGATGTATTTGGTCTACCGTAGGTGCCACTATAAAAATTGGAATTTATCTTGGAGGGGATATTTTATGGATAGGTGCTATAAGAACACTCTTTACCAGTATTCCATTAATAGTTTTAGGAAGATTTAAAAACTTCTTCAAGAAAGAGCTTATAGCATTTGGATTATTAATCATAGCCCCATTTCAAATAACTTATTTTAAAGCTATTCAAGAAGTCGGCATATCGGTAGCGGTACTTTTACTATATACTTCACCAGCATGGGTGATGATTCTCTCAAAATTTTTATTTAATGAGCATATAACAAGGTATAAAATAGTTAGTTTGATTTTAGCGATAATTGGTGTATTCTTTTTAAGTGATAATATAGGGATGAGGGATAATACAATGAGTGCTTTAGGTTTAATATCAGCTATTTCCTCAGGTTTTCTTTACGCACTTATCACAGTTTATGGTAAATATTTGGGTACGAAAGGCTTTGCAACGTTTGATATTTCAACAGGATCAGCATTTTGGGCATTCTTAATTTTAACATTATATTCATCATTTATCTCAAAGCCAAGTTTAGGTTTATGGTTAGTATGCGCTATTTATTTAGGTTTAATTGGAGGAGCTTTGGCTTATTATCTTTTATTTAAGAGCGTTAAATTGATTGAGGCAAGTAAAGTAGGATTCATCACTTTAATTGAACCAGCTTTGGGCGTCTCCATAGGAGTATTAATATTTAATGAGGTACTCACTTTAAACAAAATTTTAGGCTCATTTCTAATCTTTTCTTCACTAACATTAATAATTGCTTCAACTATCTTTAAAGATAAAATACACTAAAAATTAGTGCTACTTTATAATACAAAGCACTCCCATTATGTCTACTACGACCTTATCACATAGATAATGTTTAAGCCTCAGCAACAATCTTTCCAGCTTTTGCAACATTCTCTTTTGATATTTCATGAAGAAAGATAGTAACTGCTTCAGGCTTAACATCAAGGCTCTTTACAATCGCATCAGTCACATTCTTAACCAGATTGCGCTTTTGCTCTTTTGTTCTTCCCTCATACATATGTATATGAACTGTTGGCATACTTTAAAATTTAGTAAAATCTATATAAAAGTTTTGCGAAAAGTTTGTTAAGATAAGGTAAGCAAAAATGGACAAAAATTTAATTTATTCTTATTCGAGTTCATCATCTTAACAATCAAAGTTCCTATAATTGTAAAATAATATTACCAAATTACCAAAGAGGATTGTAATTTTTGAGTATATTGAGGCATTAACTAAGGCAAAAATATTCCCATATATTTAATATTATAATTCTATGAGATCGTGAAGATGGTAATGAAAATTGAAAAATCATTTATATCTAAATTTAAATCCATTCAAACAAATACAAGAGCATCGTGTAAATGTTAAAAATTCTTGAGTTTTTGAAAATTTTTAGTGTTAGATTTTTTTAGAAAAAATTAAATTTTTTCTGCTCGTTTACACTAAATAAAGGGTGAATAATTTTATTACTTTATTGACAATCTCTAATTCTATAAGCGCAAATGATATAAAGTAGATGATGCCGCTAATTATTTCGATTGAGATGTTAAATCATAAAATGGTGATTAAATAAAATGATTAGTGATCATATTTTAAAAGAGTTAGAGAGTATTGTAGGTATTGATCGTTTACTTCGTAAAAAAGAAGAGCTTATGGTATATGAATGTGATGGTCAAACATTCTTCAAAAGTATGCCCGATGTTGTAGTTTTACCAACCTCAAGGGATGAAGTTGTGAATATTGTAAATATTTGTAATAAATACAATATTCCATACTTAGCGAGGGGTGCTGGGACTGCGTTAAGTGGTAGCGCTGTACCAATAAGGGGAGGGGTTGTTATTGCATTTGCAAGAATGAATAGCATCTTAGAAGTTGATTTTGATAATCAAAGGGTTGTTGTTGAGCCTTATGTTACTGCACCACAAATAACCGCAGTTGCATCGGAAAAGGGCTTCTTTTACGCTCCAGATCCTGCAAGCTATACAGTATCGAGCATAGGTGGTAATATAGCTCATAATGCTGGAGGAAATCATTGCCTCAAATATGGTGTTACAACGAATCATGTATTGGGATTAGAAATGGTTTTACCTAATGGAGATGTTTTAGAATTGGGTGGAAAAGCACTCGATCCACCAGGCTACGATTTAGTTGGACTTATGGTAGGTTCTGAAGGGACTTTAGGTATAGTAACAAAAGCTGTTGTAAGGATTTTACGTAAACCACCAGCTACTGCGGTTATTCTAGCAATATTCGACTCTTTGGTAGATGCGTCAAATACCGTTTCTGAAGTTATAGCAGTAGGTAAGCTTCCAGCTGTTATAGAATTCATGGATAAGTATGCTATTAAGGCTGTTGAATCTGGTGTTAAAGCTTGTGGCTTGCCTTTAGATGCAGAAGCGATCTTACTATTCGAAGTTGATGGGTTTGAAGATGAGTTAGATGTGCAAAGTGAGAAGATTATAGAGATTTGTAAGAAGAATCATGCACGTAGTGTAGAGATGGCGAAGGATCCTGATGGCATGGCTAAGTTAATGGCTGGTCGTAAAGCAGCTTTCGGATCTATGGGCAATCTTGCACCTAGTTATGTAGTTGATGATGGTACAATACCTAGATCCAAACTCCCTGAAGTTATGCCTATTATAAGAAAGTGGGGCGAGGAGCATGGTTTCATGATCGCTAATGTATTTCATGCTGGAGAGGGGAATCTTCATCCTATAATTCTTTACGATCCAAGAGTTGAGGGTAAGGAGCAAGAGGCTTTGAAATTAGGCCTTGATATTCTCAAATTATGTTTAGATGTTGGTGGGACGATTACTGGCGAGCATGGAGTAGGTATTGAAAAAGCTGAGTTAATGCCCGTACAATATAGTAAAGATGAATTGAAGCGTATGCTCTTTATCAAAGAAATCTTCGATCCTAAAGGCTTATGCAATCCTGGTAAGATTTTCCCTGAAAAGGAGGTAAAGATTTTAGCTTCGTGAGGTTTTTTATATGTCAAATAAAAATTCAGAGTTAGCAATAAATCGTGTAATCTCAAATTCAGAAGCGCTTACTAGTGAGGAAGTTGAAAAGTTCGAAGTTGATGGTCTTAAACCAAAAGCTGTAGTTATTCCAAAATCGATGGAGGAAGTAGCTGAGATTTTAAAGAGAGCGAATGATGAGGGTATTTCAATTATACCTTGGGGAGGGGGGACTATGATGAGTTTAGGTAATATACCTAAAAGGGTAGATATAATACTTTTACTCAAAAGGTTGAATAAAATAATTGAGTATTTGCCAGAAGAACTTGTAGTTACAGCTGAAGGAGGAATTATTTTAGATGAACTTCAAAAAGTTTTAGTTAATAAAGGTCAATTTTTACCATTAGATCCACCATACTCATCATTAGCTACATTAGGAGGTGTAGTTGCCTCAAATTCTTTTGGACCTATACGCCATCTTTACGGCGGGGTAAGAGATCTTTTGTTGGGTATTAAAGTAGCAAACTCTGACGGGACTTTAACGAAGTTTGGTGGAAAAGTTGTAAAAAATGTAGCTGGTTATGATATAAAGAAATTATACATAGGTTCAATCGGTACACTCGGTGTAATAACTCAAGTAACTTTTAAACTCGCACCTTTACCAGAGTTTGAAGAAAGCTTTCTTGCAGTATTTAACTCAATTAACGATTTTGTTAAAGCGTATAAAGAAGTATTAATGGTAAGCCACTCATCTATAGGTATAGGGCCTTCAGCTATAGAAGGATTCGATCCTAACTCATGTGAGATATTAAATAGTTTGAATATCTCTAAGGGGTATTTACTAGCTTTAAAGGTATTAAGCATAACTAAAGATAGTATGAGAAGAAGGATTTCTGAGTTGTTAGAAATTGTTAAGAAGCATGATTCAATAACTGCATTCTCCATAAATGGTAGTGAGCATGAATCATTATGGAAGAAAATACAAGAATATCCTAATTTATCATCAAATAAGTTCTCAATTAGATGTAAGATCAGTACTTTAATCTCTAAAGTTGGGGATGTTATGGATTTTACACAAAAGATTTCTGAGAAATATGCTTTACAATATTCTATAACAGCCCATTTGGGGCTTGGTATTCTTTATACTTATTTTAATTCCGAAAATCCATACGAGCTTGTAAAAGCGATAGAAGAGTTAAGAGCTTATGTATTAAGTATAGGCTCTGCGAGTAGTTTAGTGGTTGAATGCGCACCATTAAGTGTTAAAGAAAAAGTTGATGTATGGGGACCTATTAGAAAGGACTTTTTCTTAATGAAGGCTATTAAAGATCGATTTGATCCGAAAGGGATATTGAATCCAGGTAGATTTATAGGAGGGATTTGATTTGGCTAAATTTAATAAACTCGACCAATCCGATTATTACAAATTAATTCTTCGTTGTGTTCATTGTGGCTTCTGCCTTCAAAGTTGCCCAACTTATAGAGTATTAGGAATTGAGGCAGATTCACCAAGAGGGAGGCTTTATTTAACCAGAGCTATGGTTGATAAAAGAATCGATATAGCTAAGGATGTGGCGAATCACCTTTATAAATGCACTATGTGTGCGAATTGTGAAATCGCTTGTCCATCCGCAGTAAAATATACGGATATAATGTTTATCACTCGTGAAATTATGGCTGAAGCAAATGCAGTACCTCTTGGGGCTGAGCAATTGGTAAATACTATAAATAATGCGAAGAATATCTTTATGATGGATAACACATTAAGAAAGGATTGGGTAATTTATACAGGCGTTGAAGCTCCAATAAAAGATAAAGCCGATATGGTATATTTTGTTGGTTGTGTCACATCATACTCTGGAAGGATACAAGGAGTCGCTCAAGCTATAGCATCAATCTTAAATTACGTTGGAGAAGATTGGACTTTATTAAAGGATGAATGGTGTTGTGGACACCCATTAAAGTTAGAAGGCGCTACAAAAGAGTTCAAAAAAGTTGCAGAGCATAACGTAAAGATGATAGAGGAAACTGGTGCAACGAAGGTAGTTAGCGGATGTCCGGGTTGTTGCTTAGCGTTAAAAAAAGAGTATCCAGAGGTATTGGGGCGAAAACTTAACTTCGAAGTTTTACACTTTTCACAAATTTTAGACGAATATATAAAGAAAGGAAAGCTAAAAATACCTAAATTTGAGAGTAAAGTAACTTATCACGATCCATGTGAGTTGGGAAGGATTTTAGGGATTATAAATGAGCCAAGAAGGGTAATTAAATCTATAAGTGATAAATTTGTAGAACCAATAGAGCGTGGTAAAGAAGGATTTTGTTGTGGCGGAGGGGGGCTTTTAAAAGTTACCGATTCACAATTATCTGAGAGTATAGCTAATAAGCGATTAGAAATGCTCATTAAAACAGGTGCTGAGGTTATAATCTCAGCTTGTCCAACTTGTTATCAAAGCCTTGCTGATGCTACCTCACGTAAGAATAAAGCTCTACAAGTAATTGATATAGCAGAACTCATCGCTCAAAGATTAGGTTTAATGTAAAATTACTGTATAATAAAAAACTCTTAGAAGAATGCATAAAATTAATAAACCATTAAGTTGAAAAATTTTTGGGGTAAACTTGGTAAAGTTACTTGAAAAATTCGAGTTTAAAGAAGGGTTATATTACTCAAAAGACCATATGTGGGTTAAGTTAGAGAATGGAAAGGTGCGTGTTGGAGTAACTGATGTTGCTCAAAGATCGGCAGGGCCAATAACTTTCATCCGACTTTTGCCTAAAGGTAAATTAGTTGTTAAAGGAAAGCCTTTAGGAACAATAGAGACGGGGAAGTGGGTCGGCCCATTAATCTCACCAGTCTCAGGAACACTTGTAGAAGTGAATGAGAATTTAAAGAGTCAACCTAAGTTACTTAATGAAGACCCTTATGGGGCTGGATGGATAGCTGTTATACAACCATCAAATTTTGAGGAAGATAAGAAGGCTTTAATATCTGATCTCAAAGAACTTGAGGAGTTTATTAAAAGTGAGTTACAAAGGCTTAAATTAACGTAAACTTTATATCAAGCCCAGTTGTTGAGCAACTAACTCAGCTAAATCTATAACACGTAATTCCTTATTTTTATCCATAGCTACCTTACTTAAGCTTTGTACACATGTAGGGCATGCGGAAAGTATTAACTTCGATTTAGTTTCCATAAGCATATCTAACCTTTTAATTGCAAGTAAGTCAGCCAATGAAGGATTTGTAGCTTTTATCAACCCCCCAGAACCACAACATATACCATCCATACCTGAACCATAAGGTTCTAACAATCCATTAGTAAAGGTATTAATAATTCGTCGTGGCTCATTTAAAACACCACCCAACCTTCCCAATTCACATGGATCATGATAAGTTACTTTCCCATCGAGTTTTATTGGTTTTAATTTTCCCTCATTAAGATAAATATTTAAGAGTTCTGTAAAGTGCAATACTTCAAACTCTACAGGTTTACCTAAAATCTTTGGATATTCATGCTTAAGGGCTAAATAGCACCCTGGACATCCTGTTATAACCATTTTAGCTCCAACATCCCTTATCATCCTTAAATTATGCTCTGCAATACTCTTTGCTTTATTCCCAGCACCACTTATAGTGAGTGGGTGTCCACAACACCATTCATCCTTTAATAAAGTCCAATCTTCTCCCACTGAATTGAGAATCGCTGTTATCGCATGAGCTATATCTTGAGCTCTACCTTGGTAAGAAGATACGCAACCCACAAAGTATACGACTTTTGCATTATCCTTTACTTGAATATCAGCACCTGTGTATAAAGCCCAATCATGACGTGATGCATTTGATACATTAAAGATATTGCCTGAATTTTGTATAGTTGTATTAATCGTGTTTGATATAAAATCTATAACACAATGTGTAGGATATTGGCTTGTGAAATTATTCATAAAGTATTCTCTTACAGAGTTTAAAAGAGACCATGTGTCAATACCGAGTGGGCATACCACTTTACATCTACCACAAGTTGTACAATATAAAAATAATGCATCAGCGAGCATCCATAACTTTTCTTTAATCTTAGGTTTACTTCTTAATAGCTTCGCTTTTAATCCAAATTGATCCCGTAAAATCGATCTAAATTGTTTAATTACAGCTACAGTACTAGTTGGGAATTTGAGTGGGTGTGGGTTTTCATTTAATAACGCATATAATGAGCAAAATTCTCTACATAACTCACATCTCGCACACCCATCTAACTCTATTAATTGCTTCACACTAAGTGGGATTTTAGTTTGTTTCATTACCTCAATACCTCCTTTTTGTATGGTACAGAGTTAAGTAACATAGTTATAGGTCCAGCGAAAGCATGCCATAACCTGCCAGTATAGGGTATTAAACCAAAGAAAAGACTAAGGAAGAAGCCTGAAGCCGGCCACATAATACTATAAAGAATCTCAACTTGATTTGGTGTAAGTAATGTAAGTGGTCTTGAGATTAAGTAAGCTATAAACATATAATGACTACCAGATGGTGTACCAAACTTTACAATAGTTGCTGCTTCAGCGATCCAACGAAAGATAAACCAAATTACTGGTAATAGTAAGCCGATTACATCCTCTTTTGTGGCGAATATAAAATATTTTTTAATAAATCTTCTATACATCACTAAACCTTCTGAGAGAAATACCATTACCATTGCGAAATTATCAATAAAGAGAAATGCTATCCAAAAACCATTTAATTCAGCACCTAACTCGGAGAATATATAACCTGGAAAGAATGGTGATTTGAAAAACTCTATAATAAATTCTGTTAATGTTTTAGCACCACTCGCTATATCAGCTGCTATATGATTTGCAAGTATGACTAACACATAAAAAGTTACAAAGCAACATTTTTCAATCCCTCTTAAATTATCGATTTTGTAAAGCTTATATTGGCCGAAAATTTTTGTTATAAATGTTTTAAGAATTGTGGACCAAAACTTTGGGTTTATGAGAGTTGATATGACTTCTTTAAAGGTCCCAATAATGCTCTCTGAACCGAGTAACCAAATCCTCAAATTCAATAATACGCCAATTATAAATATAATCGTACCAATCGTGAAGAATGCGGAAGCAATCACTATTGGTAATTCAACCAATTTAAACACCTAAGGTGTAGGTTTTATTAAAGCGAGCCAACCTTTACCATAAGGATCGTTATTAATCAATTGTGGGTTCTTCAAAACCTCTTTATTAACCTCAAGAATAAATCCAGAGATAGGGCTTTTTAAAAGTATTTTACGTTTACCATACTCGATTAAAGCGAATGGGAAATCTTCATTCACACACCTACCCTCTGATAATAATCGAATAGCTTTAATAGAATTAAGAATATTCGTGAGGCGTTCTGTAATGCCCACTCGTATAACCGTTTTCATGCTTAGCCCCTCATTCCTAATCCATAAAACTTCCTTTCCCATTATCTCCATTTTCTACTCCTCTGATTATAATGTGGTAACCACTAATTTTTAATCCTATCGAAAAATCGTTTTAATATCTTACATAATCTAATGAAAGTTATCTTTGCCAAATATTCAAGCGCTTAAGTTCATTTAAGACGAACTCTTCTCTCCACTTATCAGTATCTATATTGATGATACTTTTAGTCTTCTCTATAAATTCTAATAAAGGTTGAACTTTCTTAGCGTATGCTTCAGAAACTTGAACACCCTTATTCTCAGCTTCCTCTATCGCTTTTGATGCTATCAATCCGCTTTCAAGTGCGAATCTTACACCTTCACCAGAGAATTTATTGCAAAAACCTGCAGCGTCACCTAATAGTATAACTCGACCCATTCCGATAAAACATTTATCGTATGGTATAAAACCAATTTCCCTTTTAATTAAAGATTGGGGCTTGAATTTAAATTCCTCTTTCAACCAATTCTTTAAGTTCTCTAAACTTTGAATACTTTGTTTTAAGTCTTTAGCACCACTTCCAATTAATATGGCGTTATCCTTCGGCACAACATAACCATAAGTTGGTGTTATTCTTTTACTTAAAATGGTATAAAAACAATCTTCAAACTCGCCCTCACACTTCCAATATTCTTGCATTATGATTAAAAATTTTTGATAAGCCCCTTCAAAGCACTTTCTTATAATTGAATGAGTACCATCTGCTGCAAGTAAATATTTAGCAGTTACTCTTATATTTTCATCACGGCACCTTAACTTTACCTCCACATTATCATCATCTTGTTTAAATGATATTACAGTTGAGTTTGTTTGAAAGTCAACACCCTTATTTAAAGCCTCTTCAACCAACCATTTATCAAATAAATCTCTATTAATATTGAGAAGTTTGTAACATTTTAAAGCTCCTCCATTCAACTTGCCACTTGGAGGTATGTAAAATAGCTTAAGGCTTTTAGGATTGCAAAAAACTTTTGAAGGTATATTTATCCCTAACTCATCAAAGATGTAAAGGGTAATTGGTGGTAAAATACCGCCACAAGGTTTATGCCTACCAAAAAAACTACGTTCAATAAGTAGTGTTTTGGAATTTACTTTAGCACAACTTATAGCTGCAGATGAGCCAGCTGGACCTGCACCTACGATAATTACATCATAATCAACACTCATGAAAGTTGAACACTCTCTTTATTTTGAAAATGATCTTTAAATCTTATAGCTTCAATGAGCTTTTTTAATAAGTCTAACTTTAAGGTTGTTTGGCCTTCAAAAGAGCCTTTATAAGCTTCATCCTCTTTACCAAGATCGTAGCAAGTTTTATCATCTATATCTATAAGTAAAGCTGGAACTTTTGTTTCTCGAAGATCATCTAAATGCTTTATATAGAATGCTTCACAACAACAACCTATGTAACTTGAGTTTGATTTTTTTATCTCTTTTAATGTTTCCATTAAATGCTCAAAGTTTTGTATAGTTTTAACTATAAGGCCAGCTTCTTGTCCAAGTTTGTATGCCTCACCAACGCTACACAATCCACATAATGAACAACCCTCCTCTTTGCGTAATGAACAACTTAGGAGTTTAGAGCAGTATGGAAGAAGAAGATATTTACAATTCCCATTCAAAAGACTTGAAAGATCTTTTGTAAGAGAGTAAATACTGTTAGCTTCCTCTAAGCTTATACCTAGCTCTTCATATCTCATTTTATTAATAGCTTCAAGTATTAAGTTGATAATGGTTTGTGGCTCTATCCCAACTATTTGTATATTATACCTTTTGAAGGTTGATGTAACTATCTTTTTAATAGATTCTTCATCGTAGCTACTAAATTTAAGTGCAGCTTCCAAATCGAGTATCCCCCTCGCTGGCGTGACAAAAAAATCTCCCGTGATAAGTATAGATTTAATAACTTTTGCCCTTTTATCTAATGATAGCGTAACCTCAATCAATCCACCTTTTGTTTTATCGATAGCTCTAACTATACCACTCTCTTCAGGTGCTCGACGATCTAAATAAAGCCATTCTGGCGATTGAAAGTATGGGAGTCTCTCTGATAATAAACGCTCTTCTTTTTCAGATAAACCACCTTCAATTAATTCAATATTGAATGTTTCTTCGAAACATTCAATAAGTAAACGCTTAAATTCTTCATAAGTTAATGTATAACCCAATTCCCATTTCACACATGTGATTCTTTGCTTAACTGACTGTATCCCTTTATCCTTCAGCTTTACAATAGGTATTCTAAGCGATTTAATCATCGACTCTATATCAAAATCAGTTAATAAAGTGCCTTGAAATAAAAAAGCACAACCTCTCTCTGTACCACCAGTCCCTGAGATTTTTCTACCATTTACTTCTATATCATTTTTTGGTCTAAATGTTGCATTTATTCCAATCTTTCTAAGTGCCTTAATAGGCGCTTTACACATAATTTCAAATAAATCCTCAATTTTATTACAATCTTCTATGGAAGACTTAGATGCAAAAATCTCCCAACCTATTGTGTTCTCATCAAAGTAAATAGCACCTCCACCTGTAATTCTTCTATTAACATCTATATTGTTAGCTTTAACATAATCCAATCTTACTTCATGTTCAACATCTTGATGATACCCTATAAGTACACATGGTGGCTTGAAGCGTAAAAAGCGAATTGTATTTGGGATTAATTCCATAGCTTTACAATCTAAGATTACATCATCTAAAGCCATATTCTCTGCTGCACTTTTAAAACCTGTATCAAGAACTCTCCAAAATGATTTCATATTTTATGACTCAATTTAGTAATATCCTTCCAAATGAGACTACAACATTTATCAAAAATTACCGTATTATAACCTAAATTTTCACAAATAATAAAAGCAGCCTCAGTAGGATAAGCGATACCATTTAAACCACATTTAATCGCTAAAGCATCCGTAGTTATTCTATGATTACCTCTTGGTCTAGCACATCCCAATACAATGGGTGTAGATGGTAATAAAAATCTAGCAGCAAGCATAACTCTACTTATATCTTGTGGAGATGGTGGTTGAATATTTGCCATTTTAGTACTTTCAATTGGCATAAAGGCTACTATCACAACTGCAGCAGGCTTATAACGTGAAATTAAATCTAAAGCTATTAACTCACCTAACATTTTACCATAATGCATACCAACTACAATGTGTGGAACTACTGATAATCGTTTATTATTAAGTGCTTTAAGTAAACTTTCAAATGCTTCTATCTTTTTTTCAAGATGGCATACTTTTTTGAGAGTGAGTTCAGAGCCGATTATATCAAGAAGTATAGCATCTACGTTAGTATCAATTAGCACATTTATCATCTCTAGTGGAATTAAACCTGTATGCATAACTATCTCTAAATCCATCTCACGTTTAGCCCTCGCTATTATAGGTAAAAAAGGTTCGAGAGGAACGTAGCCCTCAAGATTACAACCCCCGCTTATTAAACAACCTTTCCCACCATTCTCATAAATCTTTCTTAATATATCATAAACCTCTTCTGGCTTTTCAGCTGGAATCATACTCTCAAGAAGTTTTCCTCCACAATGATCACAATTAAGAAGGCACTTTTTACCTGTTACAGATATCGCTGGAAATGCTCGCTTATTAAATTTATAATAGTTAGTTTCATATCTTACCATACTCGGTATGTAAAAGAAGATTTTACCATTAAAGTTGCGCTTTAAGATTTCTGATGCTTTATTGAATAAGTGTTTAAGATTGGTAAAAGGTTGATGAAAGCAATAATCAAGTATATGCATCATTTAATCACTCTATTAAGTAAGGTGTGTCAATCCATTTTTTAACTGGTATATCAGAATAATCAAAAAGTTGTAATCGTATTATCTCAATATCTTTTGGCTCGGGTTTAAAAGGATAATTTCTTATCTCTCCTATTAAGGCTTGATATGGTGTTGAGTTTGAGTATGGTCTATTACATGCATTTTCACGATTCTTACTTCTACAACCTGATGTCATAAATGGTTCTCCCGAATTTATGAATCTTTCAACTTCTTTATCATCCAAGCCAAAATTTACAATTCTACCTTTATAATCGAATAACATTTTATCAACTCTAGTAAGAGAGTTATTAATTAAATATCTTGCCAATTGTATACGCCTATAGGAGCCTATTGGTGGTTGTGGATGGTGCTCCATAGGTGAGCCTTCTTCAGGGAAGAATGAGAAAAGATGTGTTAAAGCACCCATATCGTAAGCACGTTGAATCGTCATTACCATCTCACGCTCAGTTTCGCCTAAACCAACTATTAAGTGTATGCCTACATTGAATTTACCAAAAATATCTATAGCAGATTTTAAAATGCTCCAATATTGTTCCCATCGATGAGGAGCGCCAACATTTTTACCTCTAAGCTTATCAAAGAGATTTTTTGTTGCAGCATCAATAGCTACACCAATCATATCTGCACCTAAATCCTTAACCTCTTCTAACCAAGCCTTATCCACAATTGTTGGAGTTATAAGAACAGAAATTTGATCGAATACACTTCTAATTCTCTTTACAATAGTTAAAGTATCAGATTTTGCTCTACCGTTAGTTATCATAGATATACAAACACGTTCTAAATCACAAGTAGCTGTGTGAATTCTTTCAATCACATCTTCAAGATTAACTATTGGCCAATCCACTCTTATAAAGCTCTTTTTAAACCATGGCTCATTAATTGAGCGGGAACGTGAGAGTCCACAATATGCACATTTACCAATACAACCATCATTGTAAGTTAATAAGAGGTTTAAGCAATATGATTTCGCATCACGATAAAAGCGACCTTGTATAAAGCCTAACATCATCGCACCAGCTAAACTTGTTCTAACGTAATTTGGAGATTCGAATTTCCCTGAATGATTAAAAGTTGAGGCTTGTCGATTATGCATGGCTTACACTCATTTTAGGAATTTATGAGTAACTTTAATTTAAGTTTAATTAAAATCGACGCAATTTACTAAATAAAAAGGGTTTAAAATTATGTTGAACTAACTTTTCTTTAAAAACTTCTTTCTTACATATAAATCTCTTAACCAAACCATAATTAATATCCAACATATCACAAGAAGAGTTGAAATAATTACTTTTATTATCGCTGTAATTAATACTCCAAAGTAACCAGGTAAAAATTCAGGGATTGGAGCGACAATTTTAAAAATGATGAATGATCCTAAAAAGATTAAAAGCCATGCTACTAATAGTATTCCCATAAGTGGAAGTAAGCGGTATGTCAAGTTAAAGCCCCCATGTAATATAAGCTGTGATTGATGCTAGAATTGCTGTAAAGATTGCAAGTTTAAATATCTCTTTAACTATTTCACTTTCACTTAAAGGACCATCTGCCAATATAAGTCTGATGAGTGTTATAGGTGCAGAAATATCTTTAGAGGCAGCTATGCGATAATCTTCTAAAAGTATGGTAGGCCTTGCTTTTATTTCACGATGCTCCACCAATCTTTTAACACTTGTAAGGAAAAGGAATGAATTAAGAATTGCCGGGAGTAATGCAATTACTCCTACTACTTCCACACTACCTAAAATTGTTAATGCGCCATAAATAGCACCTATAGATAAACTCCCAGAATCTCCAGGGAAAATTCTGGATGGGTATCGATGGTATTTATAAAAGGCGAGTAAAGATGCTAATAAAGGCAAAGTGAATGTAATAGCAATGTAATCAGCCTTTAAGATTAATGCAAACATAATCGGTACAGTAGCTATTATTAAGAAACCACTTACTGCACCATTTAATACATCAATCGAATTGATTGTATTGGATGTGATAGTTATTGCAATTAAAATGAGTATAGGATAAATTATGGTTAACCTAACCGTTCCGAATAAAGGGAAAGTTAAATATGGATTGTAAGTTTTAAGAATAATAATTGGTAAGCCACCTAAAATAAGAAGTGTTGGCTTTAAGATTCCACTCAATATATAAAGGTCATCTATAATACCTATGATGAATACAATCATTATAGTGAAGATGAGTGATAAAATTCTAATATCTTGAGTGAAGATGTAAACCATAATCTCAACAATTATTATGGGTATAACGAGCGCCGGCCCACCAGGCATTGGAACTTTAACTTCCCCTGGTTTATGATAATCTTTAACAATTCGATTAATTTTCTTTAAATATGAAATAAGAAATTTCGTAAGTGTATACGTGAGTATAAATGTAATTACGAATGCAAAAATTGCGATTATCAACATTTTATTAGCATTGATTAACAACCTTTTATAAATAATTTGGTTATTAAAAACTCAATCATAAATTCTATCAAAATTACAAAGAAACTTTTGATTAATAAGCACGCTCCACTTTTCCACAAATCCTACACTTTCGAATTATTATATTATCGCCATAAGGCCTTAAAGTAACTTCCTCTGACCATTGATGTGGAGGGCATAAAGATACCTCTAAATTCTCATGTTCGCGAGTAGTAACAAGTCCGAGACGGCGAAGGATACTTACTTGAGCATTTATAGTACCGAGCTTGTAACCAGTAATCTCAGCTAATGTTCGTGTATCAATCTCTCCTTTAGATTTAATCACGTTTAGTATTTTTTCAGTAGTTTTAGACCATTTTGCCTCATGCTTCTTTTGTTGCTTTGTTGGTTCACGAATAAAGTAAACCTTCAACCTTTAATCCTTAAATTTAATATAGAATTTAATTAAATATTTATAGTGGATTAATTTTATGAAATAGTGTTAGAGCTCAATTCACCATATAATCTAAGTCATTCAAGCTCATTGTAAAAGATTTATAAGTAGCCTTTTTTATATCTTGAGCGAAGATGGAATACATTTATGCTGCGCTCTTACTGCATAGGTTGAATAAGAGTATTACTGAAGAGAATTTAAAAAATGTGATAAAAGCGGCTGGTGCCACTCCCAATGAAGTAAAAGTTAAAGCTTTGGTAGCAGCATTGAGTGAAGTAAATATTGATGAAGTTTTAAAGAGCGCTGTTACAACACCAATTATTACCCAACCAACTCCTTCAACTGGTGCAACACCTGCTGAAGCTCCAAAGAAAGAGGAGAAGGAAGAGAGGAAGGAAGAGAAGAAAGAAGAGGAAGAGGCGTTGGTCGGTTTATCCAGCTTATTCGGCTAATAGTATAAACTCAAGAATATCCTTTCGATTCAACCATTCGATTCAATATTGTTGCATTAATATATGCTTGTGTAAGCTTAAATTCTATATTCTCTTTTGCATAGTAATCCACACTTAATAAAAGTTGTTGTGCATCCTTAAATCCTTTTAAAAGTAAAAGTGGCATCGTTTCTTTCATAGGATAATTAATAGCCACGCTAAGATTTATAACTGATTGATACGCATCTATAATTGCATTTTTATATTGATTGAAATCGATATAAAGATCTTGCTCTTTATACATTAGCCCATTCTCATATGCAAACATTATTGAAAGTCCTGCTCTAATTGGATTTATATTCAATTTCGATAGTAATCCAGCTAACTTCGGATTAATTACATCACCCTTCTTTGCTACTAAAGTATCCTTCAAAATCCAAATGCTCCCTACATCGATCTTCGTAGGTATGTTCAATGCTTTAAAGTCACTGAGAATCGGACCTGGTGGGATTCCTGTATTTCCAGCCGGGATTACAATATCATCAGTAGCTACATCATCAGCTCGAGCTGGAAGGTTTACCCTATTTTTTTCTAAAAGTAATTGGAGTTTAAAGGGAGAGAGATTGGTAAATATGAAAACATTCTGTCCACTTAGATTTTCTGTAAACTCTTTTGGAAGCCCTGCTCTTTCAAATGCTATAGAGGCTAGAGTATTCTTTGTAACGAGAATCGTCATAACATCTCTAAACTTCTTTCTTAAAACCATTAATTGAGTAGAACGTACTTTGTAAAGTTTTGATACTGCCACCACAGAATACTTCTTCATTAAAGACTCGATCTTCCCAATTATTTCAATCTTCCTACTTTTTGAACTCTTTTTAATAACCTGCATAATGATAACCTCAAATTATTAACTTAACTGGTGAGCCCATGGTCGTTTTCACAATTATGCTCCGAATATTTTTCAATCCTGCTGGGAGTTTTCTCTCAATTGTGCTTATAACAGCCATCGCATTCTCAGCAATTTTTTCATAAGTTAAACCCTCATCACCAATTTTACATGAGATAGATAGTTGACCTTTACTTCTTACTCGAACTGATTTTTTAAAACGTTCAACAATCATTTCAATAGGAGCATTAGGTGGGAGAGGCGTAGGCATCTTTCCTCTCGGACCGAGATATGGGCCAAGAATTTTACCGATTTTTGGCATTAAATCAACCTCAGCCAAGAAGAATGTAAAACTTTTTGCAATTTTTTTCGCCTCTTTTTTATCATTTATGATTCGGTCAAGCTCATCTGGTGTGATTACTCTATCTACGCCAATTTGCTTCGCTCTAAAAGCAAGATCTCCACCCGCTAAAACACATATAGTTGGTTTATCTGTTAAGCCGGAGGGCAAAGTTATAATTTCATTTATGCTAAATGATTGCTTCTTCAAATCTATATCCCGTAATGTGAGTATCAACTCTATAGATTGACGAAAATTCCGCTCTCCCTTAACCTCCAAAGCTTTTTTTATCAAATCCAACAATTGATCTTTGTTAACCATAATAACACAACCTTGATTTATAAGAATGGATTATTAAAAGAGTTGTGGCAATCTTCATATAAAAATTTCTCAACATTTTAATAAACTTTAAAATTATTGAATATCTTTTAATTGGGAATCCCATAAGCCTTGATCAACCTCTTTAATAATTTCTTTTGGATTTTTACCCTCCACTTTAACACCCATGCTCACACAAGAGCCTAAAACTTCTTTAACTAAAGACTTTAAAGTCTTTCCATAGGATTGACACCTTTTTAATCGAGCTATCTTCACCACTTGTGCCATAGTTAAATTACCTACGTAATTTGTATTTGGTGCTCCTGAGCCTTTTTCAATCTTCGCTTCTTTCGCAATTAAAGCTGAAGTTGTTGGTACACCTACTTCAACATCAAACTGCTTTGTTTCAACATCTATATTCACAACAACGGGAACTCTCATCCCTGAATATTCACGAGTTAATTCATTAATTCGATTCACAACAGCCATAACATTCACACCTAGTGGACCTATAGCTGGACCTAAAGGTGGACCTGCAGTAGCCTCTCCACCTGTAACCAATAGAGAAATAGATTTCTTTTCGCCCATACTCACACCATTCCACATTATATTAGTTCGTTATAACCATTTCGAAAATTATGTAAACAAACTCTCTTATAATCATTTATACCTCATTATTTAATAATTCAAGCACACTAAGTTTTGGATACTTTTTGAATGATCTTTAAATAATTTGCATCTATGGTAACTGGGAGTTGGTAAGGTGCGTCCAATAAAATTACAGTAACTTCAGATTTTGCTTCTTCAATTCGATTAATTTTTGCTCTCATGCCTTTAAATGGACCAGCTATTACCTCTACAATATCACCAATATCCAACTCAGAAATAATAGGTTTTGTAATAAGAAATCTTTCTATATCTGAAAATTGTATGATACCTGGGACTGAGCTTTTAACATGTTTAAATCCACTAATAACTTCATTCACTATTTGTACATTATCAGCTTCTAAAAATACGTAACCTTTTAATGAGTCTAAAACGAGTATAGAATGAACTCGTTTCTCCTTTAGTAACACTCTTGTAGCTATAAAATTCGCTACTATTCTTTCTTGACCTCCAGTAGTTTTTACAGCAAAAATTCTTGATGGAGCCTCCTTACTCATATCAATTACCTACTAGTGAGCCTAATTATAGCAGCTATAAGTTGTATAAGAAAACCAATACCACCAACAATAGCAACCCCTAACAAAACTAATTTTGCGTAAAGTAAAAATTCACGCATGTCCGACTTCTTTGAGAGCCTCAAGGTTAATATAACCGACTTTAAAAATGATCTTAAACCCATTTTAATACGCCAATCAATCTTTTGTAAATGATTCCTACTTATATATTCTTCTTTAAAATGTTAAAGAGAGGTTTTAGGCTCTTCATTTAAAATCAAAAATTGATAATATTGAATTGCTACGTGAATTCTTGAGAGGATTAAATTGAATGGGGCTAAAGGTAAAGAAGAATTATTGAGAAGTTATAAGCATATTTTTCCCAACATAATATATAAATGGAATAAACTCTTACTAAGAGTTAATGTACATTATAGTTGTATCTAAGCAGGATCCAGCTGGATTTAATATTGCAAATAAATTGGTAAGTGACTATGGATTTGTAAAAAGTGAAGAGGCTTTTGAAGGTAATCCCATTTATATTAAAGAGAATTTAAGGTTAATATACGTTAGTAAAGAGATTGTGAATGTGAATCATTTGGATAATTATTTTTCACCAGATTGTTACATCTTTGTTTCAAAGCATAAATCTGAAAGAGGCTTACCTTCACTTACATCTCACTTTCCAGGTAATTTTTCTAATACATGTGAATATGGTGGCAAATGTAGAGAACTTAGTTTTACTTATCCAAGTTTGCAAAAGGGATATATGGAAAAATTGTGGTTAATGAAAGAATTGGTGCCAAATTATCAAATAGTGATTGAAGCTACACATCATGGTCCAACAAATTTAATGAAGCCCGTTTTATTTGTAGAAATTGGCTCCTCACCAATCGAATGGAATGATAAAGTTGCAGTAAATGTGGTAAGTAAAGCTTTGATGAGAGCTCTTTTAAGACCAATTAGGGTAAGTAAAATTGGAATTGGTTTTGGTGGTGTGCATTATTCAGAAAAGTTTACTCGATTCATATTAAACTCAGATTTTGCTTTAGGTGCAATAGCACCTAAGTATATTTTAAATCATGTTAATCGAGATATTATTTATCAAATGATTCATAAATGTGTAGAAGATGTAAAATATGCAGTTTTGGATTGGAAAGGTTTAGGTAGTGAGAAAGAGCGTATACTTAATTTAGTTGAAGAGTTTGGGTTAAGAGTGGTGAAAGTATAATTGGTTAAAAGCATTTCTAAAGATAAAGTTTATGAATTAACAAGGCAAATACCTCGAGGGATGATTTCTACTTATAGTGCTATAGCTAAAGCTGCTGGTAATCCAAAAGCTGCAAGAGCAGTTGGTAAATTTATGAATGTAAATCCGAAACCGATTATTATACCATGCCATAGAGTAGTTAAAGCGAATGGTCATGTGGGAGGCTTTAAAAGCGGTATAGATAAAAAGATTCGTTTGTTAGAGTCTGAAGGGATTAAAATTATCAATGGATGGATACAAGATTTTGATAAACACTTATTCACCAAGTTTAAGTTAGAATAAAGCTTTTTCATCAAGTAAGAGTAAACACAATAATGCCTTTTCAGTATGCTTACGATTCTCAGCTTCTTCCCAAACTATCGATTTAGGCCCATCAATAACTTCATCTGTAACTTCCTCACCCCTTTTTGCTGGAAGGCAATGCATAAAAACAGCATCAGGCTTTGCTAAACTCATTAACCTCGTGTTAACTTGATAATTTGGTAAAAAGACCTTCATTCTTTCCTCCCTTTCCTCCTCTTTCCCCATAGATATGAATGTATCTGTGACTACAATATCTGCATCTTTAACCGCTACTTTTGGATCGTGTGTAGTATCAATCTTAGCACCACTCTCCTCTGCGCATTTATAAGCTTCATTTAAAGCTTCTTTAAGTGGATCATAACCGGGTGGATGGGCTACAACCATATTAATACCCATTTTTGCACACCCAATTAAAAGTGTGTTACAAACGTTATTCCCATCACCAACCCAAGCCAATTTCAAACCTTTAAGCCTACCTTTTACTTCACGAATCGTTTGAAGATCAGCAAGTATTTGGCAAGGATGCCATTTATCTGATAGAGCATTAATTACTGGTATCGTAGCTGCTTCCGCTAACCTTACAACATCATTATGATTAAAAACACGTGCAGCCAATATATTTACATACCTTGACAATGTTCTAGCGGTATCTTCTATAGTCTCGCCTCTAGATAATTGCATCTCAGATGGTGTAAGGGTTATTGTATACCCACCAAGTTCAAACATACCTACTTCAAAGCTTACTCTAGTGCGTGTAGAGGGCTTTTGAAAAATCATGCACAAAGTACGATTTGCTAACAAAGGTTTATAAATTCCTTTAACGGCTTCCATTTTAAGTTTATCAGCAAGATTTAATATCAATTCAATCTCTTGTGGTGAAAGCTCAAGTAGTGTGAGTATATCTTTACCCTTAATCATCCCAGAGTTTTTATACAAATCAAATATTTAAATGAAGAGGTTATTGAAGTGCATCTATGTTTCTTTTTGCATCACTATTTAGATAAAGTTTCCTTTTTACTCACATCACCATTTATAAATTATTTCCCCGTAAGTGTTATTCAATGGTAAATAAGCCTGTTGATAAGTATTTATCCCCATTATCTGGCAATACTGCAACTATTATCTTACCTTTACCTAACTCTCTTGCTTTTCGTAACGCAACGTACATAATAGCTCCTGAACTCATACCTATAAATAAACCCTCTTCTCTTGCTGCTCTTCGTGCAACTTCAAAAGTCTTAGGCAAGTCTTCTTTTGTTATCTCCACAATCTCATCAAATTTATCTTCTCTAAATAATTGTGTTGGATATGGTTCTTTTGGATTTCTTAAACCTTGAATACTTATGCCCAATTGTGGCATTACACCTACGATCTTTATATTTGGATTATACTCTTTTACACGCATTGAAGTACCAACTCCTGTTCCAGCAGTCCCTATACCAACCACAATCATATCCACCTTACCATTTGTTTGCTCTAAAATTTCTTTACCAGTTGTCTCATAATGGGCTAAAATATTCGCAGGATCTTTAAATTGATCTATATCAATATACTTTTCAGGATGCTCCTTAAGCAACCTCTGCTTAAGCTCAATAGCACCTCCAGTTCCTTTCTCAGCACTTGAGAGAATCAAATCAGCACCATAAGCTCTTATTATCTCTCTTCTCTCAATACTAACGGACTCTGGCATAATAATTGTAATTTTATATCCCTTTGCTGCAGCAATCATAGCAAGAGCAATACCCGTATTTCCAGATGTTGCTTCTAAAATCACCTTACCTTTATCTAATCTTCCAGCAATCTCTGCATATTTTATAAGATATAATGCCATTCTATCTTTAACAGAGCCACCAATGTTAAACCACTCAAGTTTTGCATAAATCGTTGCATCATTCGGTTCGGTAAGCTTATTTATTCTTACCATTGGTGTTCTCCCAATCAACTCAGTTATATTACTCGCGACTATCACATTCTTCACCTTTTAGCATTCGTTGATACCTTCTTAAAGAGTTTAATTTAAAGTTAACGCCGTTAACTTTATAAAATGTAGTGTTTATTTAAATATCGTATGAAAGTGGCATGTGAATTAGTAAATGCAATAATTCTCCCAAGTGTAAGAGCATGGATAGCAAGAGAAGCTATTGAAAATTTTGGAATGAAACAAAAAGATGTAGCTGAATATTTAGGCATTACAAAAGCAGCTGTTTCCCAATATATTAAGAGAAAAAGAGGAAATATTGAATTAGGAGAAATGGAGCGAAAGCACTTAACACCCTTAATTGATGATGTGGTAAAGAAAATAGCGTCTAATAAAATTTCAGAGTTTGAGTTAATGAAAGCGTTATGTAAAGTTTGCTACCACCTTAGAATCTCACTCACTCTCTGTAAATTGCATACAACAATCGAGCCTGAGCTTAAGGATGTAAAATGTAAATTATGTGAAGACCTTTACAGTAAATAGAATTTGCTCCTTGTAAATTTAATCTCTCTTTACATCCTAATCCCCATTTTTCTAATATTTAATTTCTGAGCGATATTAGAAAAAAGTTTTTGATTTATAAAACCTTATTCATTAGAGTTGAAGAGTTGATGATTCGAAGTATTTACCATAGTTTATGCATTAATTGTGAAGGCATAATATCAAATGAAAGATTGCTCCAATTTGGAGTATGTGAAAATTGCATTGAAAAAATTGAGGATATAAAAAGTCAAGAGGAACTTTTAAAAGTTTTAAAAGAGAGAGGTAAGCTTTATTTTGCTGAAGACATTTTTAACTTTTATAAAAAATTTAATGATTTTTCTTCATTTTTTAAAAAAGTTGTTGGGCAAAGAATGTGGTCCCTCCAAGAAACATGGGTTAGAAGAATCCTTTTAAACAGAAGTTTTTCAATAGTAGCGCCTACAGGTGTTGGGAAAACTGTCTTAGGAATAGTTTCAGCTTTATACTTTGTGGTTAATGGTAAAAAAAGTTACATTATAGTGCCAACTGCACTTCTTGTTCAACAAGTCGAAGAGAAAATTAATATTTACTCAAAAAGAATTGGTTTCGAGCCTAAAATAATATGTTATCACGCTGGAATAAGTGAGAGTAAGAAGAAAGAGATTTTAAAAAGGGTTGAAGAAGAAGACTTTGAAATTTTGGTAACGACTGAAAGGTTTCTAATTAATCATTTTGATATCATTCAATATAAGAATTTTGACTTTGTTTTTGTAGATGATGTCGATTCATTTCTCAAGTCCCCAAAGAATATAGATAAAATTATGAAGATTTTAGGTTTTAGTGATGAGATAATAAATTTAGCTTTCCAAATAATAGAGTTAAGAAAAGAAGTTAGCCGTTTGAAAAGAATGGGAGAATCTTATCAATCAATTCTTGAGAAGTTGGAAAGTTTGCGGAATCAAATTAATGAGTATAAATGTCAAAATAAAATAGGCCTTCTTGTAGTTTCTGGAGCAACTGTTAAAGCAAAGAGAACCAAGCGAATAAAACTTTTTGAAGAGCTTTTAAACTTCCAAATAGGATTTAAGCCTGAATTTTTAAGAAATATCAAGGATTATTACATTGAGTCTAAACAAGAGATGAAAGAACAAGTTTTATCTCTTATCAAGAAGTTTGGTAGCGGATGTCTTATTTTTGTTCCTTCAGTTTTAGGTAAAGAGTACATATTAAAACTTAGTGAGTTTTTGAATGCTAATGGTGTTAAAGCTTACCCTTATGTGAAAATGGATGAGGAGGAGATGTTAGAGAAGTTTGAGAAAGGTGAGTATGAGGTACTTATAGGGGTTGCAAGTTTCCGAAGTCCATTAGCAAGGGGTATAGATCTTCCAGAAAGAATTCGTTATGTGATTTTTACAGGAATTCCAAGAATTGAAATTCGATTGAGTTGGGAAGAGTATAATCCAGTTAAGCTTCTCACTCTTCTTAAGAATATTAGGGAGTTTCTCGAACCAAAAGCTCAAGACGAAGCAAGTCAAAGAATTAATACTCTCCGCAAAATCTTACCAATAAGTAAACAAACTGTTGAAAAAGTTAAAGATGCATTAGAAAAAGGAATTCAGTTAGAAGGTTTTGATGAATTTGTTAGAAAAATCATTTTAGATACTCAAAGTTTTTTAAAGAAAGCCATAACTCCTAAGGTTTTTGGGAAAATATCAAGTAGCAAAGAGGTTTCCTTAATTCAGAAAGAAGGTGAATTCTTTTTGGTTGTAGTAGATCCTATAGCTTATGTTCAAGCTTCGGGAAGAACTTCTAGAATGTTTGCTGGTGGTATAACTAGAGGTGCAAGCTTTATTATAATTGATGATGAAAAAGCATTTTACTCACTTAAGGAGAGGTTAAAATTCATACTTGGTGAATTCTTACCAATAAAGTTTAATCTAAGGGATGTTGAGAGATGGTTTAAAGGTATAGATCAAGATCGGGAAATTATTCGAAATATCAAAGAAGGAAAAATTTCAAAGAGATTAAAAGATTTTATTAAGACAGCTTTGTTAATCGTTGAATCTCCAACAAAGGCAAGAACGATTTCAAAATTTTTCGGAAAACTTTTCAAAAGAAAAGTTGGAAATATAACTGTTTTTGAAGTGAATGCTGGTGAGTTTGTACTTAATATTGTAGCGAGTATGGGACATATTTACGATCTTGTTTTGGATGAAGGTTTCCATGGTGTGAAAGTTGAGAAAGATTATTTTGTACCAATATATGACTTCATTAAAAAATGTCAAAAATGTGGAGATCAATTCACAGGGCTTGATTATTGTCCAAAATGTAAAGCTCAACAATACTACTCTAAGAAAGAGTTAATCAAAGCTATGAGAAAAATCGCTCTTGAAGTTAACACAATTTTTGTCGCTACAGATCCCGATATTGAGGGAGAAAAAATCGCTTATGATGTTTATTGCTCACTTTACCCTTTAAATAAACGTATTGAAAGGTTAGAGTTTCATGAAATAACAAAGAAGGCTTTCCTTCAAGCTATAAAAGAAAGAAGAGTAATAAACATTGAAATGGTAAAAGCACAAGTTATACGTCGCATAGAAGATCGATGGATAGGGTTTGAATTAAGTCAAAAGCTTTGGCAACGTTTCCAAAACCATAAACTTTCAGCTGGAAGAGTTCAAACACCAGTTTTAGGTTGGATAATAGAACGCACTAAAGAATCGAGAAGGAAAAAGCAAGTTCTTTCAGCTATACTTTCAAATGGTTTAAAGGTTTTAATTGAAAATCCGAATTTCAAATACCCACTTCAACTAAAAGATCTCAAAGCCAAAATAGAGAGTTTAGAAAATGAAGAACGAACAATTTATCCACCTCCACCTTACACTACGGACATGTTAATCCGTGATGCTTCAATAAAACTTGGTTTTTCAGCCACTAAAACAATGAAAATCGCTCAAGATCTTTTTGAAATGGGTTTGTGTACATACCATAGAACTGATGCAACAACCGTTTCTACAATGGGTATAAACATAGCTAAAGAATACATCCAAGAGAAATATCCGAATCTTTTCTCACCACGAAGATACTTTATGGAAGGTGCTCATGAGTGTATAAGACCAACAAGAGCGATAGATGTAGAAAGGTTAAAGACTGCAATTTCATTTTTACGATTTCCAAAAATACTCACTAAAGATCATTTCCAACTATATGAATTAATATTTAAACGATTCATTGCAAGTCAAATGAAAGAAGCACTAATTTTATACCAAAAATTCAAAGTTTTAATTAATAGTAATCAAATATTTGTTGAGAATCCAGTTAGTATAATAAATGAAGGTTTCAATAAAGTCTTGCCAATAAAATTAAAAAAACCTGTAGAAGGAGGTGAGTACACATTGAAATTCGCAAAGCTTCTTTACTTACCAGCGGCTAAACCTTTCATTCAAGGTGAAGTGGTAGCTTTGATGCGTGAGAAAGCTATAGGAAGACCGAGTACATATGCAAAAACAATACTCACAATTTTAGAAAGAGGATACATAATTGAACGTGAGAATAGACTTTTTAGCACACCTTTAGGCTTCAAAGTTTACATGTATTTGAATCAAAATTTTGGAAAGTACACTTGTGAAGAAACGACAAGAGAACTTGAAAGATTAATGGATTTAGTAGAGCAAGGAAAAGTTGACTATAATGAAGTCTTAAAAAATCTTTACCAAGAGATTTTAGAGATAAGAAAGTCTTAATCCTTTAGCCATTAAATTCTAATTATTCAAATAGAGATTTCACGAATTTTTCTGGATTAAAAGGTATTAAATCACTATACGCTTGCCCCACACCTAAATAGAGAATAGGCTTACCTGTTATGTAGGTTATTGAGAGAGCAGCACCACCTTTAACATCAGCATCAACCTTCGTTAAAATTGAGGCATCGAAATTTGTAAAGGTTTGGAATTCTTTCGCTTGAGAAACCATGTCATTCCCAGCTAAAGCATCACCAATGAATAACTTTAAATCTGGATTTACAACACGAATAATTTTCCTCATCTCTTCCATCAAATTTTTGCTCGTTTGCATACGCCCAGCAGTATCTATCAAAACCACATCGATATTATGTGCTTTCGCATAAGATGCGGCATCACGAGCGACTGCAGCTGGATCAGCACCATACCTTTGAGTTATAATCTTAATTGAGAGGCGCTTAGCATGCTCAGATAGTTGCTCTATAGCACCAGCTCTGTAAGTATCAGCACAAGCTAAAATTGGAGTTAAACCTTTCTCCTTTAAAATGTATGCAAGTTTCGCTATAGTAGTCGTTTTTCCAGTACCATTAATCCCTAAAAAGATAATCACGTAAGGTTCGCCTTTAGCTCTTTTCTCTCGAATTAAATCGATTAAATTGGGAGGTTTTGCTTGAGATAAAATGTTGAAAATTGTATTCATTAGGTATTTTTTTAAATATTCAGTTGATGAAGTACCACGCTCAAGTTTTTTACCTATAACTTCACACTTAACCCTATTTATTAATTCATGAGCTACTTCTAAAGCAACATCGCTCTCTAAAAGCTCCATTTCTAAATTCCAAAGAATCTTCTCAACTTCCTCTTCACTTAAAGTTCGCTCACTAATAGCTTGTGTGAAGGATTTAATAGCTGAACGGAGTTTTTCAAACATAACTTAGCCCTGCTTACGTTGCATCTCCTCTATCATTTTACTTATAGTTAATCGAAGTTCTTCCGCTCTTTTAAGATAAGAGATTCTTTGATCCTCGAGTGTTGATATAATCTTCTCCAATTCTTTTAATCTATTCTCAACAAATGATATAGTTTCATCATAAGTTTTTTCAACCGCAGTATTGGCACCTATATTTACCACCAATTTGGTTGGAGGGGGTATATTCGCCTTTATGAATATGCCTCCACCAATTGGTGTTAAAGCTTCAGACTCACTATCTTTTGGCAAACTTCTTAATGCTTCAAGAGCGGCACGATTATCCATAATGGCACTTGCTACAATAGAGATTTGTGAATTTAAGGCATTCAATTGAGCTTCAATCATTCTTAATTCAGCGATAAAAGATTGCAGTTTTTCCTCATCACTCAAGCTTATCTACCTCAAGAAAGTAGATACTTCCATTTAAGTTTGATTGTTAATTGATATGGAGAGTAATAAATGTTACATAAATCTCTTTAAATATCTCTATCAATTGGCTAAAGCTTAAAAGCACGACTTAAAATCATTAATTCAGAACCGCTAGTTAATGTGCCTACAATAGCATTTCGAGAGTTCACTAAGATACCAGAAGAAACATAAGGTACTCCACCATTCACTGTACAAGGCTCAACATCTACTTTTAATATATTGGCAACTTGAAAGATTTCTGATTGAGAAGCTGATGGATGAATTACAGCCCCATTATTACTCGCCACAATCATAGAACCAACTTGGGGATAAGAAGATATAGACATAGCTTTAGTAGGAACATTCAAAACTTTCTCTACTAAATCTCTTACAAATCTTGGAAGAATTTTAGAAACTACCGCGCCATAATCATTAGCTGCGATAAGATTCCCTATAGAGGTATATTTAAAAGGAACCCTTTCAACTGGTAGATTGGTATTTTCTTTAATTATATTAATCTCTTCATCATCAGCAAATCTTGAAACGAGTACACCATAACTATTCATAACAACTAAAGAGCCTATTAATCTTGAACCTCCTATTGAAGTTCCAACAGGTTTTACACCTAAAAGTGATGAAAACTTTTGTATTTTAGTCGGTGCTAAACTTTTTGGAAGAAGAATAAAATGCTCATTAGCTTTTGCATAAATCCCTATATTCGGACTCCGATACATATTCATTAAATAGATTCCCATAGGAGAACCTCCGTATTGTAATAACAATGGTATCGCAGTATAATTTTAAACTTCAACAAATATTACTATCTATCCATCTCGAATATTTTAAGCGTTATTTATATTTTTAGTTATTCTACTTATCATAACTTTAAAAATTAGCATTAATGGTTTTTAAATTTAGATTAATAACAATTATTCATAACGTTCAGTTTAATAATGAACTTATAGTTTTCATTTTATTACCCACTTTATAATTATGTGAGATTAATAATGAATTGTAGAATTATTTATCCATTATCAAAGCCCTGGGCGGGTCTCGATCCCGCGACCTATCGCTATCTCTCATTGATACGAGGCGATCGCTCTTCCAACTGAGCTACCAGGGCCATAAAAATTTACTCATTGCAACACTTAAACCTTTTTCGGTTTAAAAACTATAAATAAAATTTCATACTACGTTGGTTAAATGGTAAGGCTTAAGAGAATTAAAATAATTAAATACTCTCGATTTAGTGTGAAGAAATTGATAATTTCAGAGTCTGGTGTAAGGGGAATAGTTGGTAAGGATTTTATACCAATTCATGCTATGGAATTCGCTCGGCGAATCGGTTCCTTTAAAAAAGGGGCATATGTTGTTGGAAGGGATACAAGAAGATCTGGAGCATTACTTGCAAATGCTGTTATTAGCGGTTTATTAGCTGAAGGTTGTGATGTATACGATTTAGGCATTACATCAACACCAGCAGTCTTTAGAGAGGTTTTTGTGAGAAAGTTAACAGGTGGTATAATGATTACCGCTTCTCACAACCCTCCTGAGTGGAATGGGATAAAGTTCATTACAACAGGAGGTAGGGGATTATTTAAAGATGAGTTAGAAAAAGTTTGTTCCACACCTTTGCAAAAAAGCATTACCAAAGTGGGTAATTATTCACATTCAATACCGATTTACCCTAAAGATTTAGTCTCATATATAGGAGAGGGTTCATGCTCTGGATTAAAAATTGCTATTGATCCAGGTGGAGGGGCTGGATGTCAAATCATTCCACAAATATTTCGAGCTTTGGGTTGCTCAGTTGTGGTTGTTAATGGCATAGCTGGACTTTTCTCAAGATTAATAGATCCAACCATAGATGGGTTAACCCATCTTTCTGAAGTGGTGATTAATCAAGGTTGTAATATAGGATTCGCTTATGATTGTGATGCTGATCGATTGGTTGTGGTTAATAAGAAAGGTATAAAGCTTGAGCCCGATTATACACTTGCTTTACCATTATGGTATATTTTAAAAAGTGAGAGAGTGAAGCTTGTAGTTGTAAGTATAGACACTAGTAAGATGATTGAAGATATCGTTATTCGTAATGGTGGATCAATTCATTATACACCAGTTGGAGAGGCGAATGTGGTAAGAGGGATGATGGAGACAAGGTGCAAATTGGGTGGTGAAGGTAGTAGTGGTGGATTGATCTTATCCGATTTTTCATGGTGTAGGGATGGAGTATTAGCTTCAGCATTAATCGCAAAATTAGAGAAGGAGTTTGGTATTGAGAATATCTTAAAGGATTTGCCAAAATACTATCAATTGAGAAAAAGTATCCCATGTGAGGAAGAAGAAGCAAAGTTTGTAATTCAAGTATTATCTGAAAGTGAAACTAATGTTGATCGATTAGATGGTGTAAAGTTAACAATATCAAGAGATTCATGGGTTTTAATTAGGCCTTCTCATACTGAAAATTTATTAAGAATTTCTGTAGAGGCAAAGAGTAAAAGTGAAGCAGATTCTCTTATTAAATATTACTCTTCAAAGATTGAAGAGTTATTAAAACGGTTAAGAGGAGGTTAAGTTTGGCAAATCGTATAAATGAAATTGAAATTATTCACATTCTTCTCAATACTTTAGGCCAACCTAAAGGTGATTACTCAAAGATTGGTGATGATGTAGCGTATTTTCCAATAAAAGATGGTAAATTGGTTGTAAAGTGTGATATGCTAGTAAGAAAGACTGATGTACCAAATGAAATGAAGTTATGGCAAGCAGCTAGAAAGAGTATAGTGATGTGTGTAAGTGATTTTGCAGCTAAAGGTGTTAGGCCATTAGCAACTCTTATTTCAATCGGAATACCGAGAGAGTTTAAACAGAATGATATTGAAGAGTTGGCTAAAGGCTTCAAAATGGCGAAGGAAGAGTATTCAATCGAGGTAATTGGTGGTGATACGAATGAAGCTGATGATCTTATAATCGATTGCTGTATGTTCGGCTTTGCTGAAAGGATTGTACCAAGAAGTGGGGCAAAGCCAGGTGATGTTGTGATCTCTTCAGGTGTATTTGGCTACTCATCACTAGGTTTAAAAATTCTATTGGAGGGGTTAGAGGTGAATTCATCTCTTAAAGAGAAAGCTATCTCCTCAATCCTTATGCCAAAGGCGAGGCTCGATTTGGGCATAAAGCTCTCAAAAATCTTATCTGCATCGATAGATTCTAGCGATGGATTAGCTATTTCATTATATGAAATTGCCCAACAAAGTAATGTAAGTATAGTGATTGATAAACTTCCTACAACGGAATCGATAATTCAATTTTCATCCCAATATGGTATAGATATTAAAGATTTAGTATTTTATGGTGGGGAAGAGTATGAAATTGTAGCCACTTTACCAAAAGAAAGAGTTAATGAGGCAATGCTTATAGCTAAAGAAATGTCGATTCAACTCGTGGAGATAGGTAGAGTGATTGAAGGATCTCCAAAGGTGTTATTGTTAAGTGAAAAAGGCTTAGAGCCAATATTAAGGAAGGGATGGGTTCATCTAGCTTAATGATAATCTTCACATTAAATGAAAAGTTTATATTTCTCTCTCATATTTCATATTAATGAGAGGGATTGAGTATGTCTCAACCTCAATATACAAAAGGTCAAACTTGGGGTGCTTTGAAGAAAGCGTGGAAAGCTTACAAAATTGCTAAAGTTCAAAAGGATATCGAAAGAATGAAGCTCTACGCTGAAAGAATCAGAACTCTTCAAAAAGAGCTTGGAGTGAAGCAAGCAGAGTTTCCCGATTTAGGGATAAAGTGATCTTTCACCCACCCCCACATTTTTTTATGGAATCTTCAACTATAAATGAAAATCTTGAGATAATCTCCTCAAGTTTTTTCTCATCATCAGACTCAGCAAAGACTCTTATTAAAGGCTCTGTACCACTAGGTCTTAAAAGAATCCATGAAGATTTATCAATCCATAACTTAATACCATCGATCTTCTCAACCTCTCCCTCAGAATATCTTTCAATCAAATTCATAACCCTTGTTTTAAGCTCATTTGGACATGTGAATTTAGTCTTTTTTTGATAAAATTGAGGCAAATCTTTAATGAGTTCTGAAAACTTTTGATTTCTTTTAGCTATACATTCTAACATTAAAGCGGTTGACATAGCACCGTCTCTTACAGGGATATGAGGAGCATAAAAGCAACCTCCATTCTCCTCTATACCGAATAAAGCTTTAGTTTCTATCATTTTCCTTGATACATCCACACTACCTACTCTAGTTCTCAAAACCTTTGACCCATACCGATTGGCTACATAATCGATAATTTGTGAAGTACTTACAGTTGTGACTACCAAAGATCCAGGTTTTTTTGATAAAACATAATCCATAATTACCGCTCCACTACGATCACCTGTATAAATCACACCATTTTCATCACAAAAGATGCTTCGATCACCATCTCCATCGTAACCAACACCTAAATCTGCATTATATGCTTTAACCGCTTTAGATAAACCGATTAATGTTTCAAGTGTAGGCTCAGCACCCCTTCCAGAAAATTCACCATTAATATCACTATTAATCGTTATGACTTCGCAATTGAGCTTTTCTAAAATGTAAGGAGCAGCGAGCGATTGAACACCATTCCCTAAATCGAGCACAATTTTGAATCTTTTACTACTAATCAAATCGATATCAACTTGTGAAAGAATGCCTTGAATGTAAGTGCTTAAAACTTTAGTTTCTTGTTGATAAGTGCCAACTGTTCGCCAATCAGCTCTTCTCATACTTTTTTCTAAAAAGATTCTTTCAATCTTAACTTCATCTTCCCTTGAAATTTCAACACCATCTTGCCCCATAACCTTAATACCATTATACTCAGGCGGATTATGTGAAGCGGTTATCATTACACCACCATTATAACCCAATTTACTAATTGCATATTGAAGAGCTGGTGTGGGTGAGAGTCCAGCTTCACCAACTTGTAATCCAACACTCATCAATCCAGCCATAACGGCTTTAGCGATCATAGGACTAGTATTTCTACCATCGTATCCAATTAATATAGAGCCTTTAGAGAAATAAGTACCGATAGCTTCACTCATTTCTATTACGAAATCTAAGCTGAAATCGATTCCAGGCTTAAATCTAATACCATTCGTTCCAAAAAATCTTCGCGCGTTAATCACAACAATTATATTTTTGATTAAGTATTTAACAGTTAATTGAGATATCAAAATAAAAAAATTACTTGAATCTTTAAGATTTTATACAATATATAGGAAAGATTCATAAAAAGTTGTTAAGAAAGATTAGATTGTGTTAAGGAATTGAGTCTTAAATTAAATACTTTATTATTGAGTAGAAGGGATATTGAGGGTATAATTAATATGTGTGAGATTATCAAAGTTGTTGAAGGGGCTTTTCGGGAAAAAGGTTTAGGAAGGGTTCAATGCCCTTCAAAAGTATACTTGTATTATGAAAAGTATGGAGGAGATTTAAGGGTCATGCCAGCATTTCTTGAGAGTATTAATGTATCAGCTATTAAAGTTGTGAATGTTCACCCGAATAATAAAAAGTATAATTTACCCA
This sequence comes from Nitrososphaeria archaeon, assembly GCA_029775915.1. Taxonomy (GTDB): domain Archaea; phylum Thermoproteota; class Nitrososphaeria; order Nitrososphaerales; family JANXEG01; genus JANXEG01. The sequence continues at coordinate 127,189 of JARVKA010000001.1, read as the reverse complement.
GTATTATGGCTACGATCATACTTATAGATCCTGAGACAGGCTTCCCCTTATCTATAATGGACGGTACTTTAATCACATGTATGAGAACAGGTGCTGCAACTGGTGTAGCAACAAAGTATATGAGTAGAAAGAATTCTAAAGTTCTTGGGCTTATTGGAGCTGGTGCACAAGCATTTTATCAACTTATAGCAACTTTAGAAGTTCTTAAAATTGAAGAAGTATATGTGTATGATATAGATGAGAAAGCAAAGGTAAATTTCGTTAATATGATGAGTGTTCAATACCCCAATATTAAATTTATAGCTGTTGAATCGGAGCGTGAAGCGGTTGATGGTATGGATGTGATAATCACAATCACGCCTACTAGAGAGCCTCATGTAAAAGTAGAATGGATCAAAGCAGGGACTCACATTAATGCGATTGGTGCTGATGCACCTGGTAAACAAGAGCTCGACCCTGAAATATTAAAGAAAGCTAGAATTATCGTTGATGATATGGATCAAGCTATTCATAGTGGTGAAGTAAATGTTCCTATTACAAAGGGGATTCTTTCTAAAAAGGATATTTGTGGAGAACTTGCTGATGTAGTTATTGGAAAGGTGAAGGGTAGGGTATCTGATGATGAGATCACTATTTTTGATTCTACTGGAGTCGCTATTACCGATGCAGTTACAGCCGATTTAGTTTACAAAAGAGCGAAAGAGCTCAATATTGGTATGAATATTAATTTAATATTCAAGTAAATTCATAGCGATAATTTCCTAAGCATATAATTTTTTAAGTATGAACATTTTGTTAATTTAGTAGCGGGGGTTGCCAAGCCAGGTCAAAGGCGCAGGTCTTTAAGGGCGAGACTGAGGAAGCTGGTTGCAGAACTCCTGTCCCTTAGGGGTTCGTGGGTTCAAATCCCACCCCCCGCACTAATTTACCGGTAAATTATAACACTTGATCGTTGTCTATTCTGTTGCTATTGAAATTTGTCGGAGAAAATTTTTTACGCCCAAATAACATTAAGACGTTTGAAGCGGACCGATATACTTATGTATAATCCACAAACAGGGGAAGAATTAAGAATTGAGGTTAAAAACAAAACAAGGGAGTGGCCTAGTATCAAAGGTATCATTGACAACCAAACACTTTTAATCTTCGTTAATTTTGAAAATAAAAAGGATAATGAAAGACCTGATTTCTATATTTTAAACACAAAAGACTGGCAAGAGTTTCTTAAAAAATGTAATTTCTAATCTTGGATTGGAAATTATCGAGGGATATATTCCACAAGGGAAAGATGAATATATAGGCGCTGGTGTTAGTTCTCATCAAATTATTGAACATAAAGAAAAATGGGAGAAAGTAGTGAGATTATTATCTTAAGATTCATCTTTTATGTGAATTGAGATGAAATACTCAAATAGGTGAGTTTATGGAAGAATTAACCATAAAACAAGCTCAAAAAATTGTTGACGAATGGATAAATCAATTCGAAGAAGGATACGGCCTCCTTTATCAATGCTAGCCAGTTTAATGGAAGAGATTGGAGAATTAACTCCTGATCATAAAGGAAAACTTCAACACGAGTTTGAGGAGGCACTTCGAGTAAATAATGAAAAAATAAGCAAGCTTGAAAGCGAGCTTAAAAAAGCGACCACCGAACGGAAGAAATATGAAAAATCCTTAAAAAATTAGCTTCAATTGACCCAGAAAAAATTAAGGAGATTGAAAGCGACATTGAAGAATTAAATGGTGCTATTGATCAAGAGTTGAAAGAAATAGAAAAATTAGAGCAAGAAGCAGCAGCGTTGAAAAAATTGATGAAGTCTCGATGCTTGAAAAGGAAATAGCAATGCTTGAAGATGCTTATCAAAATTACGAAACAACAAAACGTGAACTTGCCAAATGGCCTTCAATGAATGAAGTGGAGACTAATATTAACCGGATTAGTGAAGAAATTAATACAATTCGGCAGAAAATAGAAGATTTGATAGACAAACTTGGATATAAACCGGAAAATTCGGAGCAAGAACTGTCTGATCTTCGACAAAAGAAAGAGGAATATGATAGAAATGAACCCATTGCCAAAAGGAGAGGCACTCTATTGATCGAAGTCCAAAACCTGAAAAAGGGATTATCGGTCGCCAAAGAGGACCTTTCTAAGATCTTAATTGAAATTAAGGAACTTGATTACGATGAAGATCTTCACCAAAAAGTTAGAGAAGATTTTGATAATTAAGCGCAAGAAAAAAACAAATTAGAAAAAGAGATTGTGGAGCTACAGACTGGAATCCGAAACAAAGAAGCAGAGAAAAGCATGTGTGAAAATGAACTAAAACAGCTTATAGAAAAGGAACAAGAAATGAAAAAACGTTGAAGAATTCATTAAAATTCTGGAAAAAATTAGGGGAGCCTTTCATAAAGACGGGCTTCAACGACTTATTAGAGCTAGATCAAGACCCCTACTGGAGAGGTATACCCGTGAGTTTTTTGAAAGATTTAACTTAGAATTTTCAGACGTTCAGATAGACGATGATTATAACATTTCAGTGATCGAAGCTGTCGGCATCCAAGCAATAGACCAAATTAGTGGCGGCGAAAGAGTGGCACTGGCAATAGCTCTGAGATTAGCCATAGCCAGAGTCCTACCAGAAAGAGTTGAAACTATTATTATGGACGAGCCTCAACACATCTAGACGAGGAAAGACGAAAAGAACTTGTTAACATATTAAACTCCTTCTTCAAAGAAGGAGGTAGAATTATTCCACAAATGATTGTAATAACACATCATCACGAAATAGAGGACGTAGCAGACGTCGTATATAATATCAGCAAGAAAGAGGATTACTCAGTAGTTGAGGCGGAAGTTTGATTATAAAGTTTCTATGAAATCCCTTTTGAAAAAGCTTCAAAAGGCAAAATCGCCAAAATTAACAACTATGCAAAATTAAAATCTCAAAAGGAAATTGAGGATCTCATAAAGAGAATTGAAAGACAATAATTGAGTGATCGTCCTCCACTTTTGCCAGAATTTTTGAATCACCTAAAGAGAATTGAATACATTTATATTCCTAAATACTCTTTCACATTTCACACAAGAAACGTTATGATGGTATATATTAATAATGCAATCAATGTTGCGAGAAAGATCAATAAGTAAAATTATTACAAAATTTATAAAGAGGATTCTTTCAGTGATAAGAAAGTGATAAAAGCGCTAAGAAAGATCACACATCCAATTACAAGCGTTGTTGTTAAACCATATAAGGTTGTTAGAAAACCTCCTAAAAAAGCTCCTACCAGAGATCCAAGTTTCGATAATGAAAAATATAAACCCATCCAACCATATGGACTGAGCTCTAAAGATAGATAATTTGTTGATAAATCAAAGATAGCCCACATTATACCCATAAATGCAAAAATGGTCGAAACGATCACTATGGAAAAGAATGAGGGGTTTAAGAGGAATGGAATGAGTATCAATACTAAAATACTCCTTAACAAGCAACTTATTTTAACACCTCTTATACCACATTCTCCAATTTTACCAATGAATAGGTATGTTATGGCAGATGCTATTGAATTAATGAAGAAGATTAAAAACACAATAAATTGCTCAATAAATGCTCGCTTGAGAAGAATAGGCATAGGTGTAAAAATTAAACTTGTAGCGAGTGTGAATAATAATAAGCCTAAAAGAAATCTTACAAAGCTTGTTCCTTGTTTTGAGATCATTTTAAGCACGTAAGATGAATAATTTGGATTATTAGCGAATCGAAGAAGGCTTAATGAGTAATTTATAGCATTTAATCTTTTATCGATAAATGTGATTCTCCTCTCAATTTTTAGCTTAGGCTCATAAATTGCAAGTGAGGATAAAGTGAAAGATAAGAGGTAAAAAGCACCAATACCAATAAATAATAAAAAGTAAGGGAGGTTTGAGCAAAATATACCTAAAAGAAGGCCCATCGATGATGTAATATTCTTTATTAACATATATGATGTAATTACTTGTAACCACTCATCAGAAGGATTCGATTCAGCTATAAAGAGATTAATCGCTGGTTTATGCATGGAAAGTAAGAAAGAGAATAATCCATAAATCAATAGTAATGCATAAGGGTTATTTATATGAGTAACAAGAAGCGTTATTATACCCATAAATAAAAAAGGAATCGTTAAGAATATTTTGTAATGTTCTAAACGATCACAAATATAGCCCCAAAATGCGGATGATGGGATAAAAACTGCTTCACTTACCATCTCAAGAAGTCCAACATAAATCAAATCTTGCTTTAAATATTCTACAACGTATAAAACGATTAAAATATCGAGTAAAGCAAAGCTCATATATGCGGGTATGAATGGTAACCAAATCTTTAGATTTAAACTACGTTCACTCAAGTTTACTCAACCATTTCAATTATTTTCTTATAGCACTTAATCGATCATCCTTAACTCTCAGTTAAAGACTCAGTTAAAGATGATCTAAATTATCTCTTTTAAATCATCTAAGTTAGATCTTAACTCATTCATCAAATCTGCAATCGTTGATGGATGATAAATTCGGTTTATAATTTTACCTAAAATAAGCAAAGGGGTTCCTATTAAATTTGAAAAAATAGGTTCGGGACAAATTATAAGAGCCAAACCAACAGCTAAAAACTTCCTGCCAATATCATGCTTTTCATTCAAAGTTTTAATTTGAGATTGTGCTTCAAGCCTTGCTGCTTTAAGAGCCTCTAAACTTATTCTTTTAGCTTGGTAAGCTTTTCGAATCTCCTCAATAGATGATAATATATTAGAAGATGAGTCTCGAATCCTTTTATGTGAGTTCATTCCTCATAACCTAAAGGATTTGTATAATTTCAATAAATCAAATTTTTTAATGCATCACATCTCAGATTTTTTGGAAAATCTTGCCCAAATAACAGCTGATAATGTAGTAATCATCGATCCTACGATCCCTGTAAGAAATGCACCAAATAAAATTTCATTTTCAATTAATCTTGGAATTATTTCACTAAACCATTTACCAGCCCATGGTAATATCAAATAACCAATAAAACCAATAGCATACCCTAACAACCATATTCCAAAAATAATGGATTTTCTACCCAATTTCCACACCTTTAAGTTTGTTGTGATTCTTCAGACGAACTTGGAGGAATTGGTAATTCTGGGAATTTTTCTTTCATTCTTTGCTCTGCTATAGCTGATGCTTCACTTAGTATCTTTTCAGCATCTTCATTAGCAGCTTCAAAGTTTAGTGAAAGACCACCGAGCTGCCCCGCATCTACTAATATGCTACTAAGTAAACCGCTAATTTCACTTATTTCATGCTCAGCTTCAGGCATTATACTCGCCAATCCGGATCTAATCGATTTAATAATACTTACAGTGGGCGTTAATGTAACAGCAAGATCACCAAAATCTCGAACCGTTTCTAATCTGAGAACAATTTGTTCAAGCGCTATTTTTGCTTGACTTACTATCTTCACTATCTTCCTAATTTCAGCTATCTCATTAGATAAGGCAAGAGCTGTTTGATTATCATGTATTTGAAGTGCAGCTACAACCTTTCTAAAGAGGGATGAATCTCTATCTTTAAGCCTTGTAAGAGTTGTATCTAACTTAGTTATTTGAGCATGAATTCGGCGTGTAGCTTGCTCAAGCCTCATTCTTAGTGGCTCTTGTGGTTTAAGAGAGTCTAACCTTTCTTTAAAGCTTACACCTTTAGCTCCATTCCATTTATTCTTAAACTGACTCAAGAGTATCACCAATTTGTAGTGATTATAATAAAATATACGCATTAAAGTTTAGAATCTTTTACTTTAAACCTATATTTTATTAATCAACATTATGAAACACTTCATGCCATTAATGAGTAATGAAAAATTCTTATCTTAAACTTACCAATTTTAATAAGTAGATGATCGATATAGATAAGCTTACCAATATTCTAAATGAATCTTCTGTAGATTATGCTGATTTTAGAATCTTTAAACAAAAGGATTTTGAAGTAGCTTTAAGGTGTGAGTCATTTGATATTTATGAACATTCTTCTAAAAGCATAATATGTAGAGCAATGGTTGATGGTGGTTATGGTGTAGTATCAACCGATAATTTTGATATGGATTATGTGAAACAAATGCATAAACTTGCAATTAAGCAAGCTAAGATATGTAAGAGTAATGCTAATCTTATTCCTATTAATGTAGAGCGTGGTGAATTTGAGCATCCTATAAAGAAAGAATTAGAAATTAATGAAGTATGTGGATTCTTAAGGGATATAGAGAAGAAAATTAAAGATTTATTAGCTCAATTTTATACAAGATCAGAGTTAATCCTTTCTTATCACGATTTAGAGTCAAACTTTATCTCATCTGAAGGTACGTATGTAAAAGAATGTAAGCATCTTATTGAAATGATAATTTACATATTGGTTAAAGATTACGCACAAGGATATTCAAGTAAAATTATTGGAGGAATGGGTGGTTATGAAATAATTTTACAACAATCATGGGATGAAATTATAGAAGGCTTAGTGAAGAGAGCTAAATCTTCTTCTAAAGCTTCATCTTCAAAATTTAATGGTGAAAAGCTGAAAGTAATTTTAGATTATGAAGGAGCTGGAGCGATCGCACATGAAGTTGCTCATATGCTCGAGGCGGATATTTATCAACGTAAGTTATTTGCCAATTTCAATTTAAATGATTTAGAAATTATAGACGATCCAACATTAATCAATGGGTACGGTTCTTTTTATTGGGATGATGAGGGTGTTAAAAGTTTAAGAAAGTGCTTAATCTCAAAAGATGGTATAAATCTTTTACATACAAGGTTAACGGCTAAGATTGGTGAAGTAGCGGGTAATGCTCACGGTATCACACATAAACCAAGACCTATGATGAGTAACATATTTATTAAACCTTCAGATTGGAAGTTTAAAGAAATATTTGAAGAGACTAAATATGGTATTTTTACAGAAGGTATAATTAGAGCTGAAATTGACGCTACGAATGGTAGAATAGAAATTATACCTGAGATAGCTTATCTTATTGAAGGGAGGCGAATCACAAAGCCCATTAAAAACTTCAGAATAATAGGAAATATTGAAGATCTTCAAAAGATAGATGCGATAAGTGAAGAGTATTTTTTAAGACCGAATGTGGAAAAAGGGTATCCAATATCTGAAGGTGGTCCATACATTAGAATAAATGGAATAAATTGTTATTAGGGTTCTGGTGCATCTTCAGGTGTTGAGTGATGAAGTGTACCTTCACCTCTTCTGCTTCCTGCCTTGTTTAAGGGATAGTTCACAGCTACATGTGGGAGGCTATACTCACCGAACCAGCGAGTCATATTGAGTTTTGAGTAGGTTTATAGCAGCATTTAAGTGCCTATCCATCCGCATTTAAAGCATCTGAACAGTTGCCCATCCGCTTTTCTCTATAGCCACATATCGGGCAAGTCTGCAAGGTACCTTTTGGATTCATGTAGATGACAGGCATGCCTTCCCATCTAGCTTTGTATTCGATGGAGTTTTGAAGTTTTCGGAAGCCCCGAGAGTTAAGTCTCCACTTAAGCTTCTTTGAGTATTTGCTTATTCGTTGAAGTTTTCCGTTAAACTTGTTCATACTGAGAACCTTTTGGTTAACTGATGTTTTGATGTATCTTATCTATTCCAAGATTATTCCAAAGTTGTTTTCCTTTGCTTGACAATGTCTTTACTAACCAAATGCATTAATTGCTCAGTTCTGTGTTTCTCCCTTTCACAGTATTTGACTTAAAGCTTTTAAGACTTTCTTCCATCTCCCCAAAACTCCTTTTGAATACGCCTACGCTTTTCAAAGTATACGTGGTGAATCCTTGGCAACTCAAATCATACCTGAAAAGTTCTCCTTTGCTGGTTGCACAGTCAAGACTTCTCGTTAGTATCTATAGCCACGTATCCCTTAGGCTCAATCACCTCAGGGTCTTTGAGAAAACCACCGTAACTGTGCTCGCACTCACGATGACTGAGCCTATTTTTGAGCGTGGAGTCAAATAAGAAACATCTCTGGTATTCGCCGATTCCTAAAGGAATTTTAAGGAACTGCCTTGGTTTCATTGGGATTCTTAAGATGCCACCTTCAATCTTAAAGGTTTGATTATCAAGCTTCAAAGGCTTTGTGAATGTATGGGTTCTTCCTTCTTTTTTATTTCTGATAAGCCAATAAGCCACTTCACAAACGCTCAAAATATAATGGGTATGCAAACCATAGCGCTTGAACGACTCATATACCGTCTTGATGAGTGTGAACTTTGACGTTATCCTTTGCTCTAAGGCAACTCTAACAGCTTCGTTAACCATGCTTCTGAAAGTTTCCAGCAAATCATCTATAGGCTCTGAATGCTTTAACTGCGAGTACGGAAATAATTTAGGGTATTTTATTTTAAGTTTTACCACTCAACACTCGAAGATGCACCAAAACCGTTATTAGAAAAAGATTTAAACTTCTAAACATCGATATGTCCCAACGGTGATAAATTTGTCACTCGCACCATTTGTTTCAAGCTCAGAAAAGGTCGTATATGAAATGCTTAAGTTAGCAGAGTTGAAAGCTGGAGAGTTGCTTTACGATTTGGGCTCGGGTGATGGTAGAATATTGATAATTGCAGCTAAAGATTTTGGTGCACGCGCTATAGGTATTGAGTTAAATGAGAGTTTAGTTAAGAGAACGATTGATAAAATTCGTGAGTTAAATCTTGAAGATAAGATTAAAGTGATTCATGGCGATTTTATGAATGTTGATATTTCTGATGCAAATGTTGTGACTTTATACTTAACTGAACGTGGAAATGAAATTGTTAAGCCGAAGCTTGAGAAAGAGCTTAAGTCGGGCACTCGTGTTGTTTCACATAATTATGAAATTCGGGGTTGGAAACCAATTCGTATAAAAGAGGTTGAGTGGCGTAGAATTTATCTTTACGAAGTTAAAAAATAAAATTTAGCTACATAAAGCAATTTAAGATAGTTCATAATTAAAAATTATGGTGATTTTATGTCCGATTGGATAAAAAGTAGGGAAGAGGCAAAAGAGAGAATTAGTAAACTATCTCCAAAAGATCGATTAGATTACATTAGCGCTTGCTTTGAGTGTATAAATGCGATAGGCCGTAGTAATTTGGGATGGCTACAATGGTTATCCAACCCTTCACTTATGTCAATGTTTGATGAAGCGACATTAAAAGAGTTTTTTGAAAAGCTGAAAGAATTTGCTTTGAGTTATATAGAATTTGATATAGAGGCTACTAAAAAAGGTATGAGACCTGAATTACTTGAAAGAGGGGAAAGAAGACCATACATGTGATAACGTATGCTATTCAATAATTCAAAAATTTAATTTAAATATTCTTGTGAATTAACGTAAAAATGATTTTACCCAATAGAGACTACTTTAAACCAATTTCTGAATAACATCGGTATAGGATCTCCATACCACTTTCTAAACAAATTGCGAATCTCATCAGCATTATCAATACCAGCTAATTTCGCATCATCATCAGTTAGCTTATAAGGATTTACTTTTTCATATTTATAAAACTCCAAAATGATTTTCGGTTCACAAGGTTTAAAACGATTATCAATTACATAATAATAACCAATTTTTGGAGTTTTTCTATATGAGACTTGAACTTCATTATTTAAAATCTTCTCAATTAATGGCTTTATGAATACTATTTGCTTTATTTTTTGATAATGGTTTTGAATAACATTTTCTTTCCAAATTGTTGGATATTTGGATAATGCCATATTTATCGCTTCATTAAATGTTAAATCATTACCAAACTCAGCTTGCCAATCACATATAGTTAAATACTTTGGATTTGATATATTACGCTCAACCCAACTCATAAAACGATTTTTAATTAAAGGATTGCTTAATGTGTTTTTCTTAACCATAATTATTAACCTCACTGTTATTTTATTAAATTCCGCATTATTTACTCACAAATTGAAAGTATTTTTCATTACTATCATATATACGTATCTATCAAAAACGATATTTTTAAATTTCAGTATGTAAAAGTTCAAACCAATTAAGCATTAAATGTGAAGATATACTAAATGTATTATGAAAGTTGATTAACGTTAGGATGATTACACGAAATAAATTTATCATTACCCCCATTAAACCTTAATTATTAAGTGTTATAACTGCTTTTCTAAAAGCTTTAGAATAATTATTGGTTGATTTGATTATAAAATAAGCTTGCCATCTTTAGCAACTTCTCTTCCATCTACAATAACTGTAGGCTCTTTTATGAGTCCATCTATGTGAATTTTACTTTTAATTTTACCTCCTAATGTAAAGTTACTACCTAAAGCGAAATGGACACTCCCTATCCTTTTTTTATCTTCAGCCAAAATACCTATGATTTTTGCCTTTGGGTTTGTGCCTATGGCAAATTCAGCGATATTTTTAGCATTTTCATCAGCATTTTCTATTATTTCCTTTAACCTTTCAGCTTCATGCCCTCCTTCAATCTTCACAACTTTACCATTATTTACTGTAAGTCGTATAGGTTCTTTCAATAAGCCGATGCCATCCATAGATGTATCAAACACTATAACACCATTAGCTGTTCCTTCAACAGGAGCTATAGGGGCTTCGCCATCAGGCAAGACTGCAAAGCCAGTCTTTGGATTGTAAAAGCCAGCTAATACAAAACTCTCCCTTCCCTCTATGCTAAATTCAACATCAGTCCCAAGTTTACTTATTACCCTAACCCTTTTACCTTTTGATAAAATACTTGCTACTTTCTCAGTATCCTCTTTTACTTTTTTATAATCAGCTAACATCGCACCATCTATCATCATTTCTTCAGTCACACCTCTTAATATTAAGACTCTAGCACCATTTTCACTAGCCTTTACTCTCGCTTTTGTATGTGTGATGGAATAGGTAGTTGGGGCTAAAATAACATTAGCACCAAGCATCGCTTGAGCTACCACTTTTGGAGGCTCATTGCCATGCATCTCTCTTGGACTCATTATAACCATTATTGTCTCAGCACCTACACTTTTAGCTGCATATGCTAATGCCTCAGCTATTGAGAGCATATTTGTATCTGTAACTATGCAAACCTCTTCATCACTTTTAACACCCATACACTCTTCTACAGCGATTCTTGCAGCTCTTGCCATCTCAAACTTCATATTCACAACTAACTTAAAGTTGTGCCTTTATAAGCTTTATTATCAAAGTCTTATTTTTATGGTTAGGATGACTTTTGTAATAAAGAGAGAAATGAATAAAGTTTTATAATCCTTTGTTAAGAATAATCACCCATTTAGGTGGTTTAGTATTGTTTAAAAAGCTCAACCTTAACGTTAAGGCTTTATTAATTACATCTGGTTTTTTAAGCTTCTCGATAGGCATTGCTTATCCATTCCTTTCTGAATATATTTATACTGTAACTGGTAGTGCGATTATAGCAGGAGTTGTAGCATCAATTCATAATACCACTTGCATATGCTTTTTGATATTTGGTGGTTTTTTCACCGATCATATTGGTAGAAAGAAGCCTATTTGGATCGGGACTTTTTTACTCGGATTTTCCCAAATTATATATGCATTAGCTAATGATGAATTTGGATTTATTTTAGCAGCTGTGAGTGAAGGTATTTCTTCAATTTATTTCCCAGCCTTTAATGCTATGATAATGGATTCTGTGAGTGGTGAGCAATTAATAACTATCTTTACTTTAGCGCTTGTTATCGATCATTTACCGTTCGCAATTACATCAATATTAGGTGGCTACCTTAGGGAATCTTATGGTATTTTAGGTTTAAAATTTGGTTTTATTTTTGGAGGGTTTATTACATTAATTATGGGGTTATTAAGATGGAGAGTTTTATCAGAGACGATGAAAGATATCAAACATTTCAATATTAAGATGTTGTATAAAATATACATAAATGTTGTAAAAGACTTTCAAATATTGGATTCTGTTATAAAAAAACTTATATTTTTACGCAGTTTTGCCTTATTAATTGGCACCTTTGCATTTTACTATTTTGCTATTCTTTATGCTGTTAATTATGCCCAAATAGTCTCTTTTACAGAATGGGGATTAATTGTATCATTATCCTCTATTTCATATATTCTCGCTTTACCTTTAACCAAGCTTGTTAGTAGGATTAAGCCAGCTATTTCTTACGGAATTCTCGTATTTTGCGAAGGGTTAACACCCTTATTCTTTTTTCTTAATATGAAAATTGCTTTGTTTATTTCTATGGCTTTATTGAATATTTGTGGTGCGTTAACCTATAGCATTGAGAGAACAATTGTAGCTCGAATGGTTAAGCAAAATTTAAGAGGTAGGGCAGAAACTTTCATGAATTTATCCTATTATTTTGGTGCTACCATTGGTTCTTTAATAGGCGGATACGTTTATTCACAATCTCCACCTTTTTTACTTCTTTTAATCTCATCCTTTTTGATAATAGGTTCTATTTTTGGCTTTATAATATTCAAAAATTTGCCAAAAAAATAATGAGTTATTGTAAGGGAAATAAATTTTTGGATTTTAATCTTATAACCATCATGAAATTATGATGTGATAATATCTAGAATGGATAATAGAAAAAGTGATATTATATGGTTATATGGCAAGGAATGAAATGAGGGGAAGTATTATAATTTAACTCGAGTAGTACTCGTAATAATCTTATTCCTTTTGAGAGATTATTAATTTATAATCATTGGTGTAAATAATATATTGTTGGTAAATTATAGGTGAAAAGTTTGGGATTAAGAAAGGTGGATGTAGAGATAGTTCCAACAAATGATGTAGCGAATATCGATTTAGATTTTGCTTTAAACACATATAAAGATGCATTTATAGAGTATGTAAACGTTAAAATTTCAAATAAAGCTTTAAATTTGGATGAATTCCCATATCGAATAACTATTTTCGGTAAGCAATATTTAGCTGATGTAATTTTAAAAGCTGCTATTCAAATGAGAAGGAATGATGTGATTATTGTATTAACATCAACTGATATTTATACTACTGGTACAAATTATATCTTTGGCTTAGCCACCATCGGTTCAGCTTTAATCTCATCAGCTCGAATAAATCCAAGCTTTTGGAAAGGATTTGAAGAGATTTTTCATTACACGAATAAAGGAAGAGCATTCTTTAAGAAGCAATTTAAAAAGGTTCTCATTCATGAGTTTGGACATACTTTAGGATTACCCCACTGTAATGATTGGAATTGTGTTATGCATTACTCTAACTCACCTATTGAGCTTTATCGAAAAGGTGATTGGTTTTGTATAAATTGTTGGAAAGAACTCACTTTACAATTGGTTGGAATAATGAAATCAAATAAAGAATAAATTTATCAAGATTGATTAATATTAATATTAATGAAATGCCAATCAAATTAGCGATTGTAGGTGCTGGTATTTTAGGAACTTCATTCGCATATTGGGCATCTAGAGTTTGTAATGCTTCTATTATTGTTTTTGAAAAAGAGAATGGAGTAGGTTTACATGCAACTTATCGTAATACAGGCGTTATACATAGACCATTCTATCTTAATCCAATAAAGAAGAGGATCTTTGCTAAAAGTGCTCAATTATCTTATGAGAAGTTTTGGTGTAAATATGCTAAGGAGAAAAAATTACCATGGGAGCAAATCGGTACATATAAAATAGCTGTAAATGAGAGTGATGTGAAAGAGCTTTATGATTATATGAAGTGGGGTCTTGAGAATGGTATGAATAAGAGTGAGCTTGAGTTTCTAGATGGTAAAGATGTAAAAAAGTTTGAGCCTTATGTGAAATGCTTAGCCGCTGTTTTATGTAAAACTGATACAGCGGTAGATTTTAAAAAATTTGCTGAAGCTTTAAGGCATGATGCTGAAGCTTTTGATGTGAAATTTTTAATGAATTGTCAAGTTTCAAGGATAAAGATTAAAAATGGTGGGCTAAATATCTTTATTAAAGGTAAAGATGAGCCATTCCAAGCAGATTATTTGATAAATTGTGCTGGCGGTAGTTCTTTAAGTATTGCGCATAGTATGAATTTAGGTATGGAGTATACAGATCTTCACTTTCGGGGTGAGTATTGGGTTGTAGAGCCTTCATTTGGAGAATTAATCCATCGCAATATCTACTCCGTTCCTTACGTTAAAGAGTATCCTTTCTTAGATCCTCACTTTATAGTTCGTTACAACGGTATGAGAGAAATAGGGCCTAATGCTGTACTTGTGGCTGGTTCTCAAACATATCGTGGCTTGGCAAATAATCCCATAGAGCTTTTAAATGAAATTTTTGAGAAACCTATAATTAATAAGTTAAGATTATTTATCGATAAAAAATTTATCGAATTAGTTTCGAGAGAGTGGAGAAGCTCCTTATTTAAAAGGGAGATGTGTAATAGAGTGCGAAGATTTATACCTGAGTTAAGAAGCAATTATTTAATTCGCAGAGGTATAGCTGGTGTTCGTAATTCGGTTATAAATAAAAAAGGCTTTGTGCCAGAAGCGATTGAATTAAAAAATGATTACTCTTGCCACATTGTAAATTTTAATTCACCAGGAGCAACAGGAGCACCAGCTTACTCAGCTTATATTTTGAATAAACTTATTCGAGAGGGCTTCTTATCATTCAACACCAGCAATTCTTATGAATTATCTAGATTTAAAGAAATAGTAAATGAGTTTGATTGAGTATTTATTCCATCCGAATTAACCTATATAACATTAAATTAAGATTTTAACATTTAATAAAAAGAATTCTTTGAATAACCACATACCTTCCTTTTATTGTAATACTTTTGTAAATAGTTTATTACTCTACGCTTTCTTTTGTAACTTCAAAATCAAAAACATTCTGCCTATCCCTTAGTGCAGCTAATATCTCTATTAACATATTACCAAGATAAATTTCATCAACCCAACTGGCTTTTGGTATGAAGGTTACTTTAAACACAATTTTCATAATTACCCCTTCCTAAAATAATTAATCTTAATATCTTAATCATAGAAAAATTAAAAGATTATTTAAATATTGATCTTCTCAGCCTCTCTCCATAAATGAGTAAAGTAATCTTTTGCAAATTTTGCTAAACTAACATAATCTGACCATATAGCTAATGGCCAACCCCCCTTATCACCACTTAAAAGTAAAACCACTTCTTTACCATCAATAATCACACCACCTCCAAACATTTCATACTTTATTCTTAAATCACCATATCTAACCAATTTTTTCAATATTTTACTACTCATATCGTGTGTAGTCATAATCATAATCTTCACATTCTTATCCTTCAAATTGATTATAGTAGGAATTAATGCTTCTATCCATTCATCTGGTACACTCGGAATTGCGATTAAAAGCTCATTTTCACATCTATCAAAAGCTTCCTTAATTTTTGATAATACATTAAACTCTCCTCTCACAATCCAAATATCAGGCTTCTCCTTTATCTCTTTCCTTTCGAACATAGGCTGAAGTTCTTGTAAAATTTGAAGTTCAGTCTCTTTTAATTCCTTCTCTAACTTCATCTTAGTTGAATTAAAAGCCAACACAGGAGGTTTAGGATAATACTTACTAGGTTTAGCTCGTTCAACTTCAATCCAACCTTTTCTCTCCAAATTCCTTAATACATCATAAATTTTTGAATATGGTATTCCACTATCCATACTTATTACACTTGCGGTTTGTGAGCCGAATTTAAGTAAAGTGAGGTAAGCTTTAATCTCATACTCTGTTAAACCTAAAGCTCGTAATAATCGATAGGTTTTCTCACTTATAACCATACCACTTTACACCTTATGAATAGTTTGATAAAATTATTATATTTTAAATATTTACAACTTTTGGTGGTAAATTGAAGGAAGGTTTTAATGTTATTAATAATGAGTTATTATCGAAAGATACCATTAAACAAAAACTTGCAACTATGGAGAAGATAAAGGATACAGAATCACTTTGTCCAGAATGCTTAAAAGTTTTAAAAGCTCAACTCTTCCGTGATGAAAAAGATCAGGTGGTTATAATAAAGGAGTGCCCTATTCATGGTATTTTTGAGGATATTTATTGGTCTGATTATCAAATGTATTTAAAAGCTAAAAGATTCGAGCATATTGGAAATGGTTTAACAAATCCGAGAACTAAACGTACTGAAAAGGGATGCCCATTCGATTGTGGGATTTGTAATGAGCATAAATCACATACAGTTTTAGCTATAATAGATGTGACAAATAGATGTAATCTTAAATGTCCAGTATGCTTTGCGAATGCTGAGGCTACTGGCTATCTTTATCAACCGACCACTGATGAGATAAAGCGCATTATTGATAATTTTAGATCGAATGAGCCAGTTAAACCACCAGCACTCCAATTTAGTGGTGGAGAGCCAACTGTTAGAGATGATTTACCTGAGCTTATTGAATATGCGAAAAAGTCTGGTTTTCATCATATTGAAGTGAATACAAATGGTATTCGATTAGCGAATTCTATCGATTATTGTAAAAAATTAGTAGATGCGGGTGCTTGTGCAATTTATCTCCAATTTGATGGTGTTAAAAGAGAAACATATTTGAAAACACGAGGTATTGATTTACTTGATGTTAAGCTCAAAGTTATTGAAAATTGTAGAAAGATTGGTTTTGATGCAATTATTCTCGTTCCTACAATTATTAAAGGTGTGAATGATGATCAATTGGGCGATATAATAAAATTTGGTGTAGCTAATGCAGATGTTGTTCGATGTGTTAATTTTCAACCAGTCTCGATTACTGGTAGAATCGATTATGAAAAGCGTAAAGAAATGAGAATTACTATTCCAGAATGTATAAAGTTAATTGAAAAGCAAACTGATGGTCAAATAAAAGCAGATGATTTTTACCCAGTACCATTCGTTGTTCCTATATCACAAGCTGTAGGTGCATTGCATAATCATCGCTATGTTGAGTTTACTGTACATCCCCATTGTGGTATGGCTACTTATGTATTTGTTGAAGGAGATAAAATGATTCCTATAACACGTTATGCGAATGTTGAGAAATTTATGAGCGTGATGGAAGAAGTTTATCAATTGGCTAAAGATGGTCATAAGATTAAAGCTAAAATGAAAATGATTAGCTCTCTCAAATATGTTAAATGGGGCTTATTGCGCAAACTCTTATTGCCGATTTTAAAAACTGGTAGTTATAAATCATTAGCTGATTTGCATTATCGCATGGTTATGATAGGTATGATGCACTTTATGGATTTATACAATTTTGATTTAGAACGTGTTCAAAGATGCACTATACATTATGGCTTACCAGATGGAAGAATTATACCATTTTGTACAATGAATACAATCCATCGATCAGAGGTTGAAAGGGCTTTATCTATCCCATTAAAATGATTGAATAAAAATTGTTTCTAACCTTAAGTAGAGTATGTTATTCGCCTCACAATAATAACCGTAACTAAAGACATTAAAAGAGCGATTGCGATGGGAATACCATATCTATTTGAAAGATCTTCCATTATAGTAATTTTAACTTCATTTGAGTTTCCAATTAAATTCTGCCCTTCATAGATAAAGGTTAAAATCGGTTTGCTAATTTGATAACTATTCGCTAAATAACTTATCAAATTCGCTTTTAATGTAATATTTTCATTAGGTTTTAAACTATAATGAGTAAGATTTAATGAGCCTTTAATAATCTTTAAGCTCGATGGAAGTATAGTCTTTACAGAGATATTAAAAACTTGAAGTTGAGATGGATTATGCACTACAAGTATAGCTTCAAAATCCTTTCCCTCTAATGATTGTGAAGGATTAAATGATAAACTCACAATGGGAGTTTTGTGAATCTTTACAATCGGTGTATTACTCTCTTTACTTTGTAACATCCCTGCAAATATAAATTGAGCGATTGCGCTTGATGTTTTAAATTCACCAATTCGATCCATTCTCGCTATATAATTCATTTGGGAAGTTTCACCACTAGCTAAAATACTTTGATTCCCTTTAGTAATATCAAGGATAGGTTTTAAAGATGAATCCCGTTGTTCTTGTATAATTAAATTAAATATCGGTTTGCTTCCTTTATTCGTAACCTTTACCAATACAGATGTATTCATACCTATGAATCCTTCATTTATTGAAAGGAATTTCTCAACACTTATACCTAATGGCAAACCAGATGATGTAGAGATGTAATGAAAAGTTGAATTAAACCATTTAATATTAGCAATAGCTGGAGGAAATACATAATTCTCATCTTTATTAACAACTTCATTTAAATAATTAACAATTTTACTCTCACCAACTTTAAGTTCTGAAATTTTTGCTTGTATACGCCCATTTGCAAAAATGAAGCTTCCATTTACATAATTTAATCCAATAGGGATAGAATCTTCTACAACAATATCCTTTAAATCACTTCGACCTATATTATTAACCTTAACAGTCACATTGACAAATAACTTATCATTAACATTTAAAGTGGATGCACTTTTAGAAAGGGCTAAACTTGGTAAATTTGTTTTAGATAATCGATTAAAGAAGGTAATAGTATTTGATTCCGCTTTTCTCACTTCTTCATTTGAAAGCCACTCTACCAACCATCCTTTAACTAAACTTATATTAGTTAAAGACTTTGAACTTACATTTGTAGTTATACTCCAACGTTGATTAGGAAGTAAGGTGTTAATTTCACTTAATAAAATTCCATCAGAGTAGATTTTAAGATTAAAAGCAGCTCTATTACCATAATTAATCACGGTTAAGTTTATTGGTAATGATGACGCTAAAGGCGTACTTGATAAATTTGTAAATGCTTCAATACGTATGGCTGAACGAAGAGTATTTAATGAAACTTCAGCTTGATTCAAAAGGGTACTCGCATTAACTATTTTATCACGTATTTTATATGAGTATGTGATTAAGTTTTTAAATGATGATTGAGTAATTGTAATGCTTAATGGTGAAATTGCTCTTAACATATACGCTATAATTTTCTCTTCACCCGATTCGATACGTGGAATGGTTAAAGATGTTTCACCAGCTATTTTTTCAAAGTATGGTAACCACCAATCTTCATTTATACGAATATTTTCAATAGGAGGAGCATTGGGCGGGGCGATATTTTTTAATTTAATTCGAACCTCAATAGTTTCATTCAAATTAACAGAACCTTTATCGATTTGGCGAATCGCAATTAATGAAGGAAAATCATTAATGATTTTGATAGTAAGATGAGGGAGTGATTTATTTGGTTGTAATATTAATGAGAGTTGTGAAGTAAAGTTTTGTAAATTATTTTCAACCTTTCCAATACTTGCTGAATCGATGAAGCCTCCAAGAACTTTAATATAAATAATCGATGAATTAGAGAATTGGGAGGCATTTATTTTACTGTAAAGTGGGAAGAGTTTTGATAAATCTAATTCATCTTTAATAAAGTTTTGCTTCACACTCGATATACTTATTGAATATTGAAAATTCGTATTCGATTTATTAGCAGTTATAGTAATAATACCTATCTTTTCACTAGTGAGCATTTTCTCACTTAATAAGAGGCTAAGACCTCCTAATGATTTAGGTAAAAGAAGTTTGAGATGCTTCTCAACAAATGTGTTAAAATCTATTGGTGAATAAAATACATATTCATTAATAGCTGACTCAATTAATTGAAGATTTACATTAAATATTACATCTATAATTGAAGCTATTTTATCAGCAGAAATTCTCGAAAGAGATTTTACTTTAAGAATTAAACCATTAGGTGGTAATTGATCGGTTTTCAACTCATGAATTAAATGATAATCAGGTAGCCATCCTTCCAACTTTGCCATAATTAATTTGAAGTTTAAAATATTTGGAACTTTTTCAACATTTGATAGTAAGCTTGAAGTAACATTCCCATCCGTAAATACAAACTCCCAAAATACATCATTTCCAAGTATAGTTAAATTAAGCCTCTCACTATAACTCCAAGTTGAAGTAGATGCGATTCCTATAGGAATGAGTTGGGAGATTAATGTGAAAGTAATTATTAATGCTATGCTCTTCATTTTAGTTATTACCATTCGATTATTCACTTATAAATATATTCCAAGTTAAGTTATGTAAATAACTTCCTTTTGAATAATTTCCTCTGAGGTTTTACGTGAGGCTTTCCTTATTCTATTTACAATGGTATTAATTAGAGTTAAAAAAGTTTCATCACCCATAGACTCAATTCGTTTAGCCATTTCCTCATGAGTATCTACACCTAATTCTCTCATTAACTCTCTTTCAAAATCTTCACCTATGGGAATTGTGAGATTCTGTCTTAATCTCAAAGGTAAGCGTTTAATTCTTGTTAAAAAGCATGGCATAATTAATCACTATTTTTTACGAGGTGTTTCTTCCTCAGGATCATCTATTCCTTTCTCATTAAGTATAAAGACCGCTTCCCTTTCAGGATGATAAGGACTATCTACCATACGAGCAATTCTATTCTTCGCAGCTTTTCTCAAATAAATTCTATAAGTACTGGTATGTGCTACCACATGACCACCTGTTGGTTTTGATGGGTCGCCAAAGAATACATCGGGTGCGGCTTGAACTTGATTGGTAACTACGAAAGCAACGTTATAAGCTTCAGCGGTTCTTAATAATAAGTGCATAAAGTGATTTAATCTTTGTTGCCTTTCAGCTAATGTACTTCTACCAAGAAATTCAACTCTAAAATGAGCTACCGCTGAATCAACAATCACTAACTTTATGTTATTCTCATTAATAACGCTACCCAATTCTCCTACAATAAGCTCTTGATGTGCACTATTGTATGCTTTTGCAACGATAACTCTTTGCAAAACTTGTTCAGGATTTAAACCACGAGCACTCGCTATTTCGATTATACGCTCTGGTCGGAATGTATTCTCAGTATCTATATAAACCGCACCAGCTTGAAGACCGCCTTTTTCTCTCGGTAATTGTACAGTCACGCATAATGTATGGCATATTTGAGTCTTTCCAGAGCCAAACTCTCCATAAAATTCAGTCACAGCTTGTGTTTCAATACCGCCGCCTAAAAGATCATCGAGATTTTTTGAGCCAGTTGTAATTCTTTCTATAGCTTGCCTTTTCTTATACACTTCACTAGCTGATACGAAATCCTTTTCCAATTTACCAAGTTCTATGAGCTTCATTCGTGCTTTATTGCAAAGCTCAATAGCTCTATGCAAATCCCAACCTAAAGCATCTGCTATCTCCATAGGGCCTCGAATAGTAAGATCAAGAATTGTGTATATTCCAGCATCTATCAATTTTTGCTTTGTAACTGGCCCTATGCCTTCCAATGTATCGAGCTCTAATTCCTCCTTGCTCATATCAAAGAATTAATAAATGATGCCACATATTAAGTCTTTTGTGATGTAAAAAGATTAATTTTGAGGATACAATAGTAATTAAGTTAAAAATCAAGATCTTTTGCCATAAGGTATGCATCTTCTCCATCAGGGTAATATTCTTTTATTCTTTTTTCAATCTTAAATCCAAAATTGAGATAAAAACGCAATGCAGATTCATTGCTCACCCTCACTTGAAGTTCAACACGTTTTACTTTATTTGATAATTGTTGAAAAGCCACTTCTAATAACTTTTTCCCAATGCCTTTTCTTCTCCACTTATTATCCACAGCTAATGAAATTATCAAACCCACATTATTTAATATAGATGAGATAATATAACCAACTACAAAATTATTCACTTCAGCTACTAAAAACCTTTCAGATTCATTCATTAAGTAGTATATGAATACGTTTCGATCATAAGGTTGATTGAATGAAGTTCTTTCAATCTCTAAGACTCGATTTAAATCTTCCCATTTGCACCTTCTAACATTTATCAAAAAGTATCATCCCATTCTTATAGTAATTACTGAAACAAATTAAGCATTCTGAGTCTTTCAAATTTCATTAACATCTCTTATTCTTAATGATCATTAAGTAACGTATATATCAAACTTAATAAACAATAAATTATTTGAACTTTTAAAGTGGGGACGTCGTCTAGCATGGTTCCTCTGGAACCCTGGAAAGGAAGGACAACAGGCTCCAGAGGTTAACTATAGGTTCTCTGACGTATGGATGATGCCCCATCTGGAGCGGGAGGAACCTGTAGGTCGTGGGTTCAAATCCCACCGTCCCCACCATTTTATATAGCATAGTTTAATTAATTTTGAAAATCATTATAATTCGAGATGATTCATATTTCACATTGAAGTTTTATTTAGCTTTATCAAAATAATATTTTAACCTTTAATTACTTCTTTGCGCTTAACGCCCTATTCTTCAACCTAAGGTCTTCAGATCTGCATTTCCTACACCTAATAGCGTTAATAGCATTTTTAGCACCACATCTGAGGCAAATCTTAAAAAATAATCTTCTTCTTTGTGCTATTTGCTTCTTAGCAACGTCTGTGATTGGCATCTTAACACCATTATTAACCCTCCAAAATATTCGATTAAAATTTTTCTATTAATTTTTAATAGATAGTTCTTTACCGAAATGTATTTAAGTAAGGTTATTAAAGGCTTTTCAATAGAGTAGGTGGTTAAATGGCAACAACAAACGTTGTACTAGTGGGTAAGAAGCCTGTAATGAATTACGTGCTGGCCTGCTTAACACTCTTCCAAGACGGTTCGAATGAGGTAATTGTAAAGGCGCGGGGGAGAGCTATTAGTAAGGCTGTGGATGTAGTACAAATCGTTACCAAGCGATTCTTAACTGATGTAAAAGTGAAAAAAATCAGTATCGATACAGAGCAAATAAAGAATGAACAAACAGGCACTGTTAGTAACGTCAGCTCGATGGAGATTCAACTAGGAAAGTAACAAGGCCACACCCACCTTTTTTTCCATATATCTTTATTTACCCTTAATTCCGACATACTATAGAGTTTGAAGCTACCGATTTGTTTATTCGATGCAAAGACTGGGATTCTATGCCCAAAATGTGAAGCTAAATTGAGAGGAGGGCATATTACCAAAGCGGATGTAGATGCATCAATAAAACTCGTTAAATTAGCGAGTAAATTCCCTGAGTTAAATAAAATTACACTTCAAAAAGCTTTAACTATAAATAGTGATTTAGTATTAATTTTGAGCGCAGGGGATTTAGCATTTATACGTAGAGATCCTACCTTACAAAAGAGATTGGAAGATGATTTAGGTGGAAAGTTGTGGCTTTTAGAGGGAGAGAGTACAGATCGAGTTATGCTTGAGGATTTATTTTACCCAATTAGAATTCTTACAGTAAATGTTGTTTGGCTTCCTGATGGGAGTAAGCTCACAAAGGTAATAATTCCTGGCAAAAAGACTAAAAGATTCCCTATAGATATAGAAAAAGTAATTAAAATCGCAAAGGAAGTAAGGGGGATTGAATTACTTGTTGAATTTGAGAAAAGTTAGAAGAACACATTATTCTTCACAATTGAGTAAAAGCTTGTTAGGTAGTAAGGTAAGTGTAATCGGTTGGATTGAGGATATCCGTGCTTTAGGAGGTATTATCTTTCTAACTATTCGAGATGTGATGGGAAAGGCTCAAATTGTTTTTACTAAAGAGAGAACCCCATTAGAATTATTTGAAGTTGTAAAAAAAATACCTAGGCAGAGTGTAATAATGGTTGAGGGGAAGGTTAAAGAGAGTAAAGCGAAGGATTTTGAGGTTGAAGTAGAAGGTGAAAAGTTAGAGATTTTAGCTGAAGCGATTCATCCATTACCTATTGATCCTACTGGTAGAGTGAAAGCTTCAATAGATACGAGATTAGATGCTAGAGCTTTAGATCTTCGTAACCCAAGTGTTGCAGCTATTTTTAAAATTCGCCATCACGCTCTTCAATCTATTAGAAAAACATTCATAGAGAGAGGTTTTATTGAAGTTAACACATCGAGAATTATTGGTCAAGCAGCTGAGGGAGGGGCGAATTTATTCTCTCTCGATTATTTTGGAAAAATCGCTTACTTAGCACAAAGTCCACAATTATACAAAGAGCAATTAACATTATCACTTGAACGTGTATTTGAAATATCCAATTTCTTTAGAGCTGAAAAATCACATACTCGTAAGCATCTTAACGAATTTATCAGTGTGGATATGGAAGCCGCTTACTTCGATGAGAATGACGCAATGGAAGTTGCTGAGGATATTATTGTTAATGTATTCAAAGATGTTTCTGAGCAGTGTAAGAAAGAGTTAGAGATATTGAATTATTCGCCTCCAAAACCTATTAAACCATTTAAAAGAATCACATATTCTCAAGCTATTGAAGAACTTCGTAAAGATGGTATTAACATTAATATTGGGGATGATTTAACGGATAGTCTTCTTCGTATAATTGGAAAAAAGTATAATGAGTTTTACTTTATAACAGAGTGGCCTACAAAGTTAAAGCCATTCTACATTGAAGTAAAGGAAGATAATCCTGAATTCACACACTCTTTTGATTTACAATATGGATACTTGGAGATAGCATCTGGAGGTTTGAGAGTGTGGAGAAAAGAGGAATTAAAAAGGAGGCTTATTCAATCAAATTTAGATCTCGAAAGTTTTTCTTCACATTTAAAAGTTTATGATTGGGGGATGCCATTCCACTCGGGTTGGGGTATGGGATTGGATAGATTAATGATGGTTTTAACAGGTAAGAAGAATATTAGAGAGGTTGTACTTTATCCAAGAGATCGATTTAGACTTACACCATAATTAAACCAATGCTTTAAAGTTTTCAGACCACGTTATATATGCTCTAATCATATCCTTCGAAATACTCGGCTTTCTAAACTTTAAAACCTCCTTAAAATCATTCATTGTGATCTCACGAGGCTTTGATGTTTTATCCAATGCCATACCACTCTCAAATAACTCTGCTACAACTCTAATTTGAACAGATTGGCATATATCTCGAATGTCACTACCCGTATACCCTTCAGTTAATTTAGCAAGTTCTTCAACCTTCACATTTTCACTTAACTTTAATGGTGCGGTATAAAGATTAAACATTTCAATCCTCGATTTTAAATCTGGTAAAGGTACATAAATTCGCCTTTGGAAGCGGCGTAAAAATGGCCAATCTAAACACCAAGGTTTGTTTGTAGCACCTATCACGTATAAATGAAGGTTTTTCTTACCCTTATCCATGATACCATCCATCTCTTTAAGGAATTGATTTCTCACACGAACTTCACCACCAACCTCTTGACTCCTTGTACCGAGTAATGAATCAACCTCATCGATAAAGATTATTACTGGAGTATTTTCATTAATAACGATATTTCGTGCATATTCGAAAAGTTGAGCAACATTCTTCTCAGCCTCTCCTAACCATTTACTCATAATTGTTGCTGCATCAACAGTTATAAATCGCCCTTTAATCTCAGCAGCTGT
This sequence comes from Nitrososphaeria archaeon, assembly GCA_029775915.1. Classification (GTDB taxonomy): domain Archaea; phylum Thermoproteota; class Nitrososphaeria; order Nitrososphaerales; family JANXEG01; genus JANXEG01. The sequence goes on along the minus strand of JARVKA010000001.1, from coordinate 101,758 downwards.
AGCTGCTGCTAACATCGTTTTACCACAACCCGGTGGGCCGTAAAGTAGTATGCCTCTTGGGAAGCCTAAGGGAAATAAATCTGGGCGTTGGGTAGGGAAGATTATAGATTCTTGAATTGCTCTCTTAGCATCTTCAAGATCTACAACCTCTTCCCATTTTACATCAGGCTTCTCTTCTAATATAAGATCTGAATAAGAAGCTTTAAGAGATTGAACCATTTTAGGACCATGATTACTTTCATTCGTAGCTGCTTGACTTTTCTCTGAAATATTAATACCATGAGCTAATTGAAGGGCTTTGATTCTTTGTTGATAAGCTAAAGCTCGCTCCATATATAATTTATTGAGATTATAATCGGGGTATAACTTAGCAAGTTTAATGAGTGTTGCTATTGCTCGTTGATACATTTCAATAGCCATTCCACGAGCTCCCTGTGAATCTAATCTAATAGCTTCTGCTGCGTACCTACTTGCTGCATTCTCCAATTCTTTTGCTGCATCTGCGCTCATGCTATCCCCTCACATAAAATCTCTGATAATTCTGATTCGGTTTGAGAAATATTACGTAATATAGCTTCATTAGGAGAGAGATTCAATTTAAATGAATTATCAATTTGTTTTCCATTATAATAGGAAATGCATTCATTAATTTGAGATAAATAACTTTCAGATTGTTGGATAGGTTCTTTAGTTAAGAATCTTTCCTTTACATAGCTCCTCGCTTGCGCTAATATTTTTTCACAATCTTCAAAATCATTATCAATTATTATATTGGGTATTGCACAGCAAGTCGTAATCTCGGTTAACGTCGAGTTTATTTCCTCTGTAAAACTTTCAAGTATAATGGTAAGATTTGGAATGATTTTATTCAACCCTTTAATCAACTTAAATGCAGATGATACATGATACATCACATCCTTTATGTCACGCATACTCTCCAATTTTAATGACACAAAAGTTAAAGCCATCATACTGTGTGAAATCGCTTTGATCACCTTTTTCAACTCAACGTATTCATTTACACATATGGATGCTTTTGCGCAATCCCTTTGCTCAATAGCTTTCACGGTAGCCTTAAAAAGGGCTAATCTTCGAATCTCTATCTTTCTTCTTAAACCTTCTAACTCTCGATATTGAATTTCAATTTGCCTTATGGCTTTATTTACTTTATACTCTAAATCTTTATCTTTATTTTGATGAATAAGTTTAATCAGACTTTTAATAGGAAAGATTAATTTTAACAAAGAAAATCATCACCTATAATTGGGTAATGTTGGTTAAATAAAATGAGGTAGTGCGACAGCTGATTATCCCCATTATTATAAAAACTCAGAGTTTTTATAATAACAAGGCACATAGCTGTCGCACTACCATATTTTAGTGTACAGCTTAAGATAGGCTTTCAGATTCAGCGGTTGGTGGTTCTGGAATTTCAGTAGGTAAGTCTGGGAATTTCTCTTTCATTCTTTGCTCTGCTATAGCTGATGCTTCATTAAGTATCTTTTCAGCATCTTCATTAGCAGCTTCGAAATTGATAGTATAGCCACCGATTTGGCCCGCATCTACCAATACACTACCAAGTAAACCACTTATTTCGCTAATCTCACGCTCCGCTTCAGGTAGGATGCTGGTTAAACCTGATTTAACGCTCTTAATAACGGACATCGCTGGTGTAAGAGTAACAACAATATCACCTAACTCTTGAACTGTGTTCAAACGGAGTACTATTTGCTCAAGGGCTAATTTAGCTTGAGTTACTATTTTATGCATCTTTCTCAATTCAGCAAGTTCATTAGCGTATATTGAAGCATGAGCCATATCATGCTTGGTAATCGATCCTACAACTTTATTGAAGATTTTTGAATCTCTATCCTTCAACTTACTGGAAACAGCCTCAAGCTTTGCGATTTGAATTTGAATACTCCTTATAGCTTGCTCTAAACGTGGTTTTAATGGACCAGTTGGCTTCATAGCCTCTTTAATTCTATCACCGAGGCTCGAACCTTTTGGTTTATTCCATTTATTAATAAATTGGGACAATTTTAGCACCTAGTTGAAATTAATAAACTATATTCTTTATTGTTAATGTACTAGAAGTTAATGTTACTATGGTGACGCATATCAAGGTGACTAATCAAGATATATCAGATTTAACTGCAACGTTAGAGGATCTTGGACTCTCTGCTTATGAAGCTAAAGCATATATTGCTTTAGTAAGAAAAGGTTCGCTACCTATTGGTGAATTAGCGTATTATGCTGGCATACCGAGAACAAAAGCTTATACGACCGTTAAAAAGCTAGCGAATAAAAAGCTCATTGTGATACTCCCAAGTAAGCCTATTCGCTGTCAAATAACACCAATGAAGGATAGCTTCGAACAGATTCTTTCCCAAGAAGAACGAAGGTTGAGAAGGTTAAAGAGAGCGATACTCAAACTTAAACGCTTTAGTGAGGAGTTAAAATTTAGAGAGGGTGCTAATGAGGTAACACATACAAATTTGGGAGGGCAAGCTATTTTAACAAAGCTTACTCAAATCATTCAAGGAGTAAGAAGGTATATTCATTGTATAGTTGATGGGTGGGGCTTTAAGCTTTTACAAGATGCGTTTAATCCATTTAAGGATAAATTCTCTACAAATATCGATTTTAAAATCTTACTCTCATCAAGTATAGATAATGTGAAAAATTGTTTTCCATCAAATGTTAAATTAAGAGTTTCTCATCACATTTTTCGACAAAGCGTATTTATTTCAGATGATACGCAATTATTAATTGTAGATGGAGGTAGAGGGACAGGCTTATTCATTCAATCGAATGAGCTTTATTCAATTTTAGAGTTTGAATTATTCGAAAAATATTGGAAAGATTCATTCCCTATAAAAGATATAATACCATTGTTAAATACGGGCGATATAAGTGATTTAATTACTTTGGTAAAGAATTATTACGTGTATGAATTATTTGCACGTAGTGTGTTGGAGGTAGTTAAAGATGGTACAATCATCTCAGAAGTTGGATTAAAATTTATTGAGAAATTGAAAGAAGAGTTTAGATTAAAGTTTTCTGATGAATGTTTAGAATCTCTCTTGAGATTGTTAATTTCACTTCCTTACAAAAATTCGGTTTTAGAAACTTCACAATATGATGAGTTTGAATTGAGAAATAGCCCATCAATTTGGGCTATCGGTTTATTAGGCCTTTTGAAGAAAAATGAAGAACGTTCTTATGAGATTAATCTATTAGAGCAAGATATAGTAAATAATTATCAAAAGCTTGTAGCTTGATTTCAATCACCAATTATTTTAAATATTTGATAAATTTTAAATTTTATAAGTTATGATGAATAAGCTTCAAACATACTTAAATACTCATAAAATCTCAGCAAAGTTTTACGAATTTGATAAACATACAATGACAGTTGAAGCGGCTTCACAACAAATTGGAGTAGAGCCAAGTCGTATAATTAAAACACTCGTTCTTGTGGGCGATGAGAAAAAACCTTTAATAGCCATTCTTACCGGTGATAAAAAATTGAATATGAATCGCTTAGCAAAAGAGGCTAATGTGAAGAAGATAAGATTAGCTACACCGAAAGAAGTTCAATTATATACGGGTTATGAAGTAGGCGCAGTTCCTCCAATAGCCCATAAAAATTTAATTCCAGTATACATAGATCAAAAAGTTACAACTTATAATACTGTAGTGGCTGGTGGGGGAGAAAGAAATAGATTGATAGAGATTAATAGCGCGGATATAATTAAATATAGTAAAGGCAAAGTTGTGAATATTACCGAGTAAAGATTTTTATATTTGTGTCTCATTATCCTTTCAAAAACTCATAAATGATAAAAGCAAGATTTTTATAATAGGGATATCGTTTGCGTGAATGGTGCTTAAATGATGGGTGAATGTAAAATTATTGTGTCTTAGATTTTTATTATACACTTTCTTCAAAAAGTGTAGAGAAGGTTGTTAAATTATGACTTCATCATTCTCACTCCCTCCCACGTATAATTTCAAGCAAATAGAAAATGAAATCCGAGGGTATTGGGAGAGGGTAAATATTCGAAAAATCGTTCAAGAAGCGTTATCAAATAAGCCTCCAGTAGGTTATGTTGAAGGTCCACCAACTATGAATGGTGAGCCTCACATTGGACATATTCGTGGTAGAGTTATAAAGGATATTTGGTATAGATTCTCTACGCAAAGAGGGTTAAATGTAATCTTTCGCGCTGGATGGGATACTCAAGGCTTGCCAGTTGAGTTGCAAGCTGAGCATGAATTGGGGCTTAAAGGTAGTAAAGTGGAAAATCTTAAAGTAATAGGTGTTGAAAAACTTGTTGAAGCATGTAAGAATTTAGTTATGAAGTATAATAAAAGATGGGTTGAATGTGATAAACTCCTTGGCATGTCTTTCGATTATGAAAAAGCGTATTGGACATACAAAGATGAATATATTGAGAGAGAATGGAAATATTTAGAAAAAGCTTGGGAGAGAGGGTTGTTAGGTGAAGGTTATCGTGTTGTAGCTTACTGCCCGAGTTGCCAAACCTCTCTCAGCCATGCTGAAGTGAGTCAGGGTTATGAAATCGTTGAGGATCCATCACTATATTTCAAAATGAAGATGAAGGATGAAGATGCATACATTGTTTTGTGGACCACCATGCCATTTACTGTAGTTACTGATGAACTCGTTGGTGTAAATCCCAATGCGAAGTATGCTTACGTTTTAGTTAATAATGAATTATGGATTATCGCTCTTGAACGCGTTGAATTCGTTATGAAAGAGCTTGGTATAAACGAATATAAAGTGATAAAAGTTGTAATTGGCTCAGAGTTAGAGGGTAAAAAATATTTGCACCCTCTCATTCCCTACATACCCGGTTTAGCGAAATTAACTGAACGGAATGATGTGCATATAATTGTTGCAGAAGAATTCGTGGATGTAACTACGGGTACTGGTCTTGTGCATATATCTCCTGCAAATGGTGAAGAAGACTTTCAAGTAGCTTCGGTAAGAAAAATCCCAATCTTTTGTCCAATAGATGATCGAGTTTATTTCACAAAGGATGCTGGTATTTTTGAAGGTATGTTTGTAAGAGATGCTGATGAGAAAGTGGTTGAGTTATTAAAAAAGGAAGGGGCATTGTTAAAGATAGATAAGATTAAACATGAATATCCAACTTGTTGGCGCTCCCATCATAAACTCGTTTGGTTAGCAAGAAGAGAGTATTTTTATTGGGTGGATAAATTGGGAGATTTAGCTTTAAAAGCTGCTGAGAAGGTTGAGTATTTTTATGAACCTCCTAAAAAGCGTTTTATTGAGATTATACGTGAGAAAGTCCCTTGGTGTATTTCACGTGAGAGAATTTGGGGTACACCATTACCGATATGGGTTTGTACCAATTGTGGAGAAAAAATTCCAGCTTTTAGTAGAAAGGAAATTTTGGAGAAAGCTATAGATTTGCCAGATGGGCCAAATTTTGAGCTTCATCGACCATGGATTGATAGAGTATTATTGAAATGTCCAAAATGTGGAGGTAAAGCGAAGAGGGAGCCTTTTGTTCTCGATACATGGCATAATAGTGGAGCAGCACCTTATTCATCATTTACTGATGAAGAATATGAAAAACTTGTACCAGTGGAATTCCTTACAGAAGGTATAGATCAAACAAGAGGTTGGGCATATACATTATTAATTAATAACGTGATTATGAAGGGAGAAGCTGAAGCACCTTTTAAAGCATTTCTATTTCAAGGCCATGTGTTAGATGAAAAAGGTGATAAGATGAGTAAAAGTTTAGGTAATATAATTGATGGTTATGAAATATTAAGTACACAATCTGTAGATACTTTACGCTTTTATTTAATTTGGAAAGCAAGTCCGATAGATAGTTTAAGCTTTAGTGTGAGAGAAATGAATGCAAGACCTTATCAAGTTCTCAACACGTTATACCATATGCACATTTACTTCCAACAAAATAGTAGTTATGATGGTTATGATTACACAAAGCATACTCTCCAATGGGCTCTTAATGAAGGGTTATTAAAAGATCAAGAGAGATGGCTTTTATCAAAACTTCAATCATTAATATTTAATGTTACCGAAGGTTTTAATCGTTGTAAATTCCATGAAGCTGCTAGAGCTTTAGAAGAATTTATTATTGAGACATTAAGTCAAACTTATGTTCCATTAACTCGAAGTGAAATATGGGATGATGATCCGAAAACGCTTAATCGTAGATTAGCTATTTATGCCACACTCGCTTATGTATTAAAAACTTTAGATATACTTATACACCCTATCGCGCCCTATACCTCTGAATATCTATATACCCATTGCTTTAATGAAAAGATTTTACTTCTCACTAAGTGGCCTGAAGTTGAATTAAAATTTATCGATAAAAAGTTAGAGTTAGAATTTAAGATGTTGGAAGAGTTAATTTCATTAGCGAATGCGGCAAGAATGAAAGTAAAATTAAAAAGAAGATGGCCTCTTAAAAGAGCGATATTTCTCATTGATAAAGATAAAGTTGAGAATATGATAAGATTCTTGAATATATTAAAGGAGCAAATTAACGTTAAAGAGGTGAAATTCACATTTGATATTACAGAAGTACCGATTAAAATTCAACTTAAGTTGAATTTTGGAACTTTAGGGCCTAAATTAAAGTCTGAAATGCCAAAGTTTTTAGAGCAAGTATCGAAAATTGATAATTTAGAAATTTACAAAGCTTTAAAAGACATAGGTGAATATTCGATAAAGATTGATGATCGAGTATACACTTTGAGTAAAGATGATATACAAATAGAGTATTTGGCTAAAGAAGGGTATGTAATTGAAGAAAGAGATGGCACAATAGTAGCTTTAGAAATTGAGAGAGATAAAGAATTAATAGCTGAGGGTTTAATAAGGGATCTTGCGCGAAGACTCCAAGCTTTAAGAAAAGAAAGGGGTTATAAACCTACTGATATTCTCGATAGTGCGTATATAGCTGAAGCCGATGAAGAGTTAGAGAGTTTAGTAAAGCCGAAATTGAGTGAGCTTGCATATTTAGTAAGGGTAAGAAAAGTAAGTTTCGTTAAAGAAGCATTATTAAATATCCCTTGGTCGGAAGCCGATTTAGATGGTAGAAGGTTAAAAATATCAATTACGTAAAGAATATGTTAAGTTCGCCAGATTCAACTACTTTAGTAAGCCAATCTATACCTATTGCCTTTTTCTTTACTCCACCTTTATATGAAGAAATTAACTCATTTGCAACTTCTTCAGGTGTTTTACCAGTTGTATCGAATTCATAAACCTTTTTCCTTCCAAAAACTCTTAACGCTTCTACAAGGCATATATCCAAAATCTCAGCACCAGCATTCTCTTTCGCTTTTTTCTCACTATAACCTCTCTCAGCATAACGTTTCATTAATTCCCAAGGTGAGCATCTCAAAACCGCAACGAAATCTATCTCATTTCTTTTAAAGATTGATGGTAAAAGATGGCCTACAATAATAACATTTTTTCCTTCAATAAATTCTAAAGCTAACTTTCTTAACTTTTTTGGATCTATTATAAAATCACGATTATCCATCCCTATAATTGCGTTACCATTTATAGCCAAATCATTCAAATCTAAAAAATCGTAATTCAATCTTTTTGCTACAATTCTTCCTACACTCTTCTTTCCAGTAGCTGGTGAGCCTGTTATTCCAATACGATGGAGCATATTGTACAATTATAAAGCCAAAAAGATTATTCTTCTTTTAAGCGCTTTATCACTACTTCCACTTTATCTTCCATAACTCTTGGCTTATCTCTACGATCATCAATTCTAATGGTAGATAATACCCTTTTTGCACCAGCATTAAATAAAGCTTCATGAGAAGTCTTTATCACTTCAAATATCGACTCAAGATTTTCAGATTCGATAATTGTACCCATTGGTGTTATTTGATACCTAATGCCCTTTATCATACTTATAGCTTTTAAAGACTCAATAATGTAATTACTAACACTCGTACTTCCCGTACCTATTGGGACGGTACTGAATTCAGCAATAATTACAACCTTTTTAGATGAGCTCATACACCCATCTTATAATAAGATAAATAAAGAGTTTTTGATAAGATTTCCCATTAATGAATTGTAGCATTTATCGAGTAGGTAATATGTAAACTTCACGCTTTTTTCCTTTAAATGGACAATTAGGCCATGCACAAGTTGAGCATTCACTCAAAATAATCTCAGGAAGCTTAGTACCCTTTATACATTCAATAATCTCTACAGCTTTTTTAACTTGATCTTTTTCACCTTCGATAACAAGTGTTATTGAACCTTCAGCCCCAAGAATTCCACCAGCAGCTATAGGTGTTGCTATTGCCCCCGTTAAAATCTTTATAGCATCTATTTCTGTAATAACTAGCCCGTTTACAGGCAATAATCCAACTGGCATTCCCATAGAGTAATCCATTCTTTGAATTCCTGCTTTCTTCATAGCCTCTCTTATTGGAATTGGTATAAGCTTTTCCAAACTAGTTGGTAGTATTAAATTAACACCTTTTGCTGCACATAAGGCAAAAACTCTACCAATAGTCCCTCCAACAGGACTACCGATAAGTATACCTACATTTCCATCAATATCAAGAGCATTACCCGCCTTTATATACACATCATTTGAGCTTAATTCCTTTAATATATCACCAAGCTTTACATCCTCTTGCAACTTTCCTCTTTTCAAAACTACGGGGCGGAATTCCTCAGGTAAAAAAGCAACATTATATCTTTTTGCCATATCTGCAGTATGTTTAGCGATACAAGCACCACTAGGTACAATTACACCAGATACAATCGATTTTGGCTCTTTTCCTATTAAATTCTTAATTAAGAAGTAAGTAGTTGTACTTGGGTGAATAACAACAATCCCATCCTTTAAAGCATTCTTAACTATCTCTAAAGCAAGTACTCCTTTTGATATGAGATTTTTCGATTCGGTTGGAGTAAGAGATATTTGCGCCCTTATCAATTCACATTTATTGCAAAATTAGTTACATAAATCCCTTTCTATTGTAAATTGATGATACCAGTATTTAGTGATAAGCTTTGTAATCCTTACAATAACTATACATAATATAATGCAGCGCGGTAATGTAACCTCCTCAACTTTATAATCAAACCTGAAACAATCCCAACGAATAAACCCATTAAATGAGCGCCATGTGCAATATTTGTGGGTGCGAATAAACCTAAAAAGTCGAGAAATGCCCATAAAAAAGCTGCAACGATTATTGGTATGGGTAGAATTCCGTAAATAAAGATTATGAGGAATGGTGCTAAAATTGCAAGTGCTCCAATAATGCCGTATATGGCTCCCGAAGCCCCTACCGCAGGTATCCATGGCTTAGTTGCTGTAATCATATAACCAAAATTCCCCAAAATCCCTGAAGTAATGAATATCATGATAAATGCCCTTCCACCAATCATTCTTTCTAAATAACTTCCAAAGATGAGTAATGCAAACATATTAAAGAATAAATGAGAGAAATCTGCATGTAAAAATATGGATGTTATAAAAATCCAAGGCGCTTTTAAAGCAAAGATTGGAAAGAAAGCGAAATATACCCATACCTCAGTAATATTTTGAATAATAAATACTATTATGAATAGTACAAGGAGTATATAAGTGTATTTTGACCCTTGCATGTTAGCCATCCTTATGGGTTATAACATTCCCAAGAATATTTAATTAATAATTTCATACTTAGCACCTGCATTATCAGCCTTTGTTATAAATAACTCAGCTTTACCCTTAACCTCTTCCTCAACTTTTTTAAAAATAGTACGCGCTTTATCTTCATCATCAATAAATCCATATACAGTTGGACCCCATGAACTTTGCCCAACACCCAATACTCCACACTTTTTCAATATTGGTATAATCCATTGAGAAGCTGGATTAAAAATCGTTCCTTGAACGGGCTTATATATACTGCCAACAAGTACTTGTATTTCAGTTAAAGCATTGCCAAAAGTTATTGAATCTCTCTCTAAAATTGCAGGAATCATTTTTGAAGCTAATAAGAAGTAATTTTTATATATTAAGCTTAATGGTGGTTTTTTACTTTGAAGCTCTTGGAAAATCTTATCCTCAATTTCACCATAAGGGCTTGATTGGAATTTTAAAGGTATTGCAATTATGAAGCACCACTCTTCAGGGAATTGAGTATGAAGAATAAGAGGTGGGATTAAAGACTTATCACTTTCAAAAATTGGTTCACCAACTTTAATCTTTAATCCACCAGCTATTACAAAACCTCCATGCTCAAATATATACACACCACCAGTAGATGTTCTACCCAATATTTTAAGAAGCTCTATAGCTTTCACATTCAAATTATATGCTAAAGTCACAGCCTTTCCAATTGATAATGCTAATTGTGTTGTAGAGCCGAATCCAAAATGACGTGGTGCTTGTGATACTACTTTAATATCAACACCAGGTAAATTATACGCTTTAAGAATTTTTTTAGCGTATACTTCAACTTCTTTAATATTAAGAGCATTTATTTTTAAATCATTACTTTCAGAAGCTTCTACAATCGTTCTAGGTTCATTTAAAGCTAAAAGTGGAGCATATCCAAATCTACCAACACCAAATGGATCTAAATCGCCTAAGTGAAGCCTTGCTGGTGCAGATACTCTTACTTTCACGAGCGTTTTAACATAATAGGGTTATATAAAGATAAGCTTAATACCAACTCTTTTAATGTTAAGAATCATTAATACAATTCAAAATTTTGAAGTTAAGAGTAAATGGAGCAAGCTGCAATTATCCCAGTAGCTGTAAGATAAAAGTATTCCTTACCTTTAAAGAATATTCTCCTCAAATGGCCAAGTCTCAAAAGCTCACTTAAAGGCTCATTCAACTCACTCACATTTAACCCAATTTTATTCGCTAACTCTTCAACATCAATAGCTTTTTCTTCAGAAGTTATCCCTAAGGTTAATAATGATGATAAAACTCTTTTTATATTACTCAAATTTAACCACCTGCTTGGATATTTCATACACTTGGAGGATTTTTTGAGTAATAACTGACCAATCATACTTTTTAACTTTTTCCTTACCATTAAATATAATTTGGGAAGCGAGTGCTTGATCACTAAGAACTCTATTTATACCCCAAGCTATACTATCAGGATTATTAGCATAAACCCAAATACCATCCTTTTCATGCTCAACTATTTCAGCAAGACCGCCTACATTTGTCACAACCACAGGTAAACCACTTGCCATACCTTCTAAAGCTACAATACCGAATGGTTCATATCTGGAGCTAATTACAAGTGCATCTGATGATTTAAGTATCTCAATAAGCTCTTGATCACTTATAAAGCCTGTAAATATAACTTTATTACCTAAACCCATATTCCAAGCCAATCTCTCTAACTCACCTTTCATATAACCATCTCCAATTATAACAAGTCTCGAATTGGGATGTATAGCTAAAACCTTAGGGAATGCTTTAATCAAATCATCAAAACCTTTTTGCCATGTTAATCTACCTATAGCCAATATAACTTTTTCATTAGGCGAGATTCCTAACTTAGCTTTCACAATATCTTTATTCACAAACACATCAAATGTTTTAACATCTATACCATTACTTATCACTTGTACTTTATCTGATGGTAATTTGTAAAGCCTTATCAACTCATCCTTCATATATTTACTAACCGTTATTACTTGAGCAGCCTCAAATGATCCCCACCACTCCAATCCATGAATCATATGAGATTCGGGAGAGTGCAAACCACCAGATCTACCCATCTCTGTACTGTGAAAAGTTACAATTAATGGTTTTGATAAAAGATGTTTTAAAGCTACACCAGAAGTGATTGTAAGCCAATCGTGAGCATGAATTACATCAAAGGGACCGAATTTATTTATCAAACGCCCAACTTTTTTCTCAAAAAAGTGGTTAAAGAGCATTACCCATAAATAAAAGTTAGGAGAACCCACTTCAACCTTTACTCTATGAATATGAAGTAAACCATCAACTTCATATTCAGGTGTGTTTGGAAAATCAAGTGTTACCACATGAACTTCAACGCCAACTTTTGCCATTGATTTACAAATCCAATATACATGCCTAGAAATACCTCCAATAACTCTTGGTGGATACTCCCAAGTTAGCATGCAAACCCTCACGGAGAAACACGCTCATTTTAATATAGTAATCCAAATAATTTATGGCTTATTAAATTTATTCAAAAAAGAATTTAGTTATGCTATCTTAAATTTATAATGGAAATTTTCTTTGAAAAGTCGCATTAATTGATGATATTTTCTTTTTATTCGAAAATAAACCTTAAAGACCATATCACCATTATACCTAAAATTATAGCTATTAATTGGATAATAGACTCTTTAACCACTTCCCTTTTATGAAGCTCTGGAAGGAGATCAGTTGCACCAATGTAAATAAAACCTCCTGCAGCTAAAGAAATGAGATAAGGTAAAAAAGATTCAATGTTAATATAACTAATGAGGTAATAAGTAAAAATCGCACCAAAGATTGAAGTTATTTGGGATAGAAAATTGTATAATAACGCTTTTATCCTATTGAAACCTCCATATACAAGAACTCCAAAATCACCAATTTCTTGTGGTATTTCATGCATAATAACTGCGATAGCACTTACAATCCCTAATTCTATACTACTTAAAAAACTTGCAGCGATAATCATACCATCTATACAATTGTGTATACCATCGCCTATGAGATTTAAATAAGCGAATGCATGGGTATCGCACTCAACTTTATGGCAATGCCTCCATCTTAAAAACTTCTCAATTATAAAAAATAGCAAAATGCTTAAGAGAATGTAAGTTAAACTTGTATCGCCAATCTTCCCATAAGATTCGGGTATTAAATGGAAAAAAGAGCCTCCTAATAGCGCTCCAGATGCAAAAGCTACTAAAATTATTAAGAGTTTATGAAGAACTTTCTCATTTAAAGATAAAAATATAAAACCAATGAGTGAAATAAGGCTATTCAATATAGTGAAAAAAAGAATTAAAGTTAATATAAACATAATGCACCTTACGCTAGCTTTAATAGCGTTAAGTTTATAAGTTTTATCTTACATGATTTAGCTATTAATATAAATTAAGGAATATTTAATTAAGAGTAAGATTTATTATTTGAAGATAAGTTATGAGAATTATAAATGTGAAGGATATAGAAGAGGCTGTAAGTAAAGTTTGCATGGAGATTAATTACAATTTGAGAGAAGGTATGGAAAAAATCATTGAAGAAGTATTACAAAAGGAAGAGTCAGAATCTGGGAAAGAGGTTTTGAGACAAATCTTAGAGAATATAGCTATAGCGAGAGATGAAAAAATTCCCGCATGTCAAGATACTGGCGTATGCATAGCTTATGTAGAATTGGGTCAAGATGTGCGTATAGAAGGAGGTTTTCTTTATGATGCGATTAATAAAGGTGTTGCAAATGGTTATGTAAAAGGTTATTTACGTAAATCTGTTGTGCGTGATCCATTTAATCGAATTAATACAAAGGATAATACTCCAGCTATGATACATGTAGAACTTATACCTGGTGATAAGTTAAGGATTAAGTTAATGGCAAAAGGTGCGGGTTCAGAGAATATGTGTAAGTTAGCTATGCTCACACCAGCCGATGGATTGGAGGGTGTGAAAAGATTTGTGATTGATACTGTAAAAGAGGGTGGTATTAACGCTTGTCCACCATTAATTATTGGAGTTGGTATTGGTGGAACTTTTGATATGGTTGGGTGGTTAGCGAAAAAAGCTTTATTCAGAGGGATGAATGTTAGAAATAAGGATGAGTTTTATGCAAAGCTTGAATTAGAACTTATAAAAGAGATTAATGATCTTGGTATAGGGCCTATGGGCTTTGGTGGAAGGGTTACAGCTTTGGATGTGAGAATAGAAGTTGCGCCATGTCACATCGCATCTTTACCCGTAGCTGTAAATTTTGAATGTCATGCACATCGAGTTGGTGAGATTATATTATGAGAATAATTAAGATTACTACACCATTAAATGATGATGTAGTAAAAAGTCTTAGAGTAGGTGATAAAGTAGAGATAAACGGGGTTATTTATACTGCAAGAGATGCTGCGCACAAAAGATTCATAGATGCGATTAATAAAGGTGAGAAATTACCTTTTGATCCTAAAGGTCAAATCATATATTACGTTGGCCCCACCCCACCTAGACCTGGTATGATAATAGGTTCGGCTGGACCTACTTCATCATATCGCATGGATGTATTTCTCGAACCCTTATTAAAGCTCGGTTTGAAAGGTACGATTGGCAAGGGTTATAGAAGTCAAGCAGCTATAGACGCTATGGTAAAGTATGGTGCGGTATATTTTGTAGCGGTTGGAGGGGCTGGTGCATTAATTTCAAAAAGGATTAAAAAAGCGGAAATAATAGCATATGAGGATCTTGGTACAGAGGCTGTGAACAAGTTAGAAGTAGAGAGTTTTCCCGTTATAGTTGCTAACGATACTTTGGGAAATGATATATTCAAACTTGGCGTACAAAGATATTCAAGGGTAAAGTATTAATAATCATAAACAAAAACTCTCAAGTGTATTATTATGGCAATTGAATTTATAGAATATGCATTGTAGTTAATAGATAAGTGACTTTATATATTGTTCTATATAACAATGTGAATATTTTATGAAATTCGATTTGGATGATAGAAATTTTAGCAATCATTCAAATACTACAAGCTAATCCTGAAACTTCCAGATGGAGATTTTCTAAAAAGCTCGGTCTTTCCCAACCTTCTGTAAGCGCGGGATTAAAGCGATTGAAGAAGAGTGGTATTTTCCTTGCAAGCAGGTATGAATTTAAAAGATCGATCTGTATATTGCTAAGGTCGCTTTCTCGATTAAGGGTAAAAGCGATAGGTTGATAAAAGTATTTAGTAAATGCCTCTATTACATCAACATTTTTGTCTCCGATAATATAATTCTCCCTGTACAAGATTTTTAATCTAAAAATAATCAATCGGATAGTTAATTGAGATTGGCCATTCATGGGTTTAAATTTACACATTTTATGATGAATGAAAATAGATTGGGATATTATTATTCATATATTCAGAATGATTATAATAAATGGATTAATTTAACAACCCTTTCAGAGGGGGTGATCCTTACTATATCTTGCTCACTCACACGCACTCCTCTCCTTGAATAAGAGGTTCCATACAGCCGAGCATCACCACTTCTAACCAATTTAATGTAAATCGATACACCATAAGGCACTTTATACCTCAAAGGATGCAGAGAGGTTCCTTGCCTCAAAGTAAATGTAGGCAATATGTGGCATATACCAACTTCATCATCATTCAACTTTGTAAAACCATTCACATTTAACCAATCACCAGAAATTTTATCGATGCATGAAAAGTAGCCAGTAGATCCAGAAGAGGTTGTTACAATTACACCATTTCCTATCGCAAAATCGATAAATGAAAGATTCTCTCCCTCAACTATTAATTTGTATCGAAGGCAATTACTATCTAAACCTCTCTCCAAATAAACATCTGTGAATACATCGTTTAAAAAATCTTGATTGAGGTAAACTTTTAACATTTTACGCTCAACAATTTTAAACTTGCCATCTTTGATTCTTTGGAGGGCTTTAGGTAAATCGTTAAGATAAATCTCTGCTAAGTATGCTTTACTCCCAATTGGGGAATTTGTAAGTATGCCTACAAAGAGCAAAGGCACTCTCTTAACCATTCCACAATAGCTGAAAAATCCATCACCACCAATCACTATTCCAAAATCTGGTTTACGCCTACTATATGTGATTCCTGATCGATGTAACATCTCAATGATGCTCTCTAAATCGATAGCTTTTTGCTCTTCGCTTAAAAAAATGGTAGCTTTCATACTTTCCACAATCAAATCAGAGAAATTGCTTTATTTTCTTTTCCTTATTGAATAAAAATATCTCTCATTTTTATTCATAATATAGACTAATGAAAAAAATCATCAGCATCCTAAAAGCGATTAGCATTAATTTATCGATTGGTTTTGCTCATATATGAAAATACAAAGCTCTTAAACCCCTCATGACCTGCTAAAGCGCTTATAAAAAAGCTCATTACACCAATCTCAAACCAAGCTTTTACAAGTATTGGAATTAAAAATCCTGATAGCGCAGCTTGTGAAGGAATGAAAAGTGGCACAAATATAGAGAATGTGAGTATAATCCAAAAGCATTCAGGTATGAAAGCTACTAATACTAATGGTATAAAGACCCATGTAGTACGTTGGAATGGTTTGAAATAATTGGTTAGTAAACCAATCATCACACCTACAATTCCTTTACCTATACTTAAAGTAAAACCGAGAAAACCTAGTTGGCCATAAATAAAACCGAAGAGTAAAGATGGCCCTAAGCCTGCGATAATTCCAGTCAATCCTCCTATTAAAGCCCCTCCAAAAATACCCGCTATTAATACGGGGATTAATGAGAAGTCTAAGGCTACTTGTTTAACTACAGTAGGAGCGATCGTGATGAATGCGAGAATATTGCCGAGCGCGCCCATCATAGCTATAAATGCTATTTGTTTCGAGTTTAACTTAACCATACTCATTCATCACCGCACATTTTATTTTAAGGTTGGAGAATAGTGTGGATATTAGAAATTTTTTATTAATGTTTAAATTCAATTCACATCATTTACATGATTTAATCAGCTTATATTTATATTTTTAGATTTAAAATATGCAAAAATTGTGTTTATATATTGCATTTTTAATCATATTATATTATAGCTTTATTTTGAGCATTTATTACCATAATATATATAAGAAATTGCATTATATTAACAAATTTAGAGCAAATATGGAAAGCATGATTTATGAGGATAAAACATTGGAAAGTATTTCGAAAGTTCTCAATGCGTTAGGGAATCTCGCAAGGCTTCGAATAATAAAGATTTTATCAGAAACAAAAAGGCCTTTGCATATCAAAGCCGTATCAAGAGAGTTGAAGTTAGAGTACACTTCCGTTTATCGCCATATTGAAGTTTTAAGAAGGAATAAGTTAGTGGAGACATTTGCAGTTGGTAGGTCTAAAGTTGTCACACTTTGCAAACCAAATTTAATTGGCAATCTTTTGAGTGAAAGTAAGAAGATTATTGAACAATGAATTAATTGATTAAAGGAGGGGTTTATTTGGTTAGGATCGTCTTAACCGCAGATAAAACGCTAATGAGTGAATATCGGCACGTACCCTTATTACAATTTTTAGGTTGTGCTCCAACACAAGTTCCAAAATTTATTTTTGATTATTTAACTCCATCAATACCACATAATGATGGTATAGCTTTAGTTGCGCCTTATTCCTTAAGAAAAGTAGAGAGTGCTCTTCTTAAAGGTTATGCACAAGAGGATATTGTTGTAGCTCATCCAAATTATATTCATAAATTTATCAATGCTGATACTACAATCGTTGGAGTCTCAACTATGGATCCATTGGGCTTTGGCCCTGTAACTATGATGTTTACTTTAGGAGGGCTATACACATCTTATACTAAAAAAGCATTCTTTGATTTAATGCATAATATTAATCGCATAAAGAGGGCGTTTAATAAAAGGTTTAAGGTAGTGATAGGAGGAGCTGGAGTTTGGCAAATTGAGTTAAAGAGAGAAATTATGAAAGAGCTAGGTATAGACCATTTAGTTTTAGGCGAGGTTGATAATGTAGCTCATGAAATTTTTAATGATATTGAAAATGGAAGTGCTGATGAGGTTATTCGATGTAGCAGTAGTATTGATGCTGAGAGTATACCATGTATTGTAAATCCAAGTGCGCATGGGCTTGTAGAGGTTATGCGTGGTTGTGGTAGAAATTGTGAATTTTGTGATGTAAACCTAAGGCGAGTAAAGTATTTCGATATTAAAAAAGTGATTGAGGAGATTTTAGTAAATGTTAGAGGTGGTAATGGGCGAGTATGGGCACATAGTGACGATATATTTTCATACAAAATTGAGAATCGTCGTGAATTTATACCAAATCGAGATGCAATATGTGATCTCTTTAAGGCAATAATGTCTACACCAGGTGTATTTCATTGTAATCCAACTCATGGCACAATATCAGCAGTTGTTGCAGACCCTAAGATGATAGTTGAGTTATCTAAAATTCTCAAAGCTGGACCGAATCATTGGATCGGGATACAATCGGGTTTAGAGACTGGTTCACCAACACTTATGCGCAAGTATATGCCTACAAAAGCTAAACCATTTAGTGCAGAAGAGTGGGATGATGTAATATATGAGGGGACAAAAATTCTTAATGAGAATTATTGGTTTCCAGCATATACTATAATTATGGGTTTACCAAATGAAACAGAAGAAGATTGTTGGGATACAATACGCCTTATAGATCGTATGGAGAAAAAATTGCCAGAAGAATTAGGTGAGAAAGCCCATTTTACTGTAACTCCAATAAGCTTTGTACCTATTGGCATTCTTAAAAATGAAAAATTTTTTGATGTAAGTAAGGAGTTGAATGAAGCAAGATGGTGTTTAATTTATCGATCATGGAGGCATATAGCTTTAGAAGCTGAGCGATACCTACCAAAAGCTTTAAGTATTAATCCACTCCAAAGGTTTATTTTAAGTTCACTTATGAGTTATGGTGCAAAAATAGTAATGTGGTATATTAAAAGTTTTGGAAAGAAATTAGGCTTTAATACTGATAAAGCGATGAGAGTATCATATTAATCTTATTCAAATTGAATTTTATGGCAAAACTATTTAGTTAAAGCTTACATATAAATATTAATGAGAAAGGATTTTTATGAAGGATGTGGGTAAATCCATTAAAAGAAAAGAAGATTCGAAAATTAAGGCTATAGTTATGCTATCAGGAGGTTTAGATAGCACACTTGCAGCGAAGCTTATTTTACAACAAGGTATTGAATTAATTGCAGTAGCTTTCAAAACGCCCTTTTGTGATTTTGATTGTGGTAAAGGCTGCACATATCGAGTTAGGGATGTTGCGGATAATCTTGGTATAGAATTGAGAACTATAATTTTAGGAGATGAGTATATTGAATTAATTAAAAATCCGAAGTATGGTTATGGTAGTGGTATGAATCCTTGCATCGATTGTCGAATAATGATGTTTCGAAGAGCAAAGGAACTTATGGAGAAAATAGGTGCATCCTTTATAGTTACTGGTGAAGTATTAGGCCAAAGGCCAATGTCTCAAAATGCTAAAGCTATGAAAATAATTGAAAGAGAGGCTGGAGTTGAGGGTTATGTATTAAGACCACTTTCAGCTAAGCTACTTGAGCTTACAATCCCTGAGAAAATGGGTTGGGTAAATAGAGAAGCACTTTTAGCAATAAGAGGGAGATCAAGAAAAGCTCAAATCGAACTCGCTCATAAATTAGGTATAAATGAGGTTCCAAATCCAGCTGGAGGTTGTTTACTTACCGATCCTGCATTCTCCAAGCGATTAAAAGATTTGCTTCAATATAATCCAAACCCTACACTTAATGATATTGAATTGTTAAAATTGGGGAGGCACTTTCGCCTTTCATCAAAGGCGAAACTCATCGTAGGTAGGAATAAAGTTGAGAATCAAAAACTCCTCCTTTTACATTCACCATCCGATTTTATTCTTGAAGTTGAAGGATTTATGGGCCCAATAAGTTTGTTAAGGGGCATAGTGGATAATGATTTACTTAATCTTGCAGCCAGCATTACTGTAAGATATTCAGATGCACCAAAAGATCGTTCCGTAATGGTTAATGTGAAAAGTGAGGGGAAAAATTGGAAACTCCTTGCTAATATTATTGATGAGGATAAAATTAAAACATACAGAATATAGCTTGTTAAAGTTTCTCATTAATTGTGAATGATTAACCTTCCATAAGATTGTGTATCATTAATGCTTCGCTCGTTAAGGCTTTATCAATTTATAACAATTATGCTTTTTACAAATTTTTTGGTGTCATATTTTCGAAAGAAAAAATAAATTAATTTTTTCTTAAACACTAATGATATTATCTTTAAGATATTAATGGAAGATATAAATGCACGAGGATTGGTTTGATAAGTTGAGCTTCTATATTCGAGTATTGTTTAATGGGGCCGGCAGGATTTGAACCCGCGACCTCCAGCGCCCAAGGCTGGCATCATACCATGCTAGACTACGGCCCCAGAATATGCTTGGAGCTTCATTTTATAGTTTAATGCAGTTAGTAATAAATCTTAATGGCTTATTTTAATAATGATGAGAATTTGGATTAAATTATTGTATTAATTATCCAAAAGAGTCCAAGCAGCTGATAATGCACCATACTCAGCAATACTTTGCGATTTACCGCTACAAACAATAATTACATCATTCTCTTGAGGATGCATTAAGTTGTAAAGGCGATTCCAAATACCATTTGGAAAATCCTTTTCACAATCATCACTACCCATAGGTATCTTAAATTTACCACTTTTGAATATTAAGGTAGTAGCACCAGTAGCACCCTCTTTAATAGCAGCGTCTCTTTGCTCCAAACCCATTTTTACCTTATGCGCTTTATTTCTTACTATAATCGCAACACTATAACGATCTGTAGCTAATTTACTCGCATCTATTGAAGATATTTTTGGTATCTTTTTTATTGAATCGATATAAAGTAATTTTCCCTTCTCAGTAAGCATACATCCAGATTTGATAACTTCAATCAATTTATTATCTTTAAGGCGTTGAATTAAAGTTCTTACAGCGCCTAATCCCAATCCTAACTCTTTTGCTAAAGTCGCTCTGCCCATAATCCCCCTTTCACCCAAGAGTCGAATCGCTTTTAAAATATGAAGCTGTGAGAATGTAATTATAGGTCCGATATACTTTGGCTCTATTAACTTTTCAATATCTTTAATGTTCAAACTATTCGTTTATAAGAATACCAATTTATTAAGCATTTGTAAGCTCATTTATCAATGCAAAAGTAAAATCTCGTGTTTTACTCGAACCACCCAAATCTATAGTCTTTATCCCTTTCTCTAAAGTTTTCCTTACTGCATTTTCTATTAAAATAGCACCTTTATTGCATAAAGGATCATTACGAGTATTAGCTAACCATTCCAACATCATTTTTGCAGAAAGTATCATAGAAATTGGATTTGCAATACCTTTACCAGCTATATCGGGAGCAGACCCATGAACTGGTTCAAATATTGCAAGATTATCACCAATATTAGCAGATGGTGCCATGCCTAAACCACCAATCAATTGAGCAGCTTCATCAGATAAAATATCGCCAAACATATTCATTGTTAAAATCACATCGAAATCTTCAGGTTTACGAATTATATTCATAGCAGCTGCATCAACATACATCTCTGAAAATTTAATATTTTTGTATTTTAAAGCGACTTCTCTACAAGCCTCAACAAATAATCCACAAGTCTTTCTCATAACATTCGCTTTATGCACACAAACTACACTACGCTTACGATTCCTTAACTCAGCCAATTTAAAGGCTTGCTCAGCTATTCTTTGAGAAGCTCTTTTTGTTATAACACGTAAAGCTATAGCAATATCATTCAATTGAAATTCAAATCCTTTGTA
The DNA here is from genome assembly GCA_029775915.1 of Nitrososphaeria archaeon. Lineage (GTDB taxonomy): Archaea > Thermoproteota > Nitrososphaeria > Nitrososphaerales > JANXEG01 > JANXEG01. The sequence continues at coordinate 80,105 of JARVKA010000001.1, read as the reverse complement.
AAGATCTTCAGTATTCTCTCTAACTATTACAAAATCGATATCACGCTTTATACAATCCATAGGTGAATAACATTTCACTGGTCTTAAATTTACATAAAGATCGAACATTTGCCTTAAAACAACGATTGTATCCATAGCTGTTTCACCAACTGGACCTTTTAAACATGCATCAGAATTTTTCACAATATCGATCGTTTCTTTAGGTAATGCACACCCAGTTTTTTTAAAGCATTCATCACCAGCCTCAGCGAATATGAAATTAAATTTAAGCCCAAGCTTATCTTGAAGCTTCTCAAGAACTTTTAAAGTAGCATCAACAATCTCAGGACCTATACCATCACCTTTTATCACAGATATTTTGTATCCAGCCAAATCTTTTCACCCCTTAAATTTTGCCTTTTAGAGTTTGGTTAATCTCCTTCTCAAAAGAATTTTATTTATTCCCTCAATCATTGCATCTACACTAGCTACTACAATATCTTCACCAGTAGCGCGAGCAGCTGCAATATTCCCATCTTTATCCTCTACTTTAATTAATACATCAGCTAAAGCGTCCGAACCACCCGTTATCGCTTCCAATCTATACTCTTTTAATCGAATATTAGCTAAATTATCTGTAATCTTTTGAATAGCTTTCATTGCAGAATCTACCGGCCCTACACCTGTCTCTGCAGTAACGTAAATTTTACCGTCTATCTCTAACTTTACTGAAGCTGTAGGAACAACATTTATACCAGTTATTACTCCTAAATCGAGTAACTTTACAATTCTCTCCTCTTCTTTAACTTTCTCACATGTTGTACTAGCTATTGCTAATAAATCTGCATCACTTACTCTTTTGCCTTTATCACCCAACTCCTTTACCTTTCTCACAATCTCTTTTATTTGCTCATCCGTAGGATAAATCCCAAGCTCCTCTAATTGTGCGCGTATACCATGAGTACCAGCATGCTTACCCGCTTGAAGCCATCTTCTCCTACCCACAAGTGCTGGATCGAATGGCTCATATGTTAATGGATGTGATAAAACACCATGAGTATGAATACCCGATTCATGGCCAAAAGCATTTTCACCTACAATCGCTTTATTTGGTTGAACCACAATTCCCATAATTCTAGAGACCATACGTGATGTTTCATAAATGAGTTTTGTATTGATTTTAGTCTTCTTACCATATAAGCAATGTAAAGCCATTACAACCTCTTCTAATGCAGCATTACCAGCTCGTTCACCAATACCATTAATAGTAAGGTGAGCTTGTGTAGCTCCAGCTTCAATACCAGCTAATGTATTTGCAACTGCTAATCCAAAATCATTATGGCAATGAAGGCTAATTGGTATATTACAATGAGCTTTAACCAATTTTACGAGTTCAGCAATTTTTGCTGGTGTAGCTATACCAACCGTATCGGGAATATCAATTCTATCTACTCCTGCATCAACAACTGCTTTGAATATCTTTATTAAAAATTCAGGATCTGATCGAGTTGCATCTTCAGCTGAAAATTCTACAGTAAGGCCATGACTTTTAATATATTCAACAGCTTCTACAGCTTTTTGAAGCGCTTCTTCCCTCGTTATTTTAAGCTTGTATTGTAAATGTGTATCTGATGTAGCGATAAATGTGTGTATGCATGATACACCACAATCTATTGCAAGATCTATATCTTTCTTCTCCACTCTAGCCAATCCACAAATCTCAGCATTTAAACCAGCCTTTGCTATGAGTTTAACGCTTTCAACCTCACCAGAAGATGTTATGGGAAAGCCAGCCTCAATTGTATCCACACCCAATTTATCAAGTTGTTTTGCAATCTCTAACTTTTGCTGTGGTGTGAGAGAAACTCCTGGCGTTTGTTCACCATCCCTTAAAGTTGTATCAAAAATTCTAATAAATCCATCTTGACTCATAAAATCAACCTCTCATAAGTGCGGTTACACCAGTTCTCGCAAGCTCTTTAATCCATGGTGATACGATTTTAATAAATGCATCGATTTTATCCGGAGTACCAGTAATCTCTACTGTAATATGCTCAGGCGAGACATCTACTACTTTACTATCAAATACATTCGCATAACTTATAATCTCCAATCTACTTTTAGTTTCAGTAGCATGAAGTTTAACAAGTGCTAATTCTCGATAAATCGCATTTTGGGGATCGAGTACATCAACGTGGACAACATCTATAAGTTTAGCTAATTGTTTCACTAATTGCTTCAAAGTTTGCTCATCCGCATTTATTACAATCGTCATTCGAGAGAGATCATTTTTCTCTGTAGTTCCAACGCTAATGCTATCAATATTGAAACCTCTAGCACGGAACATATTAGAGACTTTATGAAGAACACCAGGCTTATTTTCAACGATCGTTGAGATTATATGTGTTCTATTCAATTATTCATCACCTATGCCAATATCATATCCTTTAATGCTGAACCAGGAGCTACAAATGGAAGTACATCCTCTTCAGGAGATATTATTACATCGATAACTGTGGTAACATCACTACTTAATGCAAGTTTAACAGCTTTAGTGAATTCATCCATAGATTGAACTCTTATACCTTGCGCACCATAAGCTTCAGCTAACTTAACCATATCCGGTACATTATGCAGATTAACAGCCATCATTCTTCTGTTATAAAACATGCGTTGCCATTGAGCTACCATACCTAACACACCATTATTCAATATAACTACAATAACTGGTATTTTTTCTAAAACTGATGTAGCCAAAGAATTTGCAGTCATTCCAAAACTACCATCACCTGCAATATCCACTACAGGCACGTTTGGACAAGCCACTTTAGCCCCAATCGCAGCTGGAAAACCAAAGCCCATAGTTCCCAAGCCTGTTGAGCTAAAGAATGTTCCTGGCTTTATTACATCGAAGTGAAGAGATGCCCACATTTGATTTTGACCAACCTCTGTAGTAACGATAGTATCAATAGGTAAGAGTTCTCGAAGCTTCTTAATAATTTTAGGAGCTGTTATTTCATTACTACCAAAATCTTGCTTACTACGAAACTCCTGCTTCACTTCCTCCACCCTTTTTAACCATATGGTACGTTCCTTTTTTACAGCTTTTTTTATCAAAACCTTTAAGAGTTCAGTTAAAACTACTTTCACATCTCCAATAATTGGAATATGCACTGGTAAATTCTTCTCAATCTCAGATGGATCGATATCTGCGTGGATTATCTTAATGCCTGTAGCAATAAACTCATCAAATCTTCCTACAGATCTATCTGAGAATCTTGATGCAACAGCTAGTAAAACATCAGCTTCTATAATCAATTTATTCGCTTCTGGGTGGCCATGCATACCGATCGATCCAAGTGATAATGGATGATTCTCTGGAAAACTTCCTTTTCCTTTAAAAGTGGTTGCTACTGGTGCTTGTAAAAACTCTGCTACTGCTTGAAGTTCTTGAAATGCATTAGCGATAATTACGCCACCACCAGACATAATTATAGGCCTTTCGGCTGAGAGAAGCAAGTCTGCAGCTTTAGCTATAGCTAATGGATCTGGTTGAATATTTGGGCGGTAACCTCTTATTTCAATTGTATTTGGGAATACCATATCTGCACTTTTATCTTGCACATCCTTTGGCAAATCTATTAAAACGGGACCAGGCCTTCCAGTTGTAGCGATGTAAAAAGCTTTCTTTACAGCTAAAGGAATTTCTGATGGATCTCTTGGTTGCATATTGTATTTCGTAATAGGTGTTGATATGCCTATAATATCAGTCTCTTGAAATGCATCCTTGCCAATCATAGAAACTGGGACTTGACCAGTAATAGCCACGATAGGTGATGAATCCATGTACGCATTAGCTAATCCGGTAACTAAGTTTGTAGCTCCAGGGCCGGAAGTAGCCATACAAACACCCGCTTTGTGACTCACTCTAGCATATCCATCAGCCATATGGGCTGCAGATTGCTCATGTCTAGCAAGAATATGGCGAATATCAGAATTGTATAATTCATCATATACTGGCATAATTGCACCACCTGGTAATCCAAATATCACTTCTACTTTCTCTCGTTTCAGAGCCTTTATCAAAGCTTTGGCGCCAGACATTATAACCAAATAAAAACACCCCTTTGCAGATTTTTAGGGCTCACACTATATGAGCCCTAAATGAGAATAACTAGTAAGACCTCTTTAATTATATCCTCTAACACTTTAAACGAGGCCTTACCTTTAATACTATTCATATCGTTGTTTATCATTACCGTGCTTTAAGTTAAATGTATTTAATAAGTTTATCGATTAAAATTTCTAAGTTTGAGACATTATTGTAAGAAACTTATAAATAAAGAGATGATAGATTTAAATAATATTCAAGAGTTTGGATAGAGTTAATGCGAGAGAAGTTTTTACTCCCTTTATTAGGTGTTGCCCATTCATTAAATCATTCCATATTTCTTGCCCTTCCTCCATTAGTGCCATTAATGATTATTCAAATGGGTGTTTCAATAAAGGATGTTAGCACATTTGCCACAATAGGTTATTTTATTTATGGTTTAGGATCGATAGTTGGCGGTATATTAGCGAATAAACTTGGAGAATTGAAAGTGTTAACTTTATGTGTAAGTTTTTCAGGTGTTGGTACGATTATTATATTTTTATTCCCAAGTTTATTGGGCTTTGCGTTAGGATTTATTATTATGTCAATTTGGGCTAGCTTTTACCATCCTACTGTATATAGCTTAATTTCAAAGGTTTACAGCTCGAATTTGGGTACTGCATTTAGTATACATGGTGCTGCTGGAAATATTGGACAAATCCTTACACCTTCAATCTCAGCTATTATCGGCCTTACTTATGGTTGGCAATATTCCTTTCTTTTATTCGGTATTCTTACCATTGTGATAGCCATTCCTTTGTATAGCTTTCATATTGAACGATTAAAAGAAGGAAAAGTGAGTGTTGATATTTTCATCAATCTTCTTAAAGGATTAACCTTTTGGAAGTTATACGCTTTTAATATCTTTAATGGCTTGGTCTTTAGAGGTGTTGAGTTTATCCTACCTACTTTCTTAGTTGTAGCTAAATACTTTAAAATAGAGATCGCTGGATACGCTATGTCAATTATGTTATTAGCTGGAGTTTTTGGACAATTTTTAGGGGGGAGTTTAGCTGATAAGTTTGGGAGCTATAAAATACTCATTATAGAGAGTTTCAGTATAACCATATCTTTAATATTTTTACTATTCATTCCTCATCCTATACTTGGAGTCGCTTTATTCATATCGATTTATGGAATTTCAATGTATGCATCACAACCAAGCTTTGGTTACTTAGTTGCAATTGTAAGTGATCCGCAAGTTAGAGGACCATTGTACGGCTTCTTATTCTTTATGGCATTTGGTTGTGGTTCCTTATCTGTATTTTTTACAGGATTCTTATTGCAAGAATACGGTGCTGAGATAGCTATTATAACCCTAACATTTATTGCCATTTTTGCGCTTATAGTATCGATAGTATTACCAAAAGTAAAAAAGGTTAAGAATCAAACTAAATTTTACTGAAAAGTTTAATAAATTAATTATGTAACTCACTTTTGATAAAAATTGGGAGAGCAAATTAAAAGATTAAAGCATCGAAGTTGGGAAGTTACAGAGGGAATAGAAAGAGCACCCCATAGAGCACTTTTTAAAGCTATGGGTTATACTGATAGTGATTTAGAAAAACCTTTAATCGGTATAGCAAACTCATGGAATGAGGTTATACCTGGTCATATACATTTGAATAATATTGCGAAATTTGTAAAAGCTGGTGTGAAGGAAGCTGGAGGTACACCAATAGAATTCTCAACAATAGGGATTTGTGATGGTATAGCTATGGGCCATGAGGGAATGCGTGCATCCTTAGTAAGTAGAGAGGTTATTGCAGATTCCATAGAGTTAATGGCTCATGCTCATAGATTTGATGCTTTGGTGTTAATAGCAAGTTGTGATAAAATTGAGCCAGGTGCTATTATGGCTGCAGCAAGGCTCAATATACCATCTATATTTATAAATGGTGGTCCAATGATCGCTGGTCAATATAAAGGGAGAAATATAAGTATCGTTGATGTATTTGAAGCAGTAGGTGCAGTAATTAGTGGTAAAATATCTAAGGAGGAGTTAAATGAAATAGAGAATTGTGCTTGTCCAAGTGTGGGCTCATGTGCAGGTTTATTCACAGCTAATACAATGGCAATAGCTATTGAAGCTTTAGGATTATCTTTACCATACAGTGCAACGATTCTGGCAACAGATCCAAGAAGGCAAGAGATAGCTTATGCATCGGGTAAAGCGATTTTAAAAGCTCTTGAAGTTGGACTTAAGCCTCGTGATATTCTCACATATGAAGCTTTTGAAAATGCAATCGCTGTAGATGTGGCGTCAGGTGGGTCAACCAATGCAGTACTCCATTTAACTGCAATAGCATATGAGGCTAGGGTAAAATTAACCTTAGATGATTTTGATAGAATAAGTTCACGTACACCACATATTGTCGATCTTACACCAGGAGGTAAATACATGATGCAAGACTTGGATAAAGTAGGTGGTGTACCAGCAATTATGAAGGTTTTGTATAAAAATGGGCTTATTCATGGTGAAGCTTTAACGATTAATGGTAAGACCGTTGCTAAAAATCTTGAAGATGTAGTAATACCATTAAATCAAGATGTGATTCGCCCATTCACAAATCCAATAAGACCTACAGGCACTTTAGTTACATTAAAAGGCAATCTCGCTCCTTTAGGGGCTGTTATTAAAGTCGCTGGGTTGAAAAAGTTAGTACATTCAGGTCCGGCAAAAGTCTTTAACTCAGAGAGGGAGGCGAGTGAGGCTGTATTTCAAAATAAGATACAAAAGGGCGATGTGGTAGTTATTCGTTATGAGGGGCCAAAAGGTGGTCCAGGAATGCAAGAAATGCTCGCAATTACTGCAGCTATAGTGGGGCAAGGATTGGGGGAGGATGTTGCTTTAATAACAGATGGTAGATTCTCGGGTGCTACTAGAGGTATAATGGTAGGTCATATCTCTCCAGAAGCGGCTGAAGGGGGACCTATAGCTTTAGTAAAAGATGGAGATATTATCACAATAGATATACCAAATAAAAGTTTAACAGTAAATGTTTCACAAGATGAATTTAAGAAGAGGTATAGAGAATGGAAACCGCCACCACCAAGATACCCTTATGGTGCACTTGCTAAATATGCTAAATTGGCATCTTCAGCAGCTATGGGCGCTGTATTAATGTAAACTTATTATAAAAAATTATCCATATGCACATACACCAATCAAAAAGTCTTATGTATTAATGAATAGTGGAATGAAACGAGTATTTCCACCTTTTTATTCATTTAATACATATTAGAAATAAAAATTAAATGGAGTACAAAACGAAAAATTTTTTTACATCCATTAAAATTTAACTTATTCATGAGTTTTAGCGAAGTTCCGAGGATTAGAGAAACACCACCCGGACCAAAATCTAAAGAGCTTATGGAGCTTAGAAATAAATATGTGCCTAAAAGTGTACATCATATCACACCTATATTCATAGAGTTTGGGGATGGGGCTATACTTAAAGATGTGGATGGGAATATTTACGTAGACTTTGCTAGTGGAATATCTTGCTTAAATTTCGGTCATAGAAATTTTGAGATTTTAAGTGCGATTAAGGAGCAACTTAAGAAGTATATGCACTTATGCTTTCATGTAACCCCCTATGAAAGTTACATTAAGTTGGCTGAGAAAATAGCTTTAATCACACCCGGAAAATTCTCTAAGAAAGTCTTATTAGTGAATAGTGGGGCTGAAGCTGTGGAGAATGCGGTAAAGGTTGCAAGATGGTTTACAAAGAAACCTGGAATAATAGCTTTTGAAAATGCATTTCATGGTAGAACTTTTATGGCTTTAACATTAACCGGTAGCGTTATGCCTTATAAATATGGATTCGGTCCATTAATGCCAAATGTGTATAGATTTCCTTACGCTTATTGTTATCGTTGCCCCTTTAAACTTGAATATCCATCATGTGGTATAGAGTGTATTGAATATATAAGAAATGCTTTAAAAACTAGTATTTCATCAGATGATATCGCTTCAATAATCTTTGAGCCGATTCAAGGTGAAGGTGGCTTTATAATTGGTCCAAAGGAATTCATCCAAGGTTTGAGAAAAATTTGTGATGAATACGGTATTTTATTGATAGATGATGAAATACAAACTGGAATGGGTAGAACTGGTAAGATGTTTTGTATTGAGCATAATGATGTAATTCCAGATGTGATTACGATGGGAAAATCTCTTGGTGGTGGTTTACCATTAGCTGCTACCATTGGTAGAGATGATATTATGGATGCACCACAAGTTGGAGGACTTGGTGGAACCTTTTGTGGAAATCCTGTAAGTTGTGTAGCCGGACTTAAAGCCATTGAGTTAATTGAAAAGCTCTTACCTAATGTGCCCAAACTTGGAGAGATTGCATTAAAGAGGCTTAAAGAGATGCAAGAGAAGTATGAAATTATAGGTGATGTAAGAGGGCTCGGTCTTATGCTTGCTATAGAGCTTGTTGAGGATAGGAAGACAAAGAAGCCAGCTATAGAGAAAAGGAATGAAATCATTACAGAATGTTATAAGAATGGCTTAATAATTATTGGAGCTGGTACTTATAAGAATGTTATAAGGTTACTCCCACCATTGAATATAAGTGAAGAACTTTTAAATAAAGGCTTAGATATTTTAGATAAAGTTATAAAATATGAAACGAATAATCCTAAGAGTTAAAAGCAATTTGTTCCAAGTGTATTAGAGATAGGTGATAGTTGTATCATTCTCTATTAAAAAGTAGGTAATTTTTAAAATTTAATTCTCTTTTTTAATTTCATGAGCTTAGTATCTTTCACAGACTCTATAGTTTTAATCGATTTGCTAACCTTATTAAGAGTACGACAGCTTCTTCAGCTCCGCTTACCCAATCAGAAGCGATAGGAATCACCTTAAGCCCCTTTAAGATCTTAATAGCCTCAGCTCTATTATAGAAGATAACCAGCATGGAAAGAACTTCACCTTATGTCTCCAAACTTGACTACATCCCGCAATTCATTTATGGCAATCTCTCTTTATTAAATTCATTAGCCATTAGTAGCAAAAAAGTTTCAAAACTTAACCAATAAGCCATAACTCCCAAATATTATCTTTGAACTTCTCCTCTATTATATGGAGAGAAATTCTACATAACTTTATTCTTCACATAAATGTTAACTCTTAAACTAGTTTTGAAATCCCTTAAAATCATTGGACTCTAATTTAATTACAACTTTTAGCATAAAGCTGATTGCTCAGACTTTCAATAAAAATTCATTGAGAATCACGTTATATAATGTAATTTATCACAATCTTTCTAGCTTTTATCATTAAGCAATTTTATAGCGAGGATGGTTTCGATCCAACCTCTTACCTTGCTCTATCCACAATTGGCTATATGCTGCATTCACCATAGCGATTGTTGGAAATACTATTTTAGCACTTTCTATAGGGCCATAAAGTATAAAATCTGCACCAGCTGCTACAGCTATCGCTGATGCTACAGCACTTGCTGGCTCAATCACGTACTTGCCAATTTTCTCTTTCGCGCCTCTCCATAAAGCTATCGCATTATGAATACCACAACCAGCAGGTAAACCGAATTCATCTTTAATTCGATATATAGCTTTACAAGCCATACCAAGGCTCGGTATATCAAGAACACACGTATCTATCAAAGTATTTTCAATACCAACCTTTTCTGCTATACTTAAAAGATCCTTAGCCTTAATAATTCTACCATTTGTAGAAAAGTCTTTAGTGTTAAGTGTAAGGAGTATAGCACTTTTTACACCAACTTCTTTAATTACGTTTAACTCATCCTCCTTTGGCTCAGATAATGAATTATAAATTATTGGATTCTTTATCCCAACCTCTTTAATATAATTCAAAGCTTTAATTCTCACAATTGATGTAATACCATCTATTCCAAGAACACTATCTGTCACACTTGAAACATAATCTAAATACTTTATCATAGCGTTAGGATTTTCACCCACAATATCTATAACGTGAGGCAAACCAGTTTTATCTGAATATTCTTCTTGAGTTTTTATTAATGCCCCAGCTTTTTCTTTATCAAAAATCCCTTCTTTCTCATCACTAATGATTTTATGGCCTTTATAAAAGATACTACCGATTAAAAGAGTTCCCCGCTCACCTGGATAACCACCAACTTGAATATTTCCTATTTTAAAGACTTTTTGTGGAGCATTGAAATTCCACATATTAGCCACCATTAAAGTCGATTATAACCTTAGTTAAAAGATTTATGATTATTGTAATTGTATTTACCATAAAGTTTAGATGCTTCTATCATAGCTTGGATATTCTCAATTGGTGTTCCCGCGGGTATGCTACCAGATATGGATAGTATGAAAATTCCATCATAACCTCCCTCTTTTATAACCCGTTTACAAGCTTGAATTACATCATTGGGCTTACCTTTAACAATCTCTTCATAAGGTGATAATCCACCCATTATACAAATTTTATCTTTAAGTGCACTTTTAACTCTTGAAGTAGCAACATCTGGACCATAATGGAGTATATTTATTGGAAGCTTACAAAGTTCACTCAAAATATGTGTGATATTTGCACAACTGTGAAGTAGTATGATTATATCATTACTTGCAAACTTTTCAAAAATTTCTTTAAGATAAGGGTTACAAAATTTAAGGTATTGCTCTTTACTTACAAATGAGATGCTATCTTCAAATAAAATTATTAATCTTTTACCCCCAGTTACATCACATTGAGCTTCAATCCATTCAATTATAGTTTGAGTAGTAATTTTCATTAAATGGTGAATTAAATCTGGATTTTTATAAAAATTCGAGAAAAATCTTTCATAACCTGCAATTAATGAAGCTAAATCTGTAGGCCCCATCGCTACAGCCAAACCGTCTAAATAACCATAATTATTCTTCAAATCGATAGGTAGATTATCTATCATGTATTGATAAGCCTCTAAAGCAAGGGGCATTAAGCCATCTTTATGGGGATCTGGTATTTCCAAATGCTCAATATCTTCAAATCTTTTTAAAGTAGATTCGATTTTTGGAGGAGCATTTTCACAAAAAATAATTTTACACCCTAAAGCTGAAGCTTCTATAGTGTAATTAAAATCGGGCCATATACCAGGTAAAAAAAGTATCTCTGGGAAAGCTTTAACGAGTTTAATTTGAGCTAAAAACTTCTTTTTATAATCCTTGCCCCAATAATCTATTTGATTAGTCAATTTTGAAAAGTATATTATAAAGTCTCCAGCAGCTAATAATGAGATAGGGATTTGATCCACTTTTTGAAGATGAGCCACTCTCTCAAAACCCATTCTTACAAAATTCCTCATTTCACAACCCTTTAAATTAAATTATCCATTCAACCTTTACTTTCCCACTTAAAATGTGAAGAGCTCTACTAATTATAGCTGGGTCTAAATCTTGCCAAACGATTTCTTCATCATATATCTTTAAATCAGAGATTAAAGATTTACCCTTTTCAGCCAATTCTTCCATCACTTCTCTAATCTCTCTCCCAGTTCTTGCAATCACACCATCACCAGTTATAGAGCCAAATGCTATTCTACATACAGTTTGGTTTTGTAGGCTTAATCGTTACACGTGTTGCAGGATACTTATTTGCAATTTCTTCAACAAAATCTGGGATTTTATCAATCGGTTGAGTACCAATGAGCTTAAACTCTATACCTTGAATCATTTCTTTAACTAAGAATCTACCGAGGTTTATCGATATCGCACCTTCAGCTTGAGCGCCTTTCTTCATACCACCTATTAACCTTACTTTTTGCCCCTCGAATAAAAGGAATCTTCTTACTAACTCAGGCGGGATGGTAATAACTAAGCTATTCCCACTCTTCCTTATCGAAGCTTCAAAGAATACTGTATCAAATACCCATTTATCCCTACGCTCAGCCTCATACATACAATTTTAATTAACAATTAGAATTATTTATGTAATTTCCCAATATTATATAAAGAAGATTTAATGATAAGGATTTTTAATCTCACCTATTGAGACGATCTCATTAAAATCCTCTTTTGTAATAGCCCTTATCCCACCTCTAAAATACATTTTTGCCTTATTCAAATCCTTTATAAAGGATAATTTTGAAGCTACTTCACTTAACTCCACAGGATTTCTCCAAACCTTTATTTCTTTTAAATCTACAACATAATCCATGAGTGATGAAGGTTTACCCTTAGCGATTTTTTTCTCAACTTCAGATATTGGATAAACTTCTGAGGCTAGTGTACAAAATCCTCCAAACTTCCCTCCTTCTTTACCAGCTAGATAAAAAATTACTTTATCACCCAATTTTATCGATTTGAAGTATGGATTTTTTGAGCTTAATGACCAAAATCCATACTTAACTCTATCGGATAATACTTCACTTGCTGGAATGATTTTTTTACCTTCAATATGATCCTTAATTACAAAAATAAAGTATTTTGTCATACATTCCTTTAGGAGTTATAAAGCATTTAAAATTTTAATGTTAATTTTTATTTAAATTAAAACTTTTAATCCCTAAGTAAAGCGAACTTAACTCTGAGTGATTTAATAATGCTTTTGGTTCTCCTTCAAAGATTATTCTTCCATTAACAAACAATAATGCTTTATCCCCCCTCTCCAAAGCCTTTCTCGCATTTTGCTCAACCAACACTACAGTTATACCATATTCATCTCTAAGCTTGATTATTTCATCAAGAACTTGTATAGCTATTTTAGGTGATAAGTTAGCTGTTGGTTCATCAAAAAGCATAACCTTTGGCTTTCTTAACAATGCCATAGCCATAGCTAATATTTGCCTCTCTCCACCACTTAAAGTGATAGCTCTTCTATTCCAAAAATCTTTTAGTATTGGAAAATACTCAATAACTTCCTTTATCCTTTCTTGAGCAATATTTTTCTCAAGTGTGTAACTGGACATAATTAAATTCTCTTTCACAGTTAAGTTTAAGAATACATTACCGATTTGTGGTAAGTATGCTAAGCCTTTTTTTGCCAATTGATGTGGTAACAAACCAGTTATCTCTTTATCCATATAAAAGATCTTACCAGAGTATAAAGTGGTTAATCCACAAATAGTCTTTAAGAAAGTACTTTTACCACTACCATTCGGTCCAACGATAACTGTGATCTTTTTAGACTCTATATTTGTGGTTACATCAAAGAGGACTTGGAAGCTACGATAACCAGCATTAAGATTCTCAACCTTTATCACTTCACTCACCTAAGTATCCTTCTATTACCTTAGGGTCTCTTAAGACTTTATCACCAGATCCATGAGAAACGATTTTTCCTTGAATCATAGCATAAACTTCATCAACGTGTTGCAAAGCTATTTCAAGTCTGTGCTCTATAACGAAAAAAGTAATCCCTAATCTTTCCTTAATATTAACCATATGAGAGAATATTTTATGAGCCAAAGTTGGATTTACACCTGAAGCTGGTTCATCCATTAATATAATTTTAGCACCAAACATGAGTGCTCGTCCAATCTCTAAAAGTTTTAATTGCCCTCCACTTAAAGTGTAAGAGGGTTTATCATAAAGGTGATCCATTTCTAATAACTCTAAGATTTTAAATGCTTTTTCAACATCATCTTGCTCTTTATTAATCCAAAATTTACGTATCGGTGCTTTGAAGAATTCTTCACCAGGGTTTGAGGAAGCTACCAATAAATTCTCCAAAACTGATAATTTCAAAAATGGTGATGGAATTTGAAAAGTTCTTACCAATCCGAGTTTCGCAATATAATTTGGAGGCATATTCGTGATATCCTTACCATTGAAATTAATATACCCTTCATCAGCTTTATAAAAACCAGATATGATATTTATTAAAGTGGTTTTACCACTACCATTTGGACCTATTAACATTGTAAGCTTACCCTTAATTATATCCATATCTACACCATCAACTACAGTAAATCCTCCGAATCTCTTTCTTACTTCCCTTAAAATTAATATGCTGTTGCTCTCCATATTACAAAAAAATTGGGGTTGGTTTTAATACTTAACGAGCCACGTTACACTATCGGTTGTTGCACTATAATAACCTACCTTTTCCCACTTAGGTGTACCATCTTTCATAATAATTGCCCATAAATCATAATCAGCGGTCTCTCTATCTCCAGCTTGATTGAGTTTAATCCAACCACTCGCACCAAATGTATTACCAGCTACAGTTGGTAATACAGCTTTAATCGCCTCTGCATCATACTTACCAGCTATGAGTATGCTTTGAACTACCACCCAAAGAGCATCGTAAGCATTATAGGCATAAGGATCTGGTTTTCTTCCAAGTCTCTTTTCTACGTAATCTCTTAATTTCATAAGTTTATCCGATTCAGCTGGTGCAAAGTATGTATTTACGAATTTCGTAGCTACAGAGAATTTTGATGCAGTTGGATCCTTTTCTAAACGGTCTGAAAGAGCAGTCCCATCACTCCCAAACCATCTAACTTTTGATAAAATTGGATAATCATTAGCTTGAGTAAGTAAAGTAACCGCTTCTTCAAATGCTACTAAATAAACACCAACTTTCTCACCACCCCATTTCTTAACAGCTTCATCAACTCTTGATGCAAGAACTTTAACTTCAGCAGAAAATTCTTTCGCTTCTGGTGCGTATCTAATACCTTCAAGAATTGTTCCACCTAACTCTTTAAACCTCTTTGAAGTTGCATCTACCAATCCATCTCCCCAAGCATCTCCTCTCCATACGGGGATTATGTATTCAACACCACTAACACGAATAGTTTTAGCCATCGCTGGCCCTTGTTTTGTATCATCGGGGCAAAATCTGAATATATAATCATCAGGTATAGCTAAAGCTGGTGCGGTTGAAGAAGGGCTGATTATAAGTATTTTATTTGCATCTGCATAGCCTTTAACATTTCTAACCTCACCACTCGACATCATGCCTATAACTACTTTCACACCCTTAGCAGCTAAACTCTTCAACTTCTCAAGTGCTACATCAGGCTTTGTTTCACTATCCTCTATTAATAATTTAATCGTTAGTGGAGCACCAGTTTGTTTTAAAAGGCTATTTATCTCCTCTAAACCTTTCTCCAAAGTAACTTTCTCATTTTCAGCGTATGTTGCTAAACCTCCTGTTAATGGGAGCACAATTCCTATAGGTATCTCTCCTGATAGTGTGGGTACTGGCTTTTCAACAATCTTAGCTGGAGATGCAAAGTAACCAATTACACCACCGATTATCAAAGCTATAATTACACTAATAACGGCTAAGCTTGTTGCTAAACCCTTACTCTTACTCATATTACATCTTCTTAAAGGATATGAATCGTTACTATAAAAATATTATCCTTTAAACGTGATTGAATTCATAAAATATATTGAAATTTTAACACTTAACTAATTTAAAGCCTTATTAATTTTAAAATGATAATGGGTAACTATTAAAATTTATATTTTATCATACGAAACTTAGCAATAAAATGTTTTATTACCCCTTCTCCTTATTTGTTTTAATGCTTTTAGAACCACTATATAGAGATGCAATTATATTCTCCAGTTTACTTACTTTATTGAGTTTAGGTTTGACTTTAACCTTTCTTACAACAAAAGTTCCTAATTTTTGTCATGGAAGTTTAGCCACTTTAGGAATTTATGTCTCTTTAACATTTGATAAAGTATTTCTAATAAATGTTTATTACAGCTTACCATTCGCATTTCTTCTTAGTGGATTCATAGCCTTACTTCAATATATCTTAGTCTTAAAGCCTTTATCTAAAAGAGGAGCCTCTGTTATCACACTCATGGTAGCTACAATAGCTTTTGAATTGATATTGTTAGCAGCATTAAATATTTATGCAGATTATATTGCTAGGATATTCAAAATTACTTCAAGATATTTTTTCTTAAGAGGTTCAGACTTTCGCTTTGCGAATCAACAAGGTTTACTCTTCGTAGCCCCATTGATTGTAATTATCGTAAGTTTAACATTGTATATCTTTTTAACAAAAACGAAGTTTGGAATCGCTATGAGAGCCACAATAGAGAATCCATCATTAGCTGGATCTGTAGGTATTAATCCAGATCTCGTATATCGATTCTCTTGGTTTTTATCTGGTGGTTTAGCTGGATTAGCAGGAGGATTACTACCTCTCTCATTCATTGGTAATCCAGATACTGGCTCATTCTTGTTAATTAGTATATTTGCAGCTAGCATATCTGGAGGACTCTTCCATATATTTGGTGGATTGATTGGTGGTTACCTTATTGGGTTTGCTGAAGTTTTAGGTACAGCAAATTTAGCCTCATTAATGGGTACATGGGTTATTCCTTATAGACCTGTTATACCACTTTTAGCCATGGCTCTCACACTTTTATTAATACCACGTGGTATTACTGGGCTAAGTTTTGAGTTTTTAAAGAGTGGTAATTTATGGCGCAAATTGAAGCTTTATTTTTAATCGATTTAATAGCAACATTCGCACCATACATGATAGTAGCTTTAAGTTTAAATCTTGAATATGGCTTTTGTGGTATACCTAACTTCGGTAAAACTCTCTCAGTAGCTGGAGGTGCTTTTCTCGTAGGTTTTTTGCCGGGTAGATTGGCAGCTCAAATTTTAGGCTTAGATACTTCAAAGTATATAGAGAATAATGCTAAAATAATCACAATGATAAATAATGCACTTCAAACCAATCTTTTACTATCTTTATCATTACTAATTTTAACTCTTTTCTCAGCTATGGTATTGGGAGCGATTCTCGGCTTTTTAGCATCTTATCCAGCAATAAGATTACGTGAAGAGTATTTGGCTATGACCTTTTTAGCTGTTGGTGAGGTTATGTTAATTATAGGCTACAATTATCCTGAATTGGTAGGTGGAACTTTGGGCGTTAGCGTACCTGATCCATTCGTTTGGGCTGGTAAGTATCGATTTTTATTAATCACAATTTTTATGCTATTTATAGCTTTGTTAGTATTCATTTATTTACAATTATTAACCAAATCACCACTCGGTAGGCTTCTTAGAGCTATTCGAGATAATGAAAATGCTGCTCTCGCTTTCGGCAAGGATGTAATTAAAATTAGAATGAAAGTAATTATTCTCTCATCAGCAATAGCTGCTTTAGGAGGTGCTTTATACGCTTTTTATACCAGTAATGTTATAGCTACAGCTTATCAAAGGGTGAGTTGGACATTTTGGCCATGGGTAATGGTAATTCTTGGTGGTGCTGCGAATAATTTAGGTGTAGTTTTAGGTACATTCATATTTGTAGCTGTTAGAAAGTTTATCATATTTTATAAAGAGATATTTGGTATTTATGTACCATTTGATGTGGTTTGGTTAGATATGCTTCTATTAGGAATTGCTCTCATTTTAATACTGTTGTATAAATCGGAAGGATTAATACCAGAAAAGCCGATTAAAACTATTGAAATTCATAGAAATCAAAGCAAAATGAGTAAAATAGAATCTTAATTGTTTATGGATATCTTATTAGAGCGAACTCTTCGATCGAGTGGTTATCAAAAATAGAGCAATAATAAAATGATAATCACTACCATTCTTGCACTTCATGATTAGTGTTTAATGAGTGAAAAATTTATTTTTCTTTAAAAAGTCTAACACTGAATCTAATGCAATTCCTACACTACATGTCTATAGCTATAAATAATATTGCTCTCTTTTCGATTTATGTTTTTATTCACTTTAGGGATGTAAGATTGAATCAAACAAATAAACAATTTTTAACAGTGGGGATTTTCCAATTTTTATTATCTTAACAATCATCCAATCGAGTTGTTTAGAGCTTAATTTTGCACAAACCATGTTAATATTATCAATGAAGGCATTAATCCTATAGTAAAGAAATTAATCTCAAAATTTCGGCTTTTTTTAAAATTTTTATTCAAGCAATACTTATTTTAACTTATGAGTAAGCTATCTGAAAAACAAGAATCTCTCCTTAAAGAAGAGCGTGTAGGAAGGCTTGCAACGATATCAAAAGATAACTCTATTCATATAGTCCCAGTTTGTTATGTTTATGATGGTGAAAGTATCTTAATAGGTACTGATTTACACTCAAGAAAAATATTTAACATAAAGAGGAATAAGAATGTATCTATTGTGATAGACCGTTATGTGGAAGATTGGTCGAAGTTAAAGGGTTTAATGATTCAAGGAGAAGCTTTTATATTAGAAAGTGGAGAAGAGTTTAATAAAGCAAGAAAGTTATTGTATGAGAAATATCCTCAATATAAACAACAAGCACCAATTGAAGAAGGTGAGTCAGCGATTATAAAGATATCAATTAAAAGAGTTATTGCTTGGGATTCTGGGTACTGGATTGGATAAAAAGCGTTATTGAGAGTATTAAAGATTGTGGATTTGATCAAAAATATAGAATTGATCATAAACACACATTCCTATTAGGATCACGCTCATTGAAATAAAGATATATCGAATTATAAAATAGCTATTCACAAACTAAGATATCTTAGAGAAAGGTCTTAGACCTTATGATGAACTTAAAACTTCACTAATTAAATTGATAGCTCAAATGTTAATAACTATCTTATAAAAGCATACTTATAGATTAATAGGCTCTGTTAACTTTAGATATAAAGTAATATACTCTTCCTGCTGAGCTTAAGCATCTTCTCGCTTTCATGATAAGCCAATAGTTCAGTTGTATTAACCAAAGAATATCTCTCGCTACTAGTTTCGTAATAACCTCTCCAAGGATCTGTGCTATACCATTTAACTCTGAAATCTCCTTTAGTCTCATTTCTTGTTCCGCTGATAATGTATGGAATCATCTTTACTGTAAAGAACTATGGCACAAGGTTCATCTTCATAATAGCACGTCTCACATAAAGGCTTGCCTTCTAATGAAGCGCCTTTGTCTCCAAAGTAAGCTTGGTTTTTCTAATCCTCTTATCGCAGACGTAGCATTTCACTTAACCACGCAAAAATTACGAATCAAAAATAGGAAGAGGTTTACCGAAATACAGAAAAGCCGTGATTTCCTTCTAAATCTCCATAAGCTTCAAGAACGCCATGAGCAAAAGAAGTGAAATCTATAGTTTGAGGATGCTCGACAGTTTGATTCAAGTTATCTCCGTTTATGCTTATAGTTGAACGCTTATCTTCCTAAGTAAAGCTTAAGAGAGATTCTTCTGGGCTTTGCTTGAATGTATTGAGAGATTATTTCCCTTACAATTTCTCTAGGTTTCCTCTTTATTGAGATTCGAGTCTTCTTCTCATACAATCAAAAAGAGGGAGCAAAAGAATGAAGCTTACTGATAAAGTTCCGTTAAGGCTCTTTTTTCTGTTTGTGACGAAACAATTTCATTTAGAACTTTATTAAAACGCTTCACAGCCCAAAATACATCAACTATTAATGGTTTCTTAGTATGTAATTCTCTGAAACATTTCTGCCAAGAATAGTATTGTTCTCGATTCATCTCAGAAAGACGAACAGTTATAAGGTTAAATTTATGATAATATTGGCGGAAGTGTTGTTTGATATATTTCATAACCACGCTATCAAGTGGAACATGAAGATAAGGACGTAATCTTATAGCAATTTGTGGTCTTGGCAATCCAGCCCAATCGATATAAACTTTTAAGAAAACATTGATAGGTTTTTGTGCTTGACCATAAGAAATTTTTTCTCCTCTAGAGGTTGTTCCTATTGTACTCATTATTCTCTCTACAAATTGGTCATGCCACTTATCAAACTCATCACATGATTGAATATCCTGAACTTTACAAATAGCCTCCCATGAAATATGAATAAATTGGTCGACTCCACCTTTCTTAAGTACCCGACCGATTGAAGGATTATATGACATCATAGCCAAAGAACAGAAAATAGCTTTATCCTCAAGCTTTTCCAAGAGTTGAATCTTCTCAGGGATTTCCAAAATACACACCTTACGATAACATTTTATATTTTTGGCTTTAAAAATACCCGTTGTTTATCAGAATTAAGGCGGGCCCGTCGGGATTCGGACCCGAGACCCTTACCCGGTAAGAATTACTTCTTACCTCCGGGTAGCTTCCATTCTTGGTTAAAAGCCCGGTGCTCTACCTGGCTGAGCTACGGGCCCGCTATATAAACCAATAAATTACTTGCTAATTACCTTTGCTCTAAATACATAAATCGCCCTTAATATGTTTTAACGTTTGAATGAACGTAGTAAAAGCATAAGAGGCTTTAAGCTATCAACCTAACGCTATAACATACTCAATATCAGAAAGCATAAGTAATCAATAGTTAAAGCTAATAAAAAGAAAAAGCGTTAAATAATTAAATTTCATTTCATCTGCAGCTAGTAACAAGCATATAAAGGATGCAGTTAAAAAGCACTTTAAGCGATTTTTTAACTTTTGAAGGAAGGTTAATAAACCTCATAACAAAACCTTAATAAAAAAGAAATAAACTCTTAATTTAAGACGATTAAAGAATGGATCCCATAATCTTTCTTCTCATTGTCTTCCTATTTTCAATAGCAGCAGGTTTTCTCGGTTCACTTTTGGGCTTAGGTGGAGGTGTAATAATTGTACCAGCTCTGACGTTACTATTACATATTAACATCCATTTTGCCGTAGGCGCAAGTATAATTTCGGTCATAGCCACATCAAGCGGAGCGGCCTCAGCATAGGAGAGAATTACAAATATCAGAGTTGGAATGTTTCTTGAGATAGCTACAACCTTAGGTGCTATTTCAGGAGCTGTAGTATCTACTTTAATTCGAGCCTCAATAATTTTCATCATATTTGGTATAGTCTTGATTCTCTCCGTTATACAATTGGTGAAGAGGATAGGAAAGGAGTTTCTGAGTGGTGTAGCTGGAGATCGTTTGGCTAGAATTCTAAATTTAGAGGGTCAATATTATGATGAAGCAATTGGAAGAGATATTGAATATAGAGCTGATAGAACGCCTGTAGGGTTTGGGATGATGTATATTGCAGGCTTGATTTCTGGGTTACTGGGCATAGGTAGTGGCCCTTTTAAGGTTTTAGCTATGGATTTAGCTATGCGTTTGCCGATGAAAGTTTCAAGTGCAACAAGCAACTTCATGATCGGTGTTACAGCAGCAGCTAGTGCTGGTATCTACTTCTTGAGGGGAGATATTAACCCTTTTATAGCTGCTCCTGTAGCACTCGGAGTCTTGTTGGGAGCCATTTTGGGTGCAAGATGGCTTCCAAAGGTTAGGAGTAGCTTAATCAGAAAGATATTTGCGATGGTTCTGATTGCGATAGCTCTTCAAATGATCATTCGAGGCTTAACGGTGGGGATCTAAAGTTGGATAGTAACAAAGAAGAAAACGTTGGTAACAGGAAAGAAGTAATATTGAGCTTACTTTTACGATGGGGGGTCGTATCAAGTGCAATTATTATCACCCTAGGATTAATCTTGATGATTCTTACTGAACGTAGTGGTTACGGTGCAGGTTTTGAAATAACTAAGCTTCTTTACTATGATGAAAGTAAGGTTCCTCATAGATTCTATCCTACAAACCTGCAGACAATATTAGATGGACTGTTTTCTCTAAAGCCATTTGCCATTATCGATCTTGGCCTCATAATGCTGATAGCCATACCTATTTTAAGAGTTGGAATGTCTATAATTCTCTTTTTGATCGAAGAGGATAAGAAGTATGTTATTATCACCACATTAGTCCTCATTATTCTTATTCTGAGTATTTTAGCTGTGTAAAGAAAAGTTATTTTGTTGAAATCTCAGTTTGTTATGAGGTTAATGTAGATATTTTAAAGGTTATGCAAGGATAGATGATTAACTTTTTAAAAGCCTTAAGAGAGGTTAGTAAAGGTTTATAGAAAATATTTCAAATATACCATAATTTTGGTAATATCTACAAAAAATTTATATAGCTATTAAAAAATGTTCTTGCCAGTATGAGTATTCAAAACCATTCAAAAAGCACATCTTTTAGTAAAGGTGAATCTAATCCATATACTCTATCTGCATCAGCGATATTTGGTGCATTAGCTGCGATAATGGCCATACTACCACTCAGCTTTCCCTTTCCTTTAATACCATATCTTAAGTTTGATTTAGCTGAACTTCCAGTAATTATAGCTTTTTTACTCTATGGTCCAATACCCGGATTAACATCATCCATAGTTTATTGGCTTATTTTAAATATTGTGGGTTCTTTTGCTCCAATAGGGCCTTTAATGAAATTTGCAGCAGTAATTTCAACAATTATTGGTATGTGGATAGGGATAAAAATGTATAACAAATTTACTTCAACTATGAAAATGATAACCTTTTTAACTTTAATTCTCTCAATGAGTATTGTAGTTAGAGTATTAATTACAACTTTAGCCAATTACATAGTTATTTGGATTCTATTCCCAACTTTTTTAGAGTACGCAGCTAAATCACTTAGTGGGTTTTTAAAGGTAACATTTTCAACAAATTTTGATAAATTGATTCTTACATTAATAATAACTGCTATTTACAATGTGATTCATGTTTTACTATCAATTATCCCATCGTATGGTATAGTTGCGCACATATTGAATAGAGGAATTATAGTAACAATTAAAGAGCCTTGGGTAATCAAAACGCTTAAACATTTATCTTAAATTATCAAAATAATGAGTTTAAAGAATTAAATAAAATTAAGTATCAATGAATTTTGCTTATACTCATTATTACTTCGACAATCTTTTTAAAAGAAAATATATTAATAGGAATTGAAGAAGATGTTTGGATAAAGTTAAGCTTTATATTTATTTATTAGAGCAAGACGATCCAAGGAAATGTACATCTTTAAAATTGGTTCGATTCAAACTCGCTATTCCAATATATAGTGTGAGACAAATTCCAAAAGGCAGTGTAGTTTTAAATCCCTACACTAATAATGTTTTCTCACCTATGGATCGTGAGTTATTAAGATTGGGATTGGTTGCTATAGATTGCTCTTGGAAAAATTGTAAAGAGGTTTTTAATGGTTGGAAAAGAGGAATAAGTAAAAGATTGCCAATACTATGGGCGGGTAATCCTATACATTACGGCCATTTATCAATTTTAAGCTCTGCAGAAGCTTTAGCTGCCGCTTTATTTATTGCAGGTTTTAAAGAGCAAGCTAATGAAATTCTTTCTAAATTCAAATGGGGCTCAACATTTTTATCTTTAAATAAATACATTTTAAAGGATTATGCTAAATGCAAAGATATGAATGAAGTTTTAAAGGTAGAAAGTGAATATTTGGCGATTGTTATGCACTCTGAAAATGCTAAAAGTTAAAATTAATATTTATTGAATAACTCTATTAATTTTGGGTGTGAGTCGGCGGGTGGGTACGGGGCTCCGCCCTGAGGAAACTCCTCCCTCCATCGTAGAAGCGTGGCGCCGCGAGGCGCGACGGGAGACCGTCGGCTACGATACAGAAACGCAACCCGATTCAGAGTGTACGATGATAGCGCAAGCTTGAGGTTTCTGAAATCGGGATGAAACGATCGCCCCACGCGGAGCAAGGCCAAATAGAGGTTGATGAGGTCTACACGAGACCCGGGTAGGCCGCTTAGCTAAATCCCACCTAAAACAGAAGGAGGGTTATAGCCGACACGCACCCATTTATAAAATACTATTCTTAAATTGCAAAAAAGAACTTATTAGTTAACTATTTAAATTTATAAACTTCATTTTAATTATGATAGGTTTTGACCATTTTAGAATTGTTGGATGCTAAAGTTGAGGATTTTATGCGTAAGGAGCTCGTAACACTTGATGGAAATAAGAGTGTATGTGAGAGTGCCAGAATTATGAGAGATCAAGGTATTGGTAGTGTAATTGTGACGAAAGATGATAAACCTATTGGAATCGTTACAGAGCGAGATATTCTTTACAAAGTTGTTGCTGAGGGTAAAGATCCAACTAAAACCCTTTTAAAGGAAGTTATGTCATCCCCACTCATCTCAGTACCAATAGGAACAACCGTTCGAGAAGCTCTTACAATTATGGTTAAGCATAACATTAGAAGGCTTTTAATTCGTGATGACGATAAGATTGTTGGTATCATCTCCCAAAGATCTTATGTTGGAGATATAAAGAAGCAAGCCATATCTCTTGAACTTGAGTTACCAAAAGGTGTTAAGTGCCCCTATTGTGGCTCTGTATTTCCAGATAAAGAAGCATTGTATAGACATATTGATAGAATCCATGTTTTGGAAGTATTATTCGCTCCACCATAATCTATTTCATATATTTTTTATAACTACTATATTGAATCATTTTTAATTTTAATGTTAACCTTTTTATCAATCATAAAAACTTTTGAAATTTACTAATTCTTAAACTAATAATATTACCATAAAAGTGATAAGTAAGTCTTAAGGAAGGTAAGAAAGGGAAATTTTATTATGGGTGTTGAAGAGTCAAGAATCGGCGTTTATCTTTGCCATTGCGGTGGGAATATTGGTAATACTATAGATATTAAAAGAGTGATTAACGAAGTTATTAAATTTCCTCACGTAATCGTTGCTGAAGAGGCTACATACTTTTGTAGTAAGGCTGGTCAAGAGATAATTAAAGAAAGCATAAAGAAAAATAATTTGAATAGAGTTGTGATTGCTGCTTGTACACCATTAATGCACTTAAAGACTTTTCGGGAATTATTAACATCAATAGGTTTGAATCCATACTTATTAGAGATAGTAAATCTTAGAGAGCAATGTAGCTGGGTTCATGAAGATAAAGAAGGTGCAACTATGAAAGCTATTGATTTGATTAAAGCTGGTGTAGCTAGAGCATCATTTCTTGAACCTTTAAAACCTCAAAAAGAATCGATAGAAAGGGATGTAATGGTTATAGGTGGCGGGGTTGCTGGAATTTTTGCATCATTAGAGTTAGCTAATAAAGGTTACAAGGTCTATTTGGTAGAGAAAGAGTCAAGTATTGGAGGTAAGATGATATTGCTCAATAAAACATTCCCAACTTTAGACTGCTCGAGTTGTATTCTCTCTCCAAGAATGGTTGAAGTAGCTGAGAATGATAATATAAATATAATTAGTATGGCTGAACCGATAAAAGTTGAGGGGACGCCTGGGAATTACGAGGTTACATTAAGAATTAAACCTAGATACGTGGATATTGAGAAGTGTACAGCTTGTGGTGAATGTGCAATAAGATGTCCATCTAAAGTGTTGAATGAATATGAAGGAGGCTTATCTTATCGTAAAGCGATCTTTCAACCTTTTCCCCAAGCTATACCAAGTGCTTACACAATTGATGCAACCCATTGCCTTTACTTTCAAAAAGGGATATGTAAAGTATGTGAAAAATTTTGTCCTAGAGGTGCCATTAAATTCGATGATAAAGAGGAGTTAGTGAAAATTAAGGTTGGTGCTATTATACTCGCTACTGGCTTCTCTCTCTTAGACCCAAGAACTATACCTTCTCTCAATTCTTACCTTCATTATGGTGAACATCCAGATATAATTACCCACTTTCAATTTGAAAGGCTCTTTTTAAAGGGGATTGTGAAGCCTTCTGATGGCAAAATTCCAAAGAAGGTAGCATTTATATTATGTGTAGGGAGTAGAGATCCAAATCAAGGTAAGCCATATTGCAGTAAGATTTGTTGTATGATAGCTTTAAAGCAAGCTTTTTTACTTAAAGAGATGGTTCCCGGATCTGAGCCTTGGATTTTTTACATGGATCTCAGAGCTGCTGGGAAATGGTATGAGGAGTTTTACACGAGAGCTATGGAACATGGAATCATCACTGTGAGAGGTAAGGTTATTCAATTAACTCCTACAAAAGAGGGTATTGTGGTAAAGAGTGAGGATACACTTCTTAACGCTTTAATAGAAGAGACTTTTGATTTAGTAGTTTTGAATGTAGCTATTATACCTAATGAAGATCTTAATGAATTATCAAAGTTATTTGGAATTCAAACCGGACCTGATGGGTTTTTAATGGAGAAGCATTATAAGCTTGAGCCAGTCGATGGGCCAAAGCCAGGTCTTTATTTATGTGGTTGTGTTACTGGACCAAAGGATGTGAGAGAGAGTGTTGTAGAGGCTATGAGTGCAGCATCTAGAGTTGCTAGCTTTTTAAAAGAGGGTATAATTGAAGTGAGTCCAGAAAAAGCTTATTTGAATATTGAAATGTGCGATGGTTGTGGTCTTTGTGTTGAAGCTTGTCCTGTTAAAGCGATAGAAATGAAGGAAGGAAAGGCTTGGATAAATACACTCGCTTGCATAGGATGTGGTATTTGCTTACCAGTTTGTCCAAGAAATGCTATAGATTTGAAGAATCATACTGAACAGCAATTCTTAAATGAAATAATAGCGGCATCTAATGGCTTAATTTCACCTAAAATTATCGCCTTTGTAGAGGGATCCACCGCTTATAAAGCGATGGATATGTATGGGTTGGATCGGAGGAAGTATTCTCATTATATTCATACGATTAAAGTCCCCAGTGTAGGAAGAGTTGGGATAAAACATATCCTCCACGCATTCGCTCATGGTGCTGATGGTATAGCATTAATAGAGGGTGAGGATAGTCCATTTAAAGAAAGATTTAGAAGTTACACCGCTGAAATTCAAAAGAAATGTAGAGAATACGGAATAGAGGCAATGAGATTTATAAACATTTCAATAACTTTACCACAATACTATAAGCTTGAAGGCTTAGATACTTTTGCTAAAAGAATTCAACGTATGGGTCCTTTGAAAAGAGAAATTAGAGAAAAGTTGGATAAAATCTTAAAAGCAAACTAATTTATAAATAGTTTCACGAACCTAAATTAAGATTTCACTCCTTTTAATGATGAGATTTCGATCAATCTTTCAAAATAAAGGGCGAAAGGCCTGTATAACAAGTGAGACCATTTTGCGAATGGAACCATAAGAATGAGAAAAGGTACATCTGCTATTAAGTGAATAGAATAACTCAAATAAGTAGCCATTGGTAATCCAATCAATCTAAAAATACCAGTTAAAATTCCTGTTATTGTAATAATAAGTAATAGTATGATAAATGTCCAATCAGTAAAGTGTGAATATTCCCAAATCGGTTGATTCCTTTTAATTCTTCCATAAATCGATGTTATAATACCGTAAAGGAGCGTAATTGTAGCAAATATGCCTACAATGCTAAGTGGATTAAAAAGTAAAAATGGTTCATTCGTGTGAACGCATGGGAGTAATATAACGAATAGGATAAAAGAGGTGACATAGCCAAAAAAGATCGATAAATGAATAATCCAGTATCTTTTATTTGTACAAAGCCCTAACATCTTTTGTGAGAAAAAGTTGAGTGGTACAACTTTTATAAATTCTATTATATAAGTCTTGATGGACAATTGTGATTTTTTTATATTTCCCATTACAAATTTATACATTTTGAATAAATTCGTTAAAAGTAATAAAGTAAGGATTATGAATATAATATGATCTGCTTTCTCAATTATATGTAAGGGAGCAAAAGTATTAAGTTCGACTTTATCCATTATTATTGGACCATGAAATAAGTAAATAAAAAGACTTGTGATTAAAGCTATTACAATAATGGCTATGATTCCAACAATTTTGGATTGATAAAGAATCTTAGAAAAACCTGTCCAATCGTATTTTGATGTAAGATATCTGCGTAATGCCATCATACCCTCTCCAGGCTTTGCTTGTCTTGGGCAATTTTTAGAGCAATCTCCACAATAATAACAAAGCCAAGGGTCTAAACTTTTAACAATTTTATCTTCTAAGCCCAATTGAATATAACGAGCAAACATTCTAATCTTTAAAGAAAATTCCTTTGAGATTGGGCATACTACAGTACATATACCACATTGATAACATTTTTTAATACTCTCACCCCCCAAACGCATTATCTCCTCTCTAACACTCATGCTCGGCTTTACTATTTCTTGGAATTCTCTATTATTACCGCCTCTCATAACCCTTTTAATTGAATTATTAACCTCTTTTAATATTTATCGAATATTATAAAACTCGATTACACTCAATAAACTTTTTGACTTTTAAAAATAATCTCCATTTAACATTATAAAGAAAAATGAGAAGTAAAAGATTTGCATTCAAAAACCATCTTTATTTTTAATAATGACGCACATTTAGTTGAAAGATTCACTACAAAACTCGTTTATACTTCTTAAATATTCCTCTTTACCTATTTCGCTCCTTTTAACTTTGAGTGTAGCAACAACTTTAATCTTTTTCCCTTTAAGCTTCTTTAAAAAAGCTTTGAGATACCTATCTTCATCAAAACCTCCATAAGTTATAAATACCTTAAATTTTTTACCCTCTACTCCACTTATTAAACTTAAATATTCATTAATTGGTGGGCAACTAAAGGTCCATTTAGGCAAACCCAAATAAATTAAATCGTAATGAGTTAAATTGAATGGTAATGGATTTATTTGAACTCTGCTATTAGGTATGAATGATCTAATGAGCCAATCAAAATAATTACGCTCAACTTTAGGCTTAATTTCATAAACTTCAAGGCGATATTTTTTCTCCAATATCTTTTTTATATCTAAAGCTACTCGTTTAGTAGCTCCCTTCCATGAAAAGTAAATTAAGAGTATGTTTTTATTCATACCTTAATAATTAATTAAATTAAAGCGCTCAATAATTTGAGTGAATATGATACTATTATTCATTAATAAATCCAATTTGCATTAAAAGCCTTTTACAAGTTCGGGTTAATTCAAGATTTTTTAAATCCTCTTTCGTTACCCATTTTAAATCTAAAATTTCATGACTACCCTTTAACTCTCCAGAAATTGGACTCGTTAAATAATCCGCTATAATATAGTGATACATAACTCTTCCTTCTTCATCACGAATTATATTATCTACCACATCGATTAGCTTCTCAACTTTTACTGTTAACCCTACCTCTTCCTTAACTTCTCTCACTACCGCATCTTGAACTCGCTCACCCAACTCTACTAAACCTCCGGGTATGGACCATTTACCCATACCAGGTTCAAATCTTCTTTTCACTAATAATACTTTATCCCCTTCTTTTATTATAGCTCCTACAGCAGCGATTGGTTGATTAGGATATTTACGTTTAATCTCTTTTTCTAACATAACTCTTAATAACCTTACCACCTTGCTTTTTAATAATTTCCATTAATTCTTCTGAAGTTTTCTTAACAATCTCATCGGCCTCATTTTTTGTGTGACTCCAACCAGTTATATAAATCAATAATTTCGAGCGGCCTTCTTCAACCGTTTGAGGGTGTGATTTAATATAAATATCCGATTTTCCCTCTAAAACCTTATCGAGCAATGGTGCTAACTTTGATTCTACAATATCACTAACCTCTAAAAATAATTCGCTTTGATGAATCTTCCCGATGTCCTCTTTAAATAAAGGTATTAAAGATTGCTCAAAAATATCCTTCATCTCTGATGGTACTCCAGGTAAAGATACTATTTTTACATCATTAACTTTAAGAAAAACGGCTGGTGCTGTACCAACTCTATTAGGTATGGGTATAGCGCCTTCGGGAATCATTGCCATTTTTAATCTCGCAGGGGTTAATTGTCCATTCTTCACAATACCCTTCTCAACCAGTAATTTATACCTATCTTCCAACATTTTCACTGCATCTTTATTCACTACTAATTCTCTCCCTATAGCTTTCGCTATACCTACAAGAGTTTTATCATCGTAAGTTGGTCCTAAACCACCACAAGTTATAATCCATGATGGTTTTCTTTTTAATGCTTCTTGAATCGTATTTGAAATAATTTCTATATCATCACCAATAATTGTGATTCGTGTTACAAAACCTCCAAGTTCGGTAATCTTTTTTGCCATCCATTGACTATTTGTATCTAATACCTCACCTAAAAGGAGTTCGTTCCCAATAGGTATGATTTCAAAACAAATCCGCTTTAAAGAAGTCCTTATCATTACGAATTAATAATAAGCGAACACTTATTTAGATGTAACGATAACAAAATGGTTGATAAGTTGGGGAAGTTTAAATGCGCTTTAAAATTGCAATTCTTATAGCTATTTTATTAATCTCTTTAGCTTTTTCAATAGGCTTCTTTAAAGGTCGAAACGCTCCTTTAAATGATGTTAAAGAGGTTGAAAAAATGATTAAAGGGTTAGAAAAAACTCCATTATTCATTTTTCATAATAACTTTCTTATAGCGTTAGTTACACTAATCCCATTCATCGGTATTCCTATTCATTTATTCGTTCAATTCAATACTGGATATGCGATTGGTGCTTTAACATCCTCTATTAATCTCAGTAACCTTTTTATGATATTCCTTTTAATAATGAATCCAGTTTTCATTCTCGAATACTCAGCTTACACAATAACTTTAGGAGAGTCTATAAATCTCACAACCCTCTCCATAAAAAGAGCTGGTTTTAAATCGAGATTGAAAAATAGCTTTAAAATTCTTCTTATAGCTACAATTTTACTATTTATAGGAGCTTTAATTGAATCTTACTTTATCGCAATTATATCGAGTAGATAGTAGATATTTAGGGATCTTATAACTAAAATATATAGGAGTTAAGGGATATGTATGCAATATTCATAACGGGTACAGCTGGATCTGGCAAATCTTTACTCACATCGTGTTTAACACAATGGTTTAATGCAAAAGGTTCATACGCAATAGCTGTAAATCTAGACCCAGGCGCTTTAAGCTTACCTTATGAACCTGATGTTGATATTCGTGATTACATTGATATTCAAACTATAATGGATTCTTACCAATTAGGGCCCAATGGTGCTTTAATCTTCGCAACAGATTTAATCGCTACAAGATTTCAAGAGATTCAAGATGAGATAGATTCATTATCACCTGATTATGCTATTATAGATACACCAGGCCAAGTAGAGCTTTTTGCATATCGTAATAATGGACCATATATAGTAGAGAATATTAAATGTGACGAGCGTGCAATTTTATTCCTCTTTGACTCTATGCTTGTATCCACACCTATTAACTTTGTATCAATAGCCTTACTTAATGCTTCTATACAACTCCGCCTTCGTGCACCTCACGTTGCTTTATTATCTAAAAAAGACTTAATAGGTGAGAAATGGAAGAAAATTTTAAAATGGGCATCAGATCGAGCAGCTTTAGAGAGTGCTATAAAGGAAGAAGCTCGCTCAATTGATTATTTGTTAGGTAGTGGTATATTAAGAAATTTAGCACGTATAGGTTTCTCATACGAATTAATCCCCGTATCAGCAGTAACTCAAGAGGGCATGGTTGAACTCTCAGCCACACTTACACGCATATTTAAAGGTGGAGAAGAAATCGAAGATTAATTTAACTCTCTCAAAGCTCTTCTCAATACCTTACCTACAGAAGTTTTTGGGAGTTGCTCTTTAAATTCAATTAATTTTGGAACTTTATAATTCGCTATTCGCTCACGACAAAATGCTATAAGTTCATTCTCCGTTACCTTTCCTTGATAACCATCCTTTAATACAACATAAGCCTTCACAGATTCTCCTTTATATGGATCAGCTACACCTATCACTGCTACTTCTTTCACAGCTGGATGTTCATATAAAACATCTTCAACTTCACGAGGCCATACTTTTAAACCCGATACATTTATCATATCTTTCTTTCGATCGATAATATAAAAGTAGCCATCTTCATCCATTTTTGCTATATCACCTGTAAGTAGCCATCCATTTTTTAAAACTAACTCAGTTTCGCTAATCTTATTCCAATAACCTTTCATCACTTGAGGGCCTCTTACTGCTAACTCACCAATTTCACCAACCTTTAACTCTTTTAAAGGATCATTTAAATCAACAATTTTTGCTTCAGTATCAGGTATGGGTATACCGATTGAGCTTGGCTTATTAAATCCTAATGGATTGCAATGAGTTACAGGGCTAGCTTCTGTGAGCCCATAACCTTCAATCAATTGAGCTGATGAAAATCTTTTGAAACTTTCAATTAGAGATGAGGGTAAAGGAGCACCTCCTGAAACACAAACCCTTAATGATGAAAGATTGTATTTTAATATATCGGGATGATTAATTAAAGCTATATACATTGTAGGCACACCACAAAATACTGTAACTCTCTCACGTTCAATAATTTCCATAACTATTTTTGCATCAAAGCGAGGGATTAAGATTAATGTGGATGCAGAGTAAAGTGATGCATTCATCGATACCGTTAAACCATAAATGTGGAAAAATGGCAATACACCAAGGCAAATATCATTTTTTAATTTTAACCACTCAGACATAGCTACAGCATTTGAGACTAAATTATAATGAGTAAGCATAGCACCTTTAGGAATACCTGTAGTCCCACCTGTATATTGTAATAATGCAACTTCATCAAATTCGATTTGAGTTAATAATGGTTGATTAATTTGATCTTTTATAAGATTCATTAAATCATAAGTATTATCATAATGAATCCTCTCAACCCTCAATCTTTTTTTATATTCATCAGTTAAAAAATCTGCCATACTAGTTGTGATTATACTCTCAAGTTTCGTCTTATTTTTAATCCTCATAATCACATCGCATGCATCAAATCCTTGAATTTTATCACATAACGTTACAATTATTTTTGCGCCAGCGTCATTAATTTGATACTCTAATTCTCTTTCTTTATAAAATGGATTACAAGGTACTGCAATACCCCCAGCCCTCAAAATACCGAAGAAAGCAATAATGTATTGGGGTATATTGGGTAAACAAAGTGCTACTCTATCACCTTTATGTAAACCAAGCTCATTGAGTGCCCTTGCACATTTATTCACATATTCATCCAATTGTTTATACGTTATTCTTGCATCATAGTATATTAATGCGATATGGTTAGGATGCTTGTTAACAGAATTTCTGAAAATCTCAGATAAGGGAATCTTGGGATATTCTAAATTTGGCTTAACCCAAGATGGATAAAATTTTATCCATGCTTTCATGAGTAAATCGATAAATCAAAAAAGGTTTTGATTTATAAAGATTCTTTACATTTCTCAATCCTTAATGATATATCTTTTTATTGAAGTATTATGAAATAATAAAATGGGCCCGTAGCTCAGTATGGACAGTTTCAATAGCTTTATATTCAGTCTAAAGCACCGGCCCTCTAAGCCGGTGGTCGTGGGTTCAAATCCCACCGGGCCCGCTCTTTAATTTTTAGCATTTTCCACAAATTTTAGAAACATTTAAGCCAAATTTATGAGCTTCTTTAACTAAATCTTTATCAACTCTATAATATTGTTTTAGGAATAAAGCATGTAAAAGCATACTTTAAAATCTGTATCAGATTTAGAAATTGTATAAATCTCAACATGTATAGTTTCACTAAAAATAAAATCAAAAGCGATGTAATTTTTGAATATTAATTAAAACTCAATATTTAAGTATGAGATTAATGGAAATTTTAAATAGGAGAGTTTATTGTCTTTAAGAATTGGAAAGTTTTTAGGAATTCCAATTAAGCTTCACTTTACATTAGCTCTTGCTGTACTACTTATCGCATGGACTCTTGCTGTAGGTTATTTGCCATTAGAATATCCAGGTTTATCCTCAATAACATATTGGTTGATTGGCATAATAAGTGCTATTATACTTTTTACCTCTGTTTTACTTCATGAATTAGCACACTCCTATGTAGCTAAGAAGAATGGTTTACCAGTGAGGCGCATAGTTCTCTTTATCTTCGGTGGTGTAGCAGAGATTGAAGAAGAGCCGAAAGAGGCTAGTCTTGAGTTCAAATTAGCTTTAGCTGGTCCTCTCACTAGTTTCACAATCGCTTTAATCTTATGGATTTTACACTATTCAGCGAGTGTTTTTGGAGTTTTAGCTATCGCATCTTTGAGATATGGAGCTTATATTAACTTATTGTTAGGTGGGTTTAACTTACTACCAGCATTTCCTCTCGATGGTGGAAGGATATTAAGAGCATTAATTTGGTATCGGAAAAAGGATTTGTTACAAGCGACAAGAATTGCCACAAGAATTGGAATTTTCTCCTCTTACATTTTTATCTTTTTTGGCTTCTTTTTTATAATTGGAGGTAGCTTTATTGGAGGATTGTGGTTTATTCTAATTGGATGGTTCTTAAGAAATGGCGCTGAAGCGAGTTATAAGCAAACTATTGTGAGTGAGGCTTTAGCAAATATTTTAATTCAAGATATAATGACTCGAGAAGTTCACACCGTTGATCCTGATTTATTAATTAAAGATATTTTAGAAACACACTTTATGAAATATAAACATGGAGGCTTCCCAGTGGTAAAAGATTCTAAACTACTTGGTATTATCACACTTGAGGATATTAAGAAGATTCCTAAAGAAAAGTGGCAAGAAACTAAAGTGAGTGATGTGATGACAACATGTGAAAAACTTGTATGTGCAAAGCCTAATGAAAGTGCAGTAGATGCTCTTATGAAAATGTCAAAATTTAACATTGGACGCCTTCCAGTTCAAGAGGATGGTAAACTTATTGGTATAATCACTCGCAGTGATATTTTATATGCGATTCAAATTAAAAAAGAATTGGAAGGAAGAGTGTAGCTCGATAAAGAGTATATTAAAAATTAAGGATGGCGAGAATATAATTAGTGGATTTACCATTTGTAAAAAGACTATAAATATTTAGGATTTTAAGAGAGAACTATTTAATACTATGATTGTATTTGAAAATTGGGATTCACAATTTCAAATTATTATCCAAGCTTGATTACAACTTATACTAAAAACTTTTTAATAGCTCTTATGTAGAAAGAAAGAGTTTGGTGCTTACTATGTTAAATGTAGCGGTAATTGGTGTAGGCATGACAAAATTTGGTAGGCATGAAAATAAAACTATTAGAGAGTTATGGGTTGAGGCTGCAATTAAGGCTATAGAAGATGCAAAAATATCATTAAAAGATATCCAAGCAGCTTTTATTGGATGCTTTTCTTCTGAGTGGTGGGAACATCAAGGCCATCTTGGCTCAATTTGTGCAGATTGGTTAAGTATTTGTCCTACTTCAGCGGTTAGAGTTGAAAATGCTTGTGCCTCATCCGGTGCTGCATTAAGATGTGGAGTTTTAGCTATAGCTTCAGGGCTTTACGATATTGTATTAGTTGGAGGGGTTGAGAAGATGTATAGTGGGCCTAGAAAATTATCTGATACTGCGTATGCAACAGAGGGTTTAGCATTAGCTTCTGATGAGGCTTATGAGCAAGCTCAAGGCTTAACATTCCCAGGCCTTTACGCATTAATGGCAACAGCGCATATGCATAAATATGGGACTAAAAAGGAGCATTTATCAAAAATAGCGGTTAAGAATCATAAAAATGCGGCTAAGAATCCATTAGCTCATTTTCAAAAAGAGATAACTTTAGAAGAGGCTATGAATGCAAGAATGATTGCATACCCCTTAAATTTATACGATTGTTGTCCATTCTCAGATGGTGCTTCAGCTGCAATACTATGTAAAGCAGATTTAGCAAGAAGATTCACAGATACGATAATTCATATCATTGCATCAACTCAAGCTAGTGATACAATAGCTTTACATAATCGTGAAAGTTATGTGAGTTTGAGATCAGCGAGAGTAGCAGCTCAAGAAGCATATAAAATGGCAAAAATTGAGTCTAAAGATATAGATATTGCTGAAGTTCACGATTGCTTCACCATAGCTGAGCTAATAGCTTATGAAGATCTTGGTTTTTGTAAACCTGGAGAAGGTGGGAAATTGATAGATGAAGGTGAAACTGAGATTGGAGGAAGAATACCTGTGAATACAGATGGGGGATTAAAAGCTAAAGGCCATCCAGTTGGTGCTACAGGTGTAGCGATGATTTATGAAATTGTTAAGCAATTGAGAGGAGAGGCTATTAATCAAGTAAAAGCAGAAATTGGTTTGGCGCATAACGTTGGTGGATCAGGGGGTACTTGTACTATACATATACTTAAGAGGGTGAGTTGAATTATGCAAGAGAGAGATGCAAGTATACAATCATTTTACGAATTTATTAAAGAAGGAAAGTTAATGGGAACAAAATGCTTGAAATGTGGCTATATTAATCTACCTCCAAGGCCCATTTGTCAAGCATGTGGTTCAAAGGATTGGGAATGGTTTCAATTTAGTGGTAAAGGTAAACTTGAGACATACACTATCATTCATGTACCACCAGCTAAATTCAAAGATTTAGCTCCATATATAGTGGGTATTGTAAAATTAATTGAAGGATCAAGTATTACAGCTATAATTAAAAGTAAACTCGATGAGGTAAAGATAGGCTTGGATTTAATAGTTGATTATATGGAATATAAGGGTGAAAAGTTATTATGCTTTAAAGTTGAGGAAAGTCAATCTTAAGTATGATGCATGCTAATAACTAATTTTGAAATCATGGAAATTTGTTTTAAGTAAATCTTAATACAAACTTTTTAAACAATAATTTTACAATGGAGATTTTATCACATGATATTGTTATTATCGGATCTGGTATAGCTGGATTAAGGGCTGCACTTGAAGCATCTTTTAACACAAATGGTAAGTTAGATATTGCATTAATATCAAAAACTCATGTGATGCGTTCTCACTCAGTATGTGCAGAAGGCGGAACTGCTGCTGTTTTAAGAATTGAGGAAGGTGATAGTTTCGAACTCCATGCATGGGATACAATCAAAGGGAGTGATTTTTTAGCAGATCAAGACTCTGTTGAATTATTCGTTAAATTAATGCCTAAAGAAATACTATTACTCGATCATTTGGGTATTCTTTGGAGTAGAAGAGAAGATGGTAAAATCTCTCAAAGACCTTTTGGAGGTCATAGCTTCCCAAGAGCTTGTTACGCTCAAGATAGAACAGGCCTTTATGAGATGCAAACTCTTTATGATACGCTTCAAAGATTTGATAATGTAACGATATATCATGAGTGCTATGTCACATCATTAATAATTGATAATAATGTATTCAAAGGTTTAACTGCGATAGAATTAAAGTCTGGAAATTTATTCGCAATTAAAGCTAAAGCTGGTGTGTTAGCTACTGGAGGAGGAGCTAGATGTTATAATTTTACAACCTTCTCTCATACCACTACTGGTGATGGTCAAGTTATGGCGTATAAAGCGGGATTGCCAATAAAGGATTTTGAGTTTATTCAATTCCACCCAACTGCTCTTGTTCCATCAGGTATTTTGATAAGTGAAGCAGCTAGGGGGGAGGGTGGATACTTGATTAATGAGAGAGGAGAGAGATTTATGAAAAAGTATGCGCCCGAGTATATGGAACTAGCTCCAAGAGATATAGTAGCAAGAGCTGTGATGAAAGAAATTGAGGAGAGTAAATCTGGTTGTGTATATTTAGATCTTAGACATTTAGGAGAGGATAAGATTCGCGAGAAATTACCATCTATATATGAGATTTGTAAGAAATTTGCTGGAATTAACATTGTTAATGAACTTATACCAGTTAAACCTGCTGCTCATTATAATATGGGCGGTGTTCATACTGATTCAAATTACGCAACACCTGTGAATGGTTTATGGGCGGCTGGTGAAGTTGCTTGCTCAAGTATTCATGGCGCTAATAGGCTTGGAACAAACTCTACCGCTGAGTGTTTAG
The DNA here is from genome assembly GCA_029775915.1 of Nitrososphaeria archaeon. GTDB lineage: Archaea > Thermoproteota > Nitrososphaeria > Nitrososphaerales > JANXEG01 > JANXEG01. The sequence continues at coordinate 42,395 of JARVKA010000001.1, read as the reverse complement.
TTTCAGGTAAGATAGCGGGAGCAAAAGCAGCTGAATATGCTAATTCGATTAATGAATTCGAATTACCTAAAGAGGCTATAAAAAAGGAAGAGGATAGAATATACAAACTTATAAGTAAGGAACAAGGAGATAGTATTTATGATATTAGGAAAAAATTAAGAGAGATTATGGATAAATATGTTTATATTTTCAGAATTGAAAATGGTTTGAAAATCGCTATAAGAATAATTAAAGATTTAAAATCGCGTTATGAAAATGCTTCAATTGATGATAAAACAAAGATATACAATACCGATTTTATATCAATGCTCGAATTGGGAAATATGTTAGAATTATCAGAGATAATAGCGATGGGCGCTCTTCTTCGAACCGAATCGAGAGGTGCTCATTATAGACTTGATTATCCTGAACGTGATGATGTTAATTGGCTTAAGCATACACTCGCTTATTGGACGGTTGATGGTCCTAAATTTGAATACATACCAGTAAGAATTACAAAATGGAAACCTACAATAAGAAAATATTAATGGTGGGTTAAAATGAATAAGAGATATTTGATTTTTAAAATTCAAAGATACTCTCCCGAAAGTGATAAGAATCCTTACTTCAAAGAATACAAAGTTCCAATAGTTAAAGGTATGACAATTTTAGATGCTCTATTTTATGTAAAGGAGAATCTCGATAGCACATTATCCTATAGATCCTCTTGTAGAATGGGTTTATGTGGCTCTTGTGCTATGCTTATTAACGGTATACCTAAACTTGCATGTGAGACACAAATAAGTGATATTGATGATGGAGTAATAGAGTTAAAACCTTTGCCAAATTTTCCATTAATAAAAGATCTTATTGTAGACTTTACTCAATTCTTTAATAAGCATAAAAGGGTTAAGACTTATTTAATAAGAAGGGATTTTGATGAGCAAATACATCCTAAGGTTGAATATTTACAAGAAAAGAATCAATTAAAGAGGCTTTTATTGTATGCAATGTGTATTAAATGTGGTGCATGCTATGCATCTTGCCCCTTAATGATTAAAAATGAGCGATTTTTAGGCCCTGAGGTTTTAACCAAAGTTTATCGGTATATTAGTGATTCTAGAGATGAAGGGATTGATGAAAGATTACCAATTATAGACTCATCAATTGATGGTTGTTGGAATTGTACAACTTGCTCGACTTGTAAGTTAAACTGTCCAAAAGAAGTAAATACCCTCGATTCCATAATCGAGACACGCTCTTTAATAGTTGAGAGAGGTATGATTCAAGATACAATTAGAGAAGCATTGGAGAGTACATACTTAAATGGTAATCCATGGGGAGGTAGTAAGTGGGATAGAACCGCTTGGATGAAAGGTTTAGAGATAAAAAATCTTACATTAGGTGAAAAAGCAGATTTATTATACTTTGTTGGATGCACGCCAGCTTATGAAAATCGTGCTCAACGAATTGCTAAAGCATTAACAAGAATTTTACAAAATACAAATGTGGATTTTGGAATATTAGGAGATGAGGAAGTTTGTTGTGGTAATGAAATTTATAACTTGGGTGAAAAAGGCTTATTTGAAATGTTAAAGGAGAAAAATCTTGAGCTTTTTAATAAATATAATATAACGCGATTAATAACATCAAGTCCACATTGCTTTAATGCCTTTAAAAATAGATATGGTAAAATAAGTTTTGAAGTTCAACATTACACACAATACATCGCTGAATTAATCGATAAAGATAAACTTAAATTTTCAAAAAAGATTGAGAAAAAGGTTACTTATCACGATCCTTGTTATTTGGGAAAAATTAATGGAATATACGATGCTCCTAGAAAAATTATTGAAAATATACCAGGTATTAAATTTGAAGAAATGCCTAGATCAAAAAGAATGAGTTTATGTTGTGAAGGTGGTGGAGGTTTAATGTGGGTAAAAGTGGCAGCGCCTAGATTGGGAGAGTTTCGTGTAAAAGAGGCTTTAGAGATTGGAGCTGAGAGTATATTAACTGCATGCCCATTTTGCTTCATTATGCTAGATGATGCTATCAAAATGATAAATGCCAATATTGAGTTAATCGATGTTTCAGAGTTAGTATTGAGTGCTATTTAGCCGATGATTATTCAACCGATATTACAATTTTTAATTTATAAAGATTAAAGCTTTAACACTTCCATAAGCTCCTTTATATTAGTTAACTTATCGAGTCTCCATAATACCTTAAGAATTTCATTAATTCTATCTTGTGAATATACTCTTTGAGCTAAGCTTTTAAACTTATTCTCAATCTCCTCATCATTCATAGGATTCTTCCAATAACCCTTTGGATATATAATCGTTTTCTCTAAAATATCTCCATTCTTCTTTTTTATCTTAATCGTATTCGGTACCGCTTCTGGATAAAGTTTTGTAAGTTCAGGATTTTCTATAACCTTTACTTTCTTCATAAATGATAAGAGTTTAGGATCTCTAAGCTTTTCTTCTTTGAAAGAATCTAAATTAAGCGTTCCATCCATTAAAGCTACAGATACACAATAAGGTAAGCTATGATCTGCTGTCTCCCTACTTTTAGGCTCCCATTTCTCTTTCCCACTACCTATTATTTTATAAGAAGCTTCAAAAGTCTCAATTAAAACTTCATCTATCTCTTCAAACCTTCCTTTAAGCATTTTATGAAGCTCTATAGCTGCCTCAACAGCACTTTGGGAATGATACTCTGATGGGTAATATTTAATGGATGTTTCAAGAATTTTAAACTTTCCACCTCTACCTCCAAACTCCTCAATATTCATACTTATAGGTCCTGATACAAGTTTAAAGAAACCTTCTTCACCCTCGAATATTGGTGCTGGTCCAGTCATACCTTCTTTCGCAAGCATACAAGCGAATACTGCATTCCTTGCAGCATTGGAGAAAGCACATGCTTTCCACATAGATATTTGCCCACTTCTAGTTTGTCTCATAGCTATACTCGCTATGAGGGATAAACTGAGAGCATGAGCAGTTTTCTCTATTGATAAACCCATAAGTTTTGCAACAGCTAAGCTACTCGAAACACCACCATAAGTTACATGATCCCAACCTTTAACTCTTATAGCAAGAGCATCACAAAGCCTACATTGTATTTCATAAGCTACAACAGCTGCAGTAATTATATCTAAACCTGTAGATTCTTCAGCTTCCCCTACTGCTATTACAGCTGATAAGTTATCACTTGGATGTCCAGGATCTTTAGATAAATAAGTATCATTGTAATCTAAGTAACGTATCATAGCACCATTTACGAATGTAGCTAAATCAACAGAGGTTTTAATATTAGTCCCAAATATCGTTGCAGAATAATTGCTACTCACACGCTCAGCTACTTTTTTAGAGATTTTAACAGGTTTAGCATCAAAAGCACCAATTGCGCATCCTATCGTATCTATAAATTTTCGCTTAGCTTCTTGAATTACTTCATTTGAAAGGTTTTTAGGGCTTATTGAAATAGCATACTCACTAAGGCTTGAAGCTAAATCGGTACTTTTCATACCATAAAATTTTTAAATATTTAAATATAAACTTTAGCCAGAGATTTTAGTAAGATATCAAAATTGTTTAATTGATTCGATTCCGAATGCTATTTTAACATAAGTTTAGTGGAAAAGTATAAAGATGGGAATTTATAGGATTTTTAAAGGATAAAAATGAATTTAGTTGTGCTATTAAAGCAAGTTGTAAGTTCAGATGTTGAGTTCGAGATATCCGAAGATGGTAAAGAATTAAACTTTAAAAAAGTATCGTATGTGATTAATGAGGCTGATGATTACGCTCTCGAGGCTGCATTAAGGCTTAAGGAGTTAACTAAAGGTTATGTTACCGTCATATCCCTCGGCCCTATGAGAGTTAGAGAAGCTCTTTACATAGCTATGGCTAAAGGTGCGGATAAAGCGATACATATTTCAATAGAAGAAAAATTACTTTACTCCCTTGACCCATCTTCAGTGGCTAAGATACTCTCCAAAGCGATAAGTAAAACACCATACGAAATTATACTTACAGGTTCTGAATCTTTCGATTATGCCGCTTCTCAAGTTGGAGTTTTGGTAGCTGAATCTTTAGGAATACCACATATTTCTGTAGTTTCTGGAATTGAAGTTTTAAATGGAGCGATAAAGGTTAAAAGAGAGCTTGGCGAAGGCTTTAATGCTGAACTTTTAATAAATCCTCCAGCCCTTCTTACAATACAATATGGAATTTATAGCTTGCGTTACGCACCCGTGTTTAAAATCCTTAATGCTAAAAAGCGCAGTATAATGACTTTACACCTTCAAGATCTTGGATTGAGTATTGAAGAGATTAAACCAAAGACTCGAATTATTCAATACTTCGCACCTCCAAAGGGGAGAAAAGCTCGCTACATAACTGGAAGCCCTAATGAGATAGCAAAAAACTTAATTAAAGAACTTAGAGAGGCTAAGGTGGTGTAAAATTTGAATTGCGTAGCAATTGTGGCTGAATTTAAGCTTGGAAAGCTCGATCCATCAACTTATGAACTTATATCAAAAGGAAGAGATATTGCTGATGCATTTAAAACAAAACTTTATTTAATTATGCTTGGTGAAAAGATTGATGAGGTTATAGAGGAATTATCAAATAAAGGTTTGGATCAGATTATCGCTTATGAGCACCCTCTTTTAAATCATTATACTGATGCATATATCAATATTCTTTATGAAACTTTTAAAGAACTTAAACCGAGTCTTATATTATTAATTCATAGCTTTACTAGCATGGATTTAGCTCCAGCTTTAGCTGCGAAGCTTCATGCCAATATAGTAACTAATTGTACAGATCTTTTGATAGAGGATAATAAGTTAATACCAGTAAGAAGTATGTATGGAGGAAAGGTTTGGGTAAGGATAGGGGTAGAGGATGAAAAACCACTTATAGTATCCATTCAAAAGGGAGTGATTAAGCCTAAGGAGCGAATCGAGTTACCAAAAGCTCAAATTTTAAGAAGAAGTGTAGAACTTAAGGAAGATGAGCTTAAGGTTAAATTTTTAAGAATTTTAGAGCCTAAGCCAGCTGAGATAGATATTACTAAAGCTGATCTCATTGTAGCAGCGGGTAGAGGTGTAGGTGATAAATCTGGTTTAAAACTTGTAGAGCAATTGGCTGAAGCTTTAGGTGCTACTTTAGCTTGCTCAAGACCTCTCATAGATTTAGGTTGGCTTCCTTCCGAGAGGCAAGTAGGTTTATCAGGTAAGACTGTAAAGCCGAAACTTTACATAGCGTGTGGTATATCTGGGGCAAGTCAACATATAGTTGGTATGAAAGATTCAAAGATCATAGTTTCGATTAATACGGATTCAAAAGCGCCAATTTTTGATTATTCAGATTATGCAATAATTGGTGATTTAAGAAAGATCATACCAGCCATAATAGAGGAATTAAAGCTTAAAGAGTCTTAATAGTTAGTATTAAAGGTGGAAAAGTTTTGCAACAACTTTCAAAAATCTATAGTGAATATGTCACATCTGTAAGTTTTGAAAACTTACCACAAGAAGTGGTTAGGAGGGCTAAATTACATATATTGGATCACATAGGCGTAGCAGCAGCCGCTTCACAAGCACCTTTATACAAAGCTATTTCAAAATATTTGGGTAGCTTAAAGGGGGAAGGTGAAGCAACTATTATAGGTGAAAATTATATGACTACAAGTTTGAATGCAGCCTTATTAAACGGTTTGAAAGGCCATTCATTAGAACTAGAGGATGGACATAGATTATCAGCATGTCATATTGGAGCAGTGGTAATCCCAGCAGCACTTGCAATTGCAGAAATAATGGATATTGATGGTAAGACTCTCATAACGGGAATAGTATGTGGTTATGAAGTTATGGCTAGAATAGGAATGGCAATGCATCCATGGCATACAAAAAAAGGATTTCACCCAACAGGAACGATAGGACCTTTTGGAGCTGCTGTAGCGGTAGGAAAGATTATAAACTTAAATGAGGAACGTATGGCAAGTGCTCTTGGTATAGCAGGTACTCAAAGCTCTGGCTTGCTAGAGGTTGTGGAGAGAGGTCAGGATGTAAAACCATTACATGCTGGAAAAGCAGCACAAAGTGGTCTTCTTGCAGCGCTTTTAGCTAAAGATGGCATTAAGGGTCCAGATACCATTTTTGAAGGAGATAAAGGATTTTTGAAAGCTATGGGAGAAAATGTAAAATTTGAGCTTTTTACTTTAAATCTTGGCAAAGATTATGAAATTAATAAAACTTATTTTAAGTTTTATTCATGCTGTAGACATATGCATGCCTTAATCGATGCTTCATTAGAGCTTTACAATAAAGTAAAGCTACTAGACTTAAATTCAATAGATGAAGTAATTGTGAGAACGAATTCTGTAGCTGCTAGTCTTACAGGTAAGATTCAAGAACCTAAAACTACTGGTGAAGCGAAATTTAGCGCTCCTTACGCAGTAGCCTTATCCCTTGTTAAAGGATCCTTTGGAGTAGATGAATTGATTTATGATGAATTTACGCCCAATCAAGAGGCTCTTAAGCTTGCAAAAAAGGTAAAGGTATTGGTTGATCCAGAGATAGATAAAGATTATCCAAGAAGTAGGAGAAGTATAATTGAAGTTAAGCTTAAGAATGGAAAAATTCTTCAAGCGGTTGTAAATTATCCTAAAGGAGAGCCTGAGAATTTTGATGAGCAAAGTGTAATAAATAAATTTTTAACTTTAGCTTCTAAAATCTTTAAGGTTGAAAGGGCTAAAGAAATTATGGAATCAACCTTTAAGTTGGAAGAGTTTTATAAAATCTCAGACTTTACAAAATTGTTAAGGATTTAAAAGCCTAAAGACTCTGTATACTTTATTCTAACCTCTTCTTTAGGTAAGTATTTTTCCTCAAGCTTTACATATTCTTTAAGCCCAACAACATCTTGCTGACTTGGAAAGAGCATCATTTTACTTAAAAAGGCTTTGGTCGAGCCTGTTTGCTTAAGCTCCTCTAATAACTCTATCGCAGCTTTATGTATAAGTCTAAGAATAGAATTTGGAAATATTACAAGCTTATAACCAAGCTCTTCTAACTCTTTTGTTGAGAGAAGTGGAGTTATTCCGCCCTCTACCATATTCGCCATTAATGGTGCTTTAATCCTTTCAGCGAAGAGTTTAAGCTCATCTATAGATTTAGGCCCTTCTATAAAAATCATATCAGCACCAGCTTTAATGTAAGCCTCAGCTCTCTTTAATGCCTCATCTACACCACCTTTAACTGCACCTCTAGCATCAGTTCTAGCAATAATTACAAAGTCTGGATCGAGTTTATCCCGAGTATCGATAGCAGCTTTAATCTTTCCGACCATCTCCTCTATAGGTATAAGAATTTTACCCTTTAAGTGTCCACACCTCTTCGGTATTTCTTGATCCTCTATATGTATTGCAGCAGCACCAGCTTTAATGAATTCCTCAACCGTTCTAGTAAGTGTTACAGCGTTACCATAACCTGTATTTGCATCAGCTATAACGGGTATATTAACAGCTCTCGCTATATTCCTTGTATTCCAAATAATTTCATTTAAAGTCATAAAGCCTAAATCTGGTAAGCCGAGCATAGTTATAGAAGTTCCAGCGCCACTCACATATACAGCTTTAAAACCGACTTGTTCAACGAGTTTTGCTAAAAAGGCATTAAATGCGCCTGGAGCTACAATAATCCCAGCTTCTTTAAGCATCTGCCTAAGAATGCTGCTTGCTCTCAAAGTGGTCACTCATAACAAATATTAAATAAAGTCTTTTTTAATTGTTTTGAGTTTAATGGCTTATGTTTTTTGGCATTTTGCTCTTTCAGCAGCATTTTTTCCAGCTATCCTACCGAAAACTAAGTTTCGTGTAATTCCAGATCCACCAGGATAACTATGATAAAAGAAGCCTCCAGTTAACTCACCAACGGCATAGAGTCCCGGTATAGGCTTACCGGTGATATCCAAAACCTCAGCATTTGTATTTATTCTCAATCCTCCAAATGTGAAAGTTATTCCTCCAGTTAAAGGATAACTCACATATGGTGGTGTATCTATAGGCACCGCCCAATTGGATTTTGGAGGTTCAATTCCAATTGTGCACTTTCCATCGAGTTTTTTAGGGTTAAATTCTCCAGGTTGAACAGCTGCATTAAATTCATTAACTGTCTTCTCAAACCTTTCAGGATAAAGAATGCCAAGCCTTTCTGCTAACTCTTTTAAAGTATCTGCCACTATCGCTTCACTCCCAGCCCAATGAATAAGAGCAAGATGCTTTATCTTTTGATCAAATATACTGAAGGCTAAATTTCCGGGCTGCTTTATAATCTTATGCGCAACATCGACATAAATCAAATCATAATAATTTTCTCCTTCATCCACGAATCTTTCACCATATATATTAACCAAAATCCCATACTCAAAACCCCTTATATTCGTTACACCACACTCTAACTTTGGTGAGCGAGCATCTATAGGAGCTGTGTGGAAACCTCCCCAATGTCCATATGGTTGAGCACCAATCTCAAGAGCCATCATTATACCTTCACCAGTAGCATGCCTAGTGCCTCTAACTATTTGTATTAAGCCAGCTGTTTCCCCAAGGTATTTAGTTCTCATTTCTGGATTTGCTTGAAAACCTCCTGAAGCTAAAATAACTGCTTTACCCATAAGGTCTAAAAGCCCATTTTTTGTAAGTACTCTAACACCTATTACATTCATGTACTTATCTACAATTAATTTTATAGCCCTTGTTTCATACAAAATCTTTATACCTCTTTTCTCAGCAGCTGAGATTAAAGTCTCTACCAATCCTTCACCACCACCTTTCGCTGTACGCCTACCCGGGCCGCCAGGTCTTGGAATATCCCATTCAACACCGAAATTTAATAACCAATCTAAAGCTGATGCTGAGTTTTTAACAAGAGTCTCAGCAAGCTCAGGATCACACATACCTTTTGTGGTCTTCATTAAATCGTCATAAAAATCTTCTTCACTATAAATACCCGTGTGTGGATTCTTCTCCGAAGATGGTTCTTTAATTACACTTCTAATAACACCATCAGTAAATCTACCACTACCTCCAGCTAATGCTCTAGTAGCTTTTTCAACAATTACAACTTCAACTCCATTTTCATAAGCTGAAAGTGCTGATGCCAAACCAGCCAATCCACAACCTATTACAATAACATCATGCTCTTCTTTTGGTATATCTCCTATTGCTAACATACGATTACTAAAATTTGATATTCTTTATATAAAGTTTGTTATTAAATATTGGTAATTGTATCATTATTGGTATTAATTACGCTTGGAAAAACAAATTGATTTTATCCAAGATTTTTAGATTTCTGTCATTTTTTAATTATATTTTTTGTGCACATATTTTAAAAGCTATTTAAGAGCTCTTATTCAAATGTGAATAAAAGCTCTCGCTCACATTATGTGATTAAAAATATAGCGCTAAATGCTGATGATTTATTCAAATTTCAATAAAAATTTAATAATTAGATAATTTTAGCAATAAGTAAATGAAAAAATTTCGAGTATTAATTCCAGAATTTTTACCGCCTGGTAAAATTGTAATGGATATTTTATCACCTATAGCCGATATTGAAATAGGGCTTAATCGACCATATACAGAAGAAGAGCTTATTGAAAAAATAAAAGATGTAGATGCGATAATAGTTACATCAAGGGAAAAAATTACTAAAAGAGTAATTGAGGCAGCGAATAAATTAAAGATAATTAGTAAATTTGGAGCTGGATATGAGAATATTGATATTAAAGCAGCAACAGAAAAAAATATAATTGTAACTAGAACTACAGCTCTCAATGCAGATGCAGTTGCAGAATTTGCTATAGGATTGATGCTTTCTTTATTGAGAAAGATTCCATTCGCTATGAATCATTTAAAGAGTGGAAAATGGAGAGGAGAAGAAACGCTTGGCAATGATCTTAAAGGAAAAACGATTGGTATAATAGGTTTTGGGGCCATAGGATCTAAGGTAGCGATGAAATTAAAAGGATTTGAAGTAAGGATTTTAGCTTATGATCCATATGTGTCTAATGAAAAGGCTAAAGAGATTGGAGTTCAATTGGTAAATTTGGAGACTCTTTTAAGAGAATCTGATATTGTAACGATACATACTGCTCTTACTAATGAAACGAGAAAAATGATTGGAGAGAAGCAATTAAAAATAATGAAGCCTTCAGCTTATTTAATTAATACAGCTAGAGGTGAAGTAATTGACGAAAAAGCTCTTTATTATGCATTAAAAGAAAATAGGATTGCTGGTGCTGCTTTAGATGTTTTTGAAAAAGAACCCCCTTCTTTAAATAATCCATTATTTCAATTAAATAATATTATTGTAACTCCACATTGTGCTGGTAGTACAAAGGAAACTAGAGAAAGAGTTTTAGCTAAAGCAGCGATGAATGTAGTAAATGTTTTAGAGGGAAGATTACCCGATTTGAATGATATAATTAATCCTGAGGTTTTGAATAAATTAAAATAGACTAATTTACTCTAATAGCTTAATTGCAGTAAGTAAGATTCAATTTAAATTTTAATTTGTGATCTAAAGTTAAAACTAAGGTGGGAAAAGTTGGTATGATAAACTAAATTTCATTTTTTAAAATTTAAATATCACATTATTCTATTATTGGCTATGCAATCAGAAAGTAAAGTATCAAGAAGAGATTATTTAAAATATATCGCTTCATTTATAGCTGGTGCAATTATATTTGGTGGTAGTGTAGCTGCATATTATGCATCATTACCAGCAGCTAAAGAGGTAATAACAAAAACTATAACAGAGACTGTAACTGGGCCTACGGTAACAAAAACTATTACAATAACTGCTACACCTACTCCAACTCCTACACCAACTCCAAGTCCAACCCCAAGCCCTACACCTTCACCTACTCCACCTAAGAAAGTTACTTTACGCTATGGGTTATGTAGAGTAGGGAGTCCTCTATATGTAATATCAACCGCTATACTTGCTGTAATTAATAAATATCTTCCAGAAGTCTCGGTGACTGGAGAGGTAACGGGTTGTGGTGAGGATAATCTTGAATTAATAAGTAAAGGAAAGTTAGATATGGGTGGGATCGGGACTGCATCTTGGTATTATGCTGTAAGAGGTTTACCACCTTTTGAGGGAAGAGTTATTAAAAATGTTTTAATGACTTGGTTATACTATGCTCCAATATTGCAAACAGTAGTATTAAAAGATGCCCCAATTTACTCTATGGGTGATCTTAAAGGCAAGCGTGTTAGCGTAAATCCAAAAGGAAGTGGTTCATATATTGTTGTTGAAAAAGTCTTTAAAGCTTTAGGTCTTGATATTGAAAAGGATATAAAGCCTTATTATTTAGCTGAGCGAGATGCGGTAGAAGCATTAAAGGTTAAAGATGTTGATGCTATATTACTCTCTACTGGTATACCAGTACCTGCATTACTTGAACTACAAGTTACACATTCATTTAGATTGATATCCTTAACGGAAGCAGAGGTTGAGAAGATATGTAAAGAAATGCCAGATAGAACACCGTATTCAATACCTGCTGGAACTTATAAAGATCAAGATAAACCAGTATTATCAATTGCTGGTTGGACTGTTGATGGAATGAGAGAAGATGTGCCCGAAGACTTGGTTTATAAATTGATCAAAACTGTATATGAACATAAAGATGAAATCGCTAAAGCACACCCAGCTCCCCAATTCTGGGAAGATCCTAAAATACCAGAGTATTTAAGAAGAGTTTGGAAGATACATCCGGGTGCTGAGAGATTCTATAGAGAAAAAGGATGGATTAAAGACTAAAACCCTTTCTTCTTTTTTTATTAAAGATGAGTAGAGATGTTAAAGATAGAGCCAAGTGGTATTGTGGGAAGATTTTGCTCAATAGTAGCGGTAATAATGACTATTTATCATTTATGGGCGATTAACTTTGGTTATTTTGAGCCATATTTATTAAATGTAACTCATATCGCTTTTGTATTCACTTTATCTTTTTTTCTTTATGCCACATGGGGTAAGAAGAAGCATAAATATGAGTTATTAATAGATGCAATCCTTACTATACTTGGACTCTCAAGTAGTATGTATATTTATATAAATTATTATACAATGGTATTTCAAAGAAGAACTGTATTACCTAATGATGTTGATATTTTCTTCTCTTTATTAGGTATGGTGTTATTACTTGAGCTTACTCGGCGTGCGGTGGGCTTACCTTTATTTTTCATAGCTTTAATTTTTATAGGTTATGTGTTTCTTGGTCAATATATACCAGGACCATTACACCATGGAGGCTTTGATTTAGATAGAATCGTCTCATTATTATATTTATCTTATGAAGGTATGCTTGGCACTATCCTTACTGTTATAACATCTATAGTTATGATGTTCATTATATTCTCTGCTACTCTTCGTGAATTTGGTGGAGGTAAGTTTGTTACAGATGCTGCTTTCAGCCTCACAGGACATATGGATGGTGGCCCTGCAAAAGTAGCGGTAGTTGCTAGCGCAGCATTCGGTACAATATCTGGTAGTGCGGTATCAAATGTTGTTGCTACTGGCACTTTCACCATACCCATGATGAAAAAGTTAGGTTATAAACCACATTTTGCAGGTGCTGTAGAAGCAGCAGCATCTACTGGAGGGCAAATTATGCCTCCAATTATGGGTGCAGCAGCATTTATTATGGCTGAAATGACCGCTACTCCTTACCATATTATTGCATTTTTAGCAATCATTCCTGCTATTTACTACTTTTTGTGTATATTTTTATCTGTACACTTTGAAGCAAAAAAATTAGGATTAAGAGGTTTAAGTAAGAAAGAATTACCAAATATATGGAATGTGATAAAATGGGGAGGGCATTTATTACCCCCATTTATCTTCCTTGTTTATCTTATATATACAGGATACCCTATAAAAAGAGCTGCTTTTTATTGTATAATCCTCCTTATTATTTTCTCTTTACTTAGGAAGACTACAAGACCTAGCTTAAAGAATTTTTACAATGCATTTAAAACAGCAAGTTATGAAATATTAATGATTTCTATAGCGTGTAGTGCTGCAGGAGCTGTGATGGGTGTATTAAACTTAACAGGTGTTGGTATAAGACTTGCAATATTCTTAATTGAGTTATCAGGAAATAACTTAGTACTATTATTGCTTATGACAGCTATTGTGTGTATAATCCTTGGAATGGGTGTACCACCAGTCGCGGCTTATGCAATACCTGCAGCTATTATGGCACCAGCACTTGAAATGTTAGGTGTTCCTAAGCTTATAGCTCATCTTTATGTATTTTACTTTTCACAACTCGCTCCTATAACACCTCCCGTAGCTTTAGCAGCTTATGCAGGTGCTGGTATAGCTGGAGCGAATATCATGAGAACTGCTGTAACAGCATCAAGGCTTGGATTTCCCGCATTTATAATCCCTTGGATATTCGTTTTTGATAATAGTATGCTCTTAATGGGTTCACCGCTCAATATATTGTTAAGATTATTATTTACTTTCGTACTTGTAATTGCTTTTTCTATAGCGCATATAGGTTATGGTTTAAGACCGTTAAGATACTTTGAAAGAATACCTCTTTTTATTACAACTGTGTTAATGATTTTGCCTGATATTACGTATAATTTAATCGGCATCGTAATTTTCTCAATAATGATGTTTATTCAAATGAAGATTAAATGATGCTCAAAAGAACAATCCTAATAACTATTCTAATATTCATCATCACAATGATTGTAATATTTATAGTACCAAAGAGCACTCCTTCTGTAATACTATACAAGGGTAAAGTATCACTTAAGCATGAAGAACCATATTCATATATAACTATGCTTATCGATCTTAAAGAGAATAAAATAGGTATTGTTAAATGCTCGATTAATTCAAGTAGCTTTATAAATTTATACGTATTTCATGCATGTAATTTTCAAGGATGGATAGATAAAGAATTCTCATATAGTATTAGATTTTTTGCGAAAAATGTTGATAAAATAAGCTTTTTATTTATTGCTGAAAGAAGTGGTATATACAGAGTGGTATTTGAAAACCCTATCAACTCTACTGAAGATAAAAGTATAAGTGTTCTTGTGGAATTATTTGAGATTAATTTACTTTAATTTTGCTTCTAATTTTTTTGCAACTTCACGTGCTACATCTAATGTACTTGAATTACCACCCATATCGTAAGTTCTTACTCTTCCTTCTTTAATAACCTCTGCAATCGCGCTTTCTAAATGTGTTGCTAACTCATTCTCTCCCAACCAATCTAACATAAGCTTTATTGACAGTAGCATTGCCATAGGATTTACTTTATATTGACCAGCGTATTTTGGTGCTGAGCCATGTACAGGCTCAAAGTATGCCCAATTATCACCAATGTTAGCAGAAGGGGCTAAACCCATACCTCCTGTGAGTTGTGCTACTAAATCTGATAATATATCGCCAAACATATTTGATGCTGCTATAATATCGTAATCTAATGGATTTTTAACTAGCCACATACACATTGCATCAATATTCGCTTCATAAAGGATTATCTCAGGATATTCTTTCGCAATTTCCCTAGCGGTACTTATCATCATCCAACCTGTTTCACGTAATACATTTGGTTTATCTACAACAGTTACCGATCTTCTTTTATGTTTTCTCGCATACTCAAATGCTTGTTTAATTATATTTCTACATGCTTGCCTTGTTAAAATACGTGCAGTGAAAGCAATATCCTCTAATTTATACTTCTCAAACTTTTTCATCTCAGGATGTATCATTAATGCATCAAATACAATTTTTGGAATAGGATAAAATTCCACACCTGAGTAAAGACACTCAGTATTCTCTCTAAATATTATGATATCTATCCCTTCTTTATAATTAAGTGGATTACCCGGGTATGCTTTACAAGGGCGCATATTCGTATGTAAGTTAAACATTTGACGTAATTTAACTACTGGGCTATAATACACGTAACCTTTGCCCCTTAATTTAGGATCTAATTCTTTCTCAGCATCCTCTTTTGGTTTTGATGTAATAGCACCAAGAAGAGCGCAATTCGTCTCTTTTAATAACTCAATAGTACGATCTGGCAATGGATTACCTTCTTTCTTCCAAAATTCCCATCCTATATCTCCATCTATGTATTCAGCATCCAATGGTAATACATTAAGTACAATATTTGCAGCATCCATAACATCCTTGCCTATACCATCACCTGGTAATCTTGCAATTTTATATTTACTCATATACATGGGGTAATGAGTATTGAGTATTTAAAATTTCAGCTAAAGTTAATTTTGTTATTTGTGATAAAATCTATAATTTTGGTAAGTTAGGATGATCGGGGTTAATCGCTCTCATAAACCTTTCTTTTAAGTATACTAATCTCTTAGGAGGTGCCCATTTCATCGCTGATTCTCTTGCAACCTTAGCTACGATTACATGTGGACCATTTTCACTTAACGCTTTATCCAATGCCTTATCAAATTCTGAAATATCTTTAACCAATAATGAATTTTCAATACCAGCGCCCCTTGCTACTGCTGCAAGATCCGTTTTCGATGCAGTAGCTGTTGGTAAATCTCCAGCGGTATAGTGTGATTCATTATCGAGTATTATGTGGATCAAATTCTTAGGAGCATATCTTGCTATCGTTGCGAATGAACCTAAATTCATTAATATAGATCCATCACCATCTATTACTATCACTCTTCTATTTGGTACTGTAAGGGCTAATCCCAAGCCTATAGATGATGCGAGCCCCATCCCTCCTCTCATGTAAAAATTCTCAGGCCTATCCTTTAGGTATAAAAGATCGTTAGCAGCATGTCCAAACATACAAATTATTAAGTCTTTATCACCAATCTTATTACATAAAGCCTTCAATACTTCTATTCTCCTTAACATTTTTAATCTACCTCTCAATTTTTCTGAATAGATGTTTTTGCAACAATATTACAACAGGTTCTTGAGAAGTTTCAGCTAACTTAGCAGCACCTATTATAGTTCTATAAAGCTCTTCATTTGTGTTTGGTATATAGCAAGGTATTCTAAGTGCCGATAGAATTTGAGGGGTAGCTTGACCGAATGCTACATCCGCTGGATTGTATTCTTCAAGATGACCACGAAGTGTCATTAACATAAGTAATGGAATTTTATAACTAATACCTTGCGAAGCTATCGCATTTAATGAATTGCCCAATCCTGTATTTTGCATAAGTATAGCTACTTTATATCCTCCAAAATACGCTCCAATAGCTATTCCCACACCCTCTTCCTCCCTTGTAGCGATGATGTGTATAAAGTTAGGATCTTTGTCAATAGCGTTTAATACTGGGCTTATTAATGTGTCAGGCACAGATACAATAAACCTTATGCCAGCATCTTTCAAACCGTTGTAAATGAAGATATTTGCATCTTGCTCCATATGCATTTCGCATAGATATGTTAATTTAAAGTCTTTATAAACTTTAAGTAGGTTGTGAAAATTTTGTAATAAGAGAAATGATTTTGAATGTGTCGTTTATTTAAAATACTGGAATATAAAATTGAGCTAAGATGTTTAATATTAGCATTCAATAATAACATTAATTTCTAACTCGCTAATAGATTAATCCAACTCATTCAATCTTCAGGCATTTTTATACCTGAGCAATTTGGATGTGGACAATCTGAGCAGTAAAAAGTTCTAACTTGAGGAAGATTCGCATCTTTCGCCCTTTTTATGTATTTCATTGCATTTTTAAGAGATTCTTCATCACCCTCAATTACCATTACCACCGAACCTTCAGCACCACTCAAACCTCCAGCAGATATTACCGTAGCTTTACATTTTGATAAAATTTCTATAGCTTTTGTTTCAGTTAAAACTTCGCCTCCTTCACAAATAAATAATCTACAAGGCAATCCCATACAATATAAATAATCTCTTTCTTTAGCGATTTTAGCAGCTTCCTCTAGAGAAGTTGGTATAAGTTTCTCAAATCCAGCTATGTAAATAACTTTAAAGTGATTCTTTTTCATCCATTCATTCACCAATCCTATAGTTCCCCAACCAGCCACATTCCCTATTAAAACTCCAACTTTGCCTTGAGGATCTAAAGCATTCACACCTTTTATATACACGCATTTTTCATTCATCATTTCCAAAATAGATTTAAGCTTCATCCCAATTTCAAGTTTACCGCCTTTAATTAACCAAGTGCGATCAAACTCACCTGGATCTTTTGTTCTAAATGTGGAAGTATCTTTAGAGGAGAATTTACTAGGTAAAAGTGAACCAATCTCTACGCAAAGGCCTTTCTCAACTATAATACCGCTAACCCAAAAGTTTGTTGGAGGCTCTATCCCAAGAGCTTCTTTAATTATAAAATATGTGGAGCTTGATGGATGTAAAACTAACATACCATCTTTAAGCGCATTTTTAACTATATCCATCTTTAAGATTGCCATAGCCATAAGCTTCTTAGACTGTGTTGGTGTGAGAGTAATAAGAGCCCTAGCCATCACATTTAGCTGGTTTACAAGGCTATATAAATCAATGTATTGTTATGCTTAATAATATCACATTAGGGATTGTCAAGATAACATTCTTATTTTGTTTAGTTTGTCTGACTTAGGCCTTTTGTTCTTTTTTACCTCTTCCCACGAATGAATTGATGGGGCTAAGAATATGAGCGGAGGTAAGAGGAATAGCATAAAATCGTGGTTTCGCAAAGGTGAAACTCAAAGCTTTCTATAACGGCTCCTCAAGCGTCCGTATCATCAGTAAACGAATCCCTGATGTGTTTATAGGACTCTTGAGATCATGCTAGGCTTATCTCGACAATCTCATTTATGCCTCCAATCTTTTATATACTTCCCATACTTTATCACCCACATAATGCAAATTCTTTACAACAGCTCCCTTTACCATAATTTTTGCCTCATCACTATTACATAATGCTAAACCTACCACAATATACTTTTGATACTTCACTTCACGCACAACAATGATATCATCTTTTTTAAACTCTCCAATGAATTCAATTATTCCAGGTCTCATAACATCAGCACCATTACATAAAAATGGTATAGCACCTTGATCTACCACAACTCTTGGGAATAAATCAAGAATTTTACCAGAACCGAGAAAAGGGATTATTCTACCCATAAAATCTACCACGATAAGGTCATTAAAAATTATCAACCTTCTTTTCTCATCAACTTCAGCAACTCTAGCCCCTTTAAATTTTTGAGGGTATGTAAATGGAGGCCAATCTTTCATTAATGTATCGATTAATCTTTGCGTGTCCCTTTTCGATAATGAAAAAATCTTCATTTTAATCCACTTCTTAGAAATTGGTAGGTTTAATATATGAATGTCGTTATCCGAAATATTTAACTAATGAAAATGCAATCTATAAATTCTTGTGAATTATTTAAATAATCGATATGCAAGATAATCGCTATGGAGATGGAGTTTATGTCAGTAGATATGGCTATTAAAGTATTGAATGAAAGTTTGGGAAAATTGGTATTAATCAAGTTAAAGGGTGGTAAAGTGATTAGAGGCATTTTACAAGGTTTTGATCAACACATGAATCTACTTCTTAATGAGTCTGAGGAAATTTTAGAAGAAGGAAAAACGAATAATTTAGGTACAATTATTGTTAGAGGAGATAATGTGATTATGATTTCACCACCACCAAAATAAGCTATAATAGGTTGATGAGTTATGGTTAAGGGAACTACTTCATTCGGTAAAATGAGTAAGGGTAAGACTCATATCCGATGTAGAAGATGTGGTAGACATTCATTCCATGTGAGAAAGAAAAGATGTGCTCATTGTGGCTTTGGAAGTTCATCTAAACTACGTAAATACTCTTGGTTATTGCATAAATAGATTAATTCTATAAGAACCAACTATATATCATAGATCATTTTAATTACAATTGATGGATTACCTTAGCTTAGCCATAGGTTTTGCTATTGGTGCTGCTTGTGGATCGATAATTATCTACATATTCAAGTATCAAGGTAAAATTGGGGAAAAAATGGATTTGCCAAAGCTTATGGAAGCAAAATCAATAGAGAGTGTGAAGTTGGATAAAATGAGAAGAGAATTGAAGACTTTACTATTGGAAAAAGATTTGTTAAGTAATGCGCTCACTAGAGTTTATGAAGCTGAAAGTGAAGGAGTGATTACAAAAGAGGAGAGAGAGAAACTCTCAGAAAAGTATCGGGAGCAATTAAAATTGATAAATGAAAAGCTTAGTAATTTGGAAGTCTTTATTGAAGTTGGTGAATTAGAAAAGTTACGTGATGAGCTCTTCAATTTATTTAAACAAAAGATTGAGCAAATTGATGAGAGGCTTCAACATGCTCGATCAAGACTTGAGGAGATAAGTGGAGTTGTAAAAACCAAAACTCCAATGGAAGCTATAGCTCCAACTGAGAAGAAGGTTGAGAAGCAAGCAGCTCGTGAGGAATTAGAGGTTGATGTACGAGTGAAAAAGTTAAGAGATGAAGTTTTAGAAGCTTTAGCGAAGCTTGAACAAATTGATATCGAGGAATGATACATTGAGAATTTCTAAATCTCTCAAAAAAATGGCTGAAGTAGCTGTAAAGGATTTAGAAGATGCTCGTATTGTAAGCTTGGGAAGTGGTAGTGCGGTAGCAGCTTTTGTAAAAGCTTTAAGCGAGTATGTGAAGCAGCATAAAATCAATATCTCAGTAATCCCATCATCTATCCAAATCCAACTCATAGCTGAAAGAGCGAATTTAAACATTTGCTCATACCACTTAATACCATTTATCGATCTTGCAGTGGATGGTGCTGATCAAATCGATAATCAATTTAGAATGATTAAAGGTGGTGGAGGTGCTTTACTTAAAGAGAAAGTATTGTTAAGTTCTGCAAAAAGAAGAATAATTCTCGCTGATGAGAGTAAATTTACAAAATTATTGAATAAGCCAGTGCCTATTGAAGTTCATCCTTTTGCTCGAGCATCGGTAGAAAAATCTTTGAAATTAATGGGTAGTATGCCAAGATTGAGAGTGAGAGAGAAAGATTATCCATTCATAACTGATAATGGCAATATTATACTCGATACCGATTTTGGTGAAATCCCCAATCCAAAAGAATTAGAGTTGAAGATTAAAGCTTTACCTGGTGTGATGGAGGTTGGAATTTTTACATGTAAAATAGATAGAGTGTATAAAGTATATACAAGCGGTTATGTAGAGCGAATTGATGTGAGATCTTAAGCTTATTAAGGCTCTTCTATGAATGTTAATTAAAAAAGCTAACAAAATTTGTCTTTATCATTAACTCTTAACTTTTGTTCACCACTTTTGATTTATCAATGGTATATTAATATATCACAAATCTTGTATGCTAAAATTATCTAAAATTCATTCTATGATTGATTATATAAAAGGCTAAGGATTGGTTGGAGCGTTGAGATTATGCAATGGTAAAGGTAAGATTAAGAATCTCATATAGGAGTTGTGATATTGAAAGTGATTTATTTATAACTCCATATCACATTACTTTTGGGGATCCATTATGGGTAATTTAGAAGAAGGTTTGAGATGGTTTGATCAAGCATTAGCCGATCTCAAAACAGCTAAAGATTGTCTTAATGATAAAAATTATTATGCTTCTGCTTTTTTCTCTCAACAAGCTGCTGAAAAAGCCCTTAAGGGCTTACTTTACTCAAAAGGTTATAGAGCTTTACTCACTCATTCAGTAACTGAATTACTTGAAGAATCATTTAAAATTATATCTAGCTTTAAAGATTTTATCGATTATGGTAGGGAGCTTGATAGGCATTATATTGGCTCAAGATACCCTAATTTTTATCCTAGTGGACCTGCATACAAATATTATAATGAGGAGATCGCTCGAAAATGCTTAAGCTACGCAGAGTTAATATTGAAAGAAGTGGAGAGATTCTTGAGAAAGTAAATGAATATGTAAATAATGTTATTCATACTCTTAATCCATACTTAATAATCCTATTTGGATCATTTGCTATTGGTGATATAAATGAGGCTTCAGATGTGGATATAGTAATCGTTGCTAACTTTAAGGAGAGCTTCTTAGATAGGATAAAAAAGTTGATGGAGATGAATACATTTGGGATACCGATTGAGCCAATTGGCTATACTCCTGAAGAATTTGAGGAGATGAAGGTGCAAGGGAATCGCTTTATAATGGAGGTTTTAGAGAAAGGAAAGATTTTGTACAAGTTAAAAGATTTTTAAATTTTTCTAAAGGCATTATAATGGTAGATGAATACTAAGATTAATAACTGATTACAAAAGGCTTTTACATTTGATAGAGTCAAAACCTATATAGGAATACTTATATTAATTATAATCGTGAGCGCATTTGAGTGAAGTTAAACCCAATCTCAATGTAGTTGTGAATTATGGAGATTTGAAGGTTGAGTTCTCTGGCGATCCTGAAATTGTTTTAAGATCGATTAATGATTTTTTAGCGAAGCAAATACCAGCCTTAACACTCGCAAAAAAGATTATGGTTAATTATTCAATTAATGATTTAATCAATATGTTTGGTGAGTTTATTAAAATCACATCAGAGGGAGCGAGAGTATGGAGGGGGGAGTGGAAATTGAGTGATAGAGATTTAATTGCTTTACAATTAATAGCTTCAAAAATGGGTTATGAGATTGGTCAATTAAAAGATCCATCATTAAGTTTGGCTGAAATTCAAGCTTTAACAAATCTTAATCCAAAGTCTATTAGCTCGAGATTGAGTGAGTTAGTAAAGATGGGTTATGTGGCAAGGGAGAGTACGGATCAAGGTTTTCGGTATAAAATTACTACCCAAGGAATTTATTGGATGAATAACGTAATCTCGAAAAAGGCTCGAGCTACGTAATTAAGGATTCTTAGATATGCACTAATATAATTTCTTAATTTTCTGAAGAATATATTAGTGGATAGAAGATTTTTTTAATGGTTAAATATGTTGGTGCGGGGGGTGGGATACTCGCTTACTCATAACATTGTTATGAGTAAGTTTCGAACCCACGAACCTCTAAAGGACGGGATATCTTCATGAAATGGATCTTAAGTCCCGCGCTTCCAAAGCTGGGTAGCCCTTCTTTGTCCAGGCTCGGCAACCCCCGCCCAATGAATTGTTAATAAAAAAGGTATAGATAACTTATTCGGTATGCAATTGAGAAAAATATTGCATTATCTTAAGGTTGTTCAAGTCTTATATTCTAAAATTTTCATCGGGATTGGGAGGGTTTTTATTTTTGTTTTAATGAATAAAAATTGGGGCCCGTGGCGCAGTATGGATTAAATTTACATAAAGCGCGGCAGACATTTGGCTGAACCTCCTAAGCTGTAGAGGATCGCAATAGCGATCTTCGGCTAAAGGTCGTGGGTTCGAATCCCACCGGGCCCGCTAACAAACTTCAAATATGATCATGTATGTTGAAAGTATAAAAGTATCCAATTATAATTTAAAAATCAAATTTTAAATTAGCATTTTAGGTGATAATCTTGAAGGTAAAGTGCTTAGCTGTTGATGTAGATGGAACTATTACAGAAGATGGTGGCTTGATCGATTTAAATGCCGCTTTCGCTTTGAGATGGATGGAGAATTTGGGTATTAAAGTGATTTTAGTGAGTGGGAGAAGTGTTTGGGAAGTTTTTTCTTTAGCTATTTATCTCGGCACAACTAGAGTAGTTGTATGTGAGAATGGTGGTGTAATCGCTTTCTCACCAATAGATATATTATTGTTAGCTGATAAGTATCAAAGCCTCATCGCTTACGAATGCCTTTCAAAAAAGATTGATAATTTGAAATTAAAATTGGTATTCCCAAGATTTACTGAAGTTGTATTGGAGAGAACATTCGATATAAATTACGCAAAAAAAATTTTGATTGAAGAAGGTTTACCAATAATTATTAATGATAGTAAATATGCATATCATCTCACACATAAGGATGTTAATAAAGGAAGAGGTTTAATAATCGCATTAAAATATTTGAAAATAGAGCCAGAATCTTGTATTGCAATAGGGGATAGTGAGACTGATATCCCTATGTTCAAAGTATGTGGGTATAGTATCGCTTTGGGCAATTCTTCAGATTCAGTTAAGGTTGAGGCAAGTTACTCAGTACCATTAGGTTATGGTAAAGGCCTTGTGAGTGCTATAAATCACATAGCTGAAAATTTTTTATCAATTTAATGGGGTTTTAAAAGTGACTTTTCGAAGATTTTTAAATGAAGTAAAAAATAGGGTTGAAGAAGCTATTATTAAAGCGGGATTTAAGCAAATCGATTTTCAACCATTTGAGCCACCAAGACCTGAATTTGGTGAATTATCGGTTAATGTAGCATTTTCTATAGGTAATCGTGACAATGTAGAGCCTATGAAAGTTGCAGAAGCTATAACCTCTAAAATAAATAAAGAAAGTTTTAATTTAATCTCAAAATTTGATATTTATCCACCAGGTTACATTAACTTTTGGATAAACTTACCAAAATTTGCTTATCAAACACTCATTGAATCCATGAGCGAAAATTATGGCTCTTTGAATATTGGACAAGGTAAGAAAGTACTTATTGAGCATACAAGTGTGAATCCAAATAAAGCGCTTCATTATGGACACTTAAGAAATGTGGTTTTAGGAGACACAATATATCGCATCTTTAAATTTACTGGTTACGATGTGAAGGTTCTTAATTGGATAGATGATTCTGGAGTTCAAGTGGCTGATCTTATCGTTGGCTTCCTTTATGCTGGCTTTCCTCTCGAACCACCAAAATCGGAAAAGTTTGATCATTATTGTGGTGATACAGTATATGTGAAGGTTAATGAGATGTATGAATATCAACCACAATTATTAGATATGAGAAAAAAAGTTTTAAAAGAGATTGAAGATGGTGTTTCTGAAATAGCGGAATTTACATTTAATGTGATTCAAAAAGTTTTGAGGGAGCAATTAAAAACTTGTTGGAGGATAGGAGCAAGGTATGATTGTTTAAATTTCGAATCTCACGTCCTCCGATCTAAACTTTGGCATAAAATCTTTGAAGAGCTTAAGAGTAAAGGTATTGTGGAATTTGAAACTCATGGTAAGTATGCAGGATGCTGGTTAATAAAAATTGAAGATGAAGATATTGATGAAGAAAAGGTTTTGGTACGTAGTGACGGTACCACTACTTATATAGCTAAAGATATACCATACGCTACTTGGAAGTTAGGATTAATTCCAGATCCCTTCTCATATAAAATATTTGATATTCAACCTGATGGTACTGTTTTATGGCAAACTATAGTAAATGGTGGGGTAAAGGATCACCCCCAATTTCATTCTGCTGATTTGGCTATTACAGTAATTGATGTGAGGCAAAGTAAATTACAAAAGATTTTATCAAGTGTTATAAATCGATTGAGTAAGAATGCAAAAGGTAGATACATACATTTAGGTTATGAAATTGTATCTTTAAGTAAAGATACTGCTAAAGAATTGGGGATTGATATAGAGGATCGTGAATTTTTGCAAATGTCTGGCCGTAAAGGCATTTATATAAATGCGGATGATGTACTCGATTTACTCCATGCAAAGGCTTATGAGGAAACGAAATTGAGAAATCCGAATGAGAGTGAGGATTGGCTTCATAATGTAGCTGAGAAAGTAGCTGTTGCAGCTATTCGATATGATTTATTAAAGCAAGATTTGAATAAAGTTATTGTATTCGATCTTTCTGAATCTTTAAACTTAGAAGGTGAAACTGGACCTTACGTTCAATACGCTTATGCAAGAGCTTCTAGAATATTGGAAAAAGCTGATGTAAAAGTAATTAATATTACCAATGAGGTTGCAGCATCATTGGTTAATAAGCTTGAGATAAGTTTATTGAAACTCATTTCCCAATTTGATTTATATGTTGAGGATGCTTTAAAAAATCTCAATCCTAAATCTTTAGCAAAGTATGCTTACAACTTAGCAACAATATTCAATGCCTTTTATGAGAAGAATCCAGTATTAAAGGAGAAGGATGAAAATAAAAGAATTGGGAGAATAGCATTGGTGAAAGGCTTTCAAAATACTTTGAAGAATGCACTTTGGTTATTAGGGATTGATGCTTTAACTAGAATTTAGTGAGGATTATGGATTCAAGATTCAAACTTGTAGCATTCGATATGGATGGTACATTAATTGAGGATAAGAGTAGTTGGCTTAAAATACATGAGTATTTTAACACAGTTTCAAAAGCTAAAAAATACTTAAAGCTTTATCAGCAAGGTAAGATTACTTATGAAGAATTTATGGAAAGGGATATAGGAGCTTGGCCAAAGCCCCTTCATATATCCAAAATCCTTCAAATCCTCTCCAATTGTAAAATACGGCCAGAGGCTGAATTTGTAATTCAAAAGATTCATGAAAAAGGTTTGAAAACAGCGGTAATCTCAGCAGGTATTGAGCATTTAGTGAGCAAAATTGCAAATGAATTAGGAATAAATTATTACTTCGCTAATAAATTATGTGTTGATGAGCAAGGATATTTAACTGGTAAAGGAATTATGGTAGTAGAGCCTATGCGCAAAGATGATATTTTAAGAGCATTGGTAAATAAATTGGGATTAAATTTGAGTCAATGTATAGCTATAGGTGATTCTCCTCTCGATTCCAGCTTTCTTAAATCGGTTGGATTGGGTTTATACTTAGGTGATAAAAAAGAAGCGAGATTGATTGGTGTAAAACCTATTCATAATTTGTTAGAGATTTTGAATTATATCTAAATTTTAATGTAAGGAAATATCATAATTTTGATCAGCCCTTTATTAATTGGGTTGATTAAGTTATTTTGAAGTTGAAATGTAACTGGCAATAAGTATTAATGATCCGCCTATAAGTGTGAGCAAAGTAGGTTGTTGAGCTAAAAAGAGAAAGCCGAAAGTTATAGCACTAACTGGCTCAATATAAGTGAGGATTACAGCTTTTTGAACCTTGATTAAATTAAGGCCACTCAAGTAAAGTGTAACTGCAAAGCCTGTATTAAAGAAGCCCAGCATTAATAAAAGTATCCATGCAGTTAATCCTATAGATAAATTGGCATTTATGAAGAATGGGAGAAGAAATGGTATAGTTGTTAAATAAGAGTAAAATGCTACGATTCTACTATTAAGTTTGCTCATAGCCTTTTTGGATAAAATGATAAAACCTGCGTAACCAAGACCGGCTAATAGTCCGAAGATTATCCCTAAAGGATTTAAACTACCTAATTCAGATGCTTGAGGGTAAGAGATCATAAGAACTCCTATCATGGAGAGAATTAATGCAAATATAGTTATTCTCTCAATCTTTTCATTTAAGAATATAGATGCAAAAAAGGTTGCAAAGATAGGTGCGATGTAATTTAAAAAAACGGCACTCGCTATTGGAATTAACTTCATAGATTGAAATAAAAAACCCCAACCAAAACTTAGCATTAATCCTAAAGCGAATAAAATCCTCCAATGGTGAATAGCCTTAATAGCTTCACGCCTTTGAGTTAAAAGTATAATGGGTGAGAGGGAGAGGCTGGCGAATAAAACTCGAAAGAATGCAATTGTGTATGGGCTTAATGGTATCCAATTTACAAGCACGCCATTATATCCCCAAATGATTGATGCAATGGTAATATACAAATATCCAATTATTTTTGAATTAATGGACAACATTATTCTCCACTACATACCTTTATATAAGTTAGAAATGTAAGCTTTAAAGGAAATATAGATTAAAGACCTATTATAAATATCAAAATTTCTATGTTTAGGTAATGTTAAGAGCATTGAGAGAGTAATAAAATAAAAACAAAAAGAAATTACCTTGTAATCATTTGTGATGGTAACCAAAGGGCTAATTGTGGGAAGAGGTAAAGTAAAACCATACCAATGAACATAATGATAATGAATGGTATAGAGCCTTTTAACACATCACTCATAGGTATCTCAGGAGCTATTCTCTTAATTACATAAAGATTCAAACCAACAGGTGGTGTAATTAAACCAGCTTCCATATTGATAGTAATCATTACGCCAAACCATATTGGATCAAATCCAGCCGCTAATATAGCTGGATGTATTATGGGGCAGATGATTAGTATTATTACTACGGGTGGTAAAAAGCAACCGAGCAATAATAGTAAGAGATTTACCAAAAGTATTAAGCCCCATGGCGGTAGATTTAAATTAATAAGTGCATTTGCGAGTGTTTGTGTGATCCATAAGTTACTCATAACTACACTATATAAGTGTGCAGTAGCCATTATTACCATAATCATTACCGTATCCTTTAAAGCAACCTCGAATATTTTTAAAAATCCCTTAAAAACTTTATAAATAATCATGGTAACAAAGATAGCAGCGATAGCACCTACACCAGCTGCTTCACTAGGTGTAGCAAAACCAAAGTAGAGTGAATACATAATTAAGAATATTATAATTATGAATGGTAAAACTTTTGGTAATACAATAAGCTTTTCCCTCAATGTATATTCTTTTACCGATAATTCTAAAGTATAGCTAGGATTGATTCTTTTTGAATGAATGTATCTATAATGGGCAAATATCGTCCATAAACTGAATAATAAAGTTAAAATTATACCAGGAATAACACCAGCGATAAATAACTTACCAATGGAGGTTTCAGTAGCAATGCCATATACAATCATAGTTACACTAGGAGGTATCAATATGCCTAAAGTCCCTCCAGCAGCTATTACACCTGTAGCTAAGCGAGGATCGTAACCTCTTTTCAACATTTCAGGTATGCCCATCTTTCCAATTGCTGCAGCTGTAGCTGGGCTTGATCCACACAATGCTGCAAAGATTGCACAAGATACTATATTCGTTACACCAATACCTCCAGGTATTTTATAAAGCCAACGATGTACAGCTTCATACAAATCTTCACTCGCCTTTGTCTCTCCCATAACTACACCGAGAAGAATGAATAATGGTATGGCGATTAAACCAAAATCATTTAATCCATCAAACATATGTTGCGCAATTAATTTGAAGAATAAAGGATCCCAAAAGATAAACATGAATAAAAGAGCTACAAATCCTAAGGCAAATGCAATTGGCATACCAGATAATAAAAATATTAAAGATATTGTGAAGAATAAAATGCTTAATAAGATTGGATCCATAATTACCCACCCTTGAAGTAAGAAGGAGATAAATTTTCAATTATATAAACAATGTATTGTAGAATCAATAATGTCATACCAATCGGTAAAAAGGATAATGGTATCCATAATGGAGGTGCCCATAATCCATAACTACGCCAACCCTCTATGTAAGCTCTAATGCACCATTCCCAACCCCTCCATGCTAAAATAAAGCATAAAAAGATAGATAATATTGAGGAAATTAATGATATTTTACGATTCACATTTTCCGATAAACGTGTTGTTAATATATCAACACTTATATGAACTCGATGCTTTAATCCATAACCTGCTCCAAGGTAAGTAACCATCATAACCAAATAAATCGCTGCTTCTATCTCCCAAATTGTAGGTATTCTCAAAAAGTATCTCACTAAAACTTCATATACCAATATAATACCAGAGATAACGAGAATGAAGCTACACACTTTTCCTACAATTTCATTTATTGAATTTATAAAATAAAAAATGTGGTGGAGTATTTTTTTACTCATCGACTTCACTTAAGGCTTGACCGCGAGTGCAAGTTCTATAAGTTTTTTACCATCCGGTACTTTTTCACTAAAGTCTTTCCAAGATGTTTCCGCTGCTACTTTTGCCCATTCTTCCCACTCGCTTGTTGTCATATCGTGAACGATTACGCCCTTTTCTTTAAAGAAATCTGCACATTTTACATCACTCTTCTTAAGCTCTTCCGCTATCCATTTATGCAATTCTTGCCCCGTTTTGAGGCATATTTCTTGTTGCTCTGGCGTTAAACTCTTCCATGTAGGCATACCCATAACGAGTGGTTCCAACATATACCATATTGAGTAATATCTTGCGGATGTAAAGTACTTGAGTTGCTCATAAAGCCTATAGCTCATGAATGAATCTGATGATGTTAAGCATGCATCCAATACCTTCGTTTGTAAAGCTTGATAAATCTCTGATGATGGCATACTAGCTATAGCCCCTCCCAATTGATTTAGCATAAACTCAAAGTATTTACCAGCCGCTCTTATCTTTACCCCTTTCACATCCTTTGGTGAGATTATTGGGTGTGGATTGCTACCTATACCTCCACCAAACCATGCCCATGTGAGCATCTTTAAACCACTTTTCTCCATTATTCTTTCTATTTCTCTACCAATTTCTTCATTCACCCACTTATTGCCATGATCGTGATTCCTTATAATGCAAGGCATTAATGTTATAGAGAATTGTGGAACTTTACCAGATGCGTAATCTAAAGGATATACACAGAGATCTAATGCACCTTCAACCATGGCATCGTATTGGGGTACTGGTTTGTAAAGCGAAGATGCAGGATATATCTTAAATGTTAATGAGCCTCCAGTTCTTTCTTCCACTAATTTAGCAAATCTCTCACAAAGTTCATGCCTTATATCTCCAACAGCCCATTGATGTGATATCTTCAATTCTTTTTTAGGACCCACAGGTGTGGGTTTTGGTGAGGGTGTAGGGCTTGGTGTAGGTGTTGGCGAAGGTGTTGGAGTTGGTGTAGCAGTTACAGTAACAGTTTGTGTTATAGTTGGTCCTGGTATAGTTGTTGTTATAGTTTTTGTTATTATTTCTTTAGCTGCTGGTAAAGATGCATAATATGCAGCTATACCACCACCGAATATTACTGCACCAATAATGAATGAACCAATATATTTTAAATATCCTCTTCTTGATATTTTACTTTCTGATTGCATAATTCCTTTAAAATCGTCTCCTATATTTAAGTTCTTTGTCGTTAATTCCAAATTTTTTACTAAGATAAAAACAAATTAAGAAAATGCTTATTCCCTTTAATTGCTATAAAAGTGTTCTAAATATTAATTATCTTAAATTTGGAAAATTTTTGTAAATTGATATTTAATCAAATGGATTGTAATAGGAAAGTAAAAAGGCGAAAAGAAGAATTATTAATAGTCTTAAATCTAAATTAAATCACATGGCTAAAATTTAGTGAAAAGATTTATAAATTAAGGATTAGAATTCTGTAGTATGATTAAACCTTTATCAAATATAAGAGTAATTGAGTTTGGTACAGCAATAGCTGGCCCTATGTGTGGTATGTTATTAGGAGATATGGGTGCTGATGTTATAAAGATTGAAAGACCGAAGGTTGGTGATGATTCTAGGCATTGGGGTGTATTGGTAAAAGGGGAAAGTCCATACTTTTTGAATTACAATCGTAATAAGAGGAGTATAGCTTTAGACATAAGGAGTGAGGAGGGTAGATCGATAATTCTCAAGCTTGTAGAAAAAAGCGATATACTTATTGAGAATTTTAGACCTGGAGTGATGGAGAGGCTTAAATTATCCTATAATGAGCTTAGTAAAATAAATCCTAAACTCATTTATTGCTCTGTATCAGGATTTGGCCAAACTGGGCCTTACAGTAAGTTAGGAGGCTATGACTTTATAATTCAAGGTATGTGTGGATTAATGTCTGTAACTGGAGAGCCGAATGGTCCTCCATTAAGAGTTGGTGTGCCAATTACAGATATACTCACTGCAATTTATGCAGCATTCTCCATTCTTTTAGCATTATACACAAGAGAGAAAATCGGGAAGGGGCAAAGAATAGATATCTCACTATTTGAATCTGGTGTATCATCTGTTAGTCAATGGTTATCCATTTACACAGCTTCTGGCATTATCACCAAGAGATTTGGTAATAAGTATCCCATAATGGCACCTTATGAACCATTCCCAACAAAGGATGGTGAGATTTTGGTAGCAGCGCTTAATGAAGAGCTTTGGAGTAAATTATGTAAAGCAATAAATAGAGAAGATTTGTTAAACGATCCGAGATTCAAAACAAATGCTGAACGTATAATACCTGAGAATAGAGAAGCATTAGCAAGTATATTAAGCGAGGTATTTAAGCAAAAAACATCTCAAGAATGGTTAAAAATACTTTGGGATGCAGAAATACCTGCAGGTCCTATAAATACTATAGATAAACTTGTAGATGATCCACATTTAAAAGAGCGTGGGGATATTGTGGAGATAGAGCATAAAACTCTCGGTATGATAAAATTATTTGGCATTGTACCAAAGTTATCTGAAACTAAGGGTGAGATATCTAAGCCTCCACCATTACTCGGTCAGCACACAATTGAGATATTAAAGGAATTGGGATATAAGGATGAAGATATTTCTGAGTTATTAAAGAAGGGTGTAATATGGAAGTAAGATCTTTATGAAGTTATTTGAGTATGAAGCAAAAGAAATAATGAAATCTCATGGTTTACCAATACCACAAGGCTTTATAGCTAAAAGTGTTGATGAAGCAGTATCTATTGCAGAAAAGATAGGATTGCCAGTAATGTTAAAAGCTCAAGTTCTTGTTGGGGGGAGAGGAAAAGCTGGAGGTATTAAGAGTGCATCAACATTAGATGAAGTAGCAAGTATTTCAAAATATTTATTCTCATTAAAGATTAAGGATGAGAATGTTGAGAGTATCCTTATTGAGAAGAAGTTGAATATTATGAAAGAGTTATTCATAGCTATAACTATTGATCGATCGGAAAGATTACCAGTAATGTTAGCGAGTAGTATGGGTGGTATGGATATTGAAGAAATAGCTAAAATGCATCCTGAATTGATAGTGAAACTCCATATAGACCCTCGAATTGGTATTTTACCATTTCAAGCAAGAAAAGTCGCACAAAAGATTGGATTAAAAGAGAGGCAAATAATCACATTTTCAGATATCGCTGTAAAATTGTATAAAATATATGAAGAGTTGGATGCGGAACTTGTAGAATCGAATCCACTCGCTATTACTAATACGGGAGATCTTATAATAGCTGATGCAAGGCTCAATATAATTGATGATGCATTATTTAGACATAAAGAATTTCAAGAATTGGCTTTAAAGAGAATGCCTGAAAGTACTGAGCTTGAGCGCCTTGCAAAATCAAAAGGTGTGCGCCTTGTAGATTTAGGTGGAGAAATAGGTGTTATAGGGAATGGTGCAGGTTTAACGATGGCAACAATAGATATGCTCACATATTATGGGGAGAAAGCTGCTTGCTTCCTAGATATAGGGGGTGGCGCATCTGCAGAAGAGTTTGCAAAAGCATTAACGCCTCTTATTGAATATCCTCGAGTAAAAGCTATTTTAATAAATATACTTGGTGGGATTACGAGGTGTGATGAAGTAGCAAGGGGTATAAAGAAAGTTTATGAGGAGTTAAAATTTACAAAGCCCTTAACTGTTAGGTTAAGTGGTACTAATGAAGAGGAAGGGCAAAGAATATTGAAAGAGATAGGTATTAATGCATTTACATCTCTTGATGATGCAGTTAAGAATGTAATTAAACAAGTGAGGGGTATTTAATGACTATATTATTAAATCGTGAAAATAGAGTAGTGGTACAAGGGATAACTGGAAGGCAAGGTAGCTTTCATACTAAGCTTATGTTAGAGTATGGAACGAAGGTATTGGCTGGTGTAACGCCAGGGAAAGGTGGTATTTATGTTGAAGGTTTACCAGTATACGATACAGTAGCTGAGGCAAAGGATTTGCATAATGTAGATACTTCTATAATATTTGTACCTGCAATAGCTGCTTATGATGCTGTAATGGAATCTATAAATGAAGGGATAAAACTTATTGTAGTAATAACTGAGGGTATACCGCCTAATGATACAATGAAGTTTGTGTGTAGTGCAAAAGAAAAAGGTTCTATAATTATAGGCCCTAATTGCCCGGGTATAATAAGTCCGGGAGAGGCTAAGGTAGGGATAATGCCAGGATTTGTTTATAAAAAAGGGCCAATAGGGATAGTATCGAGAAGTGGTACATTAACTTATGAGATAGCATGGGAGTTAACAAAAGCTGGTATAGGGCAAAGTACGGTTATCGGTATTGGTGGAGATCCAATTGTAGGTTTAACATTTACCGATGCATTAAGATTATTTGAAAAAGATGATGAAACAGAGGCAATAGTATTAATAGGTGAGATAGGTGGTGATGCTGAAGAGAGAGTTGCTCAAATAATAGGTAAAGAGATTAAAAAGAAAATCGTTGCATACGTGGCTGGGAGGACTGCACCAGAAGGTAAGAGAATGGGGCATGCTGGCGCAATTATATCTGCAGGTAGTGGTACTGCGATGAGTAAAATAAAGGCATTTAAAGATGTTGGAGTTGAAGTTGCTGAGAGACCGATGGATATACCCGAGCTTGTAAAAAAGGTAATGAAAAAATAATCAAATTTCTATTTCTTCGAAATTAAGTTTTGATTAATATTAATAATGAATATTGATTTAAATAAGATCGAACTTTTATTAAGGGATTCAAAATTAATTCAACGAATATTCTATTATGAGTTTATAGATTCAACGAATGATGTAGCTAAAGATTTAATGGGGCATGGTTTACTTGTAATAGCTGAGAAACAAAAGAGAGGTAAAGGAAGAAGAGGAAGATTATGGATATCCCCGTATGGGGGGCTTTGGTTTTCACTTGTAATGAAATTAAATCGAAATCGGTATCCTATACCCTTATATAATTTAATGGTTGGAGTTGCCGTTGCGAGAGTTATAAAGAAATTGGGTTTGGATGTTTGCTTAAAATGGCCGAATGATGTAATTATAAATAATAAGAAGGTATGTGGAATTTTAAGTGAAGTGATAAAGGATAGAATTGTAATCGGTATTGGAATTAATGTTAATGTTGATATTCAAGAATTTCCTATAGATTTAAGAAGTTCGGTAACGAGCCTCATGAATGAGTTGGGTAATGAGGTTGATAGGGAAGAATTACTTGTGAATATAATTAAAGAGATTGAGAATATGTATTTAAAATTCGATAAAAATGAGATATTAAAGAGTTGGAAAGCCCTTGACATGACTTTGAATAAGTATGTTAGAGTATTGCTGAATAATAAAGTGATAGAAGGGCTTGCAATCGATATAGATAATGATGGTGCATTATTAATCATAACGAGTAATAATGAATTAATGAAATTTTACTCTTGTGACGTGAGTATTAGATGAAGTTAACCACTATGGATCTTGCTTTAAGTAGTTTGTTTGCAACACTTACAGCAATAGGCGCGATTATATCCATACCGATGCATCCAGTACCTATAACTTTGCAAACACTTTTTGTTTACATCGCTGGAGCGATATTAGGTGGTAAAAAAGCAGCGTTAAGCCAACTAATATATTTAGCTATGCGAGTATCCTTTCTTTCCACACCATTAGGAGCGATTAGTGGTCCTCAAGTATTAATTGGACCAACTGGCGGTTACTTAATTGGATTTATAATTTGCGCATTTGTAATAGGTAAGATGTTGGAAAAAAGTATAAATTATAAAAGAGTAATCATTAGCTTCTTTATAGGCACTTTAATAATATATCTTCTCGGCATTACTCACCTTACCGTATTCATAAAATTAACATTAAATACAAATCTTTATGACTCCATTAAAATCGCATTTATAAAAGGTTTATTACCATTTCTTTTAGGCGATACACTTAAGATATTTTTAGCCACATATATCATAACCAGACGTAGAGTATTGGAATTAAGAAAATTTACTTTAAAACTTGATTAAATGATTCCACTCTTTATAGATTCCAATTTATTTATATTTGTTTTTCAAAATCTTCTTATAATTTCATGAGTGCTACGAAGATCCATTTGTTAAAATCTTGACATAATTCTCAAGGGTTTTATGGAATTCAACAAATTAAAAATTTAAATAACTTAATAATACAAGGATTTGATATGAGTAAAAGTATAGAAAATCTTAAGTCGTTGAGAGAAAGAATTAAAAAAAGTACTGAAGAGAGAGCGAATTTACAACATAGTAAAGGCAAATTATCAGCGATCGAAAGGATAAACGCTTTATTGGATTCTGGATCTTTCTCACCTATACTTAGCCATATTACACCATATGGTTCAACATTTGATTCACAAAAGATAGATCAATTGGGAGATGGTGTAATCGCTGGTTATGGCACAATAAATGGAAGAGGCGTAATTGTATTTGCTGAAGACTTTACATTTATGGGAGGGTCGATGGGTGTTGCCCACCTTAATAAGATAAGTAGAGCGATAGAATTAGCAGTAAAAATGGGTTTACCTGTAATTGGACTTTACGATTCTGGAGGGGCGAGGATACAAGAGGGTGTTCATAGCTTAACAGCATTGGGGGGCGTATTTTATAATAATGTAATGGCATCTGGATACATACCTCAAATAGCAGTAATCATGGGACCATGTGCAGGAGGTGCGTGCTATAGCCCCGCTTTAATGGATTTCATCATAATGGTAGAAAAAGTGAGTTATATGTTTATCACAGGTCCAAAGGTAGTAAAAAGTGTAATTGGAGAGGATAAAACGCCTGATGAATTGGGAGGGCCAACTGTTCATGCTACAAAGAGTGGTGTTGCAACACATATAGCTAAGAATGATTTAGAAGCGCTTCAATTGGTACGCAAGTTGTTATCATATTTACCAAATAATGCGTTATTGGATCCACCATTTATTCAAACTAATGATCCTATTGATAGGGTAGATGCTGAGTTAAATCAATTTATACCCGAGGATCAAAGAAAGCCTTACGATATGAAAGTATTGATTAATAGAATATTTGATAAGGATACATTTTTTGAAGTTCATAAGGATTTTGCTCAAAATGCGGTTGTTGGTTTTGCAAGATTAGGAGGTTATAGCGTTGGTATAATAGCGAATCAACCAAAGTTTTTAGGAGGCGTATTAGATATAGACTCTTCTGATAAAATATCGAGATTCATAAGATTTTGCAATGCATTTAACATTCCATTATTCACATTCGTAGATACACCTGGTTATATGCCGGGAACAAAGCAAGAATATGGAGGGATCATTAGGCATGGTGCAAAAGTTATATACGCTTACAGCGAAGCTAATGTACCAAAAATAACGATCATTGTAAGAAAAGCATATGGTGGTGCATATATAGCTATGTGCAGCCGATTATTAGGAGCTGATGTAGTATATGCTTATCCTACTGCTGAGATAGCGGTAATGGGGCCGGAAGGTGCGATAGAGATAATATATAAGAAAGAGATAGAAGCGACACCGATTGAGGAAAGGCAAGCATTAATTGAGAGATTAGTAAAAGAATATAGGGAGAAATGGGCGAACCCATATGAAGCTGCATCGAAAGGGCATATTGATGATATAATATTACCGGAAGAGACTAGAAGTGTGCTTTATAAAGCTTTATTAAAATTATCAAAAAAGAAGTATGAATTTTATCTAAAGAAAAAGCATGGCATTATACCAACATAAAAATTTAAAAAATTACAACACCATATGATTATGCGTGAATAAAATGAAAGAAGTTACATCACCTTTATCAGGGAAAGTAATAAGAATAAATGTGAAAGTTGGTGATAAAATTGATGAAAACACATCGGTTTTAGTATTAGAATCGATGAAGATGGAGATTGATGTATATCCAGAATTTTCTGGTGTAGTAAAAGAGATAAAAATTAAAGAGGGAGAGGATATAGAGTCTGGTCAAGTATTAATGATTGTTGAGTGAAGAGCATGGGTTCAATAATTGATGCAATAATACTCTCCTTTTTCTCTTTCTCTCTCCTATGGATAATAAGTATTTGTGTTGCCACACTTATTATGATAATAAATAAGAGCTTAACTTTAAGGAAAAGGGAGCGAAAAGAATGATGGATATCACTCAAATATTTCCAGGAATACATGCATTACTAATCTCAGACCCAATATTCACGCTATGTAGAATAATCTTAGTGATTATAGGTGCTTTATTTGTATGGAGTGGATATAAGAGGATAACTGAGCCTTTAATTCTAATACCTATGGGCTTAGGTATGATCTTTGTTAATACTGCATACTTTTTCTTACCTCCATTACCACCCTTCCCAGAGCAATTGGGTACACCACATCTTAATCCCTTAGTAGGAGAAAAATTAACGAATGTTACACAAGCGGCTACAGAAATCTCATTATCGCTTAAATACTTTTGGTTACAACCGATTTATACATTATTATTTCCAAACGAGCTTATAGCTTGTTTAGTATTCATGGGAATCGGTGCTATAACAGATTTAGACTTCTTTATAACAAAGCCATATACAAGCTTCTTCTTAGCAGTATTTGCAGAGCTTGGTACTATATTCACAGTCCCATTAGCAGTCGCTATAGGATTTAATTACAAAGAAGCTTTCAGTATCGCTACTATTGGTGGGGCAGATGGTCCCATAGTTTTATTCACATCATTAAAACTAGCACCTCATCTTTTTGTTCCAATTACAACGATTGGCTATCTTTACTTGAGCCTTTTATTTTTATTCCAAAAACACTTGAATCGTATTACAATACCATTAAAAATGAGAAGTGTATTTATGGATCCACACACGATTAAAAAAGTTGGCAAGGTGGAGAAGATTCTTTTTGATATTGTTGCTGGCTCAATTTTATCATTTTTATTTCCAGCAGCTTCACCATTAATAGCCTCATTCTTCTTAGGAAATATCTTAAAGGAGGCTGAGATAGAGAGATTAAAGAGATTCTTGGATGATGTAATTTTAAATGGTGCTACACTATTTCTTGGATTCTTATTAGGAATTCTCCTTACAGCTAATGTAATTATCGATATTAAAATCCTTAAGATTGTGATTTTGGGCTTTATCGCACTCATTATATCTAGTGTAGGTGGTAGTATAGGTGGTATAATTATGTATTATTTGAGCAAAGGTAAGATTAACGCACTAATAGGACCAGCTGGTGTATCTTGTGTACCTGTGACTGCGAAAATATCACAAATGGAAGCATTTAAGATTAATAAAAGAAATTACATATTGCCATTTGCTATGGGCCCAAATATAGCTGGTGTGATTACCACAACTATCATATCTGGAATATATATTTCAATAGCATCCACATTGTAAGCTAATTATTCCTTAGCATGCTCACAAAGTTCGAATAAAACACCCATCATACTCTTAGGATGAATAAAAGCGATCTTCGCTTTATTTGCACCAATACGTGGCTCTTCATCTATTAATTTATACCCTTTCTCTTTCAAGCTTTTTAACATATTTGAGATATTATCACTCTCCAAAGCGATATGATGAATTCCCTCACCTCTGCTTTCTATAAACTTTGTGATGGGACTATCAATCTCTATGGGCTCGATCAATTCTATCTTCACATCACCTATTGGGATCGTTGCCACTCTCACCTTTTGATCTTTAACCACTTCTATACTTTTGAATTCCAATCCAAATGCATCTTTGTAAAGCTTTAAAGCATTATCCAAATTCTTAACTGCTATACCAATATGATCTATCTTTTTTATCATTTTCACCAACCTATAGGTTTATACTCGCCATAAACGCTTTTTAAAACTTCCGTAGTTTCTTGCAATGTTACATAACTTTCTACCGCTCTCATTATATATGGCATAACATTATCCCCTTTCTCCACAGCCCTTCTAAGATTTTCCAACGCTTCTTTTACTTTATTTTTATCCCTTTCATCTCTCACTCTTTTTAATCTCTCGATTTGTCTTTCTCTTAATATTGGATCGACTTTTAACAACTCTTTAACTTTTATCTCCTCTGTGATAAACTCATTAACACCAACTATAATCCTATCTTTACTCTCTATTTCTTTTTGGTATTTGTAAGCGCTTTCAGCTATTTCCCTTTGATAAAAGCCTTTCTCTATGGCTATAATCGCGCCACCCATCTCTTCTATCCTTTGTAAATAATCCCATACGCGCTTTTCAATCTCATTCGTTAAATATTCTATGTAATATGATCCTGCTAATGGATCTATAGTATTAATCACATTACTCTCATAAGCTATTACTTGCTGAGTTCTAACTGCAAGCCTTACTGCATATTCAGATGGTAAAGCCAATGCCTCATCATAAGAGTTGGTATGTAAGGATTGAGTCCCTCCTAATACTGCAGCTAATGATTGTAATGCCACTCTTATTATATTAACTTCGGGTTGTTGTGCTGTTAATGTGCACCCACAAGTTTGGGTATGAAATCTCAATAACATAGATCTTGGATCACGAGCACCAAAACGTTCTTTCATAATCTTTGCCCATATTCTCCTTGCAGCTCTAAATTTTGCAATCTCTTCAAAAAAGTCATTATGACAACCAAAGAAGAATGAAAGTCTCGGTGCAAAACTATCCACTGGTAATCCCCTCTCTATAGCTGCTTTTACATAAGCTATAGCATTAGCGAAAGTGAAAGCGAGTTCTTGAATCGCATTTGCACCAGCCTCTCTCATATGATAACCGCTAATACTTATACTATTGAATCTTTGCGCATTCTTAGAGCAATACTCAATTATATCTACTACCAATTTCATCGATGGTTGTGGAGGATAAATATATGTATTACGAGCTACATACTCCTTTAAAATATCATTTTGAACTGTTCCTTGAACCTTATCGAGTTGTACACCTTGTTTTAAGCTAATCACAAAATACATAGCCAATATTTGTGGCGCAGTAGCGTTAATAGTGAAAGAAGTGCTTATTTCACCTATTGGTAATCCATCAAACAATATCTCCATATCTTTTAATGTGGATACCGCTACACCAACCTTTCCAACTTCTGGCATAGCCATAGGATGGTCAGAATCATAACCTATTTGTGTTGGAAGATCAAATGCAACACTTAATCCCGTTTGCCCATGTTCTAATAAATACTTGAATCTACGATTTGTCTCTTCAGCAGTTCCATAACCAGCATACTCCCTTAAAGTCCACAATCTCCCTCTATACATCGTTGGATATACGCCTCTTGTAAATGGATATTCTCCAGGTAAGCCTAATTCACGTTTATAATCAAAACTCTCGATATCACAAGGAGTATAAATCAAATCTACTGGTATTCCCGATAATGTTGTACACCCAACTTTTTTATCCAATCCTTTTTTATTTATTTCACTCTTCCAACTTTCCACTTCAATTCTTAACTCATTTAACTTTCCTTTATCAAACATCAACGCAATTATTGAATATCAAGAATTTATGTTTTTTTATTAATAATTGGGCTGCGAAATGAGGTGTAATCTCCTTTTCAAATACTTTTTTAACAATCTCATCAAACTTTTCATCACCCACAATATTTTGCTTCACAATATTGAAAATTTCTTCTAAAATTTCCTCTTTAATTCTATCCTTCCTTTTTTTCTCAATTCCATTCGTAGTAAGAAGATAATTTTTATGTTCATTTATCTTATTTATTAATTCTGGAATGCCAAAACCATTTATTGCTACCGTTTTAATCACGGGTACTTCCCATCCATTATTGGAGTTTAAGTTTTCCTTAATAGCTAATACCATATCTTCAGAATTGGTTAAATCTGCTTTATTTATTACTACAATATCTGCTACTTCTAACAATCCCGCTTTCATTAATTGAATCTCATCGCCCATATATGGCATAACAACTAACAATAAAGTATCAACATAATTTGCAATTTCCACATCAACTTGACTTACGCCTATAGTTTCAATAATTATTAATTCTTTTCCTGAAGCATCTAGAACTCTTATCACATCTCTTAAAGACTTAGTAATTCCTCCTTTATACCCTCTCGTAGTCATACTTCTAATAAATACCCTTTCATCGATAGAATTTACTAATCTTAAGCGATCTCCTAATATCGCGCCTCCTGTAATGGGGCTCGATGGATCTATACATATAACTCCCAATCTTAATCCTTGAGATTTGTAATGATTTATCAAGCCATTTATTAATGTGCTCTTTCCAACACCTGTAGCACCCGTTACACCTATTACGTATGCATTACCTGTATGAGGATAAAGCTTCATCAATACTTCATCTATATTAGGTGCTTGATTCTCAATATTCGATATTAGCTTTGCTATTGCTCTATTATCCCCACTTAAAACTTTATTTACTATTTCTATTCCATTCATCCTTTTGCCACTATCTCTTTAATAAATTTCACTATTTGAGGTGTTAATGTTCCAGGTCCAAATACTTCTACTACACCAATCTCTTTCAATTTCTTTACATCATCATCAGGTATTATCCCACCAACTATTACTTTAATATCCTCAGCACCCTTTTCTTTTAATATTCTCATAACCTCTGGCACTAAAGTATCATGTGCACCAGATAATACGCTCAAGCCTATCACATCCACATCCTCTTGTATAGCAGCATTTACTATTTGATCAGGCGTTAATCTCATACCCAAATATATAACTTCCATACCAGCATCTCTTAAGGCTCTTGCTACTACTTTTGCTCCTCTATCGTGCCCATTCAACCCTGGCTTCGCTATTAATACTCTAATCTTTCTCTCCATTTTTATTAATTTTAAATTTGTGAAGGAAATATATCTTTTGGTATAACAACTTTTACAGTTACCGCTGGATTAACAATTTGGCATATTCTCACATCACCGGCTATACTAATCAACATAGCTGCATCTACATAATTTATATTACAAACTTTCTCAATCAATTTAGCCATATCATCCAAAGCTATCCTCATTGCTTCATCCAAACTTTTAGCAGATACCATATTCATTACATAATCCTTTGTTACTAAGAGAGGCCAACTTATTAATGGTTTATCCACAACTTTACATTTTAAAGTAGCTATTCCAGGCACTTCACACCATTAATACACTTTCACCATCCCCCATCGCTGCATGAAAATCACCAACACCCAATAAAGCA
Source organism: Nitrososphaeria archaeon (assembly GCA_029775915.1). Taxonomy (GTDB): domain Archaea; phylum Thermoproteota; class Nitrososphaeria; order Nitrososphaerales; family JANXEG01; genus JANXEG01. Next base: position 441 of record JARVKA010000001.1, on the reverse strand, counting down.
CCTTTAACAAATATTGGAAGGTATAATGTAGATCCTTCTTTAAGCATATTATTATCCATATTGCCACCATGCTTATCTGGAATACCACTAGGTATCTCCTCAGGAGGTGGTGGGGCCACACCCATTCTTCCAATATGTGGACTTAATGGTATCTTTATCCAATCATTAAAGTATACATAATTCTTATCGATCTTTATTATCTTTTTATAGGTTTTCAAAATTTTATTAGCCTCACGAGGAGCAAAAATAAGACTACTTTTAGGGCTTCAAACAGACCTTCCCCAACATTCCTTGTATAAAGATTCATTGAATACTCTATCTCATATCTTCGGGGGACCAAAAACGGCAAGGAATTTGCACGATGTGTTGGAGTTACATTTCATTCTTATGGAGAGCACAAGCAATTTGTATGCTAGGGATATAAGTATTGGCAATAATTTT
>JARVKA010000010.1 GCA_029775915.1 Nitrososphaeria archaeon | reverse complement strand
AGAGACCGTAAAAGAATTACTTAGAAGACAAGATGTTAAAGAGCAACTGGTTGTAGGTGTACATACTCTTGAAAGGTTAGGGTATGCTATAGATGTGGCTACACATAAACTCATTGAATCTCCTGGAATTTTAATGATATTTGGTAGAGGATAATGTTAGAACGATATTAATACTTATATCATTTGCGTAAACACTGGTTTAGATTCTTTTGGAAGAGCGGATGTAAAAAGCATTTATGACGTATGTAAAAAATTAGTGAGAAAAATCCTACAGCTTTAATCTCTATTGGAAGTACAGTTCCTGTCAGAACTTGCCGAAATCTTGCTGAAAAATTTGGTTTAAAAAATTTTGCTTTGTGGCTTAATTCTTTAAGCTTCTTATATCTTACTTTAATCTATGTATTGGTCTGTTATTGATGAGAGGCTTATTAGGCGTGGTGAGCTTCTTAGCTTGGACTTTCTTAAAGGCATGATACTGAGCTTATGGATTTGAATATTGATAAGATCATCCCTTTAAGATTACTTGCAGGTATGTTGAGTTCATCACCGTTGTGCGTTATCTCTTCTCAATGCCTTATAGGCAGCTTGAAGGCTTAGGCTTTGAATATGCTTATCCAAGCTTCCATCATGGACTATTCTTAGATTATAAGGTGTATATTAACACTTAACCCATCTTTACGCAGTTCGCTGAGGGGCTCAAGCGAACCCATAGTTATAGCTGTTGATTCAAGTGTGTTAGCATCAATAAGTCTGTGGATGGGTTACACGTATACATAGCAAGCGCTACATCAAGATCCACTTTTCCGTGGACGTTAAGACTAAGGAGGACTTCTATGGAAGTAACAACTGATGATGTTCATAACTCCATTGCTAGCATTAATCAATGAATCATATAAGCTTAGGAGGGTTTTTGGAGCTGTTATGGAGCTTATGATAATGCTGAAGCTTACAAGCTTCTTAGAAGGATGTGTGAAACCAATCATCAAACTTAGGCGTAATGCCAAAGTTGATAGAGGACCTCCGAAAAGACGTAGGATGGTTAAGCTTATCAAAAGGATAAGCGATGAAGTGTGGGCGAGGATGATTGGCTATGGTAAACGCTGAACGGTTGAAACAGTATTCTCAACATTCAAACGCCAGTATGGAGAATACTGCATGGCTAAGGAGCTAACAAACATAGCTAATGAGCTAAAAATAAAAGCATTCATATACAACACAATCATAAACCTATAAACACAAACTTAACACTAAAACAAAGAGCAAACATATAACAATAATTAAGCCACAAAGCTGAGGAAATTATTAGTGGAGTATTAATTATTATATCTTTTCTAAAATGAAGAAATGGTGATATGAGTGTAATAATGGTCTCACCTCCCCAATTATTCTAAATTTCTTTTTTAAAAGTTTCCTAAACTTCTGCATTGGATAGCTCTTCCTCCCAATCTCCCAGCAATGATAATACTCTCCTCTAATATCGCGAACTGGAAATGGTATTCTAAAAAATATATCAATGAAATCTCTTTTTATGAGCTTTCGCATTAAAGGGAATTTAAATATAAATTCGAAGTGGTGCGAAGAATAGGGGATGGAGATAACGACGTACCTTTTTGTAACCCGCTTTAATTCTTCCAGAACTTGATCAATATTGTCCCATGGTAAATGCTCAAGCACTTCGTATGCCATTATAGCATCAAAAGAATTATCTTTGAAAGGGAGTTGTCGAATATCTGCTACACAATCTGGTTCCTTTCTCTTGTCAATATCGCAAGTAGTTACATTTAAACCACGCTGCTTCAGATAATTTGAAGCTGTTTTATTTCCAATTCCTACTTCCAAAATTTTCTTGACATTTAAGTTTATGATCAATTTAGTTTGATAAAAATAGGAAATGAATTGTATAAGATCATCTTTTTGTGTCATAATCATGCTTCATCGACTTTTTTAGCAACTACACCTATACTCCACCCTGTGACATTAAACGGGAATTTATAGCACAACCTTGATTGCTCTATGATGTGGAAAATTTTCTTCTCTATCAACCGTCCGAACATTTTCCTTGTTAAGAGTCTATAGGGGAAGTGATAACATCCAAAGTATTTGATAACTCTAAAACCGGCCATCTCTAATTTTCTATTTAGAGAGTTTGAAGTGTAAAACCTGATGTGAGTAGGGTCCCATCCACACCACTTTTTATGTCTTAAAAAATTGACACTAGCTTCAATTAAGTAGTTCAAAGAAAATAAATTTTGTGAGGTTATTAGCAATATTCCATCCTTTTTTAGATGTCTGTTCATATTTAATAGGAATCGCAGATCTTTTTCGATGTGCTCTATTACATCCTTTGCAAAAATGAAATCAAACTTTTCTCTTAGCGCTAATGTTGTAGCATCTGCTAAGATAAACCTTGCCTCAGGATGTAATTTCTTGTTTCCAATCAAAATATTCTTGCATAAATCAACACAAGTAACCTCAGCAGCACCATTTTTAATAAAAAATTCAGTCCAAACCCCCCCTCCTGCACCAACTTCTAAGACCTTAAGAGAATTCCAAGACGATATCATAGAATAGATTACATTTTTTATAACTTGTTCTTTTGTCTTTTCATATAAGTCCTTATATCCTTTAAAATATATTTCAAGCGCTTCTTCGGGAGTTTCAGCCTCATAAAATGTTTTACTCATTAATTTCACCTATCTAAGAGCCAAATGTGTTAAGAATCTCTGCATACTTTCTTGCTATTTCACGATAGTTATATTTATTAATCACTTCTATACTTCCATCATAACTTACCTTTCCACAATACTTGTACTCTAAATATAGCTTCTTAAGAACTCTCTTAACCTCATCTACTTCTTTAGTATAGAAACCAGCTTTGGTTTCACTAAGTAATTTTGATATTACATCATTGCCAAAACCTCCTACAGCCAATATGGGCCTCTTAGATGCCAAATATTCAAAAAGCTTTAATGGAAAGTATCCTTTTTCTCTTTTATCCTCCCAATTTAGTAAAAGTAGTAGCTGTGATTCTCTCTGCTTCTTAAGAAATTCATTCCTGGATGGAACTCTACCGTATTGTTTTACGATCTTTAACAATCCATACTTTTTAATCCTATTTTCAAGCCATACTTCATTTATACCATAAAACCTTACCTCTATCTCATCAGACTTTAAAGCACCTTCAGAAATCAGCTCTTTTAAAGCGATAAAGAACTTATCTGGGCTTTGCTTACCTTCATAAATCGTACCTGTATGAGTAATTGTAAAGTTCGTAGTTAAAGGTGCTGTTATATTTGCTTCATCAGGGTCAAAACCGTTAGTAATTAGATACACTGACTTTCTTTTATGAAGAATCTTTAACTTATTTACCCAAGGTTGGGAAACAGTTACCAAAGCATCTGCGAACGATAACGTCTTTAACTCAAGCCTCCTATCAATTATATTTCTTATATAATTATATGGATAATTATGGTTCTGTGACCATAAATCTCTAAGATCGGCTACCCAAGGGATTCCATACTTAACCTTCAACTCTTTAGCTATAAGGTGACTTGTCACAGGTGCGGAGCTACTTATCATAGCGTCTACAGGGTTATTTTTCAAAATCTTCATGCCTAATTTAATACCAGAAGATTTCCAAAATCTGTCTCGGTCTGGATAATAAAGAATATTTTTAGAAAATCTAAGTAAAGATTTTAAAATCAATGCTCGGGAAGAAGTGATACCAAAGTACCTTTCTGCTTGCACTTTCATACCCATTTCTTGGGTAAATCCAAAGCATCGCTTTAAGGAGGCTGCAAGTATATCTATAAAATCAGTATAATGGCAAATATCAGGTGTTAAAACGATTGGTTGCCAACCAAACTCCGGAAGATATTTAATAAGCGCCGGTATACGGGGAAATGCCCTTCTTACATGAGCTATAAGTAAAACCTTCTTCAAACTCAGCTCGCTCCATTTCCCTATTTACTTGAAGAGTAGCATTTAATATAATTGGATTAATCCCTCTTTCTTTCACAAAATGTATAAATGCTTCTAAATCTTTGGGTAAACAACCGCCTTTAAATGGTCTACCACCATGTATACCATATTCGCCTATCCTCGGGTCTAAACTTACAACCTTAGATACCAATTTATGATCTATATTTAACTCCTTGCAGATCATAAAGACTTCATTGAAGAAAGAAATCTTAGTAGCAAGAAAAGCATTCGCTACATACTTTATCATTTCTGAAGTTTCTAATGTAGTTCTAAAAATCGGTTTGCCAAATACTGAATATAATTTGGATAGAATGTCACCAGATCTCTTATCATACTCACCTATCACTATCCTCCAAGGATTAAGAAAGTCTTCAAGTGCAGAAGCTTTCCTTAAGAATTCTGGATTGTGGCAAACACCAAAGTCTTTTCCAACAGTCAGCTTAGAACATTCTTCAAGTAACGGAATGACTTTGTTACGTGTGAAAAAAGGCACGACTGTACTTCTTATTGCAATAACTTTATAACCACTATCCTTACGCAAGGATAAAGCGATATCGGTAATAGCAGAATTTATATACTTATCATTCATCATTCCATTCACAGTCGGTGTAGGGACGCATACGAAGATGACGTCCGAATCTATCACAGCCTTTGAGATACTCTCAGTATTATAACCTTTTGCTTTAAGTTCTAATAAAACTTCTTCATCAACGTCACAAAACGTAACATCGTTATGATAATGAAGAAAACCTATGCCTGTAGCTTGGCCAACAGTACCTGAACCAATGATGGCTATTTTCATTCTAACTAACCTAATAAGATAATCGGAACTATGCGCTACTTATAGTTTACGTCTATTGAAGATGGGATTGTCAAGATAAGCCCAGCTTGATCTCTAAGTTATAAAGCTTGATGAACACGTCTAAGAACTTTGTTACTGATGATATGGATGCTCTAAGGGGGAAGCTGTTGTAAAAGGCTTTGAGCCTCCTTTTCACCTTTGCGAAACCACGATTCTATGCTATTTCTCTTACCTCTTGCTACTTGCTCATAATCTAATCCTAGCCTCTTCAATGCATCCACATACCATTGTTCAAATCCACGAGTATAATAGGTTTATTCTCACAGTATTGAAGAACTTGATTGAGAAAGAGCTAGCATCCAACGCACTTCTTGTATATGATACTCTTACTGCAAGAACTTCTCTTGTATCCACATCCTTTGCCATCCATACATAAACTTGCTCGCCATGAAGCTTGGTCTTGGTTTCATCTATGGCGATGGTTCTCCTAGGCTTCCTCTCAAGTTCCTTCAACACCCTCCTTAAGGCATGATACCATTGTCTAACAGCTTCATATGTGAAGCTCCTCCATTTTGCTATACTCCTTAGAGATGAACCTGAATAATGCATGAGGGCTGAGAGGATCTTATCTTGTAATGATACTTTATTCCTTTTAAAGATCTTAGCCTCCTTAACCATCCTCACAAGATAATCCAATCCATTCATAGAGTATGAAGAGAGTGGAATAGAGCAAAAAGCCTAATGTTAAACAAAATAGACAGAATGGAGAATGTTATCTTGACAATTCCGTTTGGTAGAATCACCTAACTTATATATGTCAGCTCTACAGGCTCTGATAAATAAGGTAAAGGAGAGTGGTGTCTTCAAGAGGGATAAGAGATTGGATGTGAAGGTTCTTGCTGCCATGCTTTACATGCTTATCATATAGGAAGACTGCTCAGCTCTTGGGAAGCTTATCCTATATGGCTGTGCAAAGGGTCTTCATAGCGTTGAAAGACCTTCAAGCTTGAGAGGAGGTATAGGAGATGTGTAGCTATAGATGAAACCAAGACAAAGCTGGCAAGGAGCAGCTCTACCTATGGGCTGCGAGAGATATTGATACCAAGGAGGTTCTAGCTTATAGAGCATCCTTCACTCGCTCTAGCCTTGATGCTTCCTCAAAGATGTATTGCAATGTTGTGAGAATAAGCCATTATTCCTCATTGACAAGGGACCTTGGTATCACGATGTCTTCAAGAGCTTAGGCTTTGAATACAAGCATGAAACCATTAAGGCATGAGACTTTTGGCATGAGGAATTAGAAAGATGGTTCGGAATACTCAAGGCGAATCTGAAGACCTTCTATAACAGGTTCCCAGCCAACGGGAGCCTTAGATCGATCACTAAATTCATCGAAGCCTTCATAGCCATCTATAACTGGGTGCTCATCAATGGCTTATCGTGACATCATCAATGAACTTATTTAAAACTAAATAGTTATTCAACTTTACAGACATTTTTTACCGTTATTGGGTAGTTAACATTTTATAACTATCCGTTTCACGTCAGCTAATGCTTCATAGATGGTCTTCGAGAGCAATGGAAATCCCACATCTTGGAATTTTTTAGCAGGTTCAAACATTCTATTATATCTTTATCACCTTCATAGCTGCATTCTCTGCACTTCAAAAGCCTATCCCATTTAGTGCTAGTTTTCCATCACACATCGGAGTATAGGCTTGAAGGTATTTAGCGTCAACGTAGGATTGAAGTCTCCTAACGGTAAAGAATGAAGTCTCCTGTTCATCGTCCTGCCATATTTCATATGCATCACTCTTATGAGTTAAAATCTAGGGAAATTTTAGATTTTAATAACAATGTTTTTTATAGAATAAGTGCCGAATCGCTTCTATGCTGCTTCCTTACACTTTTTGTGTATTAAAACCAAGAATTTGCTTTAGATTATTTGCAGTTTTATTAATGGTATCAGAGTAAAGCACTTTAATTTTTTAGAATTTCCTCATCAATTAGATATGATCTAGTAACCCCTTTTAAGGGGTGTTAATAATAATTATTGGTTGCTGATTAAATTCAGAAAAGTATTTAGCTAAGCCAGCTATGAAGTTGCATAAGCTAAATGTGTGATGATCATGACTTTCTTCATACAAACTCACAAAAATTATTGTGAAGCATATACGATACCATTATCCATACAAAAATGAATTTCAGAATAATAATTTCTTAATATCTCTAAGACCTTTGGATAAGTCCTTTTCTCTACATCAAATCGATTATGAGTTTCAACTACAAGCTTTTGAGCTTTTTCGAAAAACTTGCTACCACCTTGAAGTACTTGAATTTCAGCACCTTGTACATCTATCTTTACAAAATCTATTCTCTTATTGTTATTGAATAAATTGTCAAGTGTATCTGCTGGTACATCTATAACTCCATAATTTCTTTCTTTGCTTGGTATAATCGAATGCCCAGTTGGCAAATTATAAAGATAAAGTTTAACCGTTTTTCTCTCATTCCATAATGCTTTCTCAATTATTTCTATATTTTTAAAAATGGCAGTATTGAATTTCAAATACTTAACATTAATAGGATGAGGCTCAACTGCGATCACTTTTCCAGTTAAACCTGTTTTAATCGCCATAGGAATCGTTGTATCACCAATACAAGCGCCAATGTCTAAAGCGATATCCCCTTTATTAATTTTAAAGAATCTTTCAAATTTATTTTCAAAAATTTTTAAACCGAAACCTAAGAACTTTGGTGTTGGGCTCAATAATTTTATTTTGTCTCTTTGAATTAACCAATTGTTACCAACCCTTTTAATTTTTACTCCTTCTTTAGATGATACATAATAGTAAGTATTTGCAATTAAAGGGAATATATGATTTGGGCACTTATTTATAAACCAATTTTTTACAGATTTCAGCATGTCTTTTAATAGTTCACTTAATCAAATTTATAAGTTTATACTCTTTGATGTTTAAAATAGAATCGACAAGTCTTCTTTACATACTTCTTCTAAAGAGTTTTCACAGGTGTGTAAGATTAAAAGACATAGTTTACTCTACCTCTTTAATCGAAAGTTGCTATAATCAAATAACCATATTTTCTCCATTTTTCATCTTCCCAACAATTTTCTGGGTATTTTATAATTTGTATCGATCCATTTGGTATAAACTCCTTTAACATAGCTACGTAATCTCTTACCCAATGCCTATCATACATATATCTCACATTAGGAGCAAACCATTCGCTCAAGATGATTGCTTTACGAGTGATGCGAATTATATCCTTTAATATTTTTGTAAATTTATCTGGTGCAATATACATAAGGAATGCATTTGTAAGTGTAATATCGAAGCTCTTATCTTTCAATAATGGTAACAATTCTTCTACTTTGCCGATTATTAACTTGATATTCGTTATGCCTTCTTGCTTTAATAACTCATTTCCGATCCTTATAGCTGATGAATTGATATCGATACCTATCATCTTTACGTATGGAAATTTTTTAGCGAGTAGGAATAAATTAATTCCTATGCCACATCCAAGTTCAATTATGCTATTAATCGATGAGTGAATAAAAGTATCGATTTGCTTCATTAAAAATCTTCTATGTGAATTAATTACATGCCATTCTCCTTTAATTTTGCTTCGATCGAGCTTGCGTGTAATCCATTTAATCTCTTCCAATCTTGTTCCAAAAAGAGGACTAACTTTAACCATTAAATTACAATAAATCATTCTCATAATTTTGTACAGTTTGGACTTCTTTTTGAGATAGCTAATAAATACCTTTATCAATTTGCATCTATTTATAAAATGTTTGTATAGCTTGAATAACAAAATTTACATCATTATTACTCAACTCAGGATAAATCGGTAATGAAACAACTTCTTTTGAAATTTGTTCAGTCATAGGGAGGTGAAAATTGCTCAATCCCAATGCCTCATGTTTATGGAGAGGCTTGGGCCATGAGATTAATACCTCAATACCTTCTCTCATCAAATGCTTCACAAGCTCATCCCTCCTTTTAGCCCTTATAACATAATTTTGATAAACATCATAAAACCTACCATTCATGGGAGGGGGAGGGAGTTTTAATTTGGTTATATTGGATAAGGCTTGATGATAAAGCTTTGCAATCTCTCTCCTTCTCTCAATCCATTTTGGTACATACTTAAGCTTTACATTCAATACCGCTGCTTGTAAATTATCCAATCTGCTGTTAAAGCCATAGCATAATATCTCACCAATCTCCCTTTTTTGGCCATGATCCCTTAAGAGAAGAATCTTCTCAGCTACATCTTTATTATTGGTCACAACCATACCCCCATCGCCCAATCCACCCAATATTTTGGCTGGATAAAAGCTGAAGCAGCCCGTTAATCCAAAAGTTCCCGCTTTAACACCATCAAGGCTTGCACCCAATGCTTGTGCTGCATCCTCAATAATTATAAGATTATATTTTGATGCTATCTCCATCAATCTTTTCATATCACACAATCTACCATTGAGATGGACTGGTATAATCGCTTTCGTTTTATTCGTTATCACTTCCTCAACCTTTTCCACATCCATATTGTAATCCTCACCGATATCCACGAGAATTGGCTTAGCTCCACAATGAATAATCGATGCTATTGTAGCTACAAATGTATGTGCCACAGTTATAACTTCATCACCTTGATTAATACCTGCAGCTTTAAGAGATAGATAAAGTGCATCAGTACCGCTACCAACACCTATCGCATACTTTACACCTAAAAATTTGGCAAAATTCTCTTCAAACTCCTTTAAATGCTTACGAAGAATGTAATCTCCACCTAAAAGCACCTCTTTTATAGCAAAATCTATCTCATCTTTGATTCTTTTATAATGCTCAGGAAAATTAACGAATGGGACTTTATAAATCAATTCTTATCACTCATAAGCTCTCTTACTTTTACTATAATCTTTTCTGAGTTAAGATAATAAACTTTTTCCAATGCAGGGCTAGCTGGTGCTGGCACATCTGGTAAAGCGAGCCTTAAAGCTGGAGCTTTTAAATAATCATAAGCCTCAGTCGTGATGATTGATAAAATCTCGGCACTCACCCCACATGTTCTCCAACCTCCATCTACGATTATGAATCTACCAGTTTTCTTTACAGAGTTGATCAAAATCTCTTTATCGAGTGGTTTAAGTGAGCGGATATCTATAACCTCGATATCAATCCCTTCTCCCTCCAATACTTTTGCAGCTTTTAAAGCTTCAACCACCATGTAAGATGTTGCTGCTAATGTTACATCTTTACCTTCTCTTCTAACAATCCCTTTACCAATCGGGACTTTATACAAATCTTCAGGCACTTCTCCTTCACAATTGTAAAGCCAACGATCATCTATGTAAAGAACTGGATTATTATCTTCCACTGCTGATACAAGTAAACCTTTAGCATCGTAAGGGGTGCTAGGCATAACGATTTTGAAACCGGGTATATGCATAAAGATCGCTTGTAAGCTTTGTGAATGTTGAGCTGCTTGACCACCACCTCTATTCACAATACCCCATATAGTTAATGGTATGCTAAATTGGTTACCAAACATATAGCGCCAAGTTGCTGCATGATTTGCCAATTGATCCATCGCATAGTACATAAAATCCATTCTTGGATGAACGAGTATCGGTCTCATACCTGCTAATGCTGCACCTATAGCTATTCCTGTAATGCTATTTTCTGATACAGGCGTATCGATAATCCTCTTTGGACCAAAACGATGGATAAGCCCTACAGTAGTTCTTCCTACATACCATGGACTTGTTACACCTTGACCGATAAGAAATACTCTTGGGTCTCTTTCAATAAGTTGATGAAGAGCCTCATTAATCGCTTGATGATAAAGTAATCTTCTCATTTTAATCATTTAACAAATCTTTGTAAAGCTCATCTTCTTTTGGATAAGGGCTCTCTTTTGCGAATATTACCGCTTCTTCCACTTCTTTTTTAACATTTTCATAAATTTGATCCTTTTGATCTTTGGTTAAACAACCCAATTTAAACATTAATCGCTCCAATCTCTTAATTGGACATCTTCTCATCCAATAATCCAATTCCTCTTTGCTTCTCAAGCCTTTATCAAGATCGTAACTCGGCCCTACATGCCCCCTCCATCTATAAGTTAAACACTCAATAAGTGTTGGACCGTTACCCTTCCTCGCTTCTTCAACCGCTTTTCTCGTTACCTCAAATACCTTTATCACATCATTACCATCAACTCTAATGCCCGGCATTTTGAATATTCCAGCCTTTTTATAAATTCTCACATCTGCAAGGCTTGCTGATATAGGCATATGTGTTGAGTATTGGTTATTTTCACAAACAAAAATTACAGGGAGCTTTTTAAGCGATGCAAAATTTAATGATTCATAAAAAGTGCCTTCATGAGTCGCTCCATCTCCAAAAAAGGCTACCGATACCCTTTTGCTTCCTTGTATACTGAATGCAAATGCTGCACCAACAGCCAATGGTATAGTTCCAGCAACGATAGCTGAGCTACCCATAAATCCCACATCCTTAAATGCTACATGCATAGAGCCGCCCTTACCTTTTGAACACCCAGTTTCTTTACCATATAACTCAGCCATTAACCTCTTCATATCCCCTCCTTTAGCCAAATAATGGCCATGTGATCTATGTGTGCTAAAAACATAATCATCTTTATTGAGAGCCATACATACACCTGTGGCTACAGCTTCTTGCCCTATGTAAAGATGGCATGGGCATATAATTTCTTTAGAGTTTGATAGTATATCTGCTACCTTCTCTTCAAAAAGACGAATTCTTAGCATAGTTACATACATTTTATGCAAAATCTCTGAAGATATGTTAATAGAAGATATCTTCAAAGTGTTATCCTTGGCTCAAAGCCATAATTTTTATACCATGCAATAAATTTTTTTAATTCTTCATAAAAATCACAACTCACTTGCCATCCCAACAACTCTTTCGCCTTTGTTGAATTTGCGATTAATCTTTTCACCTCTCCAATTCTCGGCTCCACATGTACAGGCTTTAAAACCCCCTCTTTACCACAAATCTTAATGATCATATTTGCTAAATCCAATATGGATATTTCTTTACCGCTACCAAAATTAATAGGCTCTTGCAATGGTTTATCATACTTTAAGACAAGATCGAAAGCCCTCACCATATCCTCTATATAAGTAAAATCACGGGTTTGTAAACCATCACCATATATAATTGGTGGTATATTGCTCAAAACCCTCCTTGTGAATATTGATACAACACCACCGTAACCAATATCTCTTTGTCGAGGCCCAAATGTGTTGAAGAGTCTGAGAATTGCGATATCTAAACCATAAGTTTGAATATACGCATTACACATACGGTCTGCGGCAATTTTACTCGCACCATAAGGATGAGGAGCATTCAAAGGATGTTTTTCATCTATAGGCACGTATTGGGCCGAGCCATACACTTCACTTGAGGATGCATAAATTATTCTCTTTACATCATGAATTCTTGCCATTTCTAAAATGTTTTGCGTACCCATAACATTCACCTCATAAGTGAGCTTTGGCTCCACATAGGAGCGATCCACATGGACTTGTGCTGCAAGATGGAATACCACATCAACACCTCTCATTAACTTATCTAATAACTCAACATCCCTTATATCACCTTTAATGAGCTTAAAGTTTCTATAATCTAAAAGATGCCTTACATTATTCAAGTTCCCGCTCATGAAGTTATCAAGGCAAATTACATTATGCCCCTCTCCCACGTATTTATCACATAAATGACTACCTATAAATCCAGCCCCTCCAGTTATTAACATCTTCATACTTATCTCACCTTTTATCAATCAAATCTTTATAAAGTCTTTCAACCTTCTCCATTTCACGTGTATAATTAAGCTTTTCTTCAATAATCCTTCTACCATGCTCACCCATCTCCTTCCTTAAATCTTTATTTATAGCAAGTTGTATAATTCTTTCAGCTAAAGCTTTATAATCCCTCATTGGAAATAAATAACCATTTACACCATTCTTAACCCACTTAGAGTTATCACCAAAATCAGTAATTATAACGGGTAATCCACACGCCATCGCTTCCGCAGTACTTGCTGCAAGGCCAGCATCGGAAAGTGATGTGGAAACATAAATATCTGATGAGGCTAAGTATTTTGGTAATTCTTCATTGGGTATGAATCCTACAAAGCTCACATAATTTGCAATCTTTAGCATATTCACTAATCTTTTCAATTCAGCTTCTTGAGAGCCTGAGCCTGCAATTATAAACTTTATTTCTGGAATATTTTTCAATACCAATGGTATCGCTTTAATCAACGTTTTTACATCATATATGGGCTCAAGATATCTTAAGCTTATCACTATAGGAGTATCAGGCTTTGCACCTAACATACTTCTTATCTCCTCACTCCTTTTTTTCGGATTGAATTTTTCAACATCAGTTCCAAAATAAATGATCGATATATTCCCAAACTCTCCCCTTAAATTGTTGATGATTTTCACAACATGCTCCCCATCACACGTAATAAAATCTGCTCTCTTTAATGTGAATTTTACCATAAGTTCCAATATTTTCATTTGATTCGGGTTTAAAAGAACATCCGAGCCCCAAGCAGTCACAACAAATGGATGATAATTTACTAATGCACCTATAAAGCCATAATGAGATAAATAATGCGCATGTAAAATATCTGGTTTTTCATTATGTAAAATTTTCTTAACGTAAAGTATACAATAAGGTGAGAGAGCGTATCTAAATGCAGAATCCTTACTCGCTAATGGTATAGGGATACCACCTTTTAACTTGTATTGTTTCACATCAAGTTTTTTAGATACATTGCTCGTTAATACGAATACTTCATGCCCTTTATTTTTAAAATAATTAATCCATCTGATTGTATGTATAGATTGGCAATCTGCAAGATAAGCTATTTTCATTTATGTTAAGTTTAATTTAACTATCAATTAATAAATTTGTCTTTAAAATTCAATTTTATTTGCGCTTTTTAAAGTTGCTTTATCAAATCATTTTTCACATTTCCAAATAAATAAGCATACTTAGCCTCCATACTTCATCAATAAGAATCAAAAAAGATGCTTCTATTTTTAATATTCACATAAAAGTGGACCGGGAGGGATTCGAACCCTCGACCCCCGCCATGCCAAAGCGGTATCCTACCAATCTAGAGAGATAATCTTTCTAGGGTTAGCCCTGACTAGACGACCGGCCCATACTTACCTTATGCACATTCAGATTTATCTTTTTTTCTTATAATCTCATATGAATCAAAATCGATCCGAATAGTTTATTTATAATTATCAAATATCGATTAATGATGATCGATTCTTATGAATTTGGCAAGATTGTAATTAATGGTAAAGAGTATACACATGATGTTATTATTTATCCGAATCGTATTGATGATAAATGGTGGAGAAAAGTTGGTCATGAGCTTTGCATCGATGATATAAAAGATGTAATTAATGAGAAGCCTGAAGTTTTATTGATAGGGACTGGATATAATGGTTACATGAAGATCTTACCTGAGACGAAAGAGTTTTTGGAATCAAATGGTATAAAGTTAATTATTGAGAAGACTAGCAAAGCTTGTGAAATTTATAATCAATTGTTTAAATCTAAAAGATTAATCGCAGCCCTTCACTTAACTTGCTAACCTATTTTCAACTCATTATTTAACCATTTAATATAATCGTTATTCCCTTTAATGATTGGCATAGCCAATATCTCAGGTATTTCATAAGAATGATTCTCACGAATGAGAGATTCCAATTCATTATAAAGATTAAGGCGGGATTTAATTAAGCATAACCATTCTTCAGCTCTTTCAATCTTGCCTTTCCACCAATACATGCTTGTGATTGGCCCAATAATTTGAACACAACCAGCTACACGCTTCTCCAAGAGTAATTTAGCAATTCTTTCAGCCTCATTTTTATTGCTCATTGTTGCTACAACATGTATATATTCGCTCATCAATAATTTGAGTAATTTGATATTTATTTATAGTTTGTTTTTAAGAAAGCTAAGAATAAGTATGCGAATTCGATTATTAAATTGAAGCATATATGCCAATGTATTTGATAATTGTGATTTACTCATACAGTGTTAGATTTTTTGAGAAAAAATAATTTTTATTTTGAACGTAACACCAAATCCAATACCAATGGAATACTCATTAAAATGAAGCCATTATTAAAAACTCAAAAATAATTACTTTTCCATAGCCAATATGGAGGTATAAAGAGCGTATGGATCACTCTTCTCTTTACATTCATCACAAATACATTTTGGAGAGATTCTCAATCTATCACAAATATCTTTATAATTACATGAGTCACAACCAGCTTCTTTTCCACAAATTGAGCATTTTATCACAAATTCCACATCTTCATTCAAAACCGATTTTATAATCGATGCTACCATTAATAGATTTGTATTAAAATCCGCTTTAAAGCCTCGCTTACTCTCATATTTCAAATTTGCCTCTTTTGTGAGTTTGATAAAAGTATCCGTACCCAACTTAGGAAGTTTAAACCATTCATCCAAAATAATTCTCATTTCTTCACCATCTCCCAAACTCTATCTATCTCTTTTATCAATACTTTTTTTGAGCTCTCATCCAAGCCTAAAAGATTGCAAAACTTTTCTAAATCGATTTTATTCTGCTTCAAGATTAATGCGATGTAAGGAAGGTAAAGATTGATTATTGTGGTGCTTGATACATGGAAGATTTTTGCAAATTTTAAACCGATTTCTTTAATAGCTTTAGCTTCATTCCATATTCTAAGCTTTAATTGCCATGGAATACTATCCTCACTTCGCTTTACCTTACCCTTAGGAAGGGCTTGAAATACCGAATAAGCGAGCATTTCATTAAAGTATCTTAAAAGCCTCCACTCTTGAGTTTTATTTATCTTACCAACTAATATATCGAGATTAGATAAAGCATTGAGAGCTGGAATCAATTCCTCAATACTCAAATTGCTACTCAGAATGCTATTGTAAAGAATTCTCAATTTATCCATTGGTAAACCATCCCATTTTTTTACATAATTGTATACATCATCAATCGAATTGGCAGATAATATCATATCCAAACCCTCCAATAAATTGAGACTTTCATCCCTCTTTTGAAGTATGGATTCGCTACCTTCCTTCATAGCCAATGTATAAGTATAAGCGGTGTTGATAGCTGCTCTCAAATCACCATTTACTGAGCGAATAATCTTCTCCAAATCTTCCTTGCTCAATTTAATGCCTTCTTTATTCAAAATGTATGAAAGATAAAGTTCAATTAATTTAGGAGGTATACGCTTAAAGCGAAATACATTGGTTTGAGATATTAATTTTTTTATCTTTTCATCTTCCTCAATATTCGCCGCTAATACAATTGGAACTTTACCATTCTTGATTAAATCATTAATAAACTCCATACCCCCATAATCAGCTTTACCGTAAATCCCATCAACTTCATCCAAAAAGATTAAAACCTTTTCATTAAAGAGAGTTTTAGATGTTAATATGGGGCTTAAAATTCGTTCAAGCTTCTCTTTCGTTCTCATATCACTCGCATTTAAATCTATAACTCGATAATTCAAAGCATTCGCTGTAGCATAAACTAAAGTGGTTTTACCAACACCTGGAGGGCCTATTAAAAGTGCTGGTTTGTCACCTTCCTTCCAATTCTCCAACCAATGAATAAATCTTAATCTACTCTCCTCATTGCCTATTAATAAATATGGGTTTGAAGGGCGATACTTTTCAGTCCACATTAAGATTCTACTCAATTATTAAAATCTTACAATAACTTAAGCTCTTCTATATGAACAATATGCAAAAATCATATCGAATGATTCTTTTTAAAATCAGTTTTTACAAGGCTTTTTATTAAAATCGGAATGCACCACCTATAATGAAAGCAATTAAGCCCATTAACATACCCATTAAAGTTATCTTTTTTATTCTTATCGCATTCTTAAATGAATAATTCTTAAGAATATTAATTGAGGCATAAATGAAAATAGCATCAGGTATGAGAATTAATACAATATAAATCAAACCAACGATTTTGAGGATTATTGGTAATAAGCTAAAAGCTACCGCTATTAAGAATAAAGTTGAGCTGAGTTGAGCTGCATATTTAATACCATATACTCTTGCTATTGATCTTACATCTCTCAATTTATCACCCTCAACATCAGAGATCGTTTTTACCACTTCTCTACCAGTTGCTGCAATGAATGATATAAGTGCTAAAAACCATATTAATAAATCATTTAATTTGCCAATAGCAATACTGCCATAAATGTAAGGTATGGATACTGAAAGGGCTACCATCATATTCCCAATAATGCCTTTTTTCTTTCCCCAAGCATTATAAATCCATGAGATTATAGCGAAGATAAGTGCGATAATAAAGTTAAGAATGCTGATTAAAATAGCGCTAAATAAACCTAATAATAATAACATTATTGCTAATGAGAGAGCAAATTTAATTTTAATCTTGCCACTCGGTAATGGTTTATAAGGATTGTTTACACGATCAACCTCTAAATCATAAAAATCATTAATTACCATAGAATAAGATGATATAAAAAAGCCAGTCATAAAACCAAATAAAGATTGTTGAGAAAATATCATATGAGGAGAAGTTATCACAATTCCAACCACAACCGCGAAGCCAACCATAAGTGAGTTTATAGGCCTCATTAAAGTTATACTTGCTATAATACTCATTTTCGCTCAAACCTCATTTCTGATACTCGATAATAAATAACTTCCCCTCTTCTCTCAATCACTGCTAAAATCATATCCTTACCCATTCTCGAAACTTGACTTACCATTTGGCTTAAATCCTTTAATTTCATCTCAGTTCCCTCATTCAAGCTTGATACTAAATATTTAGCTGGTTTCGATCCATAAGCACCCCTCTCATAAACTCTAAAGTCTACTTCAAAACCAAACCCTTCTTTTGCCACATAACCCCTACTTCTCAAATCCCGATAGATTAAAAATCTCGTCCATGCATTCGGATCTTTTTTTAATGAATAATCTACAAGCTCATCGAAGCTAATATTCTTTTTCCGTTGAGTGATTTTTAATTTATTAATGTAAAGAAGGTAAAGCGCTTCGTAATCCTCAAGTTTTAACTTACCCCCTTCCTCCTCACCATAACCACGCTCTTTAAGCTCTTTTATCGCATCTGGATTATCGATAATAACGCCTTTCTTTAACAATCTCCCTGAGTAAATTGGTAAGGTCTCTTCGCTCATATCTTTATAAATAACCTAAGTATCTTTAAACGATTTTCCTCAATAAATCAGAAATGATATTATTTAAGCTTTATTAAAATGTGATTAAAATACTCAATTTAATGAAAATTGACCAATATTTCAAATATTTTTATCGATATGTTTAATAAAGCCGATATGCTTCTCTTTTTATGTTGCAAGAAGCAGGATTTGTTCTTCATCAAGCAAAGAGTGGTAGATTAATTTTAAAAGCATCGATAAAGCTTGAGCCAAATGTTATACTTGTTGATTCTAAGGGTAGAAAGGTTGCTAAAGTTGTTGAGATGATTGGGCCGGTTAATTCACCTTACGTATCAACAATCCCGCTTACAGATAGAGTTAAAAAATTGATAGGTAGTAAGCTTTATATTTCTACAAGGAAGTGATAAAATTGTGGAAAAAAGGTTTTGATGATTTAGATACTATATGCCCAAAATGTCAAAAACCCTTAATTGAGGATCGAGATAAAGGCGAGTATATTTGTCCATCTTGTGGTTCTGTAATTAAAGAGCAAATTGAGGATCAAGGGCCAGCATGGAAAGCTATCGATTTGGAAGAGAAACAAAAAAGAGTTCATGCAGGCTCACCAAGAACTTTAGGATTGCATGATTACGGTTTAACTACTGAGATTGGTGGGAATATGAGAGATTACTATGGGAATACATTGGATCCTTATATGCGTATGAGTGTAAATAAAATGAGAAAATGGCAAACGAGAGCTAGAGTATTAACAGCTGAAGAAAGAGGACTCTCAGTTGTACTCTCAAAAATGAATGAAATATGTTCAATTCTCAATCTTCCTAAAACGGTTTTTGAAACTGCAGCACATATTTATCGAACAGCTATGAAGATGAAGGTTGCGAAGAGTAAATCGATTAAAGGTATGAGTTGCGCATCTATTTATCTCGCATGTAGAAAGTGCAATGTGGGAAGGACTTTAAAAGAGATTGCTCATGCTGCTAACATTGATGAGAAAAGTTTAGCAAAGTATTATAGATTCGTTTTGAAAGAAGTGGAGAAGGAATATGTACCGCCCCTTTCCCTAGATAAATATATCTCAAAATTTGTGAATCTTGCGAAAATCGATCCAAAGGTTGAACGGCTTGCATTATCAATTGCAACTCAAACAAAGGATAGTAGAATTTCCAGTGGAAAAACGCCCGCAGGTTTAGCAGCCGCTTATGTTTACATATCAGCAGTTTTACTTGGGGAACGCTTACCACAAAGAGATATAGCTGATATAGCAGGGGTAACTGAAGTAACGGTAAGGAATAGATGTCGTGAAATATTGGATAACTTCCACGTGAAGCAAAAGCTTAAACCTATCGATTAAAATACTATTTATATTAGCAAAAACCACAGTTTTATGCTAATTTATTGGTGAAGATAATTGAATAAAGATAATGGAAAGGATAATTTAGATCTCACATCAAAGGTTTATAAAATGATTATTGAACGTGGAAAAGATGGGATTTATCAAAGTGAATTATGGAGAGCATTAGGCTTAACCAGTCGTGATGGTTCAAGGCTTGCTATTCGATTGGAGAAGAGGGGTTTGATTAAACGTGAGAAAGTTTTAGATAAAGGGCGTTGGACATATAAACTCACACCTTTAAAACTCCCAATTCAAATGGAATCTATTGAGCGATGCCCTTGTATAACTTGTGAATATGAAGCAAAATGTGCACCAAATGGATCGGTAACACCATTTACTTGTGATTCACTCATAAATTGGGTAATTCAAGAGTATGAGGAAGTTATGAAAAATGAAGAGCAAATCACAAGTAAAGATTAAATCATTCGAATCGATTAAAATAGTGAAAGTTATTGAGATTACAAGAAGCTAAACGGGACTTTTATAGACAACTCGCTAAAAGAATGGGTTTTAAAAGTAGAGCAGCATTTAAATTAATTCAAATTAATCGTAAGTATAAAGTGATAAAGCCCGGTGATGTTGTTGTAGATTTTGGTTGTGCACCGGGCGGTTGGCTTCAAGTAGCTGCTGAAGTAGTGGGTAAAGATGGTTTTGTATTAGGGATTGATCTTAAAAAGGTTGAGAGGATAAAAGGCAATGTTGTAACAATTGTGGCTGATGTTACAGATGCTAATATAAGCAAGATAATATTGGAAAGATTGCCAAGAATGGCTAATGTAATATTATCAGATTTAGCACCAAAGGTTTCTGGAATATGGGAATTGGATCATATAAAGCAAATCGATTTAACGAGAAAAGTTGTTGCAATTTTACCCCAAATTTTGAATAAAGGTGGCTCAGCCATTCTCAAAGTATTTGAAGGGGAGATGATTAATGATTTTATTAAACAAGTTAAAGAAATATTTAAGGAAGTGAGAATTATTAAGCCTAAAGCAAGTAGGAGTGGAAGTAGTGAGATATACTTATTATGCATTAATTTTCAAGGATCTAATTAAATTAAGCTTTTAATAATTTCCTTCAATATCGTGATTGGTGCATCGGTTCTCACACCATTTGGATTTATCGCAGTTCTTGATGCGTTAAATCCCTTATTCTTAAGCTCATTTACCAATTCATGAGGGCTAATAGATGGAATACCAAGCTCATCACACAATTTATCGATAGTATAATATGTGGGAGGGGCATTAATCTCCTCAATAGCTATTTCAGCTATTTTTGCACATTTTTTCATACCAATTTGCTTAGATAAAGTTAAAATTTGATTCACAATTTGATAATTGTAAATTTTACCAATCCATAATGGGCCAGCTAATTTTTTAATCGCTCCACAAACTTTGCAATGTGTTATTGGAATATTACTCACAATTCTATCACCACATTTGAAGCAATGAGCAATATAACCCAATTCACTCGCTGTTCTCTCAGCCCATTCTTTACTTTGAAAGATATAAGCATATATTCGCGTATAATGAGCACTAGTATGGCAAAATAATGGTTGAATGCCACAATCGAGTTTAATAGCGCAATAAGCTAATGAGCCATAAAGTAAGCGTATTCCAATTTCATGACAATATTCAGTTCTCAATGATCTTCCATAATACTTTCTGAATGATACTTCAGGATATACTCCACATAACACAGCTGTATCAGTAGCGGTAATGGATATTAATCCACCATCATTGAGAGCTCTTAATCCACAATCGAGGAATGGTGATGGTGATCCAAATGGATCTATATCGATTATATGAAATTTTTTATTGGGAGCTGAGTGCTTAATAAGGAATACACAAGCATCCTTTATAGAGAAACGGCACTTTTTTTGTACATTATTGTATTTAGCTGATATGCGAGCGTATCTTATCGCGGTTGGATTTAAATCATTTAAATAAACCATATTTACATTTGGTACTTCAACCGCAACTCTAATCCCTCTCGCTCCAACTCCAGCGAGTGAGTCTGCCATAATTATACCATTCGGTATATTATTCGCTATTGAGCTATAAATGAGAATTGATATATCACGTGTGAGCTTACCGAGAGGATTGAAAAAAGCGGGTAATTTTGGTGGGACTTTCTCATTCAATGATGATTTTGGTACGAAAAGGGTAGTTTTGCCTTCAATAATCTTAACCATTTTGATTGGCAAGGTAGTAGCGACATTAATTTAATACAAATTTTTCATATATGCTTAATCTTATTAATTACTTTCAGTTTTTTGCCTCATTTCACCACGTATTATAGTAAGAGCTTTTGCGATTTCACTTATTACTTTTGATTTTGGTTTTAACTTCTCTATGGAAATATACCCACTTTGCATATAATTTCGTTTAGGATGAGCAGCAATAACAGACTCGGGATGATAACCGATTCTTTTTGCAGCCTCTTCTAACTCTTTTAATGTTGGATTTCTTACCGCTTGATTTAAAGGAACTCTTCTACCTTGCTTTCTACTTAAAGTTGAATTAAAGTAATCAACCCAAATGATTAAACGATTATAATCCTTCAATTAAAAACCTCATTTAATTAAAATAGCATTTATTACACCATTTTGAGAAGGCCTGCTAGAAACTTTTGCCTTACCTATTTCAGTCTCTATTATAGCGCCTTTTGTAATAACACCTTTACGCTCAAAATCGGGATTTGCTGGATTGCTTAAAACTCTTAAAATTTTAACTTTTGAAACTTTTTTAGATTCAGGGTCTAAAACATTTGCATATTCGCCCATTTTTAAAGCCACTTTGTAATTCCCTCCCCTCATTCTCTTCTTTACCCTCTTTTCAGCACCCAATAAAGTCTCAACCATGTATCCATTACGTTGATATTTTCTCTTCCCCGCATGTGGCTTTACTCTACCACCACTCGCTTTACGCTTTAACAAATTTTCGTAAGGCATATCAAACTACTCCGCTATATTTAGCAAAAGAAGATAATCAAAGGTAAAAATCTTTCCATGTAAAATTTCATAAATTAAGTGATTGAATTTATTCTCATTTTATTTCTCAAATCCTTAAGTAATTTAAGTAATTCTATCTCATTGAGTTTACTTTCATTTAATTTATTCCAAATAATACCCTTAGGTTTAGAATATAATTTATTCACTCGAATGATACGAGTTGGTGTTACAATAATATCCACTACTACATCATACTCATCATGTGGTATATTATCAACGATTTGTATATCATGCACCGTAGTAGCAATTGGTGTATTTTCATTTACACATTTTAATTCACGAAGAATAGCATATTCAATTTCACCATAGCCCCCACCCTTTCCCAATCTACACCCATTAATTGAAACTGCTACTGAACCCATAACTATAAAGTCAACTTTTGGTAACTCATTCAAATCGATTCGCTTACCATATTTAAATGAGCCGATTATCGTTGAGGCTTCCATTAATTTATTATTAGGTATTAGTGATGCGTCCAAAAGAATAAAGCCTTGTTTTAATCTTGGAGTTGGTGTGAGTAATAATTTACCATAAGCTAATGTGTAATATCTCACCATTCTTTGAGGAGAATCTGGGTTTACTTTTACAACTTCAGCACTTTTAAACTCTGGTAATTCAATGAGTTTTAAAGCTGCTTTATCAGCACCTATAAAATTGGGTATTCTACCATAAACAGGTTTTGGAAATAGTGCTATACCTCTCTTTTCCATATCATTCCAAATCCTTCTTCTAATTTCCTCTTTACTCATCTAAATGTGAGTATTATTATTGTTAATATAAACCATGCGAAAATGTTAATACCATAGCTCTTATCAATAATAAATAGATTCTATCTCAATGGTGATTAGCGCAGCACGACGGGCGATCTGACCGCAAATAGCGGGGTGAGGATAAAATGCTAATCACCGAGAAAATATAACAATTAATATAAAATCAGCTTTAGAAGAATTATGAATTTATGACTAAAAATTAACGAGTTTTGTAAAATCTTTTATTACAAACTTTTAAAGATTTATGGTGGTTGTATATGCTTGAATTTCTCACTCTCACTAGTTTGCTCCCCACTTATTCCCCAATTCTCCTTTGGAATTTCATGGATAATAACTTCAACACCTTCTGCAGGTATTCCTATTTCGGTAAAAAGCTTGGTTATACCAGCTATCACTTTCTTTTTAGCATTATTTGAAAATCCTTTCCATACGTATACATGAATAATTGGCATAATTATTTATTCTTCATACTGTTTTAAAAACTTATTCTAGCTTAAAATTAAAAAATTATGCTTTGTGGCTTAATTCTTTAAACTTTTAAATTTTTTTATATCTCCTTAAAATAATTGTAATAATTAACCATAAAATTTAAAAAATTAAATTTTAATCTCAAAATACGGAATTCGAAATTAAGCAAGCTAAAATTATTAAAAACTAACTATGGAGAAAGAACGTTAGAAAGGAGTATTTGAAAAACTTAAATTTTATGCTCAACTCTCAAGAAAAATAATAGCGACTCATTTGATATAATTCTGCTTATAATTTTTCTACTGTAGTTATTAATTTAACTTTTCAAACATCCAGCCAAACTTATTTAGGTTTCCAATTTTAACAATAGTTAGTAGAAAGAATTTTATAAATGGTACGCGTGAGAATGTTAAAGCCCAGCTTTAAGGATTATTAAGCGAATATGGATGGTGTGAGTGATGGTAGTTAAGAATTTAAAAATTGAAGTTTTAGACTGGGCTTTACCAAACATGGAAAAAGTTTTAACATCGCCCATTGAAGAACTCTTCTCACACTTAAAAACCTCATTAAATGGGCTTTCCTCTGAGGAGGTTAAAAAGCGCCTTGAGGTTTTTGGTTATAATGAGATTGTTAAAAAGAGAAAAAGAGTAATCATTATTGATTTTCTCTCTTATTTCAAAAGTCCATTAATAATAATTCTCCTTATCGCTGGATTGATTTCAAGCTTTTTTGGAGAAGCTATGAATAGTGCTATTATATTTACCATTGTGATACTCAGCGTAGTATTAGACTTTTATCAAGAGTACAAGGCTGAAAGAGCTGCTGAAATGTTAAAGCAGAGAGTAGCGATAACAGCTACAATTTTTAGGGATGGGGTTAAAAAAGAGGTAAGACTTGCTGAGATAGTTCCTGGAGATATAATATTTCTTTCAGCTGGTGATATTGTGCCTGCTGATGCTCGAGTTATAAGCGCGAAAGATTTGTTCGTGAATCAATCAGCATTAACTGGTGAATCTTTACCAGTTGAAAAGAATAGTTTACCATTAAGATCTTATAACCCATTGATAACAGAGTGGAATAATTATCTCTTTATGGGTACATCTATTGTTAGTGGAACAGCAATAGCCGTTGTTATTAAAACTGGTAGTCATACAGAGTATGGGAAAATTGCGAAGAGGCTTGTAGAGAGAGGAGCAGAAACGGAGTTTCAAAGAGGTATTCGAAGTTTTGGTTACATGATAATGCAATTAACTTTTTTGTTGGTTTTATTTGTGTTTTTCATTAATGCTCTTTACTTAAGAAGTGTGCTTGACTCACTTCTTTTCGCTGTAGCTTTAGCTGTAGGCTTAACACCTGAGCTTTTACCAATGATCATTTCAGTAAATCTATCTAAAGGAGCGATAGCGATGGCTAAAAAGGGTGTTCTTGTTAAGCGATTAGCAGCTATACAAAATTTTGGAAGTATGGATATTTTATGCACGGATAAAACTGGAACTTTAACAGAGAATCGTATAAAGCTTGTTTTGTATGTGGATCTTAATGGTAAGGAAAGTGAAAAAGTTCTGCTTTACTCTTATCTTAATAGTTATTATCAAACTGGGCTTAAAAGCCCTTTAGATGATGCTATATTAAGTTTTAAAGAGGTGAATATTAATGGTTATAAGAAAGTTGATGAAGTGCCCTTTGATTTTATCCGTAAACGCCTCTCTATAGTTGTTGAGTATCAAAATCAACGATTCATAATTACTAAAGGTGCTCCTGAGGAGGTTACTAAGGTTTGTTCTTATTATGAAATTGGAGGGATTATAGCTGATATAACAGATGAAGTTTATCGAAATATTGAGCGAAAATATGTTGAGCTTAGTAATGAAGGTTATAGGGTTTTAACTGTAGCTTATAAGTGTTTAAAAGAGGATAAACCCATTTACACAGCGAATGATGAAAAAGAGATGGTATTTTTAGGCTTTATAGCATTCCTTGACCCACCGAGAGAAACAGCAAGAGAAGCTTTACAACTTTTGAAAAATGCAAACATAAAGTTGAAAATTCTTACAGGTGATAATGAGTTGGTAACAAAAAAGGTTTGTGAGTATTTAGGCTTTGATATAAAAAGAGTTTTAACTGGAAGTGAAATTGCTCAAATGCAAGATGATGCTCTTGCAAGAGTTGTTGATGAAACAAATGTATTTTGCAGAGTTACACCGGCTCAAAAAGATAGAATAATAAACGCTTTAAAAAATAATGGTCATGTTGTTGGGTTTTTAGGTGATGGAATAAATGATGCACCATCATTAAAAACATCAGATGTTGGTATATCGGTAGAAAATGCGGTTGATGTTGCAAAAGAATCTGCAGACATAATTCTTTTACAAAATGATTTAAGAGTACTCCATGATGGAGTTTTAGAAGGTAGAAAGACTTTTGGTAACACTATGAAGTATATTATGATGGGTATAAGCTCAAACTTTGGAAATATGTTTAGTGTTGCTGGTGCATCATTATTTTTACCATTTTTACCTATGCTCCCCACACAAATATTACTTAACAATCTTCTTTACGATTTTTCCCAATCAACAATACCTGTAGATGAAGTTGATCGAGAGTATATTGATAAACCTAAAAGGTGGGATATACGCTTTATTAAACGATTCATGATATACCTTGGACCAGTTAGTTCTTTATTCGATTTCTTAACATTCTTTATAATGCTCTTCATTTTTAATGCTTCTGAACCATTATTCCAAACAGCTTGGTTTCTCGAATCTTTAACCTCACAAACCCTTGTAATCTTTGTTATTAGAACAAAAAGATCGCCTTTTTGGAAAAGTAAACCTTGCCGCCCCTTACTTTTCACCACTATAGCAGTAATAACATTCGCGTTAATAATTCCTTACACATTATTAGGAGAGATTTTCAGATTCGTAAAGCCACCAATAACCTTTTATATAGCTTTAGTTCTAATTCTTAGCGCTTACATAATATTAGCAGAAATCATAAAGAATTGGTTTTATAAAAGATATGGTTAAAATTGATGTAGAATATATTCTACCACAGAATGCAGATGGATTGAACCATACTTGTACAAAATTACAAATGCAAGGAAGGATGAAAACATCGCTAACTCAATCCTATTACAAGAAGAGCGACGTTACAAGTATTTACACAACTGGTATTAGAAACATGCAAACCCTTGTTGGAAAATATTGATGATATAGCTAAGATAGTTGAGGATGAAATAAAACACGAAAAAATTCTACGAATATACTGGAGGAAGTCAAGCATAAACCCGTTTAAAAACCAAAACAAACCCAACGCTTGAGTTTAGTTATCACCTATTTGATTTAAACCTCCCCTTTGCATAATCTTCACATATCTAAGTGGACCGGGCGGGATTTGAACCCGCGACCTTCCGCGTGCGAGGCGGACGTTTTTATTATTACTATTCATACCGCTGAACTACCGGCCCAAAATAACATTTAAGCCTTGTTTTTATTAATGTTAACCTTTTTAGATATTTATATCTCTTAGCTATGTAACTTACAAATAAATGCGCAAATTATAAATTTAATTCAAGAATATTTGATGATTAAATGAGGTTATGGTCTATTCATCCAAAATACTTAGATGCTAAGGGTTTAATCACCCTTTGGAGAGAGAGCCTTTTAGCAAAGAAGGTTTTAGAAGGTTATACCAAAGGTTATATAAATCATCCTCAACTTTTAAGATTTAAAAAGTATAAAGAGAGCCTATTATTTTGATAAATGCATACTTATATCAAGTTTATCTTGAGGATAAAAAAGAGGATATATATAAATTTAACAAAGCAAAAATAAACCCTTTGAATATAAGAAAAAGAGGAACCGTAACAAAGTGGCAATTAGAGTTTGAGTTCTCTCATTTACTTAAAAAGCTTGAGAAGCGTGATAAAAAGAAGTTTGAAGAATTAAAAAATTTAAAGCTTGAAAATATTGAACCAAATCCAA
This sequence comes from Nitrososphaeria archaeon, assembly GCA_029775915.1. GTDB lineage: Archaea > Thermoproteota > Nitrososphaeria > Nitrososphaerales > JANXEG01 > JANXEG01. The sequence goes on along the minus strand of JARVKA010000010.1, from coordinate 18,383 downwards.
TTTTTAAAGTGGTTAATGGTGGAGTTGAAGATTGGGAAAAATAAGATTAATTCAATTTTTCTTTTAATAAACTCTTAATTAATTCAAGGATTTGTTCATGCCTCTTCTTATCCTCAATAATCCATTCAAGCACAGTTTTAAAATGCTCATATTTTATTTTAATCTCATCAGCCATTAATTCAATTAATCTAATATGTAGCACCGTTAAGCATTCTTCACCAGCGAAACTCTCAATCTTCATCAATCCATTTATCAAATTGGCAAGCTCTTCAAAGCTCATTTCACTCTTACTTAGAATTCTCTCAGCGTCCATTATAATAGTTTTCCAACTTTCACCCCAAACCTTCACACACTCATTAAAATTGATTTGCATACCGCTAGTTAACCACTCACTCATCACTCTTAAACAATCAGCATGTTTAAAGGAATCGTGAGCTATAAGACTTAAACAACAACCAATAAACTTATCTTTAATCAATTTAGAAATATGTTCATAAGCTTTTGCAATTTTTTCTTCAAGTAAACTGGAGCAATATAAGAATCTTCTTAAACTCTCTCTCGTTTTTAACTCACTCATAATGAATCACTACAAACAAATTTTTACATAAAAACCTTGTTTAAATATTTTTGCATTTTGAAATATTTTGGTTATTAAGCTTGTATAAAAACTAAAATTAGGATTGAGATTTGAAATAAAATTAGAAAAATATTTTAGGCAATTACCATTAGAATAAAATAGTATGCAATTATTCATCTTTCCATTCGTTTGGGGAGTTGAAATAGAAGCTGGATCGCTAGCTATATTATTATTTATAATTCCATTCTTAATATTTACAGCGCTCTTCATCTTTCTTACATTTTCAGCCTTTAGAGCGAGTAAGGTTCGTTGGGGATTTGGTATCTTCCCACCAGGTTTCGTATTTTGGAAAGGAAGGTCGATTGAAGAAGAGCTTTCAGAATTAAGAAGTTATGAGAGATGGTTAGAGTTAGAATTGGAAAGGGTTAGAAAAGAGATTGAGAAAAGGGAAAGGGAGAATCTCTTTAGAAGGTAGTTAAATATCTATTTCTTAATTAAGCCCTTTTAATCAGTAAAGAAGCTCTTCCAAAGCTTTGGTAAAGTTTCTGCAGCCTTTCCCCTTATTGATAAACTCATGTAAGGTGTTAAAACTGTTGGATTTGGATTTATTTCAATAACCTTAGCTCCATTCTCAAGTGCTAAAATCGGCATTTGAGAAGCTGGTGAAACTACGCCTGAAGTCCCTATAACTAAGAATAACTCAGCCTCTTTACTAGCTTTAAGAGCTTCAATCAAAATTTTATTATCTATTGGCTCTCCAAATTGAACTACATGAGGGCGTAATGGATAGCCACATTCACAACAAGGTGGTAGAGTCTTTAAGGGTGTTTCTGGAAGGTCTATAATTTTACCACATTTCATGCATCTTCCTTTCCACATATTCCCATGAAGTTCTAAAACTCTTTTACTACCAGCTTTTATATGAAGCCCATCAACATTTTGAGTTATTAAACAAAAATTCTCAAAGTAATTCTCCATTTCAACGAGTGTATAGTGAGCTGCATTTGGTTTACATTGGCTTACAAGCTTTCTTCTCCACTCATAAAACTCCCATGTCTCTTTATTATTCCAAGGAGGGCTAGCTCTCATTGCAAGCCTTCTTGCTTCAGGAATCTCCCACATAGAGCCCTTACCTCTAAAGATTGGTACACCACTCTCAATAGAGATACCAGCACCAGTAAGTACTGTAACATGTAATTTTGGATTTATACTCAATCCTAAGCTTTTTAAAATACTCATATTAATCATAAATCTTAACGATATTTCTTCATTATAATCTCAGCTAAGTTTGAAGCTCTATCTACAATTGAAGGGAATGTATCACAAAATGTAGTAGCTAACTCTCTTATTAATTGCTCCGCACCTATACTCAAACCAAAACCTTTCAAACCTTTTGACTCATAATAATCGATTGTGGCATCTCTAACCATACTTGGATACTTAAATTCAATTTCACGAATGATTTTACCAATATTGAATATTATTGAGATGCATTTATAAGATGTTTCAGGATTTGCACAACGATAAAAAATCATAACCCTTTCTTTACCGAAATGCTCTTTAAATATCCCGTAATTCATTTTCAACTTATCTTCATTAAAGTAAGGGCAGTTTTGATAAAATTGGGTAGCTAAATCTTTTAACTTTAAAACCAAATCTTTAAGTTCCAACCCTTTTATTTTTAGGATATTAGAATTTTTATACTTGACGATAAATCGATTCGATAATGATTCATTTGCAATAATTCAAATTCACAATCTTTATTAATACCATAAGTTTTATAACATATAAATGCTCCAAATCTCCTTAAGCTTTGATATTTTGAGAGATGGATTAGTATTTTTAAGAACGGCTTATGACCTTTTAAGATCCTTTATTGGAAATATACTTACAAACACATTATTCAAAGCTGCACCAAAAACTGCTGATATATACTCTGATGCGCTTAGCCTTCTTATCTCATTAACAGCTCTTTATCTTCTACTTGAGTTCGTTACCATAGGTAAAAGAATTATAAAAACTATTTTGATACTCGGTTGGGTATTACTATTAATAGCGATAGGCCTTTCATCCTTACAGTTAATTAAATAAAGTTTTTGCCACTTTTAGTAAAAATTATATCCTTAATTTAGAATTAATTAAACTGTATTGAGATTTAACTCCCATTTGCTTATAATCATTTTATTATTAATAACCTTATCTCCCAAAGTTTATGCTCAACAACTTTATTCAATCTCATCTACAGAAATCATAATCTTTCGTGATGGTGTAGCTCATGTAATACAAAATTTAGATGTTAACGAAACTCTTGCATCCATCTCCATACCTCTTTTATCACCTTCTGTAGAGAATCTAATTGTATTGGATGGGAATAATATGCCACTTAATTATGTGATAGAAAAACAAAATATTACCATTAATACATTGGGCGCATCAAAGGTTACTTTAGATTATTTCACATCAACATTAACACAAAAAGATGGTAATATTTGGACTCTTAAGCTTATCACGCCTTATGAAGTGAAGATAACTTTACCAGATCAATCAAATATCATTTATCTCAATAATTTACCATCATCAATAACAACTAAAGATAATAAAATTATTCTCAGTGTACCTTCAGGCTTTTGGGAAATTAGTTACGTGTTTCCATTAATAATTCCATCACCACCAATTATGCCATCATCACCAACATCACCTTTAACAACCCCGCCTAAAACGATTGAAGAGGCAAAACCAACTCAACCATTTATTAAATTTCCCATCGAATATGTGGCCATTATTATAATTATTTTAGCATTCATAAGTGGTTTATTATTGGTGAAGAGGAGAGGCAAATCTATGGGTTTAAGGCTTGAAGATAAAGAAGTTCTTCAATTTATAGCTGAAAGGGGCGGTAAAGTTTTAGAAGCAGAATTGAGACAAAGATTTTTATTACCAAAATCATCTACATGGCGTTTAGTTAGGAGATTGGAAAGAATGGGTTATGTGAGAGTTAATAAAGTTGGTATTCAAAATGAGGTAGAGTTATTGAGAAAAGTATGGTAATATTGAACGAGCGTTCCATAATTTTGGAATAATCGTTCAATAGTGTCCCTTATTAAAATATGCAACATTATAAAGTGCGGTGATAAATGTGCGCAAGCCTTTAGGATTTTTATTATTAACCCTTTTAATCGTATCAATTCCAATACCTTTCTCAGTATATGCAACATGGCAAGGGCAAGTAATAGTAGAAGAGCGAGTAAAAGCTGAGAAGTTTATTGAAATTGCTCAACATGCATACGAAATAACTATAAATTTTAGAGATCTTGTGAAAGAGAGGGGTATAGATACTACAAAAGCTAATGAAATAATTGGTGAAGGTGAAGCATTACTTAAAGAAGCTAAGGATTACTTGGAAAAAGGCGAGTATAATTTAGCTTTTGAAAAAGCGAGAAGTGCTCAAGAGAGATTTAGAAATGCGATTAAAACTCTTACTACACCATTAAAAGAGGATGAAGAAGAGAAAGGCAAGGGTATTTTAGAAGCGATAGAGCGAATAGAAGAGAGAATTGAGAGAATTAATGATGTTATAGCAAATATAAAGGAGACCCAAGAGAATAAAAAGTATATCGATTGGGTTAAAGGGAATTTAACAGAGGCTCAAAAGAATTTAAATGAAGCTAGAGAAGCAATTAAGAATAAAAATGTATCGACTGCTGCACAATTACTTGGTAAAGCGAATAAAGATATTGAGGAAGCATTAAGAGCTTTAAGGCTTATTGAGGATTGGATTGTAAGTTGGCGAATTGAGAGTTTCTTCAAAGGTATTGAAAAGTTATTAGATAATATAAGGAATTTAATCGAAAGATTAGCAAAGGAAAAGGTTGATGTAAGTGAATTAATGAAGATGCTTGATAATGCTAAAGGGTTAATTGAGAGTGCTAAGAGTAAACTTTTAAGTGGGGATAAAAAAGGTGCATTAAATGATATAAAAGAAGCTCGTGAAATTCTCCAAGATATCTTAAAGGCTATCACTAAGAAAAGTCATATACCAAAAGAGCAGCCAAAGGTTGAAAGATTAGCTTTAAAACAAAACCTTGCAAATGCTCCAAATAAAGGAGCAGCGGTATGGGATCATACAACAATAACCATATTGATAAAGCCAAACGTATACTCCCCTAACTCTAATGAGGTATCAGCTGGAAGAAAGGCTATCGATCGTTGGAAAGCATCATTAATATGGTTCTCCACACAAGATTGGAATAATGATACATTACCAGATTATCCTTGGTTAAGTAAAATAAACTTCATTATATATGTGCAAGGTGTGAATGAAACATTAATAAAAACACCACCGGATATAACAATCACTTATTATCACAAAATAGCACCAAGTTATGTGCTTGGTTCTACACGCTTATCTTTCAAAAAGGTTGGTGAAAATTACGCTATACGATCAGTTGATATAATTATTGGTGTAAGAGGGCTTAATACAATCGGTATAGAGAATCTTGTAGCTCATGAATTCGGTCATGCGTTAGGATTGGAGCATAGCGATGTTAAAGGTGATTTAATGTATCCATCATTCGATATGAGTGAGGAGAGAGTAAATATAGTATCACCATCAACACTCAATCTTTACTCATTAGCTATAAGTTATAGCTGGTTGAAAACAGAAAAATTCTCACAATATCACAGTAGCTTATCCATTACATTACCAGAGTATATACCATATCAAAGGCAATAAAACCAATCCCATTTATTTTTTTAAAATAATTTTGATTCACAATCTACCAATCGATTGTATATAAAGTGGTTCTTCATTATCTGGTAAATTCAAAATCTTTTTTACTTGATCATCATAAAAAGCTCCAATAACCACAGTTCCGAGTTTCAATGATACCGCTTGTAAATATACATTTTGTGCAGCATGTCCAACCTCCATATGCACATATCTAACCCTACCTCTCCCACCATACCTTGATGTTGTTCTCTCATAAACTGCTGTAAATACCAAATTTATAGCACATTTTTCAACCCATTCTTGATATAAAGCGGCTACAGCTAACTCACGCCTCTTATCCCCATCTAAAATTTTTACAATCTTATTCTCATAAGGATTATATTTATAAACGCCTTTTTCAAGCCCTTCTACATTACCAACTACAACGTATAATTCAAGTGGGTATGTTGCACCAGCTGATGGTGCAGTTCTAAAACCTCTAGGATCTGTAATTCCTTGAGCTGCCCAAAGTAATTGGGAGACTTCTTGAAGTGTTAATGGTTCATCTTTATAATCTCTTACAGACCTTCTTTTTAATAATGCTTCTTCAATTGAACAATCACTTTTAAGTTTAACCTCTGGTAATTTAATCACACCCACAAGAGGTATTTGGGAATATTGAACACTATTATGCTTTTTCGTAATTGAATTTAAAAAGCTCTTAACGATGAAAAAACTCCCAAAAATGCCTAAAGATAAAGCAATAATATACTTTAATAACTTTCTACGTAGCTGAAACATAATAAATATAAGAATATAGCGAGTAATTAACTTTTTAACAGTTATATTCACATATTATACTCTTTGATCTTTTCATTCACATAATTTATAAACTCATTAGCTATTTTTGGTGGCTTTGTTAAATAGCTAATCACTATGATCAAAATCGTTGCAATAATAAGGCCCCAAATAGTCATTGAATAACCAAATGGATTTATGCCAAAGATATACCCAATCCCTACGAGTATCGCACCTACAATCATGCTACTTAAAGCACCTATAGCGGTAGCACGCTTCCAAAAGAAGGTTGCGAATATAGTTGGTACAAGCATTAACATACCTCCAGAAGACATAGCTGAGAGAATTGCAATCAATCCTGGCCTTAACATTGCAAAAGAGAAGCATATTATGGAGAATATGGGGATTAAAATCTTCCCAATAAGCAACTCTTTACCTTCAGATATATTGGGCTTTAACGCTTTTAAAATATCTCTACCACACATTGAGCATAATGTTAAGATAATAGAGTTTAAGGTAGAGACTGCAGCTGCAAGAATCCCTACCAATACTACCAATGCAATAATATCTGGAACCTTTGTGAGTAATACTGGCATTGCTCGATCTGCAACCTTTAATTCTGGTATTATTAATTTTGCCATAAATCCGAGTTGTGTACAAATAATTGTATATATAAAGCCAAATATAGTGAATCCCCATATCATTCTTTTAAGCGTTGTAACGCTTTTTGGTATATAACATCTTTGAAATACTTGTGGGTTTGAGATAGCAAAAAAGAACCATGGGATTGTAAGACTAATGTATGATGTAAAGCCCCACCTTACCTTTAAGTGATCTGGTATAATCGTTACAACATTATTTACATACCTTTCCCATCCTCCAAAGAAGTTATACACAATATAAAATAATAGAAAGATAGATGTTGTGAGCATTATAAAGCCTTGTAAAACATCCGTCCATGCTACAGATCTCATACCAGCCCAATAAGCGTAAATAAAAACGCTTATCATCACTATTAATGCACCGATAATAAATGGCACATTACCTCCTGAAAGCTCCTCTACGAGATAACCTATACCCATATATTGCACTGATGAGTAAGGGATTATCATTATTGCACAAATAATTGTACCAACTACACCAACCCAAACATTCTCAAATCTCTTAGCTAATAATTCAGTTGGTGTAATATAACCATATTTTTTACCAGCGATCCATATTCTTGGGGCGAAGCATAATAAGAGCATTACCGTGCCTATTAAATAAGTTAACTCAAATCCGAGTGTTGAAGAACCGAGAGTGTAGGTTAATCCTACCAACCCAACCATCATAAATGCACTATAAGTGGTTGCAGCATAAGTCATGGCTGATGGTAATGTGGTAATTTTTCTATTCCCTATAAAATATTCAGCAACCCCAAACCCCATACGCTTACGTGCATAATGTGATAAAACACATCCAATTGAGAACCATACAATTATTGCACTATATATCAAAAATGGATGAATAGGCATATTACTCCCTCCAACTCGATAAGTATACGTAACCGAGAATGATAGTAACAATCGTTAAAATAGTCCAAAACATATATGAAGCGTAAAAGCTTGCAATATCCTTCAATATAGTGTATGGTATTAAAAAGTCAATTATAACGATTATGAGAAATAAAATAAGCCATAATTTATGCCTCCTTTCTTTATATCTTTGCTCATTCAAAATATTTTGCTCCATTTTCTTATTTCAAATTCTTGGAATTGGTTTATAAGAGTTTTGTAAATCACGCATTTATGCATCACATCTTTGTAAATTATATTTTCATAGCTGTAAATAAATGGAGGGAGATTTGAGAAAAGATTTGCTAACTAATGATCAGCATTCCATTAGTTAAATTATAAAATTAAATAATGGTTTGTGGTAAAGATTGTGTTAAATTTAGTGTTAGATTTTTTTGGAAAAAATAATTTTTTCTTTGCACACTTACACCAAATTTAATACTGAGTGAATTATTTTATTCTTAAAAATCAAGATAACTTTCCAAAAAGAATTTAAAGCGGGATTTAATATTTAATAATAACCGTGCTGAGTCTGACCTGCACTGAAGTTTTAACTGATGATGAACACGGCTTAACTGAGATTTATTTTTACCTCATAAAATGAATCTTAAAATATCAAGATTTAACTCCTCGATTAAGTAAAATATTTATTATGATTATGCACTCAATTGGATTATGAAGCCTATTCGTGCCTTAACGATTGCTGGTTCTGATTCTGGTGGAGGTGCTGGTATTCAAGCCGATCTTAAAACTTTCGCTGCTTTTGGTATTCATGGAATGAGTGTAATAACCGCGATTACAGCTCAAAATACGGTAAGTGTTACTGCGATTCACGATGTTCCATTAGATATTATTAAAGCTCAAATTGAGGCAGTAGTGGAGGATATTGGAGTAGATATTGTGAAGACTGGTATGCTTCATAAAGAGGAAGTGATTAATCTTGTAGCTGATAAAATTTTAGAGTATCAATTACCAGTTGTAGTCGATCCAGTTATGGTAGCGAAGAGTGGGGCGAAGCTTCTTAGAGACGATGCTATAAATGCTTTAATTGAAAAGCTTCTTCCCTTAGCGATCGTTGTAACACCAAATCGCATGGAGGCTGAAGTTTTAGCCAATATGAAGATTGAGAGTTTAAATGATGCTGAGATCGCAGCAAAAAAGATAGCTGAGTTTGGTCCTCAAGCGGTTGTTGTTAAAGGTGGCCATTTATTAACAAATGGTAAAGTTGTAGATATTTTGTATTATAAAGGTGAGGTAAAAAGGTATTTTGGAGAAAGATTGGATAGTGATACTACCCATGGTACGGGCTGTTGCTTCGCTTCAGCTATAGCTGCTTTATTGGCTAAAGGATTGAGTGTGGATGAGGCGGTTGAATGTGCGAAGAATTTCGTATTTTACTCAATAAAGTTTGGATTTCATGTTGGTAGAGGGAAAGGACCAGTAAATCCTATGGCAAAATTGATAAATGATAGTGAGAGATACTTTGTGATAAAAAATATTAAAGAAGCGATTAAATTACTGGAAGCAAATTCAAATGTTAAAAAGCTCATACCTGAATCACAAAGCAATTTAGTTTTTTCTTTGCCTTATGCAATTAGCATAGAGGATGTGGCAGCAATACCTGGGCGTATTGTTAAATTTGATAGTGGTGTGAAAGCATCTATGCCACCTGAATTTGGAGCTTCATCCCATGTAGCGAAGACTATCCTCACAGCAATGAAGCATAATTCATCAATTAGAGCTGGTATGAATATTAAATACTCTGAGGAAATTATAGAGGCTTGTAAAAAAATTGGATTGAGCATTTCATATTATGATCGAAAGCTAGAGCCTCCTGAGATTAAGAGTGTGGAAGGATTGAGTACAGCTTGGGGTGCTGAACAAGCTATACGTAGTATAGGTAAAGTGCCTGATGTAATTTATCACACGGGCGATTATGGAAAAGAGCCTATGATTACCATTTTAGGTAAAACTGCTATTGATGTTGTGAAGATTGTAATTAAGCTTGCTGAGATGATTTAAAAGGAAGAATAGTTTAGTGGGATATATTAAAGCTTAAGTGGCAGAGTCTCAATTTGTGATTCCATTATCGGGCTTACCAAGGATAATAATTTTTCATTGTAAAGAGTTAAAATCGCTTTTATATAACCATGAAAAATAGGGATTCGATTACAATATCACTTCATTTTTAATTCTATGGATGGATTACATTAAGAGTTTCCATAACTCATCTGTTATACTCGAATCGATCCTCTCTTCTGTACCATCCCGCTTAATTAAAACTCTCTCCCTATCGGTAAATTCACCGATTTTACTCACTTTAACACCAATACTTTTCAAAGCTTTACTTACTTTATTAGCATCTTTTGGATTAACAGCCATTAATAAGGTGCCTGAGCTTATCAGCCTTAAAGGATCGATATTAAGAAAATGGCAAATCTTCATTGTGATATCATCAATTGGAATTTTATCCTCATAAATTCTAAAGCCTAAGTTTGATGCAAGTGCCATTTCATAAACCCCATTCAAAATTCCCCCTTCCGTTGGATCGTGCATTGCATGTACACAACCTGTAGCAAATGCTTGAACAGCCTCATTAACTATACTAATTTTCTCAATCATACTTGAAGCTCTATTCAATAAATCCTCTCCAAGTTCGATTAATTTATCTTTAAAGGTTTCAGCGAGTATTGATGTGCCTTCGATACCAGCACTTTTTGTCATTAAAATATTATCACCCACTTTAGCATCTTTAGCTGTGACGTATCTATTGGTTATAGTAAAAGTTGTCATAATTATAATCGGTCTGTCAAGCTTAGGTGTAAGCTCTGTATGCCCGCCTACAATAGAAATACCTAAGCTCTTAGCAGCATCATCAATTTGTTGGGTGATTTTATCAATCATTTCAATATCAGATTTTTCAGGAAATAGTATAATAGAATTAGCGTATTGAGGTTTAGCACCACTCGTTGCAACATCATTAGCACTCACATTAACTGCAAGCCATGCCACATTCTTCTCAGCACCAGTTATAGGATCGGATGAAACGATCAAGTATTTTTCATCCAATTTAATAACTGAGAAATCCATACCCGGTCCCGGGCCTATTATGCAATTTGGCGATTCTTTACCCCTTCGCTTTAAAACATACTCCTCCAATATTGATAATGGTAACTTGCCTAAAGGGAGGCGCATATAAACTTCAATGCTGGATATAAAAATTTCCTATATAAATGCGATTATTAGTGAAACCTAATGTAGGGAAGAATCTATATATAGGATAGAATTTTAATTAAATGATTGTCTAATATCGAATTAATTTGCACTTATTGCCATAGAGTTGAAGTACCAAACTCTAAGAGTTTATTATGCCCATCTTGTAGACAAGTTCTTATTATAAAATATCCTTATCAATTGATTAAAGAGAGGATTGATAAAAAAAGTTTTGAGTTAGGGAAGGGGGGTATTTGGAAGTATTTTGAGCTTTTACCTATATTTGATAAGAGCAATATCGTTTCATTAGGTGAGGGGGGAACATTTTTACATCGTTGTAAAAGACTTTCAGATGAATTAAAGATAAAGCAAATTCTTCTCAAGAATGAGACTACGAATCCTACGGGAGCATTTACCGATCGTGGAGTATCAGTTGCAATATCGAAAGCTAAGGAGTTTGGTTTTTACTCAGTTTGTTGTGGAACTACGGGCAACATTGGTGCTTCATTAGCTGCTTACGCTGCGAAAGCGGGTTTGGATTGTACAATCTTCATACCTTCAACTGTTGATTTAGGAAAACTTTATCAAATGATCGCTTATGGTAGTAAAGTCGAGCCTGCAAAAGATTATGATGAAGCGAGAATTAAAGCTGAAAGATTTGCTGGGAGTAGTTTTTTAATCGATCCCAATAACCCTTACTTTTTAGAAGGTATAAAAACTACTGGTTATGAGATTTGTGAGCAACTCGGATGGCGTGTGCCGGATAAAATCATTGTACCAATGGGTAGTGGTGGGCATATATCCATGATTTGGAAAGCTATTAAAGAGCTTTTTGAGTTAGGTTTTTTAAAAGATTTTAATGTGGAATTAATTGGTGTGCAATTTGAAGAAGCAGCACCAATCGCAACCTCATTTCTTAATGGAAAGGATTATGTGGAAGGCACTAATCGAATAAGTAAATTCTTAGGAGATATTGGAATTAAAGAGCCATCATTGGGGAGTTTAGCTATTCGAACTTTAAAAGAATCTGGTGGTACAGCGGTAATTTTATCGTATAAGGAGATATTGGAAGCTATGAGTTTATTGGCTAAAACAGAAGGTGTTTTCGCTGAACCAGCAGCTGCATCAACGATAGCTGGTGTGAAGAAATTAATAGAGCGAGGTAGTATTGATAAGGATGAAGAGATTGTATGTGTGATTACTGGTAGTGGTCTTAAAGATCCAATTACTGCAAGAAGCTTCGTTGGGAAGGTTAAAAGCGTTGATGCGATAATTAGAAAGATGGAGGAGCATAAATTCACTATTAAGTTGGGTTTAACTAAGATGAGAATATTGAGTTTGATTCATGATTCTGAGTTGCATGGGTATAAGATTTGGAAAGAATTATCAAAAAGGTTTAATGTAAATATTAAGATTCCGAGTGTTTATCAACATTTATCTGAGTTGGAACGTGCTGGCTTAATTACTCGAACCCATACTGAAAGGGTTTTGGGAAAGCCGAGTAGATGGTATTACTCACTAACTGCAAAGGGTAAGAGGGTTTTGGATACATGGAAGGGATAAGCCATTTATTGTGAGGTGCATATTTGTCCTCTGCTGAACAAGCTGCTCGATTTCTCAAAGAGCTTGAGCCAGAAGATATTCGAGTACTTTTGGCTATTGAGAAAGTTTTAAGAGCTCGTGAGCAAGTATCTGCAGATTATATAGCAAACTCTACAAAGCTCCATGTAGATGAAGTTGAATATAGATTAAGTAGATTAAATGCAAAAGGATTTATTGTGAAAAGGAATCAAGGCTATAGCCTCGTCTCAAGTGGTCTTGATGTAATTGCTCTTTATGCATTCGTGAAAAGAGGTTTGATAAGTGGTATGGGTAGGGCTTTAGGAGTAGGTAAAGAGGCTGATGTATTTGAAGCGATTAATGATAAAGGGGATTTGTATGCTATTAAATTCTTTAGAATTGGGAGGATTAGTTTTAGGGATATAAAAAGAAAGCGTGCTTACACCTCCCCCTTATATAGCCATCAATGGTTAGTGGTAAATATGGGAGCTGCTAAAAGAGAATATATGGTATTGAAAAAGCTTTATCCAATTGGTGTTGCTGTACCTGAGCCTATCGCCGTTGAGAGGCATGCAATTTTAATGAGAAAGGTCTTTGGAAGTAGGCTCTCAGAATGGAGAGATATTGATAACCCAAAAAGGGTTTTAATTGAAATATTATCAAATTTGAGAAAAGCGTATATAGAGGGAGGTATTGTGAGTAGCGATTTGAGTGAGTATAATATACTTTATGATGGGGAGAAGATTTGCATAATCGATTGGCCTCAAGCGGTAGGTAAAGAGCACCCAAACTCATTAATACTTCTCGATAGAGATGTATTAAATATCCTCACATTCTTTAGAAGAAAGTTTAAAATAGATTGCCCATTGGAAGCAGCCACATTTTATGTACGTGGATGGAGCGATAATTTACCAATTAAAGCTTGAATAAAGATCCATTAATTATTAATGGAGTTAAATTTGTGATGTGGGCAAGTTCATCATCCAATATAGATTCAACTTCAGACTTTATATTTGAGAATGATACTCCCTTTTCGATAATGATTGCTGCGCTAGCGATTTGTGGTTGATCTATTGGTGCACCTATTCTACTCAATAACCTCACATAAACCTCCTTTATCCCAGCCACCTCATCAACAATTCTTTTTGCCGCTTTTTGTGCTAATATATTAAATAACTTACCTGTATGATTCACTGGATTCTTTCCAGCCATAGATTCCATTGAATATTGGCGCATAGGTGTAATGAGACCACTCGATCGATTCCCTCTACCTGTATTACCATCATCACCAGCTTCAGCTGATGTTCCAGTTACTGTTAAATAAAATATCCCTTTCGAATAATCATCTCCAGTATTCAAATTAACCTTTACATTAAGATTTGTGGTCTTTACTGCAAGATCTTCAATTTTATTCTTAACCTCCTCAATAACACTTATGTAATGGCTCTTATCGGGTATTAAGCTACTAATCGTTGCAGCTGCAACGGTTAAGTCAATCTCTCTCCCTTTCCTCAAACCCATAACTTTAATATCCTCTCCAATTTCAGGGATCTCTCTTTTAAGATCTTTAGAGTTTAAGTATCTTTCAGTCTCAATTACGAGCTTTTCCAATGGCGTGAAAGGTGCAAAGCCCACACCTATAGAGGTATCGTTAGCAAGTGGAACACTTTCTTTTTTATTAAATATTGATACGAGATCTATTGAGCCTTGTTTAATTTTAGACTCAATAATGCAATGCTTCTCCGGATTGAGAAATCTGAATGTTGATTTTATGTAATTAATAATAGCTGAAATTGCAATTTCATTTATTGGTAATATAATCTCCCTACCCTCTTTAATTACTATAGAGGTTGCTCTTCCTGCAACGACAATGTATATTGGTTCTAATACCTCTCCTCCACCGAATTGGGGCTTTGATCTACCTCCAACCAATAGGCCTTTATCCACATTGTGGTGAAGAATAGTTCCAAATTCATTAAGGTAATATTGGCAAAGTGCTCTTGAGACCGATTCAGCAGCACCATCAATAAGTGTATCCGGATGACCTAAACCTTTTCTCTCTGCAACTTCAATCTCCATTTCTGCAACTGTAGGTATATCAAGACGCTCCACATGTATAGATCTTTTAATCATTTGCTTCACCATTAAATCTCATCATCAATTTTAATAAAAAGAACATTACTACCTCTTATTACTACTTTTCCATAATTGGCTATGAGATTTCCAGAATTATACTCTTCCGCATCGGTAAGGATTATATTCATATATGAATCGACATTATATATCTTTCCTCTATATTCCAAATCACTTTTCAATCTGATTGAAACATGCTTATTCACAGCCTTTTGAAGCACATTTAATGGTTTTTTTACGCTTTGCGACAACGATTCTTCCCTTCTAACCTTTCAAAAGTAGAGTGATAAATAAAAATGTTTAGCTAAGCAAAGTTGGAATCGTTAAGAAAATAAATTTGAAGCCTAATATCGAATAAATTACCCTTATTCTAACTCTCTTTTAACTTAAAATCATTCATTCCGTTTGTAAAAACTTATAACTAAGAGTGTGGATAAGAGGGAGAGGGATAATTTTGGCTAAGATTTGGTATGATGCAGAAGTAAGCTTAGATCCGATTAAGAATGAGACAATAGCGGTAATTGGATACGGGATTCAAGGTAGTGCACAAGCATGTAATATAAGAGATTCAGGTTTGAAAGTAATTGTGGCAGATGTTAAAGGTAGTAAGGGTTGGGAGAATGCTATTAAAGATGGGCATATCGTTTATGAAACGCCAGATGCGGTAGCGAAAGCTGATATTATTTTATTTTTAGTTCCAGATATGCTTCAAGCTAAGGTATACAAACAACAAGTAGAGCCTTATTTATCTAAAGGTAAAGCTTTAGACTTTGCTCACGGTGCAGCGATTCATTGGAAGTGGATTCAACCACCTGAATGGATAGATGTGATTATGTTAGCACCTAAAGCACCAGGCGCATTGCTCCGTGAAACATACTTAAGAAACTTCTCAGTCCCAGCATTGGTTGCAGTTCATCAAGATTATACAGGTAGAGCTTGGGATAGAGTTCTCGCTCTCGCAAAAGCTGTTGGATGTACGAGAGTTGGTGTAATTAAAACCACATTTAAAGAGGAGGTTGAGACCGATTGGTTTGGAGAGCAAGCTATTCTTTGTGGAGGTGTTGATAGATTGATTAGAAATGCTTTTGAAACTTTGGTCGATCATGGTTACCAACCTGAAGTTGCATACTTTGAGTGCTTGAATGAATTAAAATTGATTGTAGATTTGATTTACCGATATGGTATTACAGGTATGTATAGAGGAGTTAGTGAAACAGCACGTTATGGTGGGCTTACCAGAGGGGGTAAAGTGATAACAGAAGCTGCAAGAAAAGGTGCTGAAGAATTGTTAAGAGAGATTCAATCTGGAGAGTTTGCGAAAGAATGGGTTGAGGTTTATGAGAAGGAGGGGGTTAAAGCTTTTGAAAAGTATTTACACGAATTGGAGAATCATCCTATAGAACGGGTTGGCAGAGAATTACGTAAAATGATGTGGCCTAATGAGCAAATCAAATAATCGATAAAAACCGCTTAATGTTGAGATTAATTATTGTGGTTAGGTAGGATTTTATCTAAAGCCAATCGATAGGTGTATCCATCAACCAAAGCTTTAATACTTGCTTCCAATATATTTTGTGATAAAGCAGTTGTAGCCCAATTATAATTATTATCCTTAAATTCTATAAAGACTCTAACTGCTGAAGCTGTACCACCACTTTCTACCACTGAAACCTTATAATTGATAAGTTTGGTCTTTTTCAAAATTGGAAATCTCTTTAAAAGAGCTTTTCTTAATGCACAATCTAAAGCATGTACTGGACCTACACCTACAGCCGCTTCATGAATAGTCTCTCGCTTTACCTTAACAAGAACCTCACTTGTAGCGAATGTTTGTTCAAGCTTCTCAGTAGTAACTCTCCAAAACTTGAGTGTGAAAGGTTGAAGATCATAACCCATAGCTTTGAATAAAATTAAATGTACAGTAGCATTCGCATTCTCCAAATAATAACCTTCTGCTTCTAACTTTTTAATCGTATTTAAAACCTCATCGACCACACTACTTTGCTTATCCAATTTTATACCAAGTTTGAGCGCTTCATTAATTATAGCTGATCTTCCTGAAAGTTCTGATATAGCGAGTTTTCTCTTATTACCTACTAATGATGGCTCTATATGCTCATATGCACGTGGATTCTTCAATATAGCATTTATATGTATACCAGCTTTATGAGCAAAAGCATTCATACCCACGTAAGGTTGATATGGGTTTGGATTTGTATTAGTTAATTCATAAACGTATTGTGATAGTGCTGTTAAAGATTTTAATTGCTCCAATAAAGGCTTTGATGATATTAAAGCTCTTATACCCATTTTCAATTGTATTGTAGGAATTAATTGGCAAAGATCTGCATTACCACACCTTTCACCAAATCCATTTATCGTACCTTGAATATGCTTAACTCCCAATTCAATTGCTGTTAATGTGTTAGCTACAGCCAATCCAATATCATTATGGCAATGAACACCAACCTTCGTCTTTAATATGCTTAAAGCATGCTGAGTGATCTCTTTAAATTTATTGATAAGAGTGCCACCATTCGTATCACATAACACAATAACTTCAGCTCCGCTCTCTTCAGCTACTTTTACAACTCTCAATGAATATTCTGGATTTGCGTTGTAACCATCGTAAAAGTGCTCTGCATCAAAAATTACATGAATACCATGATCTTTCAAATACTCTATAGTTTTTTGTATCATAATAAGATTCTCATCTAATCCAACTCTCAATACTTCTTTTACATGTAAATCCCAAGACTTCCCTACGATAACTATTGTGTCTAAATCGGTTTTGAGTAAAGCATTTAACCCTTTATCTTTTTGTGGTAATGAATCTTTTTTATATGTGCTACCACAAGCTACAATCTTTGAATTTTTAAGAGATATTTGCTTCATAGCTTTAAAAAACTTCACATCTTTAGGGTTAGATGATGGCCACCCTCCTTCTATATATTTCACACCTAACTCATCTAATCGTTCTACCAAACTGATTTTATCTTGTAATGAAAAAGTTATTCCTTGAGCTTGAGCACCATCCCTTAAGGTTGTGTCAAGAATTTCAATCTCTGGATCGATTCAATAACCTCCTTTTGTATCTTTTTGTAATGATTGATTTGCATTGCTATATAAAATTTATCTGAGAAGCATTATACAACTCTTCTATTAATGTTGGATTTAGTGTAAGTGATTTGGAAAAAATTTAATTTTTCTCTAAAAATCTGACACTAAAAGCTTCATTAATCTTATTAACTCTTAACGAAACCTTAAAGTAATGCATGAAATTATCTTTAATAAGATAGTTGGAAGCTTATCGCATTTATGGTAAGAAGTTTGATAAAGCTTTAAAGTTA
Organism: Nitrososphaeria archaeon; assembly: GCA_029775915.1. Lineage (GTDB taxonomy): Archaea > Thermoproteota > Nitrososphaeria > Nitrososphaerales > JANXEG01 > JANXEG01. Next base: position 491 of record JARVKA010000010.1, on the reverse strand, counting down.
GTGGAAGAGAATTGTGTAAAGCTTCATTATTTTCATCCAAGTGGTAGAGAGATTTGGATTGTAGTTGGAAGTGAAGGTGATTATATTGTGGATGATTCAATACCATATTGCTCATGTAGAGATTTTTACTTTAAAGTTCTTAATGGTAAGAGTGAGTTATGCTATCATTTATTAGCTTTAAAATTGGCTAAAATTATGAAAAAGTATGATGAAATAAAATTTCAAGATGAGGAGTATGCTCAATTTATTAAACTGCTTCTTTATGACTTAGTAAAGGTAAAATAATGGATTTTTTGATTAAGTTTTATTGAAGCCTCGGTAGCTCAGCCCGGTAGAGCAACAGACAAGAATTTGGTTGAGCCTTGTAAGCTGTGGGTCGCGGGTTCAAAGCCCGCCCGAGGCTCTAACACTTTTGAAATGTTCCTTAAGCGTTAACTACTTTTTATCATTAACTCGTTACCATTCTTTGAGTCTTTTTAGCGAGTATTTCT